>CAVPDA010000023.1:0-99986 GCA_963702495.1 uncultured beta proteobacterium | reverse complement strand
TCTTTGGTCCACGCTTTCGGAATCTCTCAAGGCTATCTCATCGGCGAAGGCGCAGCTTCGACTCCGGCTGCACGCTGCACCGCACAACTCAGCGAGATTATAACAGCGGAGCGGAGCAGCCTCCCGATCCACGCAGTTCGGATGCCGTGCATCGGCGCGAGGCGAATCGGCACAGGACTGCGCCCTATCGCTTGCGCATCTGCGCAAGAGCGCGCTCGAGCACGATTCGATCGGCTACATCCTTTTCACGGGTGGTCTGCTTTGTCTTCAGTAGTCCTTCAAGGCTTACGGTCCTGACAGGAACCCCGTCGAGATCGACCGTCTCGGCATAGCGAACCAGCGATTCCCATGTTTCTCCGCCGGCGGAAAACAGGATGTTAACCACGATGTCACCGGCGACGCGAATGTTCTCAGCTTCCTCGAACCAGGCCGGATCCAGTTCCGAAGCCGAGTTCTCGGGCACCGCCAGCAGTGCGCTCTTCATCTTCTCGCCGGTGTCCCGGCCCATCGGCACCAAGAGGTCAATGTCCTCCGTGGCGCGAAGGTATCCGTGCGCGTAAAGCGCAAAGGCGCCGACGAGCAAGTATTCCACTCCAGCCTCGTCAAGCCTGCCTGCGAGGCGCTTCAGGTCTTCCAGCGTCGCACGTCTGGGATACGACTGGCTCAAGCCCGCGAATCCGCAATCTCGGCCATACGCGCCGCGACGCAATCCAGCCAATGTGCCGTGGCGTCTTCATGGGTCTTGAAGCGGTAGATGCCCCGCGGGATGCACGCCGCCCGTCCGGCGGGTAACTGCCCCATGCCCTCGTTCCAGCGCGCACCCGCTGCCAGCAGGTCTCCCGACGCGTGAAACTCGATCGGCCTGTCCTCGCGCCTGCCAACAATCTTCATCGCCTGGGTCCGTTCATGGTCACCCTGTACAGTGGATCGAAACGCCAACGATGCGCACGATCGAAGCAGCCCGCCTTCGTCGCGTGACGAAAGGGATTCGGCAGGGAACAGGTCTTTGCGGGTGCTCCGAATCCCGACCCCCTATTCTACTTGTGCGGGCAAGTTTGCGTCTTGCATCCCGGCGGCAGATGCCGGCGCTCCATGCTGCACCACGGCGCGGCGGTTCCGCCGCCTTGCGGCCCGAACCGACCATCCCCCTATTCCGCCGCCGCCAGCGACGCCGAAACCCGCGCCGCGAGTCGGCGCATCTCCGGCGTAGCCGTGCCGACGATGGCAGAGTAGATTTTCTGCAGTTCTTCGGGCAGGTATTCGTGGGCGATGCGGTTTCGCAGGTCGCGCATCGTCAGCCAGGTTGCCGCGCTGGAGATGAACCCCAGCTTTTCCATCCGAAGCAGCAGGTCGCGAAACGTATCCGAGGGCGCAGCCTCGCGCACACGCTCCCAGGTGCGAAAGAACTTGAGACTGGATTCGAAGCTCCGCAGGTAGCGGTCGCACAGGGCGTCGAAGGGCTCACGCTCCTTGGGCGTATAGGGGATCGCCGGATCGAAGCCCGAGTAGGCGTCCGCGGAGGCGAAAAGCAACTCCAACGCCGCGAACAATTTGTCCCGCGATCCCAGCAGCAGCGGTTCGACGCTCATGCGAGTCCGATCTTGTGGATGCGGCTCAGGAAGTCCTGCTGTTCCGGTGTGATGGCGCCGGGGTGGACAACCACCACGTCGATCTTCTCCTCGCAGCGCGAGAAAAAGCGGACGGCGACCGCCTGCGCGGTCTCGAAGGCCGGTGCTTCGGTGAGGAGCAGCACGTCGATGTCTCCGCCGCGCCGGTCCGGTTCGACCCGCGAGCCGAAAAGAGCAATTTCGCTCGCCGGCACGTTGTCGAGCGCATGGGCGAGAGCCGCGCATTCCTCGTCGTCGAGCCGAACTCTGCCGGATTGGCGCAAGGCGGCCAGCCGGGTGGCAATGTCCTGGCGGTTCATCCTGTTGCCTCGACGCCTGTGAAGATTACCCGCTGCACCGTGCCGGTGCCGCCCTGCAGGTGCAATCCGTAGGGCGGGCCGCGCCCGCCGTTCGTGGGACGGCGCGCACGGCGCGCCCTACGGTAACCGAACGCATCGGTGGCCGGCGTTGTCGTGGTGGCTCATCCCTTTCCCCCGGAAGCCAGTCGGAACTCGCGCAGTTTGGCGTACTTGGTGAAGCTGTTGAAACAGCCGATCGCGACGTGAACCAGTCCCGGCACGCCGTCGAGGAATCCGCGCCGCAGGAGATACATCTTGATGAAGCGCATCACCGGGCTCAGCAGCATGCGTGCGGCGGAGGCCTCGCGTCCTTCCGCCAGCATCGCCTGCGCCGCCAGGGTGGTATAGCGGTTCTGCTTGGCGAGGTAGGATTCGAGGGACTCCGCCGATTCGTGGAGCAGATCGCCTTCGAGGCGGTCGGCCGGACCCAGGTTGATCACGCGCTCGTGCACCGTATCGTCCGACCAGCGCGCATGGCGGCGGTCGAACAGGCGCAGGCTCCAGTCCGGATATCCCTCGCCGTGGCGCAGGTAGCGGCCCATGAAGCGGTTGCAGCGCGCGAACTGATAGGCGCGGAACTGGGGCGCCTGCAAGGCCTTCTCCATGCTGGCGCGCAGCGCCGGCGTAACCCGCTCGTCGCTGTCGATGCTCAGCACCCAGTCGTGGCTGGCCTGCTCGGCGGCGAACTGCTTCTGCGGCCCGAATCCCAGCCAGTCCTGATGCACGACCCGGGCGCCGCGGCTGCGCGCGAGTTCGACGGTGCCGTCGCTGCTGCCGGAATCCACCACGAGGATCTCGTCCGCGAAGGCGACGCTGTCGAGGCAAGCCGGCAGCTGCGCCGCGCAATTCAGCGTGATGATGACCGCGGACAGGGGCTGCCTCCCGGGCTGCGCAGCTTGATTACGGGGCAATTGCATCCGAATGTCCGAACAGGGCGCGGCGCGCCGGAATCGTCATTCCGCCTTGAAGGCATCGTATTTCGTAGGGCGCGCCGTGCGCGCCGGGCGTTGATTGGCGCGCACGGCGCGCCCTACGGGATGGTCTCAGGTAAGTACGCATCCCACCGAGTTCTACGTGAGCCGCCGGGGTGCCGCAATCGCGGCGGGCAGGGCGGTGATTTGCGGCCGCCGGCAGACGCGTGAATAATTGCGCTCTTTGCGCTGCACCATCGCCTGTCGCCGATGACATCAATCCTGCTGGTCAAGACCTCCTCGCTGGGCGATGTCGTGCACAACCTGCCGGTGGTCACCGACATCGCGCGCAAGCTGCCCGGTTCCACGGTGGATTGGGTGGTGGAGGAAGGGTTCGCCGACATTCCGCGCCTGCATCCCTCCGTCCGAACCGTCGTGGCAGTCGCGGTACGGCGCTGGCGACGCGATCTGCTGTCGCCGCAAACCTGGCGGGAAATCAACGCCTTCAAGCACGCTTTGCGCGACAACCGCTACGACCATGTGATCGACACCCAGGGGCTGATCAAGAGCGCCCTGGTGGCGCGCATCGCGCACGGCAGGCATTGCGGCTACTCCGCCAAGGCGGCGCGCGAGCCGCTGGCGGCGCGGTTCTACGACGCCACCTTCACGATTCCCAGGAACGTGCATGCGGTGGAACGTAACCGCTGGCTCGCCGCGGCGGCCCTCGACTACCCGCCCGACACACCGCTCGACTACGGCATCGGCGCTCCGCCGCTCGTGGCCGACTGGCTACCCGCCGAGGATTACGCGGTGCTCCTTACCGCCACCAGCCGCGACGACAAGCTCTGGCCCGACACCCATTGGCTCGCCCTGGCGGCGGAACTGTCCAATCGCGGACTTGCGTGCGTGCTGCCCGCAGGCAGCGACGAGGAACGCGGCCGCGCGCGGCGCCTGTGCCAGAACATGCGGCGCGCGATCGCGGCGCCCCCGCTCCCGGTCCGCGGAATCGCCGAACTGCTGGCCGGCGCGCGCGTCGTCGTCGGCGTCGACACCGGGATCACCCATCTCGCCACCGCCCTCGGCAGACCGGTAATCGCCATCTTCAGCGGTTCCAGCCCCCAGTTCACCGGGGTGTTCCGCGACGAGCGCGCCATCAACCTCGGCCAGATCGGCACGCCCCCTTCGCCGGAGGAGGTCATCGCGGCTGTAAACACGCTGCTGCCGTGATGGCGCGCTTCGCCTACAGCCTGGCGCTGCTTCTACTCCTGCCTTTCATCCTGCTTCGTCTCGCCCTGCGAGCACGCCGTCAGCCCGAGTATGCGAACCACGTCGGCGAGCGCTTCGGATCCTATCCCTTCGTCGCCCAGCGCCCGGTGATCTGGCTGCACGCGGTGTCGGTGGGCGAGACCCGCGCCGCCCAGCCTCTGGTGGCGCAGTTGCTGGAGCGCTATCCGGATCACGAAATCGTGCTGACGCACATGACGCCCACCGGCCGCGCCACGTCCGGGGAACTGTTCGGCGAACGCGTGCAGCGCTGCTATCTGCCCTACGATTACCCGTTCGCCGTCAGGCGATTCCTGCGGCACTTCCGGCCGCGCATCGGCCTCATCCTGGAAACCGAGTTGTGGCCCAATCTCGTCGCCGGCTGCAAGGCGGCGGGAATCCCGCTCCTGCTGGTGAACGCCCGGCTGTCGGAAAAGTCCGCTCGCGGCTACGCGCGGTTGCCCCGGCTGACGCGCGAAGCGCTGGAGTCCCTGACCATGATCGCCGCCCAGACCGAAGCGGATACCGAGCGCCTGCGCAGCCTCGGCGCGAAGGAAGTGGCGACGCTGGGGAACATGAAGTTCGACCTTGTGCCTCCGCAACCGCAGATCGAAGCCGGCCATGCCCTGCGGCGACGGATCGGGGAGCGGCCGGTGCTGCTCTGCGCCAGCACCCGCGACGGCGAGGAAGCGCTGATCCTGGACGCGCTTCCCGGTCGGCTCCCCGACAAGGTCCTGCTGGTGATCGTTCCGCGCCATCCCCAGCGCTTCGAGGAAGTGGCGCGGCTGATCACGAACCGCGGCTTTCCCATGCAAAGGCGCAGCGCGAACGTCCCCGTGGCGGCGGAGAGCAGGATTTTTCTGGGCGACTCCATGGGCGAGATGTATGCCTACTACACGGCGTGCGACGTGGCCTTCGTCGGGGGCAGCCTGCTGTCGCTGGGGGGGCAGAACCTGATCGAAGCCTGCGCCGTCGGCAAGCCGGTGCTGGTCGGCCCGCACACCTTCAATTTCACCGAAGCGACGGAACAGGCGATCGCCGCAGGCGCCGCGATGCGGATCGGCAGCGCCCCGGAAATGCTGGCGCAGGCGGCGCGGCTGCTGGCCGACGCCGGATTGCAGAAGCGGATGGGCGAGGCGGGCCTGGCCTTCGCGGCCAGGCATCGCGGTGCGACGCGCAGGACGATGGATCTGGTCGCTCGCTGCTTGAGCTAGGACTGCGGCTGAGGGGCCGCAGGCGACCCGATTCGAGATCTTCCCTTCGAAAAAAGGGAGCACCCGATTCGTGTGATTGAAACGGCGTTAATGGTCATTCAATGCCAGCCACCCCGAATAGTGAAAGGCCTCGCCATGACCGTTTCCCTCACCCCCAGCCCCGCTCCCCCGGGAGAGGGGCGCTTCGAGAGTCGCTGGCGCGACTTTCACGCTAAAAACAGCCCGGACGGTGAATTCCGTGCAGCCGACTTCCTCGGCGATGCCGGAAAGCGTCCTATTGATGGCCTGCTTGCCCATGCAAGCCACCAGACGTTTGGTCATCAACCGCTTCGCGTCGATTTCACGCAGCGCCTCGTAGAAGATGGCCTTCTTGTGCTGGTCCTGGCTGCACCGCATGCACTTGAAGCGCCGGGTGTCGATGTAGAGCCCTACGCGCTTGCCGTGGATCGGGAGGTCTTTAACCATCTGCTCGCGCCGGCCGAAGCCGACAATGCTGTCGGAACGACAGTGGGGGCAGACCTTGGGCGGGGCCACCGTCTCGGCGCGGACAAGGTAGCCGTGGTCGTTCTCCTGGAACGACGTGACACTGTAGGCCGGGAGGTTGAGAATGTTGATGGGCATCGTCCGGGGCGACTTCCACAGGCCATTAGGCTGGATGCCGGATTCAGCCCTTCGGCGCGTCGCCACTGATTTCCTGCGGCAGGTCTTCCAGAACCTCTTGCACCTGCTCGCACAGCCCCGGAAGGTCGTTGTGAATGGTTTTCCAGACGATTTCCAGGTCCACCTTGAAATACCCGTGCGCTACGGCGTTGCGCATCTGGTAGGCAAACGCCAGGGGCAATTCCGGGTGGTCTGCCGCGAACTCGGGGTAGTGGTCCTCGATGTTGTGGCTGGCCTCGCCGATGATCTCAAAGTTGCGGATCACAGCGTCCTGAGCCATTTCGTTCTGGAGGAACGCCACCTCGTCGATATTTTCGACGTACCGGCGGATGCGCTCGATGGCCGCCAGAATGTAGCCCAAATAGTCGATCAGACGTTGCTGATCGAGGTTCATAGGGGCACTGCCTCTGCGAGCACGGTGTCACGAAACTTCTGCGGCAGGGCCTTCGGCGTCAGCACATCCACCGGTACGCCGAGCATTTGAAGAAGTTCGTGTCGAATTGCGCCGATATCGAACAGCGTGGTATCCGGGGTCGGGTCGATCAGGATATCGAGGTCGCTACTTTCGGTATCGTTGCCATGGACGACCGATCCGAAGACGCGGGGGTTCGTGGCTCGGTGGGTCTCCACCACGCGACGGATGGCTTCCCGATGAGAAGCGAGCGCCAGAGATGGCTTCATGAATTGCTACCCGAAATCAATCACGGAACACGATTACAAAATAAACGAACGCGCGTGACGGGTCAATCACAGGACACCGTCTAACCATTTCCTGACACCGTCCACGTAATCCCGGACATCAATCACGAAAATCCGATGCCCGAAAAAAGAACGGGGTTGCGCGAACCCCGTTCCTTCCCTGCTGCAGCGTATCGATCGATGCGCAGAATTGTTTCTTGCCGATTTCCGGCCTATCAGTTAGTCCTGACCGCCACGCCGGTGGCGCCCCTTACCACGTTGCTGCCGTCCCGGAAGCGGACGAATATGCGATTTGCCGTAGGATCGAAAGGCACCGTACCGTTCCCCTTCACAAAGATGGCGAAGGTAGGGGTGCCGCCGGCATTGATCGTGGTAGTGACGGAGGGAGCTGAGGACCCAAGGCAGGCCCCCGAACCGGAGTCCGTTTGGCAGAGGGTAAGGCTGATCGGAAGGACCGTACCGGCTGTGTCCGCACTCACCGTGATGGTCCCGCCGGTTCCGACGTTCGCCGAAGCCACGGCGAAGGCTCCGGTGCCTGTCGCGCCGGGAATATCGACGATCCCGTCATTCTTGAGTGTGGCAGCGAGGGCAATCACGTCGGGCACCGGCGTCGCAGACCCGGACAGCAGCAGCGTATCGAGACCGATGTTGATCGGCGCCACGTTCGTATTCGTGCAGGTGTAGCCGAAGCGGACGTCGGTCGGGCCGAACACTCCGGTAGGGGTGAGGGCGATGACGAAGCTCTGCCACCTCGTCGGAGGAATATCCGCCGGCGTGTTCAGGGTTCCGGTCAGGGAGTTGGTCGCCGGATCGGTGGTCTGATAGACGAAGGTGGCCGGAATGCTCGACAACGGATGGATCCGGCAACCGGTCGCCGTTTGAGTGCTGTTGCTGTTGATGATGGTGGCGAATATCGTAGCGGGAACCCCGACCTGAACCGACCGGCTGGTCGGCAGCGTGGCGGCGAACACCACCGGCGGCTGAGGCTGCAGGGCGCTCGACCAGGTGAGATCGACCGTCGAATTGTCGGTCAGGTCCGTTTCCTTGATCCTTCCCACGCCTTTGCCCAGCCACATGCGCGAGGACTGGGTGCCGATGAGCGTGTTGCTCGCCCTATCTCTCAGTTCGAAGCTCAGGAGCAACTGCAGCGCGTCCGCGAAACTGCCAGCCGGAACGGTGACGGGTACCACACCTTCGACTGTCACAGTTCCCACCATTCGAAACTGCGGAAACCCACTCGCCGAATGGCAGCTCTCGCAAGACGGGCTCAATCCCGCACCCGAGACGGCGTGACCATTCGTGTTGGTCACTACGGAACTGCCAATCGTTGCCGTCGAATTCATCAGCTTGATCCCGCTGCCGGAATTTGAGCGGAACATCGTCACCGTATCGGTGGTCGCAGGATCGTCGCCAAACATTGGCGGGCTTTCCAGACGATGCAGGGAAACGCCATTGCCGTCACTGGTGTAGTACTCCCGATTGCCGTAGGGGTCGGTAATCGGGGTTGCGAAGACGGTTTCGTGAGCGGCGACCGGACTCCCGTTCACCACAGTGGAATTGAGGCTGCTGCCATCGGAAAACGTCTCAGCCGCCCCGGGAACCAGAGGGAAGTATTCGAGCGCGTTGATGGTTTGGGCTGTCGCGGCGGGAGCACCGCAGAACAGAGCCGCAGTACAGATTGCGATGGAGAAAAGCCTGGATTTCATGATCGACCTCCGCTGCTATTATTGATCCGACGCTTGTTCGCGCAAGCGTTCCTTCAATCAAATGCTGGCTGCCTTTCCTGCCGCCATCCACCATACCTCCGTTGTCGATTCAATTCAGTTCAATGCGCCACACTGCCTTGCTAAAGGGTCCGCACCGCCACGCTCGTGGCACCGCGCACGGTGCCGGTGATGTCGCGAAAACGCACGTAGATTCGATTCACACCGGGGCTGAACGGTACCGCGTCGTTTGCCTGGACGAAGACGCCGAAAGTGGGCGTCTGGTTGGTGTTGACCAGGGTGCTCACCGAAGTCAGCCGGCGCCCCGATGCAGATGCCGCTCTGCGGGTCGGTCTGGCACACGTTCAGGTTCACCGGGACCGCAACGGAACCCGCGTCCGCGCTGACGGTGATGGAGCCGCCGCTGCCGAGATTGACCGAGGCCACGGCGAAGGCACCGACTCCGCCGACGCCGGGGACGTCGACGATGCCGTTGTTGCCGGTGGTGGCGGCGAGAGCGATCAGGTCCGGCACCGCCATGTTCGAGGCCGACATCAGCAGGGTATTGATCCCCACCAGCACCCCGGCCGGCGCACTGTTCTCGCAGTCGAAGCTGAATTGGACCTCGGTGGGCACGAATGCATCGGACGGGGTGACGCCGATGACAAAGCTCTGGCGGCCACCGGCGGGGATGCTGACCGGCGTGTTGACGGTGCCGGTGAGCGCATTGGTGGTCTCGTCGGTGGTCTGGTAGTTCATCGTGGCCGGAATCGGGCTGTTCAGCGCGATGCCGCAGGCGTTCGCGGCAGTGGGTCCGGCATTGATGACCATGGCGAAAGCGGTAACCGGATTGCCCACCCGCGCCGAACGGCTCGCCGGCAGCACCGCAGCGTGCAAAGCCGGCAACCGGTTCGAGGCGACCAGTTCCATCGTAGCATCCGCCCAGGATCGACGAAACCTGGATGGTCTTGACGATGCCGACGCCGTTGCTCAGCCAGAAGTCGGTGTCATCCACCAACTGCCCTACGCTGAGGGAAAACTGCATCGTGCGATGGGTCCGGATGGTGTCGAAGGTTCCCGCCGGCACGGTCACCCGTTCCGTTCCGACAATCTGCGAGGTTCCAGTGTAGGTGCCAACGAAATTCCCGTTCAGGAAGACATTGCCCGAACTCTGGACGGTCGTTCCGAGGGAAAACAGCGCGTCGGCGAACTTGAAGGGCGTGAAGCGCAGGGTGTCCGTGGCGCCCGCAACCGTGGCACTCGGGACCGACTCCTGGTGCTCCCTCAGACCCTCCGCGTCGTTGGTCATGTAGAAGGCTTCTCCCTGCGAGGAGCCGATGATGCGGGTGGTGATGCCGTTGACCACCGCCGTCTGCGGCAGGACTTGCCACAACTCGGCGGTCGTTCCGCCCTGGGTGTAGGTCCAACTGGTGCCGATATCGAGGGGAAGATAATCGGCGGCACGGAAAGTCTGGGCCGCTGCCGGAATCGCGAACGCGAGCGTGAAGCCGATCACCAGGGCTATCCCGCATCTGGACCGGAAGGCGTGCATGTATTCTCTCCGTGCGTTTGGCGGTGTCGATCGCTGCGTTCGATGATTCACGTTACTTGGCCTTGCCCTCGACCGCCCGCAACGATTCCAGCAACTTCTGCAGGTCCTGCACCGCCCGCTGCGTCGCGTCGCGCAGGTCGGGCGCCGCTGTCGTGGACGGCGTCGTGCTGGTGGTCGCCTGGCGCACCATGCGCGACAGGCCGTTGCGGTCGGTTGCCTGCAGCGGCGCGATCTGGGTGCCGAGGATCTGGTCCAGGGAGCGGGTCGACGTCTCGCCCGTCGGCGCAGCGCCGAACATGGTCGTTGTCGACGTCGACGCCGGCGCCGCGAAGCTCTCGCGCGGCTCGTCCCGCGTCGGCGCCGGTTCCGGGCTCGCCACCGGCAGCGGCGGCTCGACGCGGACCGGGGTCTCCCGGCTCGGCCGCGCGGGGTCACCTGGGGGCAGCGGCGCATCGGTGGTGATCAGCGAGCGCTTGCCGGTGATGATGACCGCCGCCACTCGCGGCGCGTCCTCGGCAAAGGCGATGCTGTAGTTGTAGTTCGACAGCAAGGCTTCGAGGAGGACCTCGGGCTGCCCCGATTTGGAAACCGCCACCCGTTCGCCCTCGGTCAGGCTGTCGGCTCCCTCCACCGTGAACTTCGCCCGCGCCGCGAGCTTCTCCAGCACGTCGCGCAGCAGCGCCCCCTTCGCCTCCAGCCGGATGCCGCCGGTCGCCGCATCCGTCTCCAGGCGAATCGCCGAGGGCGCAGCGCCACTCTTCGCCTTTGCCGGCGCGCCCTGGGCGAAAGCGGGTGCGAGCGGCATGGCCAGCATGAATGCGGCGCACGCCGCCAGCGCCATGCGAAGTGCGCGCGCCGGCGGGGACGGAAGCGAGGGTTTGGGCAATTCGTGCTCTGCTTGGCGATTCGGGTGGGTCGTGGTCATGCGGTTTCCTCTGCTGGGGTTCTCACGCACACGCCGCCGGCGTGGCGCAAGAAAAGGTCGATGTAGGAAGATCGGGAGCTTGTGAAGCAAGGCGGCCGGCGCGCCCAAGATCAATCGCCACGCGGCTGCGCGCGAGGATGCGCCTCGCCGCCCGCGACTCGCGGGGATCGTTCTTGCCTGTGTGCCGGACGAAGGGACCAGCCCTGAGACAGCCCTTTCGTCCTCGGAGTTCGGGAGCCATGACTTTACCGATGCCGGACCAGCGACGCTGAAATCGCCTACACCAGTTTCATCGTATATGCTGCCGTCGCCGGGCGGTCAATGAAAAATGTCAATGACACGTCGGAACTGCATTGCGTCGATTCTTCTGCGTCAGGCGTACGCGGATTGGAGCTGATCACCTTCCTCCCGGCTGGTGCGAGCGCAGGCGCGCCAATCACCCATGAAGCTGGGCACCCGATCGGTGCCCTGTTTCTTTTCCGCGATGGCCGAGGTCGGAGCGGTGAAACTGCCCTTGACTGTGGCGGTTTCCCCGGACACCACGATTTCGTCGACCGGCACCTGCAAGTAGGACTTGGCGAACGCTGTGCCCCCGTCCAGGACGGTTCCTGCGCAGCGCCTTGCGATCAGCATCCCCTGACGGTAGTCTTGCCGCCCGACGGTGTGCGCAATGTATCCATAGCCCCCGTGTTCCTTATGTGACAGGCATTGCTCATCTTGAGGTTGAACTCATAGGCGCGATCGAAATACAGTCTATTATGGACTACATCAAATCTTTATGCGGTTTAGGCTTGAGATCTATCTAAAACCTGCTAAACCGACTTCAGTACCAAGCTATCAATGTTTTTCAGACTCTTGCTCAATCGATATGAAACCCATTAAATACTACGCGAGAAAATGGTTTAGCAGGCTTCCTGTTTTCGTAAAGGAAAGGGTCTTGACGTTTGCTTCTGCTAGAGGCTTGTTAAAGAATCCAGAAGTTGCGTCACGCAAAGAAAAGTTATTGCGTGCTATAGTTCCATTAAGCCAAGATGGCCTAGAAATTGGGGCTCTTTGTAATCCAATCGTTCTCAAGAATGAAAGTAATTGGCGTGTTTTTTACGTTGATTTCGCGACCGCCCAACAATCTCGCGAGAAATATAAGGACGACCCAAATGTAGATTTAGCAAGAATTGTTGAAACCGACTATGTTTGGGGGAAGCAGACGTTACCGGAATTGGTGAACGGCAGGATGTTCGATTATGTTATCGCTTCCCATGTGATTGAGCATGTGCCGAATATGCTAGGCTGGTTGCTTGAGATTGCATCAGTTCTAAAGGATGGGGGGGTTCTATCCTTAGCCATTCCCGACAAACGATATACATTCGATTTCAAGAGAGACTTAACATCATTTGGAACTCTGGTTGAGGCTTACCTGCTTGACAAGCGCCGACCAGGCATTAGGGATATTTTTGATCAAGTTTCTTTGGCAACCAAAGTCGATTTGTTTGAAGCTTGGAGTGGAAAACTTGATCCGAAAGAATTAGTTCATCACGGGTCGATACAGGAGGCCCTAAAGAAATCAGAAGAGTATTTGACATCCGATGACTACAATGACGTCCACGTTAATATTATGACGCCAAATAGTTTCTTAACTATCATGGAAGAAGCGAGTCAATTGGGATTGCTTGACTTTAGGGTGCTCGATTTTTCTGATACTGAATACAATTCACTAGAATTCATGGTATCACTTCAACGACTATCCAGAAATACAGATCCTGAAGAGAAGCGAGCTTCACAGTTAGAAAGCATTTCCAGCGCCCGCAAGAAAATTGCGATCTAGTCGCTTCCGAGATTCATTATCTATTCAGTCGAGAGTCTGCCTTGGGTCGATGGTCGCCATTCAGGCGATCGTCACGACCTCAACCCAGTGCCCAAATTCATCGCCTCGGGCGCTCCGATCGTCATGACCAGCGCGGCCGGCCTTACCGGGCTATACGCCGCAGGGTGCGTTGTGCGCCGCGCTCGTTGGCGGTTGAACTGGTGCGCACGGCGCACCAGTGACTACGCGTGCGGGACGATGCCACGGACCAACCAGCTGCTGCTCACCGGCGATCAAGGGTATGATTCGGCGGATTGCGCCGGTGTAGGCGCTTGGGCGGTGGCCCAGATTCAGTCTGCCCGGCATCAAGTCGTCCGCCGACTCCCCGGCCCGGCGGCAGTCTTCCCGGTTGGATTCAGGTCGTGTCCGAACAGCCCTGCATCGTTGTCAACTCGGTAGCGAAGTGCTACCACCTCTACGCACGCCCCCATGACCGGCTGAAGCAGTTGTTCTTCGGCGGCAGGCGCCGCTACTTCCGGGAGTTCTGGGCCCTGCGGGAGATTTCGTTCGCCGTCGGCCGCGGCGAGACGCTGGGCGTCATCGGCCTCAACGGCTCGGGAAAGTTGACGCTGCTGCAGATCATCTGCGGCACCCTGGAACCGACCGATGGTACGGTCGAGATAGCGGGACGGGTGTTTCCGCTGCTGGAACTGGGTACGGGCTTCAACCCGGAGTTCTCGGGACGGGAGAACATCCGGCTCACCGCTGGAATCTACGGCGTCTCGCCGGCCGAGATCGAGAAGCGCATCCGCGCCATCGAGGACTTCGCCGAGATCGGCGATTACATCGACCAGCCGGTGAAGACCTACAGCAGCGGCATGTATGTGCGGCTCGCCTTCTCGGTCGCGGCGCATCTGGACCCGGACGTGCTGCTGGTGGATGAGGTGTTCGCCGTCGGCGACGTGTACTTCGTGCAGAAGTGCATGCGCTACCTGCGGCAGTTCCGCGAGCACGGGACGCTGCTGCTGGTGAGTCACGACATGGGCGCCATCACCAGTCTGTGCGACCGCGCGCTCTGGCTCGATCACGGCAGGACGAAACGCCTCGGCCCCGCCAAGGAGGTGTGCGAAGAGTACCTTGCAGCTGCGGTGGAGATCCGTCAGGGCGAATCCGCGCCTTCCGTGCGAGCACCCGCTGCGACCCGGGGCGAAAGGATGGTCGATCCGCGCTGGGAGGAAATCAACCGGACGGACGTGCGCAACGAGCTGCGGCTGTTCGCCTTCGACGATCGCGCCTCCGGTTTCGGCAAGGGCGGGGCGCGGGTGCGGGATGTATTCCTCAGCGACGAGGACGGCAGGCGGCTGCAGTCCGTGATCGGCGGCGAAGTGGTGCGCCTGTCGGTGGTGGTCGAGCCGGCGGAAGAACTGCAACGGCCGATCGTCGGCTTCATACTGAAGGATCGGCTGGGCCAGGCGCTCTTCGGTGACAACACGTATCTCACATATCGTGACGGTCCGCCGCGCTTCGGGCCGGGACAACTGTGGGAGACGCGCTTCACCTTTCAGATGCCGATCCTGCCGCGCGGGGACTACTCCGTGACGGTGGCGATCGCCGAGGGAACACAGGAGGACAACGTGCAGCAGCACTGGATTCACGACGCAATGGCCATCAAATCGCTGTCCAGCAGCGTATGCACGGGTCTGGTCGGCGTTCCCATGCTGGACATCGACATGCGGAGGCTTGCCGATGAATCGGTATGAATCGCTGATCCTCAGGGAATTCCACACGCTCTTTTACAACGGCCCGGCGCACGGGCAGCCGCTCTATGCGAATACGTCCTGGATGGGCGTGCCCTGCCTCAAGTGTCCCCTCGATCTGTGGGTTTACCAGGAGATGCTGAACGAGCTACGGCCCGATCTCATCATCGAAACTGGAACATTTGCGGGAGGCAGCGCACTTTACCTTGCCCACCTGTGTGATTTGCTGGGCCAGGGCAACGTCGTCACCGTCGATATCGAGCAGCGCGAACGTCCGGCCCATCCCCGCGTCACCTATCTGACGGGCTCCAGCGTCGATCCGGAGGTTCTTGATCAGGCGCGCTCCAAGGCCCACGCCGCGCGCAAGGTGATGGTGATCCTCGATTCGGACCACTCGTTCGAGCATGTGAGTGCCGAACTGGAGCAGTACAGCGGGTTGGTGAGCGAGGACAGCTACCTTATCGTCGAGGACACGAACCTGAGCGGCCATCCGGTTCATCCCGAGACCTCGCGCGGTCCGCTGGAAGCCGTCAGGCAGTTTCTCGAACAGCGTCCGGAGTTCGTGCCGGACCGCTCCCGGGAGAAATACCTGATGACCTTCAACCCCAGCGGCTACCTGCGGCGGGCAGGCTCCGCCCTGGTAGTGGGCGCGGCCCCGGCGGACGCGAGTGCGGCGCCCCTCGATGCAGGCGATGAAGTGGTCACGGGCCCGGTCGTCGTTGCCAGCCTCGTCGCCCTGCTGGAGCAGATGACAGAGCAGCGGGCGGGAATGGCGTCGGACCTCCGCACTGCCACCGGCGCCCTGGTCGAAGCCGTCAGCGCCCTGTCGAAGATCGGAGCCCACGGCATATCGCTCAATGAGGCGCTGGCCGCCGAGTTGGGGCGAATCTCCGAACTGGGTGGCCGTCTGGGCGAAATGATGGTGGAACTGAAGGGGCCACGGCGCCGCTGAGGGATGAAGCAAACGGAAATGAAGACGAGGGGCGAGGGATGAATCACGCGGGCGAACTGAAGTATCGCGGCGCGATCGACCTGGAGGTGGCGAACAACTCCCATACCATCGCCTTCAAGCTGATCCGCCAGGAGGGAGGGACGAATGTCCGGCGCGTGCTGGAGGTCGGCTGCGCCAGCGGCTATTTCGGCGAGACCTTGCGCGATCATGGCTACACCGTCTGGGGCATCGAGCACGATCCTGCGGCCGCGGCGCTGGCGCGAACCCGCCTCGACCAGGTTTTCGAAGGCCCGGTCGAGATCTTCCTCGATGCCCGGGACGCCGGCGACCAGCGCTTCGACTGCATCGTCTTCGGCGATGTGCTGGAGCATCTGGCCGATCCTGTAACCGTGCTACGACGCTGCCGATCGATCCTGGCGCCGGGCGGCATGGTGGTGGCGTCGATTCCGAACGTCGCCCACGTCGCGGTGCGGGCGATGCTGCTCGAAGGGCGCTGGGATTACAGCGATCTCGGCATCATGGATCGCACCCATCTGCGGTTTTTCGCGCGCAGCACGCTGGTGGAGTTGTTCTCCAGCGCCGGCCTCGCCCTGCGGCGTCTCGAATACGTGGAACTGCCCGCCGCGCAGACGGGGATCCCGAGCGCGGTGCAGACCGGCAAGGCGATCGCGCCGCTGTGCCGGGACGATACCGCGCTGGCGTTCCAGTACGTAGTTGCCGCAAGGCCCGTTGACGATGCGCCGGCAGCCAACCAACCATACCTCCTGGACGGCAATTTCAGGGTCCTGTGCGCCCTGCCGCTGCCCGATTCCAGCCTTGCCGCGGTGCGCCTGCGGGCGCCCTTGACCGCCTGGCGCTCCCGCCATGGCGGGCAGTTGAGGCTGGTCCCTCTCTTCGACGTGTCGGACCAGGATCTCGAATGGGCGGACGTCGTGATCGTGCAGCGCCTGGCCGATGAATCCGTGCATGAACTGGTCGAGTCGATTCAGTCGCGCGGCATACCGGTCATCTTCGACATCGACGACTTCCTGCTCGACGTCCCGCCCTTCCTCGCTTCGGCCGAATATTGCCACCGCAACCGCGGCCATCTGCAGGCAATCCTCCGGTGCGCCGACGCGGTGACGGTGAGCACGGAGCGGCTGCGGCAGGCACTTGCACCCTACAGCCGGCACCTGTTCGTGATTCCCAACTGCACGGAGAACCATCGGCCTCCGGTCAACCACCGGGATGGGGATGCCGTTTCCCTGCTGGTGGCCTCTTCCGATTCCGTGCGGGTCGACTTCCTGGTACCCGCCCTGAAGCGCGTCTGCAGCGAGTTCGGCGACGGCGTTCGGATCGTGGCGATCGGGCCGCCGGGCGAGGCGCTGCAGGCCGCCGGCGTGCCCGTCGCCCACATCGGCATGCTGCCCTACGAGGACTTCCAGAAGTTCATCAGCACCCAGCACAATTCGATCGGCCTGATCCCGCTGGACGACTCCCACTTCAGTTCCTGCAAGAGCGCGATCAAGTACGTCGATTATGCGCTGGCCGGGATTCCCGTCGTCTGCTCCAACGTTTCACCCTACGCGGATGTGGTCGAGCACGGGGCCAACGGTCTGCTCGTGGCCAACGAGGAAGACGCCACGGTCGCCGCATTGCGGGAACTGATCGGCTCGGCGGCACTGCGCCGGCGCCTGGCGGAGGAAGCCCGCCGCATGAGTCAGGAGCGATTCTCGATGGAGGTGGCGGCGCAGGCGTGGCAGAAGGCGCTCGACGCTGCCGCGCTCCAACAGTCCACGGCGCCGTTCAGCGCAGGCGGGCAGCGCGCCCTGCCCAGAGCCCGGACGGTGCGCGGGGTGATGAAGCGCGTCCTGCGCCCCAGCAGCTATCTTACTTCGGTGCGCATCCTGCGCAGCGAAGGCCTGGGCGGGCTGCGACGCCGGCTGCGCTGGCTGCGCTGAATTCGGGCCGTGCCGAACGTGCCGGGCTGCCTGGTTGTGTCCCGTCTGGCTCCGGTCGTTGCGGGCGAGCGGCTACCACCACCGGTAGTAGCCGGACAGACCGATGTAGTTCACCTTCTGCGTCGGGCTCTCGGTCACCCGCGTACCGTCGGAATAGGTCCAGCTGGTCCAGGTCCAATCGTCGGTGCTGAAGCGGTTGTACTCGTAGTTAACGCGGACGCCCGCGTTGGGCTGCAATGCATATTTGGCGAACAGCTTCAGGCTGGTGAGCTTGTAGAACGTGTCGGGCAGCGAGGTCAGGGGCGCACCCGTGATGGCCTGCAGCCGGTATTCGTTGGTGTCGTGGGAGTACTGGAAGTCGGCACCGATGTCCAGCGCGCTGGTCAGCCTGCCGCGCACTCCCACGCCGTAGGCATCGCCGCTGCCGCTCAGGTCGCCGCTCCATAGTGCGCCGAAGGGTGCGGAGTCCTGGCTCGACTGCTTGGAGCGGGTTTCATCCCACGATGCCCAGGCACTCGCCTGCCAAGCCTCGCTGAAGGCGTAAGTGGCGTCCAGGGCATAGCGGTTCGCGCTTCCCTCGCGCGGGCCCAGGCTGCGGCCACTGTAGTCGTCCTGGGCGTCGTCCGCCATGAACTGGATCGACAGCGCCTCGATCGGCGTCCAGTTCAACGTGAGCCGGATCCGGTCTCTCTCGCGGTCCGCGAGGTTCAGGGGATTGACCAGATTGCTTCCCAGGGATCCGTTCAGCAGCAGGTTGAGCAGGTAGTCCGAGCCGTCGCGCTCGCTGTGGGCGTAGGACAGGGATCCGGTGGCCGTTTCCGAAAGACTGCGGCGCAGTTCTACCCGATAGGCCGTCTCATCGGTCTGGTCGCGATAGCTGACGGAACGGACGGCCGGATAGCTGCGATCGCGCTGCGACATATCAATCCCGCCGAGGACGCGGAAACCCATCGGCAGCTGGTAGCCGGCCTCCAGCACGCCCGAGGTCGTGGTGCGGGAATCGGGCGTGTTCTCGCCGTTGGTCGTAGCCAGGGACCCGGGCGATGTGAAATAGGCGGCGACCGGCGTCTTGTCGTCCCGGTCCTCGTACCGCAGGTCAGCCCGCAGCGAGAGCTTGGGCAGGGGCCGCGCCGTCAGTCCGGCCTGCACCAGAGTGGTGTCAACGCGCGCCCCCAGAGCGCTGCGCCCGACCGTGCTCGCCGCCGGTACGATGAACGCATCGTCCTGCGTCGCACGGCTGTAGGCCACCTTGAACGTCGCGCGCGTGGACGGCGTGAAACTGTAACCGCCGGACAGAAACAACTGGTGCGATTCGTTGCCCGGCGGCAGGGCGAGCGGCGTCAGGCCTGCAATTCCGCCCGTGACGTCGAGGCGGGTGTCGTGATTGTTGTAGGAAGTCCCGTAATAGCCACCGGACAGTTGCAGCGCTTCCCCGGTATAGCCGACCGTGGCTTCGAGTTGCTGGGTAGTGCTGTCGATCGGTTCCGTCAGGAAATTGATGCGTCCCAGCGCGCCCTGGCCGAACAGCCGCGACCCGTCCTTGTCCTCGTTGCGGAAGCGAACCTGGACGTCGAAACCGGCCGGCAGCAGCTTTTCGAAGCCGAGGGTGGCGGTCTTGCGCACCGTCTTCAACTGCACGTCCTGGCCACTCGACGCGCCATTCACGGTCTGGGAGGTGCCACCGATTCCCGTGAGCCGCGTGTTCACCATGTAGGGACTGTAGTCGGGCGTCTGGCCGAACTCGATGAAGTATCCCCAGTCGCCCTGGCGCCGGTGCTCGAAGCGGGCCTCCCCGTCGGCGAGCCCGAGATTGCGGCCGGTGAGGCGAAGCTCGGTGCCCGTCTCGCCCAGTCGTCGCACCAAGTCCAGATCGGCGATGCCATACACGCCCGCCTCGCGCAGGCCGGTGTACTGCCCGAAGCGCTGGTTGTCCTGGTCGACATAACCGGCTCCGAACTGCACCGTGCTTTCCGGCTTGGTCAGCCGTTCGACCGCCTGCGCGGCCTCCTCCGCATGCACCGGGCCGAAGGCAGCGAGCAGCGCGAAAGCGATTGCCGTGAGCCGGATCATCCGGGCCGGGGCCAACATCTTTTTCATTTTCCGCTCCCCCTCAGTGCTGGAAGATCCGGCCGGCGGCACCGTCCGCCGGGTTGTTGCTGCCGTGGATCTGGGTATGGCAATTCATGCAGGAGCGCGCCAGGGTGGCGCCCCGACCGCTTGTGCTGAAGCTGCTGAGGCCGGTGACGCTGGGAATGCCGCCCCTGTGACCGGTGGGCTCATGGCATTGCTGGCAAAGGAAGGGGGCGCGGACCTTGAGCAGATTGTCGGCGGTCGTGCCGTGCGGGTTGTGGCAGATGGAGCAGTCCTCGGTCACCGGCTGATGGTTCCAGACGAAGGGGCCGCGCTTCTCCATGTGGCAGGTGTAGCAGGTCTCATTGACGCTGTCCCGCACCATCAGCATCGGACCGGCGCCGCCGTGCGAGTTGTGGCAATCCGAGCAGGCCACCTTCCCCTCCTTGACGGGATGGCGCGAAGGCCGGCTGATCTGGGCCCGCTGCTCCTTGTGGCAGGTGAAACAGACTTCGGACTGGGTGAGCTTGTCGCGCACCGGATCGTGGGCGACATGCAGTTGGTGGCAGGAAGTGCAGGCTACGTCATGCGCCTGGTGCGTGCTGCCGGCCCAATGAATGTGCTTGCCTCCCTTGTGGCAGGCAATGCAGGTTTCGTTCTGCTGCTCGACCGGCGTCGCCGTGCGCTTGCCGAAGACGATGTCCGGCTTGGGTGCTACGCGTACCCCCTTGGGCTTGTCGAGGTGCGCCTTGCTCTCGCCATGGCAGCCGGTGCAGCTGGGAGTCCGGGCATCGGCGACGACGCCGTGGCGGGTCTTGCCGATGGACAGGACCGGATACGCTTCGGTCTCGTCGTGACAACTGGTGCATACCGCATCGCCCTTGAGAACCAGATCCGTGTTGCGTGACGGTTTGTCGCCACCTGGTTCCTCGGCGGCGTGGGCAGGGCTGGCGACGAATGCGCCGAGGGCCAGGACCAAAACTGGCAGCAGCCCGAACAGGCGGTTTTTCTTGCTTCCCATCATGTGGCTTCTTCCTCCCTGGAGAGCGGATCCGGTCTGGGCGATATCGTCCGCCCTGCGCCCCGGTGTCTGCCGCATCGGCCAATCGACGGCTATCGGCTTCACCCCGGAACGGGGTGGGGATGCGACCTGCTGCCCTGGATTGTCCGGCCAACTGCCCGGTTATCCAAATGTAATTGGTCGTGAATCGAACGGGGAGGCTACCGTCAGTTGCGCGGATGCAACACGGACGTGACGCGGGGGAGACTCGACCTGCCCAAACTACCCGCAATCGGAATCGGACGGTCGCCCAGGTTCCCTTACAGGGTTCGCACGGCGACGCTGGTCGCACCGCGCACGGCGCCGCTCGCATCGCGAAAGCGCACGAATACGCGATTGCGGGCCGGATCGAACGGAACCGCCGTGCCTCCGCCCTCCAGAAAGACGGCGAAGGTGGGCGTATCGCCGCCGCCGATCGTCATCGACGCGAACGCGGCCGCCGGCTGAAGGCAGCGGCCGTCCGCGGGATTGGTCCGGCACACGCTCAGGTTCAGCGGCAGCGGCGTTGCGCCGGTATCCGCGCTCACCGCGATGTCGCCGCCTGCTCCGACGTTGGCGGAAGCCACCGCGAATGCCCCGGTTCCGTTGCTGCCGGGAACATTGACGATGCCGTCATTGGAGGCCGTCGCAACCAGCGCGATCACGTCCGGGACAGGCGCATCGTTGCCTGACAGCAGCAGGGTATTGACTCCGCTCAGCACGGTCGCCGGAGTGTTGTTGGCGCAATCGAAGTTGAAGCTTACGTCGGTGGCGGCGAAGGCTGCGTTGGGGTTCACCGCAAGCACAAAGCTCTGGGACTGGCCGGGAGCGAGGCTGGCCGGCGCGTTGGGCGTTCCGACGACCTGGTTCGTGGCCGGATCGGTGGTCTGGTACGCAAGGCTCGCGGGAATCGCACTGCCGAGCGAAATTCCGCAATCGACCGCCACGTCGGTGCCGCCGTTGATGATGGTGGCGAATACGGTGGCGGGAGTACCCACCGTCACCGAGCGGCTGGTCGGCAGGAGGGATGAGAAGAGCGCCTGGGTGGGCGCAGCCGACCACGCGACGGCATGCGCGCCGGCGATATCGTCGCCCTGGGTCGTTTCGATCGTCGTGATATGGCTGTTCATGATGGCAGAGACCGTCTGTCCGACATCGTCCGGGTGGCTCAGGCCGGCCGCGTGGCCAAATTCGTGCAGCGCAACCCGGCGCAGGTCGAGCAACGCCCCCCCCGACTCGCTTGCCTGGATCGGACCGGAATAGACATTCCAATCGCGGGAGGAATCGAAAATGACGTCCGTCTCGACGGTGCGGGTAGTGGTCGCCTCCACGATCGAACGCGAAATGGTGATGGCGATGGCCTCGCCGAAAGGCAGACCGCAGTAGCTCGCCATGAACACGACGGCACTGACGCCGTCGAAGGAGCAGGGATCGGCGTACGTTGTCGCAGGGCTCACCTCTCCCGGCCCGCCGCGCCAGGAAAAGAAGATCGGATCGCGCGGGTCGCCGATGCCGACGCCGTCCCAGCCCTGCAGGGCCTGTATCGCCGCCTCGTTCCAGGTATTCGGACCGGGATCGATGAACGTCTTCGGCGTCTCCCCGAGCAGCAGGTTCATCGTGAGCCGGTTGCGCGGCGGAGTCGGCCGCAGACTGAATGCCATGGCCGCGTCGACCGCAGCCAGTGCGAACGCGGCCGCCGCCAAGGACAAACGCAGGTCCCTGCCCGACCCGCCTTCGCTCCGCGCCGGCCGGCATGCCCGCAGGACAAGCTGAGCGCTGCTCTCGATCAGGTCACGGAGGAGTCGTGCGGATGAAGCGCAGCGCAGACCGGATTTCGCGGACATGTTCGCAGCCATGCGTCGAGAGGTCGTTCAACGTTCCAGGGATTGGCGGATGTCCGAGACGAAGTCACTCAGACGCAACCTGCCGCGCCGGCCGGCCTTTCCTGCCGCTTCCGGCCCCGGGCTGGAAGCGGCGGCGGCCTCTTCGGCAATCCGGATGCCGGATGCGTCCGCGACGACGTCTTCCTGCGTGTCGGGGTCGCGCTCGATTCGGTACAGGCCCTGATGGCCGCCGACGAACGGCACCACCGCGGCACGCTGTCGGCCGATGAACAGCACGTACTTCGCGCCCGCAATGAGTTTCGGGAAACCGACGATGTCCTGGGACTCGGCGCCGACCGTCCCGCCGGCCATGGTGATCACTTCGGTCGGTCCGGTGCCGGAGCCCTTGATCCTCTGATCCACCTCGATCGTGAAGTCGGTGACGATCAAGCCCGCCGGGAGGCGACGGCTTTGCTGCTCACGAATGCGCCCGACGACGATGGTGTCCGCCTCAGCGGCGAGGACGCGGCGGTCCTTGCGTTCGAAGGAAGCGGCCAGGCACGCACCGGTCAGGTTGCCGATCAGACCGAGGATGGCGAGAACGACCGCGCTTTGCCGCAGGAAACGATGGGGGAATGATTTCATCGGTGGCATCCCGGAAGGGAGACAGGCAGTCGATACCCAGAGGTCGCTGGCCCGGATGACGGCGCTCACCCACGTTCCAGGTCGCCCGACCCATTATCGGCCGCGCGGCCGCGATCTTGCGCGATTCCAGGCCGCACTCTCCGCTACCCGCGCGGGGACGTGCAGGGGGACGCGCCAAAGTCAAGCCGCCGCCGCCCCTGGAGGTTCAGGCGGACGGCGGCATCGACTGCCGGCAGTCTACACCCGGCCTACCGCTGGGTGGTGACGGCGACGCTCGTTACGCCCCGAACCAGACCGCCGGAATCGCGCAGTCGAAGGTAAACCCGGTTGGCGGCCGGCCGAAATGGTATCGGGCCGGTTGCCCGGAGGAAAACGCCGAAGGAACGCGTCTCGCCGGCGGCGATCTGCAGCGCCACTTGCGGCGCCGGGGGGCTCTTGCATGCGCCGGTGGCGGTCACCGTCTCGCATACGTTCAACTCCAGCGACAGCCCTGCTCCTCCCGAGTCCGCCGTCACGGTGATGGTATCCGCACTGCCGACGTTCGCCGTGGCGGCGGCGAAGGCCGCCGCGCCGCCGCTGCCCGGCACGGCGACCACGCCGTCGCCGGACACGGTCGCCGCGATCGCGATGACGTCCGGCGCAGCGGTGGCCGCAGCGGCCAGCAGTACCGTGTTAACTCCGGGCATGACGAGGGCCGCTCCGTGAGAGGCGCAGCGGAAATTCAGGGGAATGTCAGTCGGCGCAAATGCCGCAGTCGGCGTCAGCGCGACGACGAAGCTCTGGAATTGTCCGGCAGCGATATTCAGCGGCGTGTTGGGCGTCCCGGTAACGAGGTTGGTGGCGGGATCGGTGGCCTGATAGGCCAAGCTCACCGGTACGCCGGGGTCGACCGTAACGTCGCACGCGGATGCGGAAGTGCTGCTGGGATTTACGACCGCTCCGAAAACCGTCACCGCCGATCCGACGGTCGCCGAGCGACTGCCGGGCAGCACGGCGGAGAAGATCTGATTCCTGGGGAAATCGCCCGGATCGATCGGACTGGTTCGGGCGAGAAACTCCTGCAGGTTGGTAAAGCCGTCGCCGTCGCCGTCGAGTGCCGCAGCGCCAGCCACCGCGGTGCCGAAGAAGCGCTGTTCCCACCAGTCGGGAAGGCCGTCGGCATCGCTATCCAGGCCGACGAGGCGGAACAGCGTACCGCTGCCGTAGTCGGCGACCATCAACTCGCCGCTCGGTTCCTCGCCGAAGGCGCTGACCAGGATCCCCGACTCCATCAGCACCTGGCTCGCCCAGCCCGGCCCGGTGCGGCTTGCGCCCCACATCCGTCCGTTGCAGAAATCCGCATAGAGATACTGGCTGCGCAGCGGATCGATGCGGGTGCCGCGGTAGCGGAACCCGCCCGTCACCGCGCATCCCAGGGTATGGTCGTACTCGGCGATCGGCAGGGTAAGCGCCGGATCGTTGCAGGCGGGACCGCCGCCCAGCCCGGTACACAGCGTTCCCTCCATCACCCGCCAGCCGTAGTTTTCCCCGCCGCCGCTGGTCGCCGGCTGGAAATCGACTTCCTCCCTCGCACTTTGTCCGACGTCGCCGATGAAGAGGTCGCCGCTGATCCGGTCGAAGCTGAAGCGCCACGGATTGCGCAGGCCGCTGGCCCAGATTTCCGGGAGCACTCCAGAGGCCGCGACAAACGGATTCGTCGAAGGTATGGCGTAGCCCCCACTGCCGCTGACGTCGATGCGCAGCATCTTCCCAAGCAGCGAGGCCGGATTCTGGGCGAAATTGCTCGGATCGTTGCCCGATCCGCCGTCGCCCAGTCCGACGTACAGGAAGCCGTCGGGACCGAACGCGAGCTTGCCGCCGTTGTGATTGGCGAAGGGCTGCGGCACCGTCAGCAACACTTGTGCGGAAGCCGGATCGACACGGTCGGGGTCTGCCGCCGCACGCGTGTAGCGCGCGATGACCGTGGCACCATCGCCGGCGCGCGTGTAGTTGACGTAGATGCGTCCGTTCTGGGCGTAGTTCGGATCGAGAGCCAGTCCCAGCAGTCCCTGCTCTCCGCCGAAGACCACGGCTGCGGTCAGATCGAGATAGGGTTGCGCCAGGATCAGACCGTTGCGGAACACACGGACGCGCCCGGTCTGTTCCACGATCAAGAGACTGCCCCGGCCATCCGGCACCATCTCGACCGGGGAACTGAGCCCGCCGACGAGCGGTTGCAGGGCGAGGGCGGGCGCAGCGAGCGCGAAAGGCGTATCGGTGGACCAGGAAGCGTTGGCCGACGGCGCCGGAACGCGGATCGCGCCAAGGGGTTCGATGGCGCCGCCGCCGAACGCCACTACGCTCGTACCGCCGCCTTCATCAAAGCCGAACAGCGCCAGCGTCACCGGATCGCTCTGGGCCGGCAGGGAGGACGGGGTGTAGCCGCCGCTGCCGTAGCGCACGATCGGACTGATGCGTACGTCGTCGAGCCAGCCGCGAAAGGCCAGCCGGGGATTCGGGGTCAGTCCGCTCTTGGGCCCGCCGACAAAGAGGAAAGGGTCCGAAAGCGGGAAGGGAATCGGATTCGGCGCGATGTAAAGGATCGAACCGACCGGACCGGCGCCGGTTGCCTGCAGCGCTCCATCGACAAAGATGCGCAGCGTTCCCGGCGGCTGGTCGTCCCGCGTCACCGCAACGTGATGCCATGCCCCGTCGTCAACCCGGCGTGTGCTGGTGACGGTGGCGCCGGTCGTGCCGCTCGCCACACCGAAGCTGACCCGCCCCTCGGTCAGGGAGACACCGAAGCGGGGATTGTCCCCCGGGCTGCCGGAGTCCCGGTCGATGATGACGTTGCCGGTACGCCATCCGTCGAGTCCGGCGCTCAGAACGCCTGTGTTCTCCCCGGCCGGCGCCCTGATCCAGAACTCGATGGTGAACGCTCCGCCGAAGTTGAAGAACGAGGTGCTGCCGCCATAGGGAATTCGCACCGCTTGGTTCGCACCCCCGGCGCCCCCCTCGAAAAACAGGGAGAACCCCGCCGGGAAGGCGAGTTCGGCAACGAGAACGAGGCACGCGGCAAGCCAGCGCCACGTCCTGAACGGAGGTGCAGCGGAGCCGAGTCCGCTGCCGTAACTGCAACTCTTCACCATGCGCGTTCTCCCCCGTAACTATCTGCATCTCCCGGACAACGGAACGGGCACAACAGGGCAGATGTTCAGCCGCTGCAGTCCGCGATCCCATGGCCGACCGCCGCCATGCCCGTGCGCCCGCCCCGTGCGGGAAGGACGGCAACGGATACCCTTGGTTCTAGCACACCCGTACCGCCGCTGCCGCACCCCCGATCCGCCAACCCTGCTGCGTGCACTACCATTCGAACTCTCGTGCGGATGCCGCCTGGGTTCGGGGTTGAGCAGGTGGGGCCGCATAAGAGTCGCGGACCTTTACATCAGGTCAATTTATTTGTGATCCATTCAAGTCTATCGTACTTTGCACAGCGTGGCATAATTTCACACGCCCTACAAGCCGGATTTGGCATGACTGTCCCGTGCCCCGGCACCAAGAAGATTTGACGATGGCGCGCCGCACGGCGGGCCAATGCACAGTTCCCGCGCGCCGATCGCATCTCATCCCGGCGTTCCGACCAACGTCGATGTCCGCGGCATCGGAGGAATCATGAATTCACGCTCTCGCTGGAACAACCTGTTCGGCTTGCTGGCCGGTGTCCTGGCCCAAGCCGTCCTGACGATTCCCGCCCCTGCATACGCCCAGGCCGGTCTGCCGGGGCCCGTATCCAACAGCAGCTTCGCGGTGCTCGCCTCGAACGATCTGGGCATGCACTGCACGGATCAGGACTTCCAGATCTTCAGCATTCTTCCGCCGTTCAACGTGGTTCATGCGCAGGTGATCCGCAAAGGCGTAAACGGAGCGCCGCCCAGCCTGATCGGTGGCACCGGGGCGGATGTGTACTATGCGGCCGCCAGCAACGCCAACGACCCGGCAGGGGCCGGCTCGATCAACACCGGCAATGCCAGCGGCGTGTTCAAGACCAACTTCTGGCAGGCGGCCGGGATCGTCGATGGCACCGCCCAGACGTTCGGCAGCAAGGCCTACCGCGGGCTGTATCCGGTATTCGGCGGCAAGCCGAGCGCGCTCGACCTCTTCCCGCAGCCCAACGATCTCGGCCTGCCGGTGCCGGACCCGAACGACCTCCCGGCCCTGGTGGCGTTCCGCCAGGCCATGCCGTCCACCGGCAGCGCGACGCCGACCAACGTGCCGCAGAAGTTCCAGCACTACTACACGGACCTGGCCTTCTTCCAGAGCTTTCCGTTCGGCAAGAACCTGAGCGGCGTCAACTGGTTCGCCGCCGAAGGCGTGCCGATCCTGCCGATCGACGACGTGGGCCGCACCAACGCCTATCCGCTGATGCGCGTCGCCGCCGTGAGTCCGGGCACTTCGCCCAGCACCGCCGGCAACGTTCTGGGTACGGTGGATATCGTTCTGCCGGTCGCCTCGGAAGCCGACTGCCAGAACTGCCACGCGGCCATCAACGACCCGGCGCTGGTCACGGCCGGTCAAACGAGCAACGGTTCGGCCACCGACTTCGCCTCGCTCGCGTTCGCCATCTCCCGCTCCACGGATGCGGCGACACCGGGCCCGCAGAAGCTGCTCAATGCGGCCAAGATCAACATCCTGCGCTTGCACGACAGGAAGCACGGCGCCGGCTACCGGAGTTGGAGCGGCGCGACGCTCGCGGCCACGCCCTGCACCAGCGGCACGGAAGCCTCGTGTCTGGACGTGCGGCGCAGCATCCAATGCTCCCAGTGCCACTACACGCCGGCGCTGGATCTGGCACAGGTCGGCCCGATCGACGAGCCGTCACAAGGTGCCAACGGTCGTCAGCAGACGCGCCACATCTCCATGTCGCGCGCCATGCATGGCCACCACGGCGACCTCGTGTTCAACGGATCCAAGCTGTTCCCCGACATGCCCGCACCCGGCGCCACCCGCACCGCAGAAACCGTCAATCAGGTTCTGAACGACACCTGCTACCACTGCCACCCGGGCAAGGTAACCAAGTGCATGCGCGGCGCCATGACGACGCAAGGTCGTCCGGCCAACCCCGGTGGCCAAGTGTGCCAGGACTGCCACGGCAACATGACGCAGGTCGGCAACGACTTCACCGGCACCTTCGCACAGACGCCGGCGAGCTTCGACCTGACCAAGCGCGTGCCCTGGGCCAATGAACCCAAGTGCCAGTCCTGCCACATCGGCGACGCCATGTCGGTACTGTCGATCAATCGCGGCGACATGATCGTCGCCGGCGACGGCGTCCGTCTGATGCAGGCCTATACCCGCGCGGCCGCGGGCCAGGCGGTTCTGTCCAACATCCAGGCGCCGACCTCGCGCTTCGCGGAAAACGAGAGTCTGTACCGCCTGTCCAAGGGCCACGGCGGCGTGATGTGCCGCGCCTGCCACGGCGCGACGCACGCGGAGTGGCCGAACGCGAACCCGAACGCCAACGACAACGTGGCGGCCGTCCAGTTGCAGGGACACTCCGGCACCATCACCGAGTGCACCGTCTGCCATGCCGCGGGAAGCCTCGGCAACAATCTGAATGGCCCGCACGGAATGCACCCGGTCAACGACAACCGCTTCACGGACGGCGGACACGGCAACCTGGCCGAGAACAACCGGGAAGCGTGCCGCGCCTGCCACGGTCCGAACGGCGAGGGCTCGGTGCTGTCCCGCGTCGCCGCCGATCGCGTTTTCACCAATATCGAGGACGTCGGTACGGTGCGTTTCGCCAAGGGAACGCCGGTGCGTTGCGACACCTGCCACGACAATCCGCTGCGCGGTCTGCCGGTTCCCACCCCGCCGGCGGCCGGACAGACTCAGTTGGTCAGCGCGGTCCTGCCGGTGAGCCGTGCGGCGCAGGTCGGCGCGACCGTCACGGCCTTCGCCACCATCATCAACGCCGGCGCCGTCACGGCCACGGGATGCAGCATCGGCCTGGCCAGCAACGTGCCGGCAGGCTTCGGCTACCAGACCACCGACCCGGCCACCAACGGTCTGACCGGCACGCCCAATACGCCAGCCAGCATCGGTCCCGGCGCGCCGCAGACCTATGTCTTCAGTCTCACCCCGACGGCCGCTTTCGCCGCCACCGATGTCCAATTGCGCTTCGCCTGTGCCAACGCGGATCCCGTTACAGTCCTGACCGGCATCAACACGCTGCTGCTGTCCGCCTCGACGACACCGACGCCGGACGTGATCGCATTGGCGGCAACGGTTTCCCGTGACGGCATCGCGAATATTCCGGGTCCGTCCGGTACCGGCGCATTCGCCGTCGCGACCGCCAATGTGGGCAGCGCCGGCAGCATCACCGTCACTGCCGATTTCGGTGGAGCTGCCGTCCCCGTCACGGTCACGCTGTGCCAAACCAATCCGACCACGAGTGCCTGCCTGCAAGTTCCCGGCGATGCGGTGAGCACTGCCATCGGCGCCGGCGCCACGCCGACCTTCGCCGTATTCGTCGCCGGTCGCGGCACCGCCGTGCCCTTCAGCCCGGCGGTGAATCGGGTATTCGTGCGTTTCCGCGACAGCGCGAGCAATGCCGTGCTCGGGGCCACCAGCGTGGCCACAAGGACGCAATGAGGGACGCAGTGAGGAGGCACGCCGCCGCCGGCGCGGACGGTCTGTTCTCGCCGCCGGCTCAAGCGAGCCGGCGGCTCAGGCCTGCCTGACCCGACGGTACGCGTCCGAACGGAAGAATCGGAACCATGCTTTGCAGGTGCCAGACAAAGTAATAGGGATTGCGATGGCTGCGGCGCTGCGCCGCATGGACCACCGACACGCGGTGACAGTACGCCACCTGAAAGCCATGCAGGCGCAATCGCGCGCACAGGTCCACGTCCTCGTAATAGAGGAAGTAGCGCTCGTCGAATCCGCCGACCGCTTCGAAGGCCTTGCGTGACAGCAGCATGAACATGCCGGCCACCCAATCCGGATGGGACACCCGCGGCGCGTCCGGATGAACGCGCCGCGGTGCGGGCAGGAACGCCTTTTTCAGGATCGCGGCCGGTGTCGGAAAGGAGCGGCCATTGTCCTCGGGCGCGCCGAGCGGCGTGACGACCTGCGGCGCCGCGACGCCGGTGCTGCCGTCCCGCAATGCCGCCACCAGTTCGGCGAAGGGGTCCACGGTGAAGGCGATGTCGGGATTGATCACGCCTAGGAACTCGCCCCGCGCCGACCGGAAGGCGCTGTTGTGGTTCGCGCCGAAGCCGCGCGGGCTCACATTCTCCAGGATGCGCACCGGGAAGCCGAACTGGTTCGCCGCAAAGGGCAGGGTTTCGGGGACATTGAGGGTGATGACTACCTCGACACTTTCGTCCCGGATCGTCTGCAGTGTCTCGAGCAGCTCGCGCACCAGATGGCCCTGCCGGTGACTGACCACCGACAGCGTGATGCGCGGCCGGTCCTGGGGCCGTGGATCGGATGCCATGGTCGTCCCGTCAGCCCAGCTTGCCGGCACGGTTCGCGTGCGCGATGCCGAGCGTCATCATGCGGAAATGCTGCAGGCGCGGCGGCGTCATGAGGGAATAAAAGCCATATTTGAGCAGCAGGCGGTAGGCATCGTTCAATTTCCAGCGCAGCGGCACGTAGCGGCGCCGATAGAGCAGGCACGCGTTGCGGAACAGATAGTAATGCCGCAGCGGGCTGCGCACCGGTACCGAGATGCCGAGGAAGGGCCGGACCGAGTCTCCGAGCTGATGGTCCATGACGGCACCGCAGACGCCGAAGCACTGTGTAGCCCAGGCTTGCGGCCCGCAGCCCCCACTCGATATCGACGTAATCGACGAACAGATCGTTCTCCATCAATCCGACGCTGCCGATCGCTTCCATCGAGATCAGAGAGCCGGAAATGATCGGACACTCGGCCGGCACGCTGTCGTGGTCGAGAAGCAGCACATTGGCGAAGCCGCGCGCCTTGGCCCGCTCGATGCCGCGGTTCAGGGCGGCGGCAATGCCGATGTTCGCGTCCATCCGCAGGACCTCGACCGCGCCGGCCGCGCTCTGGGCCGCCAGCCATTCGCCGACGGGAGCGACCGAGCGATTATCCACGATCAAGACCTGATCGACCTGTCGCCGCACGGCGAGCAGAGATTCTTCCAGCCTCGGAAGCGCCGGGTTGTGGGGGACGATGACGGCGCAGATTCCTGCCGCGCCGTCGCTGCCCGGAAGGTCCATGGGGTCAGAGGACGTCGGCAAATCCGCGCCGCGTGTGCTGGAACCAGGCGAAGCCCAGCCACGCCGCAACGAATCCCGCGGCCGCATAGGCGACCAGTCCCGCCCAATCCGGGAGTCTCCCCCAGATCACGACTTCACGCGACTGCTCGATGATGAAGGTCAGGGGATTGAGCTGGATGAATATCCGGTAGCCCTCGGGCAGCGCGGACACCGGATAGAACACCGGACTCAGGAACAGGAGCAAGGCCGTCACCACTCCGATCACCTGCCCGACGTCGCGGGCATAGACGCCGAGGGACGCGAGAAACCAGCTGACCCCCATCGTCAGAAGGACGAACGGAAAGATGACCAGCGGCAACAGCAAGACGGTGGGATGTATGAACAGCTTGAACGCGGCGAAGAATGCCAGCAGCACGATCAGACTGAGTGCCGCGTGGAAGAGGGCCGAGCCCATGGTCACCCACGGCAGTATCTCCAGCGGGAAGACGACCTTCTTCACAAAGTTCGGATTGGCGAGTATGAGCCCCGGCGCCCGGTTCGCGCACTCGGCGAAGAGACCGTGGACGATCATTCCGGCGAACAGGATGAGCGCGAAGTCGAGCTTGCTGTCGCCGCCGCCCCAGCGCGCCTTGAAGACCACGCCGAACACCACGGTGTAGACAGTCAGCATCAGCAGGGGGTGGAGGAACGACCAGGTCAGGCCCATGATCGATCCGCGGTAGCGCCCCACGACCTCGCGGACGGTCATCTGCAGGATGAGGGAACGATGCCGGATCAGGCTGCCGACCATCGCCCCGGGCGTCACTGCATGCCGCCGTTCCGGCTTCAACGAAATCCCTCTGCGAACGACACAAGTCCGTGCTGCGGCACTGCGCACCGGCGCGGCAGCCGGAAGATCACTGCGCCAACAGCGCGTTCAGGGCCTGCACGTCCTCCTCGCCGAGGGTGCCGGCGGCGGATTTCAGGCGCAGTTGTGCGAGCAGCGTATCGTAGGCGGCCTTGGCCAGGTCGCGTTCCGTGGAATAGAGTTGCTGCTGGGCATTGAGCACGTCGATGTTGATGCGCACGCCCACATCGTAGCCGAGCTTGTTCGACTCCAGCGCGCTGCCGCTCGACACGACCGCCTGGCGCAGGGCATTGACCTGGGCCAGGCCGTTGGTAACGCCGAGGTAGGACTGGCGCGCAGCGAGCGCCGCGTTGCGCCGTGCCGAGTCCAGGTCCTGCAACGCCTTGCCGTGCAGCGCCGCCGCCTCGCGCTCGCGCGAGGACACCGCGCCGCCCTGGTAGATCGGCACGGCAAGCTGCAGTCCGATCGCGCTCTGGGTCAGGTCGTTGCCGAAGTTGAAGGTGCCGGAGAGGCTGGCGCCGGCGCTGCTCTTCGTATAGCTGGCCACGACGTCCACCGTCGGGTAGTGCCCGGCGCGCGTGCGCTCCACCTCCCGCTTCGCGATCTCGGCCTGGGCCTGCTGGATCTGCACCGCATAGCCGTTCTGTTCGGCCGACTCGGCCCACTTCTGCATGTCGTCGGGCTGCGGCCGCTGCAACTGCACATCGCGCTTCAACGGCTTGAGCTCATCGGGTTCGCGCCCGATGATCACGCGCAGCGCCTGCCGCTTGACCTCCAGGTCGTTCTGGGCGGCAATCTCCTGGGCGACGGCCAGGTCGTAGCGCGCCTGGGCTTCCTGGCTGTCGGTGATGGTCGCCACCCCGACTTCGAAATTCTTCTTCGCCTGCTCCAACTGCTGCGAAATCGCTTCCTTCTGGCTGCGGGACACGTTGAGGTTGAAATTCGCCAACAGGACATCGAAATAGGCCTGCGCCACCCGCACGATCAGGTCCTGACGGACCGAGGCGAATTGCATTTCCGACTGTGCGACCTGCAGTTTCGCCTGGTCATACTGAACCCAGTTCTGCCAGCGGAACAGCGGCTGGGACAGCAGGACCTGGTAGCCGTTGCTGTTGAACTTCTGGGCGGTCTCCAGCGTGGGACTGGTACGGAAGCTGTTTTCGGCATCGTTGTAGGTGGTATTGGCCGACAGCGATACATTGGGCAGCAATCCGGCACGCGCCTGGGGAACGCGCTCCTGTCCCGCCGCCAGTTGTTCCTTGGCGGCGGCAAACTGGGCGTCGTTCGCCAGCGCATCGCGATATACCTGGAGCAGGTCGGCCGCGTGCGCGCCGCCGGCGCCGAGCAGCGCCGCCAGGACCGGACCCAACAGACTGCTCGTGGAACGTCGCTTCATCGGTGTCCTCTCAATAGGTCGGCATGGCCGGATCGACTTCGCGCGCCCAGCCGGCGAGGCCGCCGTACAGGTTGTGAAGGTTGCCGAAGCCCTGGCGCTCCAGGAACATCGCCACCTGATAGCTGCGCGCGCCATGGTGACAGATCACCACCAGCTCGGCATCGCGGTCGAGTTCCGACAGCCGCAGCGGAATCGTGCGCATCGGAATATGCTGCGCGCCTTCGATGCGGCAGACTCCGAATTCCCAGGGTTCGCGTACGTCGAGCAGGACGGGCTGGGGACGAGCGTCGTCCGCCAGCCATTGCTTGAGATCCTGGGGTGAAATCTGCCGAATCATGGTCCTCAGAATGTAAAACGCTCGCGCTGCAGGGCATTCCTGAGCGGCGCAATGCTCGTCTCGAACAGGTTCGCCGACTGAAAGATGCCCTCGCCGGCATGCATCACGAGCTGCGCCTGCATCGCCGGCGGCTCGCCCACCACGGCGAACAGCCTGCCGCCGCTCTTGAGCTGCTGCAAGAACGCGGGCGGCAGGGCCGGCGTCGAGCCGGAAAGCACGATCACGTCGTACGGCGCATGCGCCGCCCAGCCCCGCGCGCCATCGCCCTGCTCCAGGGTGACGTTGTCCACGCCCTGGCGCTTGAGATTCTCGCGTGCCATCTGCATCAGCTCGGGAACGATTTCCACCGAATACACATGTTCCGCCTTCGCGCCCAGCAGCGCCGCCATGTAGCCCGAACCCGCGCCGATCTCCAGCACGCGATCGGACGCTCTGAGCTGCAGCGCCTGCAGGATGCGGGCCTCGATCTTGGGCGCCAGCATGGTCGCGCCGTGGCCGAGTGGAATTTCCACATCGGCAAAGGCAAACGCCTGGTAGTGCGCCGGAACGAATTCCTCGCGCTTCATCGCGAACAAGAGATCCAGCACTTCCTGGTCCAGAACTTCCCAGGGCCGGATCTGCTGTTCGATCATGTTGAAGCGCGCTTGCTCGATGTTCATGGTCGTCCGCTCCGCATTATATTAGTATTCACTAATATTGTCTCAAGTTCGCGAAAAGTCCTGCATTTTAGCCGCCCGTGGGACGCCGTGGGCGTCCGCATTCGTTGACGCGCACGGCACGACCTACATGGGCAGGGCGGCCGGTTCGGAACTCTCCGCCTCGCGCACCCGGAACCACGCGGCGTAGAGCGCCGGCAGGAACAGCAGCGTCAGCAACGTCGCCACCAGCAGACCGCCCATGATAGCCACCGCCATCGGTCCGAAGAAGACGCTGCGGGACAGAGGCACCATGGCCAGAATCGCCGCGGCGGCGGTCAGCATGATGGGCCGGAAGCGGCGTACCGTGGCCTCGACGATGGCATTCCACGGCGCCAGTCCGGCCTCGATGTCCTGCTCGATCTGATCCACCAGGATCACGGAGTTGCGCATGATCATGCCGGACAGGGCGATCGTACCCAGCATGGCGACGAAGCCGAAGGGTTTGTCGAAGGCGAGCAGGAAGAGGGTCACCCCGATCATCCCCAGCGGCGCCGTCAGCAGAACCAGCGCCGTACGCGAGAAGTTCTGCAATTGCAGCATCAGGATGGTCACCACCGTGACGACGAACAGCGGCACCCCCGCCGCCACCGATCCGCCGCCTTTGGCACTCTCCTCGGCGGCGCCACCGATCTGCAGGAAGTAGCCCGGCGGCAGCTTGGCGCGGATCGGATCGAGCAGGGGACTGATCTGACCGGTCACCGCCGGCGCCTGAATATCCCCATACACGTTCGCTCGAACCGTTATCGTGGGCAGCCGGTTGCGGCGCCAGATCAAGCCCTCCTCCAGACCGTAGTCGAGGCTGGCGATTTGGGACACGGCCACCGATTTGCCCGAGCGCGTCGGAATGGCGAGATCCCGCAGGAACGACAACTGCATGCGCTCGACCTCGGTGCCCCGCACCAGCACGTCGATCTGCTTGTCGTTCTCGCGATAGACGGTGGCGCGGATGCCGCTGAGAGCGGCATTCAGCACGTTGGCCAGTTCCTCGGAGGAGATGCCGAGCACGCGCGCCTTGGCCTGGTCGATGCCGAGGCGGATCACCTTGGTCTGCTCGTCCCAGTCGAACTGGACATTGCTCAGATTTCGGTTGGCGCGCATCACCTGGGCCACCTCGTACGCCAGCTTGCGCACCGTGGCGATGTCTTCGCCCGAAACGCGGAACTGCACCGGAAAGCCCACCGGCGGACCGTTCTCCAGGCGCTGCACGACGCCGCGCAGCTCGCTGAAGTCGTCCTCGAACAGCTTGATCAGCCAGGAGCGGACGCGCTCCCGGTCCTGCAGGCTCCTGGTGAGCACCACGAACTGGGCGAAATTGCTGTTGGGCAACTGCTGATCCAGCGGCAGGTAAAAGCGCGGACTGCCGCTGCCGACATAGGCGACGAAATTCTCGATTCCCTTTTCCCTGGCGAGGAGCGCTTCCAGCTTCTTCACCTGGGCCTCGGTGGCGGGCAGGGACGAGCCTTCGGCCAGCCGCAGGTCCACCAGCAGTTCGAGCCGCGTCGAGGCCGGAAAGAACTGCTCCTGCACGAAGCGGAAACCGGCGACGGCCAGCGCGAAGGCGAGCAGCGTCACCAGGATGACGGTCTTGCGATATCGGACACACCATCTCACGACCTGCCGGAATCGGCGATAGAAGGGAGAGTCGTAAACCTCGTGAACGCCGGATTCGCCGCGTTTGCCATGCAGATCGGGCAGCAGGCGGAAGCCGAGATAGGGAATCACGATCACCGCCGCGAACCAGGAGATGAGCAGCGCGATCACCGACACCTGAAAGATGGAACGGGTGTATTCCCCGGTGCTGGAGGCGGCCGTGGCGATGGGCAGGAAGCCGGCGGCGGTGACCAGGGTGCCGGTCAGCATCGGCATGGCGGTGCTGGTATAGGCGAAGGAAGCCGCTTTCACCCGGTCCCAGCCCTGCTCCATCTTCACTGCCATCATCTCCACCGCGATGATGGCGTCATCGACCAGCAGGCCCAGCGCCAGAATCAGGGCGCCGAGCGAGATCTTGTGCAGCCCGACGCCGAACAGGTACATGAAGAAGAAGGTGAGCGCCAGCACCAGCGGGATCGACAGCGCCACCACCAGTCCGGTGCGAAAGCCGAGGCTGAAGAAGGACACCACCAGCACGATCGCCACCGCTTCCGCCAGCGCGCGCACGAATTCGTTGATCGAGCGCGCCACCGCCGTGGGCTGGCTCGCCACGGCATGGAGTTCCAGTCCCAGCGGCAACTGATGCTGGATGCGCGCCACTGCCGCGTCGAGATGCCTGCCGAGGGCGATGATGTCGCCGCCTTTCGCCATCGACACGCCGACCCCCAGGGCATCGCTGCCCATGAAGCGCATGCGCGGCTGGGGCGGGTCGGCGAAACTGCGCTTCACCTCCGCGATGTCGCCGAGCCGAAGCAGGCGGCCGCCGGCGCGGATCGACAGCTCGCGAATCCGCTCCACCGAATCGAACGCCCCGCCGGGTCTCAGGTAGATGCGGTCGAAGCCGGTCTCGAAGCTGCCGGCCGCCGCCACCGCGTTCTGGCTCGCCAGCGCGCCCAGCAAGGTCTGCAGATCGATGCCCAGGGTCGCCAGCCGGGTGCTGGAAAGCTCGACGTAGATGCGTTCGTCCTGCTCGCCTATGAGTTCGACCTTGGCGACGTCCTTCACCCGCAGCAGTTCGTCGCGCAACTTGTCGGCGTAATGCTTGAGGGCGGCGTAGTCGTAGCCGTCGCCGATCAGCGCATAGACATTGCCCAGGGTGTCGCCGAACTCGTCGTTGAAGAACGGTCCCTGGATGCCGGCGGGGAGCGTGTGCCGGATGTCGCCGATCTTCTTGCGCACCTGATAGAAAACGTTGGGAGTCTCCATCGGCGGCGTCGAATCCCTGGCCAGGAAGAACACGTTGGATTCGCCCGGCTTCGAGTAGCTGCGGATGATGTCGGCGTAGGGGGCCTCCTGCAGCTTCTTCTCGATGCGGTCGGTGACCTGCTGTTCCACCTCGCGCGCGGTGGCCCCCGGCCACAGGGTGCGGATCACCATCACCTTGAAGGTGAAGGGCGGATCCTCCGACTGGGACAGGCGCTGGTAGGCCATCACCCCCACCACCGCCAGCACCAGGATGAAATAGCGCACCAGCGCCTGATGGCGCAGCGCCCACTCGGATAGATTGAAGCCGTTCATGATCCGGGCTGTTCTCGGGATTGCGCCTAGCGCGGCGGCGTCACCGCCAGCGGCGACGGCCGCGGATCGACCTTCTGCCCGGCCAGGAGCTTGTGCGCGCCGGCCACCACGACCTTCTCGCCTTCCCTGAGGCCGGCCGCGATGATGACTCCGTCCTGCTGGTAGCCGGCCACCTCGACGGCGCGCGGTTGCGCTTCGCCCTGGTCGCTCACCACCCAGACCACCGGCTTGCCCTCCCGGCTGGCGAGCGCCGGCAGCGGCAGCTTCGCCGTTGCACCCGCCCCGGAACGCTTCACCATCACGTTGGCGGTCATGCCGAGGCGCACGTCCGAGTCCGCATCCGGCAGCGACACTTTCACCTGGAAGCTGCGCGTCACCGCGTCGGCGCTGGGTGCGATCTCCCTCACCTTGGCCGCATAGAGCCGGGCCGGTGCCGCCCACAGGTTGGCCGCCAATTCCGGCGCGTCGCGCAGTTCCGCCAGCCGGCTCTCGGGAACGCTGATCCACGCTTCCTTTTCGTCGGGACGGGCGAGACGCGCCACCGTCTGGCCCGCTGCGACCACCTGACCCGGTTCGGCATTGACGGCCGTGATGATCCCGTCCCGGTCCGCCGCAAGCGTGGCGTAGACCATCTGGTTGGCGGCAACCGCGCGCTGCGAGCGCGCTTGCTCCAGACGGGCTTTGGCGACATTGAACGCATTGCGCTTGCCGTCGACTGCGGCCTGGCTGATGAAACGCTGCTCCAGCAGCGATTGCGAGCGCTTCAGCTCCGCTTCGGCATAGCCGAAGTCCGTTTCCGCCGCGGCGAGCTGGGCCTCGGCCGTGCGCACCGCCAGCGCCACGTCGCTCGGGTCGAGCCTTGCCAGGGTCTGCCCCTTGCGCACCGCCGCCCCGACATCCACCTCGCGCGAGACGATCTTGCCGCCGATGCGAAAGGCGAGATCGCTTTCGTGTCGGGCACGCACCTCGCCGGGAAACACCGCAGTCGCCGCAGTCAGTGCGAACTGCACCGTCTGGGTCAGCACCGGGCGGACCGATTCCGGCGCGGCGCTCTCCTTCCCGCAGCCGGCCAGGGCAGCCAGGGCAACGAGCATCGCCAGGGTTCCGCGTGGATACGGCGCATGCATGGGCATTTCTTCAACCCTCCGGTGAGCGTGCTGGCGCAGCGGCAGGCTCGCGGGAGATCGACAAGCTGCCGGGGTCGCTGCGCAAGCCGCGCAAAACGAAGTCGAGGGCCGCCTCGATGTACGCCTCCGGCGCCCCGGCCCGAGCATCGCAGCAGGCGAGCGAATGACGCCACACGGCAAACATGATGAACGGCGAAAAGACCAACTGCTGCCAGGTATCCACGTCGCCGGCGCGGAACTCACCGCTCTCCTGCCCGCGCAGCAGCACCCTGCGCATCAGACCGTGGGCGCGGCGCAACACCTCGTCGTAATAGAACTGCGCGATCTCGGGAAAATTGCGCGCTTCGGCGATCATGAGCTTGGTGATGCCCCCCAGCGGCGTGCTGCCGATCAGTTGCCACCAGCCGCGGATCAGGCTGCGCAGCAGATCGCTCGCGCTGCCCCGGTGCTCCGCGATCAACATCTCGGCCTGCGTCAGCGCAGGAACGATGCCCTCGCGCACCACCGCCTTGAACAAATCCTCCTTGCCCGCGAAATACAGATAGAGCGTCCCCTTGGATACCCCGGCGCGCGCGGCGATGTCTTCCAGACGGGTGGCGGCGAAGCCGCGCTCGACGAAAAGATCGAGGGCGGCGGCGGTAAGCTCCGAGGGGCGGGCTTCCTTGCGCCGTTCCCGGCGAGGGCGGACGGACGTATCTCCGGACATGAACGAACCGATACTGACTAGCCGGTCAGTAACTTATTCGCAGGTTTTCCAAATGTCAAGCCGCTGCCTGCTCCTTCCCGTGCAACACAGCAACGGCCGGATTTTCTGCAGTGCAGCAATGTGTTACGCTTGGCTCACTCGAAACAGCCTGGTGCGCCCCGTTGCCTGACGGAAAATGGAACGGGCGCCGAGCAAATCCTCATGACCCTGTCCGAACTGAACCGTTTCTTGCTGGAGCATGTCCGCCTGTTCGATGGCTTCGATCCCCGCCATGTGGAGGAGATCGCCGCCCGCAGCGCGTTCCGGACGTTCGAACCGAGCGAGGCGATCATCGAATGCGGTGAGGACGGACGCTTCTTCGGCGTGCTCGCCAGCGGCCACGCGCAGGTTTCGGTGACGGACAGCACGGGTGGGCGGGTCGTCCTCAGCCAACTCGAAGCGGGAGATGTGTTCGGCGAGATGTCGCTCCTCACCGGCGATCGCACGGTGGCGGACGTCATCGCCGGCAACCGCTGCTTCGTGCTGCTGATCCCGCAGGATGTGTTCACATCCCGCATCATGGTTCACCCCAAAGCCATCATCTATTTGTCCCGGCTGCTGGCGGAGCGGACGCGCGCCTATGCGGTGGACATCACCAGCGGCCAGCTCCACGCCAACGCCGTGACGAAGGCGGACGACCCCTACGCCCTCAATCTGCGGACCGACACGCCGGGAAAAATCCTGGTCCTGAATGCGGGCCGCTGCCAGATCCGCTTCGGCGTGTACGACACCCAGGATCAGAACCGGGATGTGCACGGCATCATCGAAGATCTGAGCCAGCCGCAGGTGCACGTGAGCCTGGATGCGGGCGGCTCGATCACCCGCCGCGAGCGTCCGGCGTTCGCCCTCGCCGATTTCTTCGCGGTGCTGTTCGACGAGCTGCAGACGCTCGACGGCAAGTTTCACGTCCTGCCCCAGGACATCATCGCCGTCGGTCACCGCGTGGTACACGGCGGGAGCAAGTTCTCCAACTCGATGGTGATCACGCCTCAGGTGCTGGCGGACATCGAAGCCTTGTCGGTGCTGGCGCCGTTCCACAACCCGATCAACGTGGAAGGCATCCGGTTGGCGATGAAGTTCTTCCCCGCCCTGCCCCATGTCGCGGTGTTCGACACCGCCTTCCACCAGACGCTGCCGACCTACGCCTACCTGTATGGACTGCCCTACGACTATTACAAGAAGGAAGGCATCCGCCGCTACGGCTTCCACGGCACCTCCCACCGCTATGTTTCCCTGCGGGCGGCGCAGACGCTGAAGCGCCCCCTCGGCGAACTGGAGATCATCTCCTGCCATCTGGGAATCGGATCCTCCCTCTGCGCCATCGACCATGGCCGATCGGTGGACACCTCGATGGGCATGACCCCGGCCGACGGGCTGATCATGGCCTCGCGCACCGGCAGCATGGATCCGGGAGTGATGATCCATCTGATGGAGCACTTCCAGCTCGATGCCGCGGCCCTGAGCCAGTTGATCAACGCCGAAAGCGGCCTGCGAGGAATCTCCGGCATCTCGGGCGACATTCGCGAGATCGAGGAAGCCGCCAACGAAGGGCATCATCGGGCGCTGCTCGCCCACAAGGCCTATTGCTACCAGATCCGCAAGAACATCGGCGCCTACGTGGCGGCGATGGGCGGCGTCGACGTGCTGGCCTTCACCGGCCGCATCGGCGAAACCAGTTCCGCCGTGCGCAGTCTGGCGTGCCAGGGCCTGGCCTACATGGGCATCAAGCTGGACGAGGAAAAGAACCGCAATTTGAAGGAGGTGCGCTCCCACGCGGAGATCTCCGCCGACGATTCGCCGGTGAAGATTCTGGTCATCGCCAACAACGACGAGCGGCTGGTCGCCTGGGAAGCCCTGCGCGCCGTCGAGCACAACCAGATCAACCAGATCATCAGGGGGCAGCAGGAAGCCCCGATTCCGATCGAAGTCTCCGCCCATCACGCCCACCTGTCGCAGGCCGACGTGGACAAGCTGTTCGGCCCCGGCCACCAGCTCACGCCGGAGCATGAACTGTCCCAGCCGGGGCAGTTCGCCTGCCGCGAGAAGGTTCATATCGTCGGACCCAAGGGCAAGATCGACAACGTGCGGGTGCTCGGTCCCACGCGCAAGGAGACCCAGGTGGAGATCGCCATGACCGAGCAGTTCAAGCTCGGCATCCAGCCGCCCATCCGGGAATCGGGCGACCTGGTGAATACGCCCGGAGCCGCCCTGGTCGGTCCGGCCGGCACGGCTGCCATCGCCCGCGGCGTGATCTGCGCCCAGCGCCATATCCACATGTCGCCGGAAGATGCGCTGCGCTTCGGACTGCGCGACAAGTACGTGGTGCGCGTGCGCATCGAGGGCGACCGCGAACTGATCTTCGGTGACGTGGTGGTGCGGGTGAATCCCAACTATCGCCTCGCCATGCACATCGACACCGACGAAGGCAACGCCGGCAACATAAGGACCGGCATGATCGGTTACATCGACGAGATCCAGAGCCGGCGCTGAACAGATCATGCAATACGACGACACGACACGGCGCGCCGCCGCCCAAGACCTGCATCAATCAGCGCTGGCCTGCCTCGCCGGCATGCGCGCGCGCATCGACCCGCAGGCCATTGCCGCGGTGGCGGGCGACAATCCGCAGCTGTCCCTCGGCATCGAGTTGCGCACTGCGGCTCCGACCCTGCTGCTGCTCGCCAAGGCGGAGGGCGAATTCCTGCCGCAACTGGTCACCCGTATCGAGATGGGCAGCTTCGGCCCGGACGAGATCAAGCTCGCCAGTGTCGCCGCCGCCGTGGCCACCATTCTGCTGCAGGACATCGCAGCGCAGGCGCGGCAGCAGTCCATCCGGCTGCTCAAGGCCGGCGACGCGTTTCTTTCTCTTTACGTGCGGCCCGAACCCTTCGAGGCTTCGCTCGAACTTCACGCCGGCATCGAAGTCACCGAGCTGGCCCGCGTGGCCAACGAGCAGGCCAATGCCACATTGCAGTGACCCACCCGGCGGCACGGGATCCGTTCGGCCGCGGGCAGGACACGCAGGCCCCAGGCGAAGCGAGACAAGGCCATGAAACTGCTGCGTTACGGCGACGCCGGGCAGGAGAAGCCCGGTCTGCTCGACAGCGAGGGCAGGCTGCGCGACCTGTCGCGGCATATCGACGACATACGCGGCACCATATTGCTGCCGGACAGCCTGGCCAGACTGCGCGCCCTCGATGCCTCCCTGCTGCCCGAAGTCGCCGGCGCGCCGCGCATCGGTCCCTGTGTCGGACAGGTGGGAAAGCTGGTCGGCGTCGGCTTGAACTACCGCGACCATGCACTGGAGTCGGGCATGCCCATCCCCGCCGAACCGGTGCTGTTCTTCAAGGCCACCAGCGCCATCTGCGGACCCGGCGACGACGTGGAAATCCCCCTCGGCGCGGAGAAGACGGACTGGGAGGTGGAGCTGGGCGCGGTCATCGGCAAGCCGGCCAAGTACGTGAATGCCGAGCAGGCCCTCGATCATGTGGCCGGCTATTGCGTGGTCAATGACATCTCGGAGCGCGCCTTCCAGCTCGAACGCGGCGGCCAGTGGGACAAGGGCAAGGGCTGCGACACCTTCGCGCCGATCGGACCCTGGCTGGTGACCGCCGACGAGGTCCCCGATCCGCAGAGCCTCGACCTCTGGCTGGAGGTGGACGGCCGTCAGTGCCAGAACGGAAACACGCGCAACATGATTTTCGGCGTCGCCCAGCTCGTGTCCTACATCAGCCGCTTCATGAGCCTGCAGCCGGGCGACATCATCACCACCGGCACCCCGGCGGGCGTCGGCCTGGGCCGCAAGCCGCCGCTCTATCTGCGGACGGGGCAGACGATGCGCCTGGGGGTGTCGGGTCTGGGCGAACAGGTCCAACGCACGGTCGCGGCACGCCGCTGATCCCTTTCGTCACAGCCACCGGTCACTGCAGCCTTCCACGCTTTCACCTCAAGCGTCCTCCTGCGCCAGCAAACCCTCGCGGGCGAGGCGGCGGATGGTGGCGATGGTGTCGATGTCGGCGAACAGATAGGCCTGCTTCCGATGCTCGTCGTAGAAGTGATCCATCGTGCCCGCCGCCGGTCCCGGCGCATCGGCGTAGGTGAAGCGGACGAACAGGCGCCCCGGCCAGGGCTCCTCGATGGCCATGGTCAGGCGGCTCGCCGCCATATCTCCGCTCGCCTCCGTTTCATAGGTGACGGACTGCAAGGGCACCAGGCGGACGCGATCGCGCACCTGCAGATGCCCGAAGCGCAGCTCGCGCTTCAGAAAGCCCTCGCCGCGCTCCAGAATCCGGCACTCGTCCAATCCGATCACCGAGAACTGCGGTTTCTCGGCGCGGATCACCAGCCCGCGCCAGAGCGCAGACCGGGTCAGCGCTTGGAGGTCGGGCAGGCTCGCGTCGTTGATCTCGATCAGATGCTCGAAGTTCATGGGCCGAATCTCCCGCTGCGCCGCGCCTGCGTGGCGTCCAGGCTAGGTATAGTGTGTACATCGAACATCGATGCGGAGGCAAGTCATGACGCACGAACCATCGAAGCAACCGTGTCTTGCGGGAGTGGTGAAGGGGGCGGCGGCGGTCGAACAGCGGGAAGTGAGCGCCGGCACGGCGACCCGCATGCAGGTGCTGATCGGACCCGAGGATGGCGCCCTGAACTTCGTCATGCGGCGCTTCATGATGGGCGAAGGCGGCGGCATGCCGACCCATACCAACACGGTGGAGCATGAGCAATACGTGCTGCGCGGGCGGGCCGAGGTGGGCATCGGCGAGCGGAAGCACGTGGTTGGCGGCGGGGATGTGCTCTACATTCCCGCCGGCGCATCCCACTACTACCGGGTGATCGAGGCGCCGTTCGAGTTCCTGTGCCTGGTGCCGAACGCGCCCGACCGGGTCGAGATCCTCACAGACGAGCAATCGCCTTCCGACTGACCGCCCCGATCCGCCCGCATCCGCGCGCCCCGGGGAGTTCGCGTGGCGCGTCGGAACCACGGCCCGAATGCCCGGGAAATTTGGGCTGCAGAATGACGCTTGTCACGGACGCGCTCGGATGACTGCCGTTACAGTCCTCGATGGCGACATCCTGCATGGCTCATCGATGACGGCCTGAGCGCGCAGCAGTGCCGGGGCTGGAGATTACCGGAAACTCCCTGGGGGCGGCACGGCGTATCGTCCCGATCAATCCGGTAGTCAGGAGCGGCGCATCGGCGCCCGGTTTGCTTCAACGACAAGGTACGGAAACGACAATCATGATGGCCGCAGCAGCGCAGCCCGACATCCATGCAACGCCCCTGGCTCATTGCCACGAGTCGCGGAGGCACCAGCGCTTTCTTGCGCCGCCCAATACCCCGATCATCGTCGGCACCTGCGGCGGCCGTCTGGCCGACCTTTCCCTGTCCGGTTTCTGCGCCCTGCTCAAGGATCCCGTGGCTTGCGGCACGCATGCGGTGGACGTCGCCGGAATCCGCTTCGACTGCGTGGTAAGTCGCTGCGGCAGGCACAAGGGCGTTTACCGGGTGGCCGGAACGGTATCGGCCATTTCGCCCGATGCCCTGCAGCGCCTGCGTCGCTTCCTCATCGAGGCCATCCTGATCAGCGGTTCCGCCGACGAAAGGATGGCGGAAGCGATGATCGACTGGCCATCGTTCATCTGACCCGATTGGCCCGCTTTCCTCCGTTCCGTCCGCAAGTGCACGGCGCCGCTGGGCAAGTGGTCGTGCCAGCTTAGGATGAAGAACCGCAACGAAAGCAGGGGCGCAACCCTCGCCGGAATCGGCGCATCCTCGACTGCGATCCGACCCGTGGCTTCAGCCCCCACCGCGCGCGCCACGGCACCGGCAGGCCTGGAGATCCACCGCCAGCATCTCGAGATATTCCACGCCCTCGACACGGTGCGCGAAGTGTGGGCGGACGGCAGCAGCCTGAATCGGCTGGGCCTGGCGTTCGACGAGTTCATCGGCCGCACGCACGACCACTTCCGCGACGAAGAAGCCATCCTGCAACACCACGGCCATGCCACGTTTTGCGCCCACCAGGCGACGCACGGGCTGATCCTGGAGCACATTGCGAGGCTTCGCGGCGACCTCGACGTCCTGGCACGCCGGCAGTTCCTGCCCCAGTTGCGCTTGGTCGATCATTGGCTGACGACCCACGTCTTCGAGGAAAATTCGCGCCTGTTCTGAGAGCTGGGTACCGCTCCGGAACCCCATCCGCCGGGCTGCTCTCCCCTTCCCTCCCCGTACCGGCGCTTGCCTTCGCGCGGGGATTGCATTAGCGTTGGCCCTCCACTCATCGCAGGGGTCCTGCCGGGGCAGTTCCGGCGGGTGAGACATACCCTTGGAACCTGATCCGGACAATGCCGGCGGAGGGAGCGAGCCATGCCCAGTCCCATTCTTGACGTCGTCGCGTTTTCGAGCGCGGCCGCGCTGCACGGCGCTGCCGGAGGCGCAGCGCGGTGAGCGGCTCGCCCATCCCCAATGTCGCGACCATTGCCGGCGTCGATCCCAGCGGCGGCGCCGGCGTGCTCGCCGACATCAAGACCTTCTCGGCGCTCGGCGCCTACGGTTGCGCCGTGATCGCCGCCCTGACGGCGCAGAACACGCGGGCGGTGACCGGCATCCACGCCGTGCCCACCGATTTCATCCGGCTGCAGATCGACACCCTGTTCGAGGACGTGCGCATCGCGGCGGTGAAGATCGGCATGCTCGGCACCGCTGCCATCACCCGGGCGGTGGCCGACGGCATGGCGAAATGGCAGCCGCCGTTCATCGTGCTCGACCCGGTGATGGTGTCCAAGAGCGGCGATCCTCTGCTGCTCGCGGATGCCTCGGCCATGCTGCGGGAAGCGCTGCTGCCGCTGGCGACGATCGTCACGCCCAACCTGCCCGAGGCCGGCGTGCTGCTCGATCAACGTGCCCCAGACAACCGCAAGGAAATGCGGCGTGCCTGCGAGAAGCTGCGGGAGCTTCTGCCCCATTCCTCGGAACACTGGGTGCTGCTCAAGGGCGGCCATCTGCCCGGCGACGAGGCGCTGGACCTGCTGTTCGACGGGGACAAGATGTACGAACTCGCGGCGCCGCGGATCGACACGAAGAACACCCACGGCACCGGCTGCACCCTTTCCTCCGCCGTCGCCGCCCTGCTGCCGCAGCGGCCGGACGTGCCGGCGGCGGTGCGCGACGCGAAGCAATATCTAACCCGGGCCATCGCCGCCGCCGACCGGCTCGATGTCGGATCGGGCCACGGCCCGGTGCATCATTTTCACGCACTGTGGAGAGCGCTTTGAAACCGGTAGGGTGGGTTAGGCCGGAGGCCGTAACCCACCGGCTCATTGAATGGTGGGTTACGCCGCTGCGCTAACCCACCCTACGAGTGTTGAGGGGAAATCGTAATGCCCCGACGGAGAAACGTATGAACGCCCACGAGAAATTCATCGCCACCCAGGCCCACGTAGACGAAGCGGCGATCCGGCCGCTGCCCAATTCGCGCAAGATCCACGTCGAGGGCTCGCGGCCGGACATCCAGGTGCCGATGCGCGAGATCCGCCAGTCGGACACGCCCATCCATATGGGAGCGGCCGCGCCGGGAGGGGCCCCTGCGCGTTCAGAACCCAATCCCCCGGTGTTCGTGTACGACTGCTCCGGTCCCTACACCGATCCGCAGGCCAGGATCGACATCCGCAACGGCCTGCCGGCGCTGCGCGCGGGCTGGATCGAGGAGCGCTGCGACACCGAATGGCTGCCGGGGCTGTCCAGCGACTACGGCCGCGCCCGCGCTTCCGACGCGAAGCTCGGCGAACTGCGCTTCCCCGGCCTGCACCGCCAGCCGCGCCGAGCGAAGCCGGGCGCCAATGTCAGCCAGATGCACTACGCGCGCCGCGGCATCGTCACGCCGGAGATGGAGTTCATCGCCGTCCGCGAGAACCTGCGCCGGCGCGAGTATCTGGAGAGCCTGCGCGCCGCCGGTCCCACGGGACAGAAGATGGCGCAACTGCTCGGCCGCCAGCATCGCGGCGAGTCCTTCGGCGCCGCCATCCCGGAGGAGATCACGCCGGAATTCGTGCGCAGCGAGGTGGCCCGGGGGCGCGCCATCATCCCGGCCAACATCAACCATCCGGAATCCGAGCCGATGATCATCGGCCGCAATTTCCTGGTGAAGATCAACTGCAACATCGGCAATTCCCAGCTCGCCTCGTCGATCCAGGAGGAAGTGGACAAGATGACCTGGGCCATTCGTTGGGGCGGCGACACGGTGATGGACCTATCCACCGGCAAGAACATCCACGAGACGCGGGAATGGATCATCCGCAACTCGCCGGTACCGATCGGCACGGTGCCGATCTACCAGGCCCTGGAGAAGGTGGACGGCAGGGCCGAGGAACTGACCTGGGAGATCTTCCGTGACACCCTGATCGAGCAGGCCGAGCAGGGCGTGGACTACTTCACCATCCATGCCGGCGTGCTGCTGCGCTACATCCCGATGACCGCCGGGCGCATGACGGGCATCGTGTCGCGCGGCGGCAGCATCATGGCCAAGTGGTGCCTCGCCCACCACCGCGAGAGCTTCCTCTACACCCACTTCGAGGACATCTGCGAGATCATGAAGGCCTACGACGTGGCCTTCAGCCTCGGCGACGGCCTGCGCCCGGGCTCGATCTACGATGCCAACGACGAGGCGCAACTGGCGGAACTCAAGACCCTGGGCGAACTCACCCAGACCGCCTGGAAGCACGACGTGCAGGTGATGATCGAGGGCCCCGGCCACGTGCCGATGCAGCTCATCAAGGAGAACATGGACCTGCAGTTGGAATGGTGCGACGAGGCGCCGTTCTACACCCTGGGCCCGCTCACCACCGACATCGCCCCGGCTACGACCACATCACCAGCGGCATCGGCGCCGCCATGATCGGCTGGTACGGCACGGCCATGCTGTGCTACGTCACGCCCAAGGAGCACCTCGGCCTGCCGGACAAGGACGACGTCAAGGAAGGCATCATCACCTACAAGCTCGCCGCCCACGCCGCCGATCTGGCCAAGGGCCACCCCGGCGCGCAGATCCGCGACAACGCGCTCTCGAAAGCGCGCTTCGAGTTCCGCTGGGACGACCAGTTCAACCTCGGCCTCGATCCGGACAAGGCCAAGAGCTTCCACGACGAGACCCTGCCCCAGGAGGGCGCCAAGCTGGCCCACTTCTGCTCCATGTGCGGGCCGCACTTCTGCTCCATGAAGATCACCCAGGACGTGCGCGAGTTCGCCGCGGCGCAGGGCGTGGCGGAAGCGGAGGCGCTGGAGAAAGGGTTGGAGGCGAAGGCGGTGGAGTTCGTGAAGGCCGGGGCGGAGATCTACAGCAAGTCCTGAGCCCCGAAGATTGCGCTGGTCCGGCGGCGTCGGGCAGAATCGCAGGCAGGAAGGAACGGGAGTAGGCGATGGGCACGATCACCGATAACAGCGCCCGAAGTCCGGCTTCGCTGCCGCGGCACCGTTGGACGGTGGCCGATCTGGACCGCATGCTCGGCAGCGGCCTGCTGGGCGAGACCGACCGGGTGGAACTGATCGAGGGGGAACTGATCGACATGGCGCCGATCGGAAGCAGGCACGCATACACGGTCGACTCGATCGCACGAAGGCTCCAGCGCTTGCTTGGCGACCGCCATCTCGTCCGCGTCCAGAACCCGATCCGGCTCGGCGAGTCGAGCGAGCCGCAGCCGGACATCGCGGTGGTGCGCGACCGCAGCTATGCCGCCGCCCATCCCGAGGCAGCGGACGTGCTGCTGTTGATCGAAGTGGCAGACACGACGCTGGACTTCGACCGCGACGTCAAGCTGCCGCTCTACGCCCGCCACGGCATCCCGGAGTGCTGGCTGATCGACGTGGCCGGCAGTCAGTTGAGCATCCACCGCGAACCGGCCGAAGGCGAATACCGCCACATCCGCCGGCCGACCTCGGGCGAGACACTGCATCTGCTGGCGTCTGACGGGCCGGCGCTGCGAATGGCGGAACTGTTCGCTGATTGACATCGCAGCAGCGGCCCGTAGTGCAGCCCCTCGCCAGTGCGCCCCTTGTGGCGCGGACTGTCGAACGGAGCGAACGCGATCGGTAACGAGGCTGGCACGATTTGCAGTTGGCGCCCGAGGTGGGTGGTTCGCCTGCCACGTCATGTCCTCGGCTAGAATCCCGCGATCCCTGCAGTCGGGTCCGCCACTCCGCCACAACCATGTCCGATGGGGAACAACGACAACCCGATCCTGAACAGCCCGTATGAGGAGCCCTCGCGCCATTACGCGACGGGCGCCCAGGGCAACCTGAATTACCGCGATGTCCGCCCGGGTCGCCGCATCTTCACCCCAGACGTGCCGCAGGTGCCTCTCGGCGCGACCAAGCAGGGCGACATCTTCGCCCTGGACATCCACGATCCGATCCGCGACGAGGTCAAGCCGCGCGCGGTGGCCGAAATCGCCTGCTGAACGCTGGACGACGACTACGACGGCTCGAACTTCATGGTGCGCCATGTGTTCTTCTGCGGCGGCGAAAAGGACGGGTTCGAACGCTGGAAGAAGGGATTGTCCGACCTCGCCAAGCGCTCGACCAAACGCAAGGCCGAGGATACGCTCAGGATCGAGATCGACGACGATGCCTTCGACCGCCTCTGCGGCCACCGCTCGCACCCGATCCGGTACGCCAAGGGCAAGCGGCTCGCGGTGCAAGTGGTGAGCCAGTTCGGCGGGGAGAGCACCAAGGTGCTCGCTCTCGGCTGAACATGAATGAGTCCGACACCGTGGGCCGCATCGTCCCGGGGATCCGACGCCGAAACCATGCGACCGCTGCCGTCATCGCCTACCCGACCAAGCCGCGACCCGACGTGCTGTTCGAAATCGGCGACGCCCAACAGCGTAGGGCGCGCCGTGCGCGCCGGACCAACCATCGGCGCGCACGGCGCGCCCTACTAACACCACGGACGACAATCATGACGAAAGCAGAGCCGAGCAGCACCCGCGCCAACCTTCTTCAACTCAAGATCACCCTGCTCGACACCAAGCCGCCGGTTTGGCGCCGTGTGGTGGTGCCGGAGGATCTCAGCTTCGAGCAATTGCACCGCGTCATTCAGGCGGCGATGGGCTGGGAGGACTGCCATCTGCACGAGTTTCTGATCGGGGAGGAGCGCATCGGCCCGAGGACGCCCGACCCCTTCGGCTTCGGCGACGAGGCGGAGACGCGCCCCGAAGCCAGCGTGCGGCTGCGCGACGTGCTGGGCCGACACGAGAAGTTCCGCTATTGGTACGACTTCGGCGATGACTGGTGGCACGAGATCGCCGTGGAGAAACGGTTGCCCGCCGCGCCCGAAGACGACCTGGGGCCGCGGCTGGTCACCGGCAAGCGCGCCTGCCCGCCGGAGGACTGCGGCGGGCCTTGGGGCTACGCCGAATTGCTCGCCACGCTGGCCGATCCGAAGGATCCGCAGCATGATGAGATGCTGGAATGGGCGGGCGAGATCGATCCGGAGTTCTTCGACGCGGATGCCGTTGCGAAGGCCGTCGCTGGCGCGGTCCGCAAGCGCCGCGCCAAGCGTTGATCTACAGCAGACCGCCCGCACCGCTGCTGTCCCGACCGACACCGCTGACGGCGTTGGTGCTGCGGCGCTATGATGCAGACCGACGGTATGGCTCGCATTGCGCCCGAACGAACGGGCTCGGCGCCGCACCGCCTGCGCAAGACCTTACCTGAAAGGACGACGACCATGGGACTTCTGGACAGCATATTGGGCGGCATGCTGGGCAACGCGACGGGGCAGCCGACACCCCGGCAGGCACCCACCGGTGCCGGCAGCGGCGGCAACAAGGCGCTGATGGCGCTGCTTCCCATCGTGCTGAGCATGCTGATGAACCGGCAGGGCGGCACGAGCGCCGGCATGGGCGGCGGCGGCGGCGGGTTGGGCGACATTCTCGGCGGCATGCTGGGCGGACGCGGTGGGCAGGCTGGCGGAACCCCCGGCGGCGGACTCGGAGACATCCTGGGCGGGATGCTGGGCGGCGGTGGCGGAGGCATGGGCGGCCTGGGGGGACTGCTGCAGCAGTTCCAGCGCGCGGGCTTCGCCGAGCAGGCCGACTCCTGGGTCAGCACCGGCCAGAATCTCCCCATCTCGCCGGACGCGATCGGTCAGGTCTTCGGCAACGACACCTTGTCACGGATCGCGCGCCAAGCCGGGATCAGCGAGGCGGAAGCTTCCCAGGGCTTGTCGCAACTGTTGCCGGAAGTGGTGGACCGATTCACGCCCGACGGCGCCGTGCCCGATCTCGACCAACTCGCAGCCAGCGTCGATTCAATGCTGCGGCGGCGGGGCGGTTGAAGGAGTCCGTGCCGCGGTCGGAAGCCGCGGCACGGTGCATTTTTTCTGCCTGCAATTGACGCTATAATCGCGGCTCGTCCGAGGAGCGCTGCGACGGGCACGCACGTGCACTCTCCCGCCAGGCTCGGACATTCTTCAGAACGGCGCTCACCTTCAACCCGTGCCCGGCACGGGATGCACAGGTGGGCATCCCGGCCGGCCACATTGTCGAGGAGCACGACATGAACACCGTGGCTGAACCCAAACAGGATTATCGCGTTGCGGACCTCGCCCTCGCCGGCTGGGGGCGCAAGGAAATCGCCATTGCCGAGACGGAAATGCCCGGTCTCATGGCAATCCGCGAGGAATACGCTGCCAGCCAGCCCCTCAAGGGCGCGCGCATCACCGGCTCGCTGCACATGACGATCCAGACCGCGGTCCTGATCGAGACCCTGAAGGCGCTGGGCGCCCAGGTGCGCTGGGCCTCGTGCAACATCTTTTCCACCCAGGACCATGCCGCCGCCGCCATCGCCGCCGGCGGCACGGCGGTGTTCGCGGTCAAGGGCGAAACGCTCGAGGACTACTGGGACTACACGCACCACATCTTCGAATGGCCGGACGGCCAGCCGTCCAACATGATCCTGGACGACGGCGGTGACGCCACCTTGCTGCTGCACCTCGGCGCCAAGGCCGAGAAGGATGCCTCGGTGCTGGACCAGCCCGGCTCGGAGGAGGAGCGCATCCTCTTCGCCGCGATCCGCCAGCGTCTGGCGGCACAGCCCGGCTGGTATGCGAAACAACTGGCGGCGATCCGCGGTGTGACGGAAGAGACCACCACCGGCGTGCACCGCCTGTACCAGATGCACGCCAAGGGCGAACTGAAGATCCCCGCGATCAACGTGAACGACTCGGTGACCAAGTCGAAGTTCGACAACCTGTACGGCTGCCGGGAATCCCTGGTGGACGGCATCAAGCGCGCCACCGATGTCATGGTGGCGGGGAAGGTGGCGCTGGTGTGCGGCTACGGCGATGTCGGCAAGGGCTCGGCCCAGGCGCTGCGGGCGCTTTCGGCGCAGGTCTGGATTACCGAGATCGATCCGATCTGCGCCCTGCAGGCGGCCATGGAAGGCTACCGCGTCGTGACCATGGACTATGCGGCGGACAAGGCCGACATTTTCGTCACCGCCACCGGCAACTACCATGTGATCACCCACGACCACATGGCGAGGATGAAGGACCAGGCGATCGTCTGCAACATCGGCCACTTCGACAACGAGATCGACGTCGCCTCGATCGAGAAGTACAAGTGGGAGGAGATCAAGCCGCAGGTCGACCACGTCATCTTCCCCGCAGTTGATGGCAAGCCTGGCAAGCGCATCATCCTGCTCGCCAAGGGCCGCCTGGTGAATCTCGGGCTGCGCCACCGGACACCCGAGCTACGTGATGTCCTCGTCCTTCGCCAACCAGACCATCGCCCAGATCGAGTTGTGGACGCAGCGCGACTCGGGCAAATACCCGATCGACGTCTACACTCTGCCGAAACACTTGGACGAGAAGGTGGCGCGCCTGCAGTTGAAGAAACTGAACGCGCAGCTCAGCACCCTGACGGAGCAGCAGGCCGCCTATATCGGTGTGCCCGTGGGCGGACCGTACAAGGCGGAGCACTACCGCTACTGATTGACGCAGATCCATTTCGCCTCCAGAATGACTTCTTTTCGAAGCCGTTTTGGAGGGCCGTCATGGCGATCAACCTTTCCATCAAGAACGTCCCCGATGCGCTGGCGGACAGGCTGCGCGCCCGCGCCGAGCGCAACCACCGATCGCTGCAGGGCGAGCTGATGGCCATCATCGAGGGGGCGCTGGCAAGCGAAGGGCTCGCGGAAAACGCTGTTCGCGGTCGCGAGATGATCCGCCGCGGCACCAAGACGATCGAGCAGATCGGCGCCGAACTGCGCGCCAAACATCCCGAACCGATTTCCGATGCGCCGCGCTCCGTCGACATCATCCGCGAGATGCGCGACTCGCGCTGACACCACGCTCCGAAACCGTGCACAACGCCCTCATCGTCGCCGAACCGCCGGCGCGCTACGCGACACGGCCCCCGCTCGTGGTCGACTGCAGTGTGGTATGCGCCGTGCTGTTCCAGGAGGCTGAGCGGGACCAGGCCGAAGCGCGCATGTCCGGCTGCGAGTTGCACGCGCCCGCGCTGCTCGACTACGAAGTGGGCAACGTCGCTTTGAAGAAGCTGCGTACATGCAGCCGGACCGATGTCGAGGACGGGTTGAGCGAACTGTCTGCCGCGACCATCGTGTCGCACGCGGTCGATGTCGCGCAGGCGGTCGGGCTGGCCGAACGCTATGCGCTGACGGCCTACGATGCCGCCTATCTCTGGCTCGCGGCCGAACTCAAGGCGCCGCTCGCCACGTTTGATCGCAAGCTGGGAGAGGCAGCCCGGCAGTACTTGAGCACCCTCGGCGACGGCGGTTCGTGACGGCACCGGCGCGTCACTGAATCCACGGTCGGCGCAATCCCGTCTGACCATAGGTGAAACGAACAGGCAGAATCCTCCAAGACAGTCATGACCCAACGCACCTACAGCTTCGAATTCTTCCCGCCGCAGACCGCCGAAGGCATCCAAAAGCTGCGCGCCACGCGCCGCCAACTGGCGCAGTTCAAGCCCGCTTTCTTTTCGTGCACCTTCGGTGCCGGCGGCTCGACCCGGGACCGCACCCTGGAGACGGTGCTGGAGATCCAGGGCGAGGGCCTGCCGGCCGCGCCCCACCTGTCCTGCATCGGCTCGACGCGCGAGAACATCCGCGCCATCCTGCAGCGCTACCAGGACGCCGGCATCCGCCGCATCGTCGCGCTGCGCGGCGATCTGCCCTCGGGCATGGCGGCCCCGGGGGAGTTCCGCTACGCCAACGAGCTGGTGGCCTTCATTCGCGAACAAACCGGAGACTGGTTCCACATCGAGGTGGCGGCCTATCCCGAATACCATCCCCAGGCGCGCAGCCCGCAGGACGATCTGCGCAACTTCAAGTGCAAGGTGGATGCCGGCGCCACCAGCGCCATCACCCAGTATTTCTACAATGCCGACGCTTACGACCATTTCGTCGACCAGGCCCGGGCCTCGGGCGTGTCGATTCCGATCGTCCCCGGCATCATGCCGATCGCCAACTTCAGCAAGATCGCCCGCTTCTCGGATGCCTGCGGCGCCGAAATTCCGCGCTGGATCCGCCGCAAGTTCGAGAGTTTCGGCGACGATGCCGCGTCCGTGCGCTCGTTCGGACTGGACGTGGTGACGGCGATGTGCGACCGGCTGCTCACCAGCGACGCGCCGGGGTTACACTTCTACACGCTCAACCAAGCCGGGCTCACCACCACCATCTGGCAGCGGCTGGGCCTGTCCTGATTCCAAATCGAGGGTCCGTCATGTACACCGGCAACTATGCGCAACTGATGGCGGAATACAACCGCTGGATGAACGAGAAGGTCTATGACGCCTGCGGCAGGCTGCCCGACGACGAACGCAAGCGTCATCGCGGCGCCTTTTTCGACTCAATCCATGGCACGCTCAGCCACATCCTGTGGGGCGACGGCATCTGGCTCGGCCGCTTCAACGGCAAGAGCTATCCGAGGGCGCCGATCCGCGAATGGCTGTATCAGGATTTCGCCGCCATGCGCAGCGCGCGCATGGAACTGGATCAGGAGATCCAGACTTGGGCGGCCGGGGTTTCCGAGGAATGGCTGCGGGAGGCCATGACCTGGAAGAGCGGGCTCTATGGCGTCACGAAGACCCATCCGCGCTGGGTATTCGTGGCCCAGATGTTCAACCACCAGACCCACCACCGGGGTCAGGTTACGACCCTGCTGACCCAGCTTGATATCGACGTCGGCATCACCGACCTGCCGATGCTGCCGATGTTGCTGAGCGACTGAACGGCGCAACCGCGCAGACGGTCCTCAGGCGCCGTCCATCGCAGCGCGAACGGCGGCCACCAGATCGTCAACCTGCGCTTCCCTCGTATCCCAGGCGCAGACGAAACGCGCGCCACCCAGGCCGATGAAGGTGTAGAACAGCCATCCTGCCGCCCGCAGGCTGGACAAAGCGCGTTCCGGCACGGCAACGAACACTGCATTGGCTTCTACCGGCAGCATCAGGGCAACGCCCGGAATGGCGGTAAGCCGCTCGGCCAATACCTGCGCCATGCGATTGGCGTGCGCCGCGTGGCGCAGCCAGATCGAATCGCGCAGGATGCCGAGCCAGGGCGCCGCGAGAAAGCGCATCTTGGACGCCAGTTGCCCCGCCTGCTTGCAGCGGTAGGCGAAGTCCGCGGCCAGGGCGCGGTCGAAGAACACCACGGCCTCCCCCACCAGCAGGCCGAGCTTGGTTCCACCCAGCGACAGGACATCGACACCCGCGCGCCAGGTGAGATCGGCGGGCGCCACATCGAGCGCGGCCACGGCATTGGCGAAGCGGGCGCCATCCATGTGCAGGCGCAGGCCGAGGCGTCGCGCCGCCTCGCCGATCGCTTGCAGCTCGCTGATCCGGTAGACCGTCCCCAGCTCCGTGGACTGGGACAGGGTGAGCGCTTTGGGCTTCGGGAAGTGGATGTCGCGGCGGCGCGAGACCATCGCCTCCACGGCGCCGAGATCGATCTTGCCCTGCTCGCCGGGGACCGGCAGCAATTTGGTGCCGTTGGAAAAGAATTCGGGCGCGCCGCACTCGTCGGTCTCGACGTGGGCCAGCTCGTGACAGAGGATGCCGTGGTAGGACTGGCACAGCGAGGCCAGCGCCAGCGAATTGGCCGCGGTGCCATTGAAAACGAAGAACACCTCGCAATCGGTCTCGAACAGCTCGCGCAGGACATTGCAGACGCGCCGCGTCCATTCGTCCTCGCCGTAGGACGGCGCCCTTCCGACATTGGCCGCAAGCAGCGCTTCCAGCGCTTCGGGGCAGATGCCGGCGGTGTTGTCGCTGGCAAAATCGGCACGCATCATGATGGGACTCGCACGCGGGACGCAGCTTCCATCCTAGCCGGAAAAGTCCTTCGTTCGTGCTGTCACGGGCAAGGGACGACGCGCGGCGCCGCCGCTACTGCCGCGGCAGATCGCGCAACAGCCGTTCCAGACGCTGCGGGCGTATCGGTTTGTGCAACAACTCGTAGCCGCTCGCCTGCGCCGCGCGCAGCGGCTCGTCCGCCGTATCGCCCGAAATCAGCGCCACCGGGATCAAGATGTCCCAATGGGCAAGCAGGCTCCGTGCTGCCTCGATCCCGCTGCGCCCGGAACCCAGCCGGTAGTCCGTCAGGACCACCTGCGGGCGCCAGCGCGGGCGCTGGCGCGCCTGGGCCAGGGCGTCGTCATCGTCGGCAGCGGCGACGACGTAGCAGCCCCATTCCTCGAGCGTGATGCGCAGCGCCGCCCGCACCTCCGCGTCGTCCTCGAGCACCAGCACCGCCAGGCCCAGGAGATCCGGGCGCACTCCCCCCGACCCTCCCGCCTCGGCGGCAGCGCCCGGCGTCGGCGCCAGCGGCACGGTGACGGCGAAGGTCGAGCCGCGGCCCGGCATGGAGCGTACCTCCACCGTATGGCCGAGCAGCTCGGTCAGCCGCCGCACGATCGCCAGGCCCAGGCCCAGGCCCTTGCGGCGGTCGCGCCCGGGATTCTCGACCTGATAGAACTCCTCGAAGATGCGATCGAGGTGCTCGGCGGCGATGCCGCTGCCGGAGTCACGCACTTCGATGCGCACCCTGTCGCCGCGCCGGCGCGCACCCACCCACACGGTGCCGGAGCGCGTATGGCGGATCGCGTTGGCCACCAGGTTCTGCAGGATGCGCCGCAGCAGCACCGGGTCGCTGTCCACCCAGCAGGCGATGCGATGGACGCTCAGGCGCAACCCTTTCGCCTCCGCCCCGGGCGCGGCATCGGTCTCGATCCGGGTCAGCAGGGCACTGAGCGAGACGCTGCTGCGTTCCGTTCGGATGACGGAGGCATCGAGCTTGGAGATGTCGAGCAGCGCGCTGAACAAGCCTTCCAGCGCTTCGACGGAGGTGCCGATGCGCTCCACCAGGTCGCGGTCGGGACCCGCCGCGCTGCGCAGTTTGAGCGTGCCGGTGAGCAGCGAGAGGGCCTGCATCGGCTGCCGTAGATCGTGGCTGGCGGCAGCAAGAAACTGCGACTTGGCGCGATTGGCACGTTCCGCCTCTTCGTTCTTGCGCGTCAACTCCTGCACCAGATCCAGGTTCTGGAAGCGCAGTTCGAAGCTGCGACGTATCGCCTCGCCGTAGTCGCGCCCGACGCGCAGCATGAACAGCGTGTAGACCACCACCGCGACGCACGCCCAGAGCGCCGGCAAGGTTCCCACCAGGAGCACCCGGGCCACCAGCGGCATCGTCGCCAGCGGCAGAAAGGCGTAGTAGGCCGGCAGGAACGGCGCGTAGAACAGCGCCGCACCGGCGGAAGTGACGAACAGGAAGGCGAACAGGAACATCAGGTGCGGCAGCGAGTACGGTGCGAACATCCAGAAGCCGCAGGAACCCAGCAGCACGCCGCTGATCGCCGCCCTGAGCGTGAAGCGCATCCCCCAGCGGCGCGCTTCCGCGGCCGGCGGCCGGGCATCGTAGTAGCGCTGCGCGAGCAAACGCCGATCCAGGACGCTGACGACATAGACGATGCCCCACAACACCAGGGGCACATGGGGCACCTGGCTCCACATCACCGGCACGACGATGGGCGGCGCCAGAAGCAGCAGCCAGTACTGGCGCGAGAAATGGTTGTAGAGCAGCGCCACCTGCTCGCCGGTCACGCGCTCGGCGTAGCGTTCGGAAGTACGATCCTGGTCCATGGGCAAGCGCGGGTCCGGAAGATGCCTTCCCATTATCGCCGCCCGCGCGCCAAGCGGCATCCCCACGATCGCGACCCCGCTACCTATGATCTGCCCGGCCCGCCTCCCCGGGTATCCGTGCAGACGAAAGCCCGCTCCGACCTGCGCAGTCGGCAGAAACGGGCCGCGCGCAAGTTCCTTTGACACCAGCAGGGTTTTTCTTTCCGGATTGATTGACCATGGCGCTTTGGCCATGCTATAAATTTCAGCCCAGAACGGAACAAGAAAATACAACAGAAATCAATACAGTTGTTCGGTAGCCAGCGCCGGTCTTCGCATTAAAACGATTCAAGAATTCCTGTTTCGGCTTGTGCGCCGCAGCGAATGCATTGGCGCGCCGACACCGTGACGGGCGTAACCACTGGCGAAACTAGAGGAGGCATCAAGAATGAGACTGAAGTTGATGTGCGCCGCTCTGCTCACCGCGGGCGGCTTTGCGTTCCCCGGCGTCCTGATGGCAGCACCCCCGGACGCGGCCACCATGCTGGCGCAGACCTGCACCGGCTGCCACGGCCCGAACGGGTCCAGCCAGGGCCCGGCGACACCGACCATCGCCGGCATGGCGGTCGAAACCTTCATGGACTATATGAAGGCGTATCAGGACGGCACGCGCCCGACCACCGTCATGGACCGCATCGCCAAGGGCTACACCGACGATGAACTGAAACTGATGGCCAACTACTACTTCAAGCAGAAGTTCGTGCGTTTCCCCCAGACCACGGATGCGGCCAAGGTCAAGGCGGGCCAGGCGCTGCACAAGGATCGCTGCGTCAAGTGCCACGAGGATAACGGCCGCAAGGACGAGGACGGATCGGGCGTGCTCGCCGGCCAGTGGCTGCCCTATCTGGTCTACTCGATGGAGGACTTCACCTCCGGCAAGCGGGAAATGGCCAAGAAGATGGCGGCCGAGGTCAAGAAGGTTCAGGAAGCCGACCCCAAGGGTCTGGAGAACCTCATGCACTTCTACGCCAGCCAGAAATAAGGGAGAGCACATAACATGTCATTCAATCGTCGCGATTTCATCAAGCTGGGGGCCTATGCCTCGGCCCTGAGCCTTGCTGCGGTTCCCCTGATCGGCCGTGCCGCCGCGAAGCGCGTGGTCGTGGTGGGCGGCGGCGTCGGAGGCGCCACGGCCGCCAAGTACGTCAAGATGTTTGATCCCTCGATCGAAGTCACCCTGATCGAACCCAACGCCAACTACTACACCTGCTTCATGAGCAACGAGGTGCTCTCGGGCGAGCGCACCCTCGACTCGCTCAAGTTCGGCTACGGCGGGCTCACCAAACGCGGCATCAAGGTGGTGCAGAAGTCCGCCACTGCCATCGACGCCGCCGGCAAGAAGGTGACCGTGGATGGCGGGGAGGTGATCGAGTTCGACCGCTGCATCGTCTCTCCCGGCGTCAACCTCAAGTACGACTCGATCGCCGGCTACAGCGAGGCGGTGGCCGAGAAGATGCCTCACGCCTGGAAAGCCGGCCCCCAGACGGCGCTGCTGCGCAAGCAACTGGAATCGATGAAGGACGGCGGCGTGGTCGTCATTGCCCCGCCCGCCGACCCCTTCCGCTGTCCGCCCGGCCCCTACGAGCGCGCCAGCCTGATCGCCCAATACCTCAAGCAGAAGAAGCCCAAGTCCAAGGTTCTGATCCTCGACGCCAAGGACACCTTCGCCAAGCAGGGCCTGTTCACTGCCGGCTGGAAGACCCTCTACGGCGACATGATCGAGTGGGTACCGTTCTCCAAGGAAGGCAAGGTCGCCAAGGTGGATGCGGGCAGCATGACAGTGTTCGCCGGCGAACTGCAGTCGGCCCACAAGTGCGCCGTGGCCAACATCATCCCCGCCCAGCAGGCCGGTGCCATCGCCAAGGCCAGCGGCCTGACCGACGACAAGGGCTGGTGCCCGGTGGATCACGCCACCTTCGAGTCCACGCTGCAGAAGGGCGTGTATGTGATCGGCGATGCCTGCGTCGCGGCACCGATGCCGAAGTCGGGCTACTCCGCCAACTCCCAGGCCAAGGTCTGTGCCGCGGCGGTGGTGGCGGCGCTGGCCGGCGGCAAGGCGGCGACGCCGGCCTACACCAACACCTGCTACTCCATCGTCGGCCCCGACTATGGCATCTCGGTGGCTGGCGTGTACAAGCTGGAGGGCGGCAAGCTGGCGCAGGTGAAGGGATCGGGCGGATTGTCGCCGGCCGACGCCTCGGCCGAAATGCGCAAGCGCGAGGTGATGTATGCCCATAGCTGGTTCAAGAACATCACTGCCGACATCTTCGGCTGATGCCTTGAAGCGAGACTGAAGCACAAGCGGGGCTTGCGGGCCCCGCTTTCTCGTTCCCCCACTGGATTGCGAACCATGAAGCCCTTTATCCGCAGAGTCGCTCCCGCGCTGCTCGGCCTGACGGTCGCCCTGCCCGCCTTTGCCTGGGACGAAGAACGCGAGGCGACGATGGCCCTCAAGCCCAATCTCGACAACGGCCGCCGCGTCTATGAGGCCTGTGCCATCTGCCACACCCCCATGGGTTGGGGCATGCAGCACGGCCGCTATCCGCAGATCTCCGGCCAGCACCCCAATGTCACCATCAAGCAGCTCACCGACATCCGCCAGGGTAACCGTGACAACCCCACCATGTATCCCTTCGCCCAGATGTCGACGCTGGGCGGACCGCAGAACATTGCGGATGTGGCGGCCTACATCGCGAAGCTGAAGATGAATCCGTACAACAGCGTCGGCCCGGGACACGATCTGACGCACGGCGAGGCCCTGTACAAGGAACACTGCAAAAAGTGCCACGGCGCCGGCGGCGAAGGCGACAACAAGGAGTTCCAGCCGCGCATCCAGGGCCAGCATTACGAATACCTGCTGCGCCAGTTCTACTGGATCAAGAACGGCCAGCGGCGCAACGCGGATCAGACCATGGTGAAGCAGATCAAGCGCTTCACCGACCGCGATATCGTCGCCGTCGTCGACTTCACCTCGCGCCTGCGCCCCCCCAAGCAGATGATGGCGCCGCCCGACTGGCGCAACCCGGACTTCGCGCCGGATTTCATACACGTGCCGAAAATCGCGCCGCAGGACGCGGGCAAGACCCACTAGCCCGATGGACAGCACATGACCGACGCGCGCCGCCGTCCGCGCGCGCTCCGCACCATCGTCGAATTGGAGAACTCGAGCGATGCAGAACGATCCGAACAAGAAGTCCCGAACCTGGACCGTCGGGATTCTGGGCGTGCTGGCCATCTTCGCCGCCGGCATAGCCTTCGCCGGAGCCTTCAACTGGGGGCTCGAATACACCAACCGCACCGAGTTCTGCACCTCGTGTCACTCGATGCAGACCAACCTCGACGAGTTGAAGGAGAAGCTGCACTGGAAGAGCGTTTCCGGCGTCCACGCCGGCTGTGCCGACTGCCACGTGCCGAAGAACTTCACGGACAAGATGATCGCCAAGGTGCTTGCGGCCAAGGATGTCTATCACGAGATCGTGGGCACCATCGACACGCCCGAGAAGTACGAGGCGCACCGGCCTCAACATGGCCGCAGCGCGTTTGGGCCAAGATGAAGGCCAGCGGCTCGCGTGAATGCAAATCCTGCCACTCCTACGCCCACATGGACTTCAGCGAGCAGGACAAGTTCGCCCGCCGCAAACATCAGAACGCGACTGACCGCGGGCAGAGCTGCATCGACTGCCACAAGGGCATCGGACACAAGCTGCCCAAGGACGCGGCCGAGGAGGCTAAGGACGAGGATAAGCCCGCGCAAGACAAGGCGGCGGCGGGCGAGGAGAAACCGGCCGAAGCGGCAGCCTCCGCGCAACCGGCGGCAACGCCAGCAGCGCCGGCGCCCGCCGAGGGACAACCGGCCACCGAAGCCCCGAAGGAGGCGGACAAGCCGACGGGCGCCGCGGCGGAACCGAAGAAGGACGGCCCGCAGGGATGATGGCCACCGCCACCCTCGTTAACAGAAAGCTCAAGCAATGAAAATTCGAACGATCCTCGTGATGCTGTGGGCGCTGCTCGCAGCCAACACCGCGATCTGCAGCGGACAGCGCGCTGCAGGAAGACCTCAACCGCCAGTTGCGCGAGGCGGCGACCATCGACGACGTCGATGACGTGCGCAAGCTGCTCGCCAAGGGCGCCAACGTCGATTCGCCCAACGAGTTCGGCAAGACCGCCCTGATGCGCGCCGTGGAAAGCGGCGCCTCGAAGAGCGTGACGGTGCTGCTGTCCAAGGGCGCCAACGTCAACGCCCGCACCGTCGCCGGCTGCACGGCGCTCACCTTCGCTGCGGAGAACGGCCATGCCGACATCTCGGCCATGCTGGTGGAACTGGGCGCCCACGTGCATGACCGCACCCGCTCCGGCTGGGACGCGATGATGATCTCGGCGCGCCTCGGCTACGACGTGATCGTGGCGCAACTGCTCGACTTCCAGGCCGATCCCAACGCCACCGATCGCTACGGCGACACCGCCCTGCACGGCGCCGCAGAAAAGGGGCATGCCAAGGTGATCGCCGTTCTGCTCAAGCACGACGCCCACCCCAGCCAGCCCAACCGCAAAGGCGAAACGGCGATGATGAAGGCGGCGGGAAAGGGCCATGCCGACGCCATCAAGCAATTCGCCGCCACGGGTGCCGATCCGAACCTCAAGGACAAGAACGGCGACACGGCACTGCACTTCGCCGCGGCCAAGGACCACGCCTCTGCGGTTCAGGCCCTGCTGGCGGCAGGCGCCAACCCCAACATCACCGACCGCGCCGGCAGCACGCCGCTGATGGACGCTGCCGAGGCCGGGCACGACAAGGTGGTGAAGGCCTTGCTGGACAAAGGCGCCCGCACCGACATCAAGGACGCCGACGGCAAGACCGCGCTGCAACTCGCCGAAGGCCACAAGCAGGCCGCGGTGGTGAAGCTGCTTCAAGGCAAGTAGGCAAGTCAGTCCCCGCAGGCCGGCGCCGACCTCCGGGTTCGGACCAGCCTCTTGCTTTCCTCCAGCCCGTAGAGTGCGCTGCGCGCACCACTTCAACGAACGGCCGCAGGACGGTGCGCGAAGCGCACCCTACGTACGAACCCCTGAGCGGTTTCAGCGCCGGCGGCCGCCGAAGATCGACCCGAGCACCCCGCGCACGATCTCCCGCCCCAGGCCCGAGGCGACGCTGCGGGCGGCACTCTTGGCTGCGCTCTGCACGACGCCATCGCGCCTGCCGCCGCGCGGCCCGGTGCTGCCGAACAGAATCTCGCCCAGCGCCCCGCCCATGATCCCGCCGCCCTCCTCCTTCTTGACCTCGGGCGCGCCCGCCGCCTCGGCGGCCTCGGCAGCACGGCCCTTCAACTTCTCGTAGGCCGATTCGCGGTCGATGACTTCCTCGTAGCGACCGTAGAGTGCGGAGGCGCGGATCAGCGCCGCGCGTTCCTGCGCCGTGAGCGGGCCGAGTCGCGAGGCCGGCGGCAGCACGAAGGCGCGCTCGACGATGCTGGGCCGCCCCTTCTCGTCGAGGAAGGACACCAGCGCCTCGCCGGTACCCAGTTCCATGATCGCTTCGGCAGCATCGAACTTGGGATTGGGGCGCATGGTCTCGGCGGCAGTCTTCACCGCCTTCTGGTCCCGCGGCGTGAAGGCGCGCAGGGCGTGCTGCACGCGGTTGCCGAGCTGGGCCAGCACCGTGTCCGGCACGTCCAGCGGGTTCTGCGTCACGAAATACACGCCCACGCCCTTGGAGCGGATCAGCCGCACCACCTGCTCGATCTTCTCCAGCAGCGCCGCGGGCGCATCGTTGAACAGCAGGTGCGCCTCGTCGAAGAAGAACACCATCTTCGGCTTTTCCACGTCGCCGACTTCCGGCAACTGCTCGAACAACTCCGCCAGCAGCCACAGCAGGAAAGTGGAATAGAGCTTGGGCGAGTTGTAGAGCTTCTCGGCCGACAGGATGTTGATCACGCCGCGGCCGTGGGCGTCGGTCTGCATCAGGTCGGCGATGTCCAGCATCGGCTCGCCGAAGAAGCTGTCTCCGCCCTGCTCCTCGATCGCCAGCAGGCCGCGCTGGATGGCGCCGATGGAGGCGGTGGCGACGTTGCCGTAGTCGGTGGTGAATTGCTTGGCGTTGTCCCCCACGTACTGCACCATCGCCCGCAGGTCCTTGAGGTCGAGCAGCAGCAGGCCATTGTCGTCGGCGATCTTGAACACCAGGGTCAGCACGCCGGCCTGGGTCTCGTTCAGCCCCAGCAGCCGCGCCAGCAGCAGCGGTCCCATGTCGGAGACGGTGGCACGCACCGGGTGGCCGGCCTGGCCGAACACGTCCCAGAACACCACCGGGCTGGCGTAGGGCACGAAGTCCGTCAGCCCCAGCAGATCGAGCCGCTGCTGCAGCTTGGGCGACGCGGTCCCGGCCGCCCCCATGCCCGACAGATCGCTCTTCACGTCGGCCATGAATACCGGCACGCCGATGTACGAAAAGCGCTCCGCCAGCGACTGCAGGGTGACGGTCTTGCCGGTGCCGGTGGCCCCGGTGATGAGGCCGTGGCGATTGGCCATGTGGGGCAGCAGGGCGAGGAACTGGTCGCCGGATTTGGCGACGTAGAGGGGATCAGCCATAAACGGACTCCTTTTTTTGCAGGACTGCCTGAACGTCAGGCCTTTGCGGTTCCCTCAGCGGAACGGGTTTTCGACGCGCACGCCGGCGATGACCTGGCCATGGCTCAGATCCTCGGTCAACAAGATTGCCGCGCCTGCCTCGGCGGCGCTGGCGACGATGAGCGCGTCCCAGAAGGACAACTGGGCCAACTCCATCAACTGCGTCGCGCGCAGCACCGTATCGAGCGTCGTGGCCTCGCGCAGCCAGGGCCGGTAGAGGGTCAGCGCCTCCCGCGCCAGGACCAGCGCGTTCGGCTCGGCAAGCTTGCGCACGCAGTTTTGGAAAAACTCCTGCAATACCTGAAGCGACAGTGCGCCCCGGTCCTCGTCCCACAGCGCGTCCAGACGCTCGCGGGCACGCTCGCGCTTGGCGCCGCCGAAGCGATCGAACGCGTAATACAGGATGTTGGTGTCGACGAATACACGCTCAGCGCTCATGAGCCTCTTCTCGCGACATTGGAACCCCGCCTAACGGAAGACCTTGCTCCAGCAGGGCGCGGGCCGCCCGCTTGCACTGCTCGTAGTCGCGGGCCCGGCGCACCTGTTCCGCGATTTCGTCGGCAAGCAACCGACTGAGGCTGGTCTTGCGCTGAGCCGCGAGAACCTTGGCCGCCTGCAGCACTTCGGCATCGAGAGACACGGTGACGTTTTGTTTCATGCTGCACCTCCAAGCCTTCATGTTAGCACGCATGGCACGTGTAGCACGTGCCGTGCGTGTCCGATACGGCGACTGGCCCTGGTGGTGCTAGAATTCGTCTCCTTCCATCGCGCAGAGATCGAAACATGGCCGGACATTCCAAGTGGGCCAATATCCAGCACAGAAAGGGCCGCCAGGACGAAAAGCGCGGCAAGATCTTCTCCCGGCTGGCCAAGGAGATCACGGTCGCGGCGAAGATGGGCGGCGGTGACGCCGGCTTCAACCCGCGCCTGCGGCTCGCCATCGAGAAGGCGAAGGCGGTCGAACATGCCGGCCGACAACATCGATCGCGCCATCAAGAAGGGCACCGGCGAGTTGGAGGGCGTGAACTACGAGGAGATCCGCTATGAGGGCTATGGCATCGGCGGCGCGGCGGTGATCGTGGACTGTCTCACGGACAATCGCACCCGCACCGTGGCCGAGGTGCGCCATGCCTTCGCCAAGCACGGCGGCAACCTCGGCACCGACGGCTCGGTGGCCTTCATGTTCAAGCACTGCGGCACGTTCCTGTTCGCTCCCGGCGCCAGCGAGGACAAGGTGATGGAAGCGGCGCTGGAGGCCGGCGCCGAGGACGTGGTGAGCAACGAGGACGGCAGCATCGAGGTGATCTGCGTACCCGGCGACTTCGACACGGTGCAGAAGGCCCTGGACAAGGCGGGGCTGAAGGCCGAGATGGCCGAAGTGACGATGCGCGCGCAGAGCGAGGCCGTGCTCAAGGGCGACGAGGCGACGAAAATGCAGAAACTGCTCGACGCCATCGAAGATCTGGATGACGTGCAGAACGTGTACACCACTGCCTCGATCGAAGAATAGGATCGGCGGGCGGGCCACGCCCGCGCTTCGCCGTACCGGCGGATCTGCGCCGCCGCCCCCCATGCCCCGTAGGGCGGGCCGTGCCCGCCAATTCGCGGCGCGCCCTGCGTCCGTCATCACGCGCTCGGGTAGAATCCGGGCATCGTCTGCCAGGAGACCGCCATGCTCATGACCACGACCCCCACCATCGAAGGGCGGACCATCCGCAAGTATTACGGCGTCGTCACGGGCGAGGCCATCATCGGCGCCAACATGTTCCGCGACTGGCTCGCCTCCATCCGCAACGTCGTCGGCGGCCGCTCCGGCGCCTACGAGAACGCCCTGGCGGGCGCACGCAAGGACGCTTTGGCGGACATGGAAGAGCAGGCCGACGACCTGGGCGCCGATGCCATCGTCGGCATCGACTTCGACTATGAGGTGCTCGGTCAGGATAACGGCATGCTGATGGTGTGCGTCAGCGGCACCGCCGTAAGCATCGGGTAAACGCCGCCTCGTGAGTGCAGAAGGCGCCGTCCGCATTCTCGGCATCGACCCGGGCCTGCGGGTGACGGGTTTTGGCCTCATCGAAAAGGAAGGCACGCGCCTGCGCTATGTCTCCAGCGGCTGCGTGCGCGTGCCCGTCGGCGAGTTGCCGGCGCGGCTCAAGACCATCCTCGACGGCCTGGGCGAAGTCATCCGCGAATTCCGGCCGCAGCAGGTGGCGGTGGAGAAGGTGTTCGTGAACGTCAATCCGCAATCCACGCTGCTGCTCGGCCAGGCGCGCGGCGCCGCGATCTGCGCCGCCGTGGCGCGCGACCTGCCGGTGGCCGAATACACGGCGCTGCAGGTGAAGCAGGCGGTGGTGGGGCACGGCAAGGCGGCAAAGGAGCAGGTGCAGCAGATGGTGCGGCGCCTGCTGGGTCTGGCCGGCGATCCGAGCCCGGATGCGGCGGACGCGCTGGCTTGCGCAATCTGCCACGCCCACGGCGGCCAGGGGCTGGGCATCATCGCCACCACCGGATTCCGGGTACGCAGGGGGCGCCTGGTTTGAGCGCCCCCCGACCAGACTGCACCGAAAAGGTCCGGCCGGCGAAGTTGCGGTTAACGCGAGGAAGCATGCGCCGCACGGCCCTCGCCCTCGGCATCGCTGCGTTTGTCTGCGCCATTTCCGCCCACACGCTAGGCGCGGACGTCGCGCCGACGCGAGGGGACAAGACCGCTGCGGCCGGCCGCGCGGCGGGATCCATCACGTTCTGCCTGTTCGAACTGCCGGGCAGTGCCAACGGTACCAAAAGGCTGATCAATCTGATCGGCGTGCAATACCTGGAACTCGGCAGCGACCAGCTTCGCATCTTCTACGGCGGCGGCAATCTGGGCGCCGGCTACGAAGCACGCATCGCGCTGAAAGGCAGGGACGAGGGGCAGGATTTGATCGCCCGCATGCAGAAAGCGGCGCAGGAGTGCAAATGACGCTCGGTACACCGATCGGCCGCATCCATCTCCCGAGGGCGGGCCATGCCCGCCGCGGTGCACCACGCGCGAGACGAGGCGCCCATCCATGATCGGCCGACTCACCGGCATCCTCATCGAGAAGAATCCGCCCCAGATAACCCTGGACGTGCACGGCGTCGGCTATGACGTGGATGTGCCCATGAGTACCTTCTACAATCTGCCCGCCGTGGGCGACAGAGTCAGCCTGTTCACCCATCTCGTGGTGCGCGAGGACGCGCATCTGTTGTTCGGCTTCGCCGGCGAGAGCGAGCGCAGCGCCTTTCGCCAACTGCTCCGGATCAGCGGCATCGGCGCGCGCACGGCGCTGGCCGTCCTTTCCGGGTTGAGCGTGGCCGATCTGGCGCAGGCGGTGGCGGCGCAGGAAAGCGGACGCCTCATCCGGATTCCCGGCATCGGCAAGAAGACGGCGGAACGTCTGCTGCTGGAACTGCGCGACAAGCTGCCCAAGGTGACGGCAGCGATGCCGGCCCACGCGCCGACCAGCGGCGACGACATCCTCAATGCGCTGCTGGCGCTGGGCTACAGCGAGAAGGAGGCGCAGGCGGCGCTGAAGCAACTGCCTGCCGACATCGGCGTGTCCGACGGTATCCGCCAGGCGCTCAAATCCCTGTCCAAGGTCTGAGTACGCAGAGATGTCGACGCGCAAGCAGGGATTTCTGCGCAACGTCCGGCTCGGCGCCAGCGCGCTGCGCCTCGGCATCAATCTGTGGCCGCCGTTCATCGGCGCCGGCATCCACGTCCTGTACATCGCCGAGGATTACCGCGAAGTCAGGGTGCGCATGGCGTTGCGCTGGTACAACCGCAACTATGTCGGCACCCACTTCGGCGGGTCGCTCTACGCCATGACCGACCCCTTCTTCATGCTGATGCTGATGCACAACCTGGGCAAGGGCCATGTCGTGTGGGACAAGTCGTCCCGCATCCACTACCACGCGCCGGGCAAGGGCACGGTGTTCGCCGATTTCCGCCTGAGCGAGGAGCAGATCGCCGCCGTCAAGGCGGAGACCGCGGACGGAGAGAAGCACGAGCCGACCTTCAGCGTCGATGTCACCGACGCCTCGGGCAAGGTGATCGCTACGGTGGAAAAGACGCTATACGTGCGTCGCGCGTAACGCCCCGTGACAGCCGGCGGCGTTCCGCATGGCGGGAACGCAGTGGAGACTTCGACGTCTCCCCGCGGCCCGATCGGGGAGAGACCGCAGCGCCTGGCGCGCCGGACGACCACGGCCTCGCCTCCCCTTGGCGTTCCCTCAGCGACCCATGCTCGTGAAATCGAGGTCGGCGTGGGGCGTATCCGCAACGTTTTCGTCGATCATTTCATAGATGTCTTCGTCGACGATGTCGGCAGCGGGGTGATGGGCAAGAGCGGAGAACGAGGTGAAAAACGATGCCAGCACTGCGATGTGAAAAGCCTTTCTCATAGATCGGTCCTCATGAAATGAACGGGTGGTCGAACGCGTCATCGCGCTCGCTTGCTGCACGGCCCGCCGGGCCGTCGTCGCGTGACGGGGCGAATCATAGAGAATCGCTGCCCCGTGGGTGTTTCCCTCGGGAAACAGGGTGTTACGGTATGTTTCACGATTCCGGCGGAATCGGAATGTACCCAGATGCCTCTGCCCTGCGGCTTGCGCCGCTCGAATTGCAGATGCCCCGGTTGACAGGCCGGCTCGGCGCAATACGGTGGGCCGCGGGTGGACCGTGGATGTCGGAGCCGCGACAATGGACAAACGGCGCGCGCTCGGCGCGAGCCCTTTTCGTTGCGCATGCCCCTACGGGTGTTGCCGCTCGTGACCGATAGGAACGCGATGATCGAAACCGACCGCCTCATTTCCCCCGCCTCTGCCAGTCCGCAGGAGGACGCCGTCGAGCGTGCGCTGCGGCCCAAGCGCCTCGACGACTACGTCGGCCAGCAGAAGATCCGCGAGCAGCTTTCGATCTTCATCGCCGCCGCCAGGAAGCGCAAGGAGTCCCTCGACCACGTGCTGCTGTTCGGTCCGCCGGGGCTGGGCAAGACCACGCTGGCCCACATCATCGCCCACGAGATGGGGGTCAATATGCGCCACACCTCGGGACCGGTGCTGGAACGCGCCGGTGATCTCGCCGCCATCCTCACCAATCTCGAACCCCACGACGTCCTGTTCATCGACGAGATCCACCGCCTGTCGCCGGTGGTGGAGGAGATCCTCTATCCGGCGCTGGAGGATTTCCAGATCGACATCATGATCGGCGAGGGACCGGCGGCGCGCTCGGTGAAGCTCGATCTGCCGCCCTTCACCCTGGTCGGCGCCACCACCCGCGCCGGCATGCTGACCAATCCGCTGCGCGACCGCTTCGGCATCGTGGCGCGGCTGGAGTTCTACACGGCGGAGGAACTGACCCGCATCGTGGTGCGCTCGGCGCAGTTGCTCAACGTGGCGACCGCACTCGAAGGCGCGCTGGAGATCGCGCGCCGCGCCCGCGGCACGCCGCGCATCGCCAACCGCCTGCTGCGGCGCGTGCGCGACTACGCGGAGATCAAGGCGGACGGCGACATCACGCGCGCGGTGGCGGACGCCGCGCTCACCATGCTGGACGTGGACCACCTCGGCCTGGACGTCATGGATCGCAAGCTGCTGGGGGCGGTGATCGAAAAGTTCGGCGGTGGTCCGGTGGGCGTGGACAATCTCGCCGCAGCCATCGGCGAAGCGCGCGACACCATAGAGGACGTGCTGGAGCCCTTTCTCATCCAGCAGGGCTACCTGCAGCGCACGCCGCGCGGGCGTATGGCGACCGCATCGATCTACCGGCACTTCGGACTGCGCGCGCCCGCCCCCGCCGCCGGCAACGACCTGTTTCCTGCCGACGGCGGAGCGTGACGAGCGCGGTGCGCCCCGGCCGAAGCGCGCTGCTTTGCAGTGCGGCCACTCCGCATTGAGATTGCGCGCGACACGGGCGCCGAAACGCTTCCCGCCAACCCCGGAACGGTACCCGCAGCGTTGACAGGCATCATGTCGGATCGCTGCTGTCGCGGCGGAACACGGGACGCACATGAGAAGATCGGACGTCGGCGCGGGGTAGTCGGGTAAAATGCCGGCCCATGACCCGACCCCACCACGAGCCTCGGCAACGCTTCGTGCTTCCCGTGCGCGTCTATTACGAGGACACGGATGCCGCCGGCGTCGTCTATTACGCCAACTACCTGCGCTATCTGGAACGGGCCCGCACCGAATGGCTGCGTGCGCTCGGCTTCGAGCAGGTCGCGCTCGCCGCCGAGCGCAGCATCGCCTTCGCGGTCCGACATCTGAGCGCGGACTATCTCAAGCCTGCCCGGCTCGACGACGCCCTCGACATCGTGAGCGAACTGGAAAGCATGAGCCGGACCCAGGTGGTGTTCCATCAGCGCGTCGAGCGCGGCGGCGAGTCGCTGTTCCACGGCTCGGTTCGCGTGGTCTGTGTCGATCCTTCGCGCATGAAGCCGACGGCGATTCCCGACGACATCCGCACCAGGCTGGAAGCACTGTTATGAACGTGGTTCAAGATCTCTCCATCCTTTCCTTGATGGCCGGCGCCAGCGTGCCGGTCAAGCTGGTGATGGCGCTGCTCGGCACGGTGTCGGTCATGTCCTGGTACTGGATCTTCCGCAAATGGTTCACGCTGCGCGAGGCAGGTGCCCGCACCGATCAGTTCGAGCGCGACTTCTGGAGCGGCGGTGATCTCAATGCCCTGTACCAGAGCGCGGCCAACGACCGCCACAGCGCCGGCAGCCTGGAGCGGATCTTCGAGTCGGGCTATCGCGAATTCAGCAAGCTGAAGCAGCAGCGCGCCAATCTCGATCCCGCCGCGATCATCGACGGTGTGCGCCGGGCCATGCGCGCCACCTACCAGCGCGAGCAGGATCACCTGGAGTCCCATCTCGCGTTTCTCGCCTCGGTCGGTTCGGTGAGCCCGTATGTCGGCCTGTTCGGCACCGTATGGGGCATCATGAACGCCTTCCGCGGCCTGTCCAACGTCAGTTCCGCGACGCTGGCGCAGGTCGCGCCCGGCATCGCAGAGGCCCTGGTGGCCACGGCCATCGGTCTGTTCGCGGCGATTCCGGCGGTCGTCGCCTACAACCGCTTCGCCCACGACGTGGACCGCATCGCGGTGCGGTTCGAGAGCTTCATGGAGGAGTTCTCCAACATCCTGCAGAGGCAGTTGCGGTAACGGTCATGGAATGCCAGCCAACCCGAATGATGAAGATCCTCGCCATGACCGGTTCCCTCACCCCCGGCCCCTCTCCCGGCAGCAGAGGGAAGCTTCGAGAGTCGCTGGCGCGACTTTCACGTTAGGCGGCCTCGCGCGGCGGAGATAGCGTCATGAGACAACGCCGACTGATGAACCAGATCAACGTCGTTCCGTACATCGACGTGATGCTGGTGCTGCTCGTCATCTTCATGGTTACGGCGCCCATGATCCAGAGCGGCTCGATCGACGTCCCGAGCGTGGGCAAGGCGGCGCAGCCTCCCGCCGAACCGCTGGAGGTGGTCGTCCGCGGCGATGCCACGCTCACGCTGCGCGATCGCGCCCGCGGCGGCGCCGAGCAGTCGGTGTCGCGCAGCGAAATGGCGCGCCTGGTCAAGGAGGCGCAGACCCGCAATCCGCAGCAGGCGGTGCTGATCGCCGCCGACAAGAGCGTCCGCTACGAGGTGGTCATGCAGGTGATGGACGAGCTCCAGCAGCGGCAGGTGACGCGCATCGGCCTGCTGGTGCGCCCCGGGAAATGACGACGGCGGAGCATTTCTCGCCGCCGCAGGAGCCGGGCAAGTGGGCGTCGGTCGGCCTCGCGGTGTTTGTGCACCTCGTGCTGGCGGTGCTGCTGTTCTTCAGCGTGCGCTGGCAGAACCGTGCGCCCGAAGCGGTGGAAGTGGATCTGTATCGCGCCGCGCCGTCCTCCGCGGCACCGCGGCAGGCGCCGCCGCCCGAGGCGAAGCCGGAGCCCAGGCCGGAGCCGGCGCCAGAACCCAAGCCCAAAGCCGAGCCGAAGCCGGAGCCCAAGCCGGAGCCGAAAGCCGTGCCCAAGGCGGAGCCCAAACCTGCCCCGCCTCCACCCAAACCGGATATCACCCTCAAGGAAAAGACCAAGCCGCAGCCGAAAGAGGCGCCGAAGGAGGCGCCGACGCCGGTCCCGAAGCCGGAACCGGACATGCGCAAGAAGCTGCTCGCCGAGCAGTTGCGGCGCGAGACCGAGCAGCTTTCGCAGCACCGCGTGCAGCAGGCAGCGGCGCAGGAAGCCGCCGTGCTGCGAGACCGGCAGGCCGCCGCAGGACTGTCGCGCGCGCGCACCGAATGGACCGACAAGATCAAACAGAAGATCCGCGGCAACATCGTGGTGCCGCCGGGCGTCACGGGCAATCCGGAGGCGGTGTTCGACGTGTCGCTGCTTCCCGACGCTGCCGTGCTGTCGGTGAAGCTGATGAAGTCCACGGGGAACTCGGCACTGGATGCGGCGATCGAAAGGGCCATCAACAAGTCGAGCCCCTTGCCCAAGCCGGACGACACTTCGGTCTTTGAGCGCGAGTTGAGCCTGCGCTTTCGACCGCTCGAAGAATGAGCCCCGGGCAGAGGGTGTGAGAATTTCCCTCGTGTATAATTTCCGCTTGCGTTAACCGCACATCTCTCGATGCCACTGTCACGTTATCTTTTCGTCATTGCACTGCTGTGCGTCGCCTTCGCCGCGCGCGCCCAGCTCACCATCGAAATCACCGGTGCCGGCGCCAACCGGATTCCGATCGCCATCGCCGCCTTCGAAGGAGAAGGCTCCCTGCCCCAGGGCGTGACGCCCGTGGTGCGGGCCGACCTCGAGCGCAGCGGCCTGTTCAAGCTTGTCGACGCGGGGGGCGCCCTCGGCGAGTCGGCGGCGGTGAACTTCGCCGACTGGAAGGGAAAGGGCGCCGACGCGCTGGTGGTGGGCAGCATCGCCGCCGTCACCGGCGGCCGCTACGAGGTCCGCTTCCGCCTCTATGACACGGTCAAGAGCGCGGCGCTGGGAGGCGTCGCCTTCGTCTTCGCCCCCGGCCAGAGCCGCGCCACCGGCCACCGCATCGCCGATTTCGTGTACGAGAAGCTGCTCGGCGAGAAGGGCGTGTTCTCGACGCGCATCGCCTACGTCGTCAAGAGCGGCGGGCGTTTCGAGCTCCAGATCTCCGATGCCGACGGCATGAATGCGCAGACGGCGCTGGCCTCGCGCGAGCCGATCATTTCTCCGAGCTGGTCGCCCGACGGCACGAAGCTGGCGTACGTGTCCTTCGAGGCCAAGAAGCCCATCGTGTACGTGCACTCGCTGGCGAGCGGGCAGCGCCAGGTGGTGGCGAACTTCAAGGGGAGCAACTCGGCGCCGGCCTGGTCGCCGGACGGCCGCAGGCTCGCCATCGTCCTCACCAAGGACGGCGGCTCGCAGATGTACACGGCGAATGCGGACGGCAGCGGCGTCACGCGCCTGGCGCAGTCTTCCGGCATCGACACCGAGCCCGTCTTCTCCCCCGACGGACGCCACATCTACTTCACCTCGGACCGCGGCGGCAGCCCCCAGATCTACCGCATCGCCTCCGGCGGCGGCAGCGCCGAGCGCGTGACCTTCGAAGGTTCCTACAACGTAACGCCGCGCATCTCGCCCGACGGCAAGACGCTTGCCTACGTGGCGCGCAACAACGGGCGCTTCCAGCTCACCACCATGGATCTGGCCACCAAGCAGACGCAGATCCTCACGGATTCGAACAAGGACGAGTCGCCCAGCTTCGCGCCCAACGGCCGCATGATCCTCTACGCCTCCGAATCCGGAGGACGGGGCGTGCTGGCCGCGGTGTCCAGCGACGGCCGCTTGAAGCAGAAGCTGTCGGTCCAGGCCGCGGACGTGCGCGAGCCGGCCTGGGGGCCGTTTCTGAAATGAGTTCCCACCACAACGGAGAGAGAACATGCGTAAACTGATTTGTGCTGTATTGATGGGGCTGCTGATCGCGGGCTGCAGTTCGACGCCGAAGACGGACGCGGGCGCGGCAGTGGAGGAGCGCGGCCCCGGCGGCGACGCCAAGCCGGTGGAAACGCCGGCCGTGGCCCCGGTTACCCCGGGCCAGGTCGAGGGGACGGGGATCGCGGCGCTCAAGGATCCCAAGAGCATTCTCTCCAAGCGCAGCGTGTTTTTCGACTTCGACAGCTTCGTCATCAAGGACGAATTCAAGGCGTTGATCGAGGCCCACGCCAGGTTCCTCGTCGCCAACCCGAAGATGAAGATGCTGATCCAGGGCAACACGGACGAGCGCGGCAGCCGTGAATACAACCTGGCTCTGGGCCAGAAGCGGGCCGAGGCGGTGAAGCGGAATCTGACGCTGCTGGGCGCCAAGGAAGAGCAGATCGAATCCGTCAGCCTGGGCGAGGAGAAGCCGAAGAACGCCGACCACGACGAGGCAGCGTGGGCGGAGAACCGCCGCGGCGACATGCTCTACGCGGGCGAGTATTGATCCATGCCGGTCGCGCGCTCCGCAGCGGCGGGCCGCGCCGCGGGTTAACTCGCGCCCCATCCGAACCTGTGGCAAGGTAGGTCCCATCATGACATCACGACTCCTTCTGCTGCTGCTCGTCCTGAGCGCCGCCCTTCCGGTCCATGCCGGGGTGTTCGACGACGAGGAAGCGCGGGCGCGCATCGAGCAGTTGCGGCGCGAAACCAGCGCCCGCCTCGACAGGATGGAGGGGGCGCAGCGCGGCCAGATCGAGCTGGCCAACCAGATCGAGGCGCTGCGCAGCGAAATCGCGAAGCTGCACGGACAGATCGAAGTCCTGACCCACGACCTCGACCAGTTACAGAAGCGGCAGAAGGACTTCTACGTCGACCTCGACACCCGCATGCGCAAGCTGGAGCAGACGGCGGCGCAGGAAGCGAAGGCGGAAAAGGCGGCGGAAGCGCCGAAGGCCGATCCCCAGGCGGAAACGCGCGACTACGAATCCGCCCTCAACCTGTTCAAGGCCGGCAAGTACAAGGACGCGGCGCCGGCCTTCGAGACCTTCATCCGCACCTATTCGGACAGCGCCTTCCAGTCCAACGCTCATTACTGGCTGGGCAATTCCTATTACCAGCAGAAGGATTACCGGCGCGCCACGGAAACCTTCCACAAGGTGTCAACGACCTGGCCGAGCGATCCCAAGGCGGCCGACGCCATGCTCGGCATGGCCAACTGCCAGCAGGACATGGGTGACGCCAAGAACGCGCGCATGACGCTGGAGGCCTTGATCGCCAAATACCCGGCCAGCGCGGCGGCCCAGATCGCCAAGCAGCGGCTGGCGCCCGCCAAGAAGAAAAGTTAGCGCCGCGGCGTGGGCACGTCGCCGCTCCCGATTCTTCGCGTCACCGAAATCTTCTTCTCCCTGCAGGGCGAATCGAGCCGGGTCGGCCTGCCCACGACTTTCGTCCGGCTTACCGGCTGTCCCTTGCGCTGTGTCTGGTGCGACACGGCCTACGCCTTCCACGGTGGCGAGAACCTCGCCCTGGACGAAATCCTGCGCCGCGTTGCCGCGCACGGCGCGCGCCACGTCTGCGTCAGCGGCGGCGAGCCGCTCGCCCAGAAGGGTTGTCTGCCGCTGCTGGCGGCGCTGTGCGACGCCGGCCACGCGGTATCCCTGGAAACCTCCGGCGCGGTCGACATCGCGGCGGTCGACGCCCGCGTCTCGATCGTCATGGACCTGAAGGCGCCGGGCTCGGGCGAGGAACGCAAGAATCGCTGGACGAATCTCGCCCGCCTCAAACCCAAGGACGAGCTCAAGTTCGTGCTGGCGGACGAAGTGGACTATCAGTGGGCACGGGAGACTCTGCGCAGCCGCGGACTCGATGCCCTCTGCCCGGTCCTGTTCTCGCCGGTACATGGCTGCCTCGAACCGCGCCAGTTGGCCGAGTGGATCCTGCGCGACCGGCTGCCGGTACGCATGCAGGTGCAACTCCACCGGATTCTCTGGGGCGGCGAACCGGGGCATTAGTCTCCAACCCGTTCAAGCTGGCAGGCACGCTGGAACGTCCTCTCTCGGGTTCATACGCCCAGGTGACGGTGCCAGATCGAGTGGTCCGCATCGAGCTCGGCGGAACTGCCCTGCCACACCACCCGTCCGCGCGCGATGATCGTGTGGCGCTCCGCCAGATCGATCAGCCGCTCCACGTACTTGTTGACGACGAGGATGCTCTGGCCGGCCCGGCGCAGACCGTCCAGGCAGTGCCAGATCTCCTCCCGCACCAGAGGTGCCAGACCTTCCGTCGCTTCGTCGAGGATGAGGAGCCTGGGATTGGTGATCAGCGCGCGGCCGATGGCCAGCATCTGCTGCTCGCCGCCGGAGAGCCGGCCACCGAGATTGCCCTGACGTTCGGCGAGCCGGGGAAACAGCGCGAACACGCGCTCCAGCGTCCAGGGGGCACGGGACCGGGCACGATTGGCGGAGAAGGCGACGAGGTTCTCCCGCACCGTCAGATTCGGAAAGATCTGGCGGCCTTCCGGCACCAGGGCGATGCCGGCACGGCCGATGCGATCGGGCGTCCAGTCCGCAATATTCTCGCCGCCGAAGCGGATGGCGCCGCCACTGGCCGGGGTCAGCCCGCAGATGGCCCGCAGCGTGGTGGTCTTGCCCATGCCGTTGCGGCCGAGCAGGGTCGCCACTTCGCCCTCGCCCAGGGCAAGGCTCACGCCGAACAACACCTGGCTCGCGCCATAGCCGGCTTCGAGCTCCTCGATCTCCAGCAGCGGCGTCACGATGCTTCGCCCAGGTAGGCCTGGCGTACCTCGGGGTGAGCGCGCACTTCGTGCGGCAGGCCGCTGAATACGATGCGCCCGCCCACCAGCACGGAGATGCGATGGGCGAGGCGGAACACGGCGTCCATGTCGTGCTCGACCAGCAGCAGGGTCGCCTGGCGCGCCAAGCCTGCGATGAGTTCGACCATCTGCTCCGATTCCTCCGGCCCGAGTCCGGCCATCGGTTCGTCCAGCAGCAGCAGCCGGGGCCGGGTCGCCAGCGCCAGCGCCACTTCCAGTCGCCGCTGTTCGCCGTGGGCCAGGCTGCCCGCCCGGCGACCTGCCCGCTCGGCGAGGCCGACCTGCGCCAGAACCTCCCGCGCCTCATCGAAGATCCGCACTTCCCGCTGCACCGGGCGCCAGAAGCGGAAGCTGGTGCCGGAACGCGCCTGCACCGCCAGGGCGACGTTGTCCAGCGCCGAGAGACGGGGAAACAGGTTGGTCACCTGGTAGGAGCGGGCGATGCCGGCCGCGCTGCGGCCGTGCATCGACAGAGGAGTGACATCGCGGCCGGCGAAGGCGATGCGTCCGGCATCGGGCCGAAGCGCGCCGGAAATGACATGGATCAGGGTGGTCTTGCCGGCGCCGTTGGGCCCGATGAGGGCATGAATCTCGCCCTCGGCCACGCCCAGGCGCACGTCGGTGAGCGCGTACACACCGCCGAAGTGTTTGGTGACGCCGACGACTTCGAGCAACGGCGCTTCAGCCATCGCCGTTCCGCGCCCACAGGCCGGCCACGCCGCGCGGCGCCCACAGCACGACGGCGAGCAATGCGATGCCGACGCCGAGTTGGTGGTGGATGGTCAGCCCCGACAGGATCTCCTCCACCAGGAGCAGCAGCGCGGCGCCGACGAATCCACCCCACAGGCTGCCGACGCCGCCCAGAATCACCATCACCATCAGCATCCCCGACTGCATCCACGACAGTTGATTGGGGCTCGCCAAGCCGGTCTGGTTCGCCATCAGGGCACCGGCCAGTCCGGCGGCGGCGCCGCCGAGGACGAAGCACGCCAGTTTGTAGCGGAACACCGGATAGCCGATCGCCTCCATGCGCGATTCGTTCTCGCGGATCGCCTGGATGACGCGCCCGAAGCGCGATCCGGCCAGCCGCGAAAGTCCGGCCAGCGCCAGGGCGAATACGATCAGAACGGCGTAGAAGAAAGTCATGTCGTCGGCCGCATCGAGGCCGAATCCCAGGCCCGAGCGCAGCGGCAGCGGCAGGCCATCGTCGCCGCCGGATACCTTGAGCGAGAGCACCAGGTAGTAGGCCATCTGCGCGAATGCCAGGGTGATCATGATGAAATAGACGCCACGGGTGCGCAGGCTGACCACTCCCACCACCAAAGCCAGCAGCGCGGCCACGCCGATCGCCGCCGGCCACGCCAGCCAGGCCGATGCCACCCCGTGCTGGGCGAGGATGGCTACGGTATACGCGCCGGCGCCGAAGAAGGCGGCATGGCCGAAGGAGACCATGCCGCCGAAACCCAGCACCAGGTTGAGACTGGTCGCCGCCAGCGCCAGCACCAGCACGCGCGCCGCGAAGCCGATGTAGAACTCCTGTCCCAGCGCCTGGGCGATCCACGGCAAGGCGGCCAGCGCAGCCACGGCGAGCAGGCCGAAGGCGCGGGTGCGCGGCGTGGATCGGTGCAGCGCCATCTCAGCCTCGGGCGGGGAACAAGCCCTCGGGCTTCCAGAACAGCACCCCGGTCATCAGCAGGTAGATCAGGATCGAGGCCAGCGCCGGTCCGAGATTTCCCGCCACTTCCGGCGACGCCATGCCGCGCAGCAGCGGCGGCAGCAGGGCACGGCCGAGGGTATCGACGATCCCCACCAGGAGGCTCCCCACCAGCGCGCCGCGGATCGAACCGATGCCGCCGATGACGATGACGACGAAGGCGAGGATGAGGACGTTCTCGCCCATGCCCACCTGCACCGCCAGCAGCGGCCCGAGGAAGGCGCCGGCGAGAGCGGCCAGAGCGCTGCCCATAGCGAACAGAGCGGTGAACAGGCGCCTGACGTCCACTCCCAACTGCTGCGTCATCTCGCGGTTCGCCGCACCGGCCCGCACCCACATGCCGATGCGGGTGCGCGTCACCAGCAGCCACAGCAGTGCGGCGACGGCGATGCCGACGCCGATGATCAGCAGGCGATAGGCCGGATAGGCAAGCTCGACGTTCATGACGGTCAGTTCGACCGGACCGGAGAGCGCCTCGGGCATGGACAGCATGACCGGCTGCGCCCCCCAGATCATGCGCACGACTTCGTTGGCGATGAGGATCAGGGCGAAGGTGGCGAGCACCTGGGACAGGTGGTCGCGCGCGTAGAAGCGGCGCAGCAGCGCCACTTCCAGCAGCGCGCCCACGACTGCCGTGCCGCCGGCGGCGGCGAGAACACCGGCCCAGAAGGAACCCGTGGCCGCCGCCACCGCCGCCGCCAGATATGCGCCGATCATGTAGAGCGAACCGTGGGCGAGGTTGATCATGTCCATGATGCCGAAGACGAGGGTGAACCCGGCGGCCAGCAGGAACAGCATGAGCCCGAGCTGCAGGCCGTTCAGCGCCTGTTCGAGGACGAGTTGCGTCACGGCAGGCGCTCGATGCTGACGCTGCCGTCGCGGCGCGGCCGCTGCCTCATTTCATCCTGCACTGGGCGACATAGGCGTCGGCATGATTGTCGAAGATGGTGCCCATGGTCTTGTTGCTGATGCGCCCCTGGGCATCCCTGCTGATGACGCGCAGATAATAGTTCTGCACCGGATAGTGGTTGGCGTTGAACTTCATCGCGCCGCGCACCGACTTGAAGCCGGCCTTCTCCAGCGCCTTGCGCACCGCATCCTTGTCGGCGAGGTTGCCCTTGACGTCGCGCACCGCGGCGTCGATCAGCATGGCTGCGTCATAGCCCTGGGAGGCGTAGAGCGAAGGCAGCCGGCCGTAGTCCTTCTCGAAATCCGCGACGAAGCGCTTGTTCTGGGGGTTGTCGAAGTCGTGGTTCCACTGCGAGGAGTTGAACATCCCCAGCATCGGCGCGCCCACCGCCTTGATCACGTCCTCGTCGGCGGAGAAGCCCGGCGCGAAGAGCTGGATGTCTTTGGACAGGCCGGCGGCGACGAACTGCTTGACGAAGTTGATGCCCATGCCGCCCGGCAGGAAGAAGAAGAGGGCGTCGGGCTTGAGCGAGCGGATCTGGGCGAGTTCGGCCGCATAGTCCAGCTGACCGAGCTTGGTGTAGATCTGCTCCGCCACCCTGCCCTTGTAGTAGCGCTTGAAGCCCGCCATCGCGTCCTTGCCGCCCGGGTAGTTGGGCGCCACCAGCGCCACGTTCCTGAAGCCCTTGTCATTGACATGCTTGCCGATCGCCTCGTGCAGGTTGTCGTTCTGCCAGGCGACGTTGAAGAAATAGGGATTGCACTGCTCGCCCGCGTACTGGGACGGTCCGGCGTTGGCGGAGACGTAGAAAGTCCTGGCCTCGAACACCGGCTGGCCGACGGCGAGCATGATGTTGGAAAAGACGATGCCGGTCATGAAATCGACCTTGTCCTTCTTCAGGAACTTGTCCACCGTCTGCTTGGCGACGTCGGGGTTCTGCTGATCGTCGGCCACGATCACTTCCGCCGGCAGGCCGCCGAGCTTTCCGCCCAGATGCTTCACGGCGAGGCCGAAGCCGTCGCGGATGTCCACGCCGAGGCCGGCACCCGGGCCGGAGAGCGTGGAAACGAAGCCGATCTTCACCTTGTCGGCGGCGTGGACCGAACCCGCCAGCAGCAGCGCGGCGGCAAGAGCAGCGAACTTCGGCGTCATGGGGAGTCTCCGGAATGGTGAAGCGGACGGTTGGCCACCCGCTCGGATGCAGCTCATGGAATGCCGCGATTTTATCGCATCGGCGTCCGCCTCCGACCGGCGGCTCATGCCCGCCGTGATCGATGCGACGGGTTCTCGGCGGGCGCGGCCCGCCCCACGATGAGGACGGCGCTCCATGTAGGGCGGGCCCCGCCCGCCGATCGTTAACCTGGCGGACACAGTCCGCCCTACGGCTTCTCGAAAGTGCTGGTGAGGATTTCCTGCCAGCGCTCGTGGCGCGGCTGCCAGTCCAGTTGTGTCCGTGCCCGCGAGCAATCCAGAGTCAGCGTGCGGCGGACGCCGCCGAGCCAGCCCGGTTCCCCGCCCCAGCCCGTGAGCCGCCACGCTGCCGTCAGCCCGGCCCGCAGCACCGGCAGCGGCAGCGAAATCGCCCTGGCGCGGCGCGCGCGAACCAGTTCCTGCAGCGAAAAGTCGTCCGCCGCGGCAAGGTTGAACGGTCCGCGCACGTCCCGAAGCAGAACCGCGACGATGGCCTGCGCCACGTCCTCCTCGTGCACGCATTGCAGTCGGGGATGGGGATGGGGCAGCCGCGGCAGCAGCCGCGACGCGGCCAGTCGCTTCAGCAGGGGAACGGCGTTCGGCCCGAGGATGATGTGGGGGCGCAGCACCGACGCCTGCGGCAGTTGCGCCGCGAGCCAGCGCTCGCATTCGACCTTGTGCCAGGCGTAGAGGAAGCCCGTCAGCGGCTCCAGGTTCGCCGTCTCCGACAGGTTCACGCCCCAACCATATACCGCGGCGCTCGAAACGAAGATCAACCTGCCGACGCCGGCGTCGGCGGCGGCTCCGACCAGCGCCTGGGCGGCACCGACGTTAGCCCGGCGCATCGCCTCGGACCCGCGGCGGCCGCGCAGCAGCACGAACGCGAGATGCACCAGCGCGTCCGCCCCGGCCAGGACACGCCGCGCCTGCTCCGAGACCGCATCCGCCTGCACGACATGCAATCTGGGATGGCGGTAACGGATCGGCTGGAGGTCGATGCCGGTAACGCGCTCGACCCGGGCTGTCGCGCACAGTTGCGGCAGCAGCACGCGCCCGAGATGACCGGCGGCACCGCTGACGATCACGTGCATGGCATCGCTGGCGGGCTCACTCGGGCCCGCGTTGTTGCGGGTCGCGAAACGCAGGCATCACCTCGCGCGCGATGCACTCCAGGGATTCCCGCACCAACTCCGTGGGCAGGGCGCCGGCCCCCACCGCGCACAACAGGTGTGTCACACCGCAGTCCCGCAGCTTGCCGATGCGGGCGATGCATTCGTCCGGACTGCCGACCACGGTCATGCCGGCCAGCTCCAGCAGCTTCGGCCTCAGCCCGAGCCGGATCAGACGCCGGAACCGCCCCAGTTCGTGGAAGCGTTCGTAGCTCGGATAGAGCCGCTCCAGCACCGGTGTGGTGGTGCGCAGCAGCTCGCCGTAGAACCAGGACAGGGCGGGAGCCGCCAGCCGCCTGGCGCGCGCTCCGTCGGGCAGGCAGAACATGCCCACCGTCATGCCGATGCGCGGCGCAGCGTCGTGCCGCCAGGCGGCGCGGAAGCGCTTGATGTCCTGCTCCGTCATGAACCAGGGCTTGAACGGACCGGCGAGCACGCCCAGCCCTTCGCGCGCGGCCCAGTCGAAGCTCTCCGGACTCACCGCCGCGGTCCACAGCGGCGGGTGCGGACGCTGCAGCACCTTGGGCAGGATCTCCACGCCGTCGAGCCGGTAGTGTCGCCCGGCATGGCGGATCGGCGCCCCGTCGAAGCTGGCGCGCAGGATGGCAACCTGTTCCTCCACCAGAGCGCGCGAATCCTCCATGCGGGCGCCGAACGCCGCATACTCGGCGGGGGAAAAGCCGCGGCCGACGCCCAGCTCCAGCCTGCCGCCGGACAGCACGTCGAGGGTGGCGACGCGCTCGCAGACATGGATCGGATGGTGATAGGGCAAGGGGACGATGCCCAGGCCCAGGCGCAGTCGTTGCGTGCGAGCGGCGGCGGCGGCGAGGATCAGCTCCGGCTTGGTGGAATGGGAATAGCCGCGCATGAAGTGATGTTCGACCAGCCATGCCGCGCCGTAGCCCAGCCGGTCCGCCAGATCGATCTCGGCCAGCGTCTCGGCATACATCTGTGCCTCGGCGCGCGCCAAGCCGGGCGGCATCGCCAGTTCGTAGAAGAGATCGAATTCCAATTCGGCGGCCCGGTCTTTATCGCCCGAGGGCAAACCGGTATATTGCCATTCCTGCACCGGCCGTCCCATTTCCCCACATGTATTCACCCTCGGCCCTGATCGAACGGCTCAACGAATCCAGCGCGCCCTACCGCGACCCGGTGGCGCGGCTGAACTGGGACAGTCTCGATCTGGACATCTGGTGGCTGCCGCCGCAGGCGGTATCGCTCGCCGGCGTCGCCGAATACGAGCGCCTGCCGTTCGAGACGCGCATGCGTCTGTCCCAGTTCGAGCTGGTGCATGTGCTGGAGGCCGGGCTGTGGCTGGAGGCGTTCTTCATCGAGTGCCTCGCCGGCGCCCTCGATGGCCTCGATGATCTCGCGCTGCGCAGCCGCATGCTGCACGAGATTCGAGAGGAAGCCGGCCACGGCCTGATGTTCATCGAACTGATGGAGCGCAGCGGCGTGCGCATCCCCGACGCGGCGCGCTATCGCCCCCTGCTGGCGCGAGGATTCCAGCGCCTGCTGACCGCAAACAGCGCCCTGTTCTGGCCGCTGGCGGTGATCTGCGAGGAACTCCCCGACAAGCTCAACCGCACCGTGCGCCACGGCGTGGCCGACGCCACCATCAGCGCCCTCGTCTACCACATGACGACCTTGCACATCATCGACGAGGCGCGCCACATCGCCCACTCCCGCGCCATGTGCAGCGCCCGCTCGCACACCATCGCCCCCTGGCGCAAGGTGCTGCTCTCGCCCCTGCTGGCCAGGGCGCTGAAGGATTTTGCGCGCTTTCTGTTCTATCCGCCGGCGGCGCTGTACCGGCTCGCCGGCCTGCCGCCGGCGCAGGACTGGCGCCGGCTTGCGACGTCGAATCCGCGGCGCCGCCAATTCGTCGCCCAAGCCGTCAAGCCCACCGGCGAGTACCTGCAATCCGAAGGCTGGCAGTTGCGCTTGAATGCCTGAACGCCGTGCCGTGGTGCTGCTGTCCGGCGGACTCGACTCCGCCACCACGCTTGCCATCGCCCGCAGCGAGGGCTTCGACTGCTACGCCCTGTCGGTGGCCTACGGCCAGCGCCACGACGCCGAAATTGCGGCCGCCCGGCGCGTGGCGCAGGCGCTGCAGGCGCGCGAGCATCGCATCATCGCGGTCGGCCTCGGCCAACTCGGCGGCTCCGCCCTCACCGATACCGCGATCGCCGTACCCACTGCCGGTTTGGCACCGGGCATTCCCGTCACCTACGTGCCGGCGCGCAACACGGTGATGCTGTCGCTGGCCCTGGCGTGGGCCGAAGTGCTGGGCGCGCGCGACATCTTCCTCGGCGTCAATGCACTGGATTACTCCGGCTATCCGGACTGCCGGCCAGAGTACATCCGGGCCTTCGAAACCATGGCCAATCTCGCCACCAAGGCGGCGGTGGAAGGCGCGCGGCTCGCCATCCGCGCCCCGTTGATCGACCTGAGCAAGGCGCAGATAATCCGCCGCGGCGCCGATCTGGGCGTGGATTTCGCCCTCACCGTGTCCTGCTATCAGGCCGACGACGAGGGCGGCGCCTGCGGCCGGTGCGATGCCTGCCGCCTGCGCCGCGCCGGTTTCGAAGCAGCCGGCCGGCCCGATCCGACGCGCTACACGGCGGGCCGCTCGCCGGATTAGAATTCGCCCATCAGAATCGAGAACGAAGCGGGCATCTCTTGCGGATGCTCTCCCGCGCTGACCAACTTTCCTTTAACGGAGACGCAAAGTGAAACCGATTGAGAACATCAAGAAGCTCGCGTTGGGATTCGCCGCGGTAGCATTGATCGTGGCAGGTGTCGGACCGGCAGCGGCGGCCGACGCCAAGCCGGCACCGGCCGCCGGCAGCGCCGCAGAACTCAAGGTCAAGATCATCAAGATGCCGGTCAAGCAGGGGGTCGGCTTCGACGACGCCGTGGAGTCGCTCAAGCTGCGCGCCAATACGCGCAACTTCAAGTTCGTCGGCCACAGCCCGCTGTCCAAGGAGATCGAGGCCCAGACCGGCAAGCCGGCGCTGCGCGCCGAAATCTTCAGTTTCTGCGACGCCCTGACGGCGCGCGAGTTCATCGATGTAAGCCTGGACTTTGCCGCCTTCCTGCCCTGCCGCGTTGCCATCCTCGAAGACACCAACAAGAAGATCTGGGTGGTTTCGATGATGATGGACATGTCCTGGCTCGACACCGGCAAGGGCGGCCCGCCGGTTCCGGAAAAGCTGCGCGCCCGCGCCGCCGAGATCATCGACATCATGAACGACATGATCAAGGCCGCAGCCAACGGCGACATCTGAACGCGGGAATGTCGGGGCGCGACGGAAGCAGGAGCCGCAGGCCCGCCGCGGTTTGACGGGTGCCGCCGCCGGGTCTTATAATGCGCGCCTTTCTTCGGGTCGTTAGCTCAGCTGGTAGAGCAGCGGACTTTTAATCCGTTGGTCGCAGGTTCGAATCCTGCACGGCCTACCAACAACTCCGACAGCCGAGTCACCGAAACCTGAAGACGCGCGTCGCCGACCTGACTCAGCTCGAATAGCGCAATAAATCCAGTCATTCCGGGGGTATAGCTCAGCTGGTAGAGCAGCGGACTCTTAATCCGTAGGTCCAAGGTTCGATCCCTTGTGCCCCTACCAAACATGCCAAAGGGCTAGCGGTCGCTGGCCCTTTTTTCTTCCCCGTGTGCCGTATTTGTGCCGCCGAGCATTCCCGCGACCTTTTCCGAGTACTCGACCAACTGGGCCGGCGCCAAGTGGGCATAGCGCCGCACCATCGATTCCGACTCCCAACCGCCGAGTTCCTGAAGCACGTTGAGCGGCGTTCCCGCCTGCGCCAACCAACTGGCCCAGGTGTGCCGCAGATCGTGCCACCGGAAGTCCTCGATCCCGGCCCGCTGCAGAGCTTGCCGCCACTGCCGGGTGTTGGCCCAGGCGATCGGTCGCCCTCGATACGTAAACACCCTCGTCGGGTGCTTGCCGACCTGCCGCGTGAGCACCTCCATCGCCGACGAATTGAGCGGCACATGAATCGCGCGCCGCGCCTTCGCCTGGTCCGGATGAATCCACGCCACACAGCGCGCCATGTCGACCTGGGACCATTCCAGCTTCACCACGTTGGACTGGCGCAGGCCGGTGGACAGGGCGAAGATCACCAGATCGCACTGATGCAGCGGCAACTGTGCCAGAAGCTGCTGCACTTCCGCCGGCTTGAGCCAGCGCACGCGCCGCTTCGCTTCCTTGTAGAGCCGGATCTTCGGCACCTTGTCGATCCATTCCCACTCCAGCGCCGCCTTGCGCAGAATCGCGCGGATCAGCGCGAGCGTGCGGTTGGCGTTGGCGGGACTCGACTGCTCGGCCTTGATCTGCCCGATGCGGCCGATCAGCTCCCGATCGATCTGCGCCAGCGGCTTGCCCCGCAGGTACGGCTGCAGCCAGCGCAGCTTCGCCTTGTCCTGGTGGTGCGTCGCCTTGTGCTGAGTCTCGAGCAGAAACTTGTAACCCGCCTCGTCCCATGTATGGCTCGGTTTCTCGCCCAGGCGATGGACCCGCCACGACTCCGCTTTCAACTTGTCGTGCAGTTCCTGCGCCTGGGCGCGCTCGGCAGTGCCAGCAGAGCGTCTAATGCGCTCGCCGGCGGGCGTGGTGACATCGATCCACCACGTACCTCTGCGTTTATAGAGTGGCATGTTTCAATCTCCTTTCGCGGAGCCACTCGCAACGCTTGCCCAGGCTGAGCATAGAGCGAGCGCACATACTCGGCAAGATCGGCGTCGAGAAACACCCAGCGCTTGCCCGTCTTCGCCCCCGGCAGTACGCCGCACTTGGCCCGGCGGCGCACCTCCTCCGGATGCAGCTTGAGGAAGGCGGCGGCCTGCTCCAGCGTAAAGGTCCTGATTTCCATGACGCCTCCTGAAGACCACCACGAACCTACCGACCCAGATACACCGCCACCACCTGCTCGCGCCCATGCCCCATCTCGCGGGAGATGATGAAGCCGCACCTCGCGATCCCGCGCCTTCTGCGCCGGCGTCAGCTCCTTCGATTTCGGCCCGCCGCAGGCCGGGCACTCCCAGCCCGTCTCCTCCCGGTAACGCCGCTGGGCATACTGGTGGCGGTGGCCGTGGACCCCGTGGATGCCGGCGGCGCGGCACTGGCTCTTGAAGCGGTTGCGCTGCTGCTTGTAGCTCATGTCCGCCGGGATCAGGCTCCCCTTGCCGGCGAAGGCCTTCATCTCGTCCACCAGGGCCCGCTGCTCGGCGGTGCGGATCGGGATCTCGCGCTCGCGCCCACCCTTGGTCCAGGAATCCTTGAGCACCAGCCGGTCGCCGCGGTCGGCCCAGGCCATCCGGATCTTCTGGGACTCCTCCAGCCGCAGGCCGAAACTCGCCTGCAAGCGCAGCGAGTACTTCGAGCAGCGGTCGCTCACCCGGGCAAGCTGTTCCGGGATGAGATCCTTGGCCTTGGAGACATTGGTGACATAGACCCGGTCGGGGATGCCATAGGCGTCGTTGGAGCGGGCCATCAGGTTGGGCTTGCCGTTCTTCTCCGCCCACCAGCGCAGATGCGACAGGCGGTTCTTGATGGTGCCGGTGCTCAGCTCCTGTTTCAGCCACAGCGCCAGCAGGGCGTCGATGTGCTTCTGTTTGAGGCTGGAAACGACCATGTGCTCAAAGCCCAGGGCGTAGAGCTGGTCGGCACACAGGTCAAGGCTGCGCTGGCGATCGGCCTGGGTGGCAAAGCTGCCGTCGCGGTTTCGCAGACACAACTGCTTGAGTTGGTAGTTCAGCTTGCGCATACGTTTCCCCTTGCGTTTTTTCCCCGCCCGGCGCCGGACGCGGGCCTTGGGCGTTGCGGTTTTCAACAGGGCCTCGATCTGGGCGGTCAGGGAGTCGGCTCAGAGGTTTCGCATCGCGTTCGTCGTCCATCTCCAGCTCCTTTCATTCCTTCGTTGTTCGGTTGCTGCGTCGGTGTCGGATCGGTCCGGTAAGTGTTTCTGGCCGTCCGCACTGCCTTGGCAGGGCGGAACCTTTGATGGCCACGGGGACACCACTCCCGTTGTGTGTGGTGGGTTTGCATCTCGCCGGCGCCACACCGCCTCTTGGCTCGCGCTGCGTTCCTGGAGGAACTGCCAGCCGCGAGGACCATTGACCCAGGGTCCAAGGAGCGCCCCTCGGGCGCGTTCTCGATCCGTCTCGGGGATCAGCCGGCGGCAGGCGGTCGGGCCGCTTGCCGCGCTCAGGAGCCGGGGTTCCAGACCCCGCTCCGGGAGGCTCAAGGCCTCGTCACGTGCTCCCGTCACGTCGCACCGTCACGCACCGATCGCCCCGCAGGGGCTCGTGTGCCGCGCCAGCACTGGACTTGACGAATGTCGTTGCCGTGCTATGCGCGTCGTCACTGGCAGCACGCCGCCAGTAACGACGCGTGGGACCGCCTCGCGGGATTCGCACCGCCCGCCGTGCCGGGGCCGATCCGGACGACCGAAGTCGCCTGAAATCGCCGCCGCACCGCGCAAGCCGTGCGAACGCGCTGCGCCGTGATGGCGCTACTCGTGGGGGAGGTTCTCTCTGGTTGCCGCCGTCGGCTCAGGCTCAGGGCCCGGGCCGTGCGGCTCTCGATGGGCAAACGCCCTGGTGGGGTTCGGTTGCGGCGCGGTTCCGGTCAATCGACCGGGACAGGCGCGACGCAGATGGTTCGGACGACGCGCATCAGCGCCGCGCCCCAACACGCACCAGGGGTTGCTTCAGACGGTCTGTACGGGCTCGGGGCTCGCACAAACGTTTCGCTCCGGGGCTGCTTGCGCAGCCCCTGACCGCGGGATCGCAGGGATACCGGGTCGATCTCTTCACGAACAACGCCAGCGAACTTGCCTGGGCCGGCGTTGGCTTTCCCGGGGAGGGAATTGCCATCGAGCGCGATCGAATCGGGTTCGATCGGCTCAGCTTGAACCGCCCCGCAGGGCGGAGACTCCAACAGCGCCGCGCGTTAGAGCAGCCTGTTCCACTTCACCTTGCCCGGGCCTTGCGGCTGCACGCGCTTGCAGGGCCGAGCGCGCGTCTTCTCCAAGGGCTGGCTTCGCCGCCGGGGCGGTCAGGTCTGTCAGCTACCTTCCAAAGTCCTGCTGAATACTGCGATTCGATGCATCGAGAATCTGGAAAAAATGCAGTTCGTCACGTGGCGCAATGCAAGGACCCTCGGAAAACCAAGCGGGGTGCGGCATTCCGGGGCGGCACGCGATTGTCCATGCAGAACGGGACTGCGAATTCACCCATCCTCGTCGGGCCATCGGTGTCGCACTGGATGCTCATCAGGTGTGCCTGTCGCCGGCCTTTGAACGCGTTTCCGAACGTGAAGTGCATATGCCGATGATCGCCGCCGCGCCGGATCTTGTCGACCCGGAAAGAAGGTCAAATCGGCCGCCTTTCGACATCGGGGTTGCCGCCCCGGGTTTTCTGGAGCGAGGCGGGTGCCAGACTTTGGGGGCCATGATCAGGAACGGGCAGCGGATACGCCTTACCGGGGAGGAAAGCGCCTTTTTCGACGGATTGGTGCAGGAGCATGTGTCGCCGCGCAGCGTCGTCGACTACAACGCGTGGATCGACCATGCCATCTGCGACCTGTCCGAAATGGATGCCGAAGAGCGCCTATTCAGGCGCGCGCTGCAGCGAATGAAGATCGAGGAGTGAGCGGCGCCGATCGCCGGGCCTTCACTTTCTCCTCGATATTCAACGCGCATTCGACCGCCTCACTGGAAGAGACGGCCGATGATACCGCGCGAACCTGGGACGGCACGCTGTTAAAGCGTCTGGGTTGCCTCTTGGATCGCGTAATCGGCCGAGCGGCCTGATCACGGCCTGTGGCGAGCGGCTCGCCACAGGCAGCGCGAGACTCGATCCGGCGCTTACCTGCCCCCGCTTGTGGCACACGACCGAAAGTAGGGCCCCTGGATTCCAACGACCTGGCAGCAGGTCGAGTGGGGTGGACAGATTGACTACAGGGCGCCGACTGCTTATACGCAATAAGGGAACTATCATTCCCGATATGGGAATTATACAGTCCAGGCTCGCCGAGGCACTTTTCGGGAAGACCCAGCGTCGGGTGCTGGGTCTGCTGTTCGGCAATCCGGATCGGAGCTATTACACCAACGAGGTGGTGCGCTTCGCGGGTGCCGGAATCGGCGCCGTGCAGCGTGAGTTGGAGACATTGTCAGCGGCAGGCCTTCTCAGCGTCATGAGGATCGGCAACCAGAAGCATTACCAAGCCAACCACGCATCGCCGATTTTCGAAGAACTGCGCGGCATCGTGCTCAAGACATTCGGGACGGCGGATGTATTGCGTTTGGGGCTTGCGCCGCTCGCCGATCGAATTCAGGTCGCATTCATCTATGGATCCGTAGCGAAGGGGACCGACACGGCGAGCAGCGATATCGACGTCATGCTGATCAGCGACAGCCTTGGGTATCCCGAGGTGGTTACCGCTTTGGCCGCGGCGGAGAAGGAGGTGGGCCGCACCGTCAATCCCTCCATCTACAAGGGGGACGACTTCCGGCGCAAGATCGCCGACGACAACGCGTTCCTGAAGCGAGTGGTTGAACAGTCAAAGATCCTCTTGATCGGCTCGGACGATGGGCTCCTCGAACCTCGCGAATCTGGAAAAGACCGGTAAGCTCAAAGCGGACCCGGGCCACCAGAAGGAATTCGACGGGCTGGTGCGGTCGGGCTGTGTTCGTCTCGACGACGCGCCAAAGAGTCGTCTCCATCGAGAGCAGGTTCGGCCTCGCCTACAACGCCTCGCACGCGCGCGCCCTGGCCGCTCTGCGCTGGCACGGATACCGATCCGACAACCGTTACATCGTCTTCCAATGTCTGCCCCACACCCTCGGGATCGGCCCTGAGATCTGGCGTGTGCTTGCGCTATGTCACGATCGTCGCAACCGCGCCGAGTACGAGGGCGCTCTGGAAATCGATGAACAGATCGAACACGATCTTGTGCGAGCGGCGGAGCTTCTGTTGGCGCAGATCTCCACGTTGGGTCCGGTGCCGTGACGGCTCCGCGTCAATGACGGTCGAAACGTGCTTCTACCGGGCGGTGGGGATGTAATTGTAGGACTAGCGGGTGCGGTGTGACATTACGGATGGATCGAGTTGTCAGGTGCGGGAACTGAGTCGCGGGAGGGGGTGTTGGAAGGAAACCCGGAGGACGACTGGAAACGCCCACTCCCGCGCGACGACGTGTGGGCCGCGGTGGGACGGGCAAGTGTCGGCCTAGCCGAACGGGAGGCAGCGACTCAGCGCGACCAAGGCTGATGCGGTGGAAGGGGCGCCTGCCGAAGGAAGCACGCGTCACACCGGAGCAGACCACCACGTTCCCACCGATGCCACGCCCCGCGCCCGAGCGGGCGACGCTGCGTGCAAAGAGTTTCACGAGTCGCCTGAGCGTGTCGCGTTTTCATCGGCGCATGACCGATGGACCCTCCAGGACGACGCTACCTCTCCACCCGCTGCGACGCAGCGGTGCTCATCTGCAGCTCCTGCGACCACGGCCAGCGCTACTTTGCTGGCGAGTGTGCGCAGCAGGCGTGCGCCGATTCCGTGCGTGAAGCAGGACGTCGCTGCCAGATGAGCCCCCGCGGCCGCCGCAGCCACCTGCCGATTGAGCGGATTGTCCTCGACTGCCAGCATCCGCCCTTCCGGATTGGCACGCCTCCCCAGGCCTCGCGCCGGGCCTGGAGGGTGTGATTTCGCTCACGTAATACTTCCGATATATCCCCGAGTTGGGCGTATCGGGCCGAATTCCCCTCAACGGTGCGGGGTTTTGGGCCGTTACCGCCCTGTAGCCTGTAAAGGCGTCCCCGGCTCGTTCCCGGGGCGGCCGCGGGCAGGACGCAGGGCAGGAGAAAAGGGGAGAGCCCCGCACGGGGATGACGATGAGCGAGAGCGCGAACCAATCGGAGCTGGCACAGCGCTGGCTGCGCGGCTACTGCGAGCGCGGCAGCGCGGTCCGATCGGCCGTGGTGCTGCTGGGCGCGGGCGAGGCGCTGGCGCCGGCGGCGCACTGGCCCGGCGCACAGGCGGTTAGCGCCCCGCTGCTGGCCGCCGCCCGCGCGGCGCTCAAGCGCGGGCGGGCGCTGGCGCTCACCCCGCCGGTGGGGGCGAGCGCGGACAGCGAGCCCGGGCGCATCCTGTCGCTGCCGCTTGCCGGCGGCGAAGGCGCGTTCGGGGCGCTGGCCGTGGCGCTGCAGGCCGGGCCGGCGGAAACCGACGAGGCGCTGCTGCGTGATCTGGAGCGCGCCGCCGCCACGCTGGCCGGCGCGCTGCAAGGGGCCGGTGCGCCGCGTCGGCCGGGCGCCGGCAGCGCGCTGCTGCGCCTGCAGGGGCTGCTGCTCCAGCCCCAGCCCCTGGCGCAGGCGGCCAGCGCGCTGGCGAGCGAATTGGCCAACACCCTGGGCTTCGAGCGGGTCAGCCTGGGGCTGAGCGCGCGCGCGGGACTGAATGTCATCGCCCTGTCCCACGGCGCGCAGTTCGGCCGCCGCCAGGGCCTGATCCAGGCGCTGGCCGCGGCGATGCAGGAAGCGATCGACCAGGGCGCTTCGATCGCCTATCCGCCGCCCGCCGCGGCGAGCCCGCGCATCGTCCAGGCCCATGCGGCGCTCGCCGCCCAGGGTCCGGGCACGCTGCTCAGCGTGCCGCTGATCGATGCCGGTGCCCCGATCGGGGCGCTGTGCTTCGAGCGCGCGGGAGCGCTGCGCGCCGAGGAGCTGCGCACGATCGAGCAGCTCGCCTGTGTGCTCGCCCCGCTGATCGAACTGAAGCGCCGTGCCGAGCAGCCCTGGCCGGCGCGCGCGGGTGAGGGCCTGCGCCGCTCCTTTGCCGGGCGCTCGCGGCGGCTGGCTGCGCTGGCCGGGCTGGCTGGCGCGCTGCTGCTGGCCTTGGTCCCGGTCAGCTATCGCATCGGCGCTCCGGCGCGCCTGGAAGGGGCGGTGCAGCGGGTGCTGGCCGCGCCCACCGAGGGTTACCTGCACGCCGCCCACGTACGCCCTGGCGATGCGGTCGCAGCCGGACAGTTGCTGGTGGAACTGGCTCAGCAGGATCTGCTGCTGCAGGCGCGCAAGTGGGAGGCGGAGCTCACCCAGCACGAGAACAGTGCCGCGGCCGCCCTGGCGCGCGCCGATCGCACCCAGTATGCGCTGGCCCAGGCGCGGGCGGCCGAGGCCTCCGCGCAACTGGAGCTCGCCCGCGGACAGCTCGCGCGCACGCAGCTCACCGCCCCGATCGATGGGCTGGTCATCAAGGGGGATCTGTCGCAGTCGCTGGGCGCGCCGGTGCAGCGCGGCGAGGTGTTGCTCACGCTCGCACCGCGCGAGGCCTTCCGCCTGATCGTCGAGGTCGATGAGCGCGACATCGGCGCCATCGCCCTGGGCCAGCGCGGTCAGCTGGCGCTCTCGGCGCTGCCCGGGGAGCGGCTGGCCTTTAGCGTCAAGCGCATCAGCCCGGTGGCGCTCACCACCGAGGGGCGCAATGCCTTCGAGGTGGAGGCGGCCTTCGATGCCCCGCCCGCCGGCCTGCGCCCCGGTCTGCAGGGCGTGGCCAAGATCGAGGCCGGATCCCAGCCCCTCGGCTGGATCGCCACCCATCGCATCGGGGAGTGGCTGCGCATGGCGGTGTGGACGTGGAGTGCATGAGATGACCAAGTCGCTGTTCAGCGCCCAGTGGTACCGCGTCGCCCAACTGCACCCGCGCCTGCGGGCACAGGTGCGGACCCTACGCCAGCAGTGGCGGGGCCAGCGCTGGTATGTGCTCTCCGACGCCGCCACCGGCCGCCAGCACATGATCAACGAGGCCGCCTACCAGTTCATCGGCCGCTGCGACGGCCGCCATGACGTGCAACGCGTCTGGGACGCGGTGCTCGAAGCCCAAGGCGATGCGGCGCCGACGCAGGACGAGGTCGTCCAGCTGCTGGCGCAGCTCAACGAGCACGAACTGCTGCAGTGCGAGCGCACCCCCGACACCGACGTGTTGTTCCAGCGGAGCAAGGAGCGCAGCCGCCGCAAGCGCCGGCTCATGGTTAACCCGTTCGCTTTCCGCCTTCCCCTCGGAGACCCCTCGGCATGGCTGCCCCGGCTCGACCCGATGGCCGCGTTGCTGTTTCGTCCCGTCGTCTTTTGGATCTGGCTCGCCGTCGTCGCCCTCGGCCTGGTGGCAGCAGCGGCCCATTGGGACGAGCTGCAGGCGCACGCCCAGACGCACATGTTGTCGCCACGCTATCTGGCGCTCGCCTGGCTCCTCTTTCCTCTGGTCAAGGGCCTGCACGAGCTGGGCCATGCCCTGGCGGTGCGGCGCTGGGGAGGCGAAGTGCACGAGATGGGCGTGGCCCTGCTGGTTCTGGTACCGGCCCCCTACGTGGACGCATCGGCGTCTTCGGCTTTCGCGCGGCGGACGCAGCGGGCGGCCGTGGCCGCGGCCGGCATCATGGTGGAAACCAGCCTCGCCGCCATGGCTCTGCTGGCCTGGTTGAACATCCAACCGGGGCTGGCGCGCGACCTTGCCTTCGTCGTCATGTCGATCGGCGGCATCTCAACGCTGCTGTTCAACGGCAATCCGCTGCTGCGCTTCGACGCCTACTACGTCCTGTGCGACCTGCTGGACCTGCCGAATCTCGCCACGCGCAGCAGCGCCTATTGGAGCCATCTGGTGCGTCGCCGCCTGCTGCGCGCCCCGGCCGAGCCGCCGCAGGTCGCCGCGGGCGAGCGCAAGTGGCTCCTGCTCTATGCCCCGTGCTCGTTCGGCTATCGCCTCTGGATTTCGATCGTGATCATCCTGTGGTTCGGCTCCAAATGGCTCCTGCTCGGCGTGTTCGCGGCAATCTATATGGCCGTGTCGATGCTCCTTCGACCTGTCGTGGGCTGGGTGAAACAGGCGCTTGCCGCCGCCGCCCCCGGGCGGGAGCTAGCTCGGGTGCGTTTGGGCGTCGCCCTGCTCGCTGCGGTTCCCGGCGTGCTTCTCTTCGTCCTGCCGATGCCGCTGTCAACCGTCGCACCTGCCGTGGTCTGGCTACCCGACCAAGCCCACGTTCGGTCGGAGGTGGACGGCTTCATCGCCGAACTTCCGCTGCGCGACGGCGAGCCGGTGCAGCCCGGCGACCTGCTCGTCGTGCTGGAAAACCCGGACCTGAACGCCGCGCGCGACCAGCTGACCAGTCGGCTCGCCGGGCTTCAGGCCGACCAATACCAGCTTCTGCTGCGCGACCCAACCGCGGCCCAGAACCTCGCCGAGCAGATCTCCCGCACCGAGGCTGAACTGGAACGTACCGAACAGCGCATCGCCCAACTCGAGGTGCGCGCCAAGGTTGCCGGCAGGCTAGTCATGCCGCGCCAGTCCGACCTGCCGGGAATGTTCAGCCGGCAGGGGGAGAACCTCGGTTACGTGCTGGAGCCGGCGCAGTTGCGGGTACGCGCCGCGGTCGCCGAGGAAGACGCTCATCTGGTGCGCAACCGTACCCGCCAGGCGGAAGTCCGCCTCGCCGAAATGCCCGGCTCGGTCATGCCGGCCAGCCTGACCCAGGACGAACCCGCGGCTTCGCACCTGCTGCCCAGCCCGGCACTCGGCGATCGAGGCGGCGGACCCTATGCCACCGATCCCAACGACAAGGACGGCCGGCGCAGCCTCGCGCCGCTCTTCCTGATCGATCTGAGCCTGAAAGGCGCAATGCTCGGGCGCGTCGGCGGCCGCGCCTGGGTGCGCTTCGATCATGGCTTCGAACCCTTGGCCATGCAGGGATTCCGGCATGCCTCCCAACTGTTCCTGAAGCATTTCGATCCGACGGAATAGTCCACCGCCACCCTGCGTCCATCGATGCGCACCGCCGAACTTCCGGTACCTGGACTGCTCTGGGGCGACTACCCCGAGCAGCGCGCGGCCTCGAACCCTCCGGGCCGGCTGGCGATACCCGCCGCGCTGCGGGTGCTGACCGACCGCGCGCGCAGCCTGCTGCCGAGTTCGCGCGCGCGGCTACTGAGCACCTTCATGACGCAACGAAGATCGCTTCGCGCGCTGGGCGAGGCGCAGTTCGGTGAGGCGGTTCGCACGCTCCGACTGGTGCTGCAGAAGGAAGGCATGCGCGATGCGCATATGGCGAAGGCGTTCGCGCTCGCCGCCGTGGCCTGCGAGCGCCAACACCAGGTCCGCGTTTTCGACACCCAGGTGATCGCGGCCGAAATCGTGCTCGCCAATCGTCTGGCGGAAATGGCCACCGGCGAGGGCAAGACCTACGCAGTGGCCCTTGCCGCGGCAACCGCCGCGCTGGCCGGCATCCCGGTGCATGTGGTCACGGCCAATGATTATCTGGTGGCGCGCGACGCCGACCTGCTGCGACCGGTCTACGCCGCGCTCGGCCTCAGCGTCGGCGCGGCAACTCAGGGACAGCAACCGCCGGAACGCCGCGCCGCCTATGCCTGCGACATTACCTACTGCACCGCCAAGGAGCTGGTCTTCGATTATCTGCGAGACGGCCTTGGCCGCAGCCGGGATCCGCTTCAGCACCGCTTGAACCAGCTTGCCAGCGAGACCGCTGCGCCGCCGCTGCTGCGCGGACTGTGCATGGCGATCATCGACGAGGCGGACAGCATTCTGATCGACGAGGCACGCGTGCCATTCATCCTGTCTCAGCCGGCCGCCAACGCACAGGAGGCCGAGTACCTCGACCGCTCGCTCGGGCTCGCGCGTCAGCTGGGCGGCGACGCGGACTTCCGGCTCGACGCGGCAACGCGGGCGGCACGGCTCACGACGCAGGGACGCGAGCGGGTCGAGACGCTGGTGCGGCGCTTCACCGGCGTCTGGCGCAACCGCCTGCATCGCGAGGAGGCGATCTGCACCGCCCTCGCCGCCTTGCATCTGTATCGGCGCGACCGCCACTACCTGGTGCGCGACGGCAAGGTCCTCATCATCGACGACACCACCGGGCGTGTCGCTCCCGGGCGAGCCTGGTCGCGCGGCTTGCATCAGTTGATCGAACTGAAGGAAGGATGCAGCCCGACCGCACCCCAGGTGACCGCCGCACAGATCACCTATCAGCGCTTCTTTCCGCGCTACCTGCGCCTGGGCGGATTGAGCGGCACGCTGTGCGAGTCCGCCGGCGAACTGCGCGCGCTCTACGACCTCGGCGTACAGCGTGTGCCGCTGCGCCGCCCCGACCGCCGCACGACGCTGCCGGCCCGCCTGTTCCCCGACCGCGGGGCGCTCTGGAAGTCAGTCGCACAGCGGGTCGTCGAGCTCAACCATACGGGCCGTCCCGTTCTGGTGGGCACCGACTCGGTCGCCGATTCCGAAGCGCTGTCGCAGCGCCTGCACGCGCTTGGCCTCCAGCACGCCGTCCTCAACGCGCGCAACGACCGCGCCGAAGCGCAGATCGTGGCCCGCGCCGGACAACTCGGCGCCGTAACGGTGGCGACCAACATGGCCGGCCGGGGCACCGACATCGCGCTCGGCCACGGCGTGGCGGATCTCGGCGGCCTGCACGTCCTGTGCTGCCAGTTCAACGCCGCGCGGCGCGTCGACCGTCAGCTGGCGGGGCGCTGCGCGCGCCAGGGCGACCCCGGCAGCGTCGAGACCTGGCTCGCGGCCGACGCGCCGCTGTTCCGGCACGTGCTGCCGGATACGGCGCGCCATCTGCTCGCGGCGCGGGCCGCGTCGGCGCCGAGCCCGCTGGTGCATGCGCTCGCGGCGACGGTGCAAGGGCTCGTCGAGCGCCGCCACGTACTGGAGAGAAGGCGCCTTTCGGAACAGGACAAAGTCATGGACCGCCGCCTGTCCTTCGGCGGCCCGCTGGAATGAGATCGAACGAAGGAGAAAGAGTCATGAACAGAGCGGCGGCTTGGTGGATCCTGTGGGTGGTTGGGGCGAGCGCTTCGGTACAGGCCGCCCAGCCGCTGGGCTGTCTGATCGAGCCGCAGCAGGTGGCCGAGGTGGGCTCGCCGGTGATCGGGGTGGTGCAGGAGCTGTTGGTCGAGCGCGGCGACCGGGTAGTGAAGGGCCAGGTTCTGGCGCTGCTGCGCGCCGAGGTCGAGCGCGCCGCCGTGGGCGTGGCCAGCAGCCGCGCCCAGGCCGAGGCCGACGCGCAGGCCGCCCGCGCCAACGTGAGCTTCGCGCGCCAGAAGCTGGAGCGCGCCCAGGATCTGCTGGGCAAGAAATTCATCTCCCAGCAGGGGCTCGATCAGGCGCGCACCGAGTTCGAGGTGGCCGAACAGAAGCTCGCCCAGGCGCAGGAGCAGAAGAGGATCTCCCAGCGCGAGCTGGGGCTGGCCGCGGCGCAGCTCGCGCAGCGCAGCATCCGCAGCCCCTTCGACGGGGTGGTGGCCGAGCGCTATGTGGCGGTGGGCGAGCGGGTGGAAGACAAGCCGCTGTTCCGCGTGGCCCAGGTCGATCCGCTCAAGGTCCAGGTGGTGGTGCCGGCGGCCTACTACGGCAAGATCGCCCCGGGGGCGGCGGCCCGCATCCAGCCGCAGCTGCCCGAGGCGGCCGCCGTGAGCGCGCGGGTGAGCCTGGTCAACAAGCTCATCGATGCCCCCAGCCATACCTTCCGCGTGCAGCTGGCGCTGCCCAACCCGGATCTGGCCCTGCCGGCGGGGCTGCGCTGCCAGGCCGACTTCGGGCTGGCGGCTCCGGCCGCAGCCGCCAGGCAGGCCGGTACCCCGGCCACCACCCCCAGGCCGATCCAGCCGGCGAGCCTGAAGCTGGAGCCCGGCCCGCCCAGCGGCCCGCCGGGCGCCGGCGCTTCGCCCAAGCACAGCTACTGAGCCCGCCTCGGAGCATCCTGCGTGCGCCTGCGCCGCCGCCCGCCGCCCCGCCAGCGCCCCGTATCGAGGAGCTGGAGCCACGCATCCTGTTCTCGGCAGAGGCCGCCGCCGGACTGCTCGATCCCGGTCATTGGGACGGG
>CAVPDA010000022.1:0-189184 GCA_963702495.1 uncultured beta proteobacterium | reverse complement strand
CACTGGATGAACTCGATGATGAGGGCCTCGGTGAAGCGCCTGCCGCGGGAAGCGTAGAGCTTGCGCAGCGCTTGCTGATTGTCGAGCCCGCGCCGATAGGGGCGGTCATAGCACACGGCGCAGTAGGTATCCACCAAGCCCGCCATCTCGCCGAGCACGCCGATGTCCTGACCGGAGAGGCGCTGCGGGTAGCCGCTGCCATCGTAGCGCTCGTGATGCCGGGCCACGATCTCCAGCACCTGCGGCGATATATCGGGTTGGGCCGCGAGAATTTGGGTGCTGAACTCGACGTGGCGCCGCAGAACGGCTCGCTCGGCTGGCGTGAGGGGATTCGTCTCGCTGGAGCAGGCCCAAGGGCACGCGGGTCTTGCCGACATCCTGGAGCAGTCCAGCGACGCCCAGGATGTTGAGCTGATCCGGCGGGAAACCCAGATGGCGGCCAAACGCCATCACATGGACCGACACATCGAGGGCGTGGTCGTAGCTGTAATTGTCGCTGCGCTTGAGCTTGGAGAGCCAGATCATGGCGTCCGGATTTCGCACGATGCTTTGCACCATGTGGTCCACCGCTCCGCGGATGCGCTCGGGCTGGGGCAGTCTGTTTTTTGCCAGTTCCAGGGAAACGTCCAGCAGGAGTTCTTGCGTGGTCCGAAAGCCTCGCCCGAGGCGAGCATCTCCTCTTCGACACTGGATTGGTCGATGTAGATCGTTTGGCGCGGAATCTGGGGCAGCCCGGGTTGCGGTTCGCTCACCACGCGCACCAGATCCGCAAACGGTTCGCGATCCGGCTGAAGGTTCGGGCGCTTCGCCGCTTGCGCAACGCGCTCCATTCGCCCCGTGGCGGAAATCGTCCGTCTTCGCTCCTCCGGCGCCGCCTGCGCTGCCCGCGCGCCAGGCGCAGTGGCAGCTCGCGGCGGCAACGAAGCCTTGTCCTCGACGGAAACGCAGTGGGCCACGCCGGGTCCCGGAACGGAGCCGGCAGATCCCGCCATCGCCGACACCGCGCGGAATGTCTCGATCAGGGCCCTGCCCCGACCCGCCGCTGAGGCGTACAGCGGCGTGGGCGTCTCGCGGAACTGCGTCTGCACGGATTTCGCCCGATCTACGGAAACGAAGCTGCAGTACTCCTGCAGTGCGGCGATCTGCCGCGGATTCGATACGAGGAACCCCTGCAGGGCGAAGGGCGTGCCCAGCCACGGTCGGTCGAGTTCCACGACGAACATACCCAGCTTAACGTCATGAGAGGAAACGATTTCCAGCATTGTTCGCACCGATCCAGCCGCAGATCGATGATCCGCGCTTCCCCATACAACGGCCGCCGGTGCGCCCACTGAAGGCACGGCGACCTGTGTCGCCAGCAAGGCTCGGGGAACGGGTCGCATGATCTCAACGTGCGCAGATCGCATGCGGCAGGAGGGCCTCAAACGGCGGACGGGCGGTCAAAGAGCCGTCGGCAGCAACCGAAACCCTCGGCACAGACGCCCGACCATCGCCGAGCGGGGCGCTGCGGACCGACCGTCTGCGCGCGCAGGTCCTCGGACAGGGGCACGGTGAGCAGGCCGTGCGTCTGGCAGCCCATCAGGACCAGATCAGAATGCTCGTGGAACCCCCGTTCCCGGGCAACCAAGCCATTCGCAGCCAGGCTATGGGCCGCCCCCGGGGATTCGACTTCGCCCCTTTCCGCCTCCCTGGCCAGGCAGTTGCCGTAGCGCCCGTTGGTGCGTTTGGCAAACCACTCGGTGGTGAGGCGGCGCTTGATCTTCGGGCTCTTGAGATCGATCTGCGGCATCACGGCGCGGGCCAGCTTGTCCGCGGCGAGTTGATCCGCCAGCGCGAACACGCGCTGGTAGAGGACCGTGTCCTGAAATCCTGGCGCCTTCTCCTGTGCCAAGTCATGCTGCACCTCGGCGCGACTCAGGCGCAGGCGCGCCGCGACTGCATCGAGGGCGCGCTGGGTGTCGCTCGGATCCTGCGACCGATCACCGCTTCCCGCATAGCGCAGCAGGTCGCCGTCGAGGCTGAGGCGGCGCTTGCTGATTTTCGTCACGGCGTTCTGGAATGCGGCATTTCGCGCGCTGTAGCGGCCGGCGTTGAAATCGGCGAAGCGATACAGCGGCTCGCCGTAGGAGGCCGGATAATCCAGCAGATAGGCAATGCCGAAGTAGAGGCCGCCGCGGCGGGTGAATACTTCGTGGCGCACGCTGCCGATCGGTGGATAGGGATAGGGCGCAGTGCGCGCCTGCTCCTCGGCGAACTGGACGCTGACCTGCATCGAACCGCCGGTGCGCACCGGATTGTAGCGGGCAAACAGGTGGTCGCCGTAGGGAAACTCGGACGTCATGTCCTCGAACAGGATGCTCATCTGTTTCTCGGTGCGCAGCGTATCGATGCGCACCTTGTAGCTGCGGCCGTCCCGGGATGTCTTGGCCAGCGCCGCGTCCAGCAGCAGTTTCGGCATGCCGTAGTGCTTGCGCCGCGTCTCGATTTCCGCCCACGCGATGCGCGATAGCCCCGGCACGGCGGGATCGGCCTGAAAGGTGGATTCCTGTTCGATCACCGCGATCGCCGTACAGAAGTTCTCGGTGGTGGCCGGAATCCGCAGCGCAGCGAAGGCGTTGAAGATGTCCGCCGCCCATCCTGCCCGATCGCTCACTCCCCCCGGCAACAGGCGGGAAACCAATGCCTTGCCCTCGCGCTTTTCCGGGTAGGCGGGCGGGGATGGGGGCGGCGGCGCGACGGCGGGAGGCACCAGCGGCGGCACGGCAGGCGGTGGCGCCGCGACAGGTGCCGCCGGGGGTGGCTCAACCGGCTTTTGGACCGCAGCCGACGGCGGCCGTTCGACGGGCGGCTGCGGTGGCCACGGTCGCGATTCATAGCCGCCCGGGGTGCCGCAACCGCCGATGACAGCGACCAGTGCGACGCTCGCCGCAATGCGGGCCTTAACGAAGATCCTGCGCCTGGGCTGTCGGGCTTCCGTCTTGTCGGCGCGGCGGCACCGTGGTCCCATAAGGTCCGCCACGCACCCGTCGCCGCGGGAATCAGCCATGGCCGGCTGCACCGGTCGACTGCCCCGTCGGCCGCCGCATTCTCCAGTGAGTCTCCCGAACGCCGTAGCCTCTTTCCACGCCACTGCCCATGTCTCGGTCCCGATTTGACCGGTGCCGATCATACCCGTCATCGAGAACCGTCGCGACGCGACCGGGTAATCGCGCCCTGTCCCTGCGATGGTCGTGTGTCGCCGTCGCCGAACGTGGCCGAAGACGCGGATCGGCGAGGCCGCCCGCGCCTTATCCCGGCTCGGTTGCGGCGCGGGCGAACAGCGTGCGAAGCTTGGGCAACGCCGCAAGCGCGCTGCGCTCGCCGGCTTCGACCAGCGCCTTGAGCGTTCCCGCCGACATGTCGTGGTGCTCGGGGATGTCCGGCTCGATGAGCAGGTCGGCGCCGGCGCGATCCTCCAGCGCGAGCCGGCGAGTCAATATCGAGAACGCTTGGTACAAGGCGTCGAACGGATCGCTGAGATCCGCCTGCTCGGGCGGGAAGGTGACGTCCACCGCCAGCACGCGGCGCGCACCCAGCCGCCGTGCGGCGCCAACCGGAACCGGCGCCGAAATGTTGCCATCCACATAATTGCCGCCATTGATGTGTACCGGCTCGATCAGCCCCGGCGCGCTCGATGAGGCCTGGACAGCGAGGCCGAGGTCGCCGCGATCGAAGACTTTCTGTTCCCCGGTACGCAAGTCGGTCGCCACGGCCGCAAAGCGGGTCGGCAGGGACTCGATCGTGCGCTCGCCCACGGTCGCCGCGACGAAGCGCCGGATCGCGTCGCCGCCGAAGATGCCGAGCTTGGGAAAGATCCAGTCGCGCAGCAGGTTCGGCGTGAGGCGGTTGCCGAGTTGTTCGAGCCGATCGGCGCCGAGTCCCGCCGCGTAGAGCGCGCCGACGAGGCTGCCGGCACTGGAGCCGACCACCAGGTCGGGCCTGAGGTCGTACTTCTGGAGTACGCGAATCACGCCGATGTGGCCGTAGCCGCGGCAACCACCGCCGCCGAGCACGAGGGCAAGACCAGGGCGGAAGGACGCGGACCGTTGCGCTGCGGCGTTGCCCGCCACGGCAACACCGGCCGCGAGACTGAGAAATCTTCGTCGGTTCATGCTTGCGTCCCGTCTTCCAGCGCAGTCGCAGCACCAGCCCGGATGTCCGCGCACCGGCGGGAACGCCGGAACAAGACAGGCAGGCGGCGCGCGCAGTCTTGGCGGACCAGCCCTTACCCGGCCGCCGTCCGCTCGCCACCGCTCCCGGCTCAGTGCGTCGGCGCCCTGCAGAAGTGCCCGTGCCGCGCCGTTCTCATCAGTTCGTGAAACTGCTCGCCGGACATGCGCAGCAGGCTCTCGTGATCGCCGCCTTCCAGGTACACCACGTCGCCGGCTTCGAGTTCGTCATCGACGATGGTCTCGATTCCCCACGCCATGCCGACGGGGGGCACGGCGCCGCGATCGCAGTCGTCGAACAGCATGGCGATGAAGTTTTCGTCGGACAGCCGCAGTTCCCTGCGACCGAGCATGCGGGAGAGATGGCCGAGCATGACGTTCTTGTCGGCCGGCAGCACGGCCATCAGGCAGCCGTCGTCGTCCTCGAGGATGACGGACTTGGCGAGTCGTCTGGGCAGCACCTGCGCCGTGCGGGCAGTCTCTGCGCTGGTACGGCTGTGCTCGTGCATGCACACCTCGTAGCGTGCGCCGTGCTGTTCAAGGTAGCGGGACAGGTGATGAGAAATGGACATGGCAGCCTCCGTTCCCGAACCGGCAGGCCCAATTCCGCACTGCGGCGCAGCCGAAACCTGCGCCGCTGAACACGCTGGACCGGCCGGGGGGCGTAGCGGCCCGTCGTTTGCCCCGCCCCTAAGCCCTTTCTAGTTCGATCTTGCGCGCAATGCCGGGACTTTCTTCCGCGCTGCACCGCGTTGTCCGCATCTTGCCGCCTGAGCCTGCGCCAAAGCGCTTTCACGCTCCGCCGCGGCGGCGCGCCCTTCGCTGCAGGTCAGAACAGCTTGCGGATGCGCCGATAGGCCGCCTGAATCTCGTTGACGGCAAGTGCAAGCGCCGCACCGACATTGCCGGCGGCCGAGCCCAGTTCCGACTTGACCTGCGGCAGCCTGGCCTCGACCTGCTGCCACTTGTGCTCGACCTTTTCCCACTCGTCCCGCACGTCGGATTTCGCCAAATGCAGCTTGACGCGCAACTCGTCCCGCTCCTTCCTGAGAGTCTCGACCAGATGCGCAAGTTCTGATGTGTTGTCGGTCATTGCGGTCTCCTTGGATTGAAGGTGCTCAAAAAAACACTTCAGCTCGGCACCGGGATGCTCCGACTGCCTTGCCGGGGGCGGAAGGCGCCGAAGCCGAGGCTTGGTTCGCCAAGCCGTATCGTGCCACGCTCCGGCGCATTAGTCGTAGTTCCTGCGCACCGGCTGGAACAGCCGCACACCGCGCCGGCGAAACAGCGGCAGCAGCAGCATCCCGGCGATGAAGCCGCCGATGTGCGCGCCCCAGGCCACCCCGCCCTGCCCCTTGCCGGCCAGCAGCGTATTGATGATCTGCAGCACGAACCAGAACCCCAGCACCCACAGCGCCGGCAGGCGAGCGGTGTGGATGATGAAGCCAAGGGGAATGCCCACCAGCACGCGGGCCCGCGGATAGAGCAGCAGGTAGGCGCCGAGCACGCCGGAGATGGCGCCGCTCGCGCCGATCATCGGAATGGTGGAGGCCGGGTTCGGCAGAGCCTGCGCGAACACCGCGGCGGCTCCGCACAAGCCGTAGAAGACGAGGAAGCGCAGATGCCCCATGGCATCTTCGACATTGTTGCCGAAGACCCACAGGTAGAGCATGTTGCCGACGAGGTGCATCCAGCCGCCGTGCAGGAACATGCTGGTGAGAATCGTGAGCTCCGGCGGCACCAGGGCCAGTTCCGGGGACAGACGCCGCTCGCCGAGGAGTACCGAGGGAATGGCTCCCAGGGCCAGAATCGCCCGCTCCTGCGCCTTGCCCAGGGAAATCTGCCACAGAAAGACAAGCACGCAGGCGGCGATCAGCAGGATCGTGAAGACCGGCGGCAGGTCGGTGGGATTGTCGTCGTGCAGGGGGATCATCGCTTCGCCATGGTCAGGGCGCCGCTCGCATCGCGGCGCGCGGGTGGACTGGTCCCAGTTTACCCCGTAGCGCCGGAAAATCTCCGCCCGCCGCGCCCACTCAGCCGTGGAGCGTCAAGGCGGGAAGCGGGGGCGCTGAGGTTGCACGGGCGCTGTTGCATTGCCACCGGGTGCGCCTCATACTTTTCGACGGTTCGGGTCCGACACCACACGCCCTCACTGCCTTCCCCGGATTCGCATCGCCGAGGCAGCCACCACGACCACAGGAGAAACGAGATGACCCTTTGCCCCATCGCGATTGTCGCCGGCTGCAAGAAATGCCCGATCGTCTCGGTCTGTCCGCTGAAAGGCGTCATCGGCGATTACAAGAAACCGGAAGAGCCGCAGACCGCGGAGCCGGCCAAATCTACGCAGGGCAAGGCCAAGCGGGCGAAGTAGCGGACTCGAGCCGCAGGATTCGCGAGTGGCTGGTTCGTTGCGGCGTTGTCGCGCCCGCGGCCATGCCGGCATTTCCGGGGAACCCTTGGCGACGACGTCTGACTAATCGGCCAGGATCGCCCGGCAATCGATCAGGAGGAGTCGGTATGGATGGCATCAACCCCTTGGCCTATCTGCAGCAGGTGGCGGTACGCATGAACACGCCCGCCGATCGCCGCGAGATCGAAACGATGCTCGATGAAGTGGAATACCTGTTCGACGCCCTCGACCCCGAATTTCAGGATCCGGCCGCCCAGTTGATCGAACAACTGCGCGCCAAGTTGGAGCGTAGCCCGTGACGGTTGCGGCGTCGGCGTACGCGGTGCGGCGCGTCAATCCCTATCTCGGCGTGACGCAGGTCGTCGAACTCGACATCGGTCGGGCGCTCAGCACCGACGGCGTCAACTGGGAAATCCAACTCGCCGTGGAACGGCCGGGAGGGTGGGGCAGCCTCAATCGGGATCGCGGCGAAAGGCAGTTCTACCGCTACGGCGTCTGGTCGAACGAGGAGGGGTTGGCCAAATTCCCCGTACATCCCGCGCTCGATGCCATGGCGCTGCGCGAAGCCGCCGATACACTGATCGCCGCCACCGGCGAGCGTCGCTCGGCCCTGCCTTTTCCTCTCGCCGACCGTTTCGAACTCTGGCTCCTGGACGACGCCGACGGCGCACCGCTCGCCCTCCTGGCGACGCTCAGCATGCAGCGCCTCATTCCGCTGCGACATCCTGCCGCGTGGAGCGCCGCTCCCGCCGGCGTGGACGGCTTTCTTGCGCCCTCCCTGATCGAGCACGGCCCGGCCGGCGACAGCGCACGCCGCCCGCGCTGCCACCTCGACGCCGTGGAGGAACTGGTTAGACGCGGTGCCGGCTCGTCGCGCCAGACGCAGTGGTTCGAACGCCGGCACGACAACGCTGCCGCGGTCGCGGGCCGTTGCGCGGGATCGAAACATCATCGGCCCGAGGTCGTCCTGCCCGAATTGCCCCTCGCCGAGCGCTGGGCGCAAGCCGCGGATGAGGCGCTGGTCGGCGACTACCTGGCATGGCTCGCGCCGCGACTGCTGACCCTGCCGCTGTCGCCGCCGGCGCGCGCACGCATGGAGCGGGCGGCGGCGGCAAACCCCGCGCTGGTCGATCGCTGGTACCGCCTCTATCCGGCGATTGCCGATGCGGACCTGCTGAACCGGGTCCGCGTACAGGCGCGTCTGATGGAAGCCGCCGCGGCCATTTGAAACCGGCAGCGCCAAGACGGGGGCCACACCCTGCCGCGACAGCGGCAAAATCAGGATTGCTTCGCCGCCTCCAGGCCGCCGACCTTGCGTTCGAGGTTCTGGCGCACCATGGCGATATGCGTGCGCAGCGTGTAAAGCTGGTCGGCGAACGCGAGCGGCGTGGGAATGCGGTTGACGGCGTGTTCGACGCGATCGAGCGCCGCGTCCCACTCCTGCGGCGTGCGGCCGTGGGGATTGCTTTCCGCCTCGTACTCCAGAAACTTGAGCTCCCCGTACCAGCGGTAAATGCGCGAGCGCACACGCCAACTGTAGAGCGGCGGCGTGATCTTCATCAGGGGGTAGAGAATGGCGATGATCGGCACCAGCATCACGATGACGCGGTCGATGAAGTTCGCCGCCCAGAACGGAAGATAACGCTGCAGCAACGGCGGGCCGGACTTGTAGTAGCGCTCGGCGCGCGGGCTGAGGGGAAAATCCACCTGCCTGGCGGAGGGAAACTCGGATGCCCTCTGAAAGATGCCAGGCTCGCGGTGCGTCTGCGACATGGCCTGCAGCATAATGTCGATCAGTGCCGGATGCGTGTCCTCGCGCGCCACCAGCGTCGCCAGGGGAGCGATGAGCGTCGTGTCGTGGGGCGGAATGTTGCGCTCGAAATTGATCACGCCGCGCGGCAATGTCAGCTTCGCCAGGTAGGGAAAGCGTCGCGTATAGGCGTCCGCCTGGGAGAACGACAGCAGCCGCACGTTTTCGGTGTGGAGCAGCAGCCAAACCGCCGCCGAGTGCGGCGGACCGACCACGAATACAGCGTCCACCGCGCCGCTGTTCAGCGCCTCGACCGCCTGCAGGCCGGACACGAGAACCAGTTCAACCTTGCCTTCCGTCATGCCGTGAGCATCGAGCAGCTCGCGCGCCAGCTTGTTGGTGCCGCTGCCGGAGACGCCGATCGCGATCTTCTTTCGCGCCAACTGGTCGACCCGGTCGATAGCTGGATCGCCGCGATAGAAAACCCACAACGGCTCGTAGTAGAGACTGCCGAGGGAACGCAGGGGAACGTCCTCGCGCACCACGTCGGACCCGCCCTGGATGAAACCGAGATCCACCTGCTGTCTTGCATCCAGCAGGCGTTCGAGGTTCTCGGCGGAGCCGGCGGACGTCTTTTCGACCAGCGTGATGCCGTAGCGCTGGAGGATCGGCTTGTAGCGCGCTGCGAAATGCTGATACGCGCCGCCATCGCTGCCGCTAGTAATGATGACATGATCGGGCGGCGCAGGCTTGATGAACTGTGCCGCCACCCAGAAGGCGGCGATCAGCAGCAGCAGCGCCGGCAGGCCCACTGCCAGCAGGTCGCGGGGGGAAACCTGGCGCAGACGACGCATCAGCTTGCCCATATCAGGAATCGCATACTCCGCCGGGAAACAACGTATCCAATCAACGTATCCATTCGCCGCCGTCGCGCCGACCGGCGGCAATGGTCGATAATACGTCGTTTTCCCCACCCGTTGCGTCGCAGGGGGATGCCTCCAGGGCCGCGGAGCATCCCGGCCCTTGAAGGCTATCGAGTCGCGAAGCGAGAACTTGTTCCTTGGACGGGCTGCGGCTTCGCGGTCTAATCAGTGTGACTTGGTACTTACCCGGCAGGCGGCATGCTCCCCACATTCTGTGAATCGGAACTCGAAATCGGCCACGGCCTACCCTGCCATGGCCGAGAGCGGGCGCGCCGGTGAATATTCCATTCGAATCAATGCCGCCCGACGACGAGAATCAGACGACGCCAACCTGGTGGCCCTGGATCGCGGCGCGCGGGACTGAGCCGGCACAGGGTTCGCCGCGCGTCGCGCCGGCGCAGCGGCGCATGAATATCGTAATCGTTGACGACACGTCGAGCAATATCGATCTCATGCGCGCCATGGTCTCGCGCCTGGAGGACTGCGGTACTGTCGGATTCACCGACCCGCGCGAGGGCCTGACGTGGTGCCTGACGCAGGATCCGGATCTCATCATCGTGGACTTCATGATGCCCGGCCTCGACGGCATCGAGCTCACGCAGCACTTGCGGCGTGTGCCGGTCACGGCCGAAATTCCGGTACTGATGGTCACCGCCGCGCATGAGAAGGATGTGCGCTATCGCGCGCTGGAATCCGGCGTCACTGACTTTCTCACCAAACCGCTGGACAGGCTGGAGTTCGTGTCGCGGCTGAGGAACATGCTGGCGCTGCGCAAGAGCCATCTGGCGCTGGCCGAACGCGCCGAGTCCTTGGCGGCGGAAGTGCGCAAGGCAATGGCGGACGTCCATGAACGCGAGCGCGAGACGATCCTCCGGCTGGCGCGGGCCGCCGAGTTCCGCGACCCGGGGACCGGCGCCCACATTCTGCGCATGACGAGTTACTCGCATCTCATCGCCCTCAGGCTCGGTCTGTCGGACCGCGATCAGGAGATGATTCGGCAGGCGGCGCCCATGCATGACGTGGGCAAGCTGGGCACGCCCGACCAGATCCTGCTCAAGCCGGGGCCCCTGACCGCGCAGGAATTTGAGTCGATGAAGCGTCATTCCGCCGTCGGCTACGAAATCCTCAAGGATTCGGCCTCGCCGGTGCTGCAGATGGCCGCACAGATCGCCCTTAGCCACCACGAACGCCTCGACGGCGGCGGCTACCCGCGCGGACTGGCGGGCGACGCCATCCCCCTCCCCGGCCGCATGGTTGCGGTGGCCGACGTCTTCGACGCGCTGACGTCGGACCGCCCCTACAAGAGGGCGTGGCCGTTCGAACAGGCGGCCGATTTTCTGCGACAGGGCCGCGCCACGCACTTCGATCCGGACTGCGTTGACGCCTTCCTCTCCGAATGGGCTACGGTAATCGCGATCCGCGAGCGCTACCACGACGATGAACCGGTTTCGTGGTAGGGTTATACCGCTATCCCGACCTGCTTAGCGTCAAAGTGCCAGAGCCCCGCAAGCCCCTGCCCTACGACCGCGACGCGCTGATCGCGAAGTGCGACGGCGACGCGGCGCTGCTGCATCAGATCATCGGGCTCTTTCTCGGCGACTTCGAGACGCAACTCGCGACGCTGCAGTCCGCGCTGCGGAACGCGGATATCGACCGTCTCTACAGCATCACCCACAGCATCAAGGGCTCGGTGTCCCATTTCAGCGCCGCCCGCGCCGTCGCCGCCGCGCAGGGAATCGAGGCCTGCTGCCGCAGAGGGGATCTGCCGGGTGCGGCCCCTGGCGTCGCCGAGTTGTCGGACGCGATGCACGAACTCGCCGCTGCGCTGCGGCACGATCCCGCCGCGGCGTAGCGCCCGGCGCGGGCAGCTGCGCGAGCGCTGCAGTTCAGTCGGTCTTCTTCTGAATCAGCTCGATCTTGTAGCCGTCCGGATCCTGCACGAAGGCGATCACCGTGGTGCCGTGCTTCATCGGCCCGGCTTCGCGCGTCACCACGCCGCCGCGGCGCTTGATGTCTTCGCACGCCCGGTAGGCGTCGTCCACCTCCAGCGCGACATGGCCGTAACCGGTGCCCACGTCATAGCTGTCGGTGTCCCAGTTATGGGTGAGCTCCAGTACCGCGCCCTCCGCCTCGTCCTCATAGCCGACAAATGCAAGGGTGAACTTGCCGTCGGGATAGTCCTTGCGCCGCAGCAGCCGCATGCCCAGGACTTCCGTGTAGAACTTGAGGGACCGTTCCAGGTCGCCGACCCGCAGCATGGTGTGCAGAATGCGCATGGGACTACTCCTAAAGATGGGGCATGGTCAGGGCTTGCGCCTTAAGTTCGTCGCGCGCCGGGCGAAAGTCCGGGTAAAGCCGCTCCACGACCTGCCAGAAGCGCGGGGAGTGGTTCATCTCCACCAGATGCGCCAGCTCGTGGGCGACGACGTAATCGGTGAGCCGCAGCGGCAGATGGATCAGGCGCCAATTGAGGCGCAACCCGCTCTTGCTGCTGCAACTGCCCCAGCGCGTTTGCGCATTGGACAGCGCCACCTTGGGCACCGGTCTGCCCAGGGGCCGAATGAGGATGGCAGCGCGCTCCTGGAACAGGCCCAGCGCACGTCTGCGCAGTTCGAGCAGCAGCAGTTCGCGCGGCTCGGTGTGCGCGCTGGTTTCGAGCACCAGCTCGCCGTCGCGCCAATGCACCATGTCGGCGCCGTGCCTCACCCTCAGGTTCCAGCTCTCACCGAAAAGTGGGAACCGCGCCCCGTCGCAGATCAGCAGGCGCGGCGCCCGGCCCGCCGGCTGCCAGTCATCCAGCTTGCGCAATACCCAAACCTGATTCTTGCGGATGAAGTCGTCCACCTCGGACAGGCGCACGGCGTGCGGCGCGCCGACGCGCAGGCCGCGCTGGTCCACCGTCATTCCCAGGGTGCGGCGACGGCTGCGCGTCAGGGCGTAGGACACGATGCGCGGGCCGAGCAGGATGTGGCGCTTCTGCTCCCCGGCGGCAGGCGGCAGCCGCAGCGGCAGCTCGATCTGTTCAAGAAGCGGTGCGAGGAAAGGCAAGCGCATCATTGCGTCCGGCAACATTGCCATAAATAATATGATCGCCCTCGGCTGCGACCGGGGCGGACCGAATCATAAGGGCCGGCCGCGCCAGTCCGCAAGCGCCAGGAAATCGCCTCCGGCACCATTGCAGATCAATCCATGATGACGGCGTGGCCGATGATTCGCGTGCAAGCCCGCATTAACGGGTAAACTTGGCGGGTTTTTCGAACTGACCGGCACGAAGACAATCCATCACAGAAGGAGGATGCATGAGCAACAAGAAATTTTCATACGCTTTCGAGGAAGGGGACGGCAAGAACAAGATGCTGCTCGGGGGCAAGGGCGCCAATCTGGCCGAGATGACCCAGATCGGATTGAACGTGCCGCCAGGCTTCACCATCAGCACCGAGGGCTGCCTCGCCTACCTAGAGAACAACCGCTTCCCGGACGGCCTGATGGCCGAGGTGAAGTCCCACATGCAGGCGCTGGAGAAGAAGACCGGCAAGGGTTTCGGCTCCGCCACGAATCCCCTGCTGGTGTCGGTGCGTTCCGGCTCGGCCATGTCGATGCCCGGCATGATGGATACCATTCTCAACCTCGGCCTCAATCCGCAGACGCTCGAGGGCCTCATCAAGCTGACCGGAAATCCACGCTTCGGCTACGACGCCTACCGGCGCTTCATCCAGCTCTACGGCAAGATCGCGCTCGGCGTGCCCGACGAGAAGTTCGACGAGGCAATGGCCGAACTGAAGAAGAAAAGCGGCGTCGAGCTTGACGTGGATCTCGGCGCCGAGCAGCTCAAGGCCCTCTGCGGCAGCTTCGCCGAGATCGTCAAGAGCCACACCGGCAAGGCGTTCCCTGATGACCCCTACGAGCAGTTGGAGATCTCGATCCAGGCCGTGTTCCGCTCCTGGATGGGCAAGCGCGCCATCGATTACCGCAAGCAATTCAAGATCACCAAGGACATGGCCAACGGCACCGCGGTGAACGTGTGCACCATGGTGTTCGGCAATATGGGCGACGATTCCGCCACCGGCGTCGGCTTCACCCGCAACCCGGGCACCGGCGCCAACGAGCCCTACGGCGAGTATCTCGTGAACGCCCAGGGCGAGGACGTCGTGGCCGGCATCCGCACGCCGAAGCCGGTGACGGAAATGAAGCAGGAGATGCCCGCACTCTACGAGCAGCTGCTGGAGCTGCGCGCTCGCTTGGAGTCGCACTACAAGGAAGTGCAGGACTACGAGTTCACCATCGAGAAGGGGCGCCTCTACTGTCTGCAGACGCGCAACGGCAAGATGAACGCGCGCGCCACGGTCATCACCTCCGTCCAAATGTTCAAGGAGGGCATCCTCACCAAGGAACAGGCGATCAACCGCATCAATCCGCAACTGCTTGAGCAGTTGATGGTGCCGACGCTGTCGCCCCAGTTCAAGGCGGAGGCCCTGGCGGTCGGGCTGTCGGCCTCGCCCGGTGCAGCCTCGGGAAAAATCGTGTTCGATGCCGACACGGCGGAGCTGCGCGGCAAGCTGGGGGACAAGGTGATCCTGGTGCGCGAGGAGACCAAACCGGAGGACATCCACGGCTTCTTCGCCGCCCAGGGCATCCTCACTGCGCGCGGCGGCAAGACCTCCCACGCCGCCGTGGTCGCGCGCGGCATGGGCAAGCCCTGCGTGTCGGGCTGCGACGCGATCCAGATCGACGTGCGCGAGCGCCGCGCCAAGGTCGGCTCGACCATCCTCTACGAGGGCGACGTCATCACCATCGACGGGTCGACCGGCAAGGTCTATCCCGGACAGATCCCGACGGTGGAGGCCGAGTTCTTTGGGGAGCTGTCGGAAATGCTGACCTGGGCCGACGAGTTCGCCCAGCTCAAGGTCTATGCCAACGCCGATACGCCGCGCGACGCGCAGCGCGCACGGCGCTACGGCGCCATGGGCATCGGCCTGTGCCGGACCGAACGCATGTTCAACGACGCCGACCGGCTGCCGATCGTGCAGGAGATGATCCTGGCCGAGACCCCCGAACAGCGCAAGAACGCCCTCGACCGCCTGCTTCCGATCCAGCGCACCGATTTCAAGAACATCTTCAAGGCGATGGAAGGACACCCGGTGACGGTGCGCCTGCTGGATCCGCCGATCCACGAATTCCTGCCCACCGCCACCCAGCTGGAGTTCGAGATCAACCACCTGCGCAACCTCAAACGCGCCGTGCGCTCGATGGACGAGCTGCCGGAGACGCTGAAACTGCTCGACAACGAACTGCACCAGCAGTACATCGCCAGTCTCGACGGCCTGCAGGCCAGTATCAAGAAGTACCGCGATACGCGCCGCGACGAGGACCTGCTGGCGAAGAAGGAGGCGATGCTGAAGAAGGTGTTCATGCTCTCCGAGGTGAACCCGATGCTGGGCCACCGCGGCGTGCGCCTCGGCATCACCTACCCCGAGATCTATTCCATGCAGATCCAGGCCATCCTGGAGGCGACGGCGGAGTGCATGAAGGAAGGCGTGGATGTGTACCCGGAGATCATGGTTCCGCAGGTATGCACGGTGGAGGAGTTGAAGCGCGTGCATGGTCTGGTGGACACCTGTCGCGCCGACGTCGAGAAGCGCTTCGGCGTCAAGCTCAGACTTCAAGTTCGGCAGCATGGTGGAAGTAGTGCGCGCGTGCATGCGCGCCGCGCGGCTGGCGGAGGTGGCGGAGTTCTTCTCCTTCGGCACCAACGACCTGACCCAGGCCACGTTCTCGTTCTCCCGCGAGGACGCCGAGAACAAGTTCCTGCCGATGTACAACGAGACCGCGATCCTGCGCGACAACCCGTTCGAGGTGCTCGACGTGAAGGGCGTCGGCCGCCTGATGCAGATGGCCGTGCAATGGGGCCGCGAAACGCGGCCCGACCTCAAGGTGGGAATCTGCGGCGAGCAGGGCGGCCAGCCCGACTCGATCCTGTTCTGCCACTACATCAACCTGAACTACGTCTCGTGCTCCCCGCCGCGCGTGCCCATCGCGCGCCTCGCGGCGGCGCAGGCCAAGCTCAACGAGAAGGACTACGACGTGCGGGTGTTCGTGTAGCACACGCGGACTTGCGCGGAACGCCGCGGAACATCTCCGGTTCGGTGGGCAGTTCGCTGCCCGCTGAACCGCCGAAGCTGCGGAAGCTTTCTTGGAACGTGGCCCCGCACCCGCGGATCAGGGTGCGCCTGTCGCTGCCGGGGCAGCCGCCTGGGTGTAGTGGTGCGGGAACAGCCGCCGCATCTCGGCTTCGATCCAGGCCGCGGCGCGTGCGTTGATCTCGTCCGCGCTCAGCCCGGTCGAGTCGATGGCGGGACCGACGCTGACCGTTACGGTGCCCGGATACTTCAGGAACGCGCGCCGGCGCCAGAACTCGCCGGCGTTGTGCGCGACCGGCACCACGGGCGCGCCGGTGTTGGCCGCCAGCCAGGCGCCGCCGACTTTGTAACGCCGCGTCGTGCCTGGGGCGACGCGGGTTCCCTCCGGAAATACCACGACCCAGAAGCCATCGGCGAGGCGCGCGCGGCCCTGCTCGACGATTTGCTGCAGGGCATCCTTGCCGGCGCTGCGGTCGATCGAGATCATGGCCATCTGCGCCAACGCCCAGCCGAGAAACGGGACGCGCAGCAGTTCCTTCTTGAGCACATACACCTGGGGCGGGAAGATGTGCTGCAGCGCCATGGTCTCCCAGGCGGACTGGTGCTTGCACAGGATGATCGACGGCCGCTGCGGGATGTTCTCGGCGCCGATCACCCGATGGCGGATCCCCACGATGTTTCGCACCATCCATAGTGCAATGTCGGTCCAGGTGGAGATGACGCGGTGGCGTGTGGCGGGTGCAAGCGGAAACATGGCCAGAGCGAGCAACGAATAGGGCACGGTCGACAGCCCCAGAACCGTCAGCAGCAGCAGCGAACGCAGGAAGATCATGTCGTCAGATCGGTGGCCACGGCGGCGAGATTGGGAAAGATCAGGGTATGGTCGGGCAACTGCGGATCGTTGCGCGTCTTCTCGCCCTTGCCGGTGAGGACCAGGATGGGCTGGGCGCGCACGGCGACCGCCGCCTGCAGGTCACGCAGCGAGTCGCCCACCGCCGGCACGCCCTTGAGGTCGATGTTGTAGCGCGCAGCGATCTCGCGCAGCATGCCGGGCTTGGGCTTGCGGCATTCGCAGGTGGAATCCGCCGCATGCGGACAGAAGAAGATGGCGTCGATGCGCCCGCCGACCTGGCTCACGGCACGAATCATCTTGTCGTTTATGGCGTTCAGCGTGTCCATGTCGAACAGGCCGCGCCCGACTCCCGACTGGTTGGTTGCGACCACGACGCGATATCCCCATTGGCATAGCCGCGCAATGGCATCCAGGCTGCCGGGGATCGGCTTCCACTCGTCGGGCGACTTGATGAACTGCGACGAGTCGAAGTTGATGACGCCGTCACGGTCGAGAATGATGAGCTTCATGGCAGGGCGAGACCGGGCGCTACGGAGCGGCATGCGGTTTCATGCGCAGGGCTGGGCGTGGCCCCGCGCTGAGCACGGCGGATTCTCTCACACCGACAAGCGGGAAATGTCCGCCACCTGATTCATGAGCGCGGCGAGCTGCCGCAGCAGGCCGAGGCGGTTGCGGCGCGTAAGAGGCTCTTCGACCATCACCATGACCTTGTCGAAGAACGAGTCCACCGCCGCCCTCAGATTCGCCAGCGCCTTGAGGGCCCCGGTATAGTCCTCGTTCGCCACCATCGAGTTCACCAGCGGCGCAAGCTCGGTGAGCTGGTGGAAGAGCGCGCGCTCCGCGTCCTCCTGCAGCAGCAGGACATCGGGTTCGCCGAATTTCTCGTCGGTTTTCCTCAAAATATTGACGATGCGCTTGTTGGCCGCAGCCAGCGCCGTCGCCTCCGGCAGCGATACGAACTCCCGGACGGCCTGAAGCTTGGGCGGCACCAGGTCGATGCGCGTCGGCCGCTGCGCCAGCACGGCCTCCACCGCTTCCACGGCGTGGCCCGCCTCGCGCAACTGGTTGCGCAGCCGCTCCAGCATAAACTCGTGCAGAGTGCCCTCGAAGCCGGGGGTGAGCACGTCAGCCGGGAAGCCGGCGGCGGCGCCCTGGATTAGTTCCATCAGATCCAGGGGAAGCGGCGTTTCCATCAGGATGCGCAACACCCCCAACGCCGCGCGGCGAAGGCCGAAAGGATCCTTGTCGCCCGTGGGAACCTGGCCGATGCCGAAGAAGCCCACCAGGGCATCGAGCTTGTCCGCCAGGGCCACCGCGCACGCAAGATTGCCCTGGGGCAGGGCGTCGCCGGCGAAGCGCGGCCGATAATGGGACTCGATGGCCTCCGCCACCGCTTCGTCCTCGCCGTCGTGGCGCGCGTAATAGCGTCCCATGATGCCCTGCAGTTCCGGGAACTCGCCTACCATTTCGGTGACGAGGTCGGCCTTGGCCAGGCGTGCCGCACGGGCGGCAAGGGAACCATTGGCATGCAGTGAAGCGCCGATCTGCTGCGCCATCCGCTCGATACGCTCGATCCGGGCAAGCTGGCTGCCGAGGCGGTTGTGGTACACGACCTTGCCGAGCCGGCTTACCCGCGACGCCAAGGTCTGTTTGCGATCCTGGTCGAAGAAGAAGCGGGCATCGGCCAGGCGCGGGCGCACCACGCGCTGATTGCCGGCGACGATGTGGCTCGGATCGGCCAGACGCATGTTGCTGACGATGAGGAAGCGCGGCAGCAGCTTGCCGGCCCTATCGAACAGCGGAAAGTATTTCTGGTTCTGGCGCATGGTGAGGATCAGGCATTCCTGCGGCACGGCGAGGAATGCGTGCTCGAACTCGCCCACGTACACGGAAGGGTGTTCCACCAGGGCGGTGACCTCGTCCAGCAGATCGCGGTACTCGCCCAAGCCGGCATTCTGCCGCGCCGCCTCGGCCCGCAACTGCCGCTCGATCTCGGCACGGCGCTCGGCGAAGTCGGCGATCACCTTGCCCTCCGCCCGCAGGGTCTCCTCGTAGGCGTCGGCCCGCGCCAGCACGATGTCGCCGCGACTCATGAAGCGGTGGCCGACGGTGACGTTGCCGGCCGGCAGGTCGAGAACGCTGCCGGCGACTACCTCTGCGCCGTGCAGCATCACCAGTTTGTGCACCGGACGCACGAACTGGGCGTCGCCGTCGCCCCAGCGCATGACTTTCGGAATGGGCAGTTGGGCCACTGCATCCTGCACCACGGCGGCGAGGCAGGCAGCCAGCGTCGCGCCCGGCGCGGCGAACGAGTAGAACAGGGTTTCCGTCTTCCCGTCCATGCGCCGCTCGAACTTGCCGATCTCGGTCGCAGCAATGCCCTTTGCCTCCAGCTTCTTCAGGAGGGCGGCGGACGGTTTGCCATCGGCGCCGAAGGCGACGGCCAGCGGCATGATCTTCTCCGTCACCTGGCGTTGCGGCGCCTGGCCCAGGACCCCCGGAACGGTGACGGCGAGTCGGCGCGGCGTGGCGAACCAGCGCATGGGTGCGCCGGCCTCCACCAGTTCGCGGCCGCGCAGGCCGGCGAGAATCTTCGCGCCGAAGGTCTCGCCCAGACGCGGCAGGGCCTTGGGCGGCAATTCCTCGGTGACGAGTTCGACCAGAAGCGTGTCTTTCGCCATCACGCCGCCTCCCTGGCTGCCTTGAGCATCGGGAATCCCAGCGCCTCACGCGAGGCGTAGTAGGACTGGGCCACCTCGCGCGCCAGAGCGCGCACGCGGCCGATGTAGGCGGCGCGTTCGGTCACCGATATGGCGCCGCGGGCGTCCAGCAGGTTGAAGGTGTGGGAGCATTTCATCACCATCTCGAAGGCCGGCAGGGCCAGTTGCACCGCCATGAGACGCTTGGCCTCTCCTTCGAAGTCGCCGAACAGGCGGAACAGCCAGTCGATATTGGAGTGCTCGAAGTTGTAGGTGGACTGCTCGACCTCGTTCTGATGGTACACGTCGCCGTAGGTCACCCTGCCGGCCGGGCCTTCCGCCCATACCAGGTCATACACGTTTTCCACGCCTTGCAGATACATGGCGAGTCGCTCCAGCCCGTAGGTGATCTCGCCGAGCACCGGACGGCAGGTGAGCGACCCCACCTCCTGGAAGTAGGTGAACTGGGTCACTTCCATGCCGTCCAGCCACACTTCCCAGCCCAGGCCCCAGGCTCCAAGGGTGGGGGATTCCCAGTCGTCTTCGACGAAGCGGATATCGTGCTCCTGCGGATTGATGCCGAGGGCGCGCAGGGAGTCCAGATACAGGTCCTGGATGTTCAGCGGCGAAGGCTTGAGCACCACCTGATACTGGTAGTAGTGCTGCAGGCGGTTGGGGTTCTCGCCGTAGCGGCCGTCCTTCGGCCGGCGCGAGGGCTGGACATAGGCGGCGTTCCACGGCTCGGGACCGATGGCGCGCAGGAAGGTCGCGGTGTGGAAGGTGCCGGCCCCGACTTCGATGTCGTAGGGCTGAAGCAGCACGCAACCCTGCCTGCCCCAGAACTCGGCGAGGCGCAGGATCACCTCCTGAAACGTTGGCTTCACTGTCCCGTCCTTCGATTGGCGAAAAACCCGAATTGTACTTCGTGTCGGGCTCGAGTCTGGGATCGAGGTTGCGCCGCGGACGAAGGGAGGGTAATGACGCAGTCCCTGCCCTCACCGCGCCGAGGAGGCGGCGCGACCGCCGCGCTGCGATGGAAGCACAGTTCCCGCGGCGCTAATCCGCGTTCGCCACCGTCACCCGGTTGCGGCCCTCGGACTTCGACCGGTACAGGGCACGATCCGCCCGGCCGACGAACTCGACGACGGATTCCCCAGCGCGATAGTGAGCCACTCCCACCGAGATCGTGATGTTGCCGACGGTCTCGTCATTGTTGATGCGCTTGATCCGGCTGTCGGCGATGGTGGCCCGGAGGTTGTCGGCCAGGGCGCGCGCGCCGGCAAGCGGGGTTTCCGGCAGGAGCACGACGAATTCCTCGCCGCCATAGCGGGCCGCCGTGTCTTTTCCCTTCACGTTCGCCCTCAGCGCCTGCCCGATGGCGCGAATCACCCGGTCGCCGAAGAGGTGCCCATAGACATCGTTGACCCGCTTGAAATGGTCGATGTCGGCCATCAGCAGACTCGGTCCGGCCAAACCTGCCCCGAGTCCGGCGAGGCACGCCTCCAACGCCCGGTCGAATCCCTTGCGATTGGCGAGCCCCGTCAAGTCGTCGGAAAGCGCCTCCTGACGTGCCCGATTGACCTCCTGCCGCAGCCTCTCGGTTTCCAGCCTGCTCTCGTCGAGACGCGCCTGGAGGGTGCCGATCGCCTGCTGCATCTCGCGCGTGCCATGCAGAACCTTGTCGATCTCCGCGACAAGTCCCGGACCAGCATTCGGCTTCGTCAGCCCCTCGCTCAATCGGTCGAGCTCCGTGCCGAAGCGCGACGCCTGATCGCCGGCCTGCGCTGCCGACTGCGATACCTGCGCCAGCACCCGCTGCACTCCCCCACTGATGCGCTGCACCGATTCCTCGTCCAGTTCGGCGATGTACCTGCGATATAGCCCATGGGTGGTCTCTTCGGTCAACCGCGCTCCACCCCGCACCTGCTCGTCGATCTCCCGCTTCAGGGGCAGGTTCGTTCCCGCGACGTACTCGTACCAGACCGCGTAACTGACCGGGTGCAGGGCCGCTGCCTGCTTCGCCATGAGCGGAATCGCCAGCCGCATGTATTCGGCGCTCTGTTCGGCACTCTCGCAGTATTTCATTCACCGCCTCCCGGGCTGGGGCAATTTCGATTGTCATTTACGGCACGGCGCGACGCCGCCACAGGGCCAGCGCTAGGGTCAGCAGCGCCAGCGTTACCACCGGCTCGTTTCCCCAGCGCGCGTAGGGTGTCAGCCCCAGGTAGCCGCGCACCTCGGCCTGCAGGGCGCCGGCCGTGAAAGTGGGCAACTGGGCGACGATTTGGCCATGGGGGTCGACCACCGCCGTCTTGCCGGTATTGGTCGCGCGCAGCATGTAGCGGCCGGTCTCCAGGGCACGCAGTTGCGCGATCTGCAGATGCTGCGCCGGCGCCAGGGAATCGCCGAACCACGCCACGTTGGAGAGGTTCACCAGCAGCGTCGCCTCGGGCAGCACGCGGATGATCTCTTCGCCGAACGCGTCCTCGTAACAGATGTTCACCGCCACCTTCTCGCCCGCCAGGTCGAGCGGCGGCTGATCGATCGCGCCGCGCGTGAAATTGGACATCGGAATGCGCAGCAGCGCGAGGGTCCATGCGAACCCGGGCGGCACGAATTCGCCGAACGGCACGAGGTGGGACTTGTGGTAGCGCTGCTCCGCGCCGGCAGCGATGCCGACTGCGCTGTTGTAGTAACGACCCCGCTCGTCGTGGGTCACGATGCCGACCAGGACCTCACTGTTCTTGCCGGCGGCAAGGTCCGCGAGATAGGACGGCCCCAGCATGTCGAGAGTGGTGGGAAGCGCCGTCTCCGGCAGGACCACCAGCCGCGCCGGATGCTCGTGCGCGAGGCGGCGATAGGTATCGAGGGATCGGTCGAGCAGTTCCGGCCGCCACTTCAGGCTCTGCTCGATGTTCCCCTGCAGCAGGCTTACCGACAGTGGCTCGGACTTGGGGGTCGTCCAGGGCCAGCCGGCGATGCCGGAGCCCAGGCTGATGATGACGAGGACCACTCCCGCCGCCCAGAACATCTGCTCCTGCCTTTTCCACGACAATGCCAGCAGGGCCGCCATGAATGCCGCGAGAAAGCTCAGGCCATAGACGCCGACGACCGGAGCAAGTCCGGCAAGCGGGCTGGGTGGAGACTGGCTGTAGCCGAGGGCGAGCCACGGGAATCCGGTGAACAGCCAGCCACGCAGCCATTCGGTGACGGTCCAGCTGCCGGCGGCAAGCAGGCTGTCGCGCCAGAACCCGCCCCCCCGCAGGCGCGCGACCAGCCATGCGGCGGCAGCCGGGAACAGTGCGAGCACGCCGCAGAACAGCAGGGTGGCAAGAGCAGCCAGCGGCACCGGCATGCCGCCGAATTCCTGCAGGCTGACATAGATCCAGGACACGCCAGCGAGAAACATGCCCAAGCCGAATGCGAACCCCGAGGCGGCGGCATGTCGCGGCGTCGGCGCACTGCGCCACAGCGCAGTGGCGATGGCGAAGGTGACAAGAGGCAGGGGAAAGAGGCGGAACGGCGCGAAGCCGAGAACGCTGGCGGCACCGAGCAAGAACGCGGCAAGCCATCGGGCGGCCGGATTCTCAGCCGCGGAGTGCAGGTTCGAACCCCGCACTTGCAGGGCCGTACGGCCGCCGGCCGCGTAACTGCGCCGACCCTTCACTCCTGGGTTGCCGCGTCCTGCGGGCGATCCACCAGCAGGGTATGCACGCGCCGGCTGTCGGCGCGCAGCACCTGGATGCGCAGACCGTCGAGAATCACGGTTTCGCCGCGCTTGGGCAGACGGCCCAGGTGGTGGATCACCAGGCCGCCCACGGTATCGAATTCCTCGTCGCTGAAGCGGGTGGAGAAGGCGGCGTTGAAATCGGCGATTTCGGTCTGGGCCTTGACGCGATAGCGGCCGGCCTGATCGAGCAGGATGTTGTCGGACGCCTCGTCGAAGTCGTACTCATCCTCGATATCGCCGACGATCTGCTCCAGCACGTCCTCGATCGTCACCAGGCCGGCGACGCCACCGTATTCGTCCACCACGATCGCCATATGATTGCGGCTGACGCGGAATTCCCGCAGCAGCACGTTCAGGCGCTTCGACTCGGGGATGAATACCGCCGGCCGCAGCATGTCCCTGACATTGACTTCCCGGCCCGAGAAGTAGCGCAGCAGATCCTTCGCCAGCAGGATGCCGATGACGTCGTCCTTGTTCTCGCCGATCACCGGGAAGCGCGAGTGGGCCGTCTCGATGACGTAGTCGATGAACTTCTCCGGCGGCTCGCCGATCTCGATCACCTGCATCTGCGCGCGCGGCACCATCACATCGCGCACCTGCATGTCGGAAACCTGCAGCGCGCCCTCGATGATGGTAAGCGCATCCGCATCCAGCAGATTGCGTTCGTAGGCGGAATGCAGCAGCTCGATCAGCTGCTCGCGGTCCTCCGGCTCGCGCAACAGGAATGCGGAAAGCCGCTCCAGCAGGGACGGCCTAATCGGGACAGATTCCATGTTCCTTGTCAGGGCGAAAGGGTAAGGTGCCAGGAGCTTCGCGTCGCCCGACCCGCTCCCCATGCCTCAGCCTTCATGCCTCACCTGCATAGGGATCGGGAAGATTCAGCCGTGCCATCGTTTCCCGCTCCCGCTCCTCCATCGCGGCGGCATCGCTCTCGTTCTCGTGGTCAAAACCCTGCAAATGCAGCATACCATGCACGATCAGGTGCGCAAAATGCGCCTCGACCGCCTTGCCCTGCTCCTGCGCCTCGCGTCTCGCCACCGGCGCGCACACGACCAGGTCGCCGGCCAGGGCGGGCGGCGGCACATAGGAGAACGAGAGCACGTTGGTCGGATAGTCCTTGCCCCGGAAGTCGTGATTGAGGCGGCGACCCTCCTCCGCAGCCACGAAGCGCACCGTCACCTGCGCCGCGCCGGGGACGCACGCCCGCACCCATCGGCGCACCTGCCAACGTCCCGGCAGCTCATCGTCATCGACCGCGTACTGCACGCTCAGGGACAGGCGCGGCGCCTGAGCAGAGGCCGCCTGGCGCGGCCGGCTACGTTTGTTCGTTTCTCTGGCTGTGGCTTTCATATGCCGCGACGATGCGCGCCACCAGAGGGTGGCGCACCACGTCCTCGGACTGGAACTCGGTGAACGCGATGCCGCGCACCTCCTGCAGGATCAGGCGCGCCTCGATCAGGCCGCTCCGCTGGCCGCGCTGCAGATCGATCTGGGTGACGTCGCCGGTGATCACCGCCTTGGCGCCGATGCCGATGCGCGTGAGGAACATCTTCATCTGCTCGGGCGTCGTGTTCTGTGCCTCGTCGAGAATGATGAAGGCATGGTTGAGGGTGCGTCCGCGCATGTAGGCAAGCGGTGCGATCTCGATCGCCTGGCGCTCGAACAGCTTGGCCACTTTGTCGAAGCCCATCAGATCATAGAGCGCGTCGTAGAGCGGCCGCAGGTAGGGATCGACCTTCTGCGCCAGATCGCCGGGCAGGAAGCCCAGCCGTTCGCCCGCCTCCACCGCCGGGCGGGTCAGCACGATGCGTGCCACCTGCTCGCGCTCGAAGGCATCGACGGCGGAGGCCACCGCCAGATAGGTCTTGCCGGTGCCGGCGGGACCGACGCCGAAGGTGATGTCGTGCTCCTGAATCTGGCGCAGGTACTGCGTCTGGCGCGGGGTGCGTCCATGCAGATCGGTCTTGCGCGTGAGCAGCGAGGGTGCAGGCAACGCCGCCAGGCTGCGGTTGGCGAGTTCCACCAGGCCGAGCTGGATGTCGTCGATCGTGAGGTGGTCCATCGCCGAGTCGTAGAAGTGGCGCAGCGCCTGTGCCGCGCGCTGGGTCTGCACCGGGTGGCCGGAAAGGCGGAACAGCTCGCCGCGGCGGGCGATCGCAACGTCATAGGCGGTTTCGATCTGGCGCAGATTCTCGTCCAGCGCGCCGCACAGGTTGGCGAGCTGTTGATTGTCCAGCGGCGTGAGCCTGACTTCCAGGGGACGGGATTCCTTGCGCTGCGTCATACCGGTGGGCCGCATGGCATCTGGCGCTATTCTCGCCTCAACGGCGGATGGAACTCAAGCGACAGGGATGCCCCGGCCGGGTGACGAAGTGACTCACGTCGCGCGCGTTGTCACTTCCCCGCGCAGCGAATGAGGCAGCGCGGCAGTGATGGTCACATCGACGAACTGGCCGACCAGGCGCGACGAACCGGCGAAATTCACCACGCGGTTGTTCCCGGTGCGGCCGGCGAGCTGTGCCGGATCCTTCTTCGACGGCCCCTCCACCAGGATGCGCTGGCGCGTGCCCAGCATGCGCTGGCTGATTGCCTGAGACTGCTCCTCGATGCGCCGCTGCAGGCGCGTCAAACGCCGCGACTTCGTCTCCTGCGGCGTGTCGTCCGGCATTTCGGCCGCCGGGGTGCCCGGGCGGGGGCTGTAGATGAAGCTGAAGCTGGCGTCGAAGCCGACATCCTCGATCAGCCTCATGGTCTGCTCGAAATCTGCGTCCGTCTCCCCGGGAAAGCCGACGATGAAATCCGACGACAGGGAGATGTCCGGCCGCACCTGGCGCAGCCGGCGAATGATCGACTTGTATTCCAACGCCGTGTAGCCGCGCTTCATTGCCGCCAGCACGCGATCGGAGCCGGACTGCACCGGCAGGTGCAGATGTCCCGCCAGCTTGGGCACGCGGACATAGGCGTCGATGAGGCGCTGGGTGAATTCGCGCGGATGGGACGTGGTGTAGCGCATGCGCTCGATGCCGGGAATCTCGGTGACATGCTCCAACAGCAAGGCCAGATCGGCGCTCTCGCCGTCGCTCATCTCGCCGCGAAAGGCATTGACGTTCTGGCCGAGCAGCGTCACCTCCTTCACGCCTTGCTCCGCCAGTGCCGCGACTTCCGCCAGCACGTCGTCGAAGGGCCGCGATACCTCGTCGCCGCGGGTGTAGGGCACGACGCAGAAGGTGCAGTACTTGCTGCAGCCTTCCATGATCGAGACGAAGGCGCTTGCACCCTCGATGCGGGCCGGAGGCAGGCGGTCGAACTTCTCGATCTCGGGGAACGACACGTCGATCTGGGAGCGACCCGTGGCGCGCCTCGCAGCGATCAGTTGCGGCAGGCGGTGCAGCGTCTGCGGGCCGAACACGATATCGACATAGGGAGCACGCGCGACGATCGCCGCCCCCTCCTGACTGGCCACGCAACCGCCGACGCCGATCAGCAGGTCCGGCTTGGTCTTTTTCAGGTGACGCACGCGGCCGAGGTCGGTGAAGACTTTTTCCTGGGCCTTTTCGCGCACGGAACAGGTGTTGAACAGGATGACGTCGGCCTCTTCCGGCGTCTCCGCCTTTTCCATGCCCTCGGCAGCCGCCAGCACGTCGGCCATCTTGTCCGAATCGTATTCGTTCATCTGGCACCCGAAGGTGCGGATGAAGACCTTCCTTGCCATCAGGATCAGCGGTCGATGCGCTGGGCTTCGTTGGCGCCCAGGATCCAGATGCGGTGTACGGCGCCCGCGGCGTCCGTCAGATAGAGGACCGTCCCCGGCTGCTGCACCGCCATCGGCATGACGATACGGTTGTCCGCGTCGCGGATCTGGACGCCGGGAGAAAGCGCGAAGGCCTGGCCGTCGAGTTCGATCTGGCCGTTGGCCGGCGGCTGCATCCGGGCCTTGGCCGCCTCCAGCGGAATCTGCCGCGAGATGGCAGCGACCGGCGGCGGGTCGCTCGGCATCGACATGATGGTCTGAATCACAGTGCTGATGATGGCCGGGATCAGGGGATCCATGGCGAACCAGAAGGAATTGATTTACAAGTCATTATAGACGAACCGGAAGCGCACTCATAGTGCTCCGCCGCGGACCGAAGGCAAGCGCCGCGGCTCCCCCAGGCTGAAGAAGAAGGTCGCACCCTGGCCCGGCTCGGATTCCGCCCACACCCGACCGTGGTGCCGATCGACCACACGCTTGACGATGGCGAGTCCCACCCCCATGCCCGGAAACTGCGATTCGGGATGCATCCGCTGGAACACGCCGAAGAGCTTTCCGGTGTAACGCATGTCGAAGCCCACTCCATTGTCACGCACGAAAATCCAATCCTGTCCATCGCGCCGGGCCGTCCCGATCTCCACCCTGGGTTGCGGCTGGCGCGAGGAGAACTTGAGCGCGTTCTCGACCAGATTCACCAGCACGAGGCGCACCGTGAACTCGTCGCCCGTAACCTGCGGCAGTCGGCCGAACTCGATCACGGCACCGGGATAGCCCTCGCTCAACTCCTGCGCGACCGACCCCGCCAGCTTTCCGAGATCGAGGCGGGTCATCGTCATTTCGGCGCGGCTGATGCGGGAAAAGCGCAGGATGTCGTCGATCAGTTGCCCCATGCGGGAAGCGCTGTTCCTGACACGATCCAGTAACGCGCGCCCGTCGGGCGACAGTTGATCCGCCTCGGTTTCCAGCAGGATATGAGCGAAACCGTTTATGGCGCGCAACGGTGCCCGCAGATCGTGGGAAACCGAGTAGGAGAACGACTCCAACTCCTTGTTGGCATACTCCAGTTCTGCGGTGCGCTCCGCCACCCGCCACTCCAGCGTCTCATTGAGTTCGCGCACCGCGCGCTCGGCCAGGCGGCGGTCCGTAATGTCGAGCAGGAAACCGCGCAGCCGCGCCGGCTGCCCCTCGCGCAAGTCCACCGAGACGATGTCCTCGATCCACACTTCGTGACCGTCCGCGGCAACCATGCGAAACTCGAACGTGTGGTCGCGGCCGCGTTCTGCCGCACTCCTGCAGAAGGCAATGACGCGTTCGCGCTCGTCCGGGTGGAGCCAGCCTTCCCAGAAGCCGGGGCGATACCAATCCTCCACGGGATAGCCGAGCATCGCCGTTGCCTGCGGCGAAACATAGCGGAAACCCAGGGTCGAGGCATCCATCTCCCAGCTCACGGCACGGGTCGATTCGACCAGCAGACGAAAGCGTGCCTCGCTCTCGCGCAGGGCCGCTTCCGACCGGACGCGTTCCGTGATGTCGCGCAGAATGACCGTGAACAGGTGCTTGCCATTGGCCTCGAGCTGGGAAATCGAGGCTTCCACCGGGAACACCTCGCCGTTCCTGCGGCGGCCCCGAATCGATCCCAAGGAACCCATGCGGCGGTTGGTCAGCCCGCGTTCCCGGTAGCCGCGCACGTGGCGCCGATGCTCCTCCCGGTATCCCTCCGGCAACAGCATCGCCAAATCGCTGCCCAGAACTTCGGCGGCACGATAGCCGAACATCCCCTCGGCGGCGGCATTGAAAAGTATGATGTTTTCGGACTCGTCGGTCGAGATGACGGCATCCATCGCGGACGCGATCACACCCGCCAGGCGCGCCTCGCTGTCGCGCACCTGTTCCTCGGCCCGCTTGAGCGGCGTGAGATCGAGGTCGATGCGGAACAGTTCCGGCGCGCTGCCCGGCGTGACTACGATGGCATGGCTCGAAAACACCGGCACGCGCGATCCGTCCTTGCGCATCAGCCAGAGCTCGGCGGCGGGCGGCATCTCGCCGGTCGCCGCACCATGCTCGATCTGGCGTTTCACGGTCTGGCGCAATTCGGGCGGGACGACGAGGTCCAGTATGTTGCGGCCGATCGCCTCCTGCGCCGAATAGCCATACACGGTCTCGTTCGCCTTGTTCCAGTAGCGGACCGTTCCGCCGCGGTCGAAGCCGTGCACCGCCAGCGTCGGCACCGCTTCGAGCAGGCGCCTGAACCGTTCCTCGCCGGCACGCAAACCCTCGTCCGACCGGGCCTCCCCCCCGGGGTTGGCAGGCGAGCCAAGACGGCGGTCGCTGACGTCCGTCACCACGCCGCAAAGACGCAGCTCCGCGCCAAGAGCCTTCCGGACCGCCCTCCCCGAGTCCCGCAGCCGGCGCTCTTCACCGTCCGGTCGAACGATGCGATATTGGAGTTCGTACGCATCGCCGTCAGCGAGGCCGCCCAGCGCATCCCGCAGCAGGGCGCGATCGTCCGCGTGGACCAGCCGGCACCACAATTCCGGATCGGACCGGAACTCCTGCGCCTCGCAGCCGGTTACGGTGCGCACCGATCCTCCGCTGAACACGCGCGCCCCTGCCACGCCCGCTGCGACATAGGGCAGGGCACCGGCGGCGTCCAGGATGTCCCGCAGCTGCGCGAGTTCGTCCGCCGGCAGGGCGAGGATATCGGTCATCGGTCCGTTCATGGCAGCTCCAGGTCCCGATTATCGCCGGCAGAAGGGAAAACGGGGCGCGCACAGGAATGCCGGGCGCGACGCGATCATCGAGGCAGGAGAACGTATCAGCGGCGTAGCGGCAGAGTGAAGTAGAAGGATGCGCCCTGTTCGGGCACCGCTTCGGCCCAGATGCGGCCCTTGTGGCGATCGACGATGCGCTTGACCACAGCCAGCCCCACGCCGGTGCCCGGGAATTCGCTCGGGCTGTGCATGCGCTGGAACACGCCGAACAGCCGTCCGGCGTAGCGCATGTCGAATCCGGCGCCGTTGTCGCGCACGTGGAATACCGTTTCGCCGTCTCGAATTTCAGCGCCGATCTTCACTTGCGGTTGCGCCCGCCGCGCGCTGAATTTCAGCGCGTTGTCGATCAGGTTGGTCAGCGCCTGACGCAGCATGGTCTGATCTCCGACCACCATGGGCAATTCGCCGACCTCGATCTGCGCGCCCGGGTAAGCTTCGCGCATGTCGGCGACCACGATCTGCGCCAGCGCCTTCATATCGACGCTGGTGCGCTGCAAGTCGGCGCGGCTGATGCGGGAGAAGCGCAAGATGTCGTCGATCAACTGCCCCATGCGGTTGGCCGCGTGGATCACGCGGTCGAGCAGTTCGCCGCCCTCCGCGGATAGGCGCTCGCGCTCGGCATCCATGAGAATGTGCGAGAAACCGTTGATCGAGCGCAGAGGCGCGCGCAGATCGTGGGATACGGAGTAGGAGAACGCCTCCAGTTCCTTGTTTGCATACTCCAGCTCCGCCGTACGCTCCGATACGCGCTGCTCCAGGCTTTCGTTCAGTTCCCGCAATGCCGCTTCCGCGCGCTTGCGGTCGCTGATGTCGTTGAAGGACGAGACCACCGCATAAGGTCCGGCCGACGCGCCGTCGAACAGGGGTTGAGTGTTCACCGAAAGCCACACCTCGCCCTGATCCGGCCGGCGGATTCCCACCACGAAATCGCGCTGAGCCTTTCCCGTCGCGATCGATACCATGACCGGGAGAGCGTCGAGATCCAGAACCGAGCCGTCCTCCCGCATCACCTGCCACGTCGGATCGAGCACGCCGGCGCCGGGAAGGCGGCCGCACTCCAGGCCCAGCATGCGCTTGGCGGCGCTGTTGCAGGTGACCACGCGGCCGCTTGCATCGTGCAGTGCCACGCCCTCGGCGAGAGCGGCCACGAGGGTGCGGAAGCGTTCCTCGCTCGCCTTCAGCGACTGCTCCGCCTGGCGGCGGGCGGTAATGTCCATGTAACTGATGAACACCGCCGCCTCGCCGTCGAAATCGGCCAGCCGCGCCGACAACACGACCCAGAAGATCTGCCCGTCGCGTCGCTTGGCCGGAAGTTCGAGGTTGCTCAGCCTGCCGTCCTTCTTGAGAATCTCGACGGTGAACTGCTGATCGGCGGGACTGGCGAAGAACTCCGCCGCCGGACGATCGACGACCTCCTCCGAAGTCATTCCGAACGCGGCGCACAAGGCGCTGTTCGCATAGCGTACCCGCCCCGTGTGGAAGGACAGGATACAGAGCGGCACAGGGCTGGATTCGGCAATGGTGCGGAAGCGATGTTCGCTCTCGCGCAGCGATTCCTCGGCCACCCGGCGCTCGGTGATGTCCGTCACCAGGCCATCGACACGGACTTCCGCTCCTCCCGCATCGCGCACCAGCCAGAAGCGGTCCTGCATCCAGCGGATGCGTCCGTCGGCGCGGCGCACCCGGTAGTGGAAATCCACGGCGCCGCCGGGCCCCTGCCCCTTTCCCCACGTCGGGCGCAGCGGGCGATCTTCGGCCACCATCATGTCGAGCCAGAGGCCGGGCCGCGTGTAGAACTCGGCGGGTGGATGGCCGAAGATCTTTTCGCTCGCCGGACTGACGAAATAGAACTTACTGCCATCGACGGCGGCCGAATACACCACCTCCTGTACATTGTTGAGCAGGCTGAACAGGCGTTCCTGGCTCTCCTCCATGGAGCGCCGCTGCGCCGCAAGGGCATCGAGCATCGCATTGAAGCGATGGCTGACATCCACCACCTCGCGCGGTCCGGTTTCCGGCGCCCGCACATCGAGGCGTCCTTCGCCGATGGCGCGTGCGGCACGCGCGATGCGCGCGATCGGTCCCTCGACGCGGCCCATCAGCAGCATGCCGAAGGCCAGCATCAGGCTGAGTACGGAGGCGGCGATGATGACGTGGGTGACGGCATAGGAACGTGTACGCTCGACCACCAGTTGGGCAGGAACGCCGGCATAGACTTTCCAGGTCGTGCGCGGCACCGACACGAACCCGAACACCCGCTCCGTACCATCCATGCCGACTGCGCGCGCCGTCCCCTCGTTCCTTTGCAGCAGGATGCGTCCCATCGGCGTGTCCGCGGTGTTGCGGCCGACGTAAGTCGCCGGATCGAGAGAGCGCGCCAGCACCGTTCCCTCACTGTCGATCAGGGCGACCACCGCGCCGTCGGGAAGCTGAGCCCGGCTCGCCACGGGATGGAATCGCACCAGGTTCTACGGTACCGGTGATCTGGCCCACGACCGAGCCGTCATCGGAGCGCACCGGATACGACAAGGGTATGACCCAGCTGCCGCTGATGGGGCTGCGCTTGACGTGGCCGACGCTGAAGCTTCCTTCCCGCAACACACGGTTCAGCGTGTTGTTCCCATCCACGCGCAACTCGCCGCTGAGCGGCAGTGCCGAACAGCGGACCTTGCCGGCACGATCGACGCTGATCAGGTTCTCGAATCGCCCGTTGACCAGCGGCAGCACATCGAACGCGGTGTCGCAATTTCCCGTTTCGAGCGCCCGCATGGCCGGACGCACGGCAAGACGGCCGAGCATCGCTTCCGATTCCGCGACGAAACGCTCGACGTCGGCCGCGGTGATCGCCGCCAGATTGCGCGAAGCCAATTCCTCCGTGGCGAGCGTGTCCTGATAGTGGGAAGCGACTTCGTATCCGAGCCATAGCCATACCGGAACGCTGAGGGCAGCGAGAACGAAATAAAGCTGCGCCTTGAGCGTCCAGCGCGCCTTACGCGTCCTGCCGCCGCTCGCTTCCTTGAAACCGCTCAATCTATGCCCCAATACAGAAGCCATGCTTGTCCCATGCCGCAGGTACTGGCGCCCGGCGCCCCAAGCTGCGATCGATCGCGGCATTATGCGTGGCGCCCCGCGCACTGAGAAGGGAAATCGGGCACGTTTCCCCCGTTCGCCTTTCCTGGAGCTCCAGCGAAACCCGGACCGGCAGCGCAAAGCATCCGTTTGCGCCGTCCTTGATCGGGAGGGGCAGCTTCTGCTATTCTCCGCGGCTTTCCGTGGTGATGTAGCTCAGTCGGTTAGAGCGACGGATTCATAATCCGTAGGTCGGTGGTTCAAGTCCACTCATCACCACCATCCCGCCACTCCGCCCGTCCGAACAGCGCTGGCAATCGCGCATTCGGCATCCACGCGAGCATGCCGTGATGCGCCTTCCGCCTAAGCCGGCCGAGCCGGAACCAAACAGGTTTGCCGGCTCCCTGCGGCCGGAAAACCTGCCATGTACGAACAAGGGGAGATTCCCCTTGTATATCCCCCGAGTTGGACCAAGGGGGCAGGCCCCCTTGAGATCCCCGAAACCCGCCGTCCGGGCAATTCTTCACCGGAGTCGTCACGATTGCGCGCGTAAGTGGCTAGAGGCTCCGACTCAGCCGTGAAGACCGATATCGCCATCGTCGGCGGCGGCCTGGCGGGCGCGAGCCTGGCTGCCGCGCTGCGGGCCAGCCGCTTCAGCGTCGCGCTGGTCGAAGGCCGTGCGCCGTCCCCGCCGCAGTCCGGCTGGGATTCCCGCATATACGCCATCAGTCCCGCCAACCGGCGCTTTCTCGAGGGCATCGGCGCCTGGGCGCACCTCGACCGCTCCCGCATCACGCCGGTCTACGACATGGAGATTCATGGCGACCGGGGCGCGCGCCTCGATTTCTCCGCCTACGCCGCCGGTGTGGACGAGTTGGCGTGGATCGTCGAATCGGGTGTGATGCAGCGCGAACTGTGGGAGACGGTGAAACGCCAATCCAACGTCACTCTGCTGTGCCCGGCGCAGCCCGAAACGCTGCATTTCGATGCCGATGCAGCCCGGCTCGCGCTGGCTGGCGGCGAGCAGATAAGCGCCAGACTGGTGGTGGCCGCCGATGGCGCCGACTCCTGGGTCCGCCGGCAGGCCGGAATCGCCGCTCGCGTCGAGCCTTACGGGGAAATGGGCGTGGTCGCCAATTTCGCCTGCCAGCGTCCGCATCGCAACAAGGCGTACCAGTGGTTTCTCGGCGGCTCGGTGCTGGCCTACCTGCCCCTGCCCGGCGACGCGATTTCCATCGTCTGGTCCGCACCCGATGCCGAGGCGCAGGAACTGGTCGCGCTGCCTGCCGAGCAATTGTGCGAACGAGTTGCCGCGGCCGCCGGCCATCGCCTCGGGAAACTGGAACTGCTCACGCCTGCCGCCGCCTTCCCGTTGCGCCTGATGCGCGTAGCGCGTACCGTCGGCCCGCGCCTGGCACTGATCGGCGACGCGGCTCACGCCATCCACCCCCTGTCCGGCCACGGCATCAACCTCGGTTTCCAGGATGCGTGCGCGCTGGAACAAACCCTTACGGCGCTGCCTCCCTACCGCGACATCGGCCTGGAACGGGAACTGCGCCCCTACGAGCGCAGCCGCGCCGAGGAAGTCCTGGCTCTGCAGACCGTCACCCACGCCCTCAACCGCCTGTTCCGCCCCAGGCACGGCCCCCTCGCCCTGCTGCGCAATGCCGGCCTGAACCTTACCAATCGTCTCCCGGTCGTACGTAACATGCTCGTGCGGTACGCACTGGGGTGACCCGATCGCATTCCATCTGGAGACATCATGTTGAAACGAATCCTCGCTCTTGCCCTGACGGGCGCCATCCTGGTCGCGGGCGCCGCACGGGCGGATGAAGCCTCGGTGAAGAAAGCCGTGGAAGCCGCCCTGCCCGGCCTGCCCGTGGATGGCGTGCGCAAGACACCCTACCTCGGCCTGTACGAAATCCGCACCGGCGGAGAATTGATCTACACCGACGAGAAGGTCACCTACTTCTTCAGCGGCAACATCATCGACGCCAAGACACGCAAGGACCTCACCGAGGAACGGAAGAACAAGCTGTCGCAGATCAACTTCGGAGATCTGCCCCTGAACCTCGCCGTGAAACAGGTGCGGGGCAGCGGCAAGCGGGTCATCGCCACCTTCGAGGATCCCAACTGCGGCTACTGCAAGAAGCTGGCGAAGGACATGCAGACGCTGAACGACGTCACCATCTACACTTTCCTCTACCCGATCCTGTCGCCCGACTCGACGGAGAAGTCGAAGGCCATCTGGTGCGCAACCGACCGCGCCAAGGCGTGGAACGACTGGATGGTGAACAACACTTCGCCGGGCGCCAAGGCCGACTGCGACACGTCCACCATCGACAAGGTGGTGGCCCTCGGCCAGAAACTGAATATCCGGGGTACGCCCACGATCTTCCTGTCCAACGGCGAGCGCATCCCCGGGGCCGTTTCGTTGGCCAAGTTGGAACAGTCCATGGCGGCAGCCGCGAAGTAAGGCGTGCGCGAAAGGTCGGGCGGCGCGGGCGAGCGGAAATCGCCCGACGCGCCGCCGGATGGCCCCGAGCAATCTTGCGCCAACCCCGCGCCGCCCCAATCCCAATCGTGCACGACCCATGTCCGCCAAGAGCCGCCTGACTGCTTTCCTGCTGGCCGGCCTGCTGCCCATTGCCGGATGCCAGTTGAATCCCTTCCAGCCCGAGCCACCGGCGCCGCCGCCTGCCCCCAAGATCGGCCTCGCGCTGGGCGGCGGTGCGGCGCGCGGCTTCGCTCATGTCGGCGTGATCAAGGCGCTGGAAGCCCAGGGCATCCGGCCGAACTTCATCGCCGGCACCAGCGCCGGCAGCGTGGTCGGCGCCATCTATGCCGCGGGGACGACCCCGTTCGAGGTGCAGCGCCTGGCCATGGAAATGGACGAGAGCCAGGTCGCCGACTGGGGGCTGCCGTCGCGCGGCATTCTCAAGGGCGAGGCCTTGGCGGGATTCATCAATCGCGCGGTCCGCAACAAGCCCCTGGACAAGCTGGAGATTCCCTTCGGCGCCGTGGCGACGGACCTTCAAACCGGCGCCGCAACCGTGTTCCGCAGCGGCAACACGGGCCAGGCCGTGCGGGCGTCGAGTGCGGTACCGGACGTCTTCAAGCCGGTCGAGATCCGCGGCCGCGAGTATGTCGATGGCGGCCTCGTCAGCCCGGTTCCGGTGCGCGCGGTGAAGGCGATGGGTGCAACTTTCGTCATCGCCGTTGACATCGGCGCCAAACCATCGCACAACAAGACGAGTTCCTCCGCCGAAGTCCTGCTGCAGACTTTCGCCATCATGGGGCAGAGCATTTCCACCCGCGACCTGGCGGAGGCGCAGGTCGTCATCCGTCCCAACCTGGCGGAGGTTGCCGCCACCGACTTCAAAGGCAAGAACAGGGCGATTCTGGAAGGCGAGATCGCCGTGGCGCAGGTGCTGCCTGAACTGAAGGAAAAATTGCAGGCAGCCGGCTGGCGGGGCGCCGAAAAGACGACCGCCGGAAAGCCGGGAAGCTGACCCGGTTGCAGTCCGAACGGGCCGGCGGCGCCCACGCCTGCGTCCCGACCGACTTGCGCAGCGCAGGCAACAAAAAAGGCAGGGCGCACCCTGCCTTTCCTGCCGCTGCGAGAGATTGCTTACTTCTTTTCGGCGGGCTTGGCGGTTTCGGCGGGCTTGGCTTCGGCCTTCGCTTCGGCGGGCTTGGCTTCTAGCTTGCTTTCGGCCTTGGCTTCTGCTTTGGCTTCACCCTTCGCTTCGGCCTTGTGCTCCTTGTGCTCGTCCTTCTTGGCCGTCGTCGCGTCCGCCTTGGCATCCTTGTTCTCAACCTTGGCTTCGGCCTTCTCGTCCTTCTTCTCGGCGGCGGCGGCCGGCTTGGCTTCGGCCTTCTTCTCTTCCGCGGCAACCGCGGCGATGCTGACGCTGGCGAAGGTGGCGGCGATCAGGAGGGACAACAGTTTGTTCATGGGTAATTTCCTTAAATGTGAATGAGTTAAACAAAAAACTAAGCCGAGTTCTGCTCGGCCTGCATCTAGAACGCGGGAACACGGCCGCGGGTTCACACGGCCGCACATTGCGCGAAAACGGGAACCCTGCCGCTGTGCTCCGTGGAGGATGAGGGCGTCCCGCCGGCCGCTGCCACCGGGCATGGCGCCTCGGCACCCGCGACCGCCGGAATTCGACCCGATCCGGGACCGAGCGGCGCAGCGACGGCAGCGCTATAATTTCCCGAAAAAATCACCTTAGCATAGGGAGCACGGCATGAATCTGGAAAAGGTCGTCTTCGGGTTCTTCATCGTCCTGGCCGCCACGCTCAATTTCGGGTTCTTCATCGGCGACATCGAGCGCCCGGAACTGCACAACATCTACGAATTCTTCGCCGCCCTCGTCGTCAGCCTGATCGCCACCGTGCTCAAGTTCGGCGACCGCACCCAGATCGGCGCCGTGCATCTTTCCACCAGTCTGGTGGCCGATCTCCAGTTGATTGCCGCCGCCATCACCTGGGCCATCGCCGTACATGTCACGGGCGTGGGCATGACACCGCACGTCACTTCCAGCGTCGTCTCGCTGTCCGGCGGGGCGCTCTTCGCCAACATCGTCTCCGTCATCATACTGATCGCCGAAACCGTCATGCTGCGGCGCTGAGCATGAACAGCATCTTCTTCCTGGTGCTGCGCCGCATGCGGGCGCCGCTGATCGTGCTGATCGGCATTTATGCAGTGTCGGTGCTCGGCCTCACCCTGGTACCGGGGGCGGATGCCAACGGTCAGGCGGCGGCGCCCCTCAGTTTCTTTCACGCCTTCTATTTCATCAGCTATACGGCGACCACCATCGGCTTCGGCGAGATCCCCACGGCGTTTTCCGACGCCCAGCGGATGTGGGTCACGGTCTGCATCTACCTGACGGTCATCGGCTGGTCCTACTCCATTCTCACCCTGCTGGCGCTGTTCCAGGACAAGGGTTTCCAGAACACCCTGGTCGGCTCCCGCTTCGCGCGCCGCGTGCGGCGCATCAAGGCACCGTTTCATCTGGTCTGCGGCTGCGGAGAGACCGGCAGCCTCATCTGCCGTACGCTGGACCACTTCGGACAGACCTTCGTGGTACTGGAAAAGGACGAACTGCGCGTTCAGGAACTCGACCTCGAAGATTTCAAGACCGACACGCCCACCCTGGCCGCCGATGCGACTCTGCCGGCCAACCTGCTGCTGGCCGGTCTGAACCACGCCAAGTGTCGCGGCGTGCTGGCCGTGACCAACGACGAGCACAGCAATCTCGCCATCGCCATGGCCGTGCGCCTGCTCAATCCCGGCATTCCGGTGCTGGCCCGGGCCCGCAGCCCGCTGACAACGGCCAACATGGCGTCGTTCGGCACCGACCACATCATCAGCCCCTTCGAGCGCTTCGCGGAGTATCTGGCCTTGGCCGTGGCGGCGCCGGACCGCTATCGCCTGATCCAGATCCTCACCGACCTCCCCGGGACTGCGCTGCCCGAAGCGCATCGCCCGCCCCGCGGCCACTGGATCGTGTGCGGCTATGGCCGCTTCGGACAGGCCATCGTCCGGCACCTGGCGTCGACGGGAATCGTGTTTACCGTCATCGACCCGGAGGCCGAATTCCCGTCCGGCAACCGCAGCGTGCGCGGCCTGGGGACGGACGCCGCGACCCTGAGCGAGGCGGGCATCCGCCAGGTTGACGGCATCGTCGCCGGCAGCGACAACGACGTGAACAATCTTTCCATCGCCGTGACTGCCAAGGAACTCAACCCCCGGCTGTTCGTGGTCACGCGCCAGAACCATGCCGCCAACAGCGTCCTGTTCGAGGCATTTCGGGGCGATTTCAGCATGGTGCCGAGCCGCATCGTGGCGCAGGAGTGCATCGCCATTCTTACCACGCCCCTGCTTGCCCGATTTCTGGCCGCGCTGCGCGAGGCGGAAGAGGGATGGTGCAGTTGACTCGCGACCCGCCTGCAGACGCTGTGCGACGATCGCGTGCCGGAAGTCTGGGGCATCCGGCTCAACGTCAGGGACGCTGCCGCTGCCCACCGTGCCTTGATGCATGGCCGCCCCATCCAGATCGGGCCGCTGCTGCGCGACAGCTCCGATCGCGACGCAGCTCTGCCCGCGCTGGTGCTCATGGTGAAACGCGATGGCGACATCGTCGTCTTGCCGGAAGAGGAGTTCGCCCTGGTGGCAGGCGACGATCTGCTGCTGGCGGGCCAGCATCGCGCGCGCGGGCTGCTCGATCTGACCCTGCAGAACGCCCACGCCCTGGATTACGTCCTCAGCGGCAGGGAAAGCTCCAGGGGCTGGCTGTGGCAGCACCTTTTCGCGCGGCCCTCCGCGGGGAATCTCCCATGACGGTCGCGATCGTCGTGCGAGCAATCTCCGAGTTTCGCTGCGCGCGGATCCATGCGCGGCCATCCGCTCCAGGCCGGTTCGTCGCGTCAGGAAAGACAGCCGGTTCGGGAACGAGATGCTGCAGAAGGTCGCCGCTCTACCACTGCTTGTAGGGGATGCCGTTCAGTCCCACCAGGGGGGACAGGGAATAGACGTCGTACACTTCCTCCCCCTCCTGCGGACTGTCCGGGCCGCTGGAATAGTCGCGCTTGCCCCAGGTCTCGTCCGCGGACAGCTTGGGATCGCTGCTCATCGGGTCGCGCGGCAACCGCCGCATGAGATAGATCTTGGTGTCCTTGTTCGGACTGCGGACGTCGTCCACACCTTCCACCAGCACCTTGAGATTCGGAGGATAGCCGGTGAACTCGACGGAGGCCGTGATGCGCCCCTCCTCGACCGCCCTCTTGTAGGCATCGATGCCAGTGCGGATCTCGCGCAACGCCACCCGCAATTCCTGCTCCTTGGTGCGCCTGGCCGCCACTTCGGCCATCGGAAAGGCCAGCAGCGCGATCAGCGACACCACGGCCACGGTGATGATCAATTCGATCAGGGTAAATCCGGCCGCAGGCGAGCCGTGCCCCCGCTCCGCGCCCTCCTTCGCCCTGTGCAGCATGGCCCGCCTCCGCCGCCAGCTCCAGCGTGCTCAGCGCGCGGCGACGAGTTGGCGATATTCCTTCACCACTTCGTCGGGCGGCGCGAACCCGTCGAGACGGACCCAGGGCTTGCCCGGGGCGGCGCGCAGAAAGGTGACGGGAAGGTGGTTCATCTTGTCGCCGCGGTAAGCGTCGAACGCGCGCTGCGTCGCAATGCTGGCCTCCACGCTACCGGTATAGAAACTCCACTGCGGACCGGCCGAATACTTCTTCGCGTATTCCTTGAGGCGCTGCGGTGTGTCCTGCTCGGGATCGATGGAGACGGAAACCATGCGCACCTTGCCCTTGTCCTCTCCCAGACGGTTCTGGACTTCGGCAAACGTCTGGGTCATCACCGGACAGATCGCGGTGCAGGTGGTATAGATGAAGTTCAGGATCACCGGCTTGCCCCCATCGTCGAGTTCCTTGGCCAGGCTGACCTTGGCACCGTCGGCCCGCACCAGCGTCACCTCGGGCATCTTGTAGTTCACGCTGCTCTTGATCCAGGCCGCCTTGGGCGGCATCGGGTGCATGTGATTAGCGTGCGGATCGTCGTTGGAAGCAGCGCCGGCCCCTCCCGTCACAGCAAGGGCCAGTGCCGCCAGGGCGGCCGACTTCGACCATCCGCAGCCACCCCGGCGCGTTGGGAAAATCACAGAGTCCATACTCACCTCAGGAAGAGTTGCCTCGATTATGCCGCAGTCGGAGCCGCCCGTTCCACCCCGATACGGCGCGGTGTGGCCCGGAACGGCGGACCGGCACTATACTGGACATGGTCCAGTGCAGGATGCGGGGGCTTGCTTCAGTCCTTCCCGTCTGCGCCGTCCGGCGCGACTCGTTCAGTCATGGTCTGTCGGACCGCGCCCATTGAGGGGAAACACGCGTTCCTGAGGGGCAGCAGAAAAACCGACCGTCGCAGGAGCCCAGGATGCGGCGCAGAACCAGCACCAACTCGACGAGGGAACGGACGCACATGGGGCAACCTCCCCGACATTCCCCGGTACCTCCCAAGATGCCGGCGGCCATGGCGACGAACGCGGACCCGGCCCAGCCACGGGAACCGGTGCGGGATCGCGCCGCTTCCGCTGCGACGCTGCGCAACGGCCACAAGGCAGGCGCGCGCGGCATGTTCCGCATCATCCGCTACTTCTCCATTGCGAGTCTCGTCTGCATCCTCGTCGCCGCCGTGGCGCTGGCGGCTTTTTTTCGCCACATCGCGATCCGCGAGATCGTGGAATTCGGCGAATCGGGCAACGTCGCGCTGGCGGAAGCGGCGCTCAACGCCGTGCGCCCGGAACTGCTGGACTTCCTCGCCAGGTCCGGGAAAGTCGCCCCTGCAGACTTGTCGCGGCTGGAGCTGTCGCCGGCGATGGCCCACGAGATCGACGATCTGATGCGGGTGAAATCGGTGGCCCGGCTCAAGATCTACAACAACGAAGGTTTCGTCGTGTATGCCACACGCAAGGAATCCATCGGCAGAAATCAGCGCGACAATGCCGGCTTCATCGGCGCCATGGAAGGCAACGTGGCGAGCAAACTGGTCTATCGCGATGCCTTCAACGTCTTCGACCGCGCCACCGAGTCGGACAACCTGATCCAGACCTACGTACCGATTCTCGACGCGCCCGGCGAAGGGGTGCGCGGCGTCTTCGAACTCTATGCCGATGTCAACGCGATGGTGGAGGACACGGAGCAGGCGCAATGGCAGATCGTCGCCGGTGCCGTCCTGATCATGGTGCTGCTGTATGTCGCCCTGCTGATGGTGGTGCGCTACGCGGAGCGCATCATCATGAGTTGAACAGCAGGAGATCCGCGACCATACGGCGGCCCTGGAGCGCATTTCGGCGCGCATGCTGAACAGCCAGGAAGACGAGAAGAAGAAGATCGCCTTCGACTTGCACGAGGGCGTGGCGCAGACCCTGGCGGCGGTGAAGATGAGCGTGGAGCACGCGGCGCGGCAGCTATCCGGCCGCGGCAAGGCGGATGCGTCATCGCTGCAGCCCATGGTGCAGGCGGTGAAGGATGCGATCAACGAGGTGCGCGCAGTCGCCCTCAACCTGCGCCCGTCGAGCCTGGACGAACTCGGCCTGCTGGCCACCATCGAATGGTTCTGCCGCGAACTGTCGCGCATGCATCCGGAGATAGAGTCCCGGCACGAATTCATGGTGAACGAGGCGGACCTGCCCCAGCCCCTGAAGATCATCATCTATCGCGTGCTGGAAGAGACCTGTCACGCCCTGCGCCGGCTTCCCGGGATCAGCCGCATGCATGTCGCCCTGGTGGCCGACGAAGAAACCATCTCCCTCAGCGTGGACCATGACCGGACATCGGAACCGTCCGTTGCGGACGGCTCCGATTCCATTCTGGCGGCGGCGCGCGAGCGCACCCTGCTCTCCGGCGGCTCGTTCGACGTACACGGCAACGCCTGGGGCGGGCGTACCATACGCGCCGCCTGGCTGCGATAGAGTCACGCCCGCCGCCCGATACAGGAACCAAAGGCGAGGCAAACGCGCCCCGCACCTCCTGCTTCCGGGCATCCTCCTTAGTCCGCATTCGGGGCGCAAGCCGCGATCGACCGCCGGCACACGCGCATGACGGCTGGCGTTGGGGTGGCGGGACACGCCCTAACCGCCCTGCCGATCGCACCATGACGCGGGGAGCCGAGGCCGGGCAACGGCCACTTCATCGTTTCTATACCACGCTGGATTGCCCGGCGATTGGCTACGCACTGGCTTGCGCCTTGCGCCACGCCGCCGGCGGCATGCCTACCATTCGCCTGAACGCACGCGAGAACGCCGCTTCCGAGTCGTAGCCGACGTCGAGGGCAATCGTCGCCACGTTGCGATTCGATTCGCGCAACAGCCGAGCGCCGAGCTGGATGCGCCAACTGGCAAGATACTGCATGGGCGGCTGGCCGAGGAACTGCACGAACCGCTCATGCAGCGCGGAACGCGACAGCCCGACCGCGTGGGCAAGATCGTCGATGCTCCACGCGCGATCCGGACTTTCGTGCATGAGCGCGAGCGCCTTGCCGACGAAACGGTCGCGCAGCCCCGCCAGCCACCCCGTCGCATCCGCGGGCAGGCTGTCGAGATAGCGGCGGGCGGCGTTGACGAACATCATCTCCGAGAGTCGTTCGAGCACGGCGTCACCGCCGGGTCGTCTGCTGCTGGATTCGACCACCGCCTGGTCGATCACGCGAGACACCCAATCGCCGGCGCGCGACGCCGGCAGATGGAGGATTCGTGGCAGTGCCGTGACGAGTGGATTGAATGGCCGCAGATCGCAGCCGAGGAATCCGCAGACGGCGATCGTGTCGGCGTCCTCGACCGGCAGCGGCGCGCCCGCATCGACGACACCGTGGTGATAGGAGATCGGCATGGGTTTCGGGTCGTCACGCCGGGCGAAGACCCATTCGGCCGTCAGGCGGTACGGCTCCGCGCCCGGAGCGCTCGACAGTACGTGACGGTCGCCGCGCGGGAACATCACGATGTCGCCGGCGGCCAGTCCCCTACCCTATATCCTCATCATCAATCCATCTCGAGAGTCCTTCGCACAGCGATCGCAGTTCCGAATACCCTTGCCACATGATCTGGTGTCCCGGGTGCGGTCGTTGGCGCGGCCGATGTAGCCGCCGAGTCGGGCTACAAGACCGACGGCATCGCCGAGGCGAGTGGGCTTGGCGATTCGTTTTTTTTGCGTAGGCCTGCAGCACTTCGATCTCGGGTCCGAGAACAATACCTCGGCGGGAAGGTCGGGCACTCTCTGCCCAGGAGCGTCATGAGCATGATTCGCCAGGCAATGACCAGATTAATGGCGATGGCGCGTTTGAGTCGCTCGGCCGTCTTGTGTTGCAGAGTTCGATGCGGCAGCCGCTTTTGAGGACGCGATGCCAGTCTTCGATGCGCCAACGCAGGCATACCAACGCAGACACTCCTGGGCCTGCGCGCTGTGGTGATCGGCAGGTCGGAACAAGAACCACTCAACGGGTTCGGCATCGGCCGGCGGTGACGCTTCCAGAACATGCACCACCCACAGCTTGAGGGCTTTCTTCCCTGGGTGGTTCGACGGAGGGCGGAACTCAACTTCGCGATAGCGCAAGTGACCTGCGCGATGCGCTGTCGTGCCCGAGCGCGCCTTCTGCTTGCTCTTCTTCGCGCGTGAGCTTTGCCGCGGCACATTGATGCGAAGCGGGCTTTGAACGGGCTGTGTCTGACGGCGTCGAACAGATGATCTCCTCGCGGTCGCGCGGTCATGCTTGCGCGTACCAACAGCTCAACGCCGCGGCTTCGACGTTGCTCGTCGAACAACTCGTAGAAGTCCGCTTCGCGATCCATCACACAGACTGGCGCGTATCGGGCAGTTCGGCTGCCAATTCGTTGCACTCGCGAAGTCCCTTGATCCAGGCGAAGGTCTTCTTCTCTTCGATCGGTATGGCAGACGCGGGGCGCAGGTCATCTTTCGCTCTGGGCGTGGCTGCCGAACATTGCGCCCCCAACACCCCCAGCGGCAGGCCCTCGGTGGTCAGCACCAGCGTCGAATGCAAGTGCAACCCCCCACTTTGGCGCCCGTCTGGTTGCTCCCAATGACGCCCAGCCCAACGCATTGGACCAGTGTCGAATAGTTCACATCGGTGCCATCCTGAATGCACAGCACCGTCACTGTGCCTTCATCCGTTGCACCGTGCGCAGGCGGTGAGGGGCCAGGATGGCCTCCATGCTGACCTGCGAGTCATCGGGTCGTTCGATCAGGCGGTAGTACGCCTTGATCGCCGCCTTGTCTCCTTGAGCTGCACCGCAGAACGCGCGCCCTGGCATCTCGCCCAGCGTGCGGGCAAATCACCCAGCCGCTCGTTCAGACGCCTGTCGCCCAGGTTCGCGCCTGCAAATTCGTTGGCCGCCCACTCCTCGCCGTCCAAGCCCTCGGCGATCTCCAGCGCAACTAATCCGGTGGGTGCGGCAACGCCCAGGCGCGTGCGCAGATCCGACTCCAGCTCATACACGTAGATCGTCTTGATCGATTTGGCGCTCTGGTGCTCCCGGTCCTGGCGACCCCGCCCCTGGGTCTGCCCAATGGCCACCCAGTTCGCTGCCCTGTAACTGTGCCGATGAAGTGATCCGCGTCAACAAAGCTCTCCACCAGCCAGGGGCGATACCCGTACTGGGCCTCGTAGTCACCACCTAGCGACGCAACGCCATGCCCTGACGCACGAGGCCAGGTTCTGACAGCGCACCGAGCTCCGATGAGAAACCGACTCATGCCACCACGCGGTGCAAGTGTTGCCGTCGCGTGTGCGCGTCCCAGCCTATCCATTGGTCGCGATCGCGCAGTTGCAGCGCCGCTGCCCAACCCGAACCCACCAAGCCAGCCATGCTCCGAGCCGATCAGATAGCGCATCTGCGCCCCACCAGAGGCCCGGCGCCCTGCGGGTGTCGCAGATCATCAACTCGTTCCACACGCGCATGTGCGCAAAGTCTCGACCTTGATCAGCGTGAGTCCACGAACATCGTTTGCCTGGTCCGAACCTCGCGCCAGCCTCCACGGGTTCGCCCAGGCGCCGCGCACTCTTGGCGCCGGCGCGACCTCGATCAAGCGCTGCGGGCAGCACGAAGTGACCGGCACGCTCCAACTCCCGCAGCGCCTTAGGCAGCCTCCAGTCTGGCTGCGCTGTCGGGCATCAAAGAAGCCAAAATGCTGACACACTACCTCGGCAACCGAAGACCGGCTGTGATGTTCCTGCTGCGCCAACAGCCCTCGGATGACCTCGATGGAGCTCTCCTGCTTCAGCGTTCGCTTGATCTCGTTCTGTGCGTCCATCCGCAACGATAGACGGCGCGATAAAATTGTCCACGATTTCTCAAGGTAAACACTTCACGGGCGCCTCGCCTGAAACCGCCGCCCACCCGCCACCCTTCGCGATCATGTGGTACTCCATGACATGCTCGCAGCCCGGCATCACCGCTTCGGCGATCTCCTTCGCTGCCGGCGCCTCGGCGGACCAGCGGTCGCGAAAACTCACGTAATAGAACACCGCACCCCGCAGGCGCACGCTGCGCAGCAGGTCGGAGAGCGTGTCTCGGCTCATCAGAATGGCCCGGTCGGCGGACGAATGATCAAGTCGCGTGCGCGTCCGATCGATTTGTCCGTGAACCGCGGACGCCCGATCAAGTTTGGCGGAGGCATGGTGAAGCGTCAATCGCCCCCTCCCGCAACAATGGCGTCGCTGACCGTGATCGACGACGCTGCAAGGCGGACGGATTGATCCGGAAGCGGACCCCAGCCAAATCATCGCGAACAGGAGGCAAGAGTCATGCAGGCAACTCAAGTTAACGTAATGGTGGATGTGAAGCAGGTGCTCAGCGGCCAATCCGGAGACGAACTTCTAAGCGAGCTCGGCGGGATGCAAGGCGTAAGCCGGGCGTGGGTGAGTCCGCGGGCGCGCCGCCTGGTGCTCGTGGACTACGACCCGAAGGTGATCGACTCGCGGAGAATTCTCGGCGCCGTCGTACGCCACGGATTCGATGCACGGCTTGTCGGCATGTGAGCAGGGGCCGGGTCCATCGGTCGTCGTGAAGGGCAGATCAACCTTCCATCCATTTTCAAAGGAAATCTCATGAGTTCAGATCTGAACATTCTTACTCCGGCGGCATCGGCAGGCGCATCGACGGCCACCCACATCGATGTTGATTTCACCGCCATCAAGCAGCGTCAGCAGGCCACCTGGGCGAGTGGCGACTACGGCAACATCGGTATCCGGCTGCAGATCGTCGGCGAGTCGCTGGCGGAGGCGGTGGATCTGCGTGCCGACGAGCGCGTAGTTGACGTAGCCGCAGGCAATGGCAATGCCACGCTGGCGGCCGCACGCCGCTTCGCGCGCGTGATCGCAACGGACTATGTGCCCCATCTACTCGAAAGCGGCGAGCTGCGGGCAAAGGCCGAAGGACTCGACGTTCAATTCCAGGTGGCAGACGCCGAAGCATTGCCGTTCGAAGACGGATCGTTCGACGTCGCGCTGTCCACGTTCGGTGTGATGTTCACGCCTGAGCCGGGCAAGGCGGCGCGCGAGTTGAAGCGTGTGGTTCGTGATGGGGGCCGCATCGGTATGGCGAACTGGACGCCGGAAGGCTTCATCGGCCAGCTCTTTCGCGTGATCGGTGCCTACGTCCCGCCGCCGGCAGGCATCCAATCCCCCGTGCTCTGGGGCACCGAGCCGCGAATCGTCGAGCTGTTCGGCCCGGAGGCGACCGACATTCGCTGTGTGCGGCGCCACTTCAACTTTCGCTTTCGATCCGCCGCGCACTGGGTCAACGTCTTCCGCAAATTCTACGGGCCGACGCACAAAGTTTACGCTGCGCTTGATGCGACCCGCCAGGCGCGCCTGACTGAAGAGATCACGGCGCTGCTCGAACGCTTCAACGTGGGAGGAGCGAACTCGCTGGTCGTGCCCAGCGAATACCTCGAGGTCGTGATTACCAAGAAGTAACGCCCCGAGTGCCCGGGGCGGTAACGATTCTGAAGAGCCAATCCGGCCTCACCACAGCGTCTCGCGCTCGGGCGTGGCGGTGATATTGTGGATCGACAGATCGGCGCCGTTGAATTCCTGCTCCGCATCGAGGCGCAGGCCGACGGTAAGCTTCAGGGCGCCGTAGACGATCAGGCCGCCGACGACGGCGACCAGGATGCCGAGGCCGGTGCCGATGAACTGGGCGGCGAGGCTCACGCCGCCCATCCCTCCCAGGGCCTTGGCGCCGAAGATTCCCGCGGCGATCCCGCCCCAGGCGCCGCACAGGCCGTGCAGCGGCCACACGCCGAGCACGTCGTCGATCTTCCAGCGGTTCTGGGTGAGGGTGAACAGGGAGACGAAAACCAGTCCGGCCACGACGCCGGTCACCAGCGCACCCACCGGATGCATGACATCCGAGCCGGCGCACACTGCCACCAGTCCAGCGAGCGGTCCGTTGTGCACGAAGCCGGGGTCGTTCCTGCCCGCGAGCAGCGCCGCCAGCGTCCCTCCCGCCATCGCCATCAGGGAGTTGATTGCGACCAGCCCGCTGATCTTGTCCAGCGTCTGGGCCGACATGACGTTGAAGCCGAACCAGCCCACCGTCAGCACCCAGGCGCCGAGCGCCAGGAACGGAATGCTCGACGGCGGATGGGCCGACACCCCGCCGTCCTTGTTGTAGCGCCCGCGCCGCGGCCCCAGCAGCAGCACCGCCATCAGCCCGACCCAGCCGCCCACGGCATGCACCACGACGGAGCCGGCGAAATCGTGAAACTTGGCGCCGAAGGCCGCTTCCAGCCACGGCTGGATGCCGAGCTTGTCGTTCCAGGCAATGCCCTCGAAGAAAGGATAGACGAAGCCGACCAGAACGAAGGTGGCGGCCAACTGGGGCCCAAATTTGGCGCGCTCGGCGATGCCGCCGGAGACGATGGCGGGGATGGCGGCGGCGAAGGTCAGCAGAAAGAAGAACTTGACCAGTTCATAACCGCTCTTCTGCACCAGTTGCTCGGCTCCGACCAGGAAATGGAAGCCGTAGGCGATACCGTAACCGATGAGGAAATAGGCCAGGGTGGACATGGCGAAATCGGCCAGGATCTTCACCAGGGCATTGACCTGGTTCTTCTTCCGTACCGTGCCCAGTTCGAGAAAGGCAAAGCCGGAATGCATGGCCAGCACCATGATGGCGCCCAGCAGGATGAACAGGACGTCCGACGAGGTTTTCAGTGGCTCCATGGTGTCGCTCCGAATGCACGAATCCGGCGCATGAAGCAACTGGCGTTCCAAACTGGGGAAACGCCTTCTGATCAGGGAGATACGGCCCACGGCGAGGGGCGACAACCAAAGAAATCGCACCCATATGGTGCGCTTTGCCTGACGATGCGCTCAGATTCGGTGCGTCGAACTGCCCACGGCGAAATCCGCGCTCGGACCGGTCGGCAAAGGCGAGCAGACTTTGCGCCGCTCGCCCCGCCCGCTTACGAGGCCTTGCCGATGGCGGTCGCTTCCTTCACTTCGTTGAGCCGGCCGCTGCGCACATCGTAGACGTAGCCGTAGACCGGGATCTCGCGCGGCACCAGCGGATGGTTGCGGATGCGCCGCACGTCGGCGCACACGCTTTGGGCCTGCTCGCCGATGGTCAGCCAGTCGATGAAATCGCCCTCCGTCGATCCCGGTCCCGGCCCGGTGTCCTTCCAGCCGTCCTTGTCGATGCTGGCGGTCTTGAGACTGCTGTGCAGCAGATCGCGCATGATCTGATCGGAGAAGGTCTCCATGCCGCAGTCCGTATGATGGATGACGAACCATTCGCGGGTTCCCAGCAACTTGTAGGAGATGACCAGGGAACGGATGGCGTCGTCGCTGGCGCGGCCGCCGGCATTGCGGATGACATGGGCGTCCCCTTCGGCCAGGCCGGCGAACTTCGACGGCTGCAGGCGCGCGTCCATGCACGTCAGCACCGCGAAGCGCCGCGCCGGAGGCATCGGCAGTTTTCCCTTCTCCCCGAAGCTCGCGGCGTAGGCCGCATTCGCGGCCAGCACTTCCTCGACAATCTTGCTCATTGGTCTCTCCTCCTCGCTGGTTGGTCGTTTTGTCCGCGGAAGCCGGGCCTGCGGCTCCCATAGTCATGTTAGCCGGACTGGAGGCGAATGGAAGCGGGGCGCGCGCCGGGAGCAGGGTCGTAACGGCGCCTATTTCGGCGCCGCCTCGGGCGGCAGCAGCACCCACAACTGCCCCGTCTGCCGCATCCTGCCGGCCTTGGCGCCGGCTTCGGCACCGAAACCCCAGAAGAAATCGGCGCGCACCACCCCGCGAATGGCGCCACCCGTGTCCTGGGCCACCATCAGGCGCTTTAGCGGACGCTGAGAAAGGGGATGGGTGGTGCCGAGATACACCGGCGCACCCAGGGGGATGACTTTCGGGTTTACCGCGATGCTGCGTTCCGGGGTCAGGGGCACGCCGAGGGCGCCGAGGGGGCCGCCTTCCCCTTTGGGCAGTTCGCGGAAGAAGACATAGCTGGGGTTGGCGTTCAACAGTTCGGTCAGGCGCTGCGGATGCGACTTGGCCCAGGCCCGGATGCCCTCCATCGAGGTCTGCTCCAGCCGCAATTCCCCCTGGTCGATCAGCCAGCGGCCGATGGAACGATAGGGATGGCCGTTCTGGTCCGCATAGCCGACGCGGGCACGGGAGCCGTCCTCCAGTTCGATGCGTCCCGAACCCTGCACCTGCAGGAAGAACAGTTCCACCGCATCCGTCACCCAGAACAGCGCCTTGCCGGCCAACTGATCTTCCCGCTGCGACAACTCGGAGCGGGAGTAATAGGGGACGACCTTGCGCCCGTCGAGCCGCCCGCGCAACCGCAGGCTCTTCAGATCGGGCTGCAGGTCGCCCAGATCGATCACCAGCAGATCGTCCGGCACGCCAAAGACGGCGTAGGGGAACGTGGCGCTGCGGCTGCGGCTGCCTTTGAGCAGCGGTTCGTAGTAGCCGGTGATCAAGCCCTCGCGGCTGCCGTCCGCATTCACCGCCTGGTAGGGTGCGAGCTGCGCTTCGAAGAAGGCGCGGACGGCCTCGCTGTCGGGCGCGGCAAGCGTGCGGGCTTCGCCGCAGATGCCGGCCCAGGCCGGCTTGGCGGCGAGGTCCTTGCAGGATTCGAGGAAGGCCGCGAAGGCCGGCGCCAGATCGTCGTCGCGCCAGCCGGGAAGATCCTCCCAGCGCGCCGGCTGCAGCGGCTTGGCGGGAGGCTCCACAGGAGGCACGGCCGGGCACACCGGGCAGGGCGTACAGGGTGCACAGGGCGCTGGTGGCGCACCGGCTGCCGTCTGCGGCGGCGGCCGTGTGGCGCAGCCGCCGAGGAGCAGGGCGAGCAGCGCCGCCGCGGCGAAGGCGCCGGCGAATTGGCGCAGGGCCGTCGAATTCGCTACAGTGCCGGTTTTCATTCGGCGCGAGTATAGCGCGCCCTTCTCTCGAGCCATGTGGGTGATCTATCTCGAAGCCGGCGTCGCCCTGCTTCTCCTGCTGCTGATCGTGTGGTGGACCTGGCCGCGCAAGGACAAGTCGGCGGAGCACAAGGATGAGTGACGTGGAGCGCCTGGTCGGCCGCGCCGAAGCGCTGATTTCCCGCCTCGAAGCGCTGCTGCCCCTGCCGGCGGCTGCGCCGGACTGGACGGCGGCGGTCGCCTTCCGCTGGCGCAAGTCCAACGGCCGCGGCTTCCTCCACCCGATCCGGCAACTGCACGAGATCCGCCTCAGCGATCTGCGCGACGTGGACCCGCAGAAGCGGCGCATCGAGGACAACACCCGCCAGTTCGTCGCCGGCCGCCGCGCCAACAACGTGCTGCTCACCGGCGCCCGCGGCACCGGCAAGTCCTCGCTGGTGAAAGCGCTGCTCAACCAATACGCGAAGAAGGGGCTGCGGCTGATCGAGGTGGACAAGGGCGATCTCATCGATCTGCCCGACATCGTCGATCTGGTGGCAGGACGGCCCGAGCGCTTCGTCGTCTTCTGCGACGATCTGTCCTTCGAATCCGGCGAACCCGGCTACAAGGCGCTGAAAAGCGTGCTCGACGGCTCGGTCGCCGCCGTTCCGGACAACGTGCTGATCTACGCCACCTCGAACCGGCGCCACCTGATGCCGGAGTACCACGACGAGAACCTGGAGACGCGGCACGTGGACGGCGAGATCCATCCGGGCGAGGCGACGGAGGAAAAGATCTCCCTCTCGGAGCGCTTCGGCCTCTGGCTCTCCTTCTATCCGTTCGACCAGGACGCCTACGTCGATATCGTCAATCACTGGCTGAAGACGTTCGGCGTGGCGGCCGACCGCCTCGACGAGGCGCGCCCCGCCGCCCTGCAGTGGGCCCTGCTGCGCGGCTCCCGCAGCGGCCGCGTCGCCTGGCAGTTCGCCAAGGACTGGGCCGGACGGCTCGCCGCCGAACAAGACTGAAAACCGCACACGACGCAGAGTTCGCAGAGAAAATCGTGAGGACGCAAAGAACTGCGGATCAGGGCGTGCTCATGCGGCGGGTGAGCGTCAGATTCCTCACTCCGCGTTCTCTGCGCCTCTGCGATCTCTGCGTTGCAGGCGGTCAGTCGCTTTTTCCAGGATGAAAAAAATCGTCGATGTCGCCGCCGCCGTCATCACCCGTTCCGACGGCACGTTCCTGCTCGGCCAGCGCGCGCCCAACACCTTCTACCCCGGATACTGGGAGTTCCCCGGCGGCAAGGTCGAGCCGGGCGAGACACCCCATGCGGCCCTCGCGCGCGAACTGCACGAGGAATTGGGCATCGAGGTAGTGCGCGCCTATCCGTGGATCGTGCGCCAGCATGTGTACGAGCACGCCCACGTCCGGCTGCATTTCTTCCGCGTGCTGGAGTGGCAGGGCGAGGTGCGCGATCACATCCATGCCGCCCTCGCCTGGCAGAGCATCGATGCACCGATGGCCGCTCCCATGCTGCCGGCCAACGGACCGGTGCTGCGCGCGCTGGCGCTGCCCCCGCTGTATGCCATCACCCATGCCGGCAGCATCGGCGTGGAGCCGCAGCTGGCGCGCATCGACGCCGCCCTGCAGGCGGATGTGCGCCTGATCCAGGTGCGCGAGCCCGACCTCACGCCCGCTGCGCACGCCCGCTTCGCGCAGCGTGTGGTCACCCTGGCGCGCCGCGCCGGCGCGACGGTGCTGATCAACGGCGACCGCGACCTGGCGCGACAGGTCGGCGCCGACGGCATTCACATGAAGAGCCGGCAACTGATGCAGACCGGCAAGCGCCCGGCATTTCCGGTCGTCGCCGCGTCCTGCCACAACGCCGCCGAATTGGCCCGCGCGGCCGAACTGGAACTGGATTTCGCGGTGCTGGGTACGCTCGCTCCGACGGCGAGTCATCCCGATCAGTCGGGACTGGGATGGGATGCCTTCGCCCGGCTGGTACGCGACTGTCCGCTCCCGGTCTATGCCATCGGCGGCATGACGCGGGCGGACATGGAACCGGCCTGGCGCCATGGCGCCCAGGGCATCGCGGCCATACGCGGAGCGTGGCAGGCCTAGCCCGGGCTCAGCGCTCGCCGTCGGCAGCGCGCTGAGCTTCCCCTGCGGACACCTCCGCAGCGGAATCCGCAGCGGACTTCGCGTCCGGTACGCGATATTCCTCCGCCGCCCATGCGCCCAGATCGATCTGCCGGCAGCGTTCGGAACAGAACGGGCGGAACGTGCTCTGTTCGACCCAGGGCACCGGCTTGCCGCAGGTCGGGCAGTTCACGATGCGAGGCGGCTTGGTTTCGCCCATGGCGCCGCGCTACAGATTGCAGAAGGTGAGTTCGAACGGGACTTCGACCTCCACCTGGCGCGGACGCAGGTCGCCGTCGGGCGAGGTGAAGCGGACGTTCAGCGCATACTTGTTGGCGCTGATCTCGGGGATGTAGGGCTCGCCGGGCCGGATGCGCAGGCGCACCAGTTGCGCCACGCGACCGGCCATCATCTGGGCAAACGCGCCGCGCACCGCGATCTGCTGCTCGCCGCGGCCGCTGGCCCGCAGCAACCGCAGCACGATCGTCAGGCCGTCGCGGATCGGCAGCATCGGCGCGATCCAGCCGGCGAGCTGCTGCTGGCGCGTGCCGGCGTCGCGATTGAGCCAGTAGTGGTAGGACGGGACGTCGAATTCGCATACGCCGCCCGGAATGCCGGCGCGGCTCTTGATGCTCATGAGCCATTCGTTCTCGCGCAGGTAGTGTCCGATCTTGCCCGCCATGGCGAGCAGCGCGGCGCTCGCCTGCTCGATTTCGTACAGCGCGCCGGACAGCGCTTCTTCCGAAATCTCGGGATTGTTGCGGAACGACAGCAGCACGTGGCGCTGCCGCTCCAGCTCCTGCACCAGGTCGACTTTGAGATCGGCGCGGCTGGCGACGTCGAGGATCTCGAACAGGGTGACGAGCGCCACGTGGTGTTCCTGCGCCCCCTCGCTGCGCAGGAAATGACCGGTCTTTTCGAACAGGTCCTCCAGACGCAGCAGTGTTCGGATGCGCTCGTTGAGCGGATATTCGTAGGTGATCACGCCGCCGGCCCGGCACTGTTTCGGGGAATTCTGACCGAATACCTGGCAAATAACAACCGAGCGCCCCTGAACCGGATCAGGCGGCGCCGGCGTGCGTCATGTAGATCGCATGCAGGCGCTGCACCTGCTCGCGCAGCTGAGCGAGGTCGCCATTGTTGTCGATGACGTCGTCGGCGACCTGCAGGCGCTGCGCGCGGCTCGCCTGCGCCGCCATGATGGCGCGCACCTGCTCCGCCGGGATGACGCTGCGCGCCACGGTGCGGGTGAGCTGGGTCTCTTCGTCGCAATCGACCACCAGCACCCGCTCCAGCTCGACCGCGGTAGTAGACCGTCTCCACCAGCAGCGGCACCACCAGGATGACGTAGGGCGCGGTCGATTGCATGCAGCGCGCGTCGGCCTCGATGCGTATCATCGGGTGGAGAATCGCCTCCAGCTGCGCCTTCGCCGCCGCATCGCCGAAAACGAGACGCCGCATGGCGGCGCGGTCCAGGGAACCGTCCGGCGCGATCATGTCCTTGCCGAAAGCGCTGCGGATCGGCTCGATCGCCGCCCCGCCGGAAGCCGTCAGTTCATGGGCGATGGCGTCGGTGTCCACCACCCGCACACCCAGCTCGGCGAACAGCTGTGCCGCGGTGCTCTTGCCGCTGCCGATGCCGCCGGTGATTCCGACCACATATCGCATGATCCGTTACCGTGCCGTTTCGCACTGCTGCGCTTGGAGGCCGGGAAACGCCGACTCGACATCGGCCAGCAGCGCGTCGACGTCCGCCGACGCGCCGCGAAGTTCGAGCGACACCCGCCCGGTCGGGCTTTCGCGCGCCGCGATGCGCGCCCCGGATATGCCTTTGGCCCTCAGCTTGTCGCGCAGGTCGAGGGCCATGCGCTCGGTCTTGAACAGGCCGAGCGACACCGAGAGGTGGTTCGGTCCCGCCTTCTGCTCGATGAAATAGTCGCTGATGCCGGCGGCCTTCAGCTCGGCGATGCGGCTGTCCAGTTCCTGCCGGCTCGGCTGCGGCGCAATATACACCCAGTAGGAACTGGGCTCCTCCAACGATTTCTGCACCGCCTCGATCTGCCCCGGCCGGGAGCGCGCCATGTCGGCGATGCGGCTCGCCCGCTCCCGCGGCAGCGAGGCGAAGCGGCGACAGGTCGAAGCCTCCGATCCTCCGGCCGAACTCGATTCCGGCTGCGACCCGGATCGCGCCTGCGCCGCCGCAGGAGGGGATTGCGCGGCCGACGCAGCGGTCGCCGACCCGCTCTGAAGGATGCGAATCTTCTCCGGATTGAGCTGGTTCGTCAGACGTTCCGGCTCACCCGAGCCGGAACCGCCGAACAATCCCCCTCCCGCCGCGAACAGCAGCAAATTCGCCACCACCAGCAGCAGGACGAGGGAGCGCAGTATCCCCATGCATCACGGAACTTCGGTCAGCCCTAGCGCGTACCGCACATTCACGCGGCCACTTTCGGCAGATGATCGAGCGCGGCGCGGATTGCCTCCTCCGGATAAGCGTAGTCCTCCAGTTCGCCGCTGAAGTACTTGTCGTAGGAGGCCATGTCGAAGTGGCCGTGGCCGGACAGGTTGAAGAACAGGGTCTTCGGCTCGCCCGTCTGCTTGCAGCGCAGCGCCTCGTCGACGCAGGCCCGGATGGCGTGGTTCGACTCCGGCGCCGGGATGATGCCCTCGGCCCGCGCGAACATGACGCCGGCCTCGAAGGTGGCCAGTTGCGGCACCGCCACCGCCTCGATCAGTTCCTCCTTCAGCAGTTGCGACACCAGCTGCGAATCGCCGTGGTAGCGCAGCCCCCCGGCATGGATGCCCGGCGGCACGAAGTCGTGGCCCAGCGTATACATGAGCATCAGCGGCGTGTAGCCGGAGGCGTCGCCGAAGTCGTAGGCGTAGTGGCCCTTGGTCAGGGTCGGGCAGGACGAGGGCTCGGCCGCCACCAGCCGCACCTGCTTGCCGGCGGCCTTGTCGGCAAGGAAGGGGAAGGCCACGCCGGCGAAGTTGGAGCCGCCGCCGCAGCAGGCGAAGATCATGTCCGGGTAGGTGCCGAGCTTCGCGAACTGCTTCTTCGCCTCCAGCCCGACGATGGTCTGATGCAGGCAGACGTGGTTGAGCACGGAGCCCAGCGCGTAGTTCGTATCCGGGCGGGAGGCTGCCTCCTCCACCGCTTCCGAAATGGCGATGCCGAGCGAACCGGGACTGTTCGGATCCCTGGCCAGGGCGTCGCGCCCGGCCTGGGTCATGGTGGTGGGACTGGCGAAGACTTCCGCGCCCCAGGTGTGCATCATGGAGCGGCGGAACGGCTTCTGGTCGTAGCTCACCTTCACCATGTAGACCCGCACTTCCAGGCCGAACATCTGGCCGGCAAAGGCCATGGACGACCCCCACTGCCCGGCGCCGGTCTCGGTGGCAATGCGCTTGATGCCCGCTTGCTTGTTGTAGTAGGCCTGCGGCACCGCGGTATTGGGCTTGTGCGAGCCGGCCGGGGATACTCCCTCGTATTTGTAGTAGATCTTCGCCGGCGTTCCCAGCGCCTGCTCCAGGCGCTCGGCGCGGCACAGGGGCGACGGGCGCCACAGGCGATAGATGCTTCGCACCTCGTCGGGAATGGGAATCCAGCGCTCGGCCGACATTTCCTGCTCCAGAAGCGCCATGGGAAAGATCGCCAGCATCGTCTCCGGACCCACCGGCTTGCCGTCCGGCCCCAGCGGCGGCGCAGGCGGATTCGGCATGTCCGCGACAACGTTGTACCAGTGGGTGGGGATCTCGGACTCGTCGAGAACGACGCGAATCTGGCTCATGCTGGCTCCTGCGGTGCGCAAAAGGCGTTACGTTACCGCAAAATCACCCGGCCGGGCGCGGCGTCGCGGACAAGCTTCCGCGCTGCACGTCGCGCCGCGTCAGCTGCTGCGGCCGGAAGGCGTCAAGCAGCGCACGCCAGGCGGTCTCCGCCGCCGACCGGTTGTCCTGGCTGAAGTTGCAGACGTAGAGGTCGAGGGAGACGGCGCGCCGTTCGGGCCAGGTGTGCACCGCCAGATGGGACTCCGCCAGCACCACCGCGCCGGTGGCACCGGCCGCCGCCTGCGCCGTCCCGAAATCGTGGAAGACCTGCGCCACCACCGTCAGGCCGGCGCCGGCGCAGGCATCCACGCAAACGCGGCGCAGCGCCTCGGCACGCTGCAGCAGCGCGGCATCGCAGCGGCACTCATACAGCTCGGCGAGGATGTGCAGTCCGTCCATTCCGGTTGAGATCGGCCTTCGCCGGCAGCTTACCCGAGGGAGGAGGAGAAGGGCACGCCGAGGTGCTGCAGGGCGCGCTCGGCGGCGAGCACACCGCGATAGTTCGCCTCCTCGAACAGCGATATCCCGCTGACGTCGGCGTGGGCGAAATGGAGCCGGCCCACGCCCTGCTTCAGGCGCTGCCGCTTTTCACTCCAGACAGCGCCCGGCAGCGGGCGCACCATGGCGTGCGCATGGCGGAAGACGTCGAGGCGGCTGGTCAGCCGGCGCAGGCCGGGATGCGGCTTCTCCAGCTCGCCGAGGATGAGTTCCGCCCACGCCGCGCGGCCGGTGGCCAGCAGTTCCTCGCGCGCCAGCTTCGGCGCCCGCTCCGACAGCGCGCGGTAATAGGTCAGGACCGTCGGGCCGGGGCGGGTGCGGATGCTCTGGTGGGTCGCCACCACATAGCCCAGGCCCGGGCCGTCGTAGAGCACGTTGTCCCAGGCCAGCGGCGCGCCGGCCCGCTGCGGCGGAGGCTCCGCCAGCGTCAGGTTCGCCACCAGCCAGGGTGCGTACTCGAAGCCGCGCACCGCCGCGATCAGGTCGTGGGGCATGCCCTCCCAGACGTAGGGCAGGACGAACACGGGGGCCGCCCAGATCGCCTGGCGTGCAACGAAACGCTGCGTGCGCCCGGCGGCGGGCTGGAACACGTCCACCTCCACCGCCTCGTCCGTTTGCGCAATGCGGCAGACCAGGGAGTCGGTGCGCAGCCGCGGCTGCAGGCGCTGCGTCAGACGGCGCACGATCCAGCCGTTGCCTTCGGGGGCGGTGAGCACGGTGTCGGCGGCGGCATCCATCGCTTCGCCGTCGCGGCAGGCGAAGTAATGAACGCCGGCCCAGGCCGAGGTCTGCGCATAGTCCGTACCGTAGTCGTCGCGGCAGGCGTAATTCACATACCAGTGCAGCAGCGGCGACACCAGTCCCTGCGCCAGCAGCCAGTCGCGCATGGTGACGCGGTCGAGTTCCAGCAGATCCGGATCGCGTGCCGAAAGGTCCAGCGGGAGTGCGAACGCCTTGCGCCCCTGCGCGTCGCGCCGGTGCCGGAAGCCGGCGATCAGATCGTGGAAGCGGGCGTACTGATCGCGGTCGCTGCGCGTGACGCCGACTTGCGGCAGCAGGCCCTCCTGCCACAGACCGTTGCGGTAGAGCCGCTCCTGCGGCGCGTGACAAAGGAAGCGCTCGTCATAGCGCGGGCGTGCGGCCGACGCGTCGCCCTGCAGCACGTCGAACCCGGCCAGCATCTCGCGCACCGCACGGGACTCGGAGGTCGGCAGCGGCAAGTAATGGGCGCCCCAGGGATAGGCGGATACGGCGTTCGCGCCGTGGCGGGAGTTGCCGCCCGCCTCGGGCTCCAGTTCCACGATGACGAAATCATCGAACCCCGCGCGCTCGAGCTTCCAGCCTGCCGACAGGCCGCCGATGCCGGCGCCGATGATGACGACGGGAATGCGCTGCACGGCGGACGGCGCAGCAAAGCGCCCTGCGCGCAGCAGGTGGCCGACGGCGAGGGACGTGCCGAGCAGATCCCCGGGCGGCAGTGTGGAAACGGTGGCATCGGGCTCGGCGCAGCCGGCCAGCGCGCCGGTAAGGCAGGACAGCACGAAACCGCGTCGGTTCATTGCGGGTCTTCACTTCAGGGCGATGCCCTGCAGGGTGTAGTAAGATGCGGCAGCGCCGCATGATACCCCCCGGCGCTGCGGCCTGCAGGTCGCAGCATCCCATGCTCTTCGCGAGTTCCCCGCAGGCGGCCAAATCCACAGGAGACCAACCATGAATATCAGACTGATCGTCGTCGCGCTCTGCGCCCTGGTCGCGGCCGGCGGCTGCGCCGAAATGACCCCAACGCAAAAGGGCACCGCCACCGGCGCCGGCATCGGCGCTGCGGCAGGAGCCGTCATCGGCGGCGTCACCGGCCCAGGCGGCGGCAGCCGCGCCGCCGCAGGAGCCGCCATCGGCGCCGTCGCCGGAGGGGTCATCGGCAACATCTGGTCGAGCAAGATGGAGGAGCAGAAGCGGCAGATGGAGCAGGCGACCCAGGGCACCGGCGTCCAGGTCAGCCAGACCGCCGACAACCGGCTCAAGCTCGACATCCCGAGCGACATCTCCTTCGACACCAACAGGGCCGACATCAAGCCCGACTTCCGTCCGGTGCTGGACAAGTTTGCGCAAGGCTTGGCGGACAACCGGGCCACCAACGTCACCATCATCGGCCACACCGACAGCACCGGCAGCGACGCCATCAACAACCCGCTGTCCCTGTCCCGCGCCGGCAATACGCGCGACTACCTGGTGACGCGCGGCGTGGCGGCCAACCGTTTCGACGTCGAGGGGCGCGGTTCGCGCGAACCCCTCGCCAACAACGACACCAACGAAGGCAGGGCCCGGAATCGCCGGGTCGAGATCTTCGTCGCCGAACCGGAAGCACCCGCACCGCAGCCTGCGCCGCAGAAATAGTCCGAATCAGGCCCGCGAATCCGGGCACACGGCGCCGGCCCGGGTTCCGGCGCTGCCCGGCTCGCGGGTGATTGCGCCTCAGCGCGTCTCCCTGCCCCATTCCTGCTCGTAGGTGTGCACCAGTGACTGGTTGTTGAGGCGATTCACCTCCCCCTCCACCCGCGCCATGTCCTTGGGGAACTGGAACAGCGCCGGCGTCGTTTCGGCGCTGAGGAAGCGCAGTTCCACGTCATACGCCGCGGGCGGCCGGTAGGGCTCGCGGCCGGCCAGGATGAATCCCCATTCACCGAAGGACGGCACCAGGGCGTGATAGGGCGCCACCTGGAAACCGACCTCCTCCAGCGTGGCGACGATGGACCAGAAGGAGCGCCGCGCGTGCAGCGGCGAAGTCGCCTGCACCACGATGCGTCCGCGCGCCGAGAGGCGCTTCTCCAGCAGCCGGTAGAAGCCCGTCGAGTACAGCTTGCCCAGCGTGAAGTTGGACGGATCGGGAAAATCCACCACCACGAAGTCGAAGGCCTCGCGGCTCGCTTCCAGCCATTGCGCCGCGTCCGCATTGACGATGCGCAGCTTGGGCGAATGCAGGGCATTGCGGTTCAGCTCGCGCAGCATGGGCGCCGAGGAGAAAAGCCGCGTCATCTCCGGGTCCAGGTCCACCAGCGTCACCGATTCCACCCCGGCGTGCTTGAGGATCTCGCGCAGCGCCAAACCATCGCCGCCGCCCAGCACCAGCACCCGCCGCGCGCCGCTGCCCTGCAGGCCGGGATGCACCAGCGCCTCGTGGTAGCGGTATTCGTCGGCGGAGCTGAACTGCAGGTTGCCATTGAGGAAAAGCCGCAGATCGTCCTTCCAGCGCGTGATGACGAGGCGCTGGTAGGGGCTGGTGCGGGCATAGAGGATCTCGTCGGCATAGAGGTGGGCCTCGGCGAAGCTGCTCAGCTCGCCGGCTCCCGCGAATCCCGCCGCCAGCAGCGCCAGCACGCCGGCCGACTGCGTCGCCAGGCCGCGCCGCGCCGGCAGTTGCGCACGGAACAGCCACAACGCCCACAGCGCCACCAGGGCGTTGAGCAGGCCGAACAGCAGCGCCGTGCGCACCAGCCCCAGGTGCGGCGCCAGCAGCAGCGGAAACAGGATCGACACCGCCAGCGCCCCCAGGTAGTCGAAGGTGAGCACCTGGGAGACGAGATCCTTGAAGGCAAGCTGCTGCTTCAGGATGCGCATCACCAGCGGAATCTCCAGCCCCACCAGGATGCCGATCAGGAGCACGATCAGGTACAGCGCCAGCTTGAAGGGCGCCGCGAGGAAGGTGAATACCAGGAACAGCGCCGCCGCCGAGAAGCCGCCCAGCAGCCCCACCATCAATTCGATCTGGATGAAGCGCGACACCAGATCCTTCACCACGAAACGCGACAGCCAGGAGCCGACGCCCATGGCGAACAGATAGGCGCCGATGACGGTGGAAAACTGCGTCACCGAGTCGCCCAGCAGGTAGCTCGACAGCGCCCCGGCGATCAGCTCGTAGGCCAGCCCGCAGGAGGCGATGATGAAGACCGAGAACAGCAGGGCGTGGATCATGCGCTGCGGCGTCGCCGGACGGCCAGGGTACCGAGCCGGACAGACCGGATTCGGCTAGCTGCGGTAGTCGGCGTTGATCTTCACGTAATCGTAGGAGAAATCGCAGGTCCAGGTGGTGGCGCTGGCCGCGCCGCGGGCGAGATCCACGCGCACCGTGATTTCCTGCTGCTTCATCACCCGCGCCCCGTCCTCCTCGCGGTAGCCGGGATGGCGCCCGCCGTCGGCCGCCACCAGCACCTCGTCCAGCCACAGTCGTATGCGTGCGACATCGAGATCGCCGATGCCGGCATTGCCGATGGCGCCGAGAATGCGGCCGAGGTTGGGATCGGAGGCGAAGAACGCCGTCTTCACCAGGGGGGAATGGGCGATGGCGTAGCCCACCTGCTTGCACTCCGCCCGATCGCGGCCGCCTTCGACGACGACGGCAATGAACTTGGTGGCGCCCTCGCCGTCGCGCACGATGGCCTGGGCCAGTTCCGCTGCCACCGCGGTCACCGCATCGCGCAGCCGCGCATAGGACGCGGCGCTCGCGTCTGCGATCTCCGCGTTGCCGGCCTGGCCGGTGGCGATCAGGATGAAGGAGTCGTTGGTCGAGGTATCGCCGTCCACCGTCACGCAGTTGAAGGAAAGGTCGGCAGCTTCGCGCACCAGGCGATCGAGCAGGGGCTGGGCGACGCAGGCGTCGGTGGCGACGAAGCCGAGCATGGTCGCCATGTTGGGCTTGATCATGCCGGCGCCCTTGGCGATGCCGGTGATGGTCACCGTCCGGCCGTCGATGTCGAGCCGGCGCGACGCGGCCTTGGCCACGGTATCGGTGGTCATGATGGCGTGCGCCGCATCGAACCAGCCGTCGGTCCGCAGATCGGAGCGGCAGGCGGGGAGCCCGGCCGCGATGCGCTCGACCGGCAGGGGCTCCATGATGACGCCGGTGGAAAACGGCAGCACCTGCCGCGCCGAGCAGCCCATCAAGCGCGCCGCCGCTTCGCAGCTTGCCTGCGCCGCGGCCATGCCGGGCGCCCCCGTTCCGGCATTGGCGATGCCGGTGTTCACCACCAGGGCACGGATGTCGCCGCTGCGCAGATGCTCGCGGCACAGGATCACCGGCGCGGCACAGAAGCGGTTGGACGTGAATACACCCGCGGCGCGGCTGCCGGGCGCGAGTTCGATCAGCAGCAGGTCCCTGCGATTGAGCTTGCGGATTCCGGCCTCGGTGATGCCGAGGCGTACCCCGGCAACGGGATAGAGGTTTTCGCGAGAAGGCGTCGAGTAATTGACCGTCATGGCTCGGTAGGGCGAGCCATGCCCGCCGTGTCGCTGCGGTGCGCGCGGCGCACCCTACGCCACTGGAGTCAACTCAGCTTTCCGTGGCAGTGCTTGTACTTCCTGCCCGAGCCGCAGGGGCAGGGGTCGTTGCGGCCTACCTTCTGGCCCGGCCGCACGAACGGCTTCTCGTGCTTGTCCGTGGCCGCCGCTGCCAGCGCTTCGTCGTAGTCCGCGTGGTGGTACTGGACGTTCTCCACCGCCGGCGCCGGCTCGGTTTCCTCGATCTGTTCCTGGGATCGGATCTGCACCGTCATCAGCAGCCGCGTGACCTCCTGGCGTACCGTCTGCAGCAGGCTCTCGAACAGCTCGAACGCCTCGCGCTTGTATTCCTGCTTCGGGTTCTTCTGCGCATAGCCGCGCAGGTGTATGCCCTGGCGCAGGTGATCGAGCGCCGCCAGATGCTCGCGCCAATGCGTGTCGAGGCTCTGCAACATGACATTGCGCTCGAAGTGATGAAACGGCTCCGCCCCGACGATTTCGATCTTGTCGCGATAGAGCTTGTCCGACTCCTCGATGATGCGCTTGAGCAGATCGTCGTCGTCGAGATCAGGCTCGCTCTTCAGCCATTCGGCAACCGGGAGCTCCAGCTGGTATTCGGCGGCGAGGAATTTCTCGAGACCGGAAATGTCCCACTGCTCCTCCACCGAGTCGGCCGGGACATGGACGCGCAGCGCGTCATGCAACACGCCCTGGCGCATCGCGGTGATGGTTTCGGAGATGTCGTCGGTTTCCAGCAACTCGTTGCGCTGCTGGTAGATGACCTTGCGCTGGTCGTTGGCGACGTCGTCGTACTCCAGCAACTGTTTGCGGATATCGAAGTTGCGCTGCTCCACCTTGCGCTGGGCGGACTCCAGGGAGCGCGTCACCAGCGGGTGCTCGATCGCCTCACCTTCCGGCATCTTCAGCCGCACCATGATGGCGTTCAGCCGTTCGCCGGCGAAGATGCGCAGCAGCGAATCATCGAGCGCGAGGTAGAAGCGCGAGGACCCCGGATCGCCCTGACGCCCCGAGCGGCCGCGCAGCTGATTGTCGATGCGGCGCGACTCGTGCCGTTCGGTGCCGATGATATGCAGGCCGCCAGCCGCCACCACCTGCTGGTGCAGGTGCTGCCACTCGTCGCGCAGTTGCGCGATCTGCGGCTCCCTCTGCTCCGGCGCGAGATCGGGATTGTCGCGGATTGCCTCGATCTGCTTCTCGACGTTGCCGCCGAGCACGATGTCGGTACCGCGGCCGGCCATGTTGGTGGCGACGGTGATCACGCCGGGACGGCCGGCCTGGGCCACGATCAACGCCTCCTTGGCGTGCTGCTTGGCGTTCAGCACCTGGTGCGCCAGCTTCTCCCGCTCCATCAGCCCGGACAGCAGCTCCGAGTTCTCGATCGAGGTGGTGCCCACCAGCACCGGCTGGCCGCGGGCGTGGCAATCGCGGATGTCGGCGATGATGGCCGCATACTTCTCCGCCGCCGTGCGATAGACCTGATCCTCGCGATCGTCCCGGATCATCGGCTGATTGGTCGGAATGACCACCGTCTCCAGCGCGTAGATCTGGTGGAACTCGTAGGCTTCGGTGTCCGCCGTACCGGTCATGCCGGCCAGCTTCTGGTACATGCGGAAATAGTTCTGGAACGTGATCGAGGCCAGGGTTTGGTTCTCGTTCTGGATCGCCACGCCCTCCTTCGCCTCCACCGCCTGGTGCAGGCCCTCGGACCAGCGCCGCCCGGGCATCAGTCGCCCGGTGAATTCATCGACGATGATGATCTCGCCGTTCTGCGCCACGTACTGCTGATCGCGATGGAACAGGTTGTGGGCGCGCAGCGAAGCGTACAGGTGATGCATCAGCAGGATGTTGGAAGGCTCGTAGAGACTGCGCCCCGGCGCCAGGAGGCCCTGCCGCGCCAGGATCTCCTCGGCGTGCTCATGCCCCTTTTCGGAGAGCAGGACCGAGTGCGCCTTCTCGTCCACCCAGTAGTCGCCCTCGCCCTCCTCCGTCGCCATGCGGCTGAGCAGGGGCGCCACGGCGTTCATGCGGACGTAGAGGTCGGTGTGATCCTCGGCCTGGCCGGAAATGATGAGCGGCGTGCGCGCCTCGTCGATCAGGATCGAGTCCACCTGGTCCACGATCGCGTAGTGCATGCCGCGCTGCACCCGTTCGGCCGCCTGGTACACCATGTTGTCGCGCAGGTAGTCGAAGCCGAACTCGTTGTTGGTGCCGTAAGTGATGTCGGAACCATAGGCCTCGTGCTTCTGGTCGTGCGGCATCTGCGACAGGTTCACACCCACCGTCAATCCCAGGAAGCGATAGATGCGGCCCATCCATTCGGCATCGCGGCTTGCCAGATAGTCGTTCACCGTGACGATGTGGACGCCCTTCCCGGCGAGCGCATTGAGGTATGCCGGCAGCGTCGCCACCAGGGTCTTGCCCTCGCCCGTGCGCATTTCCGCGATCTTGCCGTCGTTCAGCACCATGCCGCCGACCATCTGAACGTCGAAATGGCGCATGCCCAGGGCACGCTTGCCCGCCTCGCGCACCACGGCGAAGGCCTCCGGCAGCATGTCCTCCAGCGAGGTGCCAGCGGCGACCCGCTGCCTGAACTCCGCGGTCTTGCCGCGCAACTGCTCGTCGCTGAGCGACGCCATCTCGGGCTCCAACGCATTGATGGCGCGCACCCGCTGGGCGTAGCGACGGACCAGCCGGTCGTTGCGGCTGCCGAAAATCTTTCTGAGAAGGCCGGAAATCATGCGGAGGCTGCTGCGGGGAGGGCTGGGAAAAGCGCGGATTCTACCACGCCGGCCCTTCCCGGGTCGGCGTCAGATCCGCGTTGCAGGCGCAGCGGATTACTATCTGGCGCTGGCGGCGACCAGCATGCCGCCCTCGCGCGCCGCCTGCAGGAAGCGGCCCGGATTCTGCGCCACGCCGTTGGCACGCACCTCGAAATGCAGGTGCGGACCGGTGGAACGGCCGGTGGAACCGACCTCGGCGATCTTCTGGCCGCGCTTGACCACCGTCCCCGGCTTGACCAGGAGCCTGGAGGCGTGGGCGTAGCGCGTGACGAGATCATTTCCGTGATCGATCTCGACCAGGTTGCCGTACGCGGAATGGTAGGCAGCGGCGACGACTACGCCGCCGGCGGCGGCGACGATGTCCGTTCCGACATGAGCCTGGAAATCCACGCCCTCGTGCAAGGCGCGCTGTCCGGTGAACGGGTCCTTGCGCCAGCCGAAGCCGGAGGCGTCCTGGGCGCCGGGAATTGGCAGGGTGGTCGGCAGCAGGTTGCGTCGCACGCGCTCGTCGAGCAGTTGGATCTCCACCATGCCCAGATAGTCGCTGCGGTCGTCCACCTGCTGGGCAAGAATATCGAGTTGACGCTCCAGCTCATTGGTGATCAGGGCATCCGGCATCGTCACCAGCGGGCCGCCGCGGCCGCCCGTTTGCGCCGGCGCATCGGCGCCCCGCGGCTCCTGCAGCTTGATGCCGGTGACTTCCGAGAGCCGCTCGCCGAGCGTGTCCAGACGCACGATGCGGGCCTGCATCTCGCCCAGCTTGACCGCCATGGCATTGAGATTGTCGCGCACGATCTCCTGTGTCTTCTGCGCCTCCTGCTGGCGCACGCCGAACAGGAAGTTCTGGACGTAGGGCAGCGGGATGCGCTCGACGTGCTGCAGGGTCACGAACGAAAACAGGAACGCCGCCAGCAACACGAGCCCGGCGAGGCCGGCGATCGCGGCAACGACATGCCGCATCGACAACGTGATGGTCTTGGCCGTTGCCATGCGGTCGGAGACGAGAATAATATGCATATTGCTCCACCTCGGTGATTCACGATGCAAGCGCGCAAGACAGATCGGAGCCTGGACGCTTACCTCAAATCAGCTAAGGATTTGGTGCGCTTGTCCGCGCATGCGGATCGGCTGCTGACACTGCAGCAGATCTATGCGCAGATCGCACCGAATTACCTGGCCGAAGCGAGCCAGGTGGCGAACTACAAGTCGGGGATTGTTGTTATTCACGCCGCCAGCGGCGCGGTCGCCGCAAAGCTCATGCAGCTTGGGCCGAGCCTGCGCGACGAATTTTGCAAAAGAGGTTGCGAGGTTACCGAAGTCACCGCCAAAGTGCAACCCCTGCGCGCCAGGGCGGACCCGGCTGCGCCTGCCGCAGTCCGGGAAATTCCGGCCGCAAGCGCCGGAAAGGTGGCGGATCTCGCGCGCCAGCTTCCCGCCGATTCGCCCCTGCGGCAGGCCCTGCAGCGCCTGCTAGACCACGCCCGCCACGGGCGCTAGGACGCGCTCCAGAAACATCAGCGACAGCAGGATGAATACGAACAGCAGCGCATACTTGGCGACGCGCCAGGCGATGCCGAGGTAGCGCCGGTCCTGCGTGAATAGATATGCCAATATGCTGGCACCGATCGCCACTGCGACCAGCACCATGACGACGCGCAAGAGCAGCACGGGGGAAGCCGTCGGCGCCGGATCAACGCAACGGCGTCAGGCCGGCTGCAGTTCGAACAGGTGCGCCACTCGCGGCGGCACCGCCTGGTCGTCGACGAAGGTCACTGCTTCCCAGGCCGACTGATCGGCCAGCAGGGCACGCAACAATAGGTTGTTGAGCGCATGCCCCGACTTGTGGGCCGCAAAGGCGGCGAGCAGGGGATGGCCGAGCAGGTAGAGGTCGCCCACGGCGTCGAGCACCTTGTGGCGCACGAATTCGTCCGGCAGGCGCAGGCCGTCCTGGTTCAGCACCCGGTACTCGTCCATGACGATTGCGTTGTCCAGACTGCCGCCGAGAGCCAGCCCCATCGACTGCATTGCCTCCACGTCCTGCATGAAGCCGAAGGTGCGGGCGCGCGCCACGTCCTTGACATAGGCATCGTCGGCGAAGTCCACCGTCACCGAAGTGCCGGACTTCTGCATCACCGGATGCTGGAAAACGATGGAAAATGTCAGCCGGAAGCCCTCGTAGGGGTCGAGGCGGGCCCACTTGTCTCCGTCCTTCACCTCCACCGGCTTCTTCACGCGCACGAACTTCTTCGGCGCGTTCTGTTGCTCGATGCCGGCGGACTGGATCAGGAACACGAAGGTCGCGGCGCTGCCGTCCATGATCGGCAGCTCGGGGGCATCGACATCGACATAGCAGTTGTCTATCCCCAGGCCGGCGAGCGCCGACATGAGATGCTCCACCGTGCCGATCCGGGCGCCGTCGCGCTCCAGACAGGAAGCGAGCCGCGTATCGCCGACCAGGAAGGGATCGGCGCGCAGATCCACCGGCGAAGGCAGATCGACGCGGCGAAACACGATGCCGGTGTCGGGGGCAGCCGGGCGCAAGGTCATGGTGACCTTGACGCCCGAGTGCAGCCCGACGCCGGTGGCGCGGATCAGCGATTTGACCGTGCGTTGCTTGAGCATGACGTTGGACGACATGGTAAGGAGGCGAATTCTAACATGTGTGTCGCAATGCACCATTCAGTAACGTACGGTCCCGCGCGGCGCGGATCCGCGTCGAGCGTCCGGTCCACGAGTTCGACTCGACCCGCGACGTGAGGGCACCGCGGCCGCCCCGGGGCTTCAGTCCGCCTGCTTGCGACGGGAGGCCGGAATGTCGTACCTGTGGCTTCGGCCTCGGCTGCGCCGCCTGACGTTCGCTGCGCTCACCTTAGCCTTCGCCGTAAGTACGATATTCCCGGCACACTCAGTCGGCCTGTTTCCGCAGGAAGGCGGGGATATCGTACTTATCCACCCCGCTTTGCTGCAGCGCGTCGATCTGGGCATGCGCCCGCGTGCGGAACACGGCCGGCTTGTCGAGTACGCCGTAGTCGGTCGCCGGTTCGATGCCGTAGTTGTCGGTGCCGGTTTTCTGCACCAACTGCACCGTCGGCTGCTTCGCCTGCGCCCGGGCGCCCAGCCCGGTCGCCACCACCGTGACCCGCAGCTGATCCTGCATCGCGTCGTCGAACACCGCACCGAAAATGATGTGAGCATCCTCGGCGGCGAAGGCACGGATGGTGTTCATGACCTCGTTCACTTCCTTCATGCGCAGCGAACTGGAGGCCGTGATGTTCACCAGCACGCCGCGCGCGCCGGACAGATGGATGCCTTCCAGCAGCGGACTCGCCACCGCCTGCTCCGCCGCCAGCCGCGCGCGATCGACGCCGGCCGAGAAGGCCGAGCCCATCATCGCCATGCCCATCTCGCCCATCACCGTGCGCACGTCCTCGAAGTTGACGTTGACCAGTCCCGGGAAGTTGATGATTTCGGCGATGCCGCCGACGGCGTTGCGCAGCACGTTGTCGGCCGCCTTGAACGCATCCTGCACCGAGACGTCGTCGCCCATCACTTCCATCAGCCGCTCGTTGAGGATGACGATGAGGGAATCGACATGCTTGGAGAGTTGCTCCAGGCCGGCTTCGGCGATCTTCATGCGCTTGCCTTCGAACTGAAACGGCTTGGTGACCACCGCCACCGTAAGCGCCCCCATCTCGCGCGCCACTTCCGCCACCACCGGGGCCGCGCCGGTGCCGGTGCCGCCGCCCATGCCGGCGGTGATGAACACCATGTGGGCGCCCTGCAGCGCCTCGGCGATGCGCTCGCGCTCCTCCTCGGCGGCGCTGCGCCCGGCGTCGGGCTTGGCACCCGCGCCGAGGCCGGATTTTCCCAGCTGCATCTTGATCGGCGCCTGGCTGCGGTTGAGCGCCTGGGCGTCGGTGTTGGCGCAGATGAAGTCCACGCCCTGCACCCCCTCGCGCATCATATGCTCGACGGCATTGCCGCCGGCGCCGCCGACGCCGATCACCTTGATGACGGTACCGTTGGGTTCCTTGTCCACGATCTCAAACATTATCTTTCGCCTCCATCCGTTGAAACAACACCAAGAAAATCACTGAGCCCAGGGGGTCACGAAGCGGAAACCGCTGCCGGTCCCGGTGCCCCCGCGGCTCGCCGTCAAAAGTTCTTCTCGAACCACGATTTCATCCGCGCCAGGATCTGCTTGAAAGTGCGCGTCTCGCGCGCCACGATGCCGCGCTTCTTCTGCACCACGCCTTCGAGGAGCAGGCCCATCGCCGTCGCATAGCGCGGGTGCTGCACCACGTCGGCCAGGCTGCCGTCGTACTTGGGCACGCCGACTCGTACCGGCATGTGAAACACCTCTTCGCCCAGTTCGATCATTCCCTGCATCACGGAACTGCCGCCGGTGAGCACGACGCCGGAGGACAGCAGGTCCTCGTAGCCGCTGCGCCGCAGCTCCGCCTGCACCAGCTCGAACAGTTCCGACACGCGCGGCTCGATCACGTCGGCCAGCGCCTGGCGCGACAGCTTGCGCGGCGGGCGGTCGCCAATGCCCGGCACTTCGATCATTTCTCCGGCATCGGCCAGGCTCTGCAGCGCGACGCCGAAGCGGATCTTGATTTCCTCGGCCTCCTGCGTCGGCGTGCGCAAAGCCATCGCAATGTCGTTGGTGATCTGATCGCCGGCGATCGGAATCACGGCCGTATGGCGGATCGCGCCCTGGGTGAATACGGCAATATCGGTGGTGCCGCCGCCGATATCCACCAGACATACGCCGAGGTCCTTCTCGTCGTCCGACAGCACGGCGTAGCTCGACGCCAGCGGCTGCAGCACCAGATCCATGACCTCGAGGCCGCAGCGGCGCACGCACTTGACGATGTTTTGCGCCGCCGACACCGCGCCGGTGACGATATGCACCTTCGCTTCCAGCCTCACGCCGCTCATGCCGATCGGCTCGCGCACGCCGTCCTGGCCGTCGATGATGAATTCCTGGGTGAGGATGTGGAGAATCTGCTGGTCGGCGGGAATGGGCATCGCCTTGGCGGTCTCGATGACCCGCTCGACGTCCATCGGCGCCACTTCCTTGTCCTTGATCGCCACCATGCCGTTGGAGTTGAAGCTGCGAATGTGGCTGCCGGCGATGCCGGTATACACTTCCTTCACCTTGCAGTCGGCCATCAGCTCCACTTCCTGGATGACGCGGGAGATGGCGTCCACCGTGGCTTCGATGTTCACCACCACGCCCTTCTTCAGTCCGCGCGACTCCTGGGCGCCGAGTCCGAGAATCTCCAGCCGGCCCTCGGCGGTCAGGACTGCGACCAGCGCCACGATCTTGGAAGTGCCGATGTCGAGTCCGACGATCAGGTCTTTGCTCTCTTTGCTCATCAGTTGCTCTTGCTTTCTGTCCGGTTTCCAGCCGCGCGCACAGCGAAGCCGTTGGGATAACGCAGGTCGATCACGGCGGCGCTGAACGGCAGCCGCGCCGCCACGTCGGAACTCACGGAAGCCAGCCGCCGCAGCCGCTCGCCCACCGGAGACTTGGGCTGATCGCGGCCCAGCTCGATGAGCAGGCCGTCTTCGAGCCGGACCTGCCAGGCCAGGCGCGAGGACAGCACCACCGACTGCGGCTTGCGGTCCACGGCCGCCAGCGTTTGCGCGAATTCCTGGTAACGCTTCAGGACCTCCGCCGAACTGCCTTCAGGTCCTGCCAGCCGCGGCAGCGCCGCGGCACCGGTTGCGGCGAACACCTCGCCCTGGGCATTGACGAAACGCGAGTCGCCCTCGCCCTGTCCCCATGCCGCGACCGCCTCGTGCTCCTCGATGGCGAGTTCGATGCCGTTGGGCCACAGACGGCGCACTTGGGCCCGTCGCACCCAGGGAAGCTTCTCGAAGGCCTGACGCACGCTATCCAGATCGACGGTGAAGAAGTTGCCGGCCACGGAACGGCGTGCCGCGTATTCCAACTGCGCTTCCGTGACCTGGCGCATCGGCGTCGCCACCACCACCTCGCGCAGCGGAAAAAACGGCAGCCGCACCGCCGCCAGCACGGCGGCGTAGCCGAGGGCGACGGTGGCACCGAAAACGAGCAGATCAGCCACCATGTGCATCACCCCCGGCCGGTCCCAGAAGCCGCTGCTGCCGGTGCGTCGCCTGGTGTTCTTCATCACGCGCGTCCATCGCGTCCCGGCCCCTGAAATGAGCGGTTCTCATGAATCAAGACAGGCCTCGGCCAGAATGCGCAGCGCCAATTCCTCGAAGCCGATGCCGGCGACGCGCGCCGCCATCGGCACCAGCGAATGCCCGGTCATGCCCGGCGCCGTGTTCATCTCCAGCAGGCTGACGCGGCCGTCCTCGCGCAGGATCAGATCGGCGCGGCCCCAGCCGCGGCAACCGAGGAGCTGTGACGAGCGCATCACCAGCGCCTGGATTTCGCGCTCCTGCTGCTGCGGCAGGCCGCTCGGACAGAAGTAGCGCGTCTCGTCCGAGAAATACTTGTGCTGGTAGTCGTAGTTGCCCTGCGGCGCGACGATGCGCACCAGCGGCAGAACCTGGTCCGCGACGAAGGCGCAGGTGAGTTCCTCTCCGCCGACGAACTCCTCCGCCAGGACCAGAGGGTCGTGCTGGACAGCGGCGGCATAGGCCTGGGCCAGCGCGGCACGGTCGGCGCCCGTGACCTTGGTCGCACCCACGCTCGACCCCTCGCGCGCGGGCTTCACGAACAGCGTCGGCCCCAGTTCCTCGAACACCGCGGCCCAGTCGCTATCGGCGGCGAGCAGGCGGTAACCCGGCGTCGGCAGGCCGGCGGACAGCCAGATCATCTTCGTGCGCCATTTGTCCATGGCCAGCGCAGAGGCCATCACGCCGCTGCCGGTGTACGGGATGCCCAGCGTCTCCAGCAGACCCTGTACCGTGCCGTCTTCGCCGCCACGGCCGTGCAGCGCGATGAAGACGCGGGCGTAGCCCTCGTCCTTCAGCGCGCACAGCGGGCGCTGCGCCGGATCGAAGAGGTGGGCGTCGACGCCTGCCTGAACGAGGGCCGCCAGTACCGCGTTACCCGAAAGCAGGGAGATTTCCCGCTCGGCGGAGCTGCCGCCCATCAACACCGCCACCTTGCCGAAATCCGGCGCGCCCGCCCCATTGCGTTCACCTTGCGTCATTGCCCGTGGTCCCTCTCACCGACGATGCGCACTTCGCGCATCAGGTTGACACCGAACTTCTCCTGCACCGAGTCACGCACCCGCTCCATCAACTCCTCGATTTCGGTCGCGGTGGCGCTGCCGTCCGGATTGACGATGAAGTTGGCATGCTTCTCGGACACCCGGGCGCCGCCGAGCGCCGTCCCCTTCAGGCCTGCCGCCTCGATCAGGCGCGCGGCGTGATCGCCGGGCGGGTTGCGGAACACCGAGCCGCAGTTGGGAAGCTGCAGCGGCTGGCTGGCGATGCGCTTCTCCAGCAACTCCGTGATCCGCGCGCGCGCGCGCTGACCGTCGCCGGGAGGCAGGTCGAACCAGGCGCCGGCGAACCACTCGTCGGTCGCCGCGCGCAGACCGGCGCGGCGGTAGCCGATGGCGAAGTCCTGAGCCGTGCGCTCGTGCTTTTCGCCGTTGCGGTCGAGCATCAGCACCCGCGCCACGATGTTCCAGGTCTCGCCGCCGTAGCATCCGGCGTTCATGGCCAGCGCTCCGCCCACCGTGCCCGGAATGCCGGCCAGGAATTCGGCGCCTTCCCGGTCGTGATTGGCGCTGAAGCGCGCCACCTTGGGTGCCGCAACGCCGGCCTCGGCATACACCAGCCCGTCGCCTTCCAGCCGCAGCGCCCTGAGGGCGCCGTGGGTGAAGACGACGGTGCCGTCGAAGCCGCGGTCGCGCACCAGCAGGTTGCTGCCCAGGCCGACGAACAGGAGCGGCTCGTCGTGCCGCAGGTCGCGCAGGAACTGGCACAGGTCGTCGAGATCGGCCGGAAAGTAGGCGATGCGCACGGCGCCGCCGGCACGCCAACTGACATGCCGCGCCATCGGCTCGTGTTCCCGCAGCACGCCGCGCATCGCGTTACGCATCGCTTTCGCCTCGGCCGTTGCCACGGCTTTCCACCATCGATGACGCAGGGGAGGAAGCCGCATGCACCGGGCCGCCCGCGCGTCGCTGGCGTTGGCTCATCGCTCGACGCTCGCCAGCCGGCCGGGCACGCCGCCGATGGAGCCGGCACCCATGGTGATCACCACGTCGCCGTCCTGCGCCGCGTCCAGGATGCGCGCCGCCATGTCGGCGACATCCTCGACGAACACCGGCTCCACCTTGCCGGCGACGCGGATCGCGCGCGCCAGGGTGCGGCCGTCCGCGGCGACGATGGGCGCCTCGCCCGCTGCATAGACTTCGGCCAGAAGCAGCCCGTCGGCCGTCGACAGCACCTTGACGAAATCCTCGAAACAGTCGCGGGTGCGCGTATAGCGGTGGGGCTGGAAGGCGAGCACGATGCGGCGCCCCGGAAACGCGCCGCGCGCGGCTTCGAGCGTCGCCGCCATCTCCGCCGGATGGTGGCCGTAGTCGTCGATCAGCGTGAAGCTGCCGCCGCCGGCGGCGGCAACCTCGCCGTAGCGCTGGAAGCGGCGCCCGACACCCTTGAACTCGGCCAGGGCGCGCACGATGGCATCGTCCGGCACGCCGATCTCCGTGGCCACCGCCACCGCCGCCAGCGCGTTGCGCACGTTGTGCATGCCGGGCAGATTGAGGGTGATGGGCAGGCGCGTCACCGAGCCGTTCACGCGCACGGCGTCGAACCTCATCCGGCCGTCCGCCGCCTCGATGTTCTCGGCCCGCACCTGTGCCGTCTCAGCCAGCCCGTAGCGGATCACCGGCTTGGAGATGAAGGGCATGATCTCGCGCACGTTCCTGTCGTCCTCGCATAGAATGGCGGAGCCGTAGAACGGCAGGTGCTGCACGAAGTCGACGAAGGCCTGTTTCAGCCGCGCGAAATCGTGGCCATAGGTCTCCATGTGATCGGCATCGATGTTGGTCACCACCGCCACCACCGGCTGCAGGTAGAGGAAGGATGCGTCCGACTCGTCCGCCTCGACCACGATGAACTCGCCGCTGCCCAGACGCGCGTGGGCGCCGGCCGAGTTGAGCCGTCCGCCGATGACGAAAGTGGGATCGAAGCCGCCTTCGGCCAGGACACTCGCCACCAGGCTGGTGGTGGTGGTCTTGCCGTGGGTGCCGGCGATGGCGATGCCGCGCTTCAGACGCATCAACTCCGCCAGCATGATGGCGCGCGGCACCACCGGCACGCGCCGGGCGCGCGCCGCGATGACTTCGGGATTGTCACCCTTGACCGCCGTGGACGTCACCACCGCGTCGGCGCCGGCGATGTGGGCCGCGTCGTGGCCGATCGCCACCTTCGCGCCGAGGCCGGCAAGGCGGCGCGTCGCAGCGTTCTCGCCGAGATCGGACCCGCTCACCTCGTAGCCCAGATTGAGCAGGACCTCGGCGATGCCGCTCATGCCCGAACCGCCGATCCCGACGAAATGGATATGTTTGACTTTGTGTCTCATGTTCCCACCGCCAAGCTGCAAAGAACGCCAGGAGATGCCTCGAAGCGAATGCTGTTCGTGGCACCTTCTTGGCGCTTCAATCTCACCGCGTTAGCTCCATGCACGCTTCGGCGACGATCCGCGTCGCGTCCGGCTTCGCCAGTGCCCGCGCCTTTTCCGCCATCGCCAGCAGCGCGCGGCGCGTCAGGCCGCCCAGCAGTTGCGCCAGGCGCGGCGGCGACAGTTCGCGTTGCGGCAACAGCAGAGCGGCTCCGGCATCGGCGAGGAAGCGCGCATTGCCCGTCTGGTGGTCGTCCACCGCGAAAGGGAAGGGCACCAGGATGCTGGCGACGCCGGCCGCCGCCAGTTCCGCCACCGTGAGCGCGCCGGCGCGGCAGATCACCAGATCGGCCTGGGCGTAGCACCGCGCCATGTCGTCGATGAAGGGCAGGATCTCCGCCGCCACGCCGGCCTTGGCGTAGGCCTCCCGTAACGCCTGCAGATTCCTGGCGCCGGCCTGATGCGTAACCTGGGGCCGCTGTGCTTCGCGAAGTTGCGCCAGCGCTGGTGGCACGGCCTCGTTCAAGGCCTGGGCGCCAAGGCTGCCGCCCACCACCAGAATGCGCAGCGGACCGACCCGCGCCGTGTAGCGCTGCGCCGGGGCAGGCAGCTGGGCGATCTCGGCGCGCACCGGGTTCCCCGTCCACTGCCCCTTGGCCAGCACATCGGGAAAACCGGTCAGGACCCGGTCGGCGACCCGCGCCAACACCTTGTTGGCGAGGCCGGCAATCGAGTTCTGCTCGTGCACCACCAGCGGCATGCCGCGCAATGCCGCCATCATCGCGCCGGGAAAGCTGATGTATCCGCCCATGCCCAGCACAACGTTCGGGCGGACCCGGCCCAGTTCGCGGAACGCCTGCCAGAATCCGCGCAGCAGGTTGAACGGCAGCAGCGCCATGCGCAGCAGCCCCTTGCCGCGCAGTCCCGTGAAGCGCACCCACGCCATGTCGTAGCCGCGCGACGGAACCAGCTTCGCCTCCATGCCGTCGGGATTACCCATCCAGACCACCTGCCACCCCTGCCCGCGGATGTAGTCGGCCACCGCCAGCCCTGGGAATACGTGGCCGCCGGTCCCGCCCGCCATGACCATGAGCGTCCGCGAGACGGCGCCGCTCATACCTGCTGCCCCCGCATGAGCTGATTGTTTTGGCTGCGGCCGCCCCTGCGGGGCTTAACTCGCTGGCGCGAGTTAGCCTGCGCCGAAATTGGCAGCTCCGTGCCATGGCACAGGCCGGTGAAGGAGCGCAGCAAACTCATACCTGCTGCCCCCGCATGAGCTGCCGATTTTCCCAGTCCACGCGCAGGAGGATCGCCAGGGCGGCGCAATTGGCGACGATGCCGGAGCCGCCGAAACTCATGAGCGGCAGAGTCAGGCCCTTGGTCGGCAGCAGCCCCATGTTCACGCCCATGTTGATGAAGGCCTGCACGCCGATCCAGACGCCGATGCCCTGCGCCACCAGTCCGGCATAGACACGCTCCAGCGTCAGGGCCTGGCGGCCGACGGCGAAGGCGCGATGCACGATCAGCGCAAACGGCACGATGACCGCCATGACGCCGACGAGACCGAGTTCCTCCGCGATCACGGCCAGCAGGAAGTCGGTATGGGCCTCCGGCAGGTAGAACAGCTTTTCGACGCTGGCGCCGAGCCCGACGCCGAACCATTCGCCGCGACCGAAGGCGATGAGCGCGTGGGACAACTGATAGCCCTTGCCGAAGGCGTCCTGCCAGGGGTCCATGAAACCGAGAATGCGCTCGCGGCGGTAGGGTGAAAGCCAGATCAGGAGCACGAAGCCGACCATCGCGATCACCGCCAGCAGGGCGAACAGGCGCGCGTTCATGCCGCCGAGGAAGAGGATGCCGAAGGCGATGGCGGCGATGACGACGAAGGCGCCGAAGTCCGGCTCGCGCAGCAGCAGAAAGCCGACGGACAGGATCACCACCGCCATGGGCAGGAAACCGTGCCGGAACGAGGCCATCTCGGCCAGTTTGCGCACGGTGTAATCGGCTGCGTAGAGGACGGCGAACAGCTTCATCAGCTCGGACGGCTGCAGATTGACCAGCCCCAGCGGCAGCCAGCGCCGCGCGCCATTCACCTCCCTGCCGACATGGGGGATCAATACCAACACCAGCAGCAGCACGCCGCCGACGAACAGCCAGGGAGAGAACTCCTGCCAGGCACGCAGCGGGACATGGAACAGAATTGTGGCCGCGAACAGGCCGATCCCCACGAACACGGCATGGCGGACGAGGAAGAAGCTGGGCTGGTGTCCCGTGAACTTGCTGCCTTCGGCGGTGGCGATGGAAGCCGAATAGACCATCACCACGCCGAACAGCAGCAGCGCCAGCGCGGACCAGAGCAGGACGTGATCGAGCTCCGGCGGCTGCGTCGGTACACCGGCGTAGCGGCGCGTCAGCTCCATTTCCATTCCTTCGCCGGCGCCAGCGCCCGCACCGCGGCGACAAACACCTCGGCACGGTGGGCATAGTTGCGAAACATGTCGAAGCTGGCGCAGGCCGGCGACAGTAGTACGGCGTCGCCCGGCCGCGCCGCAGCGAAGGCCGTGCGCACCGCCTCGTCCATGTCTGCGGCATGCAGAATGGGCGGCACAGCGCCGGCAAGCGCGCTCTCGATCAGCGGTGCGTCGCGACCGATGAGCACCACCGCGCGGGCATGGGCCTCGACCGCCGGTTTCAGCGGCGAGAAGTCCTGTCCCTTGCCCTCGCCGCCGGCAATCAACGCCACCTTGCGCCCCAGTCCCTGCAGCGCGGCGAGCGTGGCACCGACGTTGGTTCCCTTGGAATCGTCGTAGAAGGCGACGCCGCCGAACTCGGCTACCTTCTCCACCCGGTGCGCCAGGCCGCGGAAAGTCTGCAGCGCCCGCACCACCGGCGGCAGCGGCAGATCGACGGCGCGGCACAAGGCCAGGGCGGCGAGCGCATTCGCCGCGTTGTGCAGGCCGGCCAGCGACAGCTCGTAGAGCGCCGCCAGCGGTTCGGCGCCGAGCGCGAGCCAGTGTTCTCCGGCGTGCTCGATGACGCCGAAATCCAATTCCGCGGGCGGACGGTCGAGGCCGAACGTGAACACGCGGCGGCCGGTGCGCCGCATCGCCATGACGCGCGCATCGGCGCGGTTCAGCACCTGCACGCCGTCGCCGTCGAAAATGCGGGCCTTGGCGGCGGCATAGCCGTCCAGCCCGGCGTAGCGGTCGAGGTGGTCGTCGCTGACGTTGAGCACCACGGCGGCGTCGGCGGCGAGCGTTGCCGTCGTCTCGAGCTGGAAGCTGGAAAGTTCCAGCACCCACAGCCGGGGCGGATCGCCGGCGTCCAGGCGGGCCATCAGTTCGGTCAGCGCGGCCGGGCTGATGTTTCCGGCCACCGCTGTGTTCATCCCCGCAGCGCGCCCCATGGCGCCGACCAGCGAGGTGACGGTGGTCTTGCCGTTGGTGCCGGTGATGGCGATCACCTTGCAGTTCTCGCGCCAGCCGAGGTCGCGCAGCGCCTGCGCGAACAGTTCGATTTCGCCGGTGACCCGAATTCCGCGGCGGTACGCTTCCTGCACCACCGGCTCGGTCTGGGACAGACCGGGGCTGAGGGCGACCAGCCCGACCTCGTCGAGCAGGGACAGGGCGAAAGGGCCGGTGACGAGTTCCGCGGCGGGCGCGGTGCGCGCAAGTTCGGCGGCGTTGGGCGGCGGCTCGCGCGTGTCGGCGGCGCGCACCGTTGCGCCGTGCCGCGCCAGCCACTGCGCCATGGCCAGGCCGCTCTCGCCCAATCCCAGGACCAGGACTCGCTTGCCGTTGGGTTCCATCGGGTCGCTCACCGCAGCTTCAGCGTCGACAGGCCGAACAGCACCAGCAGGATGGTGATGATCCAGAAGCGCACCACCACCTGCGTCTCCTTCCAACCGCCCAGTTCGTAGTGGTGATGCAGCGGGGCCATGCGGAAGATGCGCCGGCCGCCCGACCACTTGAAATAGAGCACCTGCACCATCACCGACAGGGTCTCGGCGACGAACAGGCCGCCCATGATGAAGAGAACCACTTCCTGACGCACCACCACCGCCACGGTGCCCAGCGCCGCGCCGAGGGCCAGCGCGCCGACGTCGCCCATGAAGACTTCGGCCGGGTAGGCGTTGAACCAGAGAAAGCCGAGGGCCGCACCGGCCAGGGCGCCGCAGAAAACCGCCAGCTCGCCCGCGCCGGGGATGTGCGGCACGCCCAGATACTTCGAGAACACCGCATGGCCGGCGACGTAGGCGAAGATCGCGAGGGCTCCGCCGACCAGCGCCGTCGGCATGATGGCGAGGCCGTCGAGACCGTCGGTCAGGTTCACCGCGTTGCTGCTGCCGACGATGACGAGATAGCTGAGTCCGATGAAGCCGAATACGCCCAGCGGATAGGCGAAGGTCTTGAGGAACGGGACGATCAGTTCCTGCGCCGCCGGCACGCCCGGCAGCAGCCCCAGGTACACCGCCGCGGCAAGGCCGATGACGGACTGCCAGAGGAACTTCCAGCGCGCCGGCAAACCTTTCGGATTGCGATGCACGACCTTGCGCCAGTCGTCCACCCAGCCCACCGCGCCGAAGCCCAGGGTCACCAGCAGCACCACCCACAGATAGCGGTTGGACAGGTCGCCCCACAACAGCGTGGTGATGCCGATGGAGATCAGGATCAGCGCCCCGCCCATGGTCGGCGTACCGGCCTTGGTGAGATGGGATTTGGGGCCATCGTCGCGCACCGACTGCCCGATCTTCTTCGCCGCCAGCCAGCGGATCACCGGCGGACCGAACAGGAACGAGATCACCAGCGCCGTCATCGCCGCCAGCACCGTACGCAGGGTGATGTAGCCGAAGACATTGAAGGCGCGGATGTCCTGGGCCAGCCATTGGGCGAGTTCGAGCAGCATCGGATCGTCAAGTACCCCTGTTCACCGCCGGCTCATTGGCTCGCCGCGATGGCATCCGCCACGCGCTCCATGCGCATGAAGCGCGAGCCTTTCACCAGCACCACCGTGTCCGCGGTCAGCTCCGGCATCAGGGCTGCCGCCAGATCCGCCGCTTCGCCGAAGTGCCGTCCGCCGCTGCCGAAATTGCGTGCCGCCAGGGCGGCGTGATTTCCCAGCGCGTACAGCAGATCGACGCCCTGGCTCTTGGCGTAGCCGCCCACTTCGTCGTGAAACTGGCCGGCGCGCTCTCCGATCTCGCCCATGTCGCCGAGAACCAGGATTTTTCGACCGGGCGTCGCGGCCAGCACGTCGATGGCCGCCCGTACCGAGTCCGGGTTGGCGTTGTAGGTGTCGTCGATCAGCGTGGCGCCCCCTGCCGCACGCCGCAGCTGCAAGCGGCCCTTGACGCCGGTATAGCCTTCGAGACCGGCCTGCACCGCGGACAGGGGCATGCCGGCCGCCAGCGCGGCTGCCGCCGCGGCGAGGGCATTGCGCACGTTGTGCACCCCGGGCACGGACAGCCGGACGTCGATCGCGCCTTGCGGTGCGGTGATTCTCAACTCGCTGCCGAAACCCCGCGTGGAACATGCCGCGCTGACATCCGCCGCATGGTCGAGGCCGAAGCTCAGGATGCGCCGGCCTGCGTTGACACCGCGCCAATGGTCGGCGAACGGATCGTCGGCGTTGATAACGGCGACACCCCCCTCGCCCAGCCCGCCGTAGATCGCGCCCTTCTCCTGCGCCACTTCGGCCACCGTGCCCATGCCCTCGAGATGGGCGCGCTGGGCGTTGTTGACGAGCGCCACCGTCGGCCGCGCCAGGCGCGTCAGGTAGGCGATCTCGCCCGGGTGATTCATTCCCATCTCGATCACGGCGCAGCAATGGGTGGCGTGCAGTTGGAGCAGCATCAGCGGCACGCCGATGTCATTGTTCAGGTTGCCGCGGGTGGCGAGCACGGCGATCTCCGGATCGAGGCCGTCGGCGGCGGCGTGCGCGCGCAGAATGGCGGCGCACATCTCCTTGACCGTGGTCTTGCCGTTGCTGCCGGTGATGCCGATCAGCGGCAGATCGAAGCGGCCGCGCCAGTGGGCCGCCAGGTCGCCCAGCGCCAGCCGCGTGTTGTCCACCTCCAGCAGCGGCGCCAGGATGTCGGGGTGCTGCGCGGACCAGCCGCGCTCCACCATGGCCGCGGCCGCGCCGCCCTGCAGCGCCGCCGCCACGAAATCGTGGCCGTCGAAGCGCTCGCCGCGCAGGGCGACGAACAACTGCCCGGCCTGGACGCCGCGGGTATCCGTGGACACGCCGGAGAACGTCGGATTGCCGTGGATGAGTGCGCCGCTTGTCGCTGCCGCGGCATCGCGCATCTCCATCATGGCGCCTTGCTCCCGCGCCGCGCCAGAGCGGCCGCCGCCTGCCGCGCATCGCTGAACGGCAGGCGCTGTCCGGCGATTTCCTGATAGGTCTCGTGCCCCTTGCCGGCGATCAGCACCACATCGCGCTCTGCGGCCTCCCCTACCGCCTGGGAAATCGCCGCGGCCCGGTCTTCGATCGCCACCGTGTTCGGACCCGCGCCCTGCACGACGGCAGCGATGATGGCGGCGGGATCCTCGCCGCGCGGATTGTCCGAAGTGACGATTGCCGCATCGGCCAGCCGGCTCGCAACTTCGCCCATCAGTGGCCGCTTGCCGGCATCGCGGTCACCGCCGCAACCGAACAGGCAAAGCAGCCTGCCGCCGCGCGCCCGCGCCGTTTCGCGCAGCGCCGAAAGTGCCTGCTCCAGGGCATCGGGAGTGTGGGCATAGTCGACGATGACCAGCGGCTCCCCTGCGCCGCCCTGCATCTGCATGCGCCCCGGCGGCGGCGCCAGGCGGGCGCACTGGGCCGCCGCCGCGGCGAGCGATACGCCGGAGACGGTCAGCGTGGCGAGCACGGCGAGCAGATTGGACACATTGAAGCGGCCCACCAGCGGCGCCTCGACCTGCGCCGTTCCGTGCGGCGTCAGCGCCGAGAAGCGCAGGCCCTGGGCCGTAGCCGCGATGTCGCGCGCCGCGAACAACAGGTCGATATCCACACCCGCCGCTGTCTGGTGCAGCGTGTACCCGATGCGTTGCACGCAAGAGCCGCGCAGCCTGCCGGCCAGTTCGCGGCCGAAGGGATCGTCCAGGTTCAGGATGGCCGACTTCAGGCCTGAGTCCGCGAACAGCTTCGCCTTGGCGGCGGCATAGGCCTCCATCGTGCCGTGATATTCCAGATGGTCACGCGTCAGATTGGTGAACACCGCCACATCGAAGCGCACGCCGTTCACGCGCCCCTGGTCGAGGCCGATGGACGACACCTCCATCGCTGCCGCCGCGGCACCCTGCGACAGGTAGCGCGCCAGGTCGCGGTGCAGGACGATGGCATCGGGCGTGGTGTTTGGACTTTCCGCCAGGGCGCCGGGAAAGCCGTTCCCCAGCGTGCCGATCACCGCGCAGCGGCGCCCCAGTTCGGTCAGGCCGTGCGCGATCCATTGGGAAACGGAGGTCTTGCCGTTGGTACCGGTCACGCCCACCATCCACAGCCGCTCCGATGGCCGGCCATAGACCAGATGCGCAAGGTATCCGGAAAGCGCGTGCAGATCCTCGACCGGAACATTGGGCACGGCGAGGCGCCGGTTCCAGGCAAAATCGCGCTCTTCCCACAGAACCGCCGCGGCGCCGCCCGCCACCGCGGCGTCGATGAAGCGCCGGCCGTCGGTGCGCGCACCGGGATAGGCGACGAACACGTCGCCGGGCTTGAGCGCGCGCGAATCGACGCACAGAGCGGCCACGGCGATGCCCTGCGCCGCCAATTCTCGAAGGATCGTCTGCGCCATGGCGAGGCTCACAGTCCTTCCCGCACTTCGGGCACGTTGGCCACCTGCAGCGGCTTGAGCGGTGCGTCGGGCTGGACACCCAGCGCCCGCAGCGCGCCCGCCATGACCTGCGCAAAAACCGGCGCCGCCACCTCGCCGCCGTAGTATTTGCCCGCAGACGGCTCGTCGATCATCACGGCCACGACCAGGCGCGGATCGGACACAGGGGCAAAGCCGACGAACGATGCGACGTATTTCTGCGCGTACAGTCCGCCTTCCAGCTTGTGGGCAGTGCCGGTCTTGCCCGCGACCCGATAGCCCGCGATCTGCGCCTTCGGGGCCGTGCCGCCCGGCTGCACCGCCATCTCCAGCATTGCCCGCACCTCGCGCGCGGTACGCGGCGAGAACACCTGCCTTCCGCTCAGCGCCGGCACCTCCCTCCGTGTCAATGACAGAGGGATGGGATCGCCGTCGCGGGCGAAGGCGGTGTAAGCGTGGGCCAGTTGCATCAGGCTCACCGAGATGCCATGGCCGTAGGCCATGGTGGCCTGCTCGATCGGACGCCAGGTGCGGTACGGGCGCAGGCGCCCGCCCGCCTCGCCGGGAAAGCCGAGCCCGGGCGCCGTGCCGAAGCCCACCGCGTCGAACATCTGCCACATGTCGCGCGGCGCCAGGGTGCCTGCGACTTTCGCCGCCCCGACGTTGGACGACTTCTGGATCACCTGGGCCAGCGTCAGTGCGCCGTGGGCATGGGCGTCGGAAATGGTGGCGCGGCCGATGGTGAGCCGGCCGGGCGCGGTCTGGATCAGCGTATCGGGGCGGAACTTGCCCTGCTCGAGCGCCAGCGCGGCGGTGAATGGCTTGAGCGTCGAGCCCGGCTCGAAGGTGTCGGTCAGGGCACGATTGCGCAACTGGGCGCCGGACAGTCTGACCCGGTTGTTCGGGTTGTAGCTGGGCAGATTCACCAGGGCCAGAATCTCGCCGCTCTTGGCGTCGAGCACAACGATGCCGCCCGCCTTGGCGCGCTGCTCGGCCACCGCCTGCTTCAGTGCGGCAAACGCGAGGAACTGCACCCGGCTGTCCAGGGACACCACCACGTCTCGGCCATCCTGCGGCTGCTTGATGCTCTCGACGTCCTCGACCACTCGGCCCAGGCGATCCTTGATGACGCGCCGGCTGCCCGGCTTGCCGGCGAGGGCGGATTCGAAGGCAAGCTCGACTCCCTCCTGGCCGGAGTCCTCGACGCCGGTGAAGCCGAGCACGTGCGAGGCGACATCAGCCGACGGGTAGTAGCGGCGGTATTCGCGCTGCTGGTGTATGCCGGGGAGATTGAGGGCCGCCACCCGCTCCGCCACCTCCGGCGGGATCTGGCGCTTGATGAAGACGAAGTCCTTGTCCAGGGTCAGCCGTTGGTTGAGGTCGCGCACGTCCATCTCGAGCAACTGCGCCAGAGCGCGCCCCTGGGCGGGCGACAGCCGCGCATCGTCGGGAATCGCCCACACCGACTTCACCTCGGTGGACATGGCCAGCACGTCGCCGTTGCGGTCGACGATGCGGCCCCGCGTAGCCGACAGGTCGATCACCCGCGAATAGCGCAGTTCGCCCTTCTGTTGCAGAAAGTCATGATTGACGGCCTGCAGATACACGGAGCGCGCCACCAGACCGGCGAATCCCGTCAACAGCAGAAGCAGCACGAAACGGCCGCGCCACGCCGGAACGAGCTGGGACAGGAGCGGGCTATGGGCGAATTTCATCTCAGCGTGCGAGCGGCTCTTCGATCGCCATCAGGTGATCCGCCTGCGGCGGCACCATACGCAGTTGTCCGCGCGCGACTTTCTCCACCCGGGCGTGGGCGGCCCAGGTGCTGGCCTCCAATTGGAGTTGCCCCCACTCCAGCTCCAACTGGCGCATGCGTTCCTGCTCCCGCTCCAGTTCGTTGTAGAGCTTGCGCGCCTGATGCTGCGCGGCGATCACGCCGATGGCGCAAGCCAGCGCGAGTGCGATCAGGATGGCGTTGAGACGCGCCATGTCAGATCTTCTCCGCCACCCGCATCACGGCGCTGCGCGCGCGCGGATTCGCGTTCGTCTCGGCCGCGTCGGGACGCTGCGGCTTGCCCACGAGGCGCAGGCGCGGCTGCGGCAGTTCTGCCGCACGCAGCGGCAGGCGCGCGGGCAAGCGACCCGGCTGAGCCGCATCGCGCAGGAAGCGCTTGACGATCCGGTCTTCCAGCGAATGAAAGGAGATCACCACCAGCCTGCCACCCGGCTTCAATGCGTCCACGGCCTGGGCCAGCACTAGCGACAGCTCCTCAAGTTCCTGATTGACGAGAATCCGTAGAGCCTGAAAGGTGCGCGTCGCTGGATGCTGCCCCGGCTCGCGCGTACGGACGGCTTGCGCCACGAGCGCGGCAAGTTGTCGTGTGGTTGTGACAGGTTCCCCTGTCCGAGCAGCAACAACCGCCTTTGCAATCGCATGAGCAAACCGTTCTTCGCCATAATCCTTGAGCACCCCAGCTATTTCTTGTTGCTTCGCATGCGCCAACCACTGCGCCGCCGTTTCGCCCCGTGTCGTGTCCATGCGCATGTCGAGCGGGGCATCGAAGCGGAAGCTGAAACCGCGTCGCGCATCGTCCAACTGCGGCGAGGACACTCCCAGGTCCAGCAACACGCCGTCGATCGCACCGACGCCCTTCCCCCGCAACACCTCACTCAGTCGGCTGAAGGGTGCGTGCACGAGGCCGAATCGCGCATCGTGCCAATCCCCCGCCGCCGCCACCGCCTGCGGATCGCGGTCCAGCGCGATCAGCCTTCCCCGCTCCCCCAACCGGCCCAGGACCGCGCGGCTATGCCCGCCGCGTCCGAAAGTGGCATCGACGTAGATGCCCTCCGGCTGCACCTTCAGCGCCTCGACCGCTTCCGCCAGCAGAACCGTCCGGTGCGACGCCAACTCGCTCACAGCACCAGGTCTTCGAATCCCTGCGGCAGCGGTTGATCACCAATCGCATCCATCTGATCCTGCTGCTCCTTCCAGCGCGCGTCCGACCACAGTTCGAAGTGGGACCCCAGGCCGACCAGCCAAACCTGCTTTTCCAGACCCGCCCACTCGCGCAATTCCGGCGCCACAAGTACGCGGCCCGCCGCGTCCAGCGTTTCCTCACGGGCGTGGCCGACGAACAGGCGCTTCAAGGTGGCGGACCGCGGGTCGAGGCTGGCTTTGCTCAACACCGTGGCGCGGAACGGCTCCCAGGCAGCAACAGGAAACACGAGCAGGCAGTGATGGGGATGCGCAGTGAGCACTAACATGCCGTTGGCGGCCGCAGTCAGGGCATCACGGTGGCGCGACGGAATCGCCAATCGCCCCTTGTTGTCCAGATTCAGCGCCGCCGCCCCTTGAAACATCCCCCCCCCGCCGGTTGTGGAGAGTCCATTTTTCCCCACCCTTCCCCACTCTGTCCCACTTTAGTGGAACTTCACCGGCCGGTCAAGTAAGAACATGGCCTACTTTTTTCCGCGCGGACAACGACTTAGACGGGTTTTACGACGCACCATAATAAACCAACTATCCCCGGAAAATAAGGGGGATAGAATCGAAATCGGAGGTTGTTTCTGAGGTTAGGGCGATGCCTGGCGGGAAGAAAGTGGAAGTCCGCCGATAAGCCGGGTTCTGTCGGGCAACCTGAGGTTGCCGGGCAGTCATTCCTCTGGGCGGCGCGTTGCCGCGACGCTCAAGCAGCCTACCCGGAAGCAGCGCGAGCCACGCTTTTGCTTCCCTATTTGGCCTTGCCCCGGATGGGGTTTACCGAGCCGGCCATGTCGCCACGGCCGCGGTGGGCTCTTACCCGTGGCGCGCCGAGCCGCGCCACCCCGCCCTTGCGGGCAAAGCACCATTTCACCCTTGCCGAAACTCGCCGAGCAGGCTCCCGATGGGCATCCTGCTCGTCCGGGGACCTTGGCGCCCACCGCTCGCGCGGCAGCGCCTGGTCCGGCTTGCACCGGCGGTATGCTTTCTGTTGCACTTTCCGTCGCCTCACGGCGCCCGGCCGTTAGCCGGCATCCTGCTCTGCGGGGCCCGGACTTTCCTCCGGACGTGTCAAACGCCCAGCGACTGCCTGGCGGACTTCCACACAGATTCTATCATTCGATGAGGGGCCCCTCACCGTTTGGTGCGAGGCAGGGGCGATCCCGCTCGCTGTCGCGGGCGGCCAAGAGAGTAGATAGCCGTGAAACGCCTATATCACTTGTGTTGCCGGATACGGAAAGTGCGCGCCGCACCGCCGATGATCTGCTGCTGGCGCGCATCGAGGATCGCCACATGCACTTTCTTGCGAGGCGCGAAACCCACCTCGGCAGGCTAGACGAAGCGAGCTATCTGCAGAAGAGCGACATCGAGCACAGTATGTTCTATGGACTGGTACTGGGCGCCGTTTCCGGCCTGCTGCTCGGCTCGTGGATGGTGCTATCGCCGCCGGAAGGCATCCGTCTGGAACTCGTGACGCTGCTGGCGACGTCCCTCGGCGGCGCATTCATGGGCGCCTGGACGGCGAGCCTGGTGGGGGCGTCGGTCCCCAATGTTCATCTGCGGCGTTTCGCGGCGGAGGTGGACCGCGGCAAGGTGTTGCTGATGGTCGATGTGCGGCGCGAGCGCGTTGACGAAATTCGTGAGCTGTTTGCCCGGCGGCATCCGAAGGCGAACTCCGGCGGCCTGGAACCGACCATGCCGGCATTTCCCTGAGCCGACGCCCCCGCCCGTGTGCCGTGCACGGCCGGCGGGCGAAGGGCATCACGGGCCCCGCCTGGGGCGAAATTGGCGCAGGTCGTCGTAATATGCGGCAGCGGCGCTTTCCGGAACGACTCCGGGGATGCCGAGCAGCGGCAGTGCCGTGAGTTCGCCCGGACTCGGGTACCACGCACCGCCACGCCAGCGTTGCGCCAGTTCGCGGTCGATGATTTCAACTTGCCGCGCGAGCGGCAGATCGAAGTGCTCGCGCTCAACGTCGAGGAAAGCCGCCTTGCCGCACAGTCCGACGAAGGGCGCCCGCAGCTTGTCGTACAGCCCATGACCGAACACGACGAAGCGCATGCGTTCGATCACCTCCGTGCGCCGCTGCCAGAAAAGCGCCTTCCACGCGTGGCCACGCAACAGGTCGGACAGAGCGGGGGCCGTCGACACGACGATGACGCCGTTCTCGTCGAACAGTGTCGCGGCATCGCGCAGCGGTCCCCTGCCGCCAATGCCGCGTGCACGGTGGTCCTCGATGGCGGAGCAGTGACGCGCGTTCAGCGCCGCCTTGGTATGCGGGAAAGCGAGCCATACCAGAGCATTGAACAGGTCGTGCCAGTTGTCCGGACGCGTCTCGACTTCGCCCGTTGCAAATGCCCGCTCTTCATAACCGGTGGCTCGCCGCCCGGGTGCAACGAAGCGGATGCGGCGTCCGCTGCCCGCCGCCGAAGCGACCCCGATTTTCTCAATCAATGCATTGAGTTCTTCTATGGACGGGAGCCGATGTGCCTCTAAGAGCTGGAAAAACGGCCTCAGAAATTCGAACAGCGGCGCATTGGCAAGCGCAGAGAGGTTGACCGAGGTCAATCGGATACCGTCGTTTATGGTTGAAGCTTCGCGCCGAACTTCGGATAATCAGCCCCGATTCTAGGCGATCCCAGCGCTGCGCGCTCGATCCGGCGCGGCGTGCAGTGCCTGCGGCAAGCTCCGCCCTGCAGCCGATCGTTGCCCGCGGAGTACGAAACACAGCCACATAGCGCCACAACCACAGAGAGAACCGCGTTATGGAAGACATCCTGAAGCGTCTGCTCGACGCCGAAATGCGCGCCGAAGCGCAGGTCGAAGAGGCGAGCAAGCAGCGCGAGGCCGTCATCGCCCAGACCCTCGAAGAAGCGCGCCAGGCGGAAGAACGCTTCCAGGCACGCATCGATGCCTTGCGCGCCCCCTATCTCTCCCAGGGTGAGGAACGTGCCGAGCAGGCCATCGCCGAACTGAAGAAGAAGTATGAGGAGCGCAGCCGCCACTTGCGCTCCCTCGCGGAGGGCCATGAACGCGAGGCGGTCGATGCCGCCTTTGCAGTGCTGCGCGGAGCGTCCGGGGAATAGGCCTTGATCGGCGCCAGCCATAACGCATACCTGGCCACGCGCGTGGCGCTGCTCGCCACGCGGCTGCTGTCCGAAACGGACCTGACGCTGCTCGGCGAGAAAGCTCCCACCGAGATCCGTCCTTTCTTCGTCGAGCACGGCCTTGTGCCGCTCATCGCGGAGGACGCGGCGGTGTCGCGACATCCGCTCGAACAGCGCATCATCACCGTCCTGCTCGAGGATGCGGTCATCCTGTCGCGTGCGCTTGCCGGCCGCGAGCGCGACTTCATCATCTACTGGACCCACCGTTTCGAACTGGCCAATCTGAAAGCCATCATCCGCGGCAAGATGGCCAATGAAGGTGCCGAGTCCATCCGTGACAAGCTGGTGGAGATGGGACCGTTCGCCTCGCTTCCGGTGGAAGAGCTGCTGCGCACGGAAGACATCGTGGAACTGCTGTCGCGCGTGGAGCGCTCCCAATATGCCGACATCGGACGTCAAGCGCGACAGGTGTTCGAGCAGCAGCACGAGTTGTTCGCTCTGGATACGACCTTCGACCAGCGCTATTACGGCGGACTGGTCCGCCGTGCCGCGGCGATCGAGACCGACGTCGGCACCGAGTTCAAGTCCCTGATGGCCGCGGTCATCGACAGCCTCAACCTGGTTTGGCTGCTGCGCTACCGCTTCGCCTACCAGCTTGCCCCGTCCCAGGTCTGGTACCTGCTGATTCCGACGCATTACCGGCTCTCGTCCGCCACGCTGCAGGCCTTGGCCCAGCTCACCCGCTTCGACGAAGTGCAGCCGGCGATACCGGAGCCCTTCCGTACCTGGCTGACCGGCGCGACCAGCCCGAACGATGTGGGGCGGATCCTCGAAGCCAAGACTTCCGAACTGGCGCGCAAGATCGTGCGCCACGCGCCGTCGGCGCTGACGCGGGCGTTCGCCTACATGCTGCTGCGCGAGCACGACCTGCACAACGTGCACGTTGTGCTCAAAGGCAGGAGCATCAACATCGCCCCCGAAATCATTCGCGCCGGGCTCCACTCCGCGCCCGCCGCCGCGGGCGCTCCGGGAGGACAAGCCTGATGCTGAAGCCGGTGCCCATGCAGCGCGTGTCGCTCTGGGTGATGAGCAACGACCTGTGCCAGGCCTCCCAGCTTCTGGCGGGACAGGGCAGTTTCAACCCGGACCGGATCGGCGCCCTGGAGACCGAGCTGCCTGACTCACCCGGCGACCGTTACCGCGAGATCTACCTGTCGGCGCGCACGCGCCTCGCCAAGCTCATGGAGGCGTGCGGCGAGCTGCCGGACGAGGACCTGGAGGCCTCGGTCAAGCCGGTCAGCCTGGCGGAACTCACATCGGTCAACGAATTCCTCGGTGAACTGTGGCAGGTGTGCTTTCACGAGCAGGACGCCCTGCGGAGGGAGGAGGAGAATGCCCGCCGCATTGCCGGCATGCAGCAGACGCTGGATCAACTGGCAGCACTCGACCTGGACCTGTCGATCCTCAGCAGACAGAAGCGCTTCCTTGAACTCAAGATCGGCACCCTGCCTCCGGCCAGCCTGGCGCGGCTGTCGGAAGCGCTGGGGCTCACCGGCTTCGTCATCAGCGTCTTCGCATCCACGAAGGAGATGGTGCACGCGGTGATCGCCGGCTCCACCGGCAAGGAGGAGGAACTCGCCGCACTGCTGCGGGCCGCCGGCTGGCGAGACATCGAAGTGCCGGCCGAACTCATGACCCACCCGGAACGGGCGCGCAAGGAACTCACGGAGGCAGCGGCCAAGGCCGGCGAGGCGGTCGCCGCCCAGTGCGCCCTGATGGACGACAAGCGCGAATCCTACCGCGCCCGCATACTGATGGCACGCCGCGTCCTGACGCACGCCGGCCCCTATGCCACGATTTCCGCCGATGCGCTGCGGGCCAAGGGCGGACTGGCCCTGATCACCGGCTGGATACCGACCCACGACGCGCCGCGGCTCGAACGTGCGCTCAACCGCAAGCTCACCGGGCGCCATATGGTCGAACTGCGCGACCCGAAGCCGAGCGAACTGTCCCACGTGCCGTCTCACACCCGTTACCCGCGCTGGCTGCAGCCTTTCGCCGCCCTGGTCCGCCTCTACGGTACGCCGCGCTACGGCGAGGTCGATCCCACCCTGCTGTTCGCCATCGCCTATGTCCTCATGTTCGGCATGATGTTCGGCGACGTCGGCCAGGGCGGACTGCTCGCGATTTCCGGTCTGTTCTTGAAAGGCGCGTTGAAGCAGTTCCGCATCTTCGTGATTGCGATCGGCCTGTCCTCCACGCTCTTCGGCTTCATCTACGGCAGCGTATTCACGTTGGAAACCATCATTCATCCGCTGTGGCTGTCGCCGCTCACCGCCCCGGGTCGCATGCTGGAACTGGCCATCCAATGGGGCATCGGCTTCATCCTGCTGACTTCGGTGATCTCCATCTACAACCACTGGGTGGAAGGCAAGCTGTCGCATGCGCTGTATGACGCCTCAGGCGTGGCCGGCGTGGTCTTTTATCTGGCGGCGGCCTTCTGGGGATACCGCTGGATGAGCGTCAATGATTCGAACCCGGTGGCACTGGTGATTGCCGCCCTCGCCCTCGCCGTGATCGGCGTCTACAAGTGGCGCGAAGCGGAAGGGACGCGCGGCGAGAAGACGCTGATCGCCAGCATCGAAAGCTTCGAGACGGCAATGGGTTTCTTTGCCAACACGCTGTCATTCCTGCGGGTATCGGCCTTCGCCCTGAATCACGTCGCGCTGGCTCTGGCAGTGATGACGATCGCCGAGGGGATGGGAAGTCTTGGCCATTGGATCACCATCGTGATCGGCAACATCATCATCTTCGTGCTGGAGGGCGCGATCGTCGCCATCCAGGCGCTGCGCCTCAATTACTACGAAGGCTTCTCGCGCTTCTACCGTGGCGACGGTAGGAGCTACCACCCGCTTTCCTTCGGACTCACGTTCGGAACGGAACGGACCGGTAACTGAACAACGCAAACGACGAAAGGAGACACCATGTATTGGCTTGTTGCGCTTATGGGACTGTGTGTTTTGGCCACGATCGCCCTTGGCGCCTATTTCGAGCTGAACCCCATCGGCGCGCGGCGGCTCTCGCCACGCTGGGCAAAGGGCGGGCTGCTGACCAACGTGCTGCTGTTCGCCGTGGCCCTGACGCTCACCCTCTTCCTCGGCATCGACGACGCGCTCGCCCAGGCGGCAGCGGCGGGGGCCAAGGAAGTGAGCAGCGGCGTCGGCCTCGCCCTGATCGGCGTCGGCATTCCGACTGCAGGAGCAGCCATCGGCGCCGGCATCGCCCTCGGACCGGTCGGTTCCTCGGCGCTGGCAGTGCTCGCCGAGAAGCCGGAAGCCTTCGGCCGCACACTGATCTTCATGGGTCTCGCCGAAGGGATCGCGATCTATGGTCTGGTGATGTCGATCCTGATGCTCGGCCGTATCTAGAGCGCGCGCGGTGGATCACACGCGCATGATCGTGCTGGGTTCGGCCCAGCTCACCGACGGCTTCCGGCTGATCGGGCTGGAAACCTATCCCGACGCCACGCCGGCAACCGTGGAAAAGCTGCTGCAGCACCTGGTGGCGACGGACGCCACGGCGCTGATCCTGCTCGAGCACGCTCTCGCGCGCGAACGCGGCGAATGGCTGCAGCGCGTGCGCCACGAGGGCGGCCGCATCATCATCACCGAGATCCCGCCGCTGCATGCGCCGGGCAGCTACCAGCCGGCGGTGGACGATCTGGTGAGAAGCGCGCTCGGCCCGTCGGCGCTGGAGGAATCCCCATCATGACCCAGGAAGCCCAAGTCCAGGAACTGGAAGCGGCACTGCTTTCCCGCGCCCGCAGTCTGGCCGATGAGCATGCGCGCTCGGCCAAGGCGGCGCGCGAGCGCATCGTCGCGCAGTACAACGACAAGCTGCGGCTGCGCGAGGAAAAGGAAGTGCTCGCCGCCAAGCAGATGGCCGAGAAACAGTACAAACGCAAGGTGCAGGCGGCGGAGATCCGCATGCAAAGCGAACTCGACCGCCTGCGCTGGAATCTGGTGCAGGCCGTCATGGAGCAGGTGAAGCAGGGTTTCGTCGCCATGACCCATGACGAAGTTGAATATCTGGCGTGGCTGAAGACGCATCTGGCGCAAGCCGGCGCGGGACTGCCGTCGGGCAACCTCGTCGTCTGCCTCAACGCCGCCGACCAGAAACGGCTGGAGCCGCACTGGCAAGCGCTGTGCAGCGCGGCCCTGCCCGGACGCCAGGTAACCATGGCCGCAGACACGTGCGCCGCCGCCGGCGGCTTCATCATCGAAACCGAGAACAGGCGCATGCGCGTGGACGAGACCCTGGACGGCAGGATGGAGCGGCTGCAGGCGGAGCTGCACCGCGCCATCATGGAGCACCTGTTTGCCTCGGTACCGGATATGGGAGCGCTCTTCCGTGGGTGAAATCGTCGAGATCAATGGTCCCATCGTCACCATTCGCCTTCCCAGCGTGCTGACCGGCGAGCAGGTGCGCGTCGGCAAACTGAACCTGATCGGCGAGGTCATCGGGCGCGAGGAAGAACTGGCCATCGTGCAGGTCTATGAAACGACCGACGGCCTGCGTCCCGGCGAGGAGGCGGAAGCGCTCGGCCATCCGCTGTCGGTGGAACTGGGGCCGGGCCTGCTGGGCCAGATCTATGACGGAGTGCAGCGGCCGCTGGAGAACATCATGGCCATCAGCGGCGACCGCATCGCCCGCGGTCTAGATGTGCCAGCCCTGCCGCGAGACAAGAAGTGGCCATTCCAGCCCAACCCCGAGCTCGCGGTCGGCGCCCGGCTGCAGGGCGGCGAGATTCTCGGCTCGGTCCAGGAGACCGCGGCCATCGCCCACCGCATCCTCGTTCCGCCGGAGACCAAGGGTGAGCTCCTCGATCTCGCTCCGGTCGGCGACTACACGGTGGAGGAAGTGATCGCCCGGGTTCAGGATGCCCGCGGCGGCATCCACAAGCTCAAGCTCTACCACCGCTGGCCGGTGCGCATGCCGCGGCCGTACAAGCAGCGCGACCACGCCGTGCTGCCTCTGGTGACCGGGCAGCGCATTCTCGACACCTTCTTCCCGCTGCTCAAGGGCGGCAAGGCGGCCATCCCCGGACCTTTCGGCGCCGGCAAGACGGTGCTGCAGCATCAGATCGCGCGCTGGTCCAACGCCCAGATCGTCATCTACGTCGGCTGCGGCGAACGCGGCAACGAACTGGTGGACGTGCTGGAGACCATGCCGGGCATCATGGATCCCTACACCGGCCGGCCGCTCATGGAGCGCACCATGCTGGTGGCCAACACCTCCAACATGCCGGTGGTGGCGCGCGAGGCCTCGGTCTATGTCGGCATGACCCTGGCCGAGTATTTCCGCGACCAGGGTTACGACGTGGTGATGGTCGCGGACTCGACTTCGCGCTGGGCCGAGGCGCTGCGCGAGGTGGCCGGCCGGCTCGGACAGATGCCGGTGGAGGAAGGCTACCCGGCCTATCTCGCGTCCCGGCTGGCGGCGTTCTACGAGCGCGCAGGCCGCGTCGAGACCCTCGGCGGCGACCACGGCTCGGTCACGCTGATCGGCGCCGTGTCGCCGCCCGGCGGCGACTTCTCCGAACCCGTCACCAGCCACACCAAGGAAATCATCCAGACCTTCTGGGCCTTGTCCAAGGAGCTCGCCGACGCGCGCCACTTTCCGTCGGTGGATTGGAACGAGTCGTTCTCGGGCTACGTCTCGATCGCCGCCCGCTGGTGGGCGGAGAACGTGGATCCGACATGGTCCGCCAAGCGCGCCGAGGCGCTCGCCCTGCTGGCGCAGGCCGAAGAACTGGCGCGCATCGTGAACCTGGTGGGGATGGAAGCCCTCTCGCCCGATCAGCGCTGGGCGCTGGAAGGCGCCTCCCTGATCAAGGAAGGCGTGCTGGCCCAGAGCGCCCTCGATCCGGTGGACAGCTTCTGCTCGCCGCAGAAGCAGTTCCTGCTGCTGGAGATGATGCTCGACATCTACCACCAGGGCACCGAGATGTTGAAGGCCGGCGCGCCGGTGCAGCAGTTGCTGGGCCTGCCATTGTTGTCCCGCGCCCGACGCATCAAGATGCAGTTCAAGAGCGAACAGATCGACGAGCTCAAGGCAACCATCGCGGGGGCGCACGATGCCTTCGAGCGCATGCGCGCCGAGTACGCGAAGCCGGAGGACGTCAAGGCATGAGCAGCCTCGTGTCCCTCTCCCCCGCCCCCTCCAGCCGACACACGACCTCAGGCCGCGCGCAGCTCCCTTCACCCGCGGGGAGAAGGGAGCGGGATGAGGGGCTCCGAATTGCCCTCACCCCCAACCCCTCTCCCGCAAGGGGAGAGGGGAGCGTCGAGTGCGCCTGCGGCGCAGAACTGGAAGCGAAATGAAAGAACGAGAATATCGACTCGCCTCGGCGGCCCGCGGCGGCCTGCTGTTCATGAAGGGCGTGCATGGCATCGCGCTCGGCGACCGCGTGGTGGTGCAGGACCACAAGGGGCGCCGTCGCAACGGCCAGGTGATCCGCAGTTCCAACTCTCTGGTCCTGGTGCAGGTGTTCGAAGGTACGGAAGACCTCGATCTGGAACGTACCTGGGTGCGCTTTCTCGAAGAACCCTACGAACTGCCGCTCTCGCCCGAACTGATGGGGCGCGTGTTCAACGGCACCGGGCTGCCGCGCGACGGCAGGCCGCCCCTGATTGCGGCGCTCAAGCGCGAGGTGAACGGCGCGCCGGTCAATCCGGCGGCACGCGCCTATCCGCGCGAATTCATCCAGACCGGCATCTCCTCCATCGACGGTCTGAACTCCCTGGTGCGCGGCCAGAAGCTGCCGATCTTCTCCGGCCCGGGCCTGCCCCACAACCGGCTCGCCGCGCAGATCGTGCGCCAAGCCAAGCTGCTGGGCGAGGAAGGCGCCTTCGCCCTGGTGTTCGCGGCGATGGGCGTGTCGCACGCCGACGCGCGCTTCTTCCAGGAAGAATTCGAGTCCTCCGGCGTGCTGGGCAACGTCGTCATGTTCGTGAACCTGGCCGACGATCCGCCCATCGAGCGCCTGGTTCTGCCGCGCACCGCGCTCACGGCCGCGGAATATCTCGCCTTCGATCTCGACCTGCACGTACTGGTGGTGATGACCGACATGTCGAACTATGCCGAGGCGCTGCGCGAGATCGCCACCGCCAAGGGCGACGTGCCGGCACGCAAGGGCTATCCCGGTTATCTCTACTCCGACCTGGCCGAGATCTACGAGCGTGCCGGCCGCATCAAGGAGCGGCGCGGCTCGGTGACCCTGATTCCGGTGGTATCGATGCCCTCCGACGACATTACCCACCCCATTCCCGACCTCACCGGCTACATCACCGAAGGTCAGGTCGTGCTGTCGCGCGAACTGAACAACCAGGGCGTCTATCCGCCGGTGGCGGTGCTGCCGTCGCTGTCGCGCCTGATGAAGGACGGTATCGGCAAGAATTACACGCGCGAGGATCATCCGCGGGTGGCGAACCAGTTGTTCGCTTCCTACGCCCGGGCACTCGAAGTGCGCAACCTGGCGGCGATCATCGGAGCCGAGGAACTGTCCCAGAGCGATCGCGACTACCTCGCCTTCGGCAAGGCGTTCGAGGAGCGCTTCGTTAACCAGGGCGAGGACGACGACCGCACCATCTTCGAGACGCTCTCGATCTCGTGGGAACTGCTGTCGCTGCTGCCGCCGGAAGCGCTGACCCGCCTGTCGGAGGACGATCTGGCCAAGTATCACGCCTGGCAGAGGTCCCCGGCCGAGGCGCGCGCCTGAAGCGATGAAGCTCAAGGTCGCCCCGACCAAGAGCGCCCTGCTGCAGCTCAAGCGGCAGACGCGCTTTCTCGAACTCGGCCATGACATGCTGGAGCGCAAGCGCGAACTGCTGACGCGGGTCGTCTATGAACGCCTCGGTCAATACCGCAAGCTGCGCCTGGAAACGCGGCGCAAGCTGGAGGACGCTTATCGCTGGGTCGCCATCGCCCAGATGCGCATGGGCACCCAGTTCGTGCGCCAGGCTTCCCTCGGCCTCGAGCCGGCGGTGGATATCGCCGTGCTGCCCCGTTCCAGCGTCGGCGTCGAGTATCCCGCCGTCACCGCCGTGGCGCGGCCGCTGCAACCCGTGGGTCTGATGTGGACCGACGCCAGCTTCGACGAGGCACGCCACCACTTGGTCGAACTCACCCTTACCCTCGCCCGCCTGGGGGAAGCCGAAACCGCGCTGTGGCGGCTGCTGCTGGAACAGCGCAAGACCCAGAAGCGGGTCAATGCCCTCAAGTACAACATCATCCCGGCCTTCCGCGCCCGCATCCGCTTCATCCACGCCGCGCTGGAAGAGGAGGAGCGCAATACCCTGTTCCAGATGAAGGTATTGCGGGAACGAAGCGAGCCCGCGGCAGGCTGAGACAGCGGCCGCGCCCGGCCGTCTGCGCGTCGCCGCTGCGGCACCCTACCTGCCGCGACGAATATCCTGGACAATCGGGCGATTCCGCCCGCCCAGGGCTGCCAGCCCTGTTCCGCCGACGAGCCATGACTTCCGGCACCCTTCCCGCCAACGCCTCCCTCGCCCGCGATGTCCGCCGGATCGAGGTCTGGGCGTGGGCGATGTACGATTTCGCCAACTCGGGTTACACGACGGTGGTGATCACCGCCGTGTTCAACGCCTATTTCGTGGCGGCGGTGGCAGGCGGGGCGCCCTGGGCGACACTGGCGTGGACCGCGACGCTTTCCGCTTCCTACGGGCTGATCGTCGTCACGGCGCCGGTGATCGGCGCCATCGCCGACGCCTACGCCTGGAAGAAGCGCCTGCTGGTCCTCACCACGCTCGGCTGCGTGGCGACCACCGCCGGACTCTGGTTCGCCCAGCCGGGGGCGCTGTGGCTGGCCGTGATTCTCGTCATCGCCTCCAACTGGTTCTTCGCCACCGGGCAGAATCTGATCGCCGCCTTCCTGCCCGAATTGGCCCAGTCCCGCGCCATGGGCCGGGTATCGGGCTGGGGCTGGAGCCTGGGTTATCTCGGCGGATTGCTGGCCCTGGGCTTGTGCCTCGCCTACATCGATTTTGCCCAGGCGCGGGGAGACACGGCGGCGCAGTTCGTACCGGTGACGATGCTGATCACCGCGGCGCTGTTCGCCGTTTCGGTCATCCCCACCTTCGCCTTCCTGCGCGAGCGCGCCGTACCGCAGGGCGGCGACCCGGCCCGCGTCGTCGCCACCGCCTGGCGACGCCTGCGGGAAACCGCCGACCACGCGCGGCGCTTCCGCGACCTGTCGCTGTTCTTCGCATGCAACGTCTTCTATTCGGCCGGCATCTATGCGGTGATCACGCTGGCGGCGATCTACGCGCAGGAGGCGATGCACTTCGAGACCAAGGAAACGCTGCTGCTGATCCTGGTGGTGAACGTCACGGCCTCGGTCGGCGCCTTCGCCTTCGGCTACCTGCAGGACCGTATCGGCCATATTCCCGCCATCGTGCTCACCATGCTCGGCTGGATCGTCATGGTGCTGCTGGCTTGGCGCGCCGAGACCCGGGAAACCTTCTGGCTGGCCGCCAACATCGCCGGCGTCTGCATGGGCGCATCCCAATCGGCCGGGCGGGCGATCGTGGGCCTGTTGTCTCCGCCATCGCGGCTGGCGGAGTTCTTCGGCCTGTGGGGACTGGTGGTGAATCTGGCGGCCATCATCGGCCCCCTCACCTACGGCCTGGCAAGCTGGCTGGGGGGAGGCGACCACCGCAGCGCCATGCTGGTGACCGGAAGCTATTTCCTGATCGCACTCGTGCTGGTGATGCCGGTGAAGATCGCACGGGGTCGGCGCTCCGCGCTGCGGGCAGAGCGGGAGGATCGGGCCCGATAGAGCACGGCTAGAACGTCGCGTTCAGGCTGGCATGGATGCGGAACCCGGCGTCGGTAAGAGTGCTCGGATAGCGCAGGGGTTGGGCGAACATCACTTCGGCTGCAATGCCGCCGACCGCCGCCCGCACCCCGATCCCGGCACCGACCAGGTGCTGCCACTTCCCCGCGCCGACAAGCTGCACTAGCCCGCCATCGAGGAAGGCGAACGGTTCGGCCCACAGGCGCCCGGCCAGCAGCCGGGGCGCCGCCGCATAGACCATTTCGTTGCGCAGGAAGCCGCCGCGCTCGCCCGCCAGCACGCCCTCGGCATAGCCGCGGACAGTGCCGGCGCCACCGATGAAGATCTGCTCCGAACTGAACAGGGCCTCGCGCGCCCACTGTCCGGCGAACGCCGCGCGATAGGTCCAGGCCGCGTGGACCTGCGCCACGAGGGTGGCGCTGAGATCGACTTTGTCGAACTGGGCGTGGGCACCCTCGCGCGGAAGGCCGGCCGCATCCACCGTCGCACCGAGCGCGTTCAATCCCCGGGAGTACCCAAGATCGATCAGCCAATGGCCGGGAACGTTGCCGATGGCAAAGCGCTGCAGGCGGCCGTATCCGGCGCGCAGGACGGCAAGCTGCTGCGGTTCGAGCTGGATCTCGTTCACCTGGCGCCGGGCGTCGCGCAGGCCGAGGCTGAGGTTGACGCTGGACTTGCCCCGCTGCGAGAGGCCCAGCACGCGGTTCCAGGCGAGGATGTGCGCACTGGTGTTCCCGAACAGGAGGGCGGTGTCGCCGATCAGGTTCTGGAACTCGGAATAGGAGTAGCTGTACGACCAGGTGTTGTAGCCGGCGGGAACGGAAGCCGCGAACAGCAGTGCGTTGCTGTCCAGGCTGCCGAGATAGGTGAGGCTCAGCGCCTCCTGCCATCCGGTCAGGTTGCCGGCTTCGATCGCGGCCCGGTAGCGGGTCTGTCCGCTCGTGGCGGTGCCGAAATTGTTGACGCCGAACGTGTAGAAGAACCGGTCGCCCTCCCGGTTGTCGATGGCAACCACCGAGCCGCCGGGACTCTGGCCGGGCAGGATCTGCAACTCGGCCTGATTGCGCCGCAGGCGATTGATCTGGCCCACGCCCTGTTCCAGGTCGGCGAGTTTCAACACCTGGCCGGGATTCGTCGGAAAAGCCGCCCCCACGCCGGCGGCATGCGGCTCGCCGGCGGCAACGTCGGCGCCGTTGTACCGGTACTTCTCGATCCTGCCCGGAATGACGGTGATCTCGAGTATGCCGGACGCCAGGTTCTGGTTGCCGACATAGGCGCGGGTGGTGACGAATCCGCTCTCGATGAACGCCTGGGTCAGCCGGCGCAGCAGGAGATTGATGCGGTTTACACCGAGCCGCTTGCCGGCGAAGGGCAGCGTGATCCGTTGCGCCTGCGCTTCGGGCAGCACGGTGTTGCCCGTCAGCACGATGCGCTCGACGAGAAACGTCGGCTCCGGATCGGCGATCGACTCCGGCGCCAGCGCCGCATCCGGGGCACTCTCCGCCGCAACCGCGATCTCCGGCGGCTCCCGCTGCAGCCGCTCCTGGCGTTCACGCTCCGCCTGCTCGCGCAGCAGCCGGTCGGCGGGATCCTGCTGAAACGGTATCCCCGGCACCTGCGCCGTAGCGGTCGGAATCCCGGCGCACGCCAGAACCAGCGCCACGCCGCCGACAACCCGCTTCAGGCACATGGCGGACCCTACTTCCAGAGCCAGGAGGTGAGTCCGAGGTGATCCTCGATCCGCACCGCTTCGCGCCGCGGCGCGCGCACGGTGATCACGCCACCGCTGGCTTCGACCCCGCCCGCCGCGCTCACTACTCCCCCTTCGTCGAATAGCGTGCCGTCGATGCGCAACCGGCCCAGATTTGCCGTGAGCGCGCCGCCCTGATCGGCGGCATAGATCTGCGCCCAGGTATCGCCGAACCACGCCTTCATGCCCTGGGCACGGGCCAGGCTGGCATAGACGGTGACGCCGCGGGCGACGACCCGCGGCGCCGCCAGCTCGATGTTCCGCAGCGCCAGCATTCGCCCTCCGACATTGAGAATCTCGCTGCCGGCGCGCAAGTCGATGTCGCCGCTCGCGCTGAGCAGGCCGCCGACGGCGCTCGTATTCGAATCGGCCGTCGTCCGGCAGAACAACAGGCGGCAGGTACGCTCGAAGCGCACCTGCCCGGTCACCAACCCCTCGTTTGCGATTGCACCCTGCGCCGCCATCCGGATATCGCCGCCGTTGGCGTCGATTTCGCCACCGTGATTGACTATGCTGCCGGCGGCGATGTGCACGCCGCCGCCGGCAGCGACGACCGCCTGCTCGCCCGGGCTGGCGAGGCGACCGTAGTCGATCGTGAATCCCTGAGTGCGCTTGGACAGGCCGAGCCAATTGCGGCGGCTGCTGCGCACCTCCTGGCGCGCCCCGTCGCTCACTGTTCCGACTCGCTCGACGCCGTTGTAGAAGCCCGCCGGCGTCGCAATTCTGACGTCCCTACTGGCGAGGATGCGACCGCTGCGATTGAGGACACCGGCACGCCCGTGGATGGCGACGTCGTCATCGCGCCCGAATACGACCGCGAGCGGCCCTCCCGCAGGCGTGTCATTGATGAACGATCCGCCGGCAACCAGGGTAACCGCTCCGGCCGACGCGCTGTCGCCGTCGATGCGCTTGGTGCCTTGGATCAGGCTGCCGCTGTTGCGCAGGTCGCCCGACGCTTCGACCAGCACGCCGCCCGACGCAGCCACGATGCGGGAGGCCGCCGCTGCGTCGTTGCGCTGCAGGAAACCTGCCGCCTGTATCAGCACGTTCTGCCCGGCCGCGATCGACGCCCCGCGTACGGACACGTCCTGCCGCGACGAGAACACGCCGATGCTGCCGCTCGCCGCCATGGCGACGCCGTCGATCTGGGTCGCGCCGCTCGCGCTCACGCCGGGCTGACCGAGGATGATGTCGCCAATCGCCGCCGCGCTGCCGGCGGCGATGCTTCCGCCGTGCAGGCGGATGGCCGGCGCCCGCAGTTCCATGCCCAGGCCGGACGCGAAGCTACCGGCGTCACTTTCCACCCGCGAGACGGAAGCGATGAGCTTGCCGGACGACCGTATGGAGCCCCCCAGAACCCGCAACTCCCCATCCGCCGACAGGCTGAAATCGCCGACGTTGGCGAACAGACTTCCGCCATGGGACACGCCAGCCCCCCGGTCGGTGACGGCGATCTCGATGCGGCCGGAGGTGAGGCTGCCCAGGGGAGTGATATCCAGCAGCATCGCCCCGACGTTGGCGGTGGCCGGCGCGGAGTAGCCGATCCAGGGGGTCAGGTTGTCCGCGGGCGATACCGAGGTATCCACTTCCGCCCGGCTGTCGCCGAGCACCGCCCGCACTCGGGCATCGGCCGAGGTGAAGGTGTTGGTGACCGGTCCGCCGACCTTGAGCCGCTTGGCGATCAATTCGAGGTTCGCGAACGCGCCGGCAAGCCCTTCCGGGCCGATCTCGAGCACCCCCTGGTCCGTGGTCAGCACGATGTTGCGCTGGACGATGCCGGGCGCGGGATTGAGATCATGGAAGCGGAGGCGGCCGGTTGTGATCGCCACGTTGCCGGTATTGACGAACGACGCACCGTTCAGCGTGATGCCGTGCGGATTGGCCAGGATCACGCTGGCCCGCGGACCGACCACCGCAATGGGGCCCTCGATCAGGCTCGGGCGGGTGCTGGTGACCTCGTTGACGATATAGCGCGCGTTGACGCCCGAATTCTGGAGATCGGCCCCTGCGCGGCCGACATCGAAACTGGAATAGGTGTTGTGAGACACGCCCGCGACCGGCAGCGCGATGGCAATCACCGCCTTGCCTGTGGGCGTGGACGAGACGGTGGTGGCCGTGGCGCCGTCGGGAACGAGTCCCGCTCCCAGCGCCTGCCAGCTCGCAGCCGACGCCAGCGCCAGTATCAGCAAGCGGGGACGTTCGCGCTCGCGCCGGTCGGCGCGGCTTCGGTGCGTGCATCTGCCATGGCGCTTCATCACGCTGCGACGGTCCTCAGATATGCCGCGCGGCGTCCCGGCACGCGCCCGGCGTTTCAATCGATGCGGAACTACCGGCAGCGCCCATTCGATTCCCCCCACGGACATGCCGGCAAGACGAGTGTCCGGGAGTTGACTCTCCAGGGGCATATATCGGGCAGGCACCGATACCCTTGAACAGCGCGGCCGCCCGAAGCGGGACCGGGTGCATCTTGCGGCGCCGCGCGTCTGGGAATATGCTGTCGTCAGCGTGGTCCTGCGCGCGATGAGTGCCCGGCGCACCTGCTTCACCGCCGTCCCAGATGCTTGTTCCTTCCGTATCCAGCTTGACCTACATCCCGCCCGCACGGAGCCCCGCGCCACGTGCCGTCGGCGCCTTGGCGCCGGTGGCGGAGCCCAGGGCACGGATCGGCGAGCGCGAACTGTCGGCCGACGAGGAGCGCATCCTGCAGCAGATGCGCAGCCGCGACCGGGAACTGCGGGTCCAGGAACGCGCCTATGTCTTGCTCGGCGGCACGCTGCTGCGCACGCTGCCGAGCCACACTTACGAACGCGGGCCCGACGGGCGCTTCTATGCCATCGCCGCCGAGGCGACCATCGACACGTCGTCCGTCGGCATGCTCGATCAGGACATCGCCGCAGCGCAGGCGATGTTCGCGGCCGATCCCCTTCCGGTGAAAGCGGCGGCGCCCGCGCCGGTCGTGACCCCGGACGAGATCGCACTCGACACCATCGATTCCGCCGACGCGATCGGCGGGGCGGTGGCGCGCTTCTACCTTTCGGTCGCGGGCGGTGCGCAGCGCCCGCCCGTTGTAGACCTTTTCGCCTGAAGAAGGAGGAAGGGTTCGCCCCCTTTGCGCCCAACGCCGGGGCCGACCGGCTGGCGCACGTATCTGGTGCATCGTCGGCAAGTCACGTATCCTCGCAGCACGCTTGGGCAAGCAGTAAAGGCAAGCGCTGTCGCGGCGCCCGCAATAATCAATCGTGAGCTTCTGGAAAACCTGGTGGGCCCGGCTCAAGCCCGAGCCCATGACCATCTCCACCGGCGAGAAGCTGCGCTCGGGCGTGGCGGCGCTGGCGGCGGTGTTTCTCACCGCCTGGTTCGGCCACCTGCTCGCCGCCGACGCGCCGCTGCTGGTGGCGGCCATCGGCGCGTCCTCGGTGCTGCTCTTCGCGCTGCCCAGCGGACCGTTGTCGCAGCCGTGGCCGGTCCTGGGCGGCTACCTGGTATCGGCGCTGGTCGGCGTCACCTGCGCCCGCTTCGTTCCCGACTTGGCCCTGGCATCGGCGCTGGCGGTCAGCCTGAGCATCCTCGGCATGCTCTGGCTGCGCTGCGTCCATCCCCCGGGCGGCGCGGTGGCACTGCATGCGGTGATCGGCGGCGCGGCGGTGGACGACCAGGGCAGGCTGAAGGGATTGGTGGGCATCGGCGATTTCATCGAGCGTGCCGGCGCGCGCGGCCCGAGCGACCTGCGCCGGAAGCTGGCGCGCTTCCTGCTGCACAACATGGCGCGCGAGAACAAGGTGGCGGCGATGATGTCGCCGCCACCGGTCATCGCGCGCACCGACATGCATATCGCCGAACTCATCCCCCATTTCGGGCGCGAGATGTGCGGCCACATTCCGGTGGTAGACGAGGCGCAGCGCTACGTCGGGATGGTGTCGCAGTCGGCGCTGATCGCCGCCCTCTACCGCAGCCGCCTGGCCGAAGGCGCCCCAGCGCCGAGCTGAGCCCGGCGGGCGGCGGGCGGCGACCGCCGCACTATTGCAGAAGCCCGGCCTTCACTTCGTCCTGGGTCAGCAGCCGGATCGGCACTGCCTTCACGCGCCAGATGTCCTCGCAGTATTCACGGATGGTGCGATCCGACGAGAACTTGCCGGAGCGCGCCGCGTTGAGGATGGACATGCGCGTCCAGTGCTCCGGGTCGCCGTAGGCGCGGCTCACCGCGCTCTGGCAGTCGACGTAGGGCTGGTAGTCGGCCAGCACCAGGTAGGGATCATGGTGCAGCAGGCCGTTGACCAGGGGTCGGAACAGCACCGCATCGCCGCGGGAGAAGAATCCCGCCCGCACCAAATCGATCACCTCGCGCAGTTCCGGGTTGGCCCGCACATGGTCTTCGGGGCGATGGCCGTGGGCCTTGAGGGCGCAGACTTCGGCGGCGGTGAGGCCGAAGAGAAAGAAGTTTTCCGGCCCGACCTCGTCCCGGATCTCGATGTTCGCCCCGTCCAGGGTGCCGATGGTCAGCGCGCCGTTCATCGAGAACTTCATGTTGCCGGTGCCCGAGGCCTCCTTGCCGGCGGTGGAAATCTGCTCGGAAAGGTCCGCCGCCGGATAGACGCGCTGCCCGTTGCTCACGTTGTAGTTGGGCAGGAACACGACCTTGATGCGGTCGCGCACCGCGGGGTCGCGGTTCACCACGTCGCCGACGGCGTTGATCAGCTTGATGATGAGCTTGGCCAGGTGATACCCCGGCGCCGCCTTGCCGCCGAAGAGGAAGGTGCGCGGCGGAACATCGAGCTGCGGGTCGGAGCGGAGGCGATGGTAGAGGGCAATGACGTGCAGGATGTTGAGGTGCTGGCGCTTGTACTCGTGGATGCGCTTCACCTGCACGTCGAACAGGGATTCCGGGTCGATGGCGATGCCGGTGCGCTGGCGCACGAAAGCCGCGAACTGCTGCTTGTTGGCGCGCTTGATGTTGCGCCACAGCGCCTGAAACGCCGGATCCCCGGCCAGCGGCTCCAGCTTCCTGAGCTGACCCAGGTCCTTGATCCAGCCGTCGCCGATGGCGTCGGTGATCAGCTCCGAGAGCTTGGGATTGCTCAGCACCACCCAGCGCCGCGGCGTCACGCCGTTGGTCTTGTTGCTGACCTTGTCCGGCCACAGCGCGTGGAAGTCCTGCAGCACGTCCTGCTTCAGCAACTCGGTGTGCAGCGCCGCCACGCCGTTGATGGCGTGGCTGCCGACGCAGGCCAGATGCGCCATGCGCACCTGGCGGCCGCCGCTCTCGTCGATCAGCGACAGCCGCGCGATGCGTGCGTCTTCGCCGGGAAAGCGGATGCGCACCTCGTCGAGAAAGCGCGCGTTGATGTCGAAGATGATCTCCAGGTGGCGCGGCAGCAGGCGGCCGAACAGGCCGAGGGGCCAGCGCTCCAGCGCCTCGGGCAGCAGCGTGTGGTTGGTGTAGGCGAAGGTCCGCCGCGTGATGTCCCAGGCTTCGTCCCAGGCCATGCCGTTCTCGTCCACCAGCAGGCGCATCAGTTCGGGCACGGCGATGGCCGGATGGGTGTCGTTGAGCTGGGCTGCGAATTTCTCGTGGAAGCGCTGCAGCGGAATCTTCTGCACGCGCATGATGCGCAGCATGTCCTGCAGCGAGCAGGAAACCAGGAAGAACTGCTGCTCCAGGCGCAGCTCCTTGCCCTGCACCGCCTCGTCGTTGGGATAGAGCACCTTGGTGAGGTTCTCGGAGAACACCTTCTTGTTCACCGCGCCGTAGTAGTCGCCGCGATTGAACACCGCGAAGTCGAAGGACTCCGGTGCCTCGGCGCGCCACAGCCGCAGGGTGTTGGCGGTGTTGTTGCGGTAGCCGAGGATGGGCGTATCGAAGGGCGTGCCGATGACGACGATGTCCGGCACCCAGCGCACGCGGGCGCGGCCGTGCTCGTCTGCATAGTGTTCGGTGCGCCCGCCCAGTTTCACCTCCACCGCCCACTCGGGACGTACGATCTCCCACGGATTGCCGAAGCGCAGCCACTTGTCCGTCCTCTCCACCTGCCAGCCGTCCACGATCTCCTGGTCGAAGATGCCGAACTCGTAGCGGATGCCATAGCCGAGGGTCGGGATTTCAAGCGTGGCGAGGGAATCGAGGAAGCAGGCGGCAAGCCGCCCGAGTCCGCCGTTGCCCAGGCCGGGCTCCTCTTCTTCCGCCAGCAGTTCGTCGAAGTCGAGACCGAGCTCGCCCATCGCCTGCTTCACCTCGTCGCGGATGCCCAGGTTGATCAGGTTGTTGCCGAGATGGGGCCCCATCAGGAACTCGGCCGAAAGGTAGGCCACGGTGCGCGAGCCCTGCCTCGTATAGGCCGCCGCGGTGCTGATCCAGCGCTGCAGCATGCGGTCGCGCACCACATAGGCCAGCGCCATGTAATAGTCCTTGCGCGTGGCGAGCGCGGGAAACTTGCCCTGCACATAGAACAGGTTGTCGAGAAACGCCCGCTTGAGCGCTTCCTTGCCCAGTGCCGTGCGTCCGTCCTCGGCATGGGTCTGGGTCGATGGGGGTACGACGCGGGTATCCAAGGCATTCACCGTGCGGGTTGGATGGCTCTGAGCGCTCGACGCCTGCAAGAACCGTGCAAGCATCCGCACAATCGCACCGTTGCGCCTGCCGGATGCAGCACGCGGCGCCTCGTGTAGGGCGGGCCGTGCCCGCCATCTCACGATCGGCGGGCACGGCCCGCCCTACCTTTCCTGTGCCAAGCGGAGCATCGCCGCACCTGCATCCAGAGGGGTGCTCCGCACCATCGCTGCGCGCACGACAGCCGGGCCGCACGCGCGCAGTGCATGGCCCGCAGCGCGGCCGACGAAACGCGCCGCCGCCTACACGTGCAGTTCGACGATCTCCCCATCCGCAACCGGATGGTCGCGGCCGACGTGCAGTCCGCCGACGGCGTGGGGAGCCCACACGCGCGCGTACTTGAGGTCGCGGGCGATGTCCTTGTGCACCAGGCGGGCGACATCGTCGATCGTCTGGCCGCGGCGCAGGGTGAACGGGTGATGCTGCTCCGCCGGCTTGCCCGGCGTCTTGGTGTAAACGCGGATCACGCCCAGGTTGCGGAACAGCCAAGGCCCCAGTTCGCCCAGGCCCAAACCGGTCTGCGCCGACACGGCCAGCCACGGATAGCTCAGCCCGGCCAGATCGAGGAAAGCGTTGATCTCGACGCCGACGTCGGCGATCAGGTCGGCCTTGTTGGCGAGGACCAGCGTCGGCAGGCGGATGGCGAAGGGATCGTCCTCGTCCGTCGCCGCACTTTCACCGGTAGCGGCGGACGGCCAGCGTTCGCTCAGCGTCACCCGCTTGTCGCGCAGGATGGCGTGCGCCGCCTGCACTTGCTCGATGCAGGCCGGATCACCGAGGTCGGTCACCAGCAGGCACGCGTCCGCCATCTGCAGCGCGCTCGCCAGCCAGGGCACCGGATGCTGCGGCGATACGGCGGGCAGGTCCACGAGTTGGAAGTGGATGTCCTCGTGGGGCATCATCCCCGGCTCGGCATGCTGGGTGGTGAACGGATAGGGGCCGACGTGGGCGTCGGAGCCGGTGAGCCGGGCGTGCAGTGCCGACTTGCCGGAGTTGGGCGGGCCGATCAATGCGATCTGCGCCGCTCCTTCCGGCCGGATCACCTGCGACGGAGCGCCGTGCGCGCCGCCCTTCCGCGGCCCTTCGAGTTCCTCGCTCAGTTCCTTGATGCGGCGCTTGATGTCGCCCTGCAGGTGGTCGGTCCCCTTGTGCTTGGGGATGGTGCGCAGCATCTCGCGCAGCCAGTCCAGGCGCTCGCGCGGCTCGCGCGCCTTGCGGAAGGCCGCCTCGGCGGCCTTGTATTCGGGCGAAACGTTGGTCGGCACGACGGCCTCGGGCGCAGGGCGGCGGCTACTGCGTCAGCCCTTCTGCCTTCATAGCGGCCTGCGCGGCCGGGCGCGCTGCGATGCGGGCGACGTAGTCCTTGAGGACAGGCCATTGGCCGAGATCGATGTTGAGGAAGTTGCACCAGTTGAGCACCGTGAACAGGTAGGTGTCCGCCACCGTGTACCGGTCCCCCATGAGATACGGCTTGGCGCCGAGGATCTCGCTCAGGTAATCGAAACGGCTTCCGAGGAGATCCCGCGCCGCCTGCTTCGCTTCTTCCGACGACTTCTCGTTCCACAGCGGACCGTACTGCTTGTGCACCTCGGACGACGTGAAATTGATCCATTCCATCAGGCGGTAGCGCTCCATGGTGCCGAGCTTCGGCGCGAGCCCCGCCTCCGGCTTCTGGTCGGCAAGATACTGGATCAGCGTGCCGACTTCCGTCAGCACCTGTCCGTCGTCGAGCCGCAGCGCCGGCACGTAGCCCTTGGGATTCACTTTCTGGAAGTCCTCGCCGCCCGCGGTCTTCTTCGTGCCGAAATCCACCGCATCGAGGTCGAACGTATAGCCCGCCTCGCGCAGGACGACGTGGGCGGCGAGCGAGCATGCACCGGGAAAGTAGTACAGCTTCATGGATGGCTCCTGTCTCAGTCGTTGGGATCGCCCCGCCGCAGCGCCGGCCGGGCCTTTCTTGAGCGCATCAGTCTACTCCGGGCGATTGGTGGCGAGAAAGACAGCGAATGGAACCGCCACGGCGCCAAGATCGCCAAGCAGATCCATGGTGTGGGTCTGCGTGTGCGCTCACTCTTGCGCTGAGGGATCGCCGCCACAAGGCTTGACGCGACATCCTGGCGCACTTGGCGCCTTGGCGGTTTCATTGCTTTCTTGCCCGGCGCCGCAGGGTTCGGCCCGCCGCCGGGATTCAGTGACCCGCCCGCACGATCAGGGGATCCACGTCCGGATAGAACTGCTCCAGCAGCGCGGCGGTGCACTCCGTCACCAGCGCCTCCATGCGCTCCGTCAGGGCGCCGGGATCGCCCGGCGCCGTGCCCTCCTCCCACACCGCTCGCACCTCGTCGCGCCGGGCTTCGACGAAGGCCGCCACGGCGCTCTGCCAGAACAGGGGATGCTCGCTCTCGCTGTAGTCGCCGCGGCCGCGCCCGAAATGGGTCACGGCGAGGTAGCGCAACAGAGCCGAGCGCAGCAGACCCTCGAAGAACTCGGCGGACCAGCGCAGCGAGGCCTGCTTCTGACCCTTCACCAGGTTGTAGCCGCGGGCCAGACCACCGGCGCCGAGGGCGCCCAGGATGCCGCCGCCCACCACCCCGCTGCCGAAGCTGAACCCGCCCGCCGCCAGATCGGCCGCCAGCCCGCCCAGGGCACCCGAGACGAAACCGCCGAGCATGGCGGCGAAGCCCTCGCTGACCGGTTCGCTGGTAGCGTAGTCGTCCTTCAGGCGGCGCCGGATCTCGCCCGCCGCATGCCCCTCGAGCTGATGCAGCCGGATCAGCCCGTCGGTGGCTTCGCGGATCTCGCTGTCGAGCCGTTCGGCCAGGGCCGCCATGGCGCGCTCCTTGTCCGCCTGCCCGGGGTCGGCGCCGGTGGCGAGGGAGCGGAAGAAGCCGCGCGCCTTGTCGCTCCAGGCCCGGGTTTCCAGATCCTCCCGGTCACGCACCGCGCACACCAGTTGCCGCGCCAGGGTCGCCATCGCCTCGTGAAAGCGCTCCACGTTCTTGTCGCGCCAGGCCTTGGCGAGGCGGGCGAAGGCGCCGTGCTTTTCCAGCGGCAACAGGTGCCCCACGATGTCCAGCAGTTCCCCCTCCTGCACCCAGCAGCGGGCAAAGGCATCCAGGCTCAGCACGCGGCGCACCACCGCATAGGCGCTCAGGTGACCGCGCCACTCGTCCTCGTCGGCGCGCTCGGCAGCGTGGCCGCGCGGCGGACCGGTCTGGTTCAGCAGCAGCACCACCGGCTTGCCGATCCAGCTCAGGATCTGCATTTCCAACTCGACATAGCCGGCGTCCGCCGGCCTCTCCGCCGCGTTCACCAGGTAGAGCACGACGTCGGCCTCGTCGCGCGCGTTGCGCATCGCCTGCTGGCTGCACCACAGCGGACGGTCCGCGTAGCGGTCCCAGACCTGGGTCAGCACCCAGCCGATCGGATTGCCGGACTGCTTCAGCCGCTTGAGCAGGCGCGCGGTGTCGCCGAAGCCCGGCGTGTCCCACAGCCGCAGCACACAGCCGTCCGCCGTCTCCAGCATGACATGGGCGTCGCTCATGTCGGTGACATGGGGTTCGTCGCGCACTTCTCCCACGTCGCGTCCGAGCAGGGTGCGCGCCAGCGTCGTCTTGCCGGCGTTGGTGTGGGAGATGAGGCTGAGGTTGATGATGTTGGGACTGCTCACGACGACAGCTCCAGGTTCGCCCGGCGCGACAACTGCGCCTGCAGCGCCTCGTCCGCGGCAGTGCGGTCGGCCGCCGCCAAGTCGAGCGTGACCGGTTCGTGCCCGCGCAGGATCTCGTTCCAGGCGTGGCGGCGTTGCTCCAGCCGCTTCGCCGCGCCCGCTTCCCGCGCCCGGCGCTGCGCATACGCCGACTCGTCCACCAGCACCAGCAGGCGGTGGGCGGCCCTGCCCTGCTCGACCAGGGCGGCGAGGCCGCGCACCAGCACGGCGTGGTTTTCCTCTTCCGGCGTCGCCGCCATGCTGAAGACGAGGACCAGGTAGTCGGCCACGGCGGTCCCCGGCTTCGCCGCCTGCAGCAGGTATTCGTCCTCCGCGCCGTAGGCGATGACTTCGCCGAAGTCGACGCGCGTTCGTTCGCCGAGTACATCGCTCAGCAGCGCCCGCAGCACTTCCTGCGCCGTCGCCGGGAGATGGTAGCTGTAGGCGACGACGCGCACCGCAAGACCCTCGCCGCGGACGGCCGCCAGCAGGCGGCGGAAATAGGGATCGGTCGCGGCGGGCAGGGGAAAGGCGTCGCGCCGGCGCCGCTCCTGCAGCCAGGCCGCCAGCGCCAGCACCAGACGCGGCAGCAGGATGAACAAGGCGGCGGTGACGGCGTAAAGATGGATCCAGCGCGCGGCGTTTTCCCCCGGCGCACCTGCAGGCCAGCGCAGCGCCGCCACATGCGCCGCATCGGGCAGGGCGATGCCCGTGATCGCAGATGCGGGCCCGAGCACCACGGCTAACAGTCCGGCCACGGCCTCTTCGTTCAGGAACGTGCTTTCCCAGCCGGCGCGATACTCGAAGCCCAGACCGCGCCAATACATGCCGGCGACGGCACCGGCGGCGAGTGCCGCCGCCGCCAGATGGAGGATGCGGCGGGCGCGGGCGGCGGCGAGCGGCGCGCCGAATGCCAGGCCGTCGCGCATGAACTGTTCGATTCCCCGCGCCAGCGCCGCGTTGCCGCCGCCGATGCGGCGCCAGGCCGCCGGCAGCGGTTGCAGCAGGGTGGCGGCGATGCGGCGCAGGGGATGCAGCGTCTTCCCGCCAGCACTCGTGCCACGCACCGCTTCCACGGCGAGCGCCAGATACACGGCGAGATTCCACGCCAGCATGCCGAGCAGGGGAAAGGCGACGATGTTGATCCAGCGCTGCCCCCCCAATTCGTTGGCGGCGAACCCGATGAGGAAGGCGACGAGCGGCACCCCGAGCGCAGCCCAACTGCCCCCACCCGCGGCGTGCAAGACCCGACCCACGCTCGGAAACTGTCGCGTGATCCGCGCGCGGGCGAGTTCGGCACGGCGCGCCAGGAACGACTCCTCCGCGCCCGACAGCGCCTCCCGCTGCGGCGCCGGTGCGCCGTTCGGCATGCCGGCGCCGAGCGGCCCCGCTTCGCGGCCCACCCGCTCTCGGTCGGCGTGGGGCAGTACCGCGCCGTCCGGATCGCTCATTTCAATCGCCCGGATCAGCAGCACGCTGCGTGCGTTCTCCGCGTTCAATCCGGGCTTCTCTCCCCGCAACCGTCGCCGACCTGCGGAAAATCGCAGCACAGGATGTCCTGCACACGGCGGCACAGCTCGCGCCCGTAGTCGGTCCATGCGCCCTGGCCCCAGTAGCGGTAGCAACTGGTCTGCGATGTCAGCAGATGGAACAGGGCGTTGCGGTAACGCGGATCATGGGTGGGGACGCCGCTGCCGACGGCGATCCGGTGGAACAGGGCGCTCGCCCGCTCCATCGGTCCGATCACGTTCTCGTAGCCGCGGACCCACGACAGATCGTTGGTCCAACTGCCGCCCTCGACGTCGAAGCGGGCATCCTCCGCCTTGAGCCCGGCGATGGCCCGCGCCAGTTTGTCCGGGCCGTCACCGGGACGGACCCGCTCCCAGATGCGGGCCTGGAAGCGGGGCTGGAGCGGCGGCAGGTCGGCCTCACGCACGCCGCAGGCAAACAGATGCTCCAGATATTCGGTCACGTTCATGAGCGGCGTGGCGGACGCGGAGGCCTCGCGCACCACCTGGAAATACTTCGACGGAAACTCGTTCATCATCACGCCGCCGTTCTCGCCGTCGGCGATCTGGGTCACCAGCGGCGGCACGGAGCGGCCGACCACGGGCTCCCGCGCCAGCCCCCGCGCTTCGTACCAGGGCTGCATCTGACCGACCAGCTTGCTGTCCGAGCCCTGGGTCTTGATGATGGCGACGATCTCGGCCGTCTCGCCGCGCGAACTGGTGCACACCAGTCGATGGGGCAGGTGCTTGAGCCGGGGCGCGGCGCCGCTGCCCGGCTGTTCGACCGTATGCTCCTGCACCAGCACCCAGCGGTAGCCGCAGGCAAGGAGGGTGGCGACGAACGCATGGGCCACGTCCGGGTGGTTGGGCAGCGCCATCTCGGCCGGCGAGAAGCCGCGCACCCGCGCCAGCGCCGCGAAGCCGAAGATCGCGGCGAAGTGGTGCTGCCACGCCCGCACGTGCAGACGGTAGTCCTGCACCGGCGTGGACGGGGCCACGGCATGGCCCCACGGCGCGCCCAGCCACTCGACGGCGCGGCGGTGGTCGGGATGGCAGGTGATGGCCTTGAGGGCATCGATCACGTCTTCCAGGCCCATGCGGCGCAGTCCGTGCAGCAGCGTTCCCGAGTAGTCCAGCATCACCCGCGGCTCCAGTCCCTCCGCCAGGAGCTGGGGGATGAACTCGCCCATGCGGCGGTAGCAGGCGCGGAAGACGGGGGCATTGTGGTTGTCGCCGATTCCCGGGTGCTCCATCATGTACTGCAGGTTGCTGATGATGGCGGCATGGCGCAGATCGTCGCCGCCGGCCGGAATCAGGGGCTGGTGCATGTGCAGCGCAATGGCGCTGGCGCTGGCGATGCGCTCGAAGTCGATACGACTGTCGGGCAGGAACACCGGAGCGTCGCGGTGCTCGGCAAGCGCCCGCTCGACGGCGGCCTCGCCGCCGCAGAAGTTGGGCAGACCATCGATGGTTTCCGGCAGGTCGGTCATGAATCCTCCTTCGATCCGCCGCGGATGCGCCTCATGGCGGCGATTTCCCGGGCATCAACGCCCGTCGCATTCGGAAGCCGGGCGGCCCGCTGATGCGGCGCCGATGAATGCCAGCAGATCCTGCGCGAAGCGCTCGCGCTGCCACTGGTGCGGCGAATGGTCGGTACCCTCGTAGATGCGCAGCGTTGCCTGCGGCATGCGCTCGTGCACGTACTGCGCGGTGCCCGCATGGTAGAAGTTGCTCTCTCCGCCATAGATCAGCAGCGCCGGGATGTCGATGCGCTCCAGCACGTCGCGATAGTCGGCGGCGGTCAGACTTTTCCAGGTCTCGATCAGCGGCGCCGGATTGAGCTGCTTCAGCCCTTCCCGCACCCGCTGCCAGCCGCGGGCGTTCTGTTCGTACTTGGCCCGTGCCCGCGTGTTCAGGCCGTAGGCGCCCAGCCGCAGCACGGCCTCGGCGAAATCATCCTCCAGCTCGGCGATGAAGCGGCGCGACCGTGCCTCGTCGAAATCGCCGTAGATGCCATGCTCCCAGTCGTCCGCCGTGAGCAGCCTGGGCGACTGGTCGATGAGGCAGGCTCGGCCCAGAGCGCTCGTGCCGTAGTGCCGGATGTATTCCCAGACCGTGAGCGCACCCATGGAGTGGCCGACCAACGTCGCGCCAGCCAGATTATAGTGCTGCAGCAGATTGCGCAGGTCGCGCGCCATGCGCTGCACCGTCGGCAGCGTGCCGGTGATCAAGCCGTGCCCGCCGTGGCCGCGGGCGTCCCAGCGATAGACGCGGTGATGGGGAGTGATCTGGTCGAGGAAGGGAAACCATTCCTCGTGGCTCGCCGTCCAGCCGTGCAGCATGACAACCGGGTCGCCGGCGCCGGCGATGGCGAGATGGATGCGCTCGCCGTCGTCGGCGCGGAAGGAGGTCAGGGCGCGATGTGTCATGGAGCGGGTGGGAACGATCGCCAGCTTGCGGCCGGATGAATCACTGCGCTACAGCGCCCGCAACGGCGGCGGTCCCAGGTGGAGCGTCACGACGGCATCGCCAACGAGGGTCGCGGCTCCGCGGCAGCGGTTGTTGCCGGTGTCGCTGTACTCGAAGGCGTACACCCGCCGCAGCTTGAGGCGTCCGTGGTCGTCGCGCGCCGGCCGGATCGAGTTGATGGCGACCGTGTCGTCCAGAAACAGCAGCCCGTGCGCCTCGCAGGCGGCGCGCGCCGCGCGCACGCCGGCTTCGCGCGCCTTGAGGCTGTCGTGCCACAGCCAGAGGCTGGCGGCGAGCAGGACGAGGCCGAAGACTTCGAGCATCACAGGGTAACGCGTGGCTATATTGGAGATGGCGTCCGGACACGATGGTAAGCTTGACGGCGCCATCCCGGGCCAACAATCAGAAGCAGATCCGGGATTGCGCATTATGAGGGTTCGCTGCGGTCCGGCCAAAGGGCCGTAGGACATTCGTTCACGCGTGGGAGGGGGGGGGAAATGGACGCGAAGCAAGACGGCATCAAGAGCGGTGCCAAGGATGTGCGGCGGGCGGCGCAGGTTCTGGCCAGCCATATTCCGGCGCGCCTGGCACCGCTGGCGCGGGTGGCCTACAACTTCAGCTGGGTCTGGCATCCGGACGGCGAACAGGTGTTCCGCGACATCGACAGCCATCGCTGGCGGCTGTGCCGGCAGAATCCGGTGCGCTTTCTGCAGGAAACTGCGGAGGACTCGATGGATCGGGCGGCGATGGACCTGAACCTCGTGGCGCGCGTGGAAACCCTGCGCGACGACCTGGAACAGGATCTGGCGCGGCCGCCGCGGCCGGATGGGGTCGCCACGCCGGAGCGCCCGATCGCCTTCTTCTGCGCCGAGTTCGGAGTGCACCGTTGCCTGCCCATCTACTCGGGGGGGCTGGGCGTGCTCGCCGGCGACATCCTCAAGGAAGCCTCCGACCGCGCCCTGCCGATGGTCGGCGTCGGGCTGCTCTACCGGCAGGGCTATTTCCATCAGCGCGTGGACGCCGCCGGCTGGCAGCACGAGTACTGGTATGACACCGATCCGGAACGCCGCCCCTGCGCCAAGGTGACGACCGCCGACGGCCGGCCGATCGCAGTCAAGGTTCCGATCTGGGACGAGGAAGTGCTGGTCCACGTCTGGCGCGTCGACGTCGGCCGGGTGCCGCTGTTTCTGCTCGACACCGAACTGCCGGAAAACACGCCTCGGCAGCGCTTCGTCACGTCGCGCCTGTACGAGGGCAACCGCGAAATCCGCCTGGCGCAGTACGCGCTGCTCGGCGTCGGCGGGCTGCGCGCCCTCGACGCCCTCGGCATCGTTCCTTCCGTCATCCACATGAACGAAGGCCACCCGGCGACGGCCACGCTGGAACTGGTGGGACGGGAGCTGGCGCAAGGCCGCTCCTTCGCCGAGGCCTGCGAGCGCACGCGCAGCCGAGTCGTGTTCACGACCCATACGCCGGTGCCAGCCGGCAACGAAACCTACGCCGCCGACGAGATCACGACCGTGTTTCCGAACGCCGTGCAGAAGCTCGGAACGGACATGGAGGGCGCGCTGCGGCTGGGCCGCGTCAACCCCGACAACCGGGACGAGCCCATGGGCATGACGGCGCTCGCGATCCGCATGAGCCGCAGCATCAACGGCGTCAGCCGCATCCACGGCGAAGTGTCGCGGCGCATGTGGCAGTCCCTCTTCCCCGGACGTGGCTGTCGGCGACGTGCCGATCACCCACGTCACCAACGGCGTGCATCTGCCGAGCTGGATTTCACCGCAGATGCGCCGTCTGCTGGACCGCTATCTGCCGCGCGATTGGCACCAGCAGGAGCGGGTCATGGACCCCGCCACCTGGAAGGCGGTGGACACCATCCCTGACGAGGAGCTGTGGACGGTCCGGCGCGAGACCAGCAGCCGGCTGGCAGGCTGGGTCCGCTCCCAGACCGTGACGGACCGGCTCACCCGCGGTGACAGCATGGACTACGCGACGCTGGCCGCCAGGAAGTTCGATCCGGACGTCCTTACCCTGGGCTTCGCGCGCCGTCTGGCCGCCTACAAACGGCTGCATATCTTCATCCAGGATCCCGAGCGCATGCTGCGGCTGCTGGACGGTCCGCACCCGATCCAGTTCCTGTATGCCGGCAAGGCGCACCCGCGCGACGACGACGCCAAACGGCTGGTGGTGCAGATGTTCCAGTTCAAGTCCGATCCGCGGCGCGGCGGGCGCGTCGCCTTCATCGAGGATTACGACATCGGCATCGCCAGCCTGCTGACCTCCGGCTGCGACGTCTGGGTTAACCTGCCGCGGCCGCCGCTCGAAGCGAGCGGCACCAGCGGCATCAAGGCCGCCGTCAACGGCACCCTGAATCTGAGTGTTCTGGATGGCTGGTGGGCGGAAGCCTGGGACGGCACCAACGGCTGGGGCATCGAGGCCGCCGAAGACCCCAACCACGCCGCGGTCGATGCGCGCGACGCGACCGCCTTCTACGAGCTGCTGGAAAGGGAAGTGGTGCCCCTGTTCTACGAGCGCGACGCCCGCGGCGTTCCGCGCGGCTGGGTCGCGCGCATGAAGGCGTCGCTGCGTACCATCGGTCCGCGCTTCTGTGCCACCCGCATGCTAGACGAGTACGTTCGCAACATCTATCCGCCGCGCTGAATCGGCTGCCGCCGCCCGCGCCGCTCCGCGCTCGCGGCGGTACCGTCCCGCGTCGCCTCCGGTAGCCGCGCCGCATGGCGACCGAACGCATCGGTCTTTACCGTAAGTTACTCCTCCTGCCGGCCGGCCTTCCCTATCGTTGGCGTCAAGCACACAACGCAGGAGGAAGCCATGAAAGCCGTCGGGTTCTACAATTACCTGCCCACCTCGCACCCCGAGTCGCTGGTCGATGTCGAGATCGAAACGCCGATCGCGACCGGGAGGGACCTGCTGGTACGGGTTCACGCGGTGGCCGTCAATCCCTTCGACTGCGAGATGCGCGCGCCGAGAGACAAGGTCGAGATCACGCCGCGCATTCTCGGCTGGGATGCGGCGGGCGTGGTCGAGGCCGTGGGTCCGCTTTGCACCCTGTTCGAGCCGGGGGATGCCGTCTTCTATGCCGGGGACCCTTCGCGTCCCGGCTGCAACAGCGAGTTCCACCTCGTCGATGAGCGCCTCGTCGGACGCAAGCCGGAGCAACTCGGCTACACCTCCGCGGCCGCCTTGCCGCTGAGCTCCATCACGGCTTACGAAGCGTTGTTCGATCGACTCGGCATCGCCCGCAACGGCGCCGACAGCGGCAAGTCCATCCTCATCATCGGGGCTGCCGGCGGGGTCGGGTCGATGGCCGTCCAGCTCGCCAGCAAGGTCGCACGCCTTCGCGTCATCGCCACCGCATCGCGCCCCTTGTCCCAGCATTGGTGTCTGCGGCTGGGCGCGGAAGCCGTGATCGACCATTTCGGCGACCTGCGGGCGCAACTCAAGCGGGAGGACCTGGAGGCGGTGGACTACATCCTCTGCTTGAACGATACCGACCGCTATTTCGACACCATGGCCGCGCTGATCCAGCCGCAGGGACGGATCTGCGCCGTCGCCGAAACACGCCGCCCGCACGACCTCAACCTGCTCAACCGCAAGAGCGCCGCCTTCGTCTGGGAATCGGCCTTCACGCGCTCGCTTTACCGGACGCCGGACGTGAGCGTTCAGCACCGCCTGCTCAACGCCATCGCCGACTTGGCCGACCTGGGCACGATCGACACCACGGTAACGGACGTGCTCGGACCGCTGAATGCGGACAACCTGAGGAAGGCACACGCCGAAATCGAAGGCGGACGAGTGGTGGGGAAGCTGGTGCTCGAGGGGTACCACCGGGTAAGTGAAATCCGGCGCATGCGGCGGCGGGGGATCGGCACGACGGAGTCGGTCACCCCCGCCTGTTCGCGAGCGGCTGCTGACATGGGCCGCCGCACGACGGGAAGTGCCGACGGCAACCGCGAAGAGCAGGCGTTTGTGGAGGCATGGCTGATGCTCCGGCGCTTTCCCGAGTTCGCCGCACCCGTGAGTCATGTCGCCGAAAGCAGTGAAGCGTTCCGGCGCATGGCACGGGATTACGGCGAGACGTCCCGAGCCCTGGCCCATTGGCGAAGTTCGCCGGACCCGCGGGCGTCGGAACGCGTCGCCGACCATGGAGCCGCGCTACGCAGCATCGAGGCCGCGGCGCGCCGCCTGCTCGAACTTCTCGAATGGAACCTCTGCGCCGCGTGCCGCCGGATCGAAGCTGCCCCTTGTGGCCGCGATGCTCCGAACCGATAATCTGCGCAATCCGCACTGCGAAAACGAAAAGAGGGGAAGGAGCATGACGATGCGCGCTGGAATCGCGATCTTCTTCAACGACGGCAGCAAGATGTCCTTCGTCTTTCCGGAGCAGAACGTGGACAAGCACACGTTCGCGCAGCGCACCGAGAAGATCCTGCAGGGTCAGTACCTGGTGATCGAGGCCGATGGATCCGTGTTCATGTTCCCGGTCGGCAGCATCAAGTACATCGAAATCGCGCCTTCACCGGAGCACTTGCCCGACTCGGTGATCCGCGGAGCGCGCGTCACCGGTCATGACGCATGATCCAGGCCGCTGCCGTGGGGTCGCCCGCCCCTACCTGCCAAGTTCCGTTTCGGGGGCTTTGCGGCGTTCCGCCCGGTCCGGCGGCGCCGTGACGGAGGAGGCGGAATTTGTCGCGACCTTGCCGCCCACCGGCGAGGGCGCAGCGCCGGCGCGCCCGTTGAGGGGAGCGCAAACCATGTCGGCGGCGGCGCTGCCGTCCGTGTAATGCACCTTGCCCGCCCGATCCACGCAGCGGAGAACCCCGGCATGCGTGACCGAAGCGATCGCAGACAGCGCGCACGACAGGGCGACCGCGAACAGCAAACCTCGGGTCTGGCTCATGAACGAACTCCGGTGGAAGTGATTGGGTGAATTGTGCTGCAGATGGCGCTATTGAACTACCAAGCACGCCACGGACACCAGAGAAACAGTAGTTCATCCGTGTCGTGCGTCACACCGGGCGGATCGGACTGTAGGCATCGGCCGCTTCGGCGACACGGCAGGCCCGCCATCGCAAAGGGCGATGGCGCGGCCACCGCGTCGCCGTTTGCACCTCGGTAACGATACAGCCATGACAAACGACAGGAACGGAGCCGAGTCCAGGGACGCAGCGCCGGAAGGCGGCACTCCCGATGCGAACGCGATTCGGCAACAACTGGAGCGCATCGTCGCCAGCCCCGACTTCGAAGGCTCCGATCGCATCCGGCGCTTCCTGCGCTTTCTGGTCGAGGAGACGCTCGACGGTCGCGGCGGCCGGCTCAAGGGCTACTACATCGCCGTGGAACTGCTCGGGCGCGATGCGAGCTTCGACCCCCTGGTGGACCCGATTGTCCGCATCGAGGCGGGCAAGGTGCGCCGCGCCCTGGAGCACTACTACCTGACCAGCGGCGCCGACGACCTGGTGATCATCGAGGTGCCCAAAGGCGGATACATGCCGGTCTTCGCGCCGGGGCGGTGCGGCCCTGCGGCGGAGGCGGCGCCCGATGGTGGGGCAGCGTCGGCACCGCTGCCGACGGCCGCGCCTGCACCGATCGATCCCTCGGTCGCGGTGCTGCCGTTCGCCGACCTCACCGGCGATCCGGGGTCGGCCTGCTTCGCCGAAGGCTTGGCCGAGGAACTGATCGTCGGGTTAACGCGCTTTCAGGCCGTTCGCGTCGCACCGCGCATCGCCACCGCCCGCTTCAAGGCGCGCGCCTATGATCCGCGCATGGTCGCGCGCGAGTTGGGCGTGCGCTTCCTGCTGGAAGGCAGCGTGCGCACCGAAGGTGAAACGGCTCGACTGGCGGTGACCCTTACCGATGCCCATACCGGCATGCAGGTGTGGGCGGAGCGCTACGAGCACGGGGTCGCCACGGCCGACGTCTTCGCCAGCGAGGACGAGATCAGCCGCCGCGTGCTTGCCAGCGTCGCCGGCACCTATGGAGTCATCGGCCGGGTGCTGGCGCAGCAGGCGCGACAGCGGGCGCCGGACGAGTTCGCACCGTACGAGGCGGTACTCTGGTACTACCACGACTACCGTCTGCGCAACGATCCTGCATCCCACCCGCGAGCGCTCGCGGCCTTCCGTAAAGTGGTGGCGGAGAACCCGGACTACCCCATGGCGCTCGCGATGCTGGCGGAAATCCTCGTCGAGGGCTACGTGCTGAATCTGGCAGAACGCACCGTGCTGGATGAAGCGCTGTCCCTGTGTCACGACGCCGTCGCCCTGGACCCGCTGTGCCAGCAGGCCCACCTCGCGCTGGCGACCACGAGCGTGATCCGGGGCGACATCGTGCAGGCGCGCGCGGCCGCGGAATACGCGCTGTCGCTCAATCCGAACGCACCGTTCCTGGTGGCCGCGGCCGGTTGGTGCCTGTTCTTGTGCGGCGATACGGACCGGGGTCTGCACCTGATCACCGGTGTGTCGGATATCCTCGCCCATGTACCCCGGCCTGTGCGCTCGGCAGTTTGCCTCAACCACATCAAGAAGGGCCGCTACGCCGAGGCACTGGATGCCGTCGGCGAACTACGGGCCGCCGGCGTGTTCTGGGGTCCGATGCTGCGCGCGGCGACCCTGGGGTACCTCAACCGCAGCGCGGAGGCTGCCGCGGCCGTGGATGAACTGCTGGCGCTTCAGCCGAAATTCCCGCGCCGCGGCCGCGAACTGATCGCGCGGCTGATCAAGGACGACGCGCTGGCGGAGCGAATCGCGCAGGGACTGGAGCGCGCCGGTCTGAAGTTGCTGTCGTAGCCCGCCGTCAGGTACGGGCGTCAAGGACTCCGGCCTGCGCTCCAGCGCGAATCGGCTTTGTGCGGAGCCACGTACAAATCCTGAGCCGCCCCGTCCCACTCGACCCGCTTCACTCGCCTGGCTCTCGCCCCCCGGCGGGGGCCCCTCGCCAGGCGGCTCATACCTTCTCTTCCCGCTCCAGCAGCGCGCACTTGCGCTCGACTCCCCAGCGATAGCCCGACAGACCGCCGTCGATGCGCACGACGCGATGGCAGGGAATCGCCACCGCCAGCGGGTTGGCGGCACAGGCCCCGGCCACGGCGCGCACCGACTTTGGCGCGCCGATGCGGCGCGCGATCTCGCTATAGCTCGCCGTCCGGCCCGCCGGAATCCCGCGCAAGGCCTGCCACACGCGCTGCTGGAAGGCGGTGCCGCGCACGTCCAGCGGCAGATCCAGTCCCAGCTTCGGCGCTTCGACGAAACCCACGACCTTCGCCACAATCTGCTCGAAGCCGGCGTCACCGCCGATCAGGCGCGCGCACGGAAAGCGGTCCTGCAGGTCGCGCGCCAGTGCGTCGGGATCGTCGCCCATCAGAATCGCACATACGCCGCGATCGCTGGCGGCGACCAGGATCGAGCCGAGGAAGCATTCGCCGATGGCGAAGCGGATTTCGGTGTCCATGCCGCCGGCGCGATAGCGGGTCGGCGTCATGCCCAGCACCTGATTCGATGTCTCGTAGAAGCGCCCGTTCGAACCGTAGCCGGCAGCGTAGATCGCGTCGGTCACCGTGCCGCCGCACTCGAGTTCGGCTCTGACGCGATTGGCACGGTGGGCGGCGGCGTAGGATCTAGGCGTCAGTCCGGTGACGGCCTTGAATGTGCGGTGCAGGTGCCAGGGGCTCAGTCCGGCTTGTGCGGCCAGTTGTTGCAGGCTGGGCACGACTTCGGCGTTCTCCATCAGCCGGCACAGTTGGGCCACGAGCGCGGCATGTATTTGGGCAAGCGCGGGCCGATCCGGCTTGCAGCGCCGGCAGGGACGGAAGCCGGCCCGCTCGGCGTCGGCAGCGGTAAGGTGGAACTCGACGTTCTCGGGCCGTGGCGTGCGCGCGGCACAGGACGGGCGGCAATACACGCCGGTAGTCCGCACCGAGTACAAGAATTGGCCGTCTGCCGCCAGGTCGCGGGCGAGGACCGCCGCCCAGCGCGGATCGCCCACGGTGACTGCGGCGAGAACTTCAGACTTGCGGGTCATTTTCATCCGGGTCCACTCGGCTGTCTGCAGTTTACATGACTGCAACTTAGCTGCTGGCGGGAGACGGCGCACTCCGGGTCTTGCTCTGGAAATCGACTGCGCGCCGGGAAAGGAAAGCGTTGCAATCCCTGGAATTGGAGAAGGCTCTGTTCGCGTTAGATGGGGATCAGGCTCTGACGCACAGCGACGAGCCTGGACGCGCCGGATTCGCAGAAGGTCCGCATCACCGTTGGGTTTGCGGCCCTTGACGTGTGGACATCCTCACGTAACGCGAACATAGCCTTGGGGAGACGGCGGCGAATGATTGGACGATAACGCCTGGGTCAGGCGATAGCAGGCGGCATCGGCAGGTGCTGCCGGCGCAGACGTCGCACCAGCGAGAAGGAGGGCACGCGATTGCAGTCGATCCTGATCCTTGCGATCAACTCGCGCACGTACTCGCTGCTGCTGCCATAGCCACGCTGACTGACCTGCTCATCGACCAACGCGTTGAGGGCATCGGGCAGGGAAATGTTCATTGTGCTCATGGCACACTAGTCGCAGTGACGTTGGCAAATTCTGGCAAGACCTAATCGGCAGTGTAACCGCTCGTCCGGCGGCCACAGAGCGCGACTGCTGGAAAGGAAAAGACCAGAGTGTCTCTGGAACGATAATCCTGCCGCAATTCGAAATCGAATCGCTGCCTTGATCTGCATGACGGCGCGGCGCACAAGGTCGGGCCTCATCGGATGGGCGATCATCGTGTCGAGGCGGCAGCCGTAGTCGAAGACGTAGCTGTCCTTCCACACCCATCGCCCAGCGCTGTTGTTGAACTCGGCGAAACCGGAGGCACCCTTGCGTCCCTGTTAGGCGCAAGGGCCGGCTGCGACGGCGCAACGTGATCGGCGACGTCCAATTCGAAGGGCACCCCGAGCCCGTGCACTACGGAGACCTCGAATCGCACGGAGCGCGACGGCCAGGTCATGCGCGGACCGCCACAATTAGAGGGTGAGAACGCCGTGCTTGATGGAGTGCTCGTCCGGACTGTCCGAGATCACGAAGCCCGACCCGGATGCGAACTGGAGCATGCGCTCATCCGTGGCGAGGAACGCGCCGTTCATGTACTTCAGGCCGCGCTCGCGCGCCGTTTCGATCAGCACGCCCATGAGCTTGCGCGCGAGCCCCTTGCGCTGCCACTGGTCGGCCACCACGATCGCGAATTCGCAGGATTCGGCATCGGCATTGGCCGTGTATCGGCACACACCTACTTGCACTTCCCTGCCCTCTTTGTCCACGGTGGCACTCAAGGCCATCTCGCGGTCGTAGTCAATCTGGGTGAGGCGCGCAGCCACGGTATCCGTGATCTCTCGCAACGTATTCAGGAACGGGTAATACTTGTCCTGGGCCGACAGCGCCTTTACAAATTCCTTCTGCAGCTCGGCGTCCTCGGGCCGGATCGGCCGGATGGTGACCTCGGCGCCGTCGGGCAGGGGCCAGGTCTGAACCAGGCTCGCGGGATAGGGGTGAATGGCCATATGGTCGTAGCGATGCGCAGTCGGAGAAATGTCTTCCACCACGATGTGCGCGTCCACAGCCACGGCACCGTGTTCATCCACGATTAGCGGATTGATCTCCAGCTCGCGCAACCAGGGCAACTCGCAGGCCATCTCCGAGATCCTCAGCAACACCAGCTCCAGGGCGTCCAGGTTCACCGGCGGCATGGCGCGAAATTCGCCCAGCAGGCGGGAGAAGCGCGGGGAGCACACCATGTCCGACACCAGGTAGCTGTTGAGCGGGGGCAGCGCGACGCACCGATGCCGATGCACGTCCAAGTTGTTGCCGCCCTCGCTGAGCGCAATAGTGGGACCGAAGACTTCATCGCGCACGATGCCCGCCATCAGCTCGCGGCCGTTGGGCTTGACGATCATGGGCTCGACGGCCACGCCGTGGATAGTCGCCTCCGGCCGGTTCCTCTTCACCTCGTCGAGGATGTCTTGATAGGCTGCGCGTACTGACTGGAGATTGTTCAGGTTCAGGCGCACACCGCCTGATTCGCTCTTGCGAGAGATATGGGGCGAGTCGATTTTCATCGCAACTGGCAGGCCGATCTCGGCGGCGAGCGCCATGGCCTCTGCGGCGCTGCGCGCCACCACGGCACGAGAGATCGGGATGCGAAAGGCTGCCAGTACCGCCTTCGATTCCATTTCGGAGAGCGTGTGGCGTTTTTCCGCGAGCGCGGTTTCGATCACCAGCCGCGCCGAAGACACGCTCGGCGCACCTAGATGGGACAGGGGCGCCGGGGTCTGCATCAGCAACTTCTGGTTGCGGAAAAAATTCGAAATGTGGGAGAACAACTCGACAGCCGGGTCTGGCGTGCGAAACGTCGGCACGCCCGAGCGTTTGAACAGGTCGCGCGACGCCCGCACCTGGTCTTCGCCCATCCAGCAGGTGACCAGCGGCTTGTCCGAGTTCTTGGCGACGTCGATCACCTGCTGCGCCGCCTCGCCAGCGTCACTCAGCGCCTGGGGTGCGAATATCGCCAGGACGCCGTTGACGCCTTCATCGTCGAGAACCGTCTTGAGCGTCTCCTTGTAGCGCACCGGGTCCGCGTCGCCAGCGATGTCCACGGGATTACTGTGCGACCAGGTGCTCGGCAAGAACGCGTTGAGCTTGTTGAGCGTGGCCTCGGAAAGCTGCGCCAATGGAATCCCGAGATCGGCGCAGCGATCGGCCGCCATGATGCCCGGTCCGCCGCCGTTGGTGACGACCGCGAGACGATTGCCTCGCGGCCGGAAGCGTGCAAACAGCGCCTGCGCCGCGGCAAAGAAATGCCCCACGCTGTACAGTCGCACCCCGCCGGCGCGGCGCAGCGCGGCATCGAAAACGTCATCCCAACCCACGAGCAAGCCCGTGTGCGACAGCACCGCCTTTTCGCCCCCGGGGTGGCGTCCCACTTTGATCACGAGCACCGGTTTGACGCGCGCGGCGGCCCGCAGGGCGCTCATGAAGCGGCGTGCATCGCGTATGCCCTCAATGTAAAGAAAGATGCTCTCGGTCTTCGCATCAGTGGCGAGATAGTCCAGGAACTCGCCGAACTCTACCTCCGAGGAGCCACCGACGGAGATCACGCTGGAGAAGCCCACGCCGTTTGGTTTCGCCCAGTCCAGAATCGCGGTGCACAGGGCGCCGGACTGGGAGACGAGGCCGATCGAGCCGGCGCTCGCACCACCGCGAGCAAATGTGGCATTGAGGCCGATCTCGGGACGCAGGACGCCGAGACAGTTGGGGCCGACGAGGCGTATGCGGTGGCGGCGCGCGCTCTCCAGAACGGCTCGTTCAAGGGCAGCCCCCTGCCGCCCCACCTCGGAGAAGCCGGCTGAGATGACGATCGCCGCGCGCACCCCGGCACGCCCGCATGCTTCCATGATTGCGGGCACCGCGGCGGCGTTGGTCGCGATCACGGCCAGATCGAGACGCTGAGGGATATCTTCGACCGTTGCGTAGGAATGAAGATCGAAGATCCTCTCGTGCTTCGGATTGACCGCAAAGAGTCTGCCCTGGTAGCCGGCGTCCAGCATGTTGCGCACGAGCACGGCGCCGATCGAACCCAGGCGTTCGCTTGCGCCAATGATGGCCACGGACGCGGCTTCGAACAGCGGCGTGAGGTAGTGTCGTTCCTGCATGTTCTTCGACTCCGCGCGGGTTATCCATCGGGCCGCCGGTAGGTGGCGATATCGCAGTATGAGGGAGTCCGTCTGCGCAGTCCCGGTCTTGGGTGCACTGGCGCTCACGCCGCCACCCGCCACTAAGAGCAGCGCTCCTGTTCCCTGCCGGGAAGCGGTCGCAATGAGGCGATTCGGCTCGTGAGCGGAGGCAGGCTGGTTGCCTTGACCATTGAACATGGTTACTTCCAGGCAACCCGCCGATCAGGACCGCTGCCAGGTTTCCAGGGCCGAGCGGTTCTGCGCCTCGATCTGGCGGCAGGCCTCGCGACGGTCCCATCCTCCGGCGAGCAGTTCATTGTAGAGTGTCTCGACGTGACGCATATGCGCTACGACGGCCGGTCGTACCGCCTCGTCGTCGAATGCCTTGGCCGCGGCCGAGCGGCCCACCCGCCCGCTGCACTCGAGGCAGGCGTGCTCGGCGATGGTGCGCTGCGCATCCGCGGGGTAGTTCGGAAACAGTTCGCGTACCGGCAACTACGGCATCATCACCCGCGACGATGTCGGCAAGCCGCGGGCCTACAAGGGTATGCCGCTCTACCTCTGGGCGAAGGACCAGAAGCCCGGCGACAAGACCGGAGACGGCTTCAACAACCTCTGGCATGTGGCGAAACCGTAAGTCCCGGTCTGGCAGGCAGTCATCCCCTCTGTCCCCGACCTGTGGCGCCAAACGCGCCAGTCGGGGCTCGCCTTGGGCCGGATGACTTTTTCCCGGATACGACCGACCAGGTTGCACCCAACCCCTCAGGCCACGATCGCTGCGTCGTATGATCCCCGCAGCGGCGGCAGGCCGTGGTGCCGGCGGGCATCGGCGCACGGCACATCGCCACGCCCCAATGGCGCTTCCGGGGCGAAGGCGCGGCACGGACTGGGGCGTCTGGCGTAGATCTCACAGCTCACATCGCGGCCGACCGTACCCACCAGTGCGATGCAGCGCGAGCCTTTGCCTTCCCTGCTCTGGGTGCAGCCCATGCGCACGCGCCGCTTGTCCAGCCTCTCCGTAAACTGGGCGGGCACCCTCCCTCCCTCGGTGTCCAGTTCCGTGCAACAGAAGCCCACACGGAAGGTGGTGCAACAGGCGCCGCAGGTCGTGCAGGGATTGCACAGTGTCGGGATGCTCACGATATCCCCCCGGAAGTACCAATCGTCACGCATCACCCGTAAAGGATAGACCAGGAGGGGCGGTAATGCCTTTGACTTCGGCTACGCCATTGTGTTGAACGCCGCGTTGACTGCGCAATGTCCGGGCGCGACGAGCCGTGGAGATCATACGGGCGGGCAGTAATGCAGGCCGTTGCGACGCACTATGAATTTCCCGGGATTCCCAAGTTGCTGTGCCCGATCCGGGTAGCCGATTGCCTCTGCCAGGTACCAGGCGCGCGCCGATCGACCGGCTCGAACTCCTTGCTCCATGACCGGCGCCTTCGTGATGCGGCACGGGAGTGCTCTGGCAGAACGTACCATCGTACCCCTCGATCGCTCTTCATGCGGATGATAGACTCGTTGCCGCAACCCAGCCCGTAGCGCGGCTGGCGGCAATGGGCTGCTGCACTTCAAGGGCCCTATAGCCGACAATCATCACCGGACTTCTGTGCCGGCCGCTCATCCGCAGCGTAGTGGCTTGGCGCTATCCGAACAGGCTATGAACGGTCAGTCCGCGCGACACACGCAGCGGATCCTGGTCACCGGCAATCAGAGGTAGCGCGATTGGCCGACTGCCGCCAATTGCACGGGTGATAATCGAGGCGGCCCAGCACGAGCTTGCTCCGCGGCCGCTTAGCGCTGGTGCAATGGCACCACGTCGCGAGGCTGAGCGCCAACGAAGAGCTGTCGCGGGCGGCCGATCTTCAGGCCGGGATCCGCGATCATCTCCTTCCAGTGCGACAGCCAGCCTACCGTGCGCGCCATCGCGAAGATCGTGGTGAACATTGGCTTCGGGATGCCCAGCGCACGCTGCAGCATGCCCAGATAGAAATCGACATTGGGGTACAGCTTTCTGCTTACAAAATACTCATCCTCGAGCGCGATGCGCTCGAGCTCCAAGGCAAGCTTGAACAGGTGATCGTCCTGCAGTCCGAGTTCGTCGAGGACTTCGTTGCAGGTTTCACGCATCAGCTTTGCCCGGGGATCGTAGTTCTTGTAGACCCGGTGTCCAAAGCCGCTAAGGCGAAAACTGTCCTGCCTGTCCTTGGCGCGGTTGATGTAATAACCGATGCGCGACGTGGAGCCGATCTCCTCGAGCATGTCGAGCACCGTCTCGCTCGCGCCGCCGTGCGCCGGCCCCCACAGGCACGCTATGCCGGAGGCGACGCAGGCGAATGGATTGGCGCCCGAGGAGCCGGCGAGCCGGACCGTCGAGGTTGACGCCCCCTGTTCGTGGTCCGCGTGCACAATCAGTATTCGATTGAGGGCTCGCACCAGCAACGGATTCGGTTGATACGGCTCGCACGGTGAGGCAAACATCATGTACATGAAGTTTGCGGCGTAATCCAGGTCGCTGCGGGGCTGCATGAACGGTTCGCCGAGGCCGTACTTGTGGGCCATGGCAACAATCGTCGGCATTTTCGCGATCAGACTTTGGGCCGAGAAATTGCGGTGCGCCTCGTCCGACCAGGTCATCGCTTCATGGTAGAAAGCAGACAGCGCGCCGACCACACCGACGAGGATAGCCATCGGATGCGCATCGCGTCGGAAGCCCGAATAGAACCGCGCCAGCTGCTCATGCACCATCGCCTGGTGCTGGATGACGCCTTCGAATTCGTCCTGCTGGGTCGCGTTGGGGAGTTCTCCGTGCAACAGCAGGTGGGCCACTTCCAGGAAGCTGCACTGCCGGATGAGTTGCTCGATCGGATACCCTCGATATAGGAGCACGCCCGACTCGCCATCGACATAAGTGATCGACGACTGGCAGGCCGCGGTGGACATGAAGCCGGGGTCGAATGTGAACTTGTCGGTCCGGGCGTAGAGCGGTCGAACGTCGATCGCCCTCGGTCCCATGCTCCCAGACAGGATAGGAAGCTCGAACGATTCCCCATCCACCGTCAGTGTCGCCGTTTGCTGTGCGGCCATGCTGCCTCCCCCTCGAGTCATGCCGAATCGTAATTCCGGCCGAGCTGCAGTTCGCCAGGTGCTTTCTTCCGGGGACGGGCGGCGAGCCAGGCCCTGGTACGAGCACGGAACCTGTGTATGCCACTGCGCCGAGGGCTAGTCATGGCCCCGCCACCGTGCCCCGGGCGACAGGCTCTGCAAGGGCGTCAAGATGCCCCCATCACGCTCGGGCCCCTTGCGAGCACATCATGACATGAATCCGAAGGCCCGTTGATACCAGGCAAGGCTGCGGAACGCGACAGCCATGCGCGCGTAGCGCTGGACTCCAACTCCAGAGGATCACGGCCCTCAGAGATGAAATGTTTTGAAACGGGGGCGTCGCAGGTTTCCGCGGGAGTTGGCGGGTCGCCTGCCGTGCCCAAGAAACTCGATCCGGGCCGTCCCATAGCCAGCCAAGACTCGACATGCAGGCAAACCAACACTTAGAGCGGGCATACACGAGACCGATCGTTTGTACGTCCAAGTTCCGAGGGCGCCACAAGTGCTGTCTTGCAAGAACGAAAGCCTTGGCCGCTGAGCCGCTCCACATGCGCTCGAACATGTGCAATGACGGTGATGCGCGGATCGCACCTCTCCCGTGCCCCTGGCGGAACGCGATGTTTGCCAGACGCATGAGGAAATCAACTGCTCATCGAGAACGCCGCTCGCCCGGCCGGCGCTGCGCCGGCCGAGGATGCGCGCGGAATCAGGCCGCCTTCTTGGGCTTCGGTGCGCCGGCTGCGACCGCACCCAGGGCCTTGGTGGTCGCATCGGTCGCGGCCGCCACATTGGCTTGGGCCATCGCGGCGAACTGTTCGGTTGCCTTGCCCATGCGCTCCATCGCCGAGTTGGCAGCGCCCATCGCCGAATTGACCGCATCCAGCATGACGTTCGAGCCCATCGGGGCGAAAGTCGTCCCCTCGAACGCGGCCCCCGCGGTCTTGCTCAGTCCAGCCAGTTCCGTGCCGAGCACCTTCGTGAACGCCTTCTGGGCATCGGCCCAGATCTCATACACCGCGCGCCAGTAGGCTGTCGTCTTCTCGATCGCCGGTTGCGCGAGCGACTGTGCGCTCGCCAGAGCCTGCAGATCCTGTGCGCTGGAGAGCGTCTTGGCCTTGGCCACGCTGTCCTCCAGCATCGAACGTGCGGTTTTGACGTTGAGCGCGGCCAGCCGCTCGGCCGCGGCGTACGCCGCCTGCGTCAGGGTCTGCATCGCTTCGATGTTGGCCTGTGCGACGGCAGTGAGTTTTTCAGGGGCAGCAGTCATGATCATCTCCTCTCGGCATTGCCGGTGTGTGCGCTGGCCATTGCAGCATTCATCCGAGCTTGGCCAGGAAGGATGGTGCAGTGCAGCACGACCTTATGTTAATCCTCGCGGGGGCAATGTCAAATGGTTTCTGACGCCCGGCGCGCGATGGCTGCACGCGACCGACCGGGTGCGGCCTTCGGCGCGCCGGGCGCGCGTCTGGAACCCATGCGGCGGCACGAAATTGACGATGATCATTGCAGGCGAACGTCACCTGTGGTGACATTCATTGAGTTACGCGGTTGCTCGTCGGACCGTAGCGGCGGTGGCACCATGGGGCGAGGTAGCATCGGCGAGAAGGGGTAACGTTCACCCTCTGGAGGCCCAGGCGCGACAGTGGATGGGCCTGGGCTTGCGACTGGTAATCCCATGATCGATCGGGTATTCGCGCAGCAATTCGCAACGGACTGGATCGATGCGTGGAATGACCACGATCTGGATCGACTGCTGCGCCACTTTTCCGGCGATTTCGAGGCGTGGGCGCCCGCCATTTCCCTGGTCACCCGCGAAGCGGCAGGGATCCTGAGGGGCAAAGCGGCGGTGATGGCCTCCTGGAACCACGCGCGTCAGTTGATTCCAGAGGTGCGCTTCGAGCTGATCTCGACCCTCGTGGGCGAGACCAGCGTCACGCTCTACTACAAGGGCGTTCGCGGACGCCTGGCCGCCGAGACCTTCTGTTTCGGCCCGGACCGGAAGATTGTCCGTGTGCTCACCATGCTGGGCGAGGCTTTGGCCGCCTGGTCGATCAGCGCTTGCCGGGCTGCCTGAATCGGCTGCCCCCATCGGATTGCGGGCGATGTTTCCGACCTCGCGTAAGCACGAGGCTGAGGCTTCAACGCGGCCCACGGGCCGCGTTGTCACCTCTCGCGCCCGCGACCGGGATTCCGCTGCGCCGCCCCGTGACGCCTTGGGGCGCGTGCCTTCCGCACCGTCGTCGGGTTCAGCGGAACGCCGAGGCGGCCACGCAAACCGGCGAGCCCGTCTCCGGGAGGACCCTCGCCCCGAGGCCTATCCAGCCGAAAGGGCAGAACAACGACGTAACGGAAGAAGCTCTCGCCGAGTCTCGCGCAGAGCACGCAAGCGCCTGCCGATTTGCCGATAGTCGCCGCGCTCCCATTGCCGCTTCTATGAGGACTCGTTTGTCAAGTGCTTCTTGACGGGCCGCATGAATCGATAGGGTGTAACTCTCACACTGACGATACCCGATATGCATTTATTGGCACGACGTTTTCGGGGAAGGAGACGTCGCGGCGGTATTCTGCGGAGACCAGTTTCCACGCGCCATCGAAGCGCTCGCTCTGAGCCAGCGCCCGGAAGGTGAGGATGGCCTGACCGCCGTCGATGCTCCAGCGCTGCCCGGAGCGCTTCATGCGCTGGGTCACCAGCGTCTTGCAGGCGGCCTCCACCACGCCCGAGCCGATCGGCAGGTTTTGCGCACGCAGCCGCGCATAGTCCATGCGTGCGCGGTTGCGCCGGAAGTACTCCAGTTCCTGCTTGAGCGCCTTGCAGCGGCGCTTTCTGCCATGATGGTAGGCCAGCGTGCGGATCACCTTGCCCACCCCGTCCTCGGCCTTGAGCAGCAGATGGCGGTATTCCTCGAAGCTGGCCTGGGCCTTGGGGGAGGCTTCACCATAGACCTGGCCGAAGGCACGCCGCAGATGTTCGGCGGCGTGGTAGAAGTCCACCACCTCCTCGCCCGGGGGCAGTTCCTTGGCCAGGAACTCCCAGTTGTCGCGCGCCCCATCGGCCACCTTGACCAGCCGCAGCTGCGGTTGGCTGTTGAGCGCGTGTTCCACCTCCGCCACCAGTTGCCGCTTCAAGCTGCGCTTGCCCGGCTCGGGCATGCGGGCATGGCGCCGCGTGCGCAGCCGCTCGCCGGCCCCGTCATAGTGGCTCAGCGTGCCGCAGCCCACCTCCCGGAACCCGGCCGGTCCCCGCGTGGGCTTGCCCTGCTGCCGGCTCTGGTTGCGTTTGTCCTGGCGCTGCCCGTCTTTCATCGGCGCCATCACCCCGTCCAGCGAGACGGCCAGCACGGCCGCCTCGGCGGGCGGGGGCTCCTGCTCGCGCAACTGGCTCTCCCATTGCCCACGGCGCGCCTCCCACTTCTCACCCATTGCCTTGGGCAGCCGGTCCAGACTGCTGCGCGAGGCGCTCATGCCCCCCAGTTCGTGAAACAGTCTCTCGCCTTCGGCCGGCGTCAGATGGGTCACCACCCACCGCCCCATGCGCGCGGCCAGCGGCGTAAAGAACCCCTCCACGATTCCCGCCCGCAATTCCAGCGGGCATTCACTGGCCCCATTGCTGCCCGCCGCACGGTAGCGGTGGCGCAGCACCTTTACCGGCCCCGCCGCCGTCATGTACTCACCGACACCGCTCACCACCCGACGGTAGAGCACCCCGTCGATCTTCACCTCCGGGAGCGTGACGTCCAGCCGCGCCAGCTCTTCGCCGACGAACTCACGCTCGGCTTCGGCAAAGCGCTGGCGCACTTCGCGCTCGAACGCCTCGAACCCGTCTTCCCAGGCGCCTGCCCGGCGCCTGCACTCCTCGATAAACTTCAGCAGACTCTCCAGCGCCTTGCCGCCAACACGTGCTTGTCCCTGTCCCCCGCCAACATTCGCTACACTCTCCATGGGCCGATCTCCGGTGGTTATCTCTGTCAAGACAACTACCTTACTATCATGAGCTCGGCCCGCCTTTCCCCATGCCAGACCAATTTCGTCTCGGCACCCCATGGGCATACCTGTAAGTCATTGTTTTTATTATCAGTCGTGGACCTACACCCAATGGATAGGCTGGGACGCGGACACGCGACGGCAACACTTGCACCGCGTGGTCGGCATGAGTCGGTTTCTCATCCGGAGCTCGGTGCGCTGTCAGAACCTGGCCTCGTGCGTCCAGGGCATGGCGTTGCGTCGCATAGGTGGTGACTACGAGGCCCAGTACGGGTATCGCCCCTGGCTGGTGGAGAGCTTTGTTGACGCGGATCACTTCCTCGGCACCAGTTACAGGGCAGCGAACTGGGTGGCCATTGGGCAGACCCAGGGGCGGGGTCGCCAGGACCGGGAGCACCAGAGCGCCAAATCGATCAAGACGATCTACGTGTATGAGCTGGAGTCGGATCTGCGCACGCGCCTGGGCGTTGCCGCACCCGCCGGATTAGTTGCGCTGGAGATCGCCGAGGGCTTGGACGGCGAGGAGTGGGCGGCCAACGAATTTGCAGGCGCGAACCTGGGCGACAGGCGTCTGAACGAGCGGCTGGGTGAGTTTGCCCGCACGCTGGGCAAGATGCCAGGGCGCGCGTTCTGCGGTGCAGCTCAAGGCGACAAGGCGGCGATCAAGGCGTACTACCGCCTGATCGAACGACCCGATGACTCGCAGGTCAGCATGGAGGCCATCCTGGCCCCTCACCGCCTGCGCACGGTGCAACGGATGAAGGCACAGTTGACGGTGCTGTGCATTCAGGATGGCACCGATGTGAACTATTCGACACTGGTCCAATGCGTTGGGCTGGGCGTCATTGGGAGCAACCAGACGGGCGCCCAAAGTGGGGGGTTGCACTTGCATTCGACGCTGGTGCTGACCACCGAGGGCCTGCCGCTGGGGGTGTTGGGGGCGCAATGTTCGGCAGCCACGCCCAGAGCGAAAGATGACCTGCGCCCCACGTCTGCCATACCGATCGAAGAGAAGAAGAGCTTCGCCTGGATCAAGGGACTTCGCGAGTGCAACGAATTGGCAGCCGAGCTGCCCGATACGCGCCAGGTCTGTGTGATGGATCGCGAGGCGGACTTCTACGAGTTGTTCGACGAGCAACGTCGAAGCCGCGGCGTTGAGCTGTTGGTACGCGCAAAGCATGACCGCGCGACCAGCGAGGAGATCAATCTGTTCGACGCCGTCAGACACAGCCCCGTTCAAAGCCAGCTTCGCATCAATGTGCCGCGGCAAAGCTCACGCGCGAAGAAGAGCAAGCAGAAGGCGCGCCTCGGGCACGAACAGCGCACCGCGCAGGTCAGCTTGCGCTATCGCGAAGTCGAGTTGCGCCCTGCGTCGAACCACCCAGGGAAGAAAGCCCTCAAGCTGTGGGTGGTGCATGTTCTGGAAGCGTCACCGCCGGCCGATGCCGAACCCGTCGAGTGGTTCTTGTTGACGACCTGCTCGATCAGCACAGCGGCGCAGGCCCAGGAGTGTCTGCGTTGGTATTGCCTGCGTTGGCGCATCGAAGACTGGCATCGCGTCCTCAAAAGCGGCTGCCGCATCGAGACTCTGCAACACAAGACGGCCGAGCGACTCAAACGCGCCATCGCCATCAATCTGGTCATTGCCTGGCGAATCATGCTCATGACGCTCCTGGGCAGAGAGTGCCCGGAGCTTTCCGCCGAGGTATTGTTCGCGGACCCCGAGATCGAAGTGCTGCAGGCCTACGCAAAAAAAAACGAATCGCCAAGCCCACTCGACTCGGCGATGCCGTCCGTCTTGTAGCCCGACTGGGCGGCTACATCGGCCGCGCCAAAGACCCGCACCCGGGACACCAGATCATGTGGCAAGGGTATTCGGAACTGCGATCGCTGTGCGAAGGACTCTCCCTCCGAGACTGGACTTCCGATGATGAGGATACTTACGGGTAAAGGGCAGGGCTAGGGCGTTCTGGCCGACCGTCGATCTTGGGGGAAAGTGCTGCGCGATGTCGGCTAGACGGGGCCTTGGACATCGACCGCTATCGGCCAACTCCAGCCATTCATCCGTCGCCGAACAGGGTGATCCGAGCGACAGCAACACCCCCGATAGCGGAAGTTCGCGATAGCCTGGTGATCTCCCGCAGCTCGTAAGGATTGTCCGACGCCTGCCCACTGGTTTCGCCGAATCATGGCAGGCCGGCGCGTGAGGGCAGGCATCATCGAACAATCCTTGAGAATCTACGACAGTCTGATGTACCTTAGTTCAGTTGCGGGGAGCGCTCCCTTGCGGCGCCACCGGCCCTGGTGACAGATCCACTGGCGCGAGGTGACGCTCGCCAGAATCACGCTGGCGAGCGTAGCTGACGGTCAGGGCCTCCCATATGTGCCCATCGGGCTCGTTCCAGCACACGATTCGGTCGGCGTGCTGCGTGTTGATTTGCATGTCCGCGGGACCGTGCGGGGTGCTTCGGTACTCGATACCACTGGCCCTGATTCTTGCGACGATACCGTCAATCTCGACTTCGCTCACACGAAAACAATAGTGCTGTGTCGGAAAGGGACCATCCGCTTGATCGAAGTCGGGGGTCAAGCCTTCATTCACGCAGACTGGACAAAAGGGCCCTACGCCGGACTCTGTCCAAGGAACGCCGAGGATGGTGGTGAGCAGCTCTGCAGCAGCTCGTCTGTCCCGGGCCGGGACTATCGCGTGGTCGAGTTGGACGATCATTGTGGGCTCCTGTGGCGCGAGCAATGAATGCCAAAGGTGTGACACCGAGACATCGCTGGGGACGACGCGTCGGCGCTGCGTTATCCGCGCAGCCGAGCCAAGTGGCGCGGCAACGCGAGGGCTTTCCTGGCATACCGTAGGGTGATTCCGATTACGCCAAGCGGCGCCCGCGGATGTGTCCTGGCTCCCTTTGGCGGGCGCCTTCCCCTTTTGCCGAAAGGCAAAGGACGCGGCGCTCCTCGCTACGGTTCAGACAACTCGATGGCTGCGATAGAAGCAGCACGACGGACGACTGCAGCCGGAATTGGCGACACTGGCGCTCGCAGCGCCAACCAATAGCTACCGGTAGGACTGGAACACCGAGGCACTGCCATCCTTGCGTACCAGCAGGACATCGTAGGGATCTTTCCGACCGCGATACTCTGGCCCGTCCATGCCGGGCGTCCCGACCGGCATGGACGGCACCGTCAGTCCGACCGCATCAGGTCGCTCGCGCAACAAGCGGTGAATCTCCTTGGCCGGAACATGCCCTTCGATGGCGTACCCTGCCACCAGGGCCGTGTGGCAGGAACCGTATCGGACCGGCAGACCGAGGCGGGCGCGTACCTCCTGATTTCCCGTGTTGTAGCTCTTGACCGAAAAGCCGTTTGCCTCCACGTGCTTGATCCAGTCATTGCAGCATTCGCAACTCGGTCCCTTCCAGACTTCCAGCGGTATGCTTTCCTTGCCCGCCAGGGCCGCAGGTGCAATGGCGCCTAGAACCAGAAGTCCGAGAAATGAACGGCGTGATGATCTCATGTGGATTTCCTCGGTTGGCGAAGCGGATGACACTTCCTCGATCGCTGAAAGACCCTCCTTCGCCAGCCAAGTTCCGACTTGCGGCGCAGGTGGACGTCGAGAATGCGCTATCTCTTCACCGGCGACAACCCGCTATGTGGGCGCCCAGAAGAAGCAGCGCAGGGCCAGCAGCCTGCCCCTCGGTCTGGCGACCTGCACTTCGAAGCGCTATGCCGGGCTGGCTGTTCCCGAGAGCATCCGGGCGAGTTCTCCGCTTGCGATCAGGCGGCCCAGGTCGCTGGATCCGCCTACCAGCACCCCTTTCACGAACACCATCGGAAAGGTGGGCCATCCGCTCCACATCTTGAGCGCATTGCGGCGACGCCAGTTGTTGAGGTAGCTGCCATACTCGAGGTAGGTGTAGGCGATGCGCTGGGCATCGAGCGCCCGGCACGCCTTTTTCGGGAACGGGTTCTGCGCCATGCCGATCACCACCACGTCGTGGGCCGCGATGGCAGCTTGCACTTCCCGAACGATATCCGCGTGGTTGCCGGCGATCGCGTCGCGGATCGCCGGATGGATGTGTGCTTCGTCAAGAATGCTGCGGCTCATGATGCACCCGAGAAGGTGACGGACGGGGCCGGCCGGGACGGTGATCCCCACGGCCGCACGCGCACCGTCGATGACCGCTAGGATACACTCGGGCAAGGTAATGAGGACAACGGTACTGGAAGCTCGCCGCCGAGCGTATCGACCGCGCTCCAACGGCTTCAGCGGCGAATCCGCAATTGGATTTCGCAGACGAGCGCAATGGTCGCCCAGTCGCTCAAGAATGCCGACTCGATTGCCTGATTGCCTGATTGCCTGATTGCCGGATGAGGACAACGCATACGTGAGCTGGGAGGACATCATCGCAGCCGGTGCCTTCGTGCTCGTCATCGGCGCTTTGCTTGTCGGCTTCATCTATGGCTGGTCGAAGCACATGGGTCGCGCTGAGCCCGGGCAGCCGCATCGAGGCGCAAGGACTGCACCAGGCAGCCGTGCAGCGTCGCTTCTCACGTCACTGATCGGGCGGATCGTTGCCCCGGTAGTCGTCATCGGGATGGTGGCGGCGGTCGCCATGGCTGGGTGGCCCGCTATCGTCTCCATTCTCACAGCATTAGCAGCGGCAGTCGCGGCAGGCGTCACTTTGCTCGTCGCGTGGCTGTGGTGGGTCCGCAGACGGCGGATGCGCTGCTCACCCGATGGGGCGGCTGCGCTCGGTCGGCTTGTCGCAACGCTTTCCCCCCGACTTCGTGCCGGAGACCACGAGGTCCTGTCCGTCGAGGGTGTATGGGCGTTCGACTATCCGAAGGTCCTGGTTCTTTTCGGTTCTGACCGCGCTCTGGAGCAGGCTACGACCAGTGGCCTTCTGTCGCAGTTGGCAGCCGAGGTCGCCGAAGCGGTGAGGGCTGACGTGGCCTTTGGCCGGAACCGAGAGACATTCGATTCAAGCCAGGCCGTGTGGGCGACGGCATCGAGGCAGGCCTGGGAGTTCGTCGCTAGAACACGCCGATAGCCCCGTGCTCAGTGCAAAGCTGAGCCTCACGCGCAGGCCGCGAACTGTCTTGCGCGCTCTTCGCTGACGGCGTTCGGCGTTGGTCCGCATGGATGCCCGGTTGGGCCCACGGCGCAGGACGGCAAACGACGAATCCTTCAACGAGACGATCGGCGCACCCGGGTGCGTGCGCCGCGGCAGGATCGTGTATGGGATAGGGGACGTACGGAATCCGGCGAGCGCATTCCGGCATGTTCGCTTCGGCCCGTGCCTGGCCTACATTCAGTTCTTCTGCGGTTATCGATGTTGTTGTCTCCCCGCGCGCACGTTGCGTCCAACCTTCGTCAGGGGACCGTTGCGGTTCGATTGTGGTCCGACGATCCGACACCCTGTTGTCATTAGGCCGGAGCCGGCCATGAGCGGTCGTAGACGGAGCGGCGAAATCATCGCGCCGTCTGACCGGTCCCCCGCCAGAAGCCGTCCTTCGATCTGCGGTGACAACGCCCGATAGCGGACCCGACACGGTCGGAAAACATTGCGCTGTTGGACGGAGTGGCGGGTCAGCTCCTGGGATCGGGGCTGTCGCGGCCGGCAGGGAAGTTGTGCTCCTGTGCCGCGGCATGAACGAAAAGAGCCGCGGGTTCTCCGGCGGCTTTCTGCCGGCTGGGGCGATCAGTCGCGCAGGCGGCTGAACACGAAACGACGGGCGGCGGCCGAGCCGCGACCCACCACCCGCTTTGGTTGACGAATTCGAAGGGCCACACCCGCGTCGCGCGATGTGCAGATGGAAAGTGGGATAATGAATCACGACTGCGGAGGGGGTAGCCCGAGAGCGCCGAACACAGGCTTGTTACGTTCTGCGGCAGCGCAGGCAGCCGCGGCGCAGTGGGCCACGTTCGGCATCGCGCAGCGGTGCGCCACGATCCACCAGGAGATTGGACAATGAAACTCGAATACGACCAGGTCGAGGATGCATTTGACGACACCACCCATATCCGCACGATGACTGAGCAGGCTGTGGTGCCGGGAAGGGGTTGGCTCATCCGAACGACCATCTACACGCCGCATCATATCGCCGCGAACGTTGTGTTCATTGCCGACACGAGCGCGAGCGACCGATTGTTCGATCCGCTTGTGCCGTGACATCGCATCGGCTGGGTGGTGGGTAAGCGGTCGTCGCAGGGCGCTCTGGGTTCATCGTCCGCCGTGTCCGGCGCATTCGCGATCGAGCCGCCGGGGTTGTCCGGGAACGCATTGCGTCTTGGGTGAGCCTGGAGCGAACTGAGGGAACCTCGCGCAATCCGGGTATTGAAACCTCCGTCGTTGGGCGGGGCAGGTCGGAGATTCGGCAGGGCGGGCGTTGCGCGGGTTCGCCACGGCAGCCTCGGCGGCGCCTTCGGCACGTCCTCGCGGTCACAGGCCGTCAGACCAAGCACTTGTCGCCGGTGGCAACCGAGTACGGGGCGACGATCGGAAGCGGCTGGGGTTCCGAAGCGTCGACCGTGCCCGCTCAGCATGCGCCAGCGCGCCATCGAGGCTGCCCGGGCGGCGCTCACAATTCGCTCCATCCGCGCTGCGACACCGTCGCAGGAGAGCGACGGAAAATCGGTGGATGCCCCGCTGCAAAACGGGTCCAATTTGGATACGGCTGAACGCCGGTTCAGGAGCGCGAACGGCACGGTCCCTAATCGGCGGAAGCCCGCCAACACCGGACGGTCAGCGACCCCATTCCAAGCCAGTCGTGTGCTGTGGCGGCGAAGCGCCCCAGGGCGCGCGGCTTCCACGCGGTGCTCAAGCCATGGGTATAGTACGGGCGAGTGCTGCCTCGAAGCCGCTCCCCGCTGAAGGATCTGCGGCCGACGGCAATCTTCAGATCCCGGCGCGGGCGCCAGCACAGGATTTGGGAAAACGCCATGAACTACGAACTCTACTATTGGCCCGGCATCCAGGGGCGCGGCGAATTCGTGCGCCTCGCCCTCGAGGAAGGCGGCGCCGAGTACGTCGACATCGCACTCAAGCCGGACGCGGAGGGCGGAGGTGTTCCTGCCATCATGCGGTTCCTGGAAGGTCCGGATGTCGTCTTCCTGCCTTTTGCGCCGCCGTTTCTCAAGGCCGGACGCCAGTTGATCGGGCAGACGGCCAACATTCTGCAGTATCTCGGCCCGCGTCTGGGCCTGGCACCGGCCGGTACGGCCCCAAGACGCTGGGCCCACCAGCTTCAACTCACCATCGCCGATCTGGTCACGGAAGTCCACGACACCCACCATCCGATCGGCAGCGGCTTGTACTACGAGCAGCAGCAGCCCGAAGCGAGGCGGCGCGCCGCCGACTTCGTGTCAACACGCTTGCCGAAGTTCCTGCACTACTTCGAGCGCGTGCTGGAGCACAACCCGGAGGGCGACGCCTGGATGGTGGGCGGCTCACTCACCTACGTCGATCTTTCGCTGGCCCAGGTGATCGCCGGGCTGGGCTATGCTTTCCCGCGCGCGAGCCGCAAGCACCTGCACTCGTGTCCTCGACTACGGGCGCTTCACGACAAGGTCTTCGCGCGGCGGCGCATCCAAGCCTATGTGGCCTCGCCACGGCGTTTGCCCTTCAACCAGGAAGACATCTTCCGCCACTATCCGGAGTTGGATGCGTGAAGGGACGAGGGAAGAACGGCGATAGCTCCATACACCCGAGTCATGATCGACTGGCAATTGCCGGCCGCGGCCGGCTGTTCAACCTACCTCCTTATCCGCCCCGATTGAGGCGCAGGGGCAAGTGATCGGACTGTTTCATGTCACCTGCTGACCGCGAAACCCGATTCGCGTGGGAAGCCATGGAGGATCGCGCAGCCATGCTGCGAGACATCGAGGAGGAGGTCGCGCTCACCCGGCGCGAAATCGGCAAGGAGGCGCTCCAGGAGCGGGGCATGGCCGCCATGGCGAAGGTGCCGCGCGAGCGGTTCGTCCCCGAATCCCACCGCGTCCTCGCCTTCCACAATGGCCCGGTGCCGATCGGCCATGGCCAGACCATCTCGCAGCCCTACATCGTGGCCCTGATGACCGACCTGCTCGAACCGCGGCCGGACAGCACCATCCTCGAAGTGGGGACCGGTTCCGGCTACCAGGCGGCGGTGCTGGCGCAACTGGTGGGGCAGGTCTATAGCGTCGAGATCGTAGCGGCACTGGCGCAGGCAGCGGGCGAGCGCCTGGCGCGTATGGGCTATGACAACGTGACGGTGCGGCATGCCGATGGCTATCACGGCTGGAAGGAACATGCCCCGTTTGACGGCATCGTCGTAACGGCGGCCGCGCCCACCATCCCGCAACCCTTGATCGGGCAGTTGAAGCCGGGAGCCCGACTCGTCATTCCGGTCGGCCTGCCCGGCTGCGTGCAGATGCTGAAAGTCCTCGAGAAACTGACGGATGGTTCCTGCAGCAGCCGCGATGTCCTCATGGTTGCCTTCGTTCCGCTGACGCGGGCTTCACCGGGTCCCTGAACCGGGTCCGTCGCTTTGCCACGATAGGGTTGCAAACACGATGGCGACGGCGAGCTTTCGCTTCTATGAGGAACTGAACGACTTTCTCGCGCCCGAACGGCGCCGACGGGAGTTCAGCGCCCCGTGCGCGCGGGCCGCCACCACCAAGCACATGATCGAGGCGCTCGGCGTGCCGCACACCGAGGTCGAACTGATCCTCGTCAATGGCGAGTCCGTCGGCTTCGATCGCCTGTTGCAGGACGGCGACCGCGTGGCCGTCTATCCCCGCTTCGAGGCCCTGGATATCACGCCGCTGCTGCGCCTGCGCGAGCGGCCGCTGCGTGTGACCCGTTTCGTCGCCGACGCCCATCTCGGTGGCTTGGCGCACATGCTGCGCATGGCCGGCTTCGACACCCTGTACCGCAACGACTACCGCGACCGCGAGATTGCCGACATCGCGGAACGCGAGGGTCGCATCATCCTCACGCGTGACCGAGAACTACTCAAGTACCGCGGCGTCACCCACGGCTGCTACGTCCATGCCCTTAACCCAGGTTTGTCACCGTAGGAAATATCTTTTGCAGGAACAGTGGGTTGCAAGGTGTAAAAAACGCGAGTGGCACTACATGCGCGTAATGTCGGTCAAGTCACCAGTTTTTTCACCCCGCCCGGCTTGGCATCCAGGCCCAATGCCGTGTAGATTTTCTGCAGCTCCGGCTCCGGCACACTGCTCTTGCGCACGTGCAGGCTTCGCCCGTCACGCTGACGAAAGCTCGTGGTGGTGCGCCGCTGAATGGTGAGCGTCTCGCGCAGGCTGCTCCAGCTGTCGTGAATGCCGCAAGCCTTGAGCTGGGTGCGCAGCAACTGCACGAACTGGAAGGCGAGCACGGTGATGAACAGGTGGCCGTCGGTGCGCGCTTCCTTCCAGTGATACACCGGGCGCAAGCCCAGCTCCGATTTGAGAGTGCGAAACACCGCCTCCAGATCGGTGAGCATCATGTAGGTACGCCACAGCGTCTTGGCGTCCCAGCTCAGCTCATTGGTGCGCAGGCAATACACGCCCGGATCGGTGAGCATGGAGCCGGGCTTGGGCCCCTTGTGCCAGCTGATCGCAGTGGCCTTCTTGCCGGATTCATCGGCTTGGACCGTGATCTCGTAGTGCTGGCCGATGCCGTGGCTTTTCTGCTTCAGACGGCCGATACGCTCCAGCACTTTGTCATAGCCCTTCTGGCCGCGCGGCTTGGTCAGTCCTTCGGCAAGAGCGCCCAGGGCTTTCTCGAAGCGCTCGACGAAGCGCCCGGCGATGGCCACTTCCTTCTTCTCGCGGCCCGGGGAATGGCAATACAGATGGACCTCCCGGCCATCGCCGCTGAGCACCTTGTGCGCCCGGATCGTTTCGCCGCCCGCCGCTTCGAAGGCGATCGCCTGCTCGGCATCGAACTGGCGCTGCTGCTGGCGGCTCACCACCAGATAGCGGTAAGCGTTGTCGATCAGCCAAGCGATGTTCTGTTCGGTGGCGATGCCCGCGTCACAGATCACCAGCGCCTGCTTGGGCGCCCCCAGATCGCCGAGCATCTGCGCCAGCGTCTTGGCTTCGCTGGCATTGCCCTCGAACACTCGCGAGCGGCGCACAAAGCCACTGCCATCGAGCACCAAAGCCAAGGTGACCAGCGGACAGTCGGATCGCTTTTCCTTCGAGCGCCCCTGGGTGGCTTTCGCATTGCCGGCGCAGTGGCCTTCGAAGTAAGTATTTGTCAGGTCGTATAGGGTGACCGTTTCCTCGAGAGCGAAGAGGCTGCGCACACTCGCGAACAGGTGATCTTCGATCGCTGCCCGGTGCTTGACCAGAGCGTCCGAGGCGCGGTACATGCGGGTGAGCGCCATCGCCTCGAAGTCGACATCGATCAGCTCCCCCAGGGCGCTTTCGCGCTGCAGCCATTTCCAGCTTGCCAGCTCGGAGCCGGGCTTGGCCATGCGCGCGATCACGTTGCCGATCACGGCGGCGCGAGTTGTGCCATTGAGTCCCAGCGCTTCGAGTTTCTGCGCAAAGCCAAACTGGCCCATGGCCGCCAAGGCCACATGCTCCACGCCCACCGAGCGGGGCTGGCGGTCTTCCACCGAATTCACATCGACTTCGTGAAACTCGGGGGCAGCTACACCGTTGGCCATCTCGGCCACAGGCGCGCCCACCACCAGACGCCCGGCGTAGTGCTGTGCGCTCGCCTCAATCGCCTCGGAATATTCCGAGGCGCTCAGGGTGGCCTGGCCGCTGAGCAACTGTTCGATGCGCGCACACAGCTGTGGCCACTGCTCTTGGGGCAGCGCGAAATGGCGCCCCAGGTTGAGCAGCGTCACCTGGCGCACCTGGCGCCCGATGCGCTCGCTGCGCACCAGGCGAAAGCTGTGGTAGGACTCGCCGGTGACGCTATTGCGGGTGGCGGTGCGGCGGATGAACATGATGCGGCGAGCATAGCAGGAAACGGGCCGAATTCCTGCTGCTCGTAAACTATTATGGCACTACATTTTGCTCCGACCAGTCACCGCCATATAAATCATATGGTTACGTCGTGGCCATGCCACAAAAGCCCCAAAAGCTGGTAGAGTCGGAATGTGGCGCGGTGGCCATAGGTCTGGCATATCCGTTGCCGCCTCTTTCGTCGGGCGGTGCCTCACTAGCCTGACCATAGCTCCGTTTCCACATCCCGCTCGTCGAACCGAACGGGCGCTATTAACGCATTCGGCTCTCGGACAAGCACTCATGCTTTCGCCCACGGAAGGTTGCGGGTTCGCTTGGGCAAATCGACCAGTCCCAACTGCTCATACAGGTACTGGTTGGGGTAGCGTGTCGTCCCCGTGCTTCGAACCTTGTTCTTGCTGCACAACCACCGACGGAGCCGTTTCGTGACGTGGTCATTGATCGTCCGATACGCCGGGCTGACCGGGCCTAAACAAAAGTAGTTGGCCCAGCCCACCAGCTTGCGATTCAGTCGCCCCACGACATCCTCGGCGTTCAGCAACAGCCTGCTGCGGTCGGTCTCCCGGCTGATATTCTCCACCATCCGCCGGATGCTCTTCTTCGAGGGCCGGGTCCCCAGATAGGCGCGCCCGGTCTGTCTTGAATAGCAGCGTCCGAAGGTGTAGCCGAGAAAGTCAAACCGCTCCTGCGGTATCCGGCACAGGTGGGTCTTCTCGTCATTGACCGTCAGTTTCAGCCGCCCCATCATCTCCCGCATCGCCTCCATGGCCTGTCCGGCCGAGCCTTTGCAGCAGATGACGAAGTCGTCCGCGTAATTGACGATCTGTGCCGACCACCTGTGCTGCATCCCCAGTTGCTTCCACCCCAGTATGAAGCGCCGCATGTACAGATTGGATAATAGCGGTGAGATGGGAGAACCCTGAGGGGTGCCGCGCTTGCTGTCCCGGTTCGGGGTCGTCCGTTTCCGATTGCCCTTGCCGTCATCTTCCTCGACCGGGGCCTCCAGCCACATCTTGATGAGGTGCAGAACGTGCCGATCAACCACCCGGCGCGCCACACTCTTCATCAGTTCGGCATGCGGAATACTGTCGTAGTACCCGGACAGATCCGCATCCACGACTTCGGTGTGCCCCGTGTTCAGCAAGCGATGGACCGCTCGAATTGCATCATGCGCCCCCCGGTCCCGCCGATACGCATACTGCTCAGGCTGCATATCGGCTTCAAAGATGGGATCGAGCACCAGCATCGCTGCCGTCTGAACCACCCGATCCGCGATCCGAGGTATACCGAGCGGACGCATCTTGCTGCTGCCCGGCTTGGCGATCCAGACCCGCCGCACCGCTTCCGGTCGGTAGTCCTTGCGCTTGAGCCGTTCCGCCAGTTCCCCGAGCCAGCGCCCCTCCCCGTACGCCTCGATGTCGTCGAATTCCTGGCCGTCCACCCCCGCCGCCCCCTTGTTGGCCTTGCAGCAGCGATAGGCAAATTCCAGCACGTCACCTCGATACACCTTGTCGTACAGAAGATAGAACCGGTACCCGGGTTCTTCCTTCGCTTTTGCATGTAACACCGTCTGTAGTTTCTGAACACTACCCGGAGTTGTCAGGTTTCCCAATCTCCCGTCCCTCGCCACTTCTTGCGTCTGTCTTGAACTGAGGCTCCTTCCCTCCACCGGCATTACACCGGCTTCATCGGATACTACGGGCCTCTCCGCCACCCCACCGCGCCCGGCCTGTCCCTCACGGGATTCCGGTTGGTCTCACGCTCGACCACGCGATGGGGCTTCCCGTGTTGCGCCTGTCTCCCTCTTTCATGCATGCCATCGCCACTACCCCGGCGGAATCACAGGGTGCCCTCTTCGCTCTCTTCCCCTGCAATGTCAGCCTTCCCTGTGTTTGAGCCAGGTCGGCTTCCGCAACACCCATTTCGAGGCCTGCTCAGCGTTCACTCACGTTACGGCCTGCATGCTCGCGGAGTCCCTACAGGACCCTTTACACCAGAGGCTTCAACTGCTTCGTTACCTCCACAATTGCTCCAGTTGCTACCGGCCGAAGCGAAAGTTGCCGGGCGGGATTCGCACCCGCTGAGAAACAGCGCCTTATCACGGCGCACACAAACCTGGGTTAAGCCGGCGCAGCAGTTCCGCGAGCTTGCCGAGCGGCTGGATCTCGCACGCAGCTTCAAGCCCTTCACCCTGTGCCTGGAATGCAATGCGCCGCTACACGCTGTTGACAAGCAACGGGTGCGCGAACGCTTGCCTCCGTCCGTGCAGGCAAATCACCAGCGCTTTACCGCTTGTGATTCCTGCGGCCGGGTGTTCTGGGAAGGCTCGCACTGGCGGCGCATGCAGGCATCGCTGAGCGAGTCGGCCGGAGCGAAATCGGAGTCCTCCCAATCGGAGTAGCTGCCCCCGCGCCCGTGCCCACCGCAACGCGCCCGATGCGGGTTTGAACCGCAGGCAGCCATCAACCGATATTCGACCAGCACCGCCGAGTAAACTCGGAGCGATTCGCCTCCCGTTCCAGGGGCGGGTGAAAATGCCTGCCAGCGACCGTGTTGGGTCAATCTTCCGCGTACCCATTTTCGGCCGGGGCTTCGTCGTCGCTCTTGTCGTCCGCAAGAGGTTGCTCGTCGGAAAGCGGGACTTCTCGCGGTACTGGTTCCAATTCAACCGGTTGCGTAAGGGTCGTGGCGAGACTTCCTTCGATCTGCTCCGACATGGAATAGACCTCTGCCATCACCCCTGTGGCGCGATCCTCCATCAGACTGAACCACATATCGTCGACTGCGGCGTTCAGATTTTCCCGAAGCTGTGCTTCCATTTCCGGCCTGTCATTCTCGTGCGCGATGGCGCCAAAACCGGCCGCGGCCAGGGAAATCATTGCGCCAGCGACGCCACCGAACGCGGCCGCGGCGGCGCTTGCGCCACCACTGGTGGCGAGCTTGGCCACCAGTTTTTCGCTGGCCCGTTTCGCCACTGGCGATATCCTGGAGTCCGTCGGCCCGGCTCCTGCGCCACTAGCGTCCTTGCGGATCTGAGCGATCAGGGCCCCATAGGCGGGCAACTTGGCGATCGGATCGGCGTGGACAATCTGGTAGAGCGAAGCGCTGTGGGATGCTGGAGACGCCAGCGCAATGGCGGGAATGTCCTTGAGCCGCCGGTCGAATTGATCTGGAGGTACGCCGTAGCGCCGCGGGATTCCCTGGATTTGCTCGCCGAGGAACTGGACGTAGCGCTTCGTCGCTTGCCCCCTGACCACGTCGGGATCGATCTCCTTGGCGACGGGGTTCAGTACGCGATCGTGGTATTGCTCTTGCAGATAGGTGGCCAGTCGTTCTACGGTCAGATCCGTGCCTTCGCCGGCACCGAGCTTGTACCAAGCCATCTTGATCGCCAGCCATTGCTGGGTCCAGTAGCCTGTGAACCACGGGATGAAGTCTGCCTCGGTGCGCTGGTGGATGCGGCTCCTCCAGCTCTCCATGGAGCCGCGTGCATGGTCCTTGGCCAGTCCTGTCGCGGCCAGCGACGCGGCGTTGATGTCGCTATCGACCTGCCACCAGGTAATCTCCGAGATCTGAACCGGCGGAATCTGAACCGGCGGAGTCCGATCGGGAGCACGATCGGAAACGGCGCATCCCACCAACGCTATCGTCAGGGCGAGGATCAGCGAGTGAGGATTGAAGGTCGCAGTCCCGCAAGAGTGGATTCGACAGTCGCCTACCCGCAGTCGCATGTGTTCGAACCGAGCACTTCACGCTGCGCCAAGGACCACGACTTCGGTGGGCTTTGCGCCAAGCTGGCGGGTCTTTCCGGCGGCGCCGTCATGACCGCCCTGCTGCGCTGGCAGAACGTCCAGGGCAGGCGTTTGCGCCAGGAATTTACCGTACTGCCTCTGCAGGCGGACGGGACAGTAGCAACCAACCCCAACAGTCTTGTAGATTGGCTGGAACAACCCCGCACCGTCGGGACTAGAATCGGCACGCGCGAAGAAGCGGTCGTGCTACGTAAGCGTGCCGAGGCGGCAATGGACCAGCGCCTCGGGGCCGTGAGCAACGGCGACCCGCATCCTGAAAATCGGCAAGTCATAAATGCAGGCTGGCTGACACCGGCCTGAGCACAACGGTTGAGCCACAGTATGGCCTATAGGTGAGAGGCCAGCCGATTGTGGGTGGGCGATTTTTTTGTAGTATGACAAAATTCGCCACCCACTGCTGTCTCAACTGCGCAGCGGCACGCTGGATGAAGTAGCTTGGCCATCGGAGCAGAGCACCGCCCGGCGCCAGTCTTGACAGCGCTGTAGGAAAGAGAACTACGCAAAGCATGGAAAATCGCCGATTCTGCAGTCAAGCCACAGGGCGTAGCCTCTGAATCGTCACCTCCTCCGGGTTGATGGAACCAAAGCAAGATTCAAGGCCAGCGAACAGTGCGCTGGCCTTTTTTTTGTGGGCAGCCCGCTGTGTCGTCGCGCATCCAGTGCGGAATCCATCCAGTATAGCGTGACCGTCACGGCGGCTACCGATGGACATTCCCGCCATGGCAGCCCTGCTGTTTCTCGGAGCCCTGCTCGTATCCGGCGTCGGGTGTGCCGGCACCCTCTACAAGTCCGTCAGCCCGGACGGAACGGTTCTGTACAGCGACCAACCCCCCACCGATGGAAAGGCGCAGAAGACGATCACGTTCACGGAACTGCCCGCGACACCGCTGCCGGAATCGGTGATTCGCTACCGTCAAGCGCTGCAGAAGAGCGTGCAGAACCGGTTGACGAGTGCGCAGAAGCCCAGCGGCGGCAGCGCCCGGCTGTTCACGGCGCAGTGATGCGGCTACTGCCGCAAGGCCAAGGCCTACTTGGGCGAAAAGGGCGTAGGCTACCAGGAGCACGATATCGACACGCCCGAGGGCCGACTCGCGTTCGCACAGACGGGGAATGCGACGGGGTTCCACTGCTGTTGTGGCATGGCCAGACGTTGCAGGGTTTTTCGAACGACGGATACGATGCCTTGCTCGGTCGATCACGGTAGCGAAGCACGGTTCGCGGTGGGTCGTTGTGTGCAAGAGCGCAGGGCGCAGCCGGGTTTCGTCATACTGCGCCTTCGCCCCCACAGGAGCCGAAGGTGGCCATTCGTGTCGTGAGGCTGGGTAGCGCGCGGGACGACGGTGAAGGCACGCGCATCGGTACGGTACCGCGTCCGTCGCGCGGCGTTCGCAAGGAAGCGTTCGCCTCCCAGAACTGGTACGACGTCTGGTTCCCCAATCTCGCGCCCAGCGTTGCGACCATGAAGTTCGCCCAGCAGGCCACGACGCCGCAGGAATGGCTTGCCTTCAACAAGAAGTACCGCGCCGAAATGGCAACGCTGGAGAATAGTCGGACGCTCGATTTGCTTGCGGGCACTGTCCCACCATAGCAACTTCTCCGTCGGCTGCTACTGTGCAGACGAGTCGCATTGCCACCGCTCCGTGCTTCGCGCGCTACTCGCCGAGCGCGGCGGCAGGTTGGAATAGCCGGCGCTTCGAGCCACAGGAGCCCCCAATACCCGCGTGAAACCAGCGTGTCGCGCTGTCAAATCGACCACATCACGGTAACGTCCCCGTCCCTTGAGACTGGCGCGGCGTTCCTACGGCAGACGCTGGGGGTTGAGCCACAGATCGGGGGGGAACATCCACGCATGGGGACGCACAACCTCCTCTTGCGCTTGGGAGACTCCCTGTTTCTCGATGTGATTTCCCCGAACCCGCAAGCGCCCGCGCCCCAGCGGGCTCGCTGGTTTGGTCTCGACCGTCTGCGCCCCGACTCGGCACCGGTGCTGTCGACGTGGGTTGCTCGTACCACCGATATTCATGCGGGGGCATGTGCCTGCTCCGAGTCGCTGGGGGATATCGAACCGATGAGCCGCGGCGCGCTCCATTGGCTGATCACGATCCCAGCCGACGGGTCCGTGGCGCTCGATGGTGCCGCGCCGGCCCTCATTGAATGTAAAGGCTACCCGTAATCGGTATAGAGGTGGAGGGACGAGTCGGGCACGGGGTTTCGTCCGGAAGGCGCAGGACGGGTCGCTGCGGTGCGCCGCGACTCGGGACGCATTCCAGCTCGCAAGCGCAGCGGCCTAGCGCCGCGGGCGAGGTTTCGGGGGCGTTCGGCAGCTGCGCTGCGCCGGCGGGCGCCTCTCCTCGCATGCCGGCGCCGGCCGGCCCGATCGAGGCGGTAAGATGCCGGACTGGTTTTGGCAGGTGCGTGCCCGTGGGCGGAGCGCGCATTGCAGGCCGGTGCCGAATCGATGCCGCGACCGCCCGCCACGAACCGCCGCGTTCGTGCCGATCACCCTTCAGGGGGGAATGCATGCGTTTCGAAGACATTTGCGCGGTCGTGGTGACCTACCGCTATCCCTACGCCGAGTTGGAGGTGCTGCTTGAGCATGTCGCCGGCCAGGTGGGCCGCCTGGTCGTCGTGGACAACAATCCCGATCCCGACGATGCCGGACAGGGAGCGCTGCAATCGCGCATGCCGGACATCCAGTGGATCGTCAATCGCGCCAATCTGGGCCTGTCGCGTGCGCTCAACCAAGGGTTAGAGGCAGCGATCGAGGCGGGTGCCCGCTACGCGATCCTGTTCGATCAGGACAGCCGGCCGGAGTCCGGGATGCTCGAACGGCTGGTCGATGCGAGCCGCTCGGCCGATGCATCCGCCGCGCCGGTGGCCGCCTGGGGGCCGGTGATCGTCGATGACCGGATGCGCCGGCCCTTGCCCTTCATCCGGTTCCGGGGCGGGTGGGTCCTCAAGGACTACCCGCAGCCCGGCGAGCCGAGGCAGGTCGACACCGACATGCTGATCACCTCGGGTTGCCTGCTGGACCTGGCCGCGCTGAAGCAGATCGGCCCGATGGACGAAGCCTTCTTCATCGACAACATCGACCTCGAATGGTCGTTCCGTGCGCGCGCCGCCGGGTTCAGGCTGATCGGTATCCCGGCTGCGGTGCTGCGCCACCGGATCGGCGACCGGGTGCGTCCGGTGCCGGGGACACGGCGCAACATCCTCGTGCATGGACCGCTGCGCCAGTACCACATCATGCGCAACCGCATTCGGCTGTACTGGCGAGGCTATGTGCCGCTGTTGTGGAAAGTCGCCGACGTTCCCCGCCTGATCTTCAAGCTGGTGTACTTCCCGCTGATGGTCGCGCCGCGCTTAGAGAACCTCAGGATGATGCTGAAGGGCGTGCGCGATGGCATCGCCGGGCGCTGAGCCGCCGACGGGCGTCGCGGCGCGGGCAACTTGCGGTCGAACTAGACGGCCCACTTGAAGGGCCATCGGATAGTCTGCCCCCCGGCAACGTCCACACAGCCCGATACAGATGGGTGGCTATCAATTGATCAAATTCCAGCATGGGGAGTCCGGGAAGGCCGGACATCAGTCTGTCCATGTCACGTAGCGTTTCAACTGAGCCCGCGCCTGAGCCGCAATATCAGTGCCCTCACGCCGCCGGTTCGCAGCAGTCCCCACGCTCTGCGATAGCTTCGACGGCTCAACACCGCTTGGGCGAGGGATAACCGAGCGTTGTCCGTAGCAGGAATCGGCTCCCCTACGTACACTGTATCGAACTCGTAAACATACTCCGCCGGCGTAGCAGCCACCTTCCTGCCCACGAGATTGACATTCAGGTAGGCATCGGCGTTCCTCTGCTCCGGCGACTCGTCGGATTGAATCTTGGCGGGGAAATCGTAATCAGTGGCGATGACCTCGAAGCCCATCTCCGTGCCGAATAGACCGGCAAGCCCTTCGCGCGAGAAGCGGAAAAAATCGTATGGGTACGCATGCAAAGGGAAAGTCTGATGCGTCTGAACGAATCAGATCCCACCCACCCGTAGCGTCTTCATGATCTGGTGCGCGGCCATGTGGGGATACTTGAAATGCTCGAACGCCGAGCACGCGATGATTATGTCGTACTGCTCCTCGCCGAGGATTTGCGACAGCCTATGGACGTCCGCAACTCGGTCCACGTCCAGACCTGGCCCCAAATCGCTGCCGTCGTAGCGCTCGGCGTGGGGCACCCAATTTCGATGGATTTTGGCCCGCTCTGGAATGGACCGTTTCGTTCCCAACTCCAGAACCAGCGGCTTCGGGAATTCGCGTGCCATTGACAAGAATATCTCAAGTGGCTTCATCCACATGAACTCATCCAGGCGAAGAAGGTAGGTTCTCGCGCCTTGGGCAGCCGCGACCGCGGTAGATACAGGGCCTACATTCCGCACATCTCCGGACGCATTTTGCCTGAATTTCCCGGCTGACTTGCGTCAGCGGATGCGGGGGAATTGGTCTTCGCCGCTTTCATACGGTGATCTTCTTGGATAAGTGCGAGAAGAGCATGGAAGGGGCGTCCGGAGTGTTGGTTTGATAGATTTTGAGCTTCAAGTACTCGGTGTCGCGGAAGCCGCGGGCGCGTCGGCGCAGCAGAGCGATGCTGACGTTGCCGGCCTCCAGACGGGCAGTGCTGATGGGGTGATCGGCCCAGTTGCAGATGCCGCTGCGGTGGGACTGCAGGGTTTTGACGAACTTCGACAGGCCCGTGATCTTTGCGGCCTGCGCCATGCCGCACCAGTCATCGAGGCGTGCGGCCATCTGGGCCGTCGAGCCTGGCTGATGCCACAGGCGCTGCAACTGCTCCTTCAGCGTATAGAGCTTGTTGAGGGGCTCGTTTTGCGCCAGCAACTTGTCGAGCCGGCCCTGATCGCTCTCCTTGAGCTTGTCGCGATTGGACAGCAGCAGGTAGAGGCTGCCCTTGATGGCCTCCTGTCCGCTCAGGTCGCCCAAGGTCTTGGCGGCCTTGAACTCGGCACGGCGACAATCGCGGATCACCGTCGAGAACAGCTGCATGATGTGAAAGCGGTCGAAGACGATGACGGCGCTGGGCAAGCTCGCCTTTGTGGCGGCGATGTAGGCGGCCCCCATGTCCATCGCCACAGCCTCGATGCCAGCGGCGCATTGCTCGCTCAGGGCATCGAGAAACTCACACAGCACCGCGCTATCGCGCCCCTCCTTGATCCACAGAATCCGCCCGCAGTTGGCGCCGGGCGACAGGTCATAGACCAGCGTCAGGTAGTCCTGCCCTTTGGCGCGTGCCACCTCGTCAACACCGAGATAGCGAATGCCTTCCAGCGTCTGCGGCGACACCGGCTTGATCGTGTGCGCCAGATACGCCTTGTCGATCGACTTGATCGTGCCCCAGCGCAACCCCGTGTGCCGCGCCACCGCCGAAATCGGCATGTGGCGGCACAGACCCGAAATCAGCAGTGCGTAGCGTTTGGTAACCCGCGTCGTGGGCTCGACAAACGGCAGCAGTTCCACCCGCACCACCGAGGGACTGATGAACACCTCGGCATATTCAATCTCGACCTGGCACGCCTGACCGAAGAGCGGCAGGTCGCTCACCCAGCGCCGCTTGAGCCGATGAACGCTCCCACAGCGTCCGATCCCGGCAGCAATCGCCTTGACACGCTGATCACGTCGGCAAGAAATGCGCACGGTTCCACACGCTGCGTCGTGCTCAACCCGCTCAATAACCTGCCCCTGATACCCCATAATCCCTGCCGGGATGGCTGCTCCCATATCGTGTACCCGCCTGTGTCCTTAGAGAACCCAGGTCCATACAGGATTTCCGGGATGTCAGCCATCCCTTTCTACCGTAGAGAAGCGGCGAAGAGCCGGGGAATTGGCCTATCGGGAAGAAACCCGCCGCCAGCCCAACGGCAGCATCTTCCTCGACATCATCGGCAAGTGTGCCCGGAGCCCGACCAGCCGTGAGCGGTGCGGGTACTGGCAGGGAGACCGCCGCCATGAAGAATTGCTGGCGGCACTGCCCTGACATCAGGCGATCACCCAGGTTGGGGCGGCACCTGCGCTTGGGCCATCCCTCACCACACCTTTGCCAGAGAGGCTCTTCAGGGCAATCAGCAGGAACTTCTGAATGGCGGCCAGCATCGCCGGAGAAGACGCCAGTGCCGTGGCGCTCATCACGTGTTCCGCGATCGATCGGCTGGTCAGCGGGCCACCCGTTCGACGCAGGGTGTCCAGGACGAAACGGGGCACCTCGCCAGAGCGGAAGTAGGCATTGTGCCGCCGATGCGCCCTCGGACGAAGGCTGCCCACATCCAAGTCCGGCGCGAACAACTTGATCGACGCGTCAAGGTGCACCAGATCGCCTGCCAAGCGACCCATTTCCTTCCTGTGATACTCGATCAGCCCAGTCATTTCGGCTCGCTTGCTGACGAGCCCGCTGACAACATGGGATTTCGCCACAACTTCCTCCCTCCAATGTTGGGAACGGGAAAGTGTAGCCGGCGACTATGCGCAAGGCATCGTGCAGTTGCTACATAATGCAGAGGATTTTTAGGTCGTCGGCCGCGGCGCACGGCGCCCGAGGTGGGCACGACGTAGATGCCGCGGCTGGCGGGCTAAAAATCGTTTGTGCTGAACCGCCGCGCCGCGGTCGCTATGGGGATTGAATGCGCCCGGAGTAGCCGGGTAGTGCCAATGCAGGTCGGCAAATGGGACCGGGCGCGGCAGAAGGTGTGCGATGCTCGGGCGGGAACAGGCTGCGATCCGAAGCGTCAGGCGCTTGCGGCAGCGGGTCGGCCACGAAACGCAGGCAGTGCAGGCGTTTGGGTGCCGCCCGGGCGCACCGTTCCCTGCCCGCGGGAGGCAGGCGCCGGCCAGCGTTGGTGCGCAGCCGACAACGAGGTGGGTGTCTCATGAGGTATTCACAGGGGCGGCGCGTGGGAAGCTGCCGGTGTTGGCGGGGTTGTAATACCGCGTGATTCTGGGGTTTGGATGCGCCGGGCGGTGTTGGCCCGGCGGTTTTCTGGTTTGGATTTCTTTCTATCTATCGGTCTTGCGGGGGGTGCGGGGGGCAGCGCCCCATAACGCTAAGATAAGAATTGGTCCAAATCGTCATGCTGGTACCTGCGTTTGCGCCGCCCCTCGCGCAGCCCGCTGGCAATATGGTTCCAATTGCGAAGTCCGTCGAGCAGGCTGAGCTGTGGGTTTACTGCGCGGGCGAGCAGAAATCGCATCATCGCTACCTCACGCCACCGGCACCGACGGCTGTCGGTCTTTGGGCAGGAAGTAGCCCCAAGGGGAAAAGCGCTCGCCAACCGCGATGAGTGTTTCGATCAGCGTCGCGACGAATAACTTGCCCTGCAGCCATGCTTTGGCGCCCACCGGATCGGTCTTCTTCAGGTGGCCGAGATGCAACAGCGATTTCAAGCGTTTGAATGCCAATTCGATTTGCCAGCGATGTCGGTACAGTTCCAAGATCCGTGCCGGCGGCACCTCGGGCAAGGTGGTCAGCACAACGACGTAGCCTGCGGCTTCGAGCGTGTCGGGCTGCAGTTCGCGACCCTTCCTGGATGCGATCTGGCGCACCTTCTCCTGCGACTTGCGGGTTTGTTCGGCGCTCTTCTTGAGTGCGCACACGCGAACGGCAATGCTGCCGTGCTCGTCGCGTATTACGGCAGGCCATGCCCGAGCTTGCCCGATGGCCAGCTTGCGCAATCGAGGCAGTAACGCCATCGCTCGTCCCTTGGCGTCCTCCAAGGGAACGCTGATGAGGTTCATTCGCACGATGACCTCGCCTTCGTGTGCGACAACATGGCGAATACCACGCCGGTGCGCTAGGCCTCGATCGGCCATCAGCACGTCCCCCGCGCGCACGGTAAAGCGCGTGAGCGTCTCGCCTTCCTCGGGCAGGGTCACCTGCACCTGCTCGCAGGCGAGCGTCGACAGATCGATCATGTAGTGCAGGCGCCGCGGGGCAGCGCCCCCCGCCGTCTGAGCGCATAGGTGGCGCTCAGCGGTTCGGGCACGACCAGAGCATTTCTGAAAAGGGCACCACAGCAGCATCCGGCGCGCCGACGAAGCGCGCCTTGCTGGTGCCCTGCAGCTCGTCCCGGATCAGGCGATTCGGGTTCCGCATTCGCAGACCCGGGCGCGCTCCGGGCAGGATTACCTGGCGGGACTGCCGCGCAGTTCTGCCAAGCGCTTCGCTAACAGCGCCGACCATTTGTCGAAGGCATTCTGCGCGTAGGCCCAGCTCTGGAAGGAATTGAGGTAGCCGCTGGCCCAGGTCTGGGCAGCGCCTGCCGCGCTGGCGTCGACGTCGGCCGCGTACTTGCGCCCGATCTGCGTGTCGCGGCACTCACCGAGGATCGCCTCGGACGCACCGTCGCGCAACTGCATCTCCATACCGGTCTCGCCGAGATACGGGGTCGAACCGGCGGGCCGGCCGCTTGCCACGCCCGAGCCCGCCTCGGCCACGAACCCGTAGGGAATCAGCGTGCCGCCGACGCTGCGCGTGACGCTGGTCGGCACCAAGTCGGTGAGCGCGACGCGAATGACGATGGCACCGGCGCCCGGCTGGTCGACGACCTTCATCTGCGGCGACAGCGCCTTCACCAGCGAGCCGTGGAAATAGTCGGTCAGCGCCTTCAGGTCGGAGGGGTTGACCGTCTGCTCGCCGTCCTTGGATGGCTTGAGCGAAACGACGATGCGCGAGATCAGCACCTTGTCGTACTTCTTCAGATCGGCATCGGCCGCGCGCCAGCATTCGGCGCCGTCGCCCACCGGCGCGCGCTTGAGCCGGTCGTAGTGCGACAGGAACCCGCTGCGGGTCAGCCGCACCGTATCGCTGGCGGTGACACCGCCGCCTGAGGCGGCGGACCCGCCACCGTTCGAGGCACAGCCGGCAAGCAGCGCAGCCGCGACGAGGACGGATCCGACAGACTTAAACACTGCATCACTACGCACTTTCGTTCCTGCCGAAGTCAATCGGATCTCCTTGTCTGAGCCAGGTTGTCGATCGCTACACGTCACCATTGGAACGTCACGCCGATCAACGGCCCGTTGAAACCGATGTCCTGGAGCGCCACGTCCGAATCAAATTCGTAATCGAGGTAGCGCCAGGCCAGGGTCGTCGTGCCCCAGTCGAACGAGTAGCCGACGCCGGCCATGGCCTGCCAGGTGAGCTTCGAATCCCCCGTTCCCACGTCCACGTAGTACGGCAGAACCCAGCGGCGGTCAGCGCTGAGGGTTGCGACCCCCTTGAGCCCGACGACGGCGTCCCAGTTCGTTTCGTCGACTTGCGTGCTGCCGCTGCGGCCCGGCAGTCCGAGCGCGCCGATGTTGCCGTTGAAGGACCAGCTGAGCGTCTGTTCCATGGACAGCATCCGCCCGCCGAACAGCAGTTGGGTCGTGTTCTGCGGCGTGTCGCTGATGGCGTAGGTCCCGGCGAAGGTCCAGACCCAGGACTTGATCTCGAGGTCGGCGTTCAGGTCGACCCCGGCCGGCAAGCCGGCCCGACCGACGGTGAAATCGCGTGAGCCGGACTTGGAGCCCTCCAGATCGACGTACACCAGATCGTTGAACAGGCCCCATTGCCCCTTGCGCACATCGAGCGCGCCCATGAATGTGAATTGCAAGGCACTGAGGACATCATCGGAATCGACGTCGATGGAGGGACCGCCTCCCCCGGTGGGAAACCGCGTCGAGCCATCGATGCTCGGGAACCAGCCGTAGATCGAGGCGCGCCATTGCCACGAGTCCGCCGCCCCCTGCCCATGCGACGCCGCTGGCAGCAGCGCGGCGGCTGCCACGAGCAACGGTGCCAGGCGCCGCGCGATGCCAAATTCACTCTTCATTTCGATTCCCCTCTTCGTCGTCGTTGTTGCGGAAAAGACTTGGTAGCCGTCGATCCGGATCCCGCTCAGTCCGATACCGCCTTGCGGTGAGCGACCTCCACGCGGGCTCTGTCCGCCTCCGCTTTCTCGGCCGGCTTCACGTTCTTCACTTCCACCGTGACCTTCTGAATGCGCCCGGTGAAGCGGGACTTCGCTTCCGAACCGATGGCCTCGACCACCGGCGTGCCGAGGTCGATGCCGACGTCCGCAGTCTCGTCCGCGGAGAACATTCCGCCCTGGGTGTGCTCGATCCGCCCCTCGGCCACCTTCTCGCCGTTCACGAACAGGGTCGCCTTGCCGCCCTTGCCAGGGCCGCCGCCGTCGTAGTCGAACTGGAGCTTCAGCGTCGACCTGCCCGGCGCGAGTTTCTTGGTCGCGGCGATCGCGGTGCGCTGCAGGCCGAGGAAGTTGTAGTCGTAGGCCGGCACGCCGTCCTTGACGTACAGCGACCAGCCGCCGAAGCGCCCGCCCTGCGCGAGTATGGTGCCGTTGGCCCCTCCCTGCGCCACCTCGATCTCGGCCGTGATGATCTTGGACTTGTTCTTCACGTCGATGAAGACGCTCTCCATCATGCCGGTCATGCCTTCGGCGAGGGTCATGGAGGTACGCCCCGCCATCAGGTCGGGACGGCCGACGGCGGCGGCATCGAGCCGCTCGAATACCCGGTCGTCGATCGGGAGCACGTGGTACTTCTCGGCTTCCTTCATGAAGACCGCCTGCAGCTCGGTGAGCTTCTTCGGGTTCTTCGCTGCCAGGTCATTGGCCAGGCTGAAGTCCGAGCGCACGTCATACAGCTCCCAGACGTCGTCCTTCAGCGGATGGCGTCCCTTGGCTTCCCACGGCGCCCGGTGGATGGTGCGCGCGAACCAGCCGTCCTGGTAGATCGCGCGGTTGCCGGCGATCTCGAAATACTGCGTGGTGTGGCGCTCCTTTGCTCTGGCATCGTCGAAGGAATACGTCAGGCTCTTGCCTTCCATCGGGATCTGGGGCGTGCCATTGACCACCTTGGGCTCCGGCAGGCCGATCGCCTGCAGGATGGTCGGCGCGACGTCGATCACGTGGCCGAACTGGCCGCGGATCTCGTTCTTCGCCTTGATCCTCTTGGGCCAGCTCACCACCATGCCGTTGCGCGTGCCGCCGAAGTCCGAAGGCACCTGCTTCATCCAGCCGAAGGGGGCGTCCAGCGCCACCGCCCAGCCGGCCGCCATGTGCGGGTAGGTCTCGGCGGAGCCCCACTTGTCGGCCAACTTCAGCATGTCCTCGACCTTCTCGTGCACACCGTTGAAGTAGGTGTACTCGTTGAACATGCCGTTTTGGCCGCCCTCGCCGCTCGTGCCGTTGTCGCCGGCGATGTAGAAGACGAGCGTGTTGTCCGCCTGGCCAACGTCCGCGAAGGCCTTGAGCATGCGGCCGATCTCCTGGTCGGTGAAGTCGGCGTAGGCAGCGAAGACCTCGGCCTGGCGGGTGAACAGGCGCTTCTCGTCGGCCGAGAGCTTGTCCCAATCCTTGATCGCCGGGGGCTTCGGCGCCAGCTTGGTATCCGGGGGCACGATGCCCGTCTTGATCTGCCGCGCCAGGGTTTCCTCGCGCAGCTTGTCCCAGCCCTGGTCGAACTTGCCCTTCCACTTTGCGATCCATTCCTTAGGAACGTGGTGCGGTGCGTGGGTGGCACCGGGCGCGAAGTAGATGAAGGACGGCTTCTCGGGCGTCAGAGCTTTCTGGTACTTGATCCAGGCCACCGCCTGGTCGGTCATGTCCGTCATGAAGTGGTAATTCGGGTCGTTCGGCAGTTCGACCTGATGGGTGCCGTCGTACATGAAGGGCGCCCACTGGTTGGTCTCGCCGCCGATGAAGCCGTAGAACTTGTCGAAACCCTGGCGCGTCGGCCAGCGGTCGAAGGGGCCGGAGACACTGGCTTCCCAAGCTGCGGTCTCGTGCCATTTGCCGAAAGCCGCCGTGCTGTAGCCGTTGAGGCGCAGCATTTCCGCCACCGGGGCCGTTGCATTGGGGATCTGGCCGGTAGCGCCCGGGATGGAGGTCGCCATTTCGGTGATAAAGCCCATGTTGACGGTGTGATGGTTGCGCCCGGACTTGAGCGCCGCGCGCGTCGGCGAGCACAGCGCCGTGGTATGGAAGTTGTTGTAGCGCAGGCCGTTCTGGGCCAGCCCATCGAGCGTCGGCATGGCGACCGGACCGCCGAAAGAGCCCGGCACACCGAAGCCCATGTCGTCGATCAGCACGATGACGACGTTGGGGGCGCCAGCCGGGGCACTGACCTCGAAGCGGGGCGGCGCCTTCACATTGCGGGCATCGAGCTCCTTGTACAGCGGCCGCTTCGGTTCCGGGATCGGCAGCACGGTGCGATCCAGTTCGCCCCTGGCCTGGGCCAGGGCCGCGGGGGAGAACGCAACCACTGCCAGCACCCCGGCCGCCAGTGCGCTGCCGAACGTCTTCGCGAATGCAAGTCTCATGTGTTCCTTTCCTGTCGAACCACGGTATGAGCCGGCGATGTCGGCGGCACCGCCATCGCCGGCCGAATCAATAGCGCACGCTGCGCCGGGCCACGCCGCCGACATTTCCGGCGACACCCGGCTGATTGATCCCCGGATCGACCACGCCGACGCCGGGCGCCCCGACGCCGACCCTGGCCGCTCCAACGTTGCCTGCCGCGCCGGGCTGATTGATGCCGGGATCCCTGACGCCGACTCCGGGCGCCCCGACGCCGGCAGTGCCTCCCCGTACGCCGGGCTGGTTGATGCCTGGGTCGCGCGCCTGCGGCGCACCCGACAGGGCGGCAACCGCCGCGCCAACGACCAGGATCTGCCCCAACTTGCTTCGTCTCTCGTTCATCGCGCTACCTCCACAGATTCGTTGCACCGTGCAATCCCGGCTCAGGGCTGCTGAACCAGGTACACGAGGTTGTTGCCTTGAAACGCCGCGCGGCAAAAGACGCCACCGCATTGTAGTACTCGACGCCGCCCTTCGCCGTCATTGCGCCTTGGGTGCGCCGCCTTCGAGGGGCTGGAACTCGACCTTCTTCACGCCCTTCGGCGGCTTGAAGGTGAACAGGCGGTCGGAGAACTTCGGCGCCAGGTTCCACTTGGTCATGACGACCGCGAACTGGGGCGCGCTGGCCACGTCTTTCGTGGTGATGACGATCTTGCGCGGCAGCGGCTTGTCGCCTTCCTGGATCCAGATCTGCCAGTCGATGTGAGGAGTACGGAAGGCGAGGTGATCGCAGCGCACGCCTTCGACCACGCCCTTGCCGACGACCAGACCGTCGGTCACGCCCTCCATCAGGATCTCGTACGCATTCTTGTAGATGAAGTCACCCGCCGGGGCGACGATGTCCAGCTTGGTCCGGGCGAAGTCGAGCATCTCTTCCAGCGAGCCCGGGGCCGCGACCGTGGCGAAGTACTTTTCGCTCGGGTTGTGCAGCGTCAGCGACTTGCCGTCGTAGTAGAAGTCCTGGTCCACCAGGTCGCCCGTGCGCTGGGCCCGCAGCTTGTTCGGCCGCTGCACGGCGACATTCACCCCGTGGTCGAACTGGATCTTCTGCCCGGACTTGAGCACGACTTCGAGCGTATTGCGCGTTTCGATGCTGAAGCGTTTCAGGCCGGCAACGTAATCGGTCGAGGCACGGAGCAGTTTCTCGGCCTTGGGGTCGATTCCTGCAGGCTGCCCGAAGGCCAGTTGGGGCAGCACCGCAGCCATAAGAAATCCGAGCGCCGCAAGACGCTGCGCTGCGTGCCGGCATTGATCCATCCTGAACATGATTTCCCCTTTCGTCGTTTCATGCTTCGATCGTTCCGGCCGGAAGGCCGGGGCTCCAAAGTGGTGGGCCCGCCCAATCTCGGCCGCCTGCAAAGCGACTGAAGGTAGCCGAAACCGTGCCGACAGTCGAGCAGCCCGTTGTTGCAGCATCGGCCGATCGCTTCGCACACGCCCACGCAATCGGGCAACCCCGTGCCCGCTCACCGGAAGGCACCGACTCACCGTCCACCCATGGGAACGGTAATCGCCTCGCTCCTCCGTTCGACCGGGCGCGCCACCGTCCCTGGTTGCAGCCGGACGCCGGTGCGTGCCTCTGTGCGATCCACGGGTATCTCGTCGCCGTTGCTACCGGCTTCCGGTCCTCGTGACTCCCTTCTGAAGGGATTGCCCGGCGGGATGCCGCGAGCGCGCGATCTTGAACGGATCAGACGATTGCAGCTCGACAATTTGCGACACGATCCGGATATCTCGCGACAGTCTGCCAAGACATGATCAGCATCGGATGGGGGTACGCGATAGCGAAGCAGGTGGTAGGCGAAGGCTCGGTGAGGGTTGCACCCCTGGTCGGAATTCCTGCGCTGCTGCGGGAGTTCGGCGCCGACCCGGAGGCGGTCTTTCCATCCTGCGGGGTTGACTACCGCATCCTGGGCGACCCGGACAATCCGATCCCGTATGCCGCAGGGGGACGCCTCCTCAGCCGCAGCGGCGCGGTGCCGACGTTGTCGGTGGACGGCTCCCATGCGGTCCTGGCCTATTGGATCTACCAGCCCGGCGTCGAAGGCTCCGACCAGATCTGCGACCTTGCGTCAGCCGTCAATATCAAGCTGATGCGGGACCTGCACGACCCCGCCTGGTCGGCCGACGAAGTCCTGTTCGCCCATCGCCAGCCCGACGATCTCACACCGTTTCGCCGCTTATTCCGTGCCCCCCTGCGCTTCGACGCCGACCAGACCGCGCTCGTGTTTGCCTCCACCTGGCTGTCTCAGCCGGTGGCCGGAGCCGACGCCCACCTGCGCACGATTATCGAGGCACACCTCGCGTCCATCGAGAACCTGGATGACGTACCCATCGTCGAGAGACTGCGCCGCGTCCTGCGCGCTCCCATCATGACCGGGCGCGGAAACGAAGTCACGCGGCAGGCATACCATCGACCACGGCCTCAAGGTCGTGCGTCGCATACTCAACCTTGCGGCGCGCGAGTGGATCGATGAGAACGGCATGACTTGGCTCGCTGCGGCGCCAAGAATAGAGCTGCTACCCGCGACAAACAAGCGGCAACCCTATCCGCTGAATTGGGACGAGCAGGCGCGGTTGTTCAAGGAGCTGCCAGCGCATCTCGCGGCGATGGCGCTGTTCGCCGTCAACACAGGGTGTCGGGACCAAGAGGTGTGCGGCCTCCGCTGGGAGTGGGAAGTGAAGGTGCCGGAGCTGGATACGTTCGTGTTCATCGTGCCGGGACGCTTCGTGAAGAACGGTGATGATCGGCTGATCGTGCTCAATCGAATCGCCAAGTCGGTCGTCGAGGCACAGCGAGGCCAGCACGAAACGCACGTCTTCACGTATCGATCCAGGCCGACCACCCGTATGCTGAACAAGGCCTGGATTCGTGCACGAGCGGCTGCGGGACTATCGCAGGTCCGGGTCCATGACTTGAAGCACACCTTCGGTCGGCGCCTGCGCTCGGCCGGGGTAAGCTTTGAGGACCGGCAGGATCTGCTGGGTCACCGTTCATCGCGGATCACGACGCACTACTCCGCTGCCGAGCTTTCCAGACTCATCGAGGCAGCGAATCGTGTGTGCGAGTCCAGTGGCCGGCGGCCCGATCTGGTGGTCTTGCGGCGGCGAAGCGCACTGTAGCTCCCGCAAAATCCCCACAGGCGTTTCTTGAGGGCGTGGGGAACTGAGCTAAGTAATTGAAATCTTGGTGGCCAAGGGCGGAATCGAACCACCGACACAAGGATTTTCAGTCCGTCCGGACGCCGTGCAGTAGTTGTGAAATCAGTAGGTTACGAGGACGCCCGTTGCGTTCCCTGCATAACAATGCATCACGATGCGCAGCTGATTCCCGCAAAACTCACGCAAGCTGCGACGAGTCAATTTTGCTATGACGAGTGCGGCCTGGAGAACATTTTGGGCCAGATTCAACACAACTTGAAGATTTTCGACAGAAGCCCAGGTCCACATATGGAAGTCAGCAGCGCCCCCGAGGAGAACCCAGCGGACCGATCACCTCTACCGCCCGCTAGCAGGAACCAGCCGATCACCAATCATGGATGTCAGATGCCTGACGTCCGGTTTGCGGATGATCAGCGTACGGTCCCATGCGACCAGCAAGAGACGCTCGCAGAGCACGAAGTTGGGTTCGTCGAACGGCAGCTCCCTATGCGTCAGCCGTCACCCATCGAGGACTTGTCGGCGGCAAGTCCTCGACCATTCCGGTCAGACGACTGCGTCGAGCAAGCGGCAGGTATCCCGCGGTCAACGGACCTTGGGGCCAACGTGGCATCGAACGTCAGGTTCCCAAACCCGCGAACGCGAACTGCCGACCCCTATGCATAGTACGCAACTAGGCGTATGCAAAGCTTTGCATAGCGACCCAATATAGTCATCTTGGCGTCAACCGTCATGGGGCGGTTTTTTGTGGTTGAGCGGCCGTTGGCCGTCCCGATCGTGAAAGGGATCTCACATTACCAGCTGTAGCCGGTTGTTGGTTTCCGGGGCGGATGCGAGGGCCTTACGCAACACGGTTGTAACCACCTTCTTGGACGCGGCCCGACTGATGCACGCAGCAGCGGGCGGCAACTCCTGTCCTTGGACGCCCGCGACAATTGGCGGCGAGCCACGGACGGGGGACGCCCCACTACCTTTGCTCTGGACGGGGTGGCCACGGAATGCAAAGCGGGACAACGGAGCCGGACGCATCCAAGCCGGCACAGACGGGCAATCTGACCCATCTCCGACCTCGCTGGCCGAGAGCTCGTGCCCGGTGGATGAAGGCCGAACCATGGCGGGCCGGTGGCCAGCCAGAGCATCGGCTCCCAGAAAGCTGCTGCCGGGCTTTGGGTCGATGGGTAGGTCCGCACCAGCTGGCCGTAACTCGAGACGTGGAGCAGCGCGAGCTTTACGAACTCGGCCCGGCACGCAGCGGCTTGGCGAACACGATGCGCTTTGCGCTCAGGGCTGACCTCGATCCAGTTCGAGGTCGCGTTTCATCTGGTCGTACTGGTCCTTCGTCAGCTCGCCGCCAGCGTAGCGACGGTCGAGGATCTGGCGCGGCGAGTCGCGCCCATCGGCCGGCGAGTTCGCACGACCATGCGACATCGGCATGCACCCGCAAGCACCTCGGCGAAACATCATGACCATCATCGCCACCATGAAGATCATGAAAAGCAATGGAAAGATCCAGAACATGCCGAAGCCCTGTCCCCACCACACACTAGGGTCCATCTCATCCTCCTTTTTGAAGTTCAGCGACAGGCGTCCCGCGGCGAACTCCTGTGTCCGGTCGATCTCCGACGCCACCAGGAGATCCGGTTCCTGCGGTCTCATACGTTTAGACGAGGCCGCGAGGCAAAGAGATACAGGCACCGTTACGTGCTTGCCAAAGGGGAGCAGGGAGGAATCGCGCCGGGCGCTCGCGCACTACGTCGCGGCTCGATCTGCGCCCCCGGCTCGCGAACGCTCCTCGCATCGTCACTATCGAGCGCCGGAGTTCGAGGTCGGATTCGCTTCGGTCGGGGCGCGGTCACTTCGATGGCTTGCGGTCGCAGGCGAGCTCGTTGCGCTCCTTGTCACGGTAGAAGCAGCAGCCCCGCGAGAGCTCTAGGCGCAGCATCTCGTTGACGCGATGCAGGCGGATCTTGACCGCGTCGACACTCAGGCCGACGATCGCCGCGATCTCGCGATCTTTGAAGCCCTCGATTTCGCCCAGCACCATCACCGTCCGATAGCTTTCCGGGAGGCGCCCGACGAACTCGCGGATGCATTCGTTCGTCTCTTGGCGGATCGCGATCGTCTCGACCGATGGGCCATATGCTTCACTTGACAGCTCGTCCGTGTCCGGGTCGCCCTCGGTTCGCCCGAACGCCTCCTGCGGGCAAGACCTGTCGGCCGCTTCCCGATGCTCGCGGCTGCGCAACTTGTCCAGCGCGGCATTGGTTGCGATGCGCTAGATCCATGTCGACCGTCCGGACTCGCCTCGAAAGCCCGGCAGGCCCTGGCTGACCTTGAGCATCACGACCTGGACCAGATCCTCAGCCTCGGTCGGTCCGACCAGCCGCTGGAGGTAGCGCAACACCTTGGCACGAAAGGCGTCGTGAACGACCTGGAAGTCAGCATCCGTGTGGGGCATGAACAGCGACTCCGCTGACGTGTTGAATCGTATGGCATCCAGCTTACCGCATGGGCTCGACATCGATTGCAAGCTCGGTCTCGATCGTTCACTGCGCTTCGCCGAAGAAGCTGCCTTCGATTGGTGCCGCATCGTCGGGATGGGCCGCCGCCGCTAGTGCAACGTGACGGTCGGCTACCGCCAGCCCGTGGGTCGGATCAAAGCCACACCACCCACCCCCGGGCAGAAATACCTCGGGCCATGCGTGCATGTAGCGGCGCCGGCGGCCGAGCTCAGCGACGTCGATCGGCACATCGTCGCGGCCTTTCTGGTAACCGCTCACGAATCGCGCCGCCAGCCCGCTCAGGCGGCACGCGGCCATGAACAAGACCGCCAGGTCGCGACAGGCGCCGACACCACGCGCAAGCGTCTCTTCCGGCCTTTGCGGCGCACCGGTGTCACGGATCTCCCGTTTGATCTGCTGGTGCAGCCGCGCGTTGAGGAGGTGGACGAAATCGAAAGCGTCGGCCGATTGTGCACGTAGTTCGTCGGCAAGCGCGGCCACCGATGGCGCCGCCGATTCCGCAGCGAGCCACGGGGTCAGCCGACGGGTCAGGTCGGGGGGATACGGGACGGGCCAAGGCGCCGGATCGGCGAGGTAGTGGTAGGGATTGGTCCGTTCCGTGACGACCTCGAACTGGCACCGCACCTGGAGCCGCGGTGTGACCTGCGCGAACCAGACGGCCGTGACCAGGTTGCCGTCGGGGTCGAGCCCTTCGCTGCGACCTGCGGGTGCCGGCTCAACGTCGAGATCGAAATGCAGCAGTTGTACGCCGTCCTGGGAGCGCGGCCGAAGCCGCAGCCAGTGGCGACCCAGACGGACTGGTTCGCTGTAGAAGTAACGCGTGAGATGGTTCACCTTGAAGCGCATGTCGGTTGAGAATCGTCGCAGCGTGCAGCGGCATGGGATCGCGCCGTAACTGATGCAAATTCCCTGCCAGGCGCAGCCGACGGCTCGCGACCCTAGAACCCAGCCCCGCGTTGGCAGAACGACGCCCGCGAGCTCGACGGCCTGCCGCCGCCGGTGCAGCGCTGCTTTCGAACCGCCCTGAAGGACGGGCGGCCCATCGTCGCCACGGCCAGTGTCAACCAAGTCGGCAGCTTCAACATGGGCGAGTCCACCGATCACTGGAAGCCCTTCTCCTCATACCAGCGTGTGGTGACGCGCCGGCCGGGACTTGTCTGGGACGCTCGGGTGGTGATGTTGCCGGGTCTGCCGGTGCGGGTGGCCGAGGATCGCATCGCCCTTGCTGAAGGTGCCGTGCACGCCGAGCAGCACCTTGCCCGCCGGTACAACCTGACTCACGCGTTGCCGGTTCAAGTCGAACAGGCCGTTGCGCGGGTTGAAGCCGTCGTCGAGTTTCTCCAGGAACTCGTTGACCTGGGATCCCTCGACCGGCCGGAACCGCGTGTGGCTGATCGGGACGGGCACGAATTATCCCAACGCGGGATGGGCCAGTGGCGGCCAATCCCGGGTTTGCTTTATGGCCAGATAAAAAATGCTTGACATCTGTCTAGGACAAACATAGAGTTCGCTTAACCGAGTAACTTAATCGGGATTGGCCCGGCGCAAGCCGGCAGCAATCAGATCAACCTATCAGGAGACACCCCATGTACACACCCGATTTCGTCGAGCTTGCCGAGGAACTCAAGATCGAAGTGCTGGAGTCCGCGGTGGAAGGCAGCCGCCTGCACTGGATCATCAACAACCCCGTGACCGAGGGCATCGACGAAGGCTGATCCCCCTCCCTTCCCTCCCCCGGAAGGACAAGGGCGCTTAGGCGCCCTTTTTTATGTCTTGGACAAAATCCTTAGGCCGGCGGACCCGGATCCAGCTCGATGTAGAACGGGGACGCGCCTTCCTCCTGAGCTGCGGCAGAGTTTTCGGCCCGCCGCAAGACCGCCTCGACCAGCGTGGCTCGGATCGCCTCGCGGTCGATGATCTCGGGATAGAGGCGATGCTGGCCGTGCACCACCATAGCCTGCTGGCGGGCACAGCGTTCGAGGCGGCGGCGGATCTCGGGCTCGAGGTCGGGCAGCACCAGCAGCCAGGCCGCCTGCCAGGCGTGGAAGTCATCGATCAGCCGGGGTGGGCGGGATCGTGGCCCTGGACCGACAGGCACAGCGCTGGAAACGCCTCCCGCGTGAGGTGCTGCAAAGGCAGTTCCTGCGCGTCGCCTCCCACGACCTGCATCCCCTTGCCCGAGCCGTCGATTTCCCGCAGGAACCACTGGGCGCGCGCCGGATCGCCGGCGCGGCGGTTGATATAGGCGGCGAGGTATTCGGCGCAGTTGCCCGGCGCCCCGTCCTCGCCGAGCACCGCGCTGCTGAAACGCGACTGGGCCGCGAGACCGACGCGCCAATGCGGCCAGACGCTGGCGGGCAGTTCGCGCGCGTCCACCGCACTGTGCAGCAGGGCCAGCGGCCGGTCCTCGGCGTCGAGCAGCCACAGTTCGGAGCGATCGCGGAACGGAAAGGGCACGCACTCCTGCCGCCGGCGCAGGTGCTCGTGGACCACTGCGCCCAACTCCTCCATGCGCCGAAAGTCGGCCGAGGGGCAGAGCCGTCCGTGCTTCAGTCCCTGCGCGGCCGACCCGCAGCCGTAGCGCAGGTCGCTGATCTGGGCGCCGCACACGCCGTCGAGCCCCTCCAGCAGTTGATCGTTGGCGACATAGATGTCCCAGGCCGTCGGTGGTCACCGCCTCGGCGGCGGCGTAGCGGATGACGTGCGTCGCCCCGCGAAAGGGGTTCAGCAGGCGCTGGGCATAGCATTCGACCTGCGCTTCGGTCACGTCTAGTCCCGCAGTTCCCGGCCGGTCAGCTTGAGGAAGATGTCCTCCAGGTTCGTTGGCCGGTGGTGGGTTCGTCCAGCACCAGCAGTTGCGGGTCGCTCACCGGCGCGCGGGCCAGCGTCAGGCGCCGCTTCATGCCACCCGACAGCGTCGCGATGCGCGAATCTGCGCGGGATTCCAGCCCCGCGAATTCGAACAGGCCGGGGATGCGGGCGCGGATCGCCGCGTCCTTCAGCCCGAAGTAGCGGCCATAGATCAGGAGGTTCTCGGTGGCCGTGAAGTCCGGGTCAAGGTTGTCGACCTGCGCCACGATTCCGACCTGCTGCCGCGCCTGCCGCGCCCGACCCGGTACTTCGATGCCCGTCAGGCTGATGCTGCCGGCATCGGCGCGGGTGAGCCCCAGCACCGCGCGCAGCGTCGTCGTCTTGCCGGCGCCGTTAGGCCCCAGCAGGCCGAAGCATTCCCCCGCCCGCAGGCGACAGCCAATCCCCGCCACCACTTCGAGTTCGCCATAGCGCTTGCGCAGCCCCTCGACTACCAGGGGCGACGTATCGGCCCCCGGGATCACGAGTGCCCACCGCAGGTCGGTTCAAGCGCAGCTGAACCGACATTTCGCCATTCGGTCAGCGCGGCCCGTGTACTCACGCGTGCCTGCAGCGCTTGATGATGTCGCAGATCAGTTGCAGGCGACGATGGAAGAAGTGGTCCGCGCCCGGCACCACGATCACCGGCAGCTCCTGCGGCCGCGAGCAGTCCATGACGTTGGCCAATAGCACGGTCCATGAAGTGGTGGGCTTCGCCACCGCAATACTCCACCAAGTCGAGATCCACGCAGGCAGTCGTTGCCGATCGACCGCTTCCGGGGTGTGGTGAAGGTCGACAGTGGCCGCGCAGCAACGCGATGGCAGAAAGCCCCGTGGGTCAGGTATGAAGTGAGAACCAGACGATCAGCAGCGCAATCTTTGCGTGTCGTCAACGGCCGCTACTGGCCGGCAACTGCCTCATGACGATTGGGTGTCGAACCGCCAGGTTGGCCCCTCAGCTGCCGGTCAGCAGTCAGCCATGGCCTCCCGGAAGCAGCCACTTTCGCTTACTTTGTGGATCGTGGCAGAGCTGATCTCGGCAGTGACCCCGGCTGTGGATCATCATCCATCCCCAATTCGACCGGCAACAGGACCAGGCGGCAGATGTGCTCGGCGAGCGCCTCCCCGCACGCCCGATAAACGGGCTCCCCGGGATGGAAGCCGTCTGCGGCCATGTTCTCGGGCCCGAGATCGAGCGCAATTGGCGCATGGGACACGCCTGGCCGCGTGGCGGCCCATTCGGCCAGCGCACGGTCGTGGCGGCGCGCATCGGCCCCGGCCAGATAACGCAGCGGCTGCGGCAGTAGCGGGAATCGGTGCACCGGCGGCAGCGAGGCGAAGACGACGTGCGCTGCGCGGTACTCGTCGAGCAGCCATTGCGCGAGCGCCTCGCGATGCCGCACGGCCTTGTCCGAGGGGATCTGCTCGATCAAGTCGTTGACGCCCGAGACGACCACCACCACGTCGGCCTGCGCGGGCGGGTCGTCGCGCAGCAGTGCATGCACATCGGCCGTCGTCAGCCCCGAGCGAGCGCGCAACGCCCACTGCAGCGGCCGGCCCGTTCGCGCATGCAGGGCGCGGGTCAGGTAGCCAGCGAGCGCGCGGTCCTGGTGATCGACGCCGACGCCGGCGGCCGAGGAGTCCCCGGCGATCAGTAGCCGCAGCGTGTGCGGCCCGTCCCCCAGGCGGCCTTCGCGCGTACCCTGCGCCTCCGGCAGCACGAGCGCGCGTCGTCGCGTTGCGACCACCTGCGCGAGCAGCACCGGCGCGAGGGCAAACTTCAACAGGAGTCGGGCCAGGTCGTTCGCGATAAGCAAGGATAGACCGAGGCTGTGCACGAGCTGCGCTGGCAGGGGATCGTGGTCAAGGCACCGTTTGCCTCGACTGTGGCGTACTTATACCGCATCGAACTGTCGATTGCTCCATGGACGAGCGCAATTGGCCGACTTCACCCATTGGCCCGGGTTGGAGACTTCTGCCGCTGGTGATTCGGCTCCTGCTAGACCTTCACGACGATTTTCCCGAACTGCCGATTGCTCTCCATGTAGCGGTGTGCATCCACGATCTGATCGAGGGTAAACCTGCGCTCATCGAGGATGGGGTTGAGGGCGCCCGACTTCAGGCCGTCGTACACGTAGCGCTTTCCCTTCTCCAACGACGCGGGTTGGCCGGTTACCTCAAACAGCGTGTAGGCCCGCAAGGAGAGTCCTTTCGTGAAGGCTGGCGCCATTGGGAATGGCGTTGGGCGAGGGTCCAGCATTCCGTAGATGAAAACCGTGCCATGTTGCGACGCCGCTTGCGTCAGGGTCTCGATGTAAGGGCCTGCAACCGGATCGAAGATGATGTCGGCACCCTTGTCCGCAGTGATCTCCATGACGCGCTTGGGCAGGTCTTCCTCCCCGGTCGCAATGACGTAATCTGCACCGGCTTCAGCCAGTCGAGTCTTCTTGTCGCTCTTGCGGGTCGTCGCGATGGCCGTGGCGCCACTCGCTTTGGCGATCTGGATGGCCGCGAGGCCGACGCTGCTGCTGGCGGCGGGAATGAGTACCGTCTGACCGCGCTCGAGTTTGCCGAACTCGATCAGTGCGCCCCAGGCGGTGAGGTACTGCATCCAGATCGCGGCACCTTGCTCGGGGCTCATCGCCCCGGGATAGGCCGCGCACGCATAGGCAGGGACGATCGCCCATTCCCCGTAGACGCCATACTTGGATAGCTGAAAGGCGGGAATGGTGCTGACACGCTCGCCGACCTTGAGCCCGGTAACGCCTGGCCCCACCGCCTCCACGGTGCCGGCTGCCTCGTATCCAAGCCGCGAGGGCAGCGCGGGTGTCTCGAGATACATTCCGGAGCGGAACATGCATTCCGCCCGATTCAATCCGAGCGCTTGCACCTTCAGACGCACCTCGCCCCGCCCAGGTTCGGTCGGGGGGAGATCGTCGATCTGGAGGACTTCGGGACCGCCGGTTTGGTGAAAGCGCACGACCTTTGCCATCGTGGATCTCCTCTGTGTTGGTTAGCGCGGTCGTTGTACCACGTTGACGCGTATTCTCAGGCTGCGGCCGGGGATGCTGCAACGGACCGATAGATGGCACGACGGCCCGCCGCTCTCGCCGGCGAGGGGCCCGGCCGGACGACTATTAGTCCAGTCCGGGGACGCCGCCGCGAGCGACCGCTGCCGACAAGCCAACGTACCTGACGCAGGCGTGAGCTTCAGCTTGTCGGCCAGAGCCGACCCCCGCCTCTTGGTCAACTCCGTCCGCTTAAGGTGCATGACCGGACATTGACCCGGCTGCCGCACATGAATAGTATCTTTTCGTGGCTCGCACGGCAGAGCCCGACTCGTTTCGGCCAGTGGCCGCCTCGGGAACGGATGGCCGTTAATGAAGGCGGTGCTGACACCCGACGCAGGGTAGTAATCAGCGGGATCCGGACCGACTTCGAGCCGATATGACGGCAGCGCTCTCGGGCTCCGGCCAACGCGGCAAAGCTCGGGCGAGAGGCTGGTGCGGAAATCGAGCCGACCACGGCCGGGGCGCGTAGGACCGACCGGCGGCACCGATCGCGATTGCGAAGGCCCGGCGAGACCGGCAGGAAAGATTGCTGCCATTGTGCCGCGCGGGCGCCATCGGGAACAAGCGGCGACGCGCGGTATCCGGGATCGCGGATCGCCGCCATGGCTACCGCCCCCGCTCCGTACGCAGCATGCCGAACAGATCGCGAACGCGGGCGCTGTGGGGCCACCGCTCGATTTCCAGCGGCAGCTTGCGCCGCCAGTTCGGGTGACGTTCGTCTGAACCGGGCAGGTTGACCTGATCGGCGGCGCCCAGCACGTCCTCCATCTGGACCGTCATGACCATCGAGGGGCTGCGGGCGAGGTAGCGGTGAACCGCCAGCGCCAATCCTTGCGTCATGTCGGCCGGCTCCCCGGCCGGCGGCGGCTCGGGCAGAACGGCCTCGCGCCGCAGCGCCTCGAGCAGCCGGATCCGGTCCTTGCCGCGTCCCGCGCGCTGCGACTCGCGCATGGCCTCCGAGGGAAACTGGCCGAGCGCGTCGCGCGCGTCGATGTCGCGTCCCAGCCAGTAGCCGCGCAGCGTCGGCAAGTCGTGGGTGCTGACGCAGACCAGCGCCTGTCGCGCATACTCCTGCGGCGGCCTGAAGGCGCCGTCCCAGCCGCGCTCGAAGATCAGCACCCGGTACGACAGCACGCCCGCCTGCTCCAGGGCCGGCCGCAGCCCCGCGGGCGTGGTCCCGAGATCCTCGCCGATGACCATGCACCTGTTGCGCTGACTCTCCAGTGCCAGGATGCCGAGCAGGTCGCTTAGCGGATAGCCGACGTAGGCGCCCTGCGCGGCCGAATCGCCGCGTGGCACCCAGAACAGGCGCATCAGGCCCATCACGTGGTCGATGCGCAGGGCGCCGCCGCAGCGCATGCCGGCGCGCAGGGTGGCAATGAAGATCTCATAGCCGGACTGCGTGAGCCGGTGCGGCACCAGGGGCGGCAGCCCCCAGTCCTGGCCGTGGGCATTGAAGTCGTCGGGCGGCGCGCCGACATGCACGCCGAGGGCATACAGATCCCGGCTGGACCAGGCCTCCGCGCCGGCCGGGCTGATCCCGACGGCGAGATCCTGGTACACGCCGGCCGCCAGCCCGACTTGCCGCGCCCGCCGTCCCACCGCGGCCAACTGGATGTCCGCCTGCCATTGGAGGTATTCGCGGAACTCGACCTCGCTCGCGTGGCTGCGGGCGAACGCCGCGACGGCCGGCGCAGTCGGCTCGCGGAAGGCCTGCGGCCAGGCCGGCCAACCCCAGACGCCGGGATCGGCCGCGTGGAAATGCTCCTGCAGCACCTCGAACAGGGCGTGGCCGCGCAGCGCCGCACCGTGGCGCGCCTGGAACCTGCGGAACTCGGCGGCACGCTGCGTAGCGGACGCGAGATGCCGCACGCGGCAATGCTCGTAGCATTGCCGCAGAACGGCCGTCTTGGCCGCGGCCACTCCCGGGTAGTCCACCAGATCGGTCGCGCGCAGGCGTCGCAGCCGGTCCTGGAACGACGCCTCGCCGACCACCGCCCGGATCGCCTCGCTTTCCGCGAAATCCGGCACCGCCTCGACGTCGATGTAAAGGGTGTTGAGGAACAACCGGCTCGACGGGCTGTAGGGACTGGCCTGCGCCGGATCGTGGGGGAACAGGGCGTGGAGCGGATTGACGCCGACGATGCCGGCTCCGGCCTGACTGCAGAGCTCGACCAGGCGCAGCAGATCCGTGAAGTCCCCCATGCCCCAGTTGCGCTGTGAGCGCAGCGCATAGACCTGCACCGCCGGCCCCCAGATGCGGCCCCCGGCCTCGATCGCCGGCGGCAGGTGGCAGCGCTGCGGCGCAACGATGAGCGGCATGCCCGCCAGCCGCTCGGGCGCATCCGCCAGTGCTTCGATCTCCAGGCGGTGATAGCCGGTCTGCTCCACTGCGGGCAGCGGCAGCACGTAGCGGCGGCAGACGACCGAATCGACGCTGCGCTCGTCGCTCTGGCGGAGCTCCTCGGGCATCACCTGTCCGCCCAGGCGCGTCCCGTCTTCGAGAGTGAGCCGCCATTCGAGGCGCCGCCCGGCCGCCGCCGCGGGCAGCGTCAGTGCGACGCTGCCGGCTTCGCCGGCGCGCAGCACCCGCACCGGCGGCAGAACGCGCCGCCAGGACTGTGCCTCGAAGCCGTCGAGCGCCCGGCCGAGATCGGCGCCCTGCGCGGCCTCCATGTGCATGGCGGCGAGCAGCGTGCGCAGGGTTCGCTCCGGCACGACGCGGTGCGCGCCGTCAATTTGGTGGTATTCCCGCGCGATGCCGGACGCCGCGCAGAGTTCCTCCAGGTCGTCTCGATCGGCCATGTGGGCGCCTCCCGAAATTCGGGGAAGTTACCACGGTTGGCCGAGCAAGGAGCGCATGGCGAACCCGGCCCCCACGGCCCCTGCCGCGGGGCCGCTCCCGAAAGGCCGCGCCGAATCGGGCAGGCCGCTCGGCGGCGGCCTCGAGACCCTGGGAGGGGATTTGCGGGCTGCCCGTCTGGCCGCGCGAATCCTCATGCGATGAGTGTTGGGAGGAACTCGGAGTCGGCGCACGGATCGCGCCGCCCCCGCAGGCGGCAGCCGCCGGAGCAGCGAACGCGACAGCAAGAGGCAATCACGGGGAGATCTGCCGATGCGGTATCACGACAACACCGAGCAGAGTGCCGAATTCCTGCGACTTGTTCCGCAATACAGGACCCACCGGGATGCCGGTCTGCACCCCGTCAGCTATGCGCTCTGATACGAATGAGTGGCGGGCATCCACCCGGCGCTCGCGGCGGAGGACAACCCGCACCAATGAGTCTCAGTGGGTATGAGCGCAGTGCTGATTGCAGTAGATACTGCAATCATCGAGCTTGCACTGAAGGCAGGGCGATCGCACTCGATTGTCATAGTGGCGTGAGTCCGAGCAGCGCCATGCGGGCATCGTCATCCCAACCGATGGCCTTGCGCCGCAGGCGCAGGCTCTTCTTGGGAGCAGAGGGAGCGGAGGAATCCTGACGCAACAGATTCAAAGCCATCTTGGTCAGCAGCGAGAAGTTCTGCGCAGCGTGATCCTTCACGAGGCGCCGATCGTCTTCGCCGAAGATCACATCCAGGCTCCAATGAAGGCGATTCTCGATCGCCCAGTGATCGCGAACGGCAGCGGCGAACGCCGCGGTGCTCATTTGCCTCGAAGCAATGTAGTAACGCGTCTCCACCGGCGAGGCTTTGCCCCGGACCACTCGCACCGAATCGACCCGTCCGAGCAGCGCACAATCGATCCAGGTCCCCGTATTTACCTCCCCGGTATTGGGCAAGGTGCGGTAGATCTGAAACACATGGCGCCCATGGCCGGTCTGCACGGCGTTGTGGACCTCGTCCCAGTGCCCGACGAAAGCGCCCTCCAGTGCTTCATGCAGCGTGGGCTGATTGGCCTTGACCGCCAACAGGTAGTCCGCGCCCAGGGCGCGGATTGCACGGGCGATCTCGCGCTGGGTGCCCATGGCATCGATGCTGACCAGACAGCCCCGGATCGCCAGGGCCTCCAGCAGTGCCGGGATGGCCGTGATCTCGTTGCTCTTGTCGGCGACCTTCTCCTGGCCCAGGGCAATCCCCATGCGGGTGGCAAACGCGCTGACCATGTGCACCGGACTGTCCCCAGCCGTGGCCGATCCTCTCAGGGCCTTGCCATCGATGGCCACGTTCTCGCGCAAGGCACCGACCACGCCCGAGACCCAGCGCCGGAACACCTGCTCGAACTGCTTGGGGTCGAGGATGCGGAAGATCCGATTGAACGTGTCGTGGGAGGGGATGCCGTTCTGAAGGCGCAGGAAGCCTCTGAGCCACGGCTCCTTCTTGCGCGCCCATTCGGCCATGTCCTCAAAACCTTCCACGTTCGCAAAGATGGCGCAGATGGCAATCACCAGCACCTCCACCAGTTCATGGCGCTTGCCGTTGCCCCTTCTTTGGTCCTCGATCTCGGTAAGGTATTCCACCAGGCTTGTCGTCTTTCTCGTGGCCATTTTCGCTCGCGCAAAAGACGAGAGTAGACCCGATTTGAGGCGAGTTCACAAGACACATGCATAACCATCGGATTGTTAACGACTTTTCCAGAGAGTCCACTACATTGGCATTTCCGGGTACTTTATGATGTCCGAGTGCGATCACCCTGGCACTGAAGGCCCCCTTCTGGCTCGACCGCCGTCGATGGCGCGAGGCATGAGACAGGTGATACTGCTTCTTCACACCTGATAGAAATTGAACGAGGTCGCAGGCGTCAGGTTCTCACTACGATGACGCCCGCGCCGGCCATGATCAGCACGGCGCCCAGCGCAAACTGGGGCGAGAGCTTGAAGCCGAAGAGCAGGTAGCCCGCAATGCAGACAAAGATGGGGTACGAGACCTCCAGGACAGCGGCTACGGGGGCGCTGAGCTCGCGGATGCTGGTTGTTATGAGCACATTGGCAATGGCGGCAACTATTCCTACGACCACCAGCAGGATCCATGAGAGGGAGTTTGTGCGCGCGCTGATCAAGACGGAAGATATCTGACCGATCGCAAAGGGAGCCAGGGCCACTGCTCCGCACAGCGCGCACGTAAATGCGACCGTGATGGGAGAGAAATCGCGCAGGACTCTCTGCTCCAGGGCATACACCAAGCCCCACGTACCGGCGGCGAGAACAGCGTAGAGGTAGCCAAGCATGGCACTAATCCTTCGCGCTTACGCGCCGAATGAGAAGCGCAGAGTCCCTGCCTGCGAAGCGCGCTGGCGCGGAGGCGTCATTCTGTGGTTTGGTAGCTGTTCATCGGATAGAAGGAATGCCAGGGGTTGCTCGACCCAGGCTGCCCGGTGCAGCGCTTGTGCGGTAAGGGCCGCCTGCTCGCGTTTCGCATCGGGCCGCGTTTGCGTCGCAACGACGCCGCAACAGGCGGGCGCGCCACAGCGGCATGCAAACTTCTCCCACTCTTCCAGTCCATAGCCACTGTAGTCGCACGTCATTTGCTCGCCCGCGCGAATGTCGGCTGCCGCGATTTCAATGCCCGCCGCAACCGACAGGCAGTTCGGCGCACAGCTGTGGTTCATGAATTTGGCGCCATCCCAGCACAGCAGGTAGTAATCGGCTCCGCACGGTATGTACGCATGCGTATACGCATGTTCGAGCAATGGTGCGCGAAGCCGCCGGAATTTCTCGATCGGAATGCGCCGATCCAGGCAGTCTTCGACCCAGATCAGGGTGCCGGCGGGAATGGCGCGCGTAGCGAATACACCCAAGCCGATCTGGTCGGTTACCGGCTTCACGACAGTCCAGGGGATCAACATAGAGGGGAAGACCGAAGCTCGCAGCAATCTGTCCAGCGTGCGGGGAAAGTTGATCTGTATCGCACGCCAACGCCTATCGGCCTACGCTGCTTTGCACGCTGGAATTCGCTCGCGTGGCCGTGCCATAGGTGCATTGTTTCATCGGTCGGCCCCCGCGAAAGCGTGGAAAAGCGTGTGTTTCTTCACGCTTACTCCGGTTTCATGCCGCAGGTTCGACGGGGGCGCTCGGTTTGGTGACGACAACTCCTGCCGATCGGCGGAGCCAGCTCTGCCAGGTCGGATGACATCTCCCCCCGCGACGTCACCGGTATCCGGACGAGGCAGCGGACGGACGTGATCTTCGGCGAAGAGGATCGGCGCCTCGCCGAGGGTCATGCCCCACGGAATTCCTCGCCGCTGACCAAGACGGCCGAGAATTTGTCGTGCAGAATCCAGATGCTTCCGCTCCCAAGAAACGCTTGTGTCTGCGGCGCAAGAGCCTCGGCCGGGATGACGACGCGCATGGCTTTGCTCGGGCTGGAATGACTATGACGTGGGGGTGCGATTGCCCGGGATGAACAACAACCTGGCAGCGGTCAGGAGCCCGGCTGACTTTCTCCCTGGGTAAGTCCGGCTGTTCCGCTCCCCCTCTTGGCCGTCGCGAGGGCCTGCGATGAAACGAAATTCTCGGTTGTCCGGTCTGGGCGGGGAGCGGCCTGTGGCCTGGATGATTTCGCAGCTCCGTGTATGACGGCAACTGGCAGGGGGCTGCCTTTGGGGATCGTTGCCGTAAAGCAGCCGCTGAACCGTCGAGCCCATCTTTCCACCGTCGGCTTACCGGCGTAATCTCGGATGTCGCAGTTCGGCCAATACCGGTCGGTGGAGCTTTTTCCCTATACCGGCCGTTCGTTCGGCCCGATTTCCCGCAATTGAATCTGCGCCATCGACTTTTTGGCCTGAACCGCCGCTTTGAAGCCGGAGCTGTCGTGTAGGGCGGCTGCGGTCGGCACCTCGGCCACAAAGAGACGTAGCGGCCGCGAAAAATCGGTGAGCGCGAATGGCGGGTAACTTATCAGGAACCTGTCGCTCGGCTGTGTTGGCCGTCGGTCCGGTCCTCGGCCAGAACGGTCGTTCAGGCTTATTGGACCGAACGGCTGCAGTGCGGTGTACTGCTGCCGTTCATCACGATTCAACCCTCAACGGCAGCTTTCCCATAATGCCATCGGCAACTTGCACAGCGAGCCTGCCGCATCGCAGCGCGAGGCGTCGAGTCTCTACGCGGGGTCGATCGATCTCGAGGAGAACGGCCCTGCCGGCGCGGTCACGGTGTACCGCGGGACTGTCACTTGCGGCACCAGCGGGTCGTTGTGCCGGCGCACCTGGACATCATATGCCAGCCTCAGGCCGGCCATCGCTACGGGAAATGCGGGTTCGCGCCCTGACTGCGTGCCGCGGTCGGTCGGATGCAGCCCGATCTTCTCGATCCATCTATTCGCGATCCGCCCACCGACCTGTTCTCAGGTGCGCCGAACGAAGCGCTTGCGACACAACGGCGACGACCGCTACCCGACGTTCCCTCGTAAACCAGCCAAGACAAGGTTGGCCAGTTAAAAGGGTGCGGTGGTCAGCTGGTCGCGCCCTTCGTCTGCAACATCGCTTTCAACCGCTCGATCTCCGCGCCCTTCGCCCTCAGTTCATCCTCCAGGCTCGCCTGCTTCGTCGCTCCGGCCTCCCACGCCTCCACGGGCCCCAGAATGGCTTGTCGCACGTTCTCGAGCAGGTCCGCCTGGTCGCAGTATTGGTAGACCGGCAGCATGGTACGGTAGCCGGTCCAGTGCTCGAACATCGCGTAGCCAGGGTCGCCGCGCAGCAGGATGGGCTGCACAGGCACCGACGGCAGGCGCGGAACGATCTCGGAAAGCTCCTGCGGGATGCTCTTGGCGTCGGTGATGTCGGCGACCACGAAGCGCGACATGCTGGCCAGCAGCGCCACCGTCTCGGTCAGGTCGCGGCTGGTGGGCTTGTCCCAGTCGAAGACAATGGGCACGAGGTCGAACTCGCGCAGCTTGGCCTTGAGCGCGTCGAGTACGGCCTTGCGCTCGCCATAGAAGCGCCCGAGGATGAGTACCGCCTTGCGACCGATGGTGTCGATGATCCCGCGGATCTTCTCGTTGTGCACCATCAGGTAGATGAACTGCGCGAGCTCCAGGTTATCCACCGTGAGTCCGGCACGACCTTCGGGCGTGATGTGCAGGTTGGTCTGGTCGCGCACTTTGGACAGGTCCAGGCCCCAGGCTGCGACGCCATAGACGCTCGCGCCGGTGAGCCTGGCACGGTTGACGACGGTCTCGACCATCCGCGCATGCGTGAGTATCGCGTCGGTGAGGTCGGCGTCGGTCAGGTTCGTCAACCTCAGGTTGGCGCCGGACAGGCAGGCCTCGGTGAGGTCGGCGCCGGACAGGTCGGCGCGGTCGAGGTGGGCCTCGTGCAGCATGACGCGGGCGAGCCGCGCGCCGGCGAGGTTGGCGCCGCCAAGGTTGGCGCGGCTCAGGTTCGCGCCGGTGAAGGACGCGCCAGCCACCCTGGCCGTGCGCAGGTCGGCCCCTGCCAGCGCCGCCAGCGCGAAGTTGGTGCCTTCTAGGTTGGCGGCGAAGAGCTTGGCGTCGGTCAGCTTGGCGGCGGTGAGGTCGGCGCCGGCAAGCGGGGCCTCGAACGCATCGATGCGGCTCAGGTGCGCACGTGCCAGTCTCGCGCGTGTGAGGTCCTCGCCCAACAGGTGATAGCCGATGAGATTGGCGCCGCGCAGATCAGGCACCATGCCCGGGGCGTCCTTGCGCCAGTCATTCCATGCGTCACGGTCTTCGTAGAAACGGGCCAGGTGCAGCGCGTTGCCTTCGAAGAAGTCGGCTTCCTCGAGATGGGCCTCGTCCAGGTCGGTCCCGTAGAGATTGGCTCCCGTCAGGTTGGTCTGCGCGCACTGCGCGCCACAAAGTTTAGCGCGCGAGAGGTCCGCTCCCGTCAGGTCGGCACGCACGAGGCCGACGCTAACGGCCGTGATGTCGCGCAGGTCGGCCCAGCACAGCCACGCCTCACAGAGGTCGGCCCCGGTCAGGTCGGCCGCGCGCAGGTTCGCGCCCGCGAGGCGGGCGCCGCGCAGATAGGCCGCCGACAAGTTGGCGCCTTCGAGCGCGGCCCCCGTGAGGTCGGCGCCATCGAGCTCTGGCACGATGCCCGGGTTCTCGCGCCGCCACGCGTTCCAGCCGTTGACGCCGGCCAGAAGTCGCGCGAGGTGCGTGCTGTCGACCCTTCGCGAGTCAAAGGGATCGTCGCTGTCGAATGTCGTGTTCGACCTGGTCTGCGCCAACGCGCGCTGGGTGCGCTGGAGCTTGGCGAGCTGGGCATCCGGCGGCAGGTCGGGCAGGACGACGCTGTTCTCGCGCACGAAGGTCCGCCATGACAGGGCGCCGCGCAGCAGCGCCGCGAGCTGTGTGGCATCGCCCAGCTCCCCGTCATGGTCCGCGAACGTGGCACCTTCCAGCCGGCAACGCGCCATCTGTGCCCCACCGAGCCGCGCGCGCACCAGTCGGGCGCCGCGCAGGTCAGTGCCTTCGAGCCAGGCGTCGCTCAGGTCGGCGCCTTCGAGGTCGCAACCTTGCAGGTTGGCGCCGCGCAGACTTGCGGCGTAGAAATTGATGCCCGCGAGCTTGCGGTACGAAAGGTCCGCACCGTCGAGCTCCGGAAGCCCGCTCTCCTCCAGTCGGGCCGCGTTCCACGCCTCAACGCCCTGGTCGAGGAATGCCAGGTGGTCCGGGTTCGCCATGCGCGTCGACTCCTCGTCGTGGATTGTAGAAGGACAGACTCTAGGAACTCCAAGGCGGCTTCCGCAAGTACCCTGGCCCCTGGCATTCTGGACCTTGGCACAGCCTGCTCTTCGCAAATTCTTTGGCCGGTTACTGCAGATTGCCGCCGCTCGGGGCTATTGACCCGGTGAATCCCGTCGGCGTCAGCGGTCAGTCGTCATCCCGGCAGAAATCAGGCTCTTCAACGCTTCTCTACGGAAGAAGGGGATGGCTGACATCCCGGAAACCGTGTATCCACCTGGCTTCTCTGAGGACACAGGCAGGAGCGCGATATGGGAGCAACCATCCCGCTGGGGATTATGGGGTATCAGGGGCAGGTAATCGAGCAGGTTGAGCACGACGCAGAGTGCGGAATTGTGCGCATTTCTTGTCGGCGTGATCGACGGGTAACGCCGATTGCTGCCGGGATAGGCCGATGCGGAGGGGTTCATCGGATCAAGCGGCGCTGGGTGAGTGATCTGCCGCTCATGGGGCAGGCATGCGAAGTTGAGATCGAGTATGCCGAGGTATTTATCAGCCCGTCGGTGGTGCGCGTCGAGCAGTTGCCGTTTGTCGATCCGACGAGGCGAGTCACCAAGCGCTACGCACTGCTGATTTCCGGTCTTTGCCGCCATATGTCGATCTCGGCAGTGGCTCGCCACACGGGGCTGCGCTGGAATACGGTCAAGTCGATCGACAAGGACTATCTGGCCGAAACGATCAAGCCGGTGGCGCCGCAAACGCTGGCGGGGATTCGCTATCTTGGCGTTGACGAGGTGGCGCGCGCCAAGGGACAGGACTACCTGACGCTGGTCTATGATCTCTCGCCGGGCGCTCACTGCGGACGCATCCTGTGGATCAAGGAGGGCCGCACCGCCGCGGTGCTGAGCGAGTTCTTCGATGCCTTGACCAAGGAGTGTGCCGCTGGCATTGAGGCAGTAGCCATGGACATGGGGGCCGCCTACATCTGCGCGACGATGACGAGCTTGCCGAGCGCAGCGATCGTATTCGACCGATTTCACATCATGCAAATGTTCTCGACGGTGATCCGCGATTGTCGCCGGGCCGAGTTCAAGTCGGCCAAGACCTTGGGCGACCTGACCGGCGAGCAAGCCCTCAAGGGCAGCCTCTACCTGCTGCTGGGCAATCGTGACAATCTCAAGAGCTCCGACCAGGAGCGGCTTGACAAGCTGCTGGAGCAGAACGAGCCCCTCAACAAGATCTACACGCTGAAGGAACAGTTGCAGGCACTCTGGCGTCAGCCTGCCACGCCGGCCGACATGACGATCCGCCTCCTCGATTGGTGCGGCATGGCTGAGGCGGCAAAGATCACGGGCCTCTCGAAGTTCGTCAAGACGCTGCGCTCCCACCAAACCGGCATATGCGCTTGGGCGCAACACCCCATCAGCACCGCGCGCTTGGAAGCCGGCAACGTCAGCATTGCTCTCCTGCGCCGACGTGCCCGAGGCTTCCGCGACACCGAATACTTGAAGCTCAAAATCTATCAAACCAACACCCCGGACACGCCTTCCATGCTCTTCCCCAGGTTATCCGGGAAGATCACCGTAGGAAAGCGTTGAAGAGCCAGAAATCAGCGCCAAGACCGCTTCCGGGTATCTCCGAAGATGGCATTGAAATTCCTACCCATTATCCTTTAACCTGACTCGGCCATCAGGCGCCCGCCTGGGGTTCGAGGGCCGTCGGAATGCCACTCGACAACCCGATCAGCCGGAGGACGTATGAAGACACGGGTCGAGCTGTTGAAGGAAATGGGCGTGTCGAGCCAGGACGCGGACCAGTACATCCATGAACTCGAGGAAACGCTGCCGAAGTATGGAATCGCGAGTTCGAGAGGGCGCCTCGCGCACTTCTTCGCGCAGATCCTGCATGAGTCCGGTTGCCTGCGCTACGACATGGAGAACCTGAACTACTCCGCGGACGGGCTCCTGAAGACGTTCCCCAAGTACTTCAAGACGCGTGAGCAAGCCGAGGCCTGCGCGCGCCAGCCCGAGAAGATCGCCAACCGGATCTACGCCAACCGCATGGGCAATGGCAGCGAGTCCAGCGGGGATGGCTGGAAGTACCGGGGCCGTGGGCTCATCCAGCTGACCGGCAAGAGCAACTATGCGGCGTTCGCCGCATGGATCGAGGACCCGCGGGTGATCGACAACCCGGACCTCGTGTCGAGCGACTACGCTGTGCACTCCGCGGTGTACTTCTGGGACAAGAACAAGCTGAACCAGCTCGCCGACGCGGACGACGTCGTGGGGCTGACGCGAAAGATCAATGGTGGCGAAAACGGCCTGGCCCACCGCAAGGAGTTGCTGAACAAGGCCAACGGCCTGCTCGCGATGCTCGAACTGGCCGGCTCCGCCATTGCCTGATCGGTCGATGCGGTCCTGGATCGTCGAGCCGCTCGCCGGGGGATTCGCCGGCGCGATGTCGATCTGAGGTAGGCAACGGCAGGTCGGAGCGTGCGGCGTTTGCAAGATTGCGCCGAATTGGCACGCCGTCGGCAAAAGCGGCTCGCCACGGTATAGTTGCAGCCCACCACACTTTCGAGCATTTGCCATGTTCGCTGTACTCGTCGCCCTCGTACTTCTTGTCGCCGGCGTGGCGGCTGTGTATCTGCTGCTGAAAAAAATGGGTGAAGACGGCATCGACATTGCGGCGCCGGGCAGTTGCAGGCGGGGCCGCTGCGGGGTGTCGAGCTGCACGTCGGTCGAGCAAGCCGAGGAAGCACCGCTGCGGGCCGCGGAGGTGGGTGATCAGGGCAAAGGTAGCGCCTGAAGGGCCGCTTCCGTCGCAGGCTCGACGAGAGGCCCCGGCCGAGTGCTGCCGCACCGCGTTTTCACGAAGCCCTTCACCGGACCGGAATAGACGAGCCGCCGATCGAGTGTGGCCGGACTGGTATACGGAAGGGGCTGACCGATGTACGTGATCGACCTGACCCACTTCCTGGACGCCAAGGGTGCGATCGCGCCCGAGCGTGGCCCCACCCGAAAGATGGCGGACTTCCTGACCGCCGTGGTCGCCCACGCCTCCGACTTCGATCTACCCGCAGACGTGCCGGGCCCGGTCTGCTTCAAGTGCCGCAAGCGCGACCAGCGCGTGGTCGAAACCGGCATCACCGATAACGATGTCATCGTCTGGCGCTGCCCCGCCTGCGGCACCGAGGGGCAGATCTCGAATTGGCAGGGCACGTTCTGGGACTTGAGCCAGGGGGCACCGTCGAGCTGAACCGCAAGCCCCTTGCCCCCACAATGCCGGCGCCCCCCGACGAAGACCTGGAAACCTTCCTCCGCTGTCAGGACGCGGGGGACCTGGTCGCCGTGCTGCTCGAACTTGCCAGAGACCACGAGGCCGTTCACGCACGCTTGGCACGCATGCAGCTGGCCGATCGGCCGGACAAGCTCGCCGCCGGCTTCAAGAAGACGCTGTCCAGCTGGTGGCGTTCGACCCAGTTCTACGGCTACCGCGAGGCGGGCGAGTTCGGCCGCATGCTCGACGGATGGCTGGACCAGGTGGCACGCGAGTTGCTGCCGAAGGATCCTCCGGCCGCCCTCTCGCTCTTCGAGGCCTTCATCGAGGCGGATGCAGCCTGGTTCGATCGTGCCGACGACTCCGACGGCGTAATCGGCGACGCCGTGCGTGCAGCCTGTCGCCATTGGCTGCAGGCCGCTGCACGCTGCGAGACCCCACCCGGCGTCTGGCCCGAGCGCCTGCTGGAGCTATACCAGCCTGACCAGTACGGCGCGCGCGACGAGTTGCTGCGGCGTGCCGACCTGCTGCTCGACGAGCCGGCGCGGCGCGGGCTCGTCGCCCGGCTCGAATCGCAGCTGGCGGAGGCGCTCGACGCATCCCCGGTTGGGGAGAGTCCGCCGGTCGAAGTCTTCCGCATCTCGGGTGCGCTGTCGTTGCTGGCCGAGTCGTTGCGCGACCCCGACATCATGGTGCGCGCCTCGCTGCGCCGCGGCCCGAACCCCAACCCCGTGCAGCGGCAGGCCTTCGTGCAGGCCTACCTCGACGCCGGCCGGCCGGCCGATGCCTTGGCTTGGCTGCAGGAAGGCTGGGGCCACCTCGACGACAGCCGGGAGGACCTTCTGGCCGATGCCTTGGAGCGACTCGGCCGCTTCGAGGAGAGTGCGCCGATCCGCCAACGGATGTTCGAGCGCACGCTCTCGGACTTCGCCTTTCAGCGCTGGCTGGAACATCTGCCCGAGGCCGCATGTGCCGAAGCCGTCGTCCATGCCCGGAAACTCGCGCTCCGCCACGACGACCTGACGGCCGCGGCCACGCTGCTGCTGCAACTCGGCGACCCGGCTGCGGCCGAGGCCAGGCTGCTGGCCGAATCCGGTCGCATCGACGGCAACCGCTACGGAAGCCTGGTTCCCCTGTCCAAGGCCTTGCGCGCCCACGAGTGCGCGCGTGGCGAGACCGTCGTCCACCGTGCGCTGCTGAAGGGTATCCTCGATCGGGCTTACGCGCGCGCCTACGGCCACGCGGCGCGCTACTGGGCCCGACTTGGAGAGATCGCCGACGGCGGTCTCAGCCTGCTGCCTCTGCCGTCGCACGTGGACTTCGAGGCCGAGGTCCGTGCCCGTCACGGACGCAAGGCGGCGTTCTGGGCGTACGTGAACGGAACGCGCCGCGACCGGCACGACGACGAGGACGATATGACCGCGTAGTCCTTTATCGGCTGACCAAGCTTGTCCACGGCCGTGCGATTGGCGCCTCACACGCGAGATCCACGCTGATGACGTTGCATGTCTCCTGAGAGCTGCCAGCTGAGCGACTGTTCCGCAACTGAGACCTGCCGGACGACCTACGGAAGCACCTCGGCCGTTGCCGACATTCACCACATCCCGCAAGCGGGCGTTCAGCAAGGACCGCTTCTATCGGCCTCGACTCAGTCAGGCTTACCGTGACGGTAGCGCAGGCGGCGGGACGGCGCCCCATGCCGTCTCAGACATGCTTGGCCAAGCACATGCGTTGGTGAAGGATCCGCACGACAGCGACGCCGTCCGCACGTATGCGATAGACGATGACATGCGATCCGACGAGGTAGGCTTGATGCGTGGACGGCAAGTCGTCCCGATGGTGGCCGAGTTGCGGATTGCGGGCAATCGCTTGCAGGGCATCATCGAGCTTGCCGCGATACGTCAGCAGTTGGTCCTCGCCCCAGGTCTGGCCGGTGTAGCGCAGGATGTCAATGAAGTCCTGGCGCGCTTTCGGGGAAAGCGTGAACTGCCGCGGCTTAGGGGAGGACATCAGGGTCCATCGGCTTGCCGGTGTGCATGGCACCGATGGCGCTTTGCGTGATGTCCTTCAAGGTCTCGGCGGTGTAAGCAATCCCCTCTCCCCTGTCGAGCTGGTCATCGCCCTGCTGAATTGCGGCCTGCCACGCGGCAATGCGGCTTTCCTCTGCCTGCATGCGCCGGATCGCGTCCCGGATTACCTCGGTGGCGTTGCCATAAAAGCCGCTCGCAACCTTGCGCTTGATGAAGCCTTCCATCTCCGGCGACAAATTGACGTGCATGGTCATGGGCATTTCTCCTAGTCGTTTATATCCACATAATATCCATAGCGTGGATATACATCAAGGTTGACGCGCAACCATGAGCGTGGCCTGGGGCGTGGCACCGTGCCCCGTGGCACAGCGGCGACAGACTTCGGACAGCCGACGCTGGCCGGCCGCTGGAATCGGCGCGGCGCACGTCAGCACTACCTCGCTAAGCTGGCGTTCTGAAGATCCAGTGCTACTTCGCATGCTCGGCCGAAACGGCCGATAGGATTCCGCGGTGATTTCGCATGGTATCAACGTCCAACCGGGCATTCGTCGCCGGAGACAGTACTTACTGCCCGACAGAATCAGCGCACGATAGTTTCGAAGTTCGCGAAGGCCCGCGCGAGGAAATCGACGAGGCTGCGCACCCGTGCGGACAATGGACGAGGCGCAGGTGCTGTTCGCCTCGTTGCCCGAGGGCGAAACGCTCACTGTTCCCGCCGACGCGCAACATGCCTCGCTGTGGGTGCTGAATGAACCTATTTTCCCCAGTTGACGCCCTCGAAACTGCTGCAAACTCAGAGCTGATGGGGCTTTCAAGCGAACGGGGAGGATCACCCGATGGGTGAGGCGGAATTTGAGGAACGCGCGCTGGTGACAGTCGTGCGTGGTGCAATTGAGGAACAGGCCGAGCAAGCGGCGGAGCTGCGGGTGAGCACGCCTGGTGGACGCTTTCAGGTGCGCTGGGGCGAGGGCGGTAGTGCCAGCGCGCTGGGGCAGCTGGCGTTCTTTGCCGAGTTTCTGGAGGTCTCGGGGCTGTTCGAGCACTGGGTCGAAGGCTGCCCGATGGACTACACCAGCCCCAACGCACCGCAAGTGCGCGACGTGCTGGGCACTTGGTTGCTGTCGATCCTCGATGGCCAGAGACGTTATGCCCATGTCACTGCACTGCGCGGCGACGCCGTGGCGCCGAAGATACTGGGCATGAGGCGGATCATCAGCGACGAAGGGTTGCGCCGGGCGCTGGCGCATCTGGCGCCGAGGACAAAGCGCGGTGGGGAAGAAGAGCGTGCTGCGCGCGAAGCGCAACGGGCCAGGAGCACGGCCTGGATGGACAGCGCCCTGGCGCACAGCATCGGCGAAGCCCTGAACACGGCGTGGATCCTGGACGCCGACACCACGATCAAGCTGCTGTATGGCCACCAGGACGGCGCCGAGGTGAGTTACAACCCGGTGAAGCCGGGGCGCCCCAGCCATGTCATTCACACCTACTGGATCGGCAACGTGCGCCTGGTGCTGGATGCCGAAGTGCAAAACGGCAAGGCGCATGCGGCCCGCCACAGCCTGCCGCGTCTGGTGGAGATCCTCAAAGAGCTTCCGGTTGCGCAACGCCCGCGGCTGGTGCGCGGCGACAATGCCTTTGGCAACGAGCCGGTGATGGGAGCGTTGGAGCAGCTTTCCCAGCCCTATCTGTTCAAGCTGCGCCAAAGCGCCGGGGTCAAGTCGCTGATCGAGCGGCTGTGGTCGCAGCAGGACTGGGAAAACGTGGGGCAAGGCTATTACGCCGTTGAGACGACGTTGAAGCTTTCCGGCTGGAGCCGTGCGCGTCGCATCGTGGTGGTACGCCGCGCCGTGAAGGATCCGCTGGCAGCGCAGGCAAAGGCGGCGGGTAAGCACGAGAGGCGACAAACAGAGTTTGCAGTTTGCCGATCCCCTGCAGCCGGTCAAGTTGTGGGAATACGCCGTCCTGGTGACCAACACCGACTACGACCTGGAGGCCATGGGGCAGTTGCATCGGGACCGGGCCGATTGCGAGAACGGCTACACTCGCCCCGCCCTGCGGCGTGTGAAATGACACAACGGCATGCCTTTCGGACCGTTCAAAAAGAGCCACGCCCTTTTTACTTACAAAGGTAGGCCAACGACGCGCATGCTGAACAAGGGGTGGCTGCGAGCGCGAAAGGCGACCGACCTGGTGCAGGTGCGCGTCCACGACCTCAAGCACACCTTCGGTCGGCGCCTGCGTGCGGCCGGTGTGAGCTTCGAGGACCGGCAAGATCTTCTGGGCCACCGTTCAGCGCGGATCACTACGCACTACTCCGCCGCCGAGCTTTCGAAGCTCATCGAAGCGGCCAATCGCGTGTGCGACTCGGGTGAGCGGCGGCCGGAGCTGGTGGTTCTGCACCGACGTTCCGCCACGTAGCTCACGCAAAACTCACGCAAGCCATAATGCTACCAAGGGCGAAAGAGTCGTAAGTGCTTGATAAT
>CAVPDA010000021.1:0-70148 GCA_963702495.1 uncultured beta proteobacterium | reverse complement strand
GTGCTTGATAATTTGGTGGCCAAGGGCGGAATCGAACCACCGACACAAGGATTTTCAGTCCTCTGCTCTACCAACTGAGCTACTTGGCCCCGTTTCCAACAATCTGCCGCACGAGGGTGCGGGTTTTGGCTTCGGCCGGGCTTGCGCCCTTAACCTGCTTGGCAGGTTAGCCTGCGCCGCAACAAGCCTTCGGGTTGTAGTGTCTGCCCTCTGCTCTACCAACTGAGCTACTCGGCCGCCGTGCGAAGCGTCGCATTATAGCGGTGCGCGCGTGGCGCAACAAGCAGATGATGGCATCGAGGCCGCCGGCGCGACGGCGCCGCGCGATGGGCTGCGGCGGTCGTTCCGCACCGCGCTCGCGCCGCATGTTCCGGCGTAGAATCGCGCCACCCAATCCATTCCATGACACGCAAATGACCCAGCCCCTCATCGACCCCAACGCCCTGGACACGTTGTTCCTGAATGCCCGCACCCACTCCTTCTGGTTCGAACGGCCGGTGGATGACGCTCTGCTCCGGCGCGCCTACGAGATCGCGCGCATGGCGCCGACTTCCGCCAACTGCAGCCCGATGCGCATCGTTTTCGTCAGGTCGCGGCAGGCCAAGGAGCGCCTGCTGCCGACCCTGATGGAAGGCAACCGCGAGAAGACGATGGCCGCTCCGGTGACTGCCGTCCTGGGCAACGACAGCGAGTTCTACGAGCAACTGCCGCGCCTGTTCCCCCACGCCGAAGCCCGTTCCTGGTTCGCCGGCCCCGAAAATGCTCAGGTCGCTGCGATCACCGCTTTTCGCAACGGCACCCTGCAGGGCGCGTACTTCATGCTGGCGGCGCGCGCGCTGGGGCTGGATTGCGGCCCCATGTCGGGCTTCGACAACGCCGCGGTGGACAAGGAATTCTTCCCTGATGGCAAAGTGAAGTCGAATTTCCTCTGCAATCTGGGCTACGGCGACCCGGCGCAGTTGTTCCCGCGCAGCCCGCGCTTCGAGTTTGGCGAGGTGTGCTCGATCGTCTGACGGCCGTCGGCATGAACCCGCCCTGGCCCCGCCATCGCCCGCTGCCGCCGCCCCTGCTGGAGGCGCTGGCGGCGCGCTACGGTGACCGCCTGGCGCTGGGCGAGGCGGTGCGCGCCCATCACGGCAGGGACGAGTCATCCCATGCGCCGGCGCCGCCCGATGCCGTCGTCTTCCCGCAGAGCACGGCGGAGGTGGCGGAGATCGTCGGCCTGTGCCACGCCCACGGCACGCCGGTGATCGCCTTCGGCGCCGGCACCTCGGTCGAAGGCCAGGTACTGGCGATCCGGGGCGGCGTTTGCATCGACCTGACGCAGTTGAACCGGATAGTCGAAGTGCATGCGGAGGACCTCGACGCACGGGTCCAAGCCGGCGTCACGCGCAAGCAACTGAACGAGGCGCTAAAGGGAACGGGCCTGTTCTTTCCCATCGACCCGGGCGCAGACGCGACCCTCGGCGGCATGGCCGCCACCCGCGCTTCGGGGACCAACGCCGTGCGCTACGGCACCATGCGCGAAAACGTCCTGGCGACGACTGTCGTGCTCGCCGACGGGCGCATTATCCATACTGGCACGCGGGCACGGAAATCCTCCGCCGGCTACGACCTGACTCGGCTGTTCATCGGTTCGGAAGGCACGCTGGGGATCATCACTGAACTCACGGTGCGCCTCTATCCGCTGCCGGAGGCGATATCGAGCGCGGTGTGCGCCTTTCCCGCCGTCGACCAGGCGGTTGACACCGTGATCCAGACCATACAGCTCGGCGTGCCGGTGGCGCGCATCGAGATCCTGGATGCGCTCACCATCCGCGCGGTGAATCGCCATAGCAGGATGAGCCTGCGCGAGGCGCCCACCCTGTTCTTCGAGTTTCACGGCAGCCCCGGCAGCGTGGAGGAGCAGGCGCGGGCGGTACAGGACATTGCCGCCGCCCACGGCGGCCTGGATTTCGAGTGGGCGACGCGGCCGGAAGACCGCTCACGGCTGTGGCAGGCGCGCCATGATGCCTATTTCGCCTGCCTCGCCCTGCGACCCGGCTCGCGCTCGGTGACCACCGACGTCTGCGTGCCGATCTCGCGCCTGGCGCAATGCATCCGCGCCGCGCTGGAAGATGTGGCCGCCAGCGGCTTGACCGCGCCCCTGCTGGGCCATGTCGGGGACGGTAACTTCCACCTCGCCGTGCTGGCGGACCCGGACAAGCCGCAGGAGATGGCGGCGGCCCAGGCGCTGAACGACAAGATCGTCACCCGCGCCCTGCAGATGGAAGGCACCTGCACAGGGGAGCACGGCGTCGGCCTGGGCAAGCAGAAATACCTCGCCGCGGAGCACGGCGAGGCGCTGGAGGTGATGCGGGCGCTGAAGCAGTGCCTCGATCCCGACGACCTGCTCAACCCAGGAAAGGTATTGCCGCCCAGCTGACGGGGCGGCACGACACCCTGGTGCGCCTAGGACGCGACGTTACGCGGACGCGGCCTTGCCGCCGGCCGCCTTGGCCTTCTCCTGCTCCTGCCAGTAGTCGCCCTTGGAGTCGGACTTCGCGGCCGCCAGCGAGCTGACATCGCCGTTCAGTTCGCCGCCCTCCTCGATCACGATCTTGCCGTAGCGGATCTTGCCCGAGACGCTGCCGGTCGAATAGATCACCAGCTTCTGGCGGGCAGTGAGTTCGCCCTGGAAGCGGCCGCGGATCTCCGCCACGTCGATGCCGACGGTGCCGGTGAAGGAACCGCTCTCGGAGATCTGCAGCACGCGACTGTCGGTGGTCGCTTCGATGCGGCCTTCGACGATGATGGTGTCGCAGTCGTTGATCTCGCCCTTGAGCTTGATGTCCGGGCCGACGATGAGCTTGTTGCCCTTGCCTTCGTCGGCACGGGCGGCGGTGGATTCGGTCCTGGCCTTGGCCGCATCGGAGGCAGGGGTGCTGGAAGCGGACGATGAGGAAGTGGGAGTCGTGGTCATGGCTGGCGTGGAGGAGGTCGAAGTCGAAGAGGAAGAAGAAGTCATGCCATAAACATTGCCGACCTCCTTCCGAACCTTTTCGTCGCGTTTCCCGAAGAACCCGTCCTTGCTGTTGAGCATGTTTTCTCCTAATGCGATGGATAGCTGACTTCTCGACCGAGGATGCCGCGACGAAAAACGCGGGGCGCCGATCAGTACGACCCGCTTGCAACACCTGTGCCGAAAACGAAGTCTTCCAATGAATCAACCAGCTGCATGGACAACTGCCGAAATCGGTGGAAATCCGGCCGCCGCCGCCATGAAAACTGTCGTCTCCCGGCGACAGGTTCCGCCGCGCGCAACGACAAGTCCATGTTTCAACGCGCAATGCAGCTGTCGTCGAAACCAGACAGCCAAGCGTGCCGACAGGCGCAGGGATCATCCCGAGCAGGCCTGGCGCAGACCTCGAGACGGCCATTCTACATTCATGCCGCGCCGCCATGTCCGCATAATTTTCAGCTGCCGGGCAGGTCCCGGCGCGCATGCACCTCGCGGCAACGGCGCGCCGCGCGCCATGGCGCAGGGCGCCGCCCTGCGCGTACGCTGCGGGCAACCTCTGGGGCTGTCGCAAATCCAATACAATTGACCGGCCGCGCTTCGCGCCGCTCGACACATCTCCCTGCGCGGCATGTCCGGAGCTAGCCATGAAGCGTGACGACATCCGACTCGACGACAAGTACACGCAGGAATCGGGGCGCGTCTTCCTCAGCGGCGTTCAGGCGCTGGCACGACTGCCCATGCTGCAGCGCCAGCGCGACCAGGCCGCCGGGCTGAACACCGCGGGCTTCATCTCCGGCTACCGCGGATCGCCCCTGGGCGGGCTCGACCAGACCCTGTGGAAGGCCAAACCGCACCTGACCCGGCATCACATCCTTTTTCAGCCCGGCGTCAACGAAGACCTCGCCGCCACCGCTGTCTGGGGCACGCAGCAGGTCAACCTCTTTCCCGGTGCCCGCTACGACGGCGTGTTCGCCATGTGGTACGGCAAGGGACCGGGAGTGGACCGCTGCGGCGACGTGTTCCGCCATGCCAATGCCGCCGGCACCAGCCGGCACGGCGGCGTGCTGGTGGTGGCGGGCGACGACCACGCTGCGCGCTCCTCCACCCTGCCCCATCAGACCGACCACATCTTCAAGGCCGTGATGATGCCGCTGCTGGCGCCGTCGGGGGTACAGGAGTACCTCGACCTCGGCATCCACGGCTGGGCCCTGTCGCGCTATTCCGGGTGCTGGACCGCCTTCAAGGCGGTCGCCGACACGGTCGAGTCCTCCGCCTCGGTGGATATCGATCCGCAGCGGGTGCAGATCGTCCTGCCCGAGGATTTCCAGTTGCCGCCCGGCGGCCTCAACATCCGCTGGCCCGACCCGCCCCTGGTGCAGGAGGAGCGGCTGCTGCACCACAAGCTCTACGCCGCCCTCGCCTACTGCCGCGCCAACCGGCTCAATCGCATCGTCATCGATTCGCGTGATGCGGGCACGCCGGCGCGCCTCGGCATCATCACCGCCGGCAAGGCCTACCTCGACGTGCGCCAGGCGCTGGACGACCTGGGCATCGACGAACGTCTCGCCGCCGAGATCGGCATCCGCCTCTACAAGGTGGGCATGACGTGGCCGCTGGAAGCCGAGGGCGTGCGCAGCTTCGCCGAAGGGCTGGAGGAGATCCTGGTGGTGGAAGAGAAACGCCAGTCCATCGAATACCAGCTCAAGGAGGAGCTCTACAACTGGCGCGAGGACGTGCGGCCGCGCGTCATCGGCAAGTTCGACGAAAAAGGGGAATGGTCCCTGCCCCACAGCGACTGGCTGCTGCCGGCCGCCCACGAGCTGACGCCGGCCATCATCGCCCGCGCCATCGCCGCGCGCATCAGCCGCTTCTTCACCTCGCCGCAGATGCGCGAGCGGCTCGCGTTTCTCGAGACCAAGGAGAAGGCGCTGGCGCAGCCGGCCATCGCGATTCAGCGCAGCCCGTACTTCTGTCCCGGCTGCCCGCACAACACCTCCACCCGGGTGCCCGAAGGGTCCCGCGCCCTGGCCGGCATCGGCTGTCATTACATGGCGATCTGGATGGACCGCGCCACCGCGACCTTCAGCCACATGGGCGGCGAAGGCGTGGCCTGGGTCGGCCAGGCGCCGTTCACCGAGACGCGCCACGTCTTCGCCAACCTGGGTGACGGCACCTATTTCCATTCCGGCCTGCTGGCGATCCGCCAAGCGGTGGCGGCCCAGGTCGCCATCACGTACAAGATCCTGTACAACGACGCCGTGGCGATGACCGGCGGCCAGCCGGTGGACGGAGAGCTCACGGTCTCGATGATCACGCGCCAACTGGCCGCGGAAGGCGTGCAGAAGATGGTCGTGGTGACCGACGACACCGAGAAGTACGCGACGGTGACGGACCTCGCGCCGGGCGTCCCGGTGCGGCACCGCGACGAATTGGACCGGGTGCAGCGCGGGCTGCGGGAGTATCCCGGCGTCTCCGCCCTCATCTACGATCAGACCTGCGCCGCGGAGAAACGCCGCCGGCGCAAGCGCGGCACCTTCCCCGATCCGGCGCGGCGCGTGTTCATCCACGAGTTGGTATGCGAAGGCTGCGGCGACTGCGGCGTGAAGTCCAATTGCCTGGCGGTGGTGCCGGTCGAAACCGAGTTCGGGCGCAAGCGCGCCATCGACCAGTCGGCCTGCAACAAGGATTTCTCCTGCCTCAAAGGCTTCTGCCCCTCGTTCGTCACCATCGAGGGCGGGCGGCTGCGCAAGGGCAAGGCGCCGGAGCGCGACGAGGCCGGCTTCGGTGAGCTGCCGCTGCCGCTGCTGCCCGACACCCGGCAGCCCTACGGCATTCTCGTCACCGGCATCGGCGGCAGCGGCGTCGTCACCATCGGCGCGCTGGTCGGCATGGCCGCCCACCTCGACGGCAAGGGTGTCACCACGCTCGACATGACCGGGCTGGCACAGAAGGGCGGCGCCGTGTTCTCGCACCTGCGCATCTGCGACCGGCCGCAGGACATCCATGCCGTGCGCATCGCCGCCGGCGAGGCGCGCTGCGTCATTGGCGGCGACCTCGTCGTCTCCGCCGCGGCAGAAGCCGTTTCGCGCATGCGCTCCGGCCTCACCCGCGCCGTGGTCAATTGCGCCGAGACGCCGACCGCCGACTTCACGCGCAATCCCGACTGGCAGTTTCCCCTGGCCGCGATGCAGCACTCGATTGCCGAGGCGACAGGCGCCGACGGCGTGGATTTCGTCAACGCCACGGCGCTGGCGATGGCGCTCATGGGGGATGCCATCTCCACCAACCTGTTCCTCCTCGGCTACGCCTGGCAGAAGGGGCAGGTGCCGGTATCGCAGGAGGCGCTGGAGCGGGCGATCGAATTGAATGGTGTCGCGGTAGACATGAATCGGACGGCCTTCCTCTGGGGCCGCCGCGCCGCGCACGACCCGGCCGCAGTGCAGCGCTTTGCCGCGCCGGCGCCGTCGCCGTCGCGGGCAGCGGCAGCACAGACGCTGGACGAGATCATCCAGCGCCGCTCCGACTTCCTCGTGGGCTACCAGAACCGTCGCTACGCCCGGCGCTACCGCAAGCTGGTGCAGCAGGCGCGTGCAGCCGAGGCACCGCTCGGATCGACGCGCCTGGCGGAAGCGGTGGCGCGCTGCTACTTCAAGCTAATGGCCTACAAGGACGAGTACGAGGTGGCGCGCCTCTACGCCGACCCGGCGTTCATGGAGACGATCAACGCCAGCTTCGAGGGCGAATTCAGCCTCAACTTCCACCTCGCGCCGCCGCTCACCGCCAAGCGCGACCCTCTCAGCGGGGAGCCGCAGAAGCGGACGTACGGACCTGCCATGATGCGGCGTTTGCGCATGCTGGCGCGGCTCAAGTTCCTGCGCGGCACCTTTCTTGACGTCTTCGCCTACAACCCGGAACGGGGCGCGGAGCGGAGGCTCATCGGCGAATACCGCGCCGACATCGCGACCATCCTCGCCAACCTGAGCGCCGAGACGCTGGACACAGCCGTCGAACTGGCCTCGCTGCCGGAACAGATCCGCGGTTACGGCCATGTCAAGGCCAGGAGTATCGAGGCGGCGCGCCGGCGGCGCGAGGAACTGCACGAGCGGCTCACCGCCCCGGACGCCGGGGTGGTCCCTGCATGAGCGGATCCACGGTGCAGGCGAGGCGCCATGCCACCGCCACCGCTGGCACCGGGACGCCGCCATGTCGCCGGTCGTAAAGGCGCGGCTGTCGCAATTCCTGGGTCTGGCTGCAGCGGGCTTGGGCGCCGCGTGGCTCGCCCCGATTGCCATCGAACCACCGCCTTTCGCTCTGGACCAGGGCGCCCTGCTGGTCAGCACGAGTCTTGCGGTGCCGCACACCCAGCCGACCAGTGGGGTCCACATCCCCGGCCGCGGCGCCGCCCGGCTCTACTGCTACCGCATGTAGCCCACCGCCGGCGAATTGCGCGGCATTCCCCGGTCTGTTCGCCCCTTTGCCCGGTCCGCGCCACCCGAATAATGTGACGCAGGGAAGGAACGCGACATGGCACAGATCGTCTGCATCATCGGCAACAAGGGCGGCACCGGCAAGACCACGGTTTCCCATATGCTGTGCCAGGGCCTCGGACTGCTCGGGCAACGGTCGGTGTGCGTGCTTACCGATGTCGGACGCGACCCGCTCGATCCCGCAGGCCGCCGCTACCTGATCGCCGACGCGCGCTCGCGCGAAGCGCTGGAAAAAGTGGTCGACAAGATCCACGAATTGAAGGGCTGGATGGGCGTGATGGACGGCGGCGCCAACCGCGGCGACATGGACCGCAAGCTGTACGGCATCGCCGATCTCGTGCTGCTGCCGTTTCGCGATTCGCACGAGGACATCCGCACCGTGCGTCGCGACCTCGACGCGTTCCCGCGCGCCTACGCCCTCCCCGCGCAATGGCCGACCAACCCCTGGCAGCGCGACGCGGCACGCAAGACGATCAACCAGTCGATGGCGGACTACACGGACCGCCTGCTCGATCCGGTGACCAGCCTTTCCGCCACCAAACTGCTGCTGCAGCGGCAGTTACCGAACCCCCTGCCGACGCCGCTGGCCAACGCCTGCCGCCGTGTCGCCGGCCAGGTGCTGGACCTGCTGCGCGTGACGTACGAGGAACCGCTGGAAGAACCGGACGGTGCGCCGGAGGGCTCGCGCGCGGCGGACCAAGCCTGTGCGCAGCGCGGCGCCGACACCGTCCCGATGGGCTAGAGATGCCGGCCGTGCCGGGCGACCGCCACCAGGGCCTGGGCGCGGCTGCTGACGTTGAGCGCCCGATAGATGGCCGACAGATGAATCTTCACCGTCCCCTCGGTCAGGTGCAGCAATTCGGCAATCTCGCGGTTCGACTTGCCGGCGGCGAGCAGATCTAGCACGCGCGCCTGACCCGCCGTCAGCCCGAATTCCTGCGCCACGTCGGATTCGCTTCCCCCTTTGCGCGACACGCCTCTGCCGACGGCCGGCGGCGGCTCCGGAAAGTACTCGCCGCCTTCCAGGACGACGCGGACCGCCGCCAGCATTTCCTCGCCACTGCACGACTTGGGAACGAATCCCGCCGCCCCGAGCCGGGCGACGCGCCGGATCGTCGCCTGGTCATCGAGACCGGAAACGACCAGAACCGGAACTTGCGCAAAACGCTTGCGCAGGACACCGAGGAAGGAAAACCCGTCCATGCCCGGCAACATCAGATCGAGCAGGACGAGATCGACATCCGGATTTTCGTCCAGCCAGAGGACGGCAAGTTCCGCATCCTTGGCTTCGAACACCTCTGCGCCGCGGCGGAAGCGCCGCAGCGCGGCGACCAGGCCTTCGCGCACCAAGGCATGGTCTTCGACCACCAGGAGCTTGCCCACGGACCTCCCCGGTTGCCGGCCCCGGGCCGGCGTTTCTTGTCCCACGCGATAGAGGGCTTGTGCCCAAATGTATCACGCCGCCGCGCCGCGCCGATAGGACTTTTGGCTAGCACCAAAGTCATATGGGCCAATGCCGCGGGCATCGGTATGCTGCGTCTTCCCAACCTGCATTCGCCGGAGTTCGCATGCACTCACAGCCCCCGAGTTTTCGGCCCCAAGGCGACGGCCCTGCCGCCGGGATCGGCTATACTCCGACACTGGCCCGGGTGGACAGGAGCGGGCCGACATCGCGCAGCTGGGGGAGAAGAATGAAAATCCTGGTGGTCAACGATCACCCGCTGATCCGGGAGGCATTGCGCCACATACTGGCCGACCTCGACGGCAGCCTCGATCTGCTGGAAGCGGAAGACTGCCCCGCAGGGATCGGATTGGCCGACCGCCACCCCGACCTCGATCTCATCCTGCTCGACCTTTCGCTCCCCGGCAGCAGTGACCTGTCGGCCCTCGAACTGTTCCGCAGCCGCTTCCCCGCCGTTCCGGTCGTGGTCGTATCGGCGCACGACGAACACGAACTGGTGCTCGGGGCGCTCGACGCCGGGGCCATGGGGTTCATCCCCAAGACCTCGTCCAAGGATCTGATGATCAACGCCTTGCGCCTGGTTCTGGCCGGCGGCGTCTATGTGCCGCCGCAGGCTTTGCCCTCCGCCGATGCGCCGCCGAGCCAGGGCAGCCTGCGGCCGGCGCGGCCGGGCGCCGCGGCCCCGGTCACGCCCTCGGATCTGGGTCTGACCGAGCGCCAGGTGGACGTGCTGGAACTGATGTTGCAGGGCAAGCCGAACAAGCTCATCTGCCGCGCGCTCAATCTGGCCGAGGGCACCGTGAAGATCCACGTCACCGCCATCCTCAAGGCGCTGAACGCCAGCAACCGCACTCAGGCCGTGCTCACCGCGAGCCGAATCGGCCTGCGCCTTCGCCCCCCGGCCAGCAGCCGGTCGCAGGGCTAGCACCTTCCGATCCCGCGCGAGACGACGCGCCGGGGACACCGACATCCCGCGCCGGAGAAACCTTGAAAGTCGGCATCATCTCGACCTTCGTCGACTACCACCGGCAGGGACGTCACCACCGCGGCGTGCTGCAGCCTCAGGCCGGCGCGCTGATCGCCGCCCTGCTGCCGCCCGATATCGACATCGAAGTCGTCAACGATGCCTGGACCGATCCCGACTGGCGCAAGGACTACGACCTGCTGTTCATCTCGGCCCTGCATGCGGATTTCGACCGCGCGCGCCAGATTTCCCACTACTGGCGCCGGCGCGGCGCCAAGACGGTTTTCGGCGGCACGCTGGCGAGCACCCATCGCGAACTGGTCGCACCCTGGTTCGACGCCATCGTCGTCGGCGATCCCGAATCGACGGTGCGGCGCGTCTATGACGACTTCTGCCGCGGCGACCTGCAGCCGGTCTATGTCGCTGCGCCGTACGATCCGCTGCAGGTGCCGACGCCCCGCTTCGACCTGTTGGCTCAGCAGCAGGTGCTGCCGCTGAGCCTGGAGGTCACGCGCGGCTGTCCCTATGCCTGCGAATTCTGTGCCCTGACCGGGCTCGGCACGCGCCACCACGTCCGTCCCGTCGAACTGGTGGTGCGCGACATCGTCGCCGGCCAGCGCATGCTGGGCCGCAGCGCGCCTTGGCACCAGCGCCGAATCGTCGGCTTCTACGACAACAACCTGGGCGGCAATCCCGCCTACCTGCGCCGTCTGTGCGACGCCCTAGAACCGCTGCGCATCTGGTGGGGCGCGTGCGTGACGTTCAATGTCATCTGCGAACCGGAGCTTCTCGCGTGCATGGCGCGCGCCGGTTGTCGCGGCGTGTTCGTCGGGCTGGAGAGCTTCAATGCGGCGGCGCTGGTCAACATGCGCAAGTCGCAGAACGTGCTGGACAAGGTACGCGGCGCCATCGACCAGTGTCACCGCCACGGCATCCTCGTCATGGCGGGCATCATGTTGAGCCCGGAGACGGATGATGCGGGCTACATCGCAAGCATCCCGCGGCACCTGGGCGAAGCCGGTCTGCATGTGCCCACCTATGTCTCGTTCGAGACGCCGCTGCCGGGGACGCCCTATTTCAACCGTCTCGCCGCTGCCGCCGATCCTCGCCTGCTGCCCAACGCCGCGCTTGCCGATTTCAACGCCTATACACTGGTGACCCGGCCGCGCCATCTGGGGACGGACGAATTCGTGGGCGCCTACCGGGACCTGTCCGCCCGCGTATTCTCGCCGCAGCGGCGCCTGCGCAAGCTGCTGTTCGACCTGCCGCGTCTGGCGCTCTCGGGCGGGCCGATTTCGCTGCTCTACGATGCGGTGGAACTGGCCTCCGAGAGTGCGCGCCCGCACCCGCAGCGCACCTACATCGCCGGCACCGAGCCGCCGCCGCCCGAACTGGCCCAGGTGCCGTTCGGCGACGACGATTTCGAGTCCGAGCAGCAGCGATCGGCCATTCTGGACCCATGGCACGTCACCGACGCCGGAGGCCGCGTCCTCCCGGCCTGGCTCGCCGGGCAGGCGGTGTGGGGCAAGCGCGGTCATATCGCCCTGCGCCCGCCACGGGTTCCGCAACCGAGTGCGTCCGCCCCCTGCCTGCCCGTCGCCCCTCCGCTGACGGTCGCCGCATGACCCGGTTTTTCACCGAAGCCGCCCGCGCCGACAGCACGGTGCCCGCGCCACCCCAGGCGCTCGACCGCATGGTCGCCGCCGAGCAGGTGCGCATGATCTACCAGCAGTTGCCGGTATCGGTCACCGGAACCATGGTCGGCGTGCTGCTGCTGTCGTCCGTGCTGTGGCCGGTGGTGCCGCACTGGCTGGTCATCGTGTGGTTTCTCGCCATGGCGGCGAACCAGGGCTGGCGCTTCGTGCTGTACTCGCGGTTCCGGGCCGGGGGCATCCCGGAGGGCAGTCACGAACGATGGGGGCGCTACTGGGCGATCGGCTCGGCCATCTCCGGCTGCATCTGGGGATCGGCGGCCCTGCTCTTCTTCATTCCGGGTTCGCAGTTGTACCAGACCATCCTGGTCATCTCGATCTTCGCCATCACGTCGGTGGCGGTGCCGCTGATCGCCTCCCATCTGGTTTCCTTCTATGCCTTCGTGCTGCCGACGCTGCCGCCGATCATCGGCATCAACCTGTGGCAGGGCGACGCCCTGCATCTGATCATCGCCTTCATCAGCTTCTGCGTCATGCTGGGGGTGGTGGCGGTCGGCCACAAGTACAACCGGCTGCTGACGGAGTCGCTGCGCAACCGCTTCCGCAACGAACAACTGGCGGCGCACCTGCAGCAGCAGAACGCGGAGCTGGAACAGGCGCGCGAACTGGCGGACCAGTTGAGCCGCGCCAAGTCCCAGTTCTTCGCTGCCGCCAGCCACGATCTGCGCCAGCCGCTGCATGCCCTGGGGCTGTTTGCCGCGGCCCTGTCGGAAAAGGTGCGCGACCCCGAGGTTTCCAACGTCGTGAACAGCATCAGCGCGTCGGTGGAAGCGCTGGAGATGTTGTTCAACGAACTGCTCGACCTGTCCAAGATCGACGCCGGCGTCGTCAAGCCGCAACTGGCGGATTTCTCGCTGCAGACCCTGCTCGACCGGCTGGCCATGGATTTCGATCCGGAAGCCTTCGACAAGGGGCTGCGATTCCGCATCCACGGTTGCGGCAACTACGTCTACTCGGATCCGGTGCTGCTGGAGCGCATCCTGCGCAACCTGATCACCAACGCCATCCGCTATACGCGGGCGGGGGGAGTTGTGGTCGGCTGTCGTCGCCGGGGCTCCAAAGTGCGCATCGAGGTCTGGGACAGCGGCATCGGCATTCCGATCGACCAGCAGGAACGGGTCTTCGATGAATTCGTCCAGATCGGCAATCCCGAGCGCGACCGCCGCAAAGGCCTGGGCCTCGGCCTGGCCATCGTCAAGAGGCTCGCCCTTCTCCTCCAGCTTCCGCTGGAACTGAAGTCGCGGGTCGGGCGAGGCACGGTCTTCCGCATCGATCTCCCCCTCGGCCAGCGGCCGGTCGAAGCCGTCCGCGCGCCGGGCACGGACGTGCGCTCCCAGCATCACCTGACCGGCGTCCTCGTCCTCATCGTGGACGACGATCAGCCGATCCTCGACGGCATGTCGGCGCTGCTGCGGGGATGGGGCGCCGAGGTCATTGCCAGCCAATCGACCGCCGAGGCGCTGGAGTGCCTGCGCGCACGGGAGGGCCGTCCGGACCTGATCGTGGCCGACTATCAGCTTCGCGGCAGCGAAACCGGGATCGACACCATCCACGAGGTGCGCTCGCTCTGCGGCCAGGACATTCCGGCGATCATGATCACCGGCAGCACCACGCCGGAGCGGGTCGAGGAAGCCAAGAGCGCCGGATTCCATCTGCTGCTCAAGCCGGTGATGCCGGCCAAGCTGCGCGCCCTCATCAATTTCAAGCTCAAGCAGCCCGCAACGGATCGGTGAGCGATGCGGGCGCTGGAGCGCCCCGCGGTACGGCCTCCGACGTCGCCGCGCGGCTCCGGTCCTAATCCATCTGACTGATACTCAAGCCGGCAAAACCGCGCCAGAATGTCTGTACACCTGCAGTGTTCGCTCATTGAGCCCACCGGACGGGTGACAAAAAAGGCATCACGATTAGGAGGTCAGCATGCTCCACCTACAACATCTTCCCGCAGAGATGATTTCCCTCGGCCGGGTTTCAGGCTCGCTGAGACGCCTGGGGTCGGTCATCGCCACCGTCGCCGCCATCGGTCTGGCGACCGGGGCAGCTTTCGTCGCCTTGTTGTGGCTCGACAACTCCATGCGCTTCCTGACCCCGGCAGTGATTCGCCTGGGCGAAGCGGGGCAGGCCGCCGCACCGCCTGCCGACGCGGAAGCCGTCGCCTCGCCGCTGGCCGGGCAGAGTGGCGCAGCAAGGCAAGGCCACGGCTCTTCCCTCGACGAAGCCGTCCCCGCGCAGGCGGTTTCGGCACTTTCCCGCCCGTGAGCGCGGCGCGTCCGCCGAGAAGAATAACGTAGCCCATTCGCGCGGCTGGCGGGCGGTTCACAGGCCCCGCGAACGGCGATAACGCAGGCTCCCCTCGGCGTACCGGGAGGCCGGAGGCAGTCCTCCGGCGGCCGGAATGAACCTTCCGGCCCACTCTCGTTGAAGCGCGGCCAGCGGCCGCCTTTTTTTTGCGCCGGCCAGGAAAATGGCGCCGGCGGGGGCGGACGCCTTTGGAGTAAGATGCGGAGCCAGTCCGCAACCGGAGCACGCGATGAGCAACGCCACCCCGTCCCAGGATCCCCTCGAATTTCTCAAGGGCATGTGGTCGAGCATGGGTTTCCATCTGCCCGGCATGGTCACGCCCACGCTGGACGTGAACGAGCTGGACAAGCGCATCGCCGACCTCAAGGCGGTCGAAGGCTGGCTCAAGATGAACCTCAACATGCTGCAGATGAGCATCCAGGGGCTCGAAATGCAGCGCGTGACGCTGGCCGCGATGGCCGCCATCGGCCAGTCGGCCTCGCAGTCGGAGCCCGGCGCCAATCCCTTCGCCACGGCTGCGCTCTGGCCCTGGAACTTCATGCAGCAGGCGGCGGCGGGCGCGCCGCCTGCCAGCCCCGCGCCAGACACTCCGCCCGAGCCCAAGCCGCAGGAAAAGTGAGCGCGCCCGAACTCGCCGCCGCCCACTGCTTCGCCGAGGACTGGCGCGAGGCGCTCGAAGCGTGCCTGAGCGGGCTGTCGGTCCCGTCCGGCGCCAATCTCGGCTTCGTGTACTTCTCCGATCGCTACTCGCAGCATGCCGAAGCCATCCTGCGACGCTTGCGCGAGGCGACCGGCATCGACGAGTGGGTCGGATCGGTAGGCATCGGCATCTGCGGCGGCAGCGACGCCCGCGTCGATGGCGGCGGCATCGCGGTGCTGGTCGGGCGCTTCGACCCGGCGAGCTTCCGCGTCTTCTCCGGCCGCCAGCCTCTGGTCGGCGCCGGCACGGCGCCCTACTTCGCGGTGGTGCATGCCGACCCCGGCACGCCGGACATGCCCGATCTGGTGGCGGACATGGCGGGCAAGGTAACGAGCGGCTTCATCACCGGCGGCATGTCCAGCGCGCGCGAGGCCACCCTGCAGATCGCCAACGGCGTTCTATCGGGCGGCATCTCCGGCGTGGGGTTCACCGATGCGGTGGCGGTGGCGACGCGTCTCAGCCAAGGCTGTTCGCCGCTGCCGGGGCGCTACCTCATCACCCAGGCCGAGCGCAACGTCATCGGCACGCTCGATCATCGGCCGGCGCTCGAAGTGTACAAGGAGGCGATGGGGGATGTGCTGGCGCGCGACTTGGCGCGTGCCGCCAATTACGTCCTGGTAGGACTGCCGGTGCCGGGTCGCGAGGCCGGGGACTACCTCGTGCGTAATGTCATCGGCATCGATTCGAAGAACGGCCTGATCGCCATCAACGAGATGGTGGAGCCGGGCCGGCAACTGCTGTTCGTGCGGCGCGACGGCAATGCGGCGCGGGATGATTTGCAGCGCATGCTGACGGAACTGCGCGATGCGCTGCCCTCGCCGCCCAAGGGCGGTTTGTATTTCTCCTGCCTCGGGCGCGGCGGCAACATGTTCGGCGACGACGCCGTCGAGCCGCAGATGATCCGCGACACCTTCGGCGACATCCCCCTCGCCGGTTTCTTCTGCAACGGCGAGATCTCGCACGACCAGCTCTACGGCTACACCGGCGTGCTGACGCTGTTCCTGTAGCGCCCGACCTACCCCCCGACGAGCGTCAGCCAGGCTGGCAGCGTAAGCATCGCCAGCAGAGTGCTGGCGGAGATGATCCAGGCCACGCCGGGGCCGTCGCCGCCCATGCGCATCGTCAGGATGTAGGCCGAGCTGGCGGTGGGCAGGGCGCCGAACAGCACCACCGTGGCGAAGTAGATGCCGGTGACACCCAGCCAGTGCGCGGCCAGCCAGGCTGCCGCCGGCACCGCCAGCAGCTTCACTGCCATGACATAGATTCCCGCTGTGCGTGAGCCCGCGACCCCGCGCGCTTTGAGAGCGGCGCCGACGGCCAGCAGTCCGAGGGCGATCGCGGCGTCCGCCAGGCGGCCGAAAAAATGCTGGGCGACCTGGGGCAGGGCGATGCCGGCGAAGTTGAGCGCGAGGCCGATCAGCGTGGACCAGATCAGCGGATTGCGCAGCACTTCGCGCCACAGGCCGAGTTCGCCGTGGCGTGCCAGCATCCACACCGCGGCCATGTTGGCGAAGGGAACCATGGCGCCCACCAGGATGCCCATCGCGGCGATGCCCGCGGCGCCGTGCAGCGTGCCCGCCACCGCCAGACCGATGTACGAGTTGAAGCGGAAGGCGCACTGGAACTGCGACGCGAACGTCATCGGCTTGAGCGCGAACAGGGCCCGGGCCGGAAACGCCAGCAGTGCCCCGGCGCCCATCGCCAGCAGCCCGCTGGCGAACAAAGGTGCGGCGGCAGCCAGGTCGATCGGCGTGCGCGAGATGGCGTCGATCAGCAGCGCCGGAAACAGGACGAAGTAGACCAGCTTCTCCAGCCCGCTCCAGAAGTGATCGCCGAGATGCATCCAGCGGCGGATGGCGCTGCCGAGCAGGATCAGGGCGAAGTCGGGCAGCAGCAGCAGGGCGGCGGACATGGATCAGAACCCGCTGTCGCCCTCGGGCCGGCGGCGGCGAATCGAAAACGTGGGATGCACCGCGCAGAGGGCGCCGGGATCGGCGGGAACTGACGCGATCGCTGCGTCCGGCGCCGCGATGCGGCTAGCGGGACGCAGCCCGCGCCTCGAGGTTCTTGTCGCCGGCGCGTTCCGCCGCCAGGCGGCGCCACTCGGCCCGGGCGGCGTCGTGCGCCTCGACCTGTTCCAGCATCAGCGCAAACGCGACGCGATCGGCGAAGGAGGATTTCGCGCCGGGACGCAGTCGCTCGATTGCCGCGCGCTGCTCGGCGTCGATCACCGCGAACTCGCCCGTAGCGAGCCGCCGGCGCTTGCCCGGCGGCAGCGCCTCGATGCTCCAGGAGTAGTCCGCGCCTTCCTCCAGCACCACGGACTCCGGCAGCACGAGCTGCGTAGCGGGAAGCTCGGACTCGAACACCGTATCACCGCCACTGTCGCTCAGTACGAAGCGGTAGCCGCTCGTCTCGGGCACCGAAGTCCAGCGGAATGACGGCCGGGGGGTCAACACCCGTGTCCGCTGCGGTTCGATCGGTTGCGGCGCAATGTCCGCCTGGATGCTGCGCATCACCAGGGTCGCCTGCGCCACTTCGCCGGCGCGCACGCGCGGCGCCTGCAATGCCGCGACCGGGAGCGCACGTTTCTGTGGCGTGGCGCCCTCGACGGCCCGCACTTCGGCCGCGCCGACCTCGAAGCGTCCCGGCCCTTTCAGGGCGAACTCATCACCAGTGGAGAGGAACAGCAGCGTAAGCCGGGCACCGCCGGCGAGCCGCAGCCTGCTTGCGGGCGCCACCTCCGCCAACACCGCGAGCCGGGCGCCGCCCTCCACCGCCGCCTGCCCCTGGACATCGGTCACCATGGCGCCGTCGCCTGCCGCTGCCGGTGCCCCGATCACCAGCGCGGTCGCCATCAGCCCGCGCCGCAACATCGTCCACCCCCAACGGAATCGACCGTTCATGTCATCTCTCTTTCGTCCGTCCGTGCGCAGCGCCAGCCGAAAACCTCGACCGCCGCCCGGCCCTTCACGGCATGTTCGCCCAGGGGCGTCAGCCCGGCGCCGGCATCGACCCGGTCCGCCACCGCCCGCGACAGCAGGACCGGCCAGCGCAGCTCCTTGGTGAGACCTTCGATGCGGGAAGCCGTGTTCACGGTGTCGCCGATCGCCGTGTACTCGTAGCGCTCCACCGCGCCGACGTAACCGATGACTGCCGGGCCGTAGTGCAGGCCGATGCCGAAGGCGAGGCCGGCGCGCCCTTCCGACGCCAGTTCGCGATTGAAGCGCGCCAGCGCCTGCAGCATTTCCTGCGCCGCGGCAAAGGCGTCGCGGCAGGGATCCGCGCTTTCCTGCGGCGCACCGAAGAAGGCCATGATACCGTCGCCGATGAATTTGTCGATCGTCCCACCGCGCTGGTGTATGGCTTCGGCCATGTGATTGAAATAGCGGTTGAGCAGCGCGGTCACCTGTTCCGGCGGCAGCGACTCGCTGAGGTGGGTGAACTGGCGGATGTCGCAGAACATGACGCACACATCGCGCCGAACCCCCTTGAGCCCGGGCGCAAGACGGCCGGCGAGGATCTCGCGCAGCACGGCGGGACTGACCCAGCCGGTGAACGCGGCGCGCAGCCAGCGCTTTTCGCGCAGGCCGAGCCAGGCGTGGTATCCGGCCCGGGCGGCGAGCGCCAGGACGGCGCACAGCGACCACGACGCCGTGGGCAGTTGCATGCCCGCGCGCAGCGCGACCGGACCCGCGACCAAAGTCGCAGCGACGGCCAGCGCCGTCAGCGCCGCCGCGGCGCGGCCCGGCCTCAGCCACCAGGCTGCGGCGGCGAGCGCCGCCACCAGCATCGCCAGCGGCGGCGGCAAAGCTGCCACCATGCGCCCTTCCACCAGGGTCAGCAGCTGCTGCGCGTGCACGGCGACGCCGGGCGCGAAGCGGGCGTCGGGTTCCCAATCGGCGAGCGCGACCGGCACGCGATGCCGGTCCTCGTACGGCATGACGCTGCCGAACAGCACGATGCGGCCGGCGAAGGCCTGCTTGACGCGCTGCGCCTCGCCCGCCTCCTGCCACGCCAGCAACTGCTGCAGCGGCACATAACGCAGCCGCCGGCCGAGGGCGAACTGCACGATGCCGGCGCGGGGTTCGATGCCGAGCCGGCGCGCGATCTGGCCGGCCAGGGTGGGCACCACCTCGCCCGAGGTGCCGAGCCGCTCGTCGAAACGCCGCAGCGCGTTGTCGGCGTCGAGCGGCACCAGCACGTAGCCCAGGCCGGCGTCGCCGGCCAGCGCAGCGAACGGCCTGTGGAGCGGACGCGCTCGCCCCTGGCCGTCCACCGTCACGCCCAGCACCAGGGGGGCAGCGCTGCGCAATTGCACGATGCCGCGCGCGAGGGCGGCATCGAGCCCGGTCTTGACCGAATCGAAGGACTGCTCGGGCAGGGCGATGTCCACGCCCACCGCCAGCGGTGCAGCGTCGGCCAGGGCGGCGAAGGCCGCGCCGAGCTGCACGTGCATGATGGCCAGCGGCACGTTGAGCCGGCGCGGCGTCTCCTCGTCGATGCCGACGATCACGACTTCGCGCTCTGCGGCGATGGGGGCGTAGTCGCGCAGCCAGCGGAACTGCTGGTCGAGCCACTTGAGTTCGAGCAGTTCGACCGGCGGCAGCAGAGGCAGCGGCGCCAGGAGCAGCACCAGCAGCGCGAAACCCGCCCGCAGTCCCGCCCGCGGCGATCGGTCCGGGCTGGCCTGCGTCGTGGTCAAGGGGAAGTGCGAAAGCTCCCGTCGCGCTGCAGCGGCGGGACGGGAAAATCTTCAGATGACATGGCCGGCCCGCAGCGCCTCGATCTCGTCCCCGGAATAGCCGGCAGCGCGCAGGATGTCCTGGCTGTCGGCACCGGCAGGCGGTGCCGCCCGTGCGTCTGCCAGATCGCAGCCGTCGATGCCGAACGGCGGGGCGAATTGGACGACGCCGCCGACCTCCGCTGCCATGCCGCGCGCCTGCACGTGGCCGCTGCGCAGCGCTTCCTCCAGGCTCAGCACGGGCGTCACGCAGCAGTCGGCGCTGGCGAACAACTCGGTCCACTGCGACTGGTCGCGGGTGCGGAACCGGCGCTCGAGCTCGGCCCGGGCGTGGGCGCCGGCAGCGCCAGTCTCCAAATGGTAGTGTTCCAGCTCGGGGCAACCCAGCACGGCGCAGGTGCGCTGCCAGAATTTCGCCTCCAGCGCGCCGACCGCCATGTAGCGCCCGTCCCGCGTCGGATAGACGCCGTAGCACGGCACGCCGCCGGAAAGCAGATCGGCGCCGCGGCGCGGGGCACGGCCGTCGGCCAGCACGCCCACCAGCGGCAGAATCGCGTGAGCCAGCACCGCATCGGTCATCGCCACATCCACGTAGCGGCCGCGCCCCGTGGCGCGCGCGTCCACCAGCGCGGCGAGGATAGCCACCAGCGCCGTCAGCGCCCCCCCGAGCAGATCGCCGATCTGCAGGTTCGGCACCACCGGCGGGCCGCTCTCGCAGCCGATCTGATCCAGCACGCCGGACAGGGCGAGGTAGTTGATATCGTGTCCGGCGCGCTCCCGCAGCGGCCCGCTCTGGCCGTAGCCGGTGATGGCGCAATAGACGAGGCGCGGATTGACGGCGCTCGCCGCCGCATGGCCGATGCCCAGCTTGTCCACCACGCCGGGACGAAAACTCTCGAGAATCACGTCGGCGTCCCGCGCGAGGCGCAGGAAGACATCGACGCCTTCCCGCCGCTTGAGATCGAGCTGCAGGCTGCGCTTGTTGCGGTTCACGACCTGAAAGAACCAGCTCGTGTCGCCGCCCATCGGACCGAGCGCACGACCGTAGTCACCGCCGCCCGGCTCTTCGATCTTGATGACGTCGGCGCCGAGGTCGGCCAGATGCATGGAGGCCATGGGACCGGGCAGCAGGCGGGTGAGGTCCAGCACGCGGGTACCGGTCAGGGGTCGGGACGGCATGGGCAGGTCCTGGGCAGCATGGGTTCGGAGCGGCGCAAAGCGGCGGCAGCGGGCGACCGGAATGATGCCACGGCGGCGGCACGTCCGGCGCCGTGCGCCTGCCATCGCCGCGCCGGCAAGCCGCCGCCGCTCAAAGCGCAAGATATCTTCGCGTATCATCGTGCCCGCAAGGGCGCCGCGACCTCGCGGTCAGCGAACCCTGCCGGCCCGGCGGGGCCGATCGGATTCGTGCTCGAGGAAGCAACATGAAAAATGGGGAGATTCAGACTCACGCTCGCCTGGGCGCGGCACTCGGATGCGTGCTGACACTGGCGGCCATCGTGCCCGGAGCAAGCGCCGGCGAGGCGTGGGCCGCCGGTTCGGGCGAGCGGCCGCGCATCGGCCTGGTTCTCGGGGGCGGCGGCGCGCGCGGCTCTGCCCATATCGGCGTGCTGGAGGTGATGGAGCGGCTGCGGGTGCCGGTGGACTGCATCGCCGGCACCAGCATGGGCTCCCTGGTGGCAGGCGTGTACGGAGTCGGGCTCACACCGGCCCAGATGCTGGAAAAGCTGGCGCCGGTGGATTGGAATGACCTGTTCGCCGACAACCCGGACAGCGCCGACATGAACTACCGCAGCCGCCGCTTGGCCCAGCGCTTTTATCCGCGGCTCGAACTGGGCATCACGGACAAGGGCGTGGAGCCGGTGGCCGGCGTGGTCGCCGGGCAGAAGATCAAGCTGTTCTTCAACCAGTTGGTGGGCGACGACACCGGGCTGCGGACCATCGAGTCGCTGCGGCTGCCGGTATCCGTCATCGCCACCGACATCGGCACCGGCGAACGGGTGGTGCTGCGCGAGGGCAGCCTTTCGGCGGCGATGCGGGCCAGCATGTCGGTGCCCGGGCTGATGGCCCCGGTGCAGATCGAGAACCACTATCTGGTGGACGGCGGCCTGGTGGACAACGTGCCCATCGGCGAGGTCCGCAGCCGCTGCAACTCCGACGTGGTGATCGCCATCGACGTCGGCACGCCGCTGATGAAGCCGGAGGAAGTGACCAACATCCTGGCGGTGACGGGCCAGATGATTAACATCCTCACCAATCAGAACGTCGTGGCCTCGCTCGCCACCCTCAAGCCCGGCGACGTCTTCATTCAGCCCGACCTCACCGGAATCTCGGCCGGCGATTTCCCGCGCTACCTGGAGGCGGTGGAGCGGGGCCGCAAGGCGGCCGAAGCGAAGGCCGAAGAACTCGCCCGCTACGCCGTACCCCCCGAGCAGTATGCCGCCTGGCGCGAGAGTATCGCGCCGCCAGCCACGACGGCACCGCGCATCGACGAGGTAGAGATTGCCCAACTCAAAAACGTCAATCCCGAGACCGTCGAGCGGCTGGTCGAGGTGAAGCCCGGCGAGACTCTGGACCGGAAGAAATTGGACAAGAGTGTGCAGGCGATCTACGGCGAAGGCGACTACCAGAAGCGTTGACTATTCCCTGCTCACGTCCCGGGATCGCAACATCCTCCGCATCACACCGGTCGAGAAGTCGTGGGGACCGGACTACCTGCTGTTCGGCATGAACCTGAGCTCGAACATCGGCTCCTGGTCCTCCTACGAACTGCGGGCCGCCTACCGGCGCACCTGGCTCAATAGCTATGGCGGCGAATGGTTGACCGGCGTGCAGATCGGGCAAGACTCGCGCGTCTTCACCCAGTTCTACCAGCCGCTGGATGCCCGCCAGCGCTTCTTCGTCCAACCGAGCCTGGACATCGGACGCGCACAGTTTGACGTATACCAGGACAACGACAGGATCGGCCAGTTCGACGTTGACCGGGTCAGCGCATCGCTGGAGGGGGGCATCAACTTCGGCACCGTGGGCCAGGCAAAACTGGGCTACACCTATACCAGCCTAGACAACACGCTGAGCACCGGCATTCCCGGCTCCCTGCCGGAAGGCAAGAACACGATTCGGGGCTGGATTGGGTCTCTCGACCTCGAACAGTTCGACCGCCTGTTCTTCCCGACCCGGGGCTGGGCCGTGATCGGCAGCGTCCTCCACGCCGACCAAGCCGACTACACCAAGGGCAACTTCAATGTCTCTGCTGCCTTCCCGGTGTCCAAGTACGTCATGAACGGGCGGCTGCGCGTCGCCGGCTCGCTCAGCGGCACGCTGCCGTCCTACGACGCCGTGTCGCTCGGCGGCCCCTTCAACCTGGGCGGATTCGCCCAGAACCAGATCGTCGGTGACAATCTGGCCTTCGGCTCGGCGCGGGTGGAGCGCATCGTCGGCCGCATGCCCCTGGGCATGACCGGCGATCTTCGCATTGGCGTCTCGGCCGAGGCCGGGAAGGTCAACGGACGCTACACCGAGACCAATCTCGACGGCTGGCTGCAGTCCTACAGCGTGTATCTCGCCGGCGAAACACCGGTCGGGCCGCTCTACCTCGGCTACGGCCACGCCACGGGCGGCGCCTCCGCCGTTCTACCTGTTCCTCGGAACGCCGTGATGCACCGGGACCGGCCCGCCATGTCGCCGTGGTGCATTGCGTCCAGGGGGGAGCCGGTGAATCCTCTGCGCCGGGACGCGATGCGCCTCGGTGCCGGCCTCGTCGCGGGCATGGCGCTGCCGGGGCTCGCCGCGGCGCCGGTGATCGAGCGCCCGATACCGAAGAGCGGCGAGGGCCTGCCGGTGGTCGGGCTCGGCACCTGGCAGAGCTTCGACGTGGCGGACGATGCGGCCGGCACGGCGGCCGCGCGGGAGGTGTTGCGGTTGTTCGCCGCCGGCGGCGGCCGGCTGGTGGACAGCTCCCCGATGTACGGCAGCGCCGAAAGCGTGGTCGGCGATCTTGCCACCGAGCTGGGCATGCAGGGCCGGCTGTTTCATGCCACCAAGGTGTGGACCAGCGGCCGGGAATCAGGCATCGCGCAGATGGAAGCCTCGCTGCGGCGCATGCGGGTGGCACGCATGGACCTGATGCAGGTACACAACCTGGTGGACGTCCACACCCACCTGCACACGCTGCGGGAGTGGAAGCGCCAGGGCCGGGTGCGCTACATCGGCATCACCCACTACCACAGCGGCGCCTATGCCGAGTTGGAGCGTCTGATGCGAAGCGAGGAACTCGACTTCGTCCAGCTCAACTACTCGCTGGCCGAGCCGGATGCCGAACGGCGCCTGCTGCCGCTGGCGGCGGAGCGCAGACTCGCGGTGATCGTCAACCGCCCCTTCGCCGAAGGTGCCCTGTTCGATCGCGTGCGCGGCAAACCGCTGCCGGAATTCGCCCGCGCCATCGGCTGCGACTCCTGGGCTCAACTGTTCCTGAAGTGGATACTCGGCCAGCCGGCCGTCACCTGCGTCATTCCGGCGACCCGCAATCCCAAGCACATGGTCGACAACCTGGGCGCCGCGCGAGGCACATTGCCGGACGCGGGCATGCGCGCACGGATCGCCGCATATCTCGAGACGATCTGAGCCGTAACGGGCTATCACGCGTCCCACCCCGAATTCGGACGAAGCAAGAGCAAACGACGGCACCCCGGTTTCCCGGGGTGCCGAGTTCATGACGGGGAACTACTTGTAGTAGCCGACGGCGCAGACCTGATCGCCGACCTTGGTGACGAAGGAGACTTTCTGCACCGGGTCGGTGCTGCCCGGACGCGGCCACATGTAGGTGACCTGCATCAAATGACCCTCATGCGCTTCCTTGTACATCTCCTCGCCCAGCGCCTTGCCGGCCTTGTCCTTGAGATCCTTCAGGCTCTTGCCGACCAGCGTCGGGTGGGCGGTGAAATTACCGTCCGGACCGCCGCAGAACGGGTAGAGGTCGCGGTCCTTGAAACCGCCTTCGCCCTTGGTGAACTTGGCCAACGCGTCAGCCTTGTTCGCCTTCACCGCCGCCACCGCCTTCTCGAGCATGGCTTTGGCCTCGGCCTCGGTGCCGAACTCGGCAGCATAAGCGGCGGCCGTCATGCCGCCGGCAACGACCAGTGCGGACAGGGCCTTCAACATGGGATTGCGCAGCATCGTCTCTCCTTCTTTGGGTTGATGGAAACCATGAATCTGTGCAGCCTTCCGATTCTAGGTGGCGCGTCCGCGGCCTGCAAGCAAGACTGTCGCCTTCCGACGACATCCTGCCGGCATGCTAGCTGTCGAGGCGGCGAAAGCGGAGGAAGTAGTTTTCGCTGAGCAATCCCTTGCGCTCCTCGACCAGTCTGAAGCCGGCGGCCTCGATCTCGCCGATCACCGCCTCCTTGCCTGCCCGCACATGGCCCAGGGTCCAGCTCGATGAGACGCCCGGAATGCGCTCGTAGTCGATGACCACCAGCATGCCGCCGGAGCGCAGGGCGCGGTGGATCGATGCCAGCATCGACTGCGGGTACTCGAAATGGTGGTAAGTGTCGCAGACGAACGCGACATCGATGGATGCCGGCGCCAGCCGGCTGTCGCGGTCACCGCCGAGGATCGCCTCGACGCCGCGAAGATTCTCGTCTCGGGCGATGCGCGCGATGCTGTGCACGAACACCGGGGAGATGTCCACGGCATAGACACGGCCCGTTGCGCCGACCGCCGCAGCGAAGAGCCGGGTAAACAGGCCGGTGCCGGCGCCGATGTCCGCCACCGCCATTCCCGGCTGGAGACCCACCGCGGCGACGATACGGTGGCGCCGATCGAACACCTCCCGCCCCTCGCCCTCGAACATCCGCAGCGACTGCTCGAAGCTCGGGTTCTCGTAGTAGCGGTTGATGCCGGGATTCACGCTGCGCACCTGGGCGTCAGCGGCCATGGGCAGGGCGAGAGCGAGAGCCACCAGCAGAAAGCGCAGCGAAGCGTGCGGGCGCGTCGGCTGCAACAGGCCTCGCCCGTCAGGCGGTGGTACGCGATCGCTGCAGGCGGGGGCCATGGCGGCCTGCGTTCGCTAGCGCGGCGAGATGGCCGGGATCCGGTCCCGTCCCATGGGAAGCACGGGTGGCATGACGCCGGGGGCATCGTAGTTCGATGTCAAGAGCATTCCCTGCTGCGGCGCGAACGGCAACGGCGGATTGTGCGCATAAAAGCGTATCGGTTCCGACGCGTAGCCGATCGAGCCGTCGGCGTTCTGCCGCGCCCGGACCACCACGAAATGCAGATGCGGGCCGGAGGAATAGCCGGTATTGCCGGAATAGCCGATGTGGATCCCCGCCTGCACCTCCTGGCCGATCCAGGTGTACTGGCCGGCGTTGAGATGAACGTAGCGCGCCATGGTGCCGTCTTCGTGCAGGATGGTGACCGAGTTGGCCTTGTCCAGCAGGTCCTGCTCCTTGCCGCCGCGCACGTGGAAGTTCTCGATGTCGATCACCACGCCCGCGCGTGCCGCCACGATCGGCGTGCGCTCGGGCATGACGATGTCCACGGCATGGGCGCTGTCGGCCGTGGTATGGGTCGTGATCGCGCCGCCATGGGACTGGCTGATCAGGAAGGTGTGCCCGTCCTCGAAGGGCAGGCGATAGAGGGCATTCGGATCGTGCGCGGCGGCGATGTCGCCGAACTGGTGGCGGTACTTGAAGGAGAAGCGATAGGCGCCGCGGGCCGTGGCGCGAAACAGGCGCCCCAGGACCAGCGACTGTTTGGGCGGCACCACCCCGGTGAGCGGCCACTTCCGGTCGCTGGCGACGTTTTCCTGCTCGGCCAGGGACACGTATACCGTCATCGACGCCGGCCCGTCGTTGTGGGCGACGATCTCGTGCCCGTCGCCTTTTTGCACGGATTCGAGGCGGAACGGATACTCGCGCAAACCCGCCGCGGCAGCCCCGGCGAACGCGGCCAGCATCAGGAAGGCAAGGGCGGCGAAGGAAAGGCGCAGATAAGGCATCGTGCTCACTCGTGGTTGGATTATGGTGGTTGACTGGGCACGCGGGCGGAAAGTGCCGTCCGGCGCAGCCGCTCCGGCGGGCACGGCCCGCCCTACGGGGCCACACTGTACGTAGGGCGGGCCGTGCCCGCCAACAAATATCTTCGGCTACGGGTAGCTGCGGGCGTCTTCGATCACCTTGCCATCGTTCGGCAGCGTGCCCGGTGCGCACAGTCGCACCTCCCCCCGCAGCTTTGTCAACTCACGCATGTCGGCCACGATTGCCTGGCTCAACGCCTCGCTCCCCGCGCCCACCTCGCAGTGCAGCGTCATGCGGTCGTTGCCGTCCGGATTCTCCACCATCAGCCGCGCCTTGCGGATTTCAGGATGGCGCTTGACGATCTGCGCCACCTGGGAGGGATGGACGAACATGCCCTTGACCTTGGTGGTCTGGTCGGCACGGCCGAGCCAGCCGCGGATGCGGGTGTTGGTGCGGCCGCAGGGCGACGCGCCCGGCAGCACCGCCGACAGGTCGCCGGTGCCGAAGCGGATCAGGGGATAGTCCGGGTTGAAGGTGGTGACCACCACCTCGCCCACCTCCCCATCGGGCAGAGGGTCGCCGGTACCGGGGCGCACGATCTCCAGGATGACTTCCTCCTCCAGCACCAGCCCTTCCCGCGCCCGGGTCTCGTAGGCGATGAGCCCGACATCGGCCGTGGCGTAGGCCTGGTAGCCCTGGATGCCGCGGGCGAAGAGGGCATCGCGCAGGCTCGGCGCGAAGGCTTCGCCCGATACCACGGCCTTGGTCAGGCTGTCGATGCGCACACCCAGTTCGTCCGCCTTCTCCAGGATGATCCTGAGGAAGGAAGGCGTGCCGACATAGCCGTCGGGTCTGAGATCGGCCATCGCCTGCACCTGCAGTTCGGTCTGTCCGACGCCGCCGGGGAACACGGTGCAGCCGATGGCGTGGGCCGCCGTCTCCAGCATCGACCCGGCAGGGGCGAGGTGATAGGAGAAGCAGTTGTGCACCAGGTCGCCCTTGCGGAAGCCCGCCGCAAAAAGGGCGCGGGCGAGGCGCCAGTAATCCTTGCGCCCGCCTTCCGGCTCGTAGAGCGGGCCGGGGGAGGCGAAGACGCGCAGACACTCCCCCCAGCGCGTGGCGGCGAAGCCGCCGAAGGGACGGGCCGCCTTCTGCCGCTCCAGCAGTTCGGACTTGCGCACCACCGGCAGCCGCGCCAGGGCTTCGCGCGTACGGATCGCCTCGGGATCGACATCGGCATGGAGCGCGGCGTAGGCCGGCGCATGGGCCCGGGCCTGGGCGATGTGTCCGGGTAGCCGCGCCATCAGCTCGCTCTCGCGGCTGGCCGGATCGCGGGTTTCGAGGGTGTCGTAGTCGTCCATATGTCTCTTGCGTGCCTCGGCATCTTCCGCGTTGGCGGTTTCAGCGGCCGGCGCTCAGGCCAGCCACCGCTTGCGGCGGCGGTAGTGCTTGACCTCGCGGAAGCTCTTGCGCTTCTCGCCGGAAAGACCGAGGTAGAACTCCTTCACGTCCTCGTTCGAAGCCAGCTCCTTGGCGTCGCCTTCCATCACCACGCGGCCGTTCTCCAGGATGTAGCCGAAGTCGGCGAAGCGCAACGCCACCATGGTGTTCTGCTCCGCCAGCAGGAAGCTCACCTTCTCGCGCTGGTTGAGATCGCGCACGATCTCGAAGATCTCCTCCACGATCTGCGGCGCCAGGCCCATCGAAGGCTCGTCGAGCAGGATCATGTGCGGTCGCGCCATGAGCGCGCGGCCGATCGCGGTCATCTGCTGCTCCCCGCCCGAGGTATAGCCGGATTGGGAGGTGCGGCGCTGCTTCAGCCGCGGGAAATAGTTGTACACCATCTCCAGATCCTGCCGGATCTGAGCGCGCGAGGCGCTCCGGGTATAGGCGCCGGTGAGCAGGTTCTCTTCCACCGTGAGATGCTGGAAACAGTGGCGCCCCTCCATCACCTGGATGATGCCGAGCCTGACCAGTTCCGCCGGCGTCAGCCGGTCCACGCGCTGGCCGGAGAACTCGATGCTGCCCTTGGTGACGTCGCCGCGCTCCGCCCGCAACAGGTTGGAGATGGCCTTCAGAGTGGTGGTCTTGCCGGCGCCGTTGGCACCGAGCAGGGCCACGATCCTGCCCTGCTCCACCTGCAGCGACACGCCTTTCAGCACCAGTATGACGTGATCGTAGATGACCTCGACGTTGTTCACGTTGAGGTAGGGCCGGGCGGCGGCAGGAGTGCGGTCCATGGTCGAACGGTCGGTGCGGGATGGGAGGTTCGGTGCGGAAACGAGATCTAGCTCCCGCACCGGCGGCCGGCGGGGTCAGCTCTCCTTCGAGCAGTCGCGCGGCGTCAGCCCCTTTTCCTTGGCGTACTTGGCGGCGGATTCCTCGATCATCGGCCGCACCAGGCTCTGGTCGGACTCGATCCAGTCGGTGATCACCTTCCATTGCTTGCCATCCCACTGCTGGAACTTCACCAGCCCCGAACCTTCATGGTTGGCGCAGGTGACCTTCAACGGCGGCATGAAACCGCTGGCGCCGAGTTGCTTCAGGCGGGGGTCGTCGATGCTCAGGTTCTCGATACCCCAGCGCATCTGCTCGCCGGTGATCGGCTTGCCCTTGCCGAACTTCTCCTGGGCCTTGCGGATCGCCTCGACGGTGATGATGCCGTGCACCACGCCGCGGTTGTAGTAGACCGACCCGACCCGGGACTTGTCCTCCATGTTGCCCTTGCCCTTGCCATACACGGACTTGAGGATGTCCTGCACCACCGGGTAATTCTGTCCGGCGACGTTGAAGCCCGCCGCGATGAAGCCTTTGGCGGCGTCGCCGGCCGGGATGGTGTCCTCCTCCGCGCCGGACCACCACACGCCGACCATCTTGTCCCGCGGATAGCCAACCTTGGCCGCCGCCTTGAGTGCCGTCGGGTTCATCACGCCCCAGCCGCGCAGGATGACCCAGTCCGGCTTGACCTGGCGGATCTGCAGCCATTGGGACTGCTGCTCGTTGCCGGGGTGGGCCACCGGAATGTGCGTCACCTCGAAGCCGTATTTCTTGGCCTGGGCGTCGAGCACCGGGATGGTTTCCTTGCCGTAGGCGGAGTCGTGATACAGGTTCACGATCTTCTTGCCCTTGAGCTTGTCCATGCCGCCTTCCTTCTGGCCGATGAACTTGATCTTGGCGGTGTTCTGCGACCAGTAGGTGGTGATCAGCGGGAAGACATAGGGAAACACGCGGCCGTCGGCGGCGTCGGTGCGGCCGTAGCCGATGGTGATCATGGGAATCTTGTCCTGCGCCACCTTGTCCAGCACGGAATAGGTAATGCCGGTGGACAGGGGCTGGAACACCGTGTTTCCAGTGGCGCCTTTAGTCTTGAGACGCTCGTAGCACTCGACGCCGCGGGCATTGTTGTACTCGGTCTCGCACTCCTCCCAGGTCAGCTTCACGCCGTTCACGCCGCCGTCGCGTTCGTTGACCAGGGCCATGTAATCGATCCAGCCGCCGTAGATGCCCGAACCGCCGGCGGCGTAGGGCCCGACGCGGTAGCTCGGCAGCCCGATGAACTGGTCCTTGGCCTGAGCGAATGCCGGCTGGGCCCCGATGGTCGCCGCCGTCAGCGCCAGCCCGGCCAGCGCGAATCTGATCATGTTCATGGATTTTCTCCTCATGGCAATATCCTCCTCCGTAAGATGGTTCTTAGGTGTAATGGGACTTCCTCTGCCGGGCTCAGTGCGGGAACGGCCAAAGGCGCAGCTTCTCCTTCCCGATCTGCCACAAGCGGGCCAGGCCGTGGGGTTCGACGATCAGGAAGAAGATGATCAGGGCGCCGAAAATGATCAGTTGCAGGTTCGACGTCAGGCTCTGGGGCAGCGCTCCGCCGAAGACGTGCGGAATGACGTTGTCCAGAAAAATCGGCAGCAGCACGATGAAGGCGGCGCCGAGGATCGAGCCGAGGATGCTGCCGACGCCGCCGATGATGATCATGAACAGGATGCGGAACGAGAGATCGAGGTTGAACCCTTCCGGCTCCACCGTGCCCAGATAGGTATACGCGTACAAGGCGCCGGCCACGCCGCAGTAGAACGAACTCACGGCGAAGGCCATCAGCTTGGTGTGCATGAGGCGGATGCCGATCACCTCTGCGGCCACGTCCATGTCGCGCACCGCCATCCACGCCCGGCCGATCGAACTGCGCACCATGTTCTTCGCGGCCAGCGCCAGCACCGTCAGGATCGCCAGGGTAAGCAGGTACTTGCTCTGCGGCGTTTCGAAGGCATAACCGAGGATTTTCACCTGCTGGGCGGTGATCACGCCGGAGGAACTGTAATTCGAGAACCAGGGCACCTTGGTCAGCAGCCAGATGATGAAGAATTGCGCGGCCAGGGTGGCCACCGCCAAATAGAAGCCCTTGATGCGTAGCGAGGGCAGCCCGAACAGCACGCCGACACCCGCCGCCGTGAGCCCCCCCAGCGCCATGGCCGCCAGAATCGGCATGCCGGGCACCCGCAGCATGAAGTTGTAGGCAGCGAAGGCACCCACCGCCATGAAGGCTGCCGAACCCAGGGAAAGCTGTCCGGCATAGCCGGTGAGGATGTTCAGCCCGATGGCCGCCAGGGCGAAGATCAGCGTCGGGATCAGGATCGCCTTGAGCCAGTATTCGTCGGCCATGACCGGCACCACGACGAAGAAGAAGGCGAGCAGGAGCGCGATGGCGATGCGGTCCTGGCGGATCGGAAAGATCTGCTGGTCTTCGCGGTAATTGGCCTTGAACTGGCCGGCTTCCCTATAGAGCATGCGTTTTTCCAGCCCCTACGCGTCGCGCGCCAGCCTTAGACGCGATCAATGTGTCTCTCCCCGAACAGTCCCTCCGGCCGCACCAGCAGGAACAGCAGCGCCACGACGTAGGCGAACCAGGACTCGATGCCGCCGCCGACGTGGGGCCCGAGGTAGACCTCGGCCAGCTTCTCGCTGGCGCCGATGATCAGGCCGCCGACGATGGCGCCCGGCACCGAGGTGAAGCCGCCGAGGATCAGCACCGGCAGCGCCTTCAGCGCGGTGAAGGTGAGGGCGAACTGCACGCCGTTGCGGGCGCCCCAGATCAGCCCGGCCACCAGGGCGACGAAGCCGGCCACAGACCAGACGATGCGCCAGATGTTCTGCAGCGGGATGCCGATGGCCAGCGCCGCCTGGTGGTCGTCGGCCACGGCGCGCAGGGCGCGGCCGACGCGGGTCCATTGAAAGAATGCGGCCAGCACTGCCACCAGGACCGCGGCGATGCCGGCGGCGAAGAGATCGAACTTGGAGATGCCGATGCCGGTGGAATCCATGATCCAGGCGATCGGCTCGTCCTGGATGCCCAGTTCCAGGCCGCGCACATTGGCCCCCCATACGCCCTGGGCCAGGCCCTCGATGAAGAAGGTGAGGCCGATGGTGGCCATGAACAGCGTGATCGGCGGCTGGTTCACCAGCGGCCGCAGCACCACCTTCTCGATGGCGATCGCCAGCACCACCATCACCAGCAAGGCCAGCAGCAATGCGATCCAGAACACCGCCGCCGACTCGGCGTCCAGGCCCAGCCAGCGCGGCAGCAGTTCGCGGAAGCCGACGAAGGTGAGCGCGGCGATGAACACCATGGCGCCCTGGGCAAAGTTGAACACGCCCGAGGCCTTGTAGATCAGCACGAAGCCGAGCGCCACCAGGGCGTACAGCACGCCGCTCAACAGCCCGCCGATCAAGACTTCGAAGAAAAACTGCATGGCATCCTATTCGGTGGGGCGCGCGATCCCTCTCTCCCTTCTCCCTCCCGGGAGAGGCGTCGGGGGTGAGGGCTGGCGCATCGGTTCCGGATCGGCGCGCACGGCGCGCCCTACAAGTTCAATGTGCGACCCCCAGGTAGGCCGCAATCACATCCGGGTTGTTCTTCACCTCGTCCGGCGTGCCGTCGGCGATCTTCCTGCCGTAGTCGAGCACCACCACCCGGTCCGAAATGTCCATCACCACCGCCATGTCGTGCTCGATCAGCACGATGGTGGTGCCCATCTGATCGTTGACGTCCAGGATGAAGCGGCACATGTCCTGCTTCTCCTCCACGTTCATGCCGGCCATGGGCTCGTCCAGCAGCAGCACCGAAGGTTCCATGGCCAGGGCGCGGCCCAGTTCCACCCGCTTCTGCAGGCCGTAGGGCAGCCGGCCCACCGGAGTCTTGCGGATATGCTGGATCTCGAGGAAGTCGATGACCTCCTCCACCTTGCGCCGGTGCTCCAGTTCCTCGCGCCGCGCCGGACCCCAGTAGATCGCCTGCATCAGGAAGTTGCTGCGGATTTTCAGGTTGCGCCCGGTCATCAGGTTGTCGAGCACGCTCATGCCTTTGAACAGCGCGATGTTCTGGAAGGTGCGGCCGATGCCCTGGCGCGCCGCCGCATGGGTGTCCATCTTCTGGCGCGTCTCGCCGCGGAAGACGATCGTGCCCTCCTGGGGATGGTACACGCCGTTGATCACGTTCAGCATCGAGCTCTTGCCGGCACCGTTGGGCCCGATGATGGCGCGGATCTCGTGCTCCCGCACGTCGAAGCTGATATCGGTCAGGGCCTTGACCCCGCCGAAGCGCAGCGCGATGCCGCGCAGGTCGATGATGACGTCGCCGCTGCGCCGGTCGCTCATTTCAGGCTGCCTTGCGCACCACCGGCAGGGTCTTGCAGTCGCGGATCACCAGGTCGGCCGCCACCTTGCCGGTGCGGCCGTCCTCGAACCTCACCTGAGTCTCGATGTACTGGGAAGACTTGCCGCCGTACAGGGCATCCACCAGCAGCGCATACTTCTCGGCCACAAAGCCGCGCCGGACCTTGCGCGTGCGAGTCAACTCGTCGTCGTCCGGATCGAGCTCCTTGTGCAGGATGAGGAAGCGGTGCACCTGCGAGTCCGCCAGCAGCACGTCATGCACCAGGTCCGCGTTGACCTTTTCGACGCACTCCTTGATCAGCTCGTAGACCTCCGCCTTCTGCGCCAGGTCCGTGTAGCCGCTGTACGCGAGGCCCCGCCTTTCCGCCCAGTTCCCCACCGCGCCCATGTCGATGTTGATGAAGGCACAGACCCGGTCGCGGTCGTGGCCGAAGGCCACGGCTTCCTTGATGTGGGGGAAGAACTTGAGCTTGTTCTCGATATAGTTGGGCGCGAACACGGCGCCGTTGGCGAGCTTGCCCACGTCCTTGGCGCGATCGATGATCTTGAGATGGCCGTCCTCGTCGAAGAAGCCGGCGTCGCCAGTGTGCAGGTAGCCCTGGGCGTCGATCGATTCCGCCGTGGCGTCCGGCCGCTTGTAGTACTCCTTGAGCAGCATCGGGCCGCGCACCATGACCTCGCCGTTGTCGGCGATCTTCAGTTCCACGCCGGGCGCCGGCTTGCCCACGGAATCCAGCTTGATCTGGCCGTCCGGCTGCAGGCAGACGTAGGCGCAGGTCTCGGTCTGGCCGTAGAGCTGCTTGAGGTTGACGCCGATGGAACGGTAGAAGCGGAACAGGTCGGGGCCGATGGCCGCCCCGGCGGTGTAGGCGACGCGGATGCGGCTCATGCCCAGCACGTTCTTCAGCGGGCCGTAGACCAGCACCTTGCCGACGGTGTAGAGCGCCCGGTCCGTCGCCGATACCGGCTTGCCGTCGAGGATCTCGGCGCCGCAGCGGCGCGCCACCTCCATGAAGTAGCGGAACATGGCGCGCTTGATCGCGCCGGCATCCTCCATGCGAATCATGACCTGGGTGAGCAGGTTCTCGAACACCCGCGGCGGCGCGAAATAGTAGGTCGGGCCGATCTCCCGCAGGTCGGTCATCACCGTGTCGCCGGACTCCGGGCAGTTGATGGTGAAGCCGGTCACCAGCGCCTGGGCGTAGGAGAACAGGTGGTCGCCTACCCACGCCATCGGCAGGTAGGAGAGCACGTCGTCCTGCGGTCCCAGCCGGTCGAAACCGGCACCGCCGGTGGCGGCGGCGATGAACGCGGCGTGAGTCTGGCACACGCCCTTCGGCTTGCCGGTGGTACCGGAGGTGTACAGCATGATGGCGGTATCGCCGGTACGCCCCTTGGCGATCTCGGCGTCCAGGAACTGCGGCTGGTTGCGGTCGTGAATGCGCCCCATCTCCTGGACTTCGTCCAGGCTCTGCAGAAACGTCTCCCGGTAGTGGCGCATGCCGCGGGGGTCGTCGTAGAAGATGTGCTCGATGCGCGGACAGCGTTGCCTGATCTCCAGCAGCTTGTCCACCTGTTCCTGGTCCTCCACCACGGCGAAGCGGATCTCCGAGTCCTGTAGCACGAACTCCATTTCCTGTGCCACCGCGTCCTGGTACATCGGGACCGGCACCCCGCCCAGGCACTGGGCCGCGCACATCGACCAGTAGAGTCGCGGGCGGTTGTCGCCGATGATCGCCAGATTGTCGCCGCGGCGGAAACCCAGTTCCGCCAGCCCGCAGGCGATGGCCCGCACCTCGTCGGCCACCTGCGCCCAGGTCCAGGTCTGCCAGATGCCGAGATCCTTTTCGCGCATGGCGGGCCGATCGGCGCGCACGCGGGCGTGGTTCAGCAGCAGGCGGGGGAAGGTGTCGAGCGCCGCTTCGCGGTCTTGCGACGACATGGTGGGTATCTCCTCCCCTCCTCCAGTATGAGTCCCGATCCGGGCCGTCCTCCGCGGTCCGCGGCGATGGCCTCTGTGGGCGCCGCCGTCGGGCGATTCTAGCCCACTATTGCGACGGCCGAGCCTGCTTTCTGCGCTCGCGCCGCAATTTCCCGATCGTCTCAGGTGTAGCTGTAGAAGCCGCGTCCCGTCTTGCGCCCGAGGTAGCCGGCGGCCACCATTTCCTTGAGCAGCTGTGCCGGCCGGTACTTGGAATCTGCGAACTGGTCGTAGAAGACTTCCATCACCGCCAGACAGGTATCGAGGCCGATGAGGTCGGCCAGGGCCAGCGGTCCGATGGGATGGTTGCAGCCGAGCTTCATGCCGTTGTCGATCTCCTCCGCGCTCGCCAGTCCTTCCGCCAGCACGAATACCGCCTCGTTGATCATCGGAACCAGCAGGCGGTTCACCACGAAGCCCGGGTTGTTCTTGACCGTGATCGGCGTCTTGCCCAACTGTTTGGCCAGGCCCTCGACGGCGGCATGGGTGGCATCCGAGGTCTGCAGCCCGCGAATGATTTCCACCAGCGCCATCATCGGCACCGGGTTGAAGAAATGCATGCCGAGGAAGCGGTCGGGCCTGCCGGTGGCCGCCGCCAGGCGGGTGATCGAAATCGACGACGTGTTCGAGGCGAGGATCGCCTCCGGGCGCGCCAGGGCGTCCACGTCCTTCAGCAGCTTCAGTTTGAGGTCGAGATTCTCGGTCGCCGCCTCGATGATGATGTCGGCGTCCTTGAGGTCGGCGAGCTGGGTGGTTGCCTTCACCCGCGCCAGCGCGGCGTCCCGCTCGGCGCTGCCGAGCTTCTCCTTCTTCACCAGCCGCTCCAGGCTGCCGGAGAGGGTCTTCAAGCCCCGCTGCACGGCCGCATCGTTGATGTCCATCATGATGGCGTCGATGCCGCTGACGGCACAGGTCTGGACGATGCCGTTGCCCATGGTGCCTGCGCCGATGATTCCTACCGTATGGATGCCCATGACTTCCCTTTTCTGTGTCGAGTGGAAAACGCATGCGCGGCACGCGCCGTCGCTGCAATGCAAACTGGCCCGCGCCGCGCGGGCTACAATCTAGCACGGACGCGGTACTCGCAATAATGTGCCAAACGATAGATTACCCGCATCGGGATGCCGTCATGTGCTCGGCAATCTCCGCGCCCTCCAGGTGGAAAAAGTTGGACCGCTTCCTCGGCGACTGCCTGTGGGCGCGTGCGCTCACAGGCGCGCGACTGGAGCGAGTCAAGGCCGTGATCGTGCAGCGCGGCTGTACTGCCGGAGGCTTCGTCTGCCGCCGCGGCGAGACCGTGGAACACCGGATCCGGGTGATCGACAGCTTGGTGACCATGGCCAACCTGTCCGCCCACGGCAAGCCGACCACCTTCACCGGCGTGCCCTCCGGGGCTGGTTCAGCGAGGGCTCGCTGCTCAAGGACGAGTCGCGGCGCTGCGACAGCATCGCGCTGCGCGCCAGCCCGTCGCCTACATGCCGCGCGCCACCTTCATGTGGCTGCTCGACACTGGATCTGGGCGGGCTACGGCGGTTCGCGGGGCAGGTCGCCCGGGAGTGGCTGTTGCCTTCGGGTTAGAATGACGGCGAGATCCTTGGAGGCGGCCATGACTCAGCAATCCATTGCAGCGAGCATCGACGCGGCCCGCGACCGGCTCGTCAAAGCACTACATCCCGACCGCATCATCCTCTTCGGTTCCCACGTGTGGGGCGAGCCCACGCTGGACAGCGATCTGGATTTCCTGGTCATCGTCGCGGATTCTGACCAGCCCCCGCACAAGCGTGCGCAAGCGGCGTACCGCGCGTTGATGGGACTGGGCGTTCCCTGCGATGTCCTGGTGCAGACCCACGCCGAGACCGAGCGCCTGAGCAAGGTTGCAACCTCCCTGACCCGCCGCGTGCTCGAACAGGGCCGAGTGATCCATGGATGAGGTTACCCGCGGCGAGGTCGCCGCATGGTTCACCAAGGCGCGCCGCGATCTGGATTCGGCGTATCGGCTTGTGGCGGATTTCCCCCCGTATCGCGACACCGCCACCTACCATTGCCAGCAGGCGGCGGAGAAGGCCCTGAAGGCACTGCTTACCGCCGACGAAACCAACTTTCCCAAGACGCATGACCTGACGGTGCTGCTCGCGCTGGCCGCGACCAAGCATGCCGACCTGGCGGCCCTCGCCGACGCCGCGATCGTTCTGACTCCCTACGCAACCTTGTTCCGTTATCCCAGCGCTGTGGTTGAGCCCGACGACGCAGACGTAAAGGAAGCACTGAGTCTTGCCAGGCAGGTACTGGAAGCGGTCGAGCTACAACTGGGATTAACCGGTCAAACAAGTACTTGAATCTTTATCCCTTTCTGGACCGGTTTTTCTCCTGTGCGAAGTTTAGTCGGCACCCTTCGGAACCCTCTTCCTCGCTTGTTCCCCTTAACATGGCCATCAACGCGAACTCCGCGCCGCCCGACAGCCCACACGATGCAAGGATCGACGTTGACTCCGGCGGACACCTCGACGCGCTGGGTCGAACCCGCTTCGCCCGACACCTGCTCGACATCATTCGAACCATCGACGCCGAGGCAGGGACGGTAATCGGGCTGGAAGGGGAGTGGGGTTCCGGAAAGACCTGGATCCTCGAACACGTCCAGACCGTCAGCGCAGATCTCCCAACGGCCGAGCGCCCGCTGTTCGTCAATTTCAACCCGTGGATGGTTAGCGGAACCGCCGAGATCGTCGAGGCGTTTCTCATCCAACTCGCTGGCGAACTCGCGGAGCCGAGCCATCGCGACGGGTTGAAGCGGGGTACGGAAATCGCCGAGCGACTCATCGACTACACGCGGGTTCTGAGCACGGTCAAGCATCTCGCTCCGTTGGCCAACCTCCTGGTCCCGGGGAGCGGAATGCTGCTCGAAGCCGTTGGCACGGCAGCAGGCGAAGCCGCAGACAAGACCAAGGAATCGGCTGGCCAATTGCTCGACCGCTGGAAGAACGCGCCGGAGAAGTTGTCGCTATCTGCCGCACGCAAGCGCATCGTCGACCTGCTCGATGGAGCAGATCGGCGCATCGTGGTCGTCGTGGACGACCTCGATCGGCTCCCACCGGCAGATCTCGGGGCAATGGTCCAGGCGGTGAAAGCCGTAGCAGACTTTCCGAACGTAATCTATCTGCTCGCCTACGATCCCCAAACCGCCTCCACCGCGCTCCGTTCGGCATTCCGACTCCGCGCCGGAGAAGGCCGCCGGTACCTGGAAAAGATCATCCAGTTGCAGATTCCAGTGCCGGAGGCGCCCGCATTCAAGATACAAGCCTTCGCGACGGATCGATTCACCGCAGTCCTTAGCCCCTTGGTCGGCAATGAGGTCGATCAGAAAGACGTCGAGGAAGCGCTGCCGCTGGCAGCGGCCTTGATGCAAACGCCGAGGGATGTCGCGCGCCTGCGGACCCGGCTTCTCGTGACCGCGCGAGACCTGACTGGCAATGTCAACTTGGCCGATGTGTTGCTCGCCGAGGCGGTCAGCCTGAAGACGCCTGGGATCATCGACTACGTCGATCGGAATCGGTCGGCGTTGCTGACCGCCAGAATCGAACAATACGATACCGCTCATCGCCATCGGGGCGATCTCGGAGACCCGTTCGACGATATTGGGCTGCGCGACGAAGAGAAAGAAAGCCGTGCCCGGGCTGTGCGAGACGGCTGGAAGCCGTTGGCGTCGCCAGGCACGAGAATTCACGCCCCGCTGGTCAAAGCAATGGCATTCTTGTTCGATGCCACCTGTAACTCGCAATGGGGAGCCCCCGAGGTCCACGCGAGCCACCTGCGCGTTCAAAGGCTCCGCAATTGGGTTCGCTGGCGTGCCGTTGTCGGGCATGCCGAATCCTACGAAAACAGCGAAGTCGCGGCTTGGATCGCCGATCCCGAATCACTGAAGGCCTCGCGCGCCTGGAGCGATGCGGGGTCGTTCCTCGACGCATGCGCGTTGATCTCGGACTTCGCTGATGAGGCGAGGGAGGCCGACTGCCAGAGATTCGCCGCCGTTTTTGTGGAAGCGGCAAACCGCTTCGGCGAAGACGCACTTCTCACTTTCAATCTGCATTTCGGGCCACATGCTGCCCTCGAAACCGTTATCAGGAAAGACTCACAAGACCATCGCATTGAAGCCCTTCGGCGGATTCTCGGCGAAGCCTCAGTCTGGCTTTCTTACCCTATTGTGGCAATGGCTTACCGGGACTTGTTTGGCGCTGACCAAAGACCGCCGAAGCCGGTGTCAGAACAACTGATTCAAGTCGAAGGAGTGATCAGAGAATTCGCGGATACCTGGGTCAAATCCGCCATGAACGTCTTGCCCGCGCTGAGCGAGCCGAACCCCAGTCGGTCGGGTTTCGATCTGGCAGCCCGAATCAGCCACTTGAAAGTAGACGCGGCTAGGCTTGAAAGCATCGTTTCAGAGATTATTACGATGCGTGCCGATGGCCTCGAAATAATGTTCTGCGGCAGGGAGTTCGACGACAGTCATCTTGAACAGTGGGGCGTCCCTCGCTCCTCGTTCCTACCGGACGCCAGGGTTCTGCTTACAGCAGCCGAGAAGTCACCGGAATTCCTGGAGAACCGCAAGGGCTTGGTTGCCTTCTGGCGCAGGCAAGCGAACCAAGGCGACCAAGCGACCCTACCCGCCGCCCAGTAGCAGGCAGCCTGCCGCAAGTTCGCCAGGCGTATCAGGAGAAGACGGGTATCCGCCCCATCCGATTCTTGAGACCCCATTCGACGAGTCTACATATTCCGCCGATACTGCCCGCCCACGTCATAGAGTGCGTTCGTGATCTGGCCGAGCGAGCAGCAGCGCACCGCCCCCATCAACACTTCGAACACGTTGCCCTCGTCGATCACCGTCTGCTTCAGCTTCGCCAGCCACTCCGGCGCCGCATGCTTGTGGCGCTCCTGGAAGTCGCGCAGGCGCTTCAACTGCGACTGCTTCTCTTCGTCCGTCGAGCGCGCCAGTTCGATGTGGTCCGGCACGGCGTCGCCGTGGGGATTGCGGAACGTGTTCACGCCGATGATGGGATAGGAGCCGTCGTGCTTGCGCGTCTCGTAGTAGAGCGACTCCTCCTGGATCTTGCCGCGCTGGTAGCCGGTTTCCATGGCGCCCAGCACGCCGCCGCGGGAGCTGATGGCCTCGAACTCCTTGAGCACCGCCTCTTCCACCAGATCCGTCAGTTCCTCGATGACGAAGCTGCCCTGGTTCGGGTTCTCGTTCTTCGCCAGGCCCCATTCGCGGTTGATGACGAGCTGGATCGCCATGGCGCGGCGCACCGACTCCTCGGTCGGAGTGGTGACGGCTTCGTCATAGGCGTTGGTGTGCAGGCTGTTGCAGTTGTCGTAGGCCGCGATCAGCGCCTGCAGCGTGGTGCGGATGTCGTTGAACGCCATCTCCTGGGCATGCAGCGAGCGGCCGGAAGTCTGGACGTGGTACTTGAGCTTCTGCGAGCGCTCGTTTGCACCGTAGCGGTTCTTCATCGCCACCGCCCAGATGCGCCGCGCCACGCGGCCCAGCACCGAGTATTCGGGATCCATGCCGTTGCTGAAGAAGAACGACAGGTTGGGCGCGAAGTCGTCGATGTGCATGCCGCGCGCGAGATAGGTCTCGACGTAGGTGAAGCCGTTGGCCAAGGTGAACGCGAGCTGGGAGATCGGATTCGCCCCGGCCTCGGCGATGTGGTAGCCGGAGATGGAGACGGAGTAGAAATTCCTGATGCCGTGGTGGACGAAGTACTCCTGGATGTCGCCCATCATCTTCAGGGCGAACTCGGTCGAGAAGATGCAGGTGTTCTGACCCTGGTCCTCCTTCAGGATGTCGGCCTGCACCGTGCCGCGCACCGTGGCCAGCACCCACTCCCGGATCTTTTCCGCCTCGTCCTCGGTCGGCGGCCGGCCGTTGTCCTGCTGAAACGTGTCGATGCCCTGGTCGATGGCGGTGTTGAAGAACATCGCCAGGATGATCGGGGCCGGGCCGTTGATGGTCATCGACACCGACGTGGTGGGACACACCAGGTCGAAGCCGCCGTACAGCACCTTCATGTCGTCCAGGGTCGCGATCGACACGCCGGAGTTGCCGACCTTGCCGTAGATGTCGGGCCGCTCGTCCGGATCGCAGCCGTAGAGCGTGACCGAGTCGAAGGCGGTGGACAGGCGCACCGCAGGCATACCCTCGGACAGCGTCTTGAAGCGGCGGTTGGTGCGGAAGGCGTCCCCCTCGCCGGCGAACATGCGCGTCGGGTCTTCGCTCTCGCGCTTGAAGGCGAACACGCCGGCGGTGAAGGGAAACGAGCCGGGCAGGTTCTCACGCATCAGCCACTTGAGGATCTCGCCTTCGTCCTCGAAGCGCGGCAGGCACACCTTGGGAATCTTGGTGCCGGAAAGGCTGGTCGATTTGAGCGCGGAGCGGATCTCCTTGTCGCGGATCCTCACCACGTACTCGTCCCGGCCGTAGGTTTCCACGGTCTTCGGCCACATCTCCAGCAGCTTCTTGGAGCGCGCCTCCAGCGCCGCCTCGCGCTCGTCGATCAGCTCGTCCAACTGGCCCGCCGCACGCTGCCCCGCTTCCAGCATGCGCTTGGCGGCGTAAAGCTGCTGGCGTTCGCGGGCGACGCCGCTCTGCTCCCTGACGTGGCGGTGGTAGCCGCGCAGCGCATCGGCGATCTCGGCCAGATAGCGCACGCGCTGCGGCGGTACGATCGCATTCCGGCCCGACGACTGCTTGGCCTCGATCCGCGGCAGGCGGCCCGGCTGCACCTTCAGGCCTTTGTCCACCAGCCTGGGAAGCAGGCTCTGATAGAGGGCGGTCACGCCGTCGTCATTGAAGCGCGCAGCGATGGTGCCGAACACCGGCATCTCGTCCGCCGCCTGGCCGAACGCCGTGCGGTTGCGCTGAACCTGTTTGCGCACGTCGCGCAGCGCGTCCTCGGCGCCCTTGCGGTCGCACTTGTTGATGGCTACGAGATCGGCGAAGTCCAGCATGTCGATCTTTTCCAGTTGGGAGGCGGCGCCGAACTCCGGCGTCATGACGTAGAGCGAAACGTCCACGTGCGGCACGATCGCCGCGCTGCCCTGGCCGATGCCCGAGGTTTCGACGATGACCAGGTCGAACCCCGCCAGCTTGCAGGCCGCGACCGTCTCCGGCAGCGCCGCCGAGATCTCGGTGCCGGTATCGCGCGTGGCGAGCGAGCGCATGTAGATGCGCGGATGGGCGATCGCGTTCATGCGGATGCGATCCCCGAGCAGGGCGCCGCCGGACTTGCGGCGCGAGGGGTCCACCGCGATCACCGCGATGGCCAGCGCATCCGCCTGATCGAGCCGGAAGCGCCGGATCAATTCGTCGGTGAGCGAGGATTTCCCCGACCCGCCGGTGCCGGTGATTCCCAGCGTCGGCACGGAGATGCCCGCCGCGCGCTGCCGCATCTCGCCGCGGACCACCTCGGACAGGGCGCCGTTTTCCAGCGCCGTGATGATCCGCGCCAGGCGCCGGCGGTCGCCCGACTGCAGCGCCTCGAGCACCGCCGCCGTATCCTGCGGCACCGCCCGCGACAGATCGGCGTCACAGCGCCGCACCATGTCGTTGATCATGCCCTGCAGGCCCATCTTCTGGCCGTCCTCGACGGAATAGAGGTGCGCCACGCCATAGGCATGGAGTTCGCGGATCTCGGCCGGAACGATGACGCCGCCGCCGCCGCCGAACACCTGGATGTCCTCGCCGCCCCGCCCGCGCAGCAGGTCGATCATGTACTTGAAGAATTCGACGTGGCCGCCCTGGTAGGAGCTGACGGCGATGCCATGAGCATCTTCCTGGAGGGCGGCGGTGACGATTTCCTCGACCGAGCGGTTGTGGCCGAGATGGATGACCTCTACCCCCGTGGCCTGGAGGATGCGGCGCATGATGTTGATCGACGCGTCGTGGCCGTCGAAGAGCGACGCCGCCGTAACGAAGCGAACCCTGTTTTTCGGCTTATGAACCGCAAGTTGCTGGCCTTCGCTCAGGTCGGTCATGGCAGCCTCCGCTGGGGGTGAGCACGTCTAAGCCGGGCGAATCTAACCGACGTTAACGTGAACGTCAATCGGCCTCGACCTCGCAACTCATTGTTGCGTCAGATCATTATCCTACCGTGCCGGAGGATCCCGGACGCCTGCCATGCCGCTCGCCAGCATCGCCGGCCTGCACGACGCAGCACCCGTCGTCGCCCCTGCTGGCGGCTTCCGGCGCACCATCGGTATCATGGCCGAACCGCGACCAGGAGAAACCATGCCCACCGACATCGCTTTCGTGAGTTTATGCTGAACCGGCTCAACCACAAGCTGCTGCTCGGCTCGGCGATCGCACTGGCGTCCATCGGCACCCTCGTCGGACTGTCGGTGCATGACCTTTCGACCTGGAATCGGGCCGCGGCACGACTCGAGCGCGGCAGTCACGAAGTGGTCATGGACGGGATTTTCCACAGTTCCCTTACGCGCGCGACTGCCGAGGCCGTCAGCTTCGTCGTCACGGGCAACGACGAATACGGGCAGGAGGCCGCCGACGCCCTGCTCTACGCGCAGACCGCGATGGCCCAGTTGCGGCGCGCCTTGGGCGGACCGGGCGAGCGCGACCGGCGGCCTGAACTGCGCACGTTGCGCCAGCGCCAGGAGGCTGTGCTGACGCAGGTTCGGATCAACGTGAACAAGACCCTGCGGATCGAGGATGGAGTGATCAAGGACCGGCTGGACCTGCTCTATGGAGCGGAAACCGAAGCCGACGGCATCTGGCGGGAGGTGCTCGCCTGGCACGATGCCGAGCGCCGCGAGGTGGCCCAGGAAATGCGCATGATGGAGCGTCGCATGCTTCAGTTGGTGTCGGCAACGCTCGTTTTGGGCGCGCTGTGGGTCCTGGCCTTGCTCGTGTTCATGGCCCGGGTCGTCACCGGCCCGATCAACCGCCTGTCGCAGGCGGCTGAGCGCGTCGCCGGCGGCGACCTGGAGGAGCAGGTCAGCATCACCAGCCACGACGAGATCGGCGCGCTGCAGCGCAGTTTCAACCGCATGGTGCAGGATCTCCGCTCACGTCATTCGACTGTCGACGAACCGGTGGGACAACCCGCGCGTGAGGCCGATGTGCGCGCTGCTCTCCCTACGGCCGCCGCCGACGAGGCGCAGCCGACCCCGATTCCGGCCGATCGGCACGTACTGGTGGTGGAGGTCAACGGCTCCAGCCGTGATTTGACGAAGGCCATGTTGCAGCATTGCGGCGTGCACGTGACGATGGCCGAAACCGGTATCGAAGCCCGCACCGCACTGGCCGCAGCTCCCTTCGATCTCGTCCTGATGGACTGCGAGCTGCCTGAGCCGGACATTGTCGAGACGGTGCACCAAATCCGGGCGGCGAATGTTTCGCGGCGACCCGTGCCCATCATCGCCCTCACGCAGGCCGACGTCCCGGACGCCCACGAGCGCTGTCTCGCCGCCGGCATGAACGATCAACTGGCCAAGCCGGTTTCCTTCTTCGACCTGCACGCGCTGCTGGCACGCTGGCTGCAGCCGGCCTGAACGGGACCGGCACGGCGTTGACGCGGCACGGATCGCCCCTCGCGCGGGAAACAATCCCATATGGGTTTTTTCCCTCATTCCTCAAAGGGTATTAGCTACGCTGCGCCAGCCGCTAATCCCTTGCTGCGCCGCACCACGCCTTGCTTTCACGCGCTTCACCATTTATGTTATTTGCATCTGTACAATTGCATCTATCGGTTTCGTAAGCCTTTTTCCTACATTTTGGCTTGACGCACGAATCCTGTTGGGCTAAGGTGCGCGTGGAATTTGTCACGGACTCCTGGTTTCAACCGGACAGATTTCAAGCTTCGAGGTCAGCCGACGCCCCAAGTCGGTGCTGGGATCGATCGCTCGTCCCTAAACGATAACCATAGAAGACAACTAGAAAGCAGTCTCAAGCCTTGGCGCATTTGCAGTGAGCGACCCGGCCGCGCAGTAGAACGAAATCAAGCGCGCCCGCCAGGCTAGTCAGTCGAATGGGTTATTTTTTAGGGAGGAACGAATCCTGATGATCCCGGCTCGTATCGATCCCATCCGCTAGCGGTCCTGAGGCCGCTGTCCCGGGCGCACGCTCGGGTTCCAGCCACTTCATCTCCGAACTACCCAGGCGTCGTCACGCCTCCGGCCATCGTGCCGGCACGTGTTGAACGCGGGTCTGAAACGCGCTAATCGCGCGAATGGGGTCGTTTTGCGCCTTCGCGGCGTGAAATCCACGAGCCGATCATTCGATGGTTTCAAAACAGACCATGCGAACGCTCACCGACATTCCGATCCGCATCGAATCCTGCAATCCCAGGCCGGCGGCGACGACCGATGCCGCCTTTTCCCCGGTCCGCGCCGTCCTTACCGAGATCGAGACGCTGCTGCAGCGCTTCCATGGCACCGGCGACGCCGGCTCGATCGATCTGCGCTGCCTGTCGCAGTCGCCGGACGAGATGGCTGCTTTGCGCGGCGTCCTCGGCGAGGGCGAGGTCCGCGCCGACATCCGTTTCCTGGGCTCCTCGATCGCCGAGGAGACCGCGATTCCGTGCGTGTGGTGGATCACCCATCGCGACAACGACGACCGTGTCGTTGCCGAACTCATAGAAATCAATGAATTGCCGGACATCGTGCGCAGCGACCGCGCCTTCGTACCGCAGGCAATCGAATCGTTGCGGCAGCGCCAGGCAGTGCTGGGCGCACCTGCCGCCTCCACCAACCGATCTTGTTCAGCTTAGGAAGACGCCATGAAAGACCGCCAAACCGTGTTCGAAACGCTGCAGGCGCAAGGTGTCTCGCGCCGCCAGTTCATGAAGTTCTGCGCCGTCACCGCCTCGTCGCTTGCGCTGTCAGGCAAGGCGGCGCAGACCTTTGCCCAGGCCCTCGGCAGTGCGCCCCGGCCATCGGTCATCTGGATGTCGTTCCAGCAGTGCACCGGATGCTCGGAATCGCTGCTGCGTTCGTTCAATCCGAACGTCGAGAACCTGATCCTGAACGTCATCTCCCTCGACTACCACGAGAGCCTGCAGGTTGCCGCCGGTCATCAGGCGGAACAGGCGCGGACCGCCGCGATCGCCGCGAACCGCAATCGTGGCGCCAAGCACATCCTGGTCGTGGACGGATCGATTCCCACCGCGGAAAACGAATGGTGGATGGCCGTCGCCGGCCGCTCCGCGATCGAAACGCTGAACGAGGCGATGGCGGAAGCAGAGATCGTCATCGCCCTCGGCACCTGCGCCACCTTCGGAGGCATTGCAGCGGCCTATCCGAACCCGTCGAAGGCGATGGGCGTGGACGAACTCATGCCGGCCCGCCTCATCCCGGACCATGCCGCTGGTCAATATCTCGGGCTGTCCGCCGGTGCCCGAAGTGATCACCGGGACGATCGCCGCCTACCTCGCCAGGAAGGTGAACCCGACGCTTCCGCCGCTCACGTTCGATGCCCAGAAGCGGCCCACGGTGTTCTACGGCAAGACGGTGCACGACTCCTGCAGCCGCCTCGACCACTACAACAACGGCCGCTTCGCCAACTCTCACGACGACGCGGGGGCTAGGCTGGGCTACTGCCTTTACATGCTCGGTTGCCGCGGGCCATCGACCTTCAACGCATGCACCACGGTGAAATGGAACGAAGGGACGAGCTTCCCCATGCTGTCCGGCCATGGCTGCATCGGGTGCTCCGAGCCCAGGTTCTGGGACAAGACGCGCGCGGATGACGGCACCCTCACCGGCGGCCTCTACACGCCTGTATAGCCCGCGCCGGCGGACACGACATTCGACAAGACTTTGGAGATAAGACATGGCTACTGTTGTTATTGATCCTGTCACGCGCATCGAGGGGCATCTGCGCATCGAGGCCGAGACCAGCGCCAGCAACGTCGTCACCCGCGCTTCCAGCAGCGGCACGATGATGCGTGGCATCGAAATCATCCTCAAGGGCCGCGATCCGCGCGACGCCTGGGCTTTCACCCAGCGCATCTGCGGCGTATGCACCGTGGTCCATTCACTCACATCGATCCGCGCCGTCGAGAGCGCGCTCAACTGGACGATCCCGACCAACGCGCGCCACATCCGCAACCTCATGATGGGCTCGCAGATGGTCCAGGACCAGGTGACCCACTTCTACCAGCTCACCTCGATGGACTGGATCGACATCGTTTCGGCGACCAAGGCGGACGCGACCGCGACGTCGAACCTGCAGAAGTGCCAGTCCGACTGGCCGAACAACTCGCCGGCCTACTTCGAGTCCGTCAAACAGAAGCTGATCGGCTTCGTCAATACCGGCCAGCTCGGACTGTTCGCCAACGGCTACTGGGGGCATTCGGCCTACAAACTGCCGCCCGAGATGAACCTGATGTTGTTCGCCCACTGGCTCGAAGCCCTGGACTGGCAGCGCAAGGTACTCAAGGTGCACGGCATTTTCGGCGGCCGCAACCCGCATCCCAACTTCGTGGTGGGCGGCGTGCCCTGCACCATCAGCAACGCGCCGGTGCTCAGCGCGCAAGGCGCAAAAATGGTCGCCGTCGACCCGGCCGCTCTGAATACGGTGCAGGACTGCATCACGCAGATGGGCGCCTTCGTCACGAAAGTGCTGCGTCCTGACGTGCTGGCCATGGCGCGCTTCTACAAGGACTGGTTCAAGGTCGGAGAGGGGCTCGGCAACTTCCTGTCCTTCGGCGACTATCCGCTGGACAACAACGCCAACTCGACCAATCTCTTCGTCCCCCGCGGCGCCATTCTCGGCCGCAATCTCGCCGCGGTGGAACCTGTGGATCTAGCCAATCCGGACGAAATCCAGGAGTTCGTCGCCAACTCGTGGTACGACTACTCCGCCGGCAAGAGCACAGGATTGCATCCCTACGACGGCGAAACGGCGCCGAACTACACCGGCCCTCAGGCCGCCTATCAGAACCTCGACGTCTCCCAACCCTACTCCTGGGACAAGACCCCTCGCTGGAAGGGCAAGCCCATGGAGGTCGGGGCGCTGGCACGTGTCCTCATCATGTACGCCAGGAACACCGCAGGCGCACGGGACTACGTAAACAGGGCCTTGGCCGATCTCAAGCTGCCCCTCTCGGCCATGTACTCCACCATGGGCCGCATCGTCGCCCAGTCGATCGACACCCAGGTCATCGCCGACCAATTGCAGGGGTGGTTCAACGATCTGAAGACCAACATCAAGCGCGCAGACCTCAGGACGCACAACGCGGAGTTCTTCGATCCCGCCACCTGGCCCGACGGCGTGCTGACAGGGCGTCGGCTACACCGAAGCGCCGCGCGGCGCACTGGGCCACTGGGTAACCTTCGAGAAGATCGCGGACAACGGGACCGGCAGCGCCGGCGGCAAGATCCTCAACTACCAGTGCGTGGTTCCCACCACCTGGAATGCCTCGCCCCGCGATCACCTCGGTCAGGCCAGTGCCTACGAGGCCGCGCTGGTCGGTCACACGCTCGCCGTCCCGACCCAGCCGCTGGAACTGTTGCGCACCATCCACAGCTTCAACCCGTGCATGGCCTGCGCAGTACACCTCATCGACGGCAAGGGCGGCGACGCTCTGCGCGTCAAGGTCTGCTGACAGGATAAGGAACCCGCCATGGATACGAAATCATTTGCAGCAAGAATCGCCTGGGTTCTCGCAGTCCCGACCCTGGCCCTCGCTTCGGCCGGTGCCGCACAGGCAAGCGGCTCGATCGGAACTCGACTTGACACCTATTGCGCCGCGAGACCAGCGGGCACCACCATCCCGCAGCAGAGCCGGCCATACCGGGCTTCCGGCAGTTCCTGCGCCCTGTGCCATCCTGCGGGTGGTGGGAACAATGCAAATAACCTGAACGCTGCCGGTGTTGCAACGCGAAGCGCTGCGGGAGCGGGATACAACCCATTCTGTATCAACGCCGCACCTACGGGAACGCCGGCCGTTACCGCACCGGCGGCAGGCGCCACGGTCAGCGCCGGCAGCCCTGTGGCATTCACCGGCAGCGGCGGCACCGATCCGGACGGTTTCCCCCTGACCTACAACTGGACCTTCAACAACGGAATCGCGCCCGCCACCGGTGCGAGCGTGACGGTCACCGCCCCGACTACGCCCGGCACGCTGACCGCAACCCTGGAAGTGCGCGATGCGAACAGCGCAGCCATCGCAACCAGGCCGAGCCGCTCGGTGACGGTGAGCGGCGCACCGCAGAACCAGGCGCCGAACGGCAGCATCACCGCCCCGGTGAGCATCGTCCAAGGCCAAGCCGTCACTTTCACCGGCTCCGGCACCGATCCCGACGGCAACACGCCGCTGAACTACGCCTGGACCTTCGGCACCAGTGGCGTCGCCGCATCCACGGCCCAGAATCCGAGCGTGACCTTCAACACCGTAGGCACCTACACCGTCACACTGACGGTCAGAGACAGCCTGAACCTAGCGGACTCCACCCCCGCCAGCGTACAGGTCACCGTCGCGGCCCCGCCGAACCAGGCGCCGAACGGAACCATCACGCCGCCGGCAAACGTAACCCAGGGCGTGGCCGCGACCTTCCAGGGCAGCGCCACGGATCCGGAAGGCAACCCCGTCACCTATGCGTGGAACTTCGGCGCGAACGCGACGCCGGCCACTTCCACTGCACAGAACCCGTCGGTCACGTTCAGCACCGCGGGCGCCCGCACGGTTACCCTGACCGTCACGGACAGCCTCGGCCTCGCAGACCCCACGCCGGCCAGCGTACAGGTCACCGTCGCAGCGCCGCCGAACCAAGCGCCGAACGGCAGCATCACCCCGCCCGCGACCGTGACCCAGGCCGCAGCCGCGACCTTCCAGGGCAGCGCCACCGACCCGGACGGCGACACCGTGACGTATCTGTGGAACTTCGGCGCCAACGCAACGCCGGCCACCTCCACCGCCCAGAACCCATCGGTCACGTTCAGCACCACGGGTCTCCGCACGGTCACGTTGACCGTCACGGACAGCCGCGGTCTGGCCGACCCAACGCCCGCGAGCGTGTCGGTGAATGTCGCCACGCCGCCGGTCACCAACGTTGCGCCAAACGGAACGATCACCCCGCCCGCAACCATCGTCCAGGGCCAGGCCGTGACCTTCCAGGGCAGCGCGACCGATGCGAACGGCGACACGGTAACCTACGCGTGGAACTTCGGCGCCAACGCGACGCCGGCCACTTCCACCGCACAGAATCCGTCGGTCACCTTCAGCACCGCCGGTGCCCGTTCAGTCACACTGACCGTGACTGACAGTCAAGGCTTGGCGGATCCCTCGCCCGCCAGCGTGCAGGTCACTGTCGCCGCTCCGAACCAAGCGCCGAACGGTACGATCACGGCACCTGCAAGTATCGTGCAGAACCAGGCCGTGACCTTCCAAGGCAGCGCCACGGATGCGAACGGCGACCCCGTAACCTATGCGTGGAACTTCGGCGCCAACGCGACGCCGGCCACCTCCACCGCACAGAATCCTTCGGTCACGTTCAGCACCGCGGGTGCCCGCACGGTCACGCTGACCGTCACGGATAGCGGTGGTCTCGCCGACACCTCGCCGGCAAGCGTGCAGGTGAACGTCGCCGCTCCTGCCAACCAGCCGCCGAACGGAACGATCACGCCACCCGCAAGTATCGTGCAGAACCAGGCCGTGACCTTCCTGGGCAGCGCCACCGATACGAACGGCGACACAGTAACCTACGCGTGGAACTTCGGCGCCAACGCAACGCCGGCCACTTCCACCGCACAGAACCCGTCTGTCACCTTTAGCACCACCGGTGCCCGCACCGTCTCCCTGACGGTCATCGACAGCGGGGGCCTCGCCGATCCCACCGCGGCAACGGCGCAGGTAACCGTCGTCGCGGCGCCGCCGGCACCCGCGGCCTGCACCGACGCTGACCGTGATGGGTACTTCGCCGAAGGCGGCGTCTGCGGACCGAGGGACTGCAACGACAACAATGCCGCGATCAACCCCGGCGCAACCGAAGTCTGTGGCGATGGCATCGACAACGACTGTGACGGTGCCACCGACTCCACCGACAAGGAGTGCAATGGCACCGACTGCCTCGGCCGCTTCTTCGCCGCTCCCGTGGTCATCACATCAGCCTCGTGGAATAGCGGGGACCGCGAACTCGACGTCAGGGGCAGTCAGGCCCAGGCCGGCGCCGCAGTGACCATCCTCAATGCGAACAGCGGCGCCCTGATCGGCACCGCGGTCGCGGGCTCCACCGGAACTTGGCGCCTCGATCGCGAGAATGTCAGTCCGGCTCCCTGCCGGGTCCGCGTCGAGATCAACGGCCAATCGGCCGAGCGCGTGGTCTCGGGGGCGCCGACGACGTGCTCAGGCGGCACGCCGCCGCCACCGTCTCCAGCCAACCAGGCACCCAACGGCACGATCTCCTCGCCCGCCGGCAATGTGAGCGTGGCGGCGGGCGGGACGGTGAACTTCCAGGGCAGCGGAACCGATCCGGACAGCAACACCCCGCTCACCTACCTCTGGAATTTCGGTGGCGGCGCAACGAACTCGACGGCGCAGAATCCGGGCAACGTCCAGTTCAACACCGCCGGCACGTTTACCGTGACCTTCACGGTGCGCGACGCGACGCTCGCCGATCCGACGCCGGCCACGCGGACGGTGACGGTGACGCGGAACCAGGCGCCGCAGGGTACGATCATCCGGCCGACGCGCAATGTGACGGTGGAACGTGGGCATTCGGTGAGCTTCCAGGGCATCGGCAGCGATCCGGACGGCAACACGCCGCTGTCCTATAGCTGGAACTTCGGCGGCGGCGCCACCAACTCGACGCTGCAGAACCCGCGGGTCCGGTTCAACACCAACGGCACCTTCACCGTGCGGTTCGCGGTGCGCGACGCCAGAGGTCTCGCCGATCCGACGCCGGCCACCCTGACCGTGACGGTGGTCGATGACGACTGAGCAATCCGAGGAACAGGTGACCGCAGGGCCGGGCACATCGGCGGCATGCGGTCACCAACCGGGCGCCGGGCGGCGCACCCGCCGTCCGCCCCGAGCGATCTAGGGAGAAACGAATGAAAGTCGCGAAATTGATGGGCGCGCTGCTGATCTGCGCGTCGGGGCTCATGGTTCAACAGGTTCATGCTGCGGCGTGGCAACTCGTGGCGGGACAGGGAGCGCGCTACTTCGTCGCTGTGGATCCGGCACAGCAGGCGAACGAAGCCGTCCTGCGCGAGGCGGCGGCAAGCGCGTGCGGTGCGGCAAAGGCGTGCGTCGTGCTTTTCTGGTCCGACGCGCGGCTGGCGGCGACCAAGATGCCGCTCACGGCGCAGCAGCAGGCCGCGCTGGCGGCGCAATACACCCGCAACTCCGCCACCGGCCACGAGGAACTGCTGCTCAAATGCAGGGAAGGTGCGGCCGCCGGGAAGCGCTGTTTGAAGTAATCTGTCCGTCCGATTCGCCTTACAGCGGCCGCGCCCTCCGGGGCGCGGCCGGTTTTCGATCCGGCCGCCATGTCGAACGATATCCTACTGCTCGGGCTCGGCAACGTCCTGTGGGCGGACGAGGGCTTCGGCGTGCGCTGCATCGAAGCCCTCGGCGCCCGGTTCGTGTTCCCCGATCATGTCCGATTGGTGGACGGCGGCACCCGGGGCATCGCCCTGCTGGCCGAGATGGAAGGCGCCGACCGGGTGCTCCTGTTCGACGCGGTGGACTTCGGGTTGCCGCCCGGCGAACTGGCACTGATCGGGGAAGGAGAGATCCCGCGCTTCATCAGCGCAGGCAAGCTGAGCCTGCACCAGACCGGCTTCCAGGACGTGCTGGCATATGCCCAGATCACCGGCGCCATGCCGCCCGACCTCCGGTTGATCGGCATCCAGCCGGTCGTGCTCGACGATTACGGCGGCGACCTCAGCCCCGGGGTCCGGGCCAAATTACCCGATGCGATGGAACTCGCCCTGACCATTCTGGCAGGCTGGGGCGTCCGGCCGGAACCGCGGCCGGCTTGAAATCGGGACGGTGCGGCCCCAGCTAGGTCGAAACGCCCCGGCGCGGACCGGGCCGTGGAGTGGTACGATCCGCACCGCGCAGGTTCTGCCGGCGCCCCGACGCGCGCCCGGCGCGCTGCTCCTGCCGTACCATTCCGCCATTCTGGATATCGAATCAAGCCAACCATGGGAACTTTGATTGCTGCATTTGCAGCCTTCGTACTGAGCGCGTTGTACCTCCTGCCTCTTCCGCCCGACCTGCTGCCGGCGGCGTTCGCGCCCTACCGCGACGCCGTATTCATGGCCCTCAGCCTCTACGTCGTGGTGGCCATACTGATCGGACGGCAGCGCAAACCCAAAGCGGAACCACGGCGAGAGCCGGAGCCGCGCACCGAGCCCGTCGCGCCGCCGAAGGCAGAGCCGCCGCAAGTGGGGGAAGGGCTGCTGTTCCTCTCCCTGCTGCAGGACAAGGGGCGCTTCGTCGATTTTCTGATGGAGGACATCACCGCCTACAACGACGCCCAGGTAGCGGCGGCCTCGCGCGTGGTGCATCAGGGCTGCTCCGCTGTGATCAAGGAGTATCTCGACATCACCCCGGTGCATCAGGGCAAGGAGGGCGATCGCATTACCATCGAGCGCTCGTCCGATCCGAACCGCTATCGCCTGGTAGGGAAAGTGCTGGGAGAGCCGCCGTTCAACGGCGTCGTCATCCATCGCGGGTGGCAAACCTCCCGGCTCGCCCTGCCCCGTTTCACCCGCCCGGTCGATCCGGACGGCCGCAACACCATCACCCCGGCGGAAGTCGAAGTACGCTGACGCAGCGGCGGCCGACCGCCGCGCTGCGCGGCGCCCCGTTGCGGACGGCAGCAGCCGCGCCGCTCCGGCCCGCCGGTCAACCCATTCCAGTCCAATACCTATCATGACCAAGAAGTACAGCCTCGGCATCGACCTCGGCACCTCCAATTCCTCCATTTCGATCTGTACCGTCGGCGACACCCACGCCAGGGGCGTCAACGTCACCCAGGTTCTGTCGCCGGGAGTGGTGGGAGAAAGATCCCTGCTTCCCTCCTCGCTCTACATCCCGGCCGCGGGCGAGTACGCGCCGGGCAGCCTGGCGCTGCCGTGGGACGACCCGGCCGCCGAAAGCGCGGTGGTCGGCACCTTCGCCCGCGAGCGCGGCGCCCAGGTGCCGGACCGGCTGGTCAGTTCCGCCAAGTCCTGGCTGTGCAACACCCATGTCGATCGCTACGCGCCGATCCTGCCCTGGAACTCGGAAATGGCGGAAGGCAAGCAGTCGCCGTTCGAGGCCTCGCGCCGCTACCTGGCGCACCTGCGCCACGCCTTCGAGCACGACCTGCGTCGGCAGGGCGACGACGCCAGCCTGGCGGACTGCCATATCGTGCTCACCGTTCCCGCCTCCTTCGACGAGGTGGCCCGCAGTCTGACCCACGAAGCCGCCGCCGCCGCCGGACTGGGCAACGTCACCCTGCTGGAAGAACCGCAAGCCGCCTTCTACGCCTGGATCGCCCATTCCGAAGCCGACCCGGGCACCGCGCACTGGACCGAGCAGGTGGCGGCGGGCGACCTGATCCTGGTGTGCGACGTCGGCGGCGGCACCGCCGACTTCAGCCTCATCGCGGTCGCCGAATCTCCGGACGGCCTGTCGAAGAAGCTGGAACTGCATCGCATCGCGGTCGGCGAGCACATCCTCCTCGGCGGCGACAACATGGACCTGGCGCTGGCCTATGCGCTGCAGGGCAAGATCGAGGCCGACGGCCACGAACTCGATCCGTGGCAGTTTCTGGCATTGGTGCATGGCGCCCGCATCGCCAAGGAAAAGCTGCTGAGCGACGAGTCCCTGGCGGAGGCGCCGATCGCCGTTCCGTCGCGCGGCGCCAGCCTGTTCGCCAAGACCATCTCCACCGTCCTCACCCGCGCCGAGGCGACCTCCATATTGGTAGACGGCTATTTCCCGCTGACGGCGGTGACCGACCAGCCGGCGCCGCGCAAGTCCGTCGGCCTGCAGGAATACGGCCTCGACTACGCCACCGAGCCGGCCCTGAGCAAGCACCTGGCGCGCTTTCTCAAGCGCAGCCTGGAGAACGTCAAGTCGGACGAGAAGCTCACGACGCTGGTCGGCGACCGCGTCGATCTGGAACGTGCCGAGATCCTCGCCCCCACCGCCATCCTGTTCAACGGCGGCGTGTTCGAGGCCGAGACCTTCCGCCGCCGCATTCTGGAACTCCTGACCTCCTGGCTCGGCCCCGACGCCGGGCTGCAGGAACTCAAGAGCGCCGGCCTCGACATCGCCGTCTCCCGCGGTGCCGCGTATTACGGCGCGGTCCAGACCTCGGGCCAGGGCATCAAGATCCGCGCCGGAACTTCGCGCTCCTACTATCTGGGCCTGGAAAGCCCGATGCCGGCGGTGCCCGGCTATGTCCCGCCGGTCAAGGGCATCTGCATCGTGCCCCAGGGCGCCGAGGAAGGCACCGAACTGGAATTGCCGGGCAAGGAATTCGGCCTCGTCACCGGCGAGGCGGTGCAGTTCCGCTTCTTCAGCTCGGAAATCCGCGCCGGCGACCGGGTCGGCGACGTGGTCCCGAACGCCGCCAAGGCACTGGAAGAGCTGTCCGGCCTGACCATCACCCTGCCGCCGGTGGAAGGCGTCGCGGAGCAGGTCGTGCCGGTCTCTCTGCATCCCCTCATCACCGAGGTCGGGACGCTGGAACTGTGGATGCAGCACTCCAAGTCGGATCGCCGCTGGAAGCTGGAATTCAACCTGCGGGCCAAGGAGTGAGCGGCTTGCGCCCAGCCGCGCGCCGCATCGCAGCACCATGACGTCGCCGCGCTTCGCCATCGGCATCGACCTCGGCACCACCAACTGCGTGCTGTCGTACGTCGATCTGAGAGCGCAGAACGCGCGTCCCGAGGTGCTGCCGATTCCGCAGTTGCACTCCCTCGGCACGGTCGCCAAGAGCCCGCTGCTTCCTTCCTGCTTCTACTTTCCCACCGCATCCGAACTGGCCCTGGGCCCGCTCAACCCGCTGGGCGCGGACGCCGGCGCCGATTTCGTCGTCGGCACCTTCGCCCGGGATCAGATGAACGCCCTGCCCGGGCGGGTGATCCACTCCGCCAAGTCGTGGCTGGCCCATGCCGGCATCGACCGCGAGTCCAAGATCCTGCCTTTCGGTTCCGAGGAGATTGCGGCGCAAGACCGGCTGTCGCCGGTGGAGGCCAGCGCCGCCTATCTCGCCTACCTGAGCGAAGCCTGGGACCAGGCTTACGCGCGGCAGGATGCGGACAACGCTTTCGCCCGCCAGCGCGTCGTCGTCACCGTGCCGGCTTCCTTCGACGAGGGCGCCCAGGCCCTGACCCGGAGGGCAGCGGAACTGGCCGGCTTTCCGGCGCAGATGCGGCTGCTGGAGGAACCCCAGGCCGCGTTCTATGCCTGGATCGAGAGCGCGGCCAAGCGGCACACCGGGTCCGCCGGCGCCGCTTTCCTGGAACTGCTGCCCGCTCTCGCCGAACAATCCCTGACGGTGCTCGTGTGCGACGTCGGCGGCGGCACCAGCGACTTCAGCCTGTTCCGCATCGCCCCGGTGCGCTCGGCGAAGGAACTGCCGGAGATCGAGCGCATCGCCGCCAGCGATCACCTGCTGCTGGGTGGCGACAACATCGACCTGGCGCTCGCCCATCTGCTGGAGCGGCAGTTGGTGCGCGGCGACGAGGAAAAGCTGTCGCGCCGGCAGTGGAACCATCTCGTCCCCCAGGCGCGGCTGCTGAAGGAGAGGATCCTCGAAGGCGAAGGCGCCGACGACGAGGTCTTCCATGTCTCCATCCCCGGCGAGGGCACCAGCCTGTTCCAGTCCGCCCTGAGCACCACGGTGGCGCGGGGCGTGGTCCGGCGGATGGTGCTCGAAGGATTCTTCCCCCTGACCGGCGCCGGCGAAATGCCGCGTGCGCGGCAGAGCGGCCTGCGCGAGATCGGCCTGCCCTATGCGGCGGACTCGGCCGTCAGCCGCCATCTCGCCGCATTCTTGGGCGGCCGAGCGGTGGATGCGGTGATCTTCGCCGGAGGAACGCTGCGTCCGCGATTCCTCCAGGAGCGGCTGCTTGCCCTGATCGCGAGCTGGCAGAACACGACGCCGGTGCTGCTGCCGCTGCAGGACATGAACCTGGCAATCGCCCAGGGGGCGGCCCATTTCGGCGCCCTGCTGTCGGCTGCCAAGGGCCGCATACGCGGTGGCTACGCCCGCAGCGTCTATCTCGAACTGCATCAGGAAGCGGGCAAGACGCCGGATCTGGTCTGCGTCCTGCCCCAGGGCTTCGAGGAGGGCGGCCGGGTCACGCTGGCCACGCCATCCTTCACCCTGCTGGTGAATCGGCCGGTGCGCTTCACCGCGTACACCTCCAATCGCCGCCCGGACGACAAGCCTGGAGCCATCGTGCCGCTTGGAGAGGGCGCCTTCCATCCGCTCCCGAGCATGCACACGGCGCTGGCGCTGGACGATGACAGCTTCAATCCGCGCAAGGCGGCGGAGCAGGCAATCACGGTGCAGATCGAGGCCGAACTCACAGAACTCGGCGTGCTGCGCCTCGCCCTGGTCAACGAGGAGCGGCACAAGCGCTGGCGGCTGGATTTCAACCTGCGCAAGCCGCTGGCGGCCGACGAACCCGCCGCCGAGGGCAGGACGGAGAATCTCGGCGTCAAGCCGGAAGCCTCGGCTGCGGCGGCGGAGCGGATCGGCCTGTTCTACGGCAAGAAGCAATCGCTCAACGAAAAGGACAACGTCAAGCAACTGGCGAAGGATCTGGAGCGCATCCTCGGCCAGGAGCGCAATCGCTGGAGCATCGCCCTGCTGCGTGCCCTGTGGCCGGCGCTGTATCCGGGCATCACCCGCCGCGCCCGCTCCCTGGCGCACGAGAACACCTGGCTCTACCTGGCCGGATTCCTGCTGCGGCCGGGCTACGGCAGCGAGCTAGACCCCTGGCGCATGATGCAGCTTTGGGAGTGCACCAGCCTCGGCATCGCCCACAAGAAGGAGAAGAGCGCGCAGTCCAACTGGTGGATGATGTGGCGCAGGACGGCCGGCGGACTGCCCACCGACCAGCAGGAGGAACTGTTCCGTACGGCCTTGCCGCAACTGCGGAATTCACCGGCGGAGTTCGTCGAAGGCACCCGGCTGCTGGGGACGCTGGAACGGATTGCGCCAGATCTCAAGCTGGAACTCGCCGATCTACTGTTCGGCCTGATTCTCAAGGGCAAGGCCGCCAACCAGCCCCACATCTTCTGGGCCCTGGGCCGATTGCTGAGCCGGGTGCCCCTGTACACCTCGGCCGATACGGTGATCCCGGCCGCCGCGGTGGAAGGCTGTTTCGCCAAGGCCGAAGCCCTCGACTGGAAGAAGCTCGGCCTGCAGTCGCTGGTCGGGGTATTCTCCGGCGCCTGCCGCCTCACGAACATGCGCGCCCTGGACGTGCACGACGCCGTGCGGGCGCGGGTCGCGGACAAGCTCAAGAAGAATGGCGCCAAGGAAGAGCAGCTCAAGGTTGTGCAGGAATATTGCGAAGTGTCCGCCGCCGATCGCAACCAGTTGTTCGGAGAAGAGCTGCCCGCCGGCTTGCGGCTCGTTGAGGCCCAACCGGAACCACCTCGGCTCTGAAATCGCAAGACCCACGTCCGCCACCGGAAAGGAATCCTTCATGCCCGCGCTCGCCCGCCTCGCCCTGGCTGTGGCAACTTTGTTCTGGCTGATCGGCGTTTCGGCCCACGCGCAAGGCACCGGCGCAAGCGCCACCGCATCGATCACCGGTACCGTGGCCTACCGCCAGCGCATCGTCCTGCCGCCCGGCGCCTCGCTTCAGGTGGGCCTGGAGGACGTGACGCGGCAGGACGCGCCGGCGCGCGTGGTGTCGGAAATGAAGTTCCCGGTTTCCGGCAAGCAGGTGCCGCTTCCGTTCCAGTTGCCCTACAGCCAGGCGGACATCGACCCTTCCCACCGCTACAGCGTGCGCGCCGCCATCCTCGTCGGCGACACGGTGAAGTTCAGGTCAACCAACGCCTATCCGGTGATCACCGGCGGCGCGCCGGCCGATGTCGCCATCATGATCGAGGCGGCCGGCCCGGCGCCCCGCGCCAGGACTTTCGACATCCCCCTGCCCGCCACCTTCGGCGGCGACCTGCCCTGCGCCGACTGCGCCGGCCTGCGCTACACCCTGACGCTGCGCAGCGACGACATCTTCCTGTTGCGTCGCACTTACCTGCAGGCGGCCGGCGGCAAGGACGAGTCGTTCCACGACATCGGCCGCTGGTCGCTGGAGAACGGCGACACGCGCTTCGTGCTGCGCGGCGGCAAGGAAGCGCCGGAGCAGTTCGCCGTGAAGGACGCCCGCACCCTGCGCAAGCTCGACACCCTGGGCCACGTGATCGCGTCCAAGGCCAACCACGATTTGAAACGCGCCGACCGGGTCAACCCCATAGCCGACAGCTTCCGCATGAGCGGCGAATTCGCCTACCTGGCGGACGCCGGCTTCTTCACCGAATGCCGCAGCGGATTGCGCTTGCCCGTCGCCCAGGAAGGGGACAACGCGGCGCTGGAGCGAGCCTACGGCGCGGCCCGCAGCGCCCCCGGTGCGCCGCTGCTGGTGACACTGGACGGCCAGTTCGCGCGAAGGCCGAAAAGGGAAGGAAGCGGCGAGGAGGAGAAGTTGATCGTCGAGCGCTTCGACCGCGTCTGGCCGGGCGAACACTGCGCGTCGCGTGCGGCGGCGGCGACGCTGGAGGGAACCTTCTGGCGGCTGATGCAAGTCGGCGGCCAGCCGGTCGCGGTGTTGCCGAACATGGCGGTCGCCCACCTCATCCTGCAGCCCGACGGTAGAAAGCTGGCGGGCTCGGGCGGCTGCAACCGCCTGCTCGGCGCCTATGAACTGGGCGGAGAGGACCTGCGCATCACCCCCGGCCCCACGACATTGATGGCCTGCCCGGACCCGTTGATGCTCCAGGAGCGCAGCTTCTCCGAGGCGCTGCGGGCGACCACCGGCTACGGCATCCGGGGCGACGAACTGGAACTGCGCGACGGCCAACGCCTGCTGGCGCGCTTCAAGGCACAGACGCCGCAGTAGGAGCGGAGGGGAGGGAGGGGAAGACTCCCCGGTTCTCGCGGGACGAAGCACGGCGCCGGTCCGAATCGTCGATTCGGACCGATGCTCCAAGGGAAGATCAGACCACGCCCTGATCGATCATGGCATCCGCCACCTTGCGGAAGCCGGCGATGTTGGCACCGAGCACCAGATTGCCGGGCGAGCCGTATTCCTTGGCGGTCTCGCTGGCGGTGCGGTAGATGTTCGCCATGATCCGCTGCAGCTTGGCGTCCACCTCCTCGAAGGTCCATTGGATCATGCTGGCGTTCTGGCTCATCTCCAACTGGCTGGTCGCGACGCCGCCGGCATTCGCCGCCTTGGCCGGACCGTAGGCGATGCCCGCGCCGACGAAGGCGTCGATGGCGCCCTGCGTGGACGGCATGTTGGCGCCCTCGGAGACGCAGATGCAGCCATTCTTGAGCAATTCCTTGGCATCCTCGACGTTCACTTCGTTCTGGGTGGCGCTGGGGAAGGCGGCCTGGCAGGATACGGACCAGACGCTGTTGCGGCCGAAGGGGTAGTCCTCGACGGCGGTATACACTGCCTTCGGACGCTCCTCCGCGTAACGCGTCAGGCGCGCCCGCTCGACCTCCTTGATGCGCTTGAGCAGGTTGAGGTCGATTCCCTCCGGGTCGTAGATCATGCCGTTCGAATCGCTGGCGGTGACCGGCTTGGCGCCGACCTGGTACAGCTTCTCGATGGTGTAGATGGCGACGTTGCCCGAGCCCGACACCGCGCACACCTTGCCGTCGAGGGAATCTCCGCGCTCGGCCAGCATGTTCTGGGCGAAGTACACCGCGCCGTAGCCGGTAGCCTCGGTGCGCACCAGGGAGCCGCCCCAGTTCAGTCCCTTCCCGGTCAGCACTCCCTCGTAGCGGCCGGTCAAACGTTTGTACTGGCCGTAGAGGTAGCCGATCTCGCGTCCGCCCACGCCGATGTCGCCGGCCGGGACGTCGATGGTGGCGCCGATGTGGCGGAAAAGCTCCGTCATGAACGACTGGCAGAAGCGCATGATCTCGTTGTCGGATTTGCCCTTGGGGTCGAAGTTCGAACCGCCCTTGGCGCCGCCGATCGCCAGGCCGGTCAGCGAGTTCTTGAAGATCTGCTCGAAGCCCAGGAACTTGATGATTCCGGCATTGACATTGGGGTGGAAGCGCAGGCCGCCCTTGTAGGGGCCGAGCGCGGAATTGAACTCGACGCGGTAGCCCTTATTGACCTGCACGCTGCCGCGGTCGTCGACCCACGCCACCCGGAAGAAGATCTGCCGCTCCGGCTCCACGACGCGCTGAATGATGTTGTGCTTCTGATACTTCGGGTTGCGGTCCAGCAGGGGCTTGAGAGAACCCAGGACTTCCTCGGCAGCCTGGTAGAACTCGGTTTGCGCGGGACTGCTGTGCTTGAGGTAATTGATCGTGTCGGTGATATAGGAGGACATGACGGATTTCCGATTGTGTGAACTTGGATTCGGGATCGCCAACCCGCCGCAGACGGCGGTGGCCGCACGGAACCGGTGCGTGGTGCCCCGATTCGGTGCGGCAAGAGTTTAAACTAATCGGCGGCGGCCTGCGACCCGGAGTCCACAGGCATGCCGCAGCGGGCGGTCCGGGACCGTCCGCGGGGAGAAGGCTCCGCGGCCTCATGGGATGAAACGGAATCGGGTGAAGTCATGGCAGCGATCGATGCACAGGTTAGCAGCGGACTGGCAGGTCTGGACAAGGTGTTCCGGGGAATCATGCCCGGCGACAACATCGTCTGGCATGTCGACACGGTCGACGATTACGTGCCGCTGGTCGAGCCGTTCGCCCGCTACGCCCGCGACAAGGGGCTCAAGCTGGTGTACTTCCACTTCGCCCGCCACCATCCGCTGCTTCACGAAGGGCCCGGGGTCGAGATCCAGGTCCTGGATCCGGGCGATGGATTTGAACCGTTCCTGAGCACGATCCACAGCACCATCGAGCGCAGCGGCCGCGGCGCCTACTACGTCTTCGACTGCCTGTCGGACCTGGTGGCCGACTGGAACAGCGACCAGATGCTGGGCAACTTTTTCATGCTCACCTGCCCCTATCTCTACGACCTGGAAACGGTGGCCTATTTCGCGCTGCTGCGCGGACACCATTCGTTCCACGCCACCGCGCCGATTATCGACACCACGCAACTGTTCAGCGAAGTCTATCGGCATGACGACGAACTCTACATCCGGCCCCTGAAGGTGCAGCAGCGCTACTCGCCGACCATGCACATGCTGCACGTGTGGCGCGGCGGGGATTTCGTACCGGTGACCGACAGCGTGACGATCTCCGAAATCCTGACGCTGTTCCCGTGGTCGGGCCTGAACGCCACCGATCCGCGACTGGACATCTGGAACCGAACCTTCATGGAAGCCGAGGAGGTGGTGGAGGCGCAGCGCCAGCAGGTGCCCTGTGCCGATCTGGCACGGGATCTTCTGGAACGTACGCTGCGCATGACCGTGACCCGGGACGAGCGGGTGATGCGGCTCGCCGAGCAGTACCTGACCCTGAGCGATACCCTGGCCATCAAGCGGCGCATGATCGGCACCGGCCTGATCGGCGGCAAGACCGTGGGGGTGCTGGTGGCGCGCGCCATCCTCAAGACGAAACTGCCGCGCTGGAGCGACCTGCTCGAAATCCACGACTCCTTCTACATCGGCTCGGACGTGTTCTACACGTTTCTGGTGCGCAACGGCTGCTGGTGGGTGCGGGAGAAGCAGAAGAATCCGGCCACCTTCCTCGACGGCGCGGAAACCGCGCGGCGGCGCATCCTGCGCGGCGACTTCCCCGACTACATCCTGCAGCAGTTCTCCGACATGCTGGATTATTTCGGGCAGTCGCCGATCATCGTCCGCTCCAGCAGCCTGCTGGAGGACAACTTCGGCAACGCCTTCGCCGGCAAGTACGACAGCGTGTTCTGCGTGAATCAAGGGCCGCGGGAGAAGCGCCTGGACGACCTGCAGTCGGCGGTGCGCACCATCTATGCCAGCACCATGAGCGAGCGGGCGCTGCGCTACCGCGCCCTGCGCGGCATTCTCGACCGCGACGAGCAGATGGGGCTGCTGGTGCAGCGGGTGTCCGGCGCCCAGCACGGCAATCTGTTCTACCCGCACGTCGCCGGCGTCGGCCTGTCCTTCAACCCCTACGCCTGGAGCGAGCAGATCGATCCCGCCATGGGCTTGGTGCGCCTGGTGATGGGGCTGGGCACCCGCGCCGTCGATCGCTCCGACGACGATTACACGCGGGTGGTGTCGCTGAGCGACCCCGAGCGGCGCCCGGAAAGCAACTTCGACACGGTGCGCCAGTATTCGCAGAAGCGCATCGATGTCCTCGACCTGGAGGCGAACCAGCTCACGACGCGGCATTTCGCCGAACTGGCGCGGCACAACCCCGACATCCCGCTGCACATGGTGGCATCGGTTGATGACGAACTCGAACAGCGCGCCCGGGAACGGGGAATGCAGGACGTGTTCCCGTGGGTGCTGACGTTCGAGCAACTGCTGCGGGATACGCCGTTCGTGGCCGACATGCGGGAAATGCTCAAGGCCCTGCAACGGGCCTACGACTATCCGGTGGATGTGGAATTCACGCTCAACGCCGTCGGCAACAAGCGCTACAAGATCAATCTGCTGCAGTGCCGGCCGTTCCAGGTGCGCGAGGCCGGCACCATCCCCAACCCGCCGGCGCACATCGAGCCGGAAAACCTGCTGCTGGAGGCCCATGGCGCCGTCATCGGCCACAGCCGCATCGGCACCATCAACCGGGTCGTCTACGTGGTGCCGGCGGTGTACGGCCAACTGCCCCTGAGCGACCGGCACCAGGTCGCCCGGCTCATCGGCCAGATCATGCGCATGCGCGGTTCCGAGGCGGAAAAATCGATCCTGCTGATGGGACCGGGCCGCTGGGGAACGACCTCGCCGGAACTGGGCGTGCCCGTGCGCTTCGCCGAGATCAGCAACGCGGCGGTCCTGTGCGAGATGGTGACGATGCACGAAGGGCTGGTTCCGGACGTGTCGCTGGGAACGCATTTCTTCAGCGACCTGGTCGAGACCGACATCCTGTATCTGGCGATCTTCCCGCAGCGTCAGGACAACCGCCTCAACACCGCGTTCTTCGAGCAGCAGCCGAACCGGCTGGCGGAACTGCTGCCGCCGGCCGCAGAAATGGCGCATTGCGTGCGGGTGATCGACCTGCCCAACGACGCCAACCCCGCCGTGCTCCGCCTCAACGCCAACACACTCAAGCAGCGCGTCTTCTGCTACCTGGAAGCGCCGGAGACGGTCGCGGCGTAGCGGCACCGCAAGCGTCGCCACAGGGCAGACTGCGCCATCCTCAAACCTCCACAAGGCAGGCTTCACGAGCGCTCGCTCTTCTTCGAGGCTTACGTACGTCTGTCTGTCCTATCCCTACAGGCGTATGCGGGTGTCAAGATGTCTGCCCGATAAGATCTGTCCCGCGTCGACCTCAGTGGGGTTATGCGAAGCTTTGACAGAATGGATCGCAGCATGGCGCATGTAATCTTCAAGATCATCTTGTCCTGATGGTAGAACTCCCGAAGCGCTTCAAGCTCTCACCCTTTGACCAGACCGGGTTGCCTATCTCGGCACAGTATGAATCCTGGATGCCCATGCTCTTTCCCGATTACCAATGACCCTCAGCCATGACAGCGGGGCGGTGAGGCAGCGGCGGGGTACGTGCTGCGACGTAGCCGAGCCGGTCCATCATCTGCGACAGGTCGAAGCGGCGGTTGAACCGATAGCAGAACTCCGCCAGATAGCGCGGCATATGCTTTGCGGAGATGGCATGGTAGGTCCCATAAATGGCGGTCTTCGCATTGCCGAGTATCGTACCCTGTGGAATTCCGGCAGTTCCATCGACGCGGGTCCGCCTCCGGTGACCATGGGCTGATGGCTCGCGATCGGTTCGACGGCACGAAAGCGGGCGAGTCCGTCGGACATGACCACGCAGCCGAGGCTCAGATGATGGCGCGCCCAGCGGCGGACCTCGGTGCTGCTACGCCGCGACGGTCTCCGGCGACGTGCTATCGACGGCGCCTACGTGAATAGCCATGCCCGGCCGGCGAACCGGAAGGGCGATCGGGTGGACCGGCGCCTGGCACAGAAGCGGAACCCGGACAAGCGCTGCATGCTGGTGATCCGGCAGAACCATACGCCGGAGGAGAGAGCGCACGGCTACCAAGGCCCAAGCGTGCACCCTGTCGATGGTGATCCGCAAGGAAGACCAGGGCCGCATCGGCAATCTGGCGCCGTTTTACGTCGTGGCCGGCTCGACGGTGTGCGCCGATGAGTCGGATGCCTACGATCCCCTACATGCCAAGTACGACATGGGACGGGTGAATCACAGCCGGGAATACGGGGCAGTTCCACCAGACGCGCAGCATCGACCTTCTTTGGCGGGGCACCCCGCGGCAAGTCCCGCTCGATGCCGGCCAGGCCCGATTGCGCGTAGCGTTCGCGCCAACGACCCACCTGGAACCGCCCCCCAACTGGGCGGCAATGCCTTTGTTCTGCGTGCCGTCAGCGGCCAGCGGCACGATGCGCGTTCGTTGGCACAGCATCACGCTCGTGAGCCGCGACCCCGACCGTCTCCTCAGTTCCGCTCGCTCGTCCTCGGTCAATACGGCCGCGGGCGCAATTCGCGCTCTATCCTCTGCTTGCCACGCCCAATGCATGGGCGCGGTAATCACTGATTGAGTTCCTCCAAGATTGCAGCGCTACACTCGAACGGTAGGCGGGATCTAAATAAGCCACTACGCGAACGGCATTTGGCGATCGACTCGCTGGACCGCTGTTGCTGTGAGCGGCTATACGGATCTTCCGTCTTCTGGGCGGGGAATCTGGGCGCCTTGCCGCAGGCGTCCGGGTGACCGTAATGCGGCCGCGGATACCCTCGGTCCCGTCCGTTGAGGAGGACTATTTGCTACGATCCAGACATCCGGTTTGTGATCACGGCGAATCGAAATCCTGATGCATATACCCCAGCGTGTGCCATGGCACCGGCAGATGGTCGCCAGAACGGCCATCTACACCCCGTTGAAGGCGGCGGGTACCATGGTGTTCCTGGCCTTGTTCTTCTGGGCCTACTTCTTGGTGCAGCGCAACCCCCTTTCTGCGCCCATCGAGATGCCGCTGACGGCCGTCGACGAATGGGTCGGCTTCACGCCCCTCGCCTTCCCCGTCTACGTCTCCCTGTGGGTCTACGTATCCCTGCCGCCCGCCTTCCTCTGCAGCCTACCGACCCTGCGAAGCTTCGGCTGTTGGAGTGCAGCCCTGTGCCTGTTCTGCCTTGCGATTTTCTGGGTCTTCCCGAGCGTGGTGCCGCCCTCCGGCATCGACTGGACCCGGCATCCGGCAATGGCCGGCATCAAGGCTGTCGACCAGGGCGGAAATGCCTGCCCGTCCCTGCACGTGGCCTCGGCGGTCTTCAGCTTTCTCTGGTTGCGCCGCCTCTTCAGGGCCATGGGCGCCCCGCCGATCCTCGTCTGGCTCGGTGGACTGCATTGCCTGGCAATCCTGTGGTCGACGCTGGCAACGCGCCAGCACGTGTTTCTCGACGTGCTGGCAGGTGCGTTGATCGGGGCGGTCTTCGCGTTCTTGTCGCTCGCCCAGGCAAGTCGCGTGGCGCAGGCCGGCGAGTTCTAGCCCAGCTCGCCATGGGGCGAACAACCGGTTCAGATTGTGGCTCGCTACGCGATCACCATCTGACCTACTCGTTGAGCGCATTGTCCCGACTGCTGACCAGCTTGTGCTGCAGCAGGCTTCCCCCCGCACGCGGGGATCGCCCTGCGATGCCCAGCTCAACCAGGTCTTCCTGCATGCCGAGTCCCTTCGCGCATGCGGGCGTGGCAACCATCAGGTGGATGTCACGCTCATAGTCGATAGCCTGCAGATCGCAGGCTGCAGATAGTCGCCCTAACGCTGGTGGAGTGGATCAGGCGCAGGATGCGGACTGGCGATGTGCGGCGCGGAAAACTAGCGCGCTGAACCTATCGGAGACGGGATCATGAAAGTCGCCACGCCAGCAAAGCCACCGGAGATTCGCAAGGCCATCGCCGCCGGCACAACAATCGCCATCACCGAGGACGGCAAGATCATCGCCGAGGTCCGGCCCAAGGCGGTTCCAACCGTGACGAAGGCCGAAGCGCGCCGCATTCTGGCGGAGTTGGCCCGCGCCGACGCGGCAGACGACTGGGAAGATCACGTCGCTTGGAACTGATGAAGCGAGGCGATCTCTTCTACATTGCTAAGCCGATGAGGTACGATATCCGCAGCGGCCCGCTGTCCCAGATGTATGAACTCGGAGTGTGCCGAATTCGTGACGCGATCAGACCGGCAACCGGTGAACTGCCGCTGTGTGAGGCCGGTTTGGATGCGGGAAAGCGTTGTAAGCGACTGATTTATATGAACTGCAATGCTACAGGGCGCGTCTTTTAATCCGTTGGTCGCAGGTTCGAATCCTGCACGGCCTACCAACAACTCTGACCGCCGAGTCACCGCAACCTGAAGACGTAGTTCCAAATGCAATTCGAGTCGAATCGCGCAAGAAATCCAGTCATTCCGGGGGTATAGCTCAGCTGGTAGAGCAGCGGACTCTTAATCCGTAGGTCCAAGGTTCGATCCCTTGTGCCCCTACCAAACATGCCGAAGGGCTAGCGGTCGCTGGCCCTTTTTTCTTCCCCGTGTGCCGTATTCGTGCCGCCGAGCATTCCCGCGACCTTTTCCGAGTACTCGACCAACTGGGCCGGCGCCCGGTGCGCATAGCGGCGCACCATCGATTCCGACTCCCAACCGCCAAGCTCCTGCAGGACGTTGAGCGGCGTTCCCGCCTGCGCCAACCAGCTCGCCCAGGTGTGCCGCAGATCGTGCCAGCGGAAATCCTCGATCCCGGCCCGCTTCAGAGCTTCCCGCCACTGCCGGGTGTTGGCCCAGGCGATCGGCCGCCATCGATAGGTGAACACCCTCGTCGGGTGCTCGCCGACCTGCCGCGTGAGCACTTGCATCGCCGATGAATTGAGCGGCACATGAATCGCGCGCCGCGCCTTCGCCTGGTCTGGCTGAAGCGCATCGGCGACGACAGCCCGCCGCTGGCCACCACGGCCGGCACGCTGGCCGTATCGCTGCCGCTGTTCGGGCTGGTCCGGTGGGTGGCCGAGGGCAGCGTCCCCGCCGAATTGCCGCCGCGAGCGGGCGCGGCCATCGTCTATCTCGGCGTGTTCGGCTCGGTGTTCGGCTTTGCGCTCTACTACTACGTGATCCGGCACCTGGAGGCCAGCCGCGTGGCGTTGATCACGCTCGTCACCCCAGTGCTCGCCCTCCTGCTCGGCCATGCTCTTAACGGCGAGGAAATCACTGCACGCATCTGGATCGGCTCGGGGCTGATCACCGGCGGGTTGGTGCTGCACCAATGGGTGGGGCTGGTCAGGCTGGCCAGACGAGCGGAATAGGAGGGGGCAGCTGACGACACAGTCTGTTCCGCCAACAGTCCCTGACTACTGAAGTCGCCACATTGAAGGGCATATGGGGTGCCTCGGCCGCGCGAATTGCTCTTGTGCGCCGCAGCAATGCCTGCTATTTTTCCCATCTCTTCCGTTGCGGGTTCAATTCCTTGCGCCATGACTGCATTTGTTGTTGATGATCCAACGCTTGCGTTGATTGCGAGGTTTGTCAGTGGCCCCGGCCAACTCGACAGGATTGATGCTGAGTTCTTGTACCACCAGATCGCCGCGATCCAGGAGTACGTGGGCCGCTTTCCATCCGGCGAGCGCGAGGTGCGCGCGTTAGAGTGGATCGAGGCGAACGCCGTCCAGTATCGTCAAGCGTGGCATGAGCAAGCAGCCATCGAAGTCCTCGCGAGAACGCGTTGTCCGGACTGCCCCCTGTCCGACGCAGACCAGTCTCCTTGCGAGATTCATGCTCGGTGGCTCGCCCTGTTGCGACGCTATGTCGCTGGCGAGCTGTCTTCCCACCAGTACGTGCAATGGAGCCTGGCGCTGCTGGAGGCCCACAAGGACCACCTGAAGGTAACGCTCGCACGAGCGTGCGCGCGATCCGCGCACAACGAGGTGGGCGGCTAAGTCCTTCATTTGGGCGTCGGTCACCGCTGCACACAGATGGAATCCTCCTCGAATGGAATCGAGGTGGCCTCTGGCTGACCGACCGCTTGCGCGCGTCATGCCGGAAATGGGGCGACAGCATCGAGAACCGGCAACGGCGAGCGGTTCCGAGCCAGCCTTGGGCACCTTGGATGCGAGTCATCCGGGCGCGTACCTCGTCGGACACCAGAGGGGCGACCTGGACCGCCATGCCACCGCCGCGGGCCTCGTCCGCCAGCGCTGCGGCTTTTTCCATCGTCTCCGGCCGGTTCATTTCCGATCGCCGGGATCGAGTCGTGCGCGGCGACATAGACCGTGGCTGCGGCGGCGCCCCGTTGCACGGCGATGCCGCGTCTCGCGCCCTGGCTCGCTCCCGCGACCATGCCAAATATTCTGCGCGCGATGGGTTTCCGGTCTCTTGATGCGTAGTCACGCCCCATGGCAATGGTCCACAACCTGTCCAAGCGGCCTGAGCCCCGTCGGTGCTATGTCCGCCGCGTGAGAACGACATGCGTGGCGTCGGGCGTGGGAACATGTTCGGTGCACCGATAGCCGAGCGCCACTGCGTCGATACCGGCAAGAAGGTGTTCCCCGGAACCGAGGAGAACCGGAGAGATGGCAAGGTGCATCTCGTTGACGAGCCCCGCGCGAAGGTATTGCCGGATCGTCGCGATGCCACCGCCGAGCCGGACGTCTCGTCCATTGGCGGCGTCGGTGGCACGTTTCAGCGCGGCGTGGATGCCGTCCGTGACGAAGTGAAACGTAGTGCCGCCGTCCATCGTGATCGATGCGCGCGGGTGGTGGGTCAGCACGAAGACGGGGGGTGTGATACGGTGGGTTGTCACCCCACCAACCCTTCCAGGTGTCGTCGGGCTAG
>CAVPDA010000020.1:0-115253 GCA_963702495.1 uncultured beta proteobacterium | reverse complement strand
GGTCCCCGGATCGGGCCGAACATGTTGCGGCCCATGATCCACGCCCCGATGCCGGCGAAGCCGCGCGCCGCGAAATCGTTGTCGATGCCCGTTGTGCCGCCGTCGCTTCCAAATATCTGCCTGAAGGTGCGCGTGGCGAAAGCCCATTCGTGCAGCGCGACGCCGCCAGCGCCCAGCGGGTTGTCGAGGTCCTGGTCGGGACCGGCGCCGTAGCCGTCGAGGGATAGGGAGAAGCCGTGAACGCGCAGCTTGGTCATCGGTGAGTCCTTTCTGCGGGGGGCGGCGCATACACGGAGACTTCACCGCGCGTGACGTCGGCATGCCGTCTCGCGCTCTTGCCGACGACAGGCGTCCGATCGCGCCTAATCCGGGAGGCCGCGCGCCCCATCGCGGAGTGCCCGCTGCAGTCCCTTGACGCCGCGAAAGGTCGAGTTGCTGAAGTCGGCACCGCGCAGATCCGCGCCGGAAAAGTCGGTATCGATGAACTTCGATTCGCGCAGATCGGCTCGGCTGAGGTTCGCTCCGGAGAGGTCGGTGCCGCTGAAATCACCGCCGAAGATCCTGGCCCCGGAGAGGTTGGCACCGGCCAGGACCGAGAAGCTGAAGTCGGCCCGCGAGAAGTCCGAAGCGGAGAGATCCGCACCCGTGAGGCGCGCCGAGACGACGTTTGCACGCATCAGGCCCATCGACTGGTTCTTCATGTCGGCCGCGGCATCCATGTTGCTGAGTGTCGCCGCCTCGAGGTTCGCGCCGCCGAGATCGCCGATAAAGCGCGCTCCCGACAGGTTCGCAGCCTTCAGATTCGCCCTCTGGAGTTGCGTCGAGAACATCACGGCGCCGCGCAGGTCGGCTCCCTCCAGGTCCGCCCCCTCGGCGAAGCTCACTGTGAGGTTGCAGCGGGAGAGGTTCGCACCGCGCAGATTGGCGCGGTTCAAGACCGACGCGCTGAGGTTCGCGCCCCGGAAATCGACGCCGGACAGATCGACGCCGCTGAGATCCTTGGCGTACAGCACCGCCGGGTTCTGTGCGTTGCCCGCCTCGACCACGGCAAGCACCTGCGCCCGCGTAAGCTTGTCGTATCCGGACCGGTCGTCCGCCGCCGCGGTTGGAAGGACGATCTGGGCGAGAAGCGCGAGGGCGCAGAACGAAACCGCCGCCCGGTACCGCATACCGTTCATCGCTCTCCTTCCTTCCGACCTGGTATCAACTCTTTTATGATAGTCCTGACCCGGTGGTGCCGAGTGCCGCCGTGGCGATCACTTGTCGGTGCGCGGCCCGGACCAGCAGCGTCTGGGCTCCGCCAGAAGGGGGCTCTCCTGCGATCCGCAGTCCCGGCATGTGTGCTTTCCCAAAACCAAGGTGATTGCCGCTAACATGCGCCTCGGCGTTTCACCAACTCGATTGCCATGAGCCGAATCCAGATCAGCCTGCCCGAGCGCTTCATCTTTTCCACCGAGATTCCGCTTTACATCAGCCATATCAACTACGGCGGGCATCTGGATAATGCGCTACTTCTGACGGTGGTCTCCGAGGCGCGGGTGCGATTCTTCAAGTTCCTCGGCTATACGGAGTTGGACGTGGAAGGAATCGGCGTCGTCATGGCGGACGCGGCGGTTCAGTACAAGTCCGAGGCCTTTCATGGCGAAGTGATGGTGGTGGAGATGACTCCTCTGAATTTCCATGGGAAGGGCTTTGATCTCGTCTATCGCATGCGCGACAAGGCTACCGGGCGGGAAGTGGCCCGCGGCAAGTCCGGTATGCTGTTCTTCGATTACAGCCAGCGAAAGGTGATGCCCGTTCCCGAAGGCTTCCTCCAGCGGGTGTCGGAAAATTAGCAGGCATGTCGCTGGCCGCTGCAATGCTCCAATCGCTAACCTGCGCGTTCGCCGCCCTCAAGCCACCGCGCGTTTGCGCCCTGCATTTCCCCCAGGGCCTTGGAACGGCAGCAAGGACGCGGAGTTCGGCGCAATCGAGCTCGAAGATGGGTCCCTGGGACTGAGCTATGTGTTGCCCGACGGCGACCTGTCGAAACTCGCCTCGGGCGGGCACGGCCAGAATCTGATCGGCGCGGACTCGCTGGACGTCGCGCAACGGTGGGCGCAGGGTCAGGGCGCGCGGCGCACGATCGGCTCCGCGGCGGTCAACGCGCTCACCAGGCATCTGTTCGACCGCACAGGCTTCGCCCCGCCGGTCGCCAGCGACTCGGTCGGCGGCCTCGCGCCCCCAGGCGAGCACATCGACATGACCGTATCCTTTCCGCCGCTGGTGAAGCGAATGACGGCATGCGGCGCATGCTTGACCGTGCTTGAACGCAAGTCAGAACTCGCCGGCGCGCGCCCCTGCTTTCGCGTCACGCTCGACCCGCGCAGGATCGAGACCTGCGACACGGTGCCATTGGAGGTGCCTGTAAGCACCAGCCGGGACAGCGAGGTGCCCACACCCACAACTTGGCAGCCATCAACTCCTGCCCAGCTGGCGCCTTAGTTCTGGGGCAACTGCCTGACGGTCTTTGTCTCGCACTTACACTCTTCAGCTTTACGACCCATCGACCGGCAGAGGCGACGCCAGCTATTCCACAGTCACGGATTTCGCCAAGTTGCGCGGCTTGTCCACATCGGTGCCCTTGACCAGGGCGGCGTGATAGGCCAGCAGTTGCAGGGGCACGACGTGGAGCACGGGTGAGAGCAGGCCGTAGTGCTCCGGCATGCGCAGGATGGACACACCTTCGCTCTCCGGCATCTCGCTGTCGGCGTCGGCGAAGACGTAGAGCGCGCCGCCGCGGGCGCGCACCTCCTGCAGGTTGGACTTGAGCTTTTCCAGCAGGTCGTCGTGGGGCGCCACGGCGATCACCGGCATCTCCTTGTCCACCAGCGCCAGCGGCCCGTGCTTCAACTCGCCGGCGGGATAGGCTTCGGCGTGAATGTAGGAGATCTCCTTGAGCTTGAGCGCGCCTTCCATGGCGATGGGATAGTGCTTGCCGCGGCCCAGGAACAAGGCGTGCTGCTTCATGGCGAAGCCTTCCGCCCACTTCTCGATCTCCGGTTCCAGTTCCAGCACGCGCGCGACGGCGCTCGGCAGGTGGCGCAGCGCGTCGAGCTGGGTCTGTTCGTCGAAGGCGGAGAGGCGGCCGCGCTGCTTCGCCAGCGTCACCGCCAGCAGGAACAGGACGGCAAGCTGGGTGGTGAAGGCCTTGGTGGAGGCGACGCCGATCTCGGGGCCGGCGCGGGTCAGGAAGCGCAGCTTGGTTTCGCGCACCAGGGCGGATTCCGCCACGTTGCAGATGGCGAGGGTCTTGTCCTGGCCCAACAGCTTGGCATGCTTGATCGCCGCCAGCGTGTCGGCGGTCTCCCCCGACTGGGAAATGGCGACCACCAGCGTGTCCGGATGCGGCACCGAGGTGCGGTAGCGATATTCGCTGGCGATCTCCACCACGCAGGGAACCTGGGCCAGACTCTCGATCCAGTAGCGCGCCACCATGCCGGCGTGATAACTGGTGCCGCAGGCGATGATCAGGACGCTGCGCGCCTGCGCCAGCGTGTCGGGGGCGTCAACGCCGAACAGCTGCGGCGGGATGCTCTGCACCGAGCCCAGCATTTCGAGGGTGGCGGCCAGCGCCTGGGGCTGCTCGAAAATCTCCTTCTGCATGTAGTGGCGGAAGCGGCCCAGTTCCACCGCATCGGCCGAGAGCTGGCTGATGTGCACCGGGCGTTCGACCTTGGAGCCGTCGATGCGCACCACGCGGTGGCCGCTGCGGGTGATCTCGGCCACGTCCCCATCCTCCAGATACACCATGCGGCGCGTCACCTGCAGCAGGGCGGAGGCGTCCGAGGCCGCGAAATTCTCCTTGTCGCCCAGGCCGAGGACCAGCGGCGCGCCCTGGCGGGCGACGATCACCCGCGACGGATCGTTCTCCGCCACCACGGCGATGGCGTAGGCGCCCACCAGTTCCTTGCAGGCGGCGCGCACCGCATCCAGCAGATCCGGATGCTGCTTCAACTCGTGATGGATGAGGTGGGCGATGGCCTCGGTGTCGGTGTCGGAAACGAAGTCGTAGCCGATTGCGGTCAGCCGGTCGCGCACCGCGACGAAATTCTCGACGATGCCGTTATGCACCACCGCCAGCCCTCCGCTGATGTGGGGATGGGCATTGCGCTCCGAAGGCACGCCGTGGGTCGCCCAGCGCGTGTGGGCGATGCCGATGGGCGCTTCGAGCTGGGCGGACTCGGCCTGTGCCGCCAGTTCCGCGACGCGGCCGACGCTGCGCAGGCGCTCCAGCTTGGCCGGGGTACCGCCGTTCAGCACCGCCAGCCCGGCGGAGTCGTAGCCGCGGTATTCGAGGCGGCGTAATCCTTCGAGCAGGATGGGGACGACGTTGCGATTGGCGAGGGCTGCGACGATTCCACACATGATGGGAATGCTCCTGTTGGCGACGGCCCGGCGCGAATCGCTCGACCGCGAGCGTCGTCCGCGTTCGGCGAAGGCCGTCCGTTCTAGACTATTTCTTCGGGGCCTTTACCGGCCGCTTCCAATCGCTTCGGATCACGGTCTCGGCCTTGGTGTACATCAGCGTGCCGGGCGGAATGTCCTTGCTCACGGTGGCCCCCGCGCCGGTGGTGGCGCCGCGGCCGACCGTAACCGGCGCCACCAGTTGCGTGTCGGAGCCGATGTGCACGTTGTCTTCGATCACGGTGCGGTGCTTGTTGGCACCGTCGTAGTTGCAGGTGATGGTGCCGGCACCGATGTTCACGTCGCTGCCCACCGTCGCGTCCCCCACGTACGAGAGATGGTTGGCCTTGGAGCGGGCGGCGATGCGGCTGTTCTTGACCTCGACGAAGTTGCCGATGTGCACTTCCTCCGCCAGCACTGCGCCGGGCCGCAGGCGGGAGAAGGGGCCGATCTGGCACGCCGCCCCGACCTCGGAATCCTGCAGCAGGGAAAACGGCTCGATGCGCGTGCCGGCGCCGACTTTCATGTTGCGCAGGACGCAGTGGGCGCCGACGCGCACGTTGTCGCCGAGTTCGACGCTGCCCTCGAACACGCAGCTCACGTCGATCTCCACGTCGCGGCCGCAGATCAGCTCGCCGCGCACGTCGATGCGCGCCGGATCGAGCAGCGTCACGCCGTCCTCCAGCAGGCGCTGCGCCGTCTCGCGCTGGGCAATACGTTCCAGCTCGGCGAGTTGGGCCTTGCTGTTTACGCCGAGCGTCTCCCACACGTGCCGTGGCTGCGCGGTCTCGACCGGCACGCCGTCCGCCACCGCCAGCGCCACGATGTCGGTGAGATAGTATTCGCCCTGGGCGTTGTGGTTGCGCAAGCGGCCGAGCCAGCGCCGCAGGTGGCGCGCGGGAACCGCCATGATGCCGGTGTTGATCTCGCGGATGGCCCGTTCCGCCGGCCCGGCGTCCTTTTCCTCCACGATGCGTACGACGCGCCCCACGGCGTCGCGCACAATGCGGCCGTAGCCGAAGGGATGCTCCATTTCGACCGTGAGGATCGCCAGCTTGCTGCCGTCGGCGGCGGCGATCAGGCGGGTGAGCGTGTCCGGCGCGGTGAGGGGCACGTCGCCGTACAGCACCAGAACCAGGCTGTCTTCCGCCAGCAGTGGCAGCGCCTGCTGCACCGCGTGGCCGGTGCCGAGTTGGGGCTCCTGTTTGACCCAGGCGACACTCGGTTCCTGCGCCAGCGCTTCGCGCACCCGCTCGCCGCCGTGGCCGTAGACGACGCAGACCTCGCTGGCGCCGACGGCACGGGCGGTGCCGAGCACATGGGTGAGCAGCGGCCTGCCGGCGAGGGGATGGAGCACCTTGGGCAGGTTGGAGTGCATGCGCTTGCCCTGGCCCGCTGCGAGAATGACAACCTGCATGACGGAATCGTTGAATTGGAAGGCGAAAATCTTAGCACGGAGACCGCTGCGGCCCCGTGCGCAATTGCCCACCGCACGGCTGCAGCGCCGGCGCTCGCGCGCGCCACGCACCGATTTGACGCGTCGCAGCAATTATTATAAAACGAACACTTAGAACATCCCAAGGCGGACTCTCGGGAACCCGTTGCTGCACCGCCGAAGCGGCCGGACAGAGTCCGTGACCGAGTGCGGCGCAGTTCCCCCGAAAAGGGATACGAACCAGGCTCTGCGCGAAGGATCGATCATGATGCAGGAACAAATGGCGCCCCAGTTCATCGAGAACCGGACCTACGACGAAATCCAGGTGGGGGATTCGGCGGTGCTCACGCGCACCCTGAAGCCGGAGGACATCCACCTGTTCGCCGCCATGTCGGGCGACGTCAACCCCGCCCACGTGGACCCGGCCTACGCCCGGTCCAGCATGTTCCGCGAAGTGATTGCTCACGGCATGTGGGGCGGCGCGCTCATCTCCACCGTCCTCGGGACCCAGTTTCCCGGCCCCGGCACGATTTACGTCGATCAGACGCTGCATTTTTCGCGGCCGGTGACCATCGGCGACACCATCACCGTCACCGTCACCTGCAAGCAGAAGTTCGACCATAACCACCACATCATCTTCGACTGCCTGTGCACCAACCAGGACGGTCTGGAGGTGATCCGCGGCGCCGCGGAGGTGCTGGCGCCGACGGAGAAGATCAAGCGCGCGCGGGTGGCGTTGCCGGAGGTGACCATCTCCGACCGCGAGTTGCGTTACCAGCAGTTGATGTCGCTGATGTCGGACATCCCGGCGATCACCATGGCGGTGGTCCATCCCTGCGACCTGCCGTCGCTGGGCGGTGCACTGTCGGCGCGGGACCGGGGCCTGATCGTGCCGACTCTGGTCGGGCCGGCCGAAAAGATCAAGGCCATCGCCGCGCAGAACGAACTGGATCTGGCCGGCTGCACGATCGTCGACGTTCCCCACAGCCACGCCGCGGCGGAAAAGGCGGTGGCGCTGGTGCGCAGCGGCGAAGTAGAGGCGATCATGAAGGGCAGCCTGCACACCGACGAACTGATGGCCGAGGTGGTGTCGAAGGACACCGGGCTGCGCACGGCGCGGCGCGTCAGCCACGTGTTCCTGATGGACGTGCCCAGCTATCCGCGGCCGCTGCTGATCACGGATGCCGCGATCAACATCCAGCCGACGCTGGAGGACAAGGTGGACATCGTGCAGAACGCCATCGGCCTCGCCCACGTGCTCGGCATTGTGGAACCGAAGGTGGCGATCCTGGCCGCAGTGGAAACGGTGACGCCGAAGATGCAGGCCACGCTGGACGCCGCCGCGCTGTGCAAGATGGCGGACCGGGGACAGATCACGGGGGCACTGCTGGACGGACCGCTCGCGTTCGACAACGCCGTGTCGCTGGAGGCTGCGAAAACCAAGGGCATCCGCTCGGCGGTGGCCGGCAGGGCGGACATCCTGGTGGTGCCGGATATCGAATCCGGCAACATGCTGGCGAAACAACTGGAGTACCTCGCCGACGCGCTGTCGGCCGGCATCGTGCTCGGCGCCCAGGTGCCGATCGTACTCACCAGCCGCGCCGATTCCGCCGATACCCGCGCCGGCTCCTGCGCCATCGCCGTGCTGCTGGCCCACACCAAGCGCAGAATCAAGCGTTGAAGCCGGCCGCGGTCGTCGCGCAGCCGTGCCTGTGGCAGTGGAGCGGGGTTGCCAGCGCATTAGAGGCATAGTCCGACCGTTCTTTTTCCGAACCCCTTTCGCCTTCCCGGATCTAATATTGAGTTTGCCGATCCGCTGGTGGCTCTCCATGCCTCGCCGCACTTCCGCCCTTGTTCCTTCGACCGGCGCCATGTTCGTGGCGGCAGCGCTCTTCGCTGCGCCTGCCGGCGCCGAGATCTACAAATGGGTGGACGACAAAGGGGTGGTGAATTACAGCGAAAGCCCGCCACCCAAGGGGCGCGCCCGGCTGATCGCGCCGGAGGGTCCGCCGGTGAGCGTCTACACTGCCCCCGCCCCGCGCGAACCGGCAGCCGCGGAGCGCGAGTTGAAGAACCGAGTGAGCGACTTGGAGCAGAGCCTGGCGCGGGAGCGGCAGGCGCAGGACTACGCCGCCCGCCTGGACGCGGAACGCGAGGCGCAATGGATCGAGCGCTGCCGTCAGGACCGGCGCGTTGACTGCGGCGAGGATCCGTGGGGCGTGGATTATCCGTACGTGATTCACACGCGGCCGCCTCACTGGCACCCGCGCCCGTTTCCACGGCCCAAGCCGCTGCCGCATCGGGCGCTGCGCGAGCCGGAATACCTCAAATCGGTCGAACCCCGGCGCGCACGATGACCGCCGAACGTTCAGTGCCGGTGAGCAAGGGCGACGGGTCATCGCAAACGAGACCGGGGACGTTGACGAAGCTTACACCTGAGCGGAGTGCAGCCATGGAGCGCAAACGTTCGATCACGGCAACTGCCGTCGTGCTGGCCTGCTGGATGATCCCGGCGCTCGCACTTGCCGACATCTACACCTGGGTAGACGAGAACGGCGTCACCCATTACAGCACCATCCGCCCGGCCGGGCGGCAGCCGCAGGTCTATCCCACCGATCCGGCGTTCAAGGCGGCGTCCCCTTCCTCCGCAGCCAAAGGGGCGTCACGCCCGACGCCCGTGGCCGAGGAAACCGTGGAGCAGCAGGCACTGCGCAATCGCGTCGAACTGCTGGAGGCGCTGCTCGATCAGGAACGCGGCGCGCGCGTAGACGACTTGAAAAGCCAACTCGAAAACGAACGGGGCCGCGTCAAGCAACTGGAGGCGGAGCGGACGCAGTGGTCGGAAATCGGCGGCCTGTGGAGCACGCCCGCCGCCTTTTCGGGCGGCTGGGTGATACCCACGGCACCGGGCATCGTCGGTCCCGGCCACGGCAAGCCGGGGAAATCCGGCTCGTCCCGGATCAAGAGCGACGGCGGCCGCATGCCCTACCCGTCGCTGTCGGGGCCGTCGGCCAACTTTCCCGAGCCGTCCCGACGTTAGCGCGGCAGCGTGGAGCTGCCCATCAGGAATTCGTCGACCGCGCGCGCGCACTGGCGGCCTTCCCGGATCGCCCACACCACCAGCGACTGGCCGCGGCGCATGTCACCCGCGGCGAACACTTTGGGCACCGACGTCACATAGGAATTCGCACCGTCGGTCTCCGCCTTGACGTTGCTGCGCGCGTCCTTCTCCACCCCGAGCTGCTGCAGGAGGCCATTCTGAACCGGGCCGAGGAAGCCCATGGCCAGAAGCACCAGGTCGGCCTTCATCTCGAGCTCCGAACCCGGAACCTCGGCCATCTTGCCGTCCTTCCATTCGACGCGGACCGCCCGCAGCGCCTTGACGCGACCGTTCTCGCCGACGAACTCCTTGGTCGCCACCGCCCAGTCGCGCTGGCAACCTTCGTCGTGGGAGCTGGAGGTGCGCAACTTGATCGGCCAGTAGGGCCAGACCAGCGGCTTGTTCTCCTGCTGCGGCGGCTGGGGCAGCAGTTCGAACTGCACCACCGATGCCGCACCGTGCCGGTTCGAGGTACCGACGCAGTCGGAACCGGTGTCGCCGCCGCCGATGACCACGACATGCTTGCCGGTGGCCAGGATCTGCTCCGGCTGCGCGTCCCCGGCGACAACCTTGTTCTGCTGGGGCAGAAACTCCATCGCGAAATGCACGCCGGAGAGCTGCCGGCCGGGCACCGGCAGGTCGCGGGGCTGCTCGGCGCCCCCGGCCAGCACCATGGCGTCGAATTCGTCCAGCAGCGACTTGGCCGGAATGTTTCCGCCGATGTGCTGGCTGACGCGGAAGGTCACGCCTTCGGCGCGCATCTGTTCCATGCGCCGATCGATGAACTGCTTCTCCATCTTGAAGTCCGGGATGCCGTAGCGCAGCAGCCCGCCGATGCGGTCGGCCTTTTCGAAAACCACCACGTGGTGGCCGGCCCGCGCCAGTTGCTGGGCGCAGGCGAGCCCCGCCGGACCGGAGCCGACGACGGCGACGCGTTTTCCGGTCCTGCGGGCGGCAGGTTGCGGCACCACCCAGCCTTCGTCCCAGCCCTTGTCGATGATGAAGTGCTCGATCGACTTGATGCCCACCGGATCGTTGTTGATGTTCAGCGTGCAGGCCGCCTCGCAGGGCGCCGGACAGACGCGGCCGGTGAACTCGGGGAAGTTGTTGGTGGAGTGGAGCACTTCCAAGGCCTCGCGCCAGTGGCCGCGATAGACGAGGTCGTTCCAGTCCGGAATGATATTGTTGATCGGGCAGCCGCTAGTGCAGAAAGGAATGCCGCAGTCCATGCAGCGCGCCCCCTGCTTGGAGGCATCGGCGTCGGCCAGCGCCATGACGAACTCGCGGTAGTTCCTGAGCCGTTCCTCCACCGGAAGATACGGCTCGCTCAGGCGTTGCAGTTCCAGAAATCCCGTCGGCTTACCCATTCAAGACAGCTCCCAAAAAACGTCGATGCGCCGGCGCCGGCCCGCTGGGATGCCTCGGGTACGCTGCCCGGGACCCCCTACGCCGCGGCGCCGCGGCATCCAAATCTCCTCCGGATTATTTCGCCAACTGGGCTTCCTTGGCCGCCAGTTCCTTCAGCGCGCGGCGGTATTCCTTCGGAAAGACCTTGACGAACATCGAGCGCGCCACCTGCCAGTTGCCCAGGATCGCCTTCGCCACGTCCGAGCCGGTGAATCGGGCATGGTTTTCGATCAGGCGGCGCACAAGCGCATCGTCGTCCTCGCCATGGTGGCGCAGCTCGGCGGGTGTCTGCCCGAGTGCCGGCATGGCTTCCAGATCCACCATGGACAGGTTGCAGAGATTCCTGAATCCGCCGGCAGGATCATAGACGTAGGCGATGCCGCCGCTCATGCCGCCGGCGAAGTTGCGCCCGGTCCCGCCCAGCACGACGCAGGTGCCGCCGGTCATGTACTCGCAGCCGTGGTCGCCGACCCCCTCGACCACCGCCGTGCCGCCCGAGTTGCGCACCAGGAAGCGTTCGCCGGCCACACCGCGGAAATAGGCCTCGCCGTCGATCGCGCCGTACATGACGGTGTTGCCAACGATAATGTTTTCCTGCGGATTGCCACGAAAGTCGGCGTGCGGGCGCACGATCAAGCGTCCGCCGGACAGCCCCTTGCCGGTATAGTCGTTGGCATCGCCGATAAGTTCCAGCGTGATGCCGCGGGCGAGGAAGGCTCCGAAGCTCTGCCCGGCGCTGCCAGTAAGCGCGATGTGAATGGTGTCCTCGGGCAGGCCGGCGTGCCCGTGCTTCTCCGCCACCTTGCTCGAAAGCATGGTGCCGACGGTGCGGTTCACGTTGCGAATCGGCAGGTCGATGCGCACCTTCGCGCCGCGCTCCAATGCCGGCCTCGCCTGCTCGATCAGCCGGTGATCGAGGGCCTTGCCCAGGCCATGATCCTGTTCCTCGCACTGGAAGCGCGGCACGTCGGCAGGCACCGGCGGCATATAGAAGATCCTGCTGAAGTCCAGGCCCGCGGCCTTCCAGTGGTCGATGCCCTGCTTCTTGTCCAGGTATTCGGTGCGCCCGATCAGATCCTGGAAGCGGCGCACACCCATCTGGGCCATGATCTCCCGCACCTCTTCGGCGACGAAGAAGAAGTAGTTGACCACATGCTCGGGCTGGCCGGTAAAGCGCTTGCGCAGCACCGGATCCTGGGTCGCCACGCCGACCGGGCAGGTGTTCAGGTGGCACTTGCGCATCATGATGCAGCCCCCGACCACCAGCGGCGCCGTGGCAAAACCGAATTCGTCAGCGCCGAGCAGAGCACCGATGACCACGTCGCGTCCGGTCTTCATCTGCCCGTCCGCCTGCACCGCGATGCGTCCGCGCAGCCGATTGAGCACCAGCGTCTGCTGGGTCTCGGCCAGACCGAGTTCCCAGGGCGTGCCCGCGTGCTTGATGGACGACCAGGGACTGGCGCCGGTGCCGCCGTCGTAGCCGGCGATGGTGACGTGGTCGGACTTGGCTTTCGCCACGCCCGCCGCCACGGTGCCTACACCCAGCTCCGACACCAGCTTGACCGAGATCGACGCGCGCGGGTTGGCGTTCTTCAGGTCGTGGATAAGCTGCGCCAGATCCTCGATGGAGTAGATGTCGTGATGGGGGGGCGGCGAAATCAGGCCGACGCCCGGCACCGAGAAGCGCAGGTAGGCGATGTACTCGGACACCTTGTGGCCGGGCAACTGGCCGCCCTCGCCCGGCTTGGCGCCCTGCGCCACCTTGATCTGGATCTGGTCGGCGCTGACCAGGTATTCGGTCGTGACGCCGAAGCGACCGGAGGCCACCTGCTTGATCTTGGAACGTAGCGAATCACCGGCCCGAAGCGGCGTGTCGCGCTCGACCCGATCCCGGCCGATGATGGAGGCCACCGTATCTCCGTCCTTGATCGCCTGATAGCGGCGCGGGTCCTCGCCGCCTTCGCCGGTGTTGGACTTGCCGCCGATGCGGTTCATGGCGATGGCGAGCGTGGTATGCGCCTCGGTGGAGATGGAGCCGAGGGACATGGCGCCGGTGGCGAAACGCTTGACGATCTCCTTCGCCGGCTCCACCTCTTCGAGCGGGACCGGCGGGCCGGCCGGCTTGATCTCGAACAGGCCGCGCAGGGTCATCTGGCGCCGGCTCTGGTCGTTGATGATGCGGGCGTACTCCTTGTAGGTCTGGAGACTGTTGGCACGGGTGGCGTGCTGGAGTTTGGCGATCGCGTCCGGAGTCCACATGTGCTCCTCGCCGCGCACCCGCCAGGCGTACTCGCCGCCGGCGTCAAGCATGGATGCCAACACGGGGTCGGCACCGTAGGCCTGGCGGTGCAGGCGAATCGCCTCTTCGGCCACCTCGAACACGCCGATCCCTTCGACCTGGCTCGCGGTACCGGTGAAATACTTGTCCACGAAGGCCCGCTGCAGGCCGACCGCCTCGAAGATCTGCGCCCCGGTATAGGACATGTAGGTGGAGATGCCCATCTTGGACATCACCTTGAGCAGCCCCTTGCCGATGGCCTTGATGAAGTTCTTGGTCGCCCTCTTGTCGTCGAGTTCGCCGGGCAGCGCCGATGCAATCTCCGCCACTGTTTCCAGGGCGAGATAGGGATGCACCGCTTCCGCGCCGTAACCGCCCAGCAGCGCGAAGTGGTGCACCTCCCGCGCCGAGCCCGTCTCCACGACCAGGCCGGCGGAAGTGCGCAGGCCCTTGCCCACCAGATGCTGATGGATCGCCGACAGCCCGAGGAGCGCCGGGATGGGCAAGCTGTCGCGATCCACCTTGGCGTCGGAAACGATGAGGATGTTGAAGCCGGAATTGACGGCGTCCTCGGCTTCCGCGCAGAGCGAAGCGAGCCGCGCCTCGATACCGTCCCTGCCCCAGGCCACCGGATAGCAGATATCCAGCACATAGGAGCGGAACTTGTCGTCGGTGTACTTCTCGATGTGCCGGATCTTTTCCATGTCCTCGCAGGACAGGACCGGCTGCGACACCTCCAACCGGATCGGCGGGTTGATGTTCGAGATGTCCAGAAGATTCGGCTTGGGACCGATGAAGGAAACCAGCGACATCACCAGTTCCTCGCGGATCGGGTCGATGGGCGGGTTCGTCACCTGCGCGAAAAGCTGCTTGAAGTAGCCGTAGAGGGGCTTGGGACGGTGCGACAGGACGGCGAGCGGCGAGTCGTTGCCCATGGAGCCGATCGGCTCCTCGCCGTTCTGCGCCATCGGCTGCATGAGGAACTTGAGATCCTCCTGCGTATAGCCGAAGGCCTGCTGACGATCGAGCAAATCCGGGGAGGATATCTGAACCGTTTCGTCGGGTGCCCGCAGGTCGTCGAGCCTGATCCGGACACGCGCGATCCATTCGCGGTACGGTTTGCCGTTGGCGAGCGCGTCCTTGAGTTCCTTGTCGTTGACGATGCGGCCCTGGTCGGTATCGACGAGGAACATCTTGCCGGGTTGCAGTCGCCACTTCTTGACGATCTTGGATTCGGGGACCGGAAGCACACCGACCTCGGAGGCCATGATCACCATGTCGTCGTCAGTGATGACGTAGCGGGCGGGCCTGAGGCCGTTGCGATCCAAGGTCGCGCCGATCTGGCGGCCGTCGGTGAAGGCGACTGCGGCCGGTCCGTCCCAGGGTTCCATCGTCGCCGCGTGATACTCGTAGAAGGCGCGCCGGTTCTGGTCCATCAGCGTGTGCTTCTCCCACGCCTCGGGGATCATCAGCATCACCGCATGCGCCAGCGGGTAACCCGCCATGTAGAGCAGTTCCAGGGCGTTATCGAAGGACGCCGAATCGGACTGGCCGTCGTAGATGAGAGGCCACACCTTGTCCAGGTCAGTGCCGAGCACGGGAGACGAGATCGCGTTCTGGCGTGCCCTGATCCAGTTCACGTTGCCGCGCAGCGTGTTGATCTCGCCGTTGTGGGCAATTAAACGGAAGGGATGCGCCAGGTCCCAGGTCGGGAACGTATTGGTGGAGAAACGCTGGTGCACCAGGGCGAGAGCCGAGACGACCCGCGCGTCCTGCAGGTCCTTGTAATAGACACCCACCTGCTCGGCCAGGAGCATGCCCTTGTAGGCGACCGTGCGTGCCGACATGGATGGCACGTAGAACTCCTTGCCGTACTTCAGTCTTAGGGCCCGAATGGCATGGCCGGAACGCTTGCGGATGATATAGAGCTTGCGCTCCAGTGCGTCGGTCACCATGACGTCGCGGCCGCGCCCGATGAAGATCTGGCGGATCACCGGCTCCTTGGCCTTGACGTAGGGCGAGATCGGCATCGTGTGATCGACCGGCACATCGCGCCAGCCCAGCAGGACTTGGCCTTCGGCGCGCACGGCGCGCTCGATTTCCTCCTGGCAGGCGAGGCGGGATGCCGACTCCTTCGGCAGGAACACCATGCCGACGCCGTATTCTCCGATGGGCGGCAGGGTCACGCCCTGGCTCGCCATCTCGTCGCGATAGAAGCGATCGGGAATCTGAATCAGGATCCCGGCTCCGTCCCCCATCAGCGGATCGGCGCCGACGGCGCCCCGATGGGTGAGATTGCGCAGAATCAGCAGACCGTTCGCAACGATGTCGTGGCTCTTCGTGCCCTTGATGTGAGCGACGAAGCCGACACCGCAGTTGTCGTGCTCATTGGCAGGGTTGTAAAGCCCCTGACTTACCGGAGTGCTCGTCGGATCCAATTCATCCATCGCGGTTTCCTCTTGCTAGAACCGACATCCATTCTGTCGGCGGCAAAAAGCCGGCGGACAAACCTCCCGCCGGCTTTTTTCATCCAAATCTATGGGCGACTGATCCAATATACCGTCAAAGATTCGCAGCTTCAAGAAGTTTGTGCGCTGCGGCAGGAACTATGCCAGCCAGATCTCGCCGACCGCAAACAGGCGCCGGTGCTCGCGGATGGCGTAGCGGTCGGTCATCCCGGCGATGTAATCCGCAATCGCGCGCGGACGGTCTCTCTCCGCCATGCGTTGGTATTGCGGCGGCAGCAGTCGTGGGTCGTCCAGAAAGGCGCCGAACAGGTCGGTGACAATGCGTCGCGCCTTGTTCGTCATGCGCAGCACTTGATAATGCTGGTACAGGTTGCTGCGAAGGAATGCCTTCAGTTCCCTGCCCTCTTCGTTCATTGCCGGACTGAAGGCAACCAGCGGCGGTGCCGAGCGCACGTCAGCCAGCCCGCGCGGATTCGCCGCGGAAAGCCGGCGCCGGGTTTCCTCAATCAGGTCAAGGGCGAGGGAATTGATCATGCGCCGAACCGTTTCGTGGGTCAGGCGGCGGCCGGCGATCGCCGGATATTCGCCACGCACGGCCGCGACGTGGCGGGAAAAGAATCCCACCGCCTGCAGCTGCTCGAGATCGATCAGACCAGAGCGCAAACCATCGTCAATGTCGTGATTGTTGTAGGCGATCTCATCGGCCAGATTGCAGATCTGGGCTTCGAGCGACGGTTGGGTTCGATCGAGGAAGCGTTTGCCCAGGTCACCGAGCCCGGGGGCGTGTTGCGGCGAGCAGTGCTTGAGAATTCCCTCGCGGGTCTCGAAAGTCAGATTGAGGCCGTCGAAGCCTCCGTAGCGCTCTTCGAGTGAGTTGACAGTGCGCAACGATTGCAGATTGTGTTCGAAGCCACCGCGGTCTTTCATGCACGCATTCAGAGCATCCTGGCCGGCATGACCGAAGGGCGTGTGGCCGAGGTCATGCGCCAATGCGATCGCCTCCACCAGATCCTCATTCAGGTGCAACGCACGGGCAATGGTTCGCGCAATCTGGGCCACTTCGATGCTGTGCGTGAGCCGGGTTCGGAACAGATCCCCTTCGTGATTGACGAAGACCTGGGTCTTGTATTCAAGTCGCCGAAACGCCGTGGAATGGATAATGCGATCGCGGTCGCGCTGGAACTCGCTGCGGGCCGTGGGCGGCGGTTCAGGATGAACGCGGCCCGCGGAAGTCTGGTCCGTTACCGCGTAGGGTGCGAATTCATGCATGCTCGGAACAGGCAGCGATGGCCGCGCGGATATCCGCTTCCTCCGCATCGCCCCACACGACCGCCTCGCCAATGCGACGCAGTAGGACGAAGCGAACGCGTCCGGCCAGAACCTTCTTGTCCGAGTGCATCAATTCAAGATAGCGCTCTTCCGGCAGGGCCGGACCATTGATCGGTAACCGTGCGCGCAGAAAGACTTCGCGCACGCGCTCCACCTCCGCCGTGTCGAGCCACCCCAGCCGACGTGACAGCTCGGCAGCCATGATGGTTCCGGTGGCGACCGCCTCCCCATGCAGCCAGGTTCCGTAGCCAGTGCCTGTCTCGATGGCATGCCCAAAAGTGTGTCCGAGGTTGAGCAGCGCGCGCACCCCGGATTCAGTCTCGTCTGCGGTCACCACCTCAGCCTTGTTGATGCAGGAACGCTCGATGGCGTGACTCAGGGCTTCGTCATCACGCGCCAGCAGTCTATCGAGGTTCGACTCGATCCACTCCAGGAACGGCAGATCCCGGATCAGACCGTACTTGATCACCTCGGCCAGGCCGGCCGACAGTTCGCGGTCCGGCAGTGTCTTGAGCGTATCGGTGTCTGCCAGGACCAACCGCGGTTGGTAGAAGGCGCCGATCATGTTCTTTCCAAGCGGATGGTTGATCCCCGTCTTGCCGCCGACCGATGAATCCACTTGTGCCAGCAAAGTGGTCGGCAACTGTATGAAGGGTACTCCCCGCTGGTAAGTCGCGGCCGCAAAACCGACCAAATCGCCGATTACGCCCCCACCCAGTGCAATCAGCGTCGTGGAACGTTCGGCCCGCTGTGCCAGAAGCGCATCGAAAACCAGGTTGAGGGTTTCCCAGTTCTTGTGAGCTTCGCCGTCCGGCAGGACGATCTCTTTGGCAGCGACATCGCTTGCCCTGAGCGCAGCCATCAGCGTCGCAAGGTGCAATGGCCCAACCACGCCGTTGGTGATGACGATCACGCGCTGAGCCGTAAGGCTGGGACGAATAAGATCGGATCGTGCCAACAAGCCTGCCCCGATATAGATCGTATAGGAGCGATTGCCGAGATCAACATTCACTGATCGCATAGGGCCAGAACCTCCTGTTCCAGTTTCTTCGCGACTGCACTCGGCGCCTGCCGTCCTCCCACGATGACGATGTCCGCGATTTCACGATAAAGGGGATCGCGTTGCGCGTAGAGTTGCTCGATGCGGCCACGCGGATCGCTCACCTGCAACAACGGTCTTCCCTTGTCGTGCCGCGTCCGTTCCCAGAGGACGTCGGGAGGAACACGGAGATAGACCACGATACCGCTGCGCGCGAGGCAACGGCGGTTTTCCGGATCCAGTACAACCCCTCCGCCGGTCGCCAAGACCAGTTCCTTCTCACGCGAAAGATCATGAATGACCTGGGCTTCTCGCCGCCGGAAGCCCTCCTCGCCTTCGATCTCGAAAATGACCGGAATGCTGACTCCGGTGCGGGCTTCGACCTCGTGGTCCGCATCGAGAAATCGTTTCTTCAGACGCCGTGCGAGATGTCTTCCAATCGTCGTCTTCCCGGCGCCCATCATCCCGATCAAATAGATATTGTCGCAACCTTTCACGGCCGGGATTCTAGCAGGCAACGCCAAAAGAAATGGCCGGGCATGCCGGCCATTCTGCGGAAAAGAGGCCTCTCAGCGCATCGTCAGGGAATCGGTAACGATCCTCGGCGAAATGAAGATCAGCAGCTCGTTCTTGTTGTCAATCCTCGATGTGTTCCTGAACATGAAGCCGATGTAGGGCAAATCGCCAAAGAACGGAATGCGCGTGACGTTCACTCGTTCCTCCTGCTGATAGATGCCGCCGATCACGATGGTCCCTCCGTTCTCGACCAGCACGTCTGTCTTGACGTGCTTCGTGTCGATCGCCACGCCCGCTCCGGTAGCTATCTGCGTGTTTGGTGTGTCCTTGTTGACGTCGAGAGACATCTGGACACGGCCGTCCGGCGTAATCTGCGGTTTCACCTTCAGCGCCAAGTTCGCCTTGCGGAACGATACGCTGGTCGCGCCGGAACTGGTTGCCTGCTGGTAGGGAATCTCGACGCCCTGTTCGATGAGGGCCTCAACCTGATCCGCAGTCATGACGCGCGGACTGGAGATGACCTTTCCTTTTCCATCAGCCTCCAGCGCACTGATTTCCAGGTTGAGAAACTGGGTCCCGGAACTGTTGAAGAGAATGAACGAGAACTGCCCCGGCTGACTCCCGGCAATTCCTGCAGCGGGCAGATTCACGCTTGATGTATTGGTAAAGAAGTTCGGAATGGGTGTTGCGATCTGCCCCGTTGTAAAGGCGGTATCGGCAAGCCCACCGCCAAAGAGGTATCTCGGGCTGTTATTTCCCGCAATGCGATGGCCGGCGCTTGTGAGATCATTGTAGGCAAGCCGGAAGCCGAGGTTTCTGCTGAAGGTGTCTTCGGCTTCGACGATTCTCGCCTCGATCAACACCTGCCGCACTGGAATGTCGATCTCCGCGATAAGCTTGCGCAGGTCTTCAAGGCGGCTCGGCGCGTCAGTAACGAAAAGTTTGTTCGTCCGCTCGTCAGCGATCAGGCTGCCGCGCTTCGACAGAACGGTTTGATCCTTGTTCTTGAGGAAATCAAACACTATCTTCGCGCGATGGTAGTTAAGCTGGAAGCTTTCCGTCCGCACCGGTTCGAGGTCTCCGATCTGAACGCGGGACTCAAGCTCGAGTTTTTCTCGCGTGGCGATTTCGTCACGCGGGGCGATCCAGATCACGTTGCCGTTCTTACGCATGTCCAGACCCCTGGCCTGGAGAATAATGTCCAAGGCCTGGTCCCAAGGAACGTCCTTCAACCGCAGTGTCAGCGTGCCGCCGACCGAATCACTGGTAATGATATTGAAGTTGGTGAAATCGGCGATGACCTGAAGGACGGCCCGCACATCGATGTTCTGGAAATTTAGCGACAACTTTTCGCCCTGATAACGACCCCGGCTGCCTTGCACCAATTTGTTCGGGTCTTCAATGACGCGCTTCACCTCGATGACGAACTGGTTGTCGCTTTGATATGCGTTGTATTCCCACAAGCCGGTCGGCGTCACCATCATTCGTACATTCTCGCCCTGGCTCAGCGTGGTAACGCTCGTCACGGGGGTGGCAAAGTCGGTAACGTCGAGCTTGCGGCGCAGGTTGTCGGGTATCCCGGTTTTCAGGAAATCTACTATCAGGCTCGGCCCCTGCTGCCGAATGTCGATTCCGGTCTTGGTGTCGGACAGATCTACGAGAATCCGTGCTTCCCCTTCCTTGCCGCGCCGGAAGTTGATGTTCCGGATGGTGTGCGGGGTATCCGTCGGCCGCGATTCGGCAAAATGGGAAATGACAGGCTTCCCGACCTTTTCTGCAGCGGGGCCCTGCTGCAGGAGCGTAACGAATATGTTGTTCCCATCGAGGCGGGTGTCGAACGCCGTCAGGTTGCCCAAGTTCAGGACGACACGGGTCCGCTCGCCAACCTGCACTATGTTGATGCTGCGGAGCTCACCCTCGCTGAAGGATTGCGAGGTTCGCCCAAGGCCATTGCTCGTGTTGGGGAAATCCAGCGCAATGCGCGCGGGATTTGCCACGCTGAAGCTTGCCGGTGGATTGGCGACCGGCTGCTTCATGGTCAATTTCACGATGACTTGCCCGCTCTGCTGGCTAACCTGCAGGTTATCGATGGAATTGATCGCCTTCGGCGCCGAAGGGCTTGCGGCGCCCTGAGCCCAGACCGAGGAACCTGAGAGCAAACCACACACCGCGGCAAGAGCACTAATCCATTTGATCCCGTTTCTCATTTTCCAGCCCCTTTTTCCTGCAGTTGCAGGGTGCTCGTACGCTCTACCCAGTCGCCGGAGGCATCCTGTATCAATTCCCTGAGCGTCACTTCGGTGTCCGCAATACCGGTGATGACACCGAAATTCTGGCCCACGTAACTTCCAACTTTGACCTGATGTAACGTCTTGTCCGCTTGGACCAGCGCGTGCACTCGCTTGCCCTGAACCAGCGTTCCGACCATCCGCAATGTTTCAAGGGGGTAGGCCTCAAGCGGTTCGCGACGCCGGTTCAAGTCGGGCTGAATGCCACCGCCAGCCTTTTGCCTCTTTTCCGGTTCGATCTTCTTCGGGTTGAAGGGATCCATCAGATCGCCGGCGTCATAGGCCACCACTGGGAACGGCCTGATTTCCGGAAGAGGAGGAACCTTACCTTTCAGATCCTTCGTTGAGTCCTTCATCCACTGCTTCAGGTCCCCGTGCTCCTCGCCACTACAACTTACTAGCGCAATCGTTGCGAGAAAGACTGCGCTGAATTTCGCTGGAGTTTGCATGCTCTGCGCCTTCCCGTAGCCAGCCGATCACTTGCCTCCGGCTTTCGCCTTGGCAGCCTTTTCACGCCTCTGTTTCGCGAGTTCTTCTTCGTCCAGGTAGCGATAGGTGGTCGCTGTCGCATCCATGTACAAACCCGCTTCCTTTCCGACGTTGACGCTGACGTTGTTCAGGGTAACGATGCGGGGTATCTTTGCGACGTCACCAGAAAACGCCCCGAGATCGTGATAGTTACCGGTGACTCGAACCGTGATCGGCAATTCGGCGTAGAAATCCTTCATGATCTCGGTTCCAGGCCGGAATAATTCGAACTGTAGCCCTCGTCCAAGGCCAGCCTGGTTGATATCCACGAGCAGGGATTCCATTTCCGCCTTGTTAGGAAGCTGTCGTAACAGGGCACCGAATGACCGATCGATCTCGGCAAGTTGCTTTCGATATTCCTCCAGGTTCACAGCCTGCTTCTTCTTGCCCAGCCATTCGTCCTTCAGCTTGATTTCTTCCTGCTGCTTCTTCTCATATTCGTCAACTTCGTGGCGCCAATCGAACCACCACCCCGCGACCAGCAGCAAGACAAAGAGGATCAGCAGAATCGTAATCCGGGGACCGAGCGGCCAGGCACCAACATCCTTCGGGTCGAGCCCCTTGAAATCTGAGACGTAGGCGTTGAAATCGAACTTTGAGGCGGCCGAAAGACTAAGTGAGTTCATGTGTTCTTCCCCCCTTGAACCGCGGGTTGCGGAGGCTGCGAGGGTTTCGCGGCAGGGGTTGGCTCAATGGGCTTCACTGGTTGAGCCGATTTGCCTGCTTCTTTCTTGTCGTCAGCCTTTGCCCTTGTAATTACGACATCCAGGCCAAAATCACTTACGCGGCGATTGTTGAGTAATGCGGATTTGATTTCGACGAGGCTGGGTTGCTCCAGGAACGGCGATGCATCGAGGTTCCGCATCAGCGTCGAAACACGCGCGTTTGACTGGGCAAAACCAGCCAGATTGATCTTGGGACCGGCCTGCTTTATCGACCTGACATACGTTCCATCTGGCACTTGGCGCGCAAGTTCGTTGAAAAGGTGAACGGTTTCCGCGCGATTCGCCTGCAGGGTTTCAATGACTTGCTTGCGTGAAAGCAAGGCCTCAGTCTGCTCCTTGAGGCGCTTGATCTCGTCAATCTCCTTGTCGAGCGCTGCAATTTCCTTCTTCAGGAAGGTGTTCTTCTCCTCCTGACCACTGATGTAGCCCCCTATTACGGTATGAACTAGGAACACGATCAGTCCGCCGAGAGCAACTAGCAGTCCGGCCAACGCGAAAAACTGCTGGCGCCGCGCCTTACGCTTTTCCTCACGATGAGGAAGCAGATTAATGCGAATCACTGATCGAACCTCCGCAAAGCCAGACCGCACGCGATCATCAAAGATGGCGCGTCCAATGCCAGCCCTTTCGGCTTGACCCGCTGCGACAAGGACATGTCAGCGAACGGATTGGCAATTAGCGTGCTTACCTGTGTCCGTCCGGCAACGACTTCGCCCACACCCGGAATTACAGCGCACCCACCGGCGAGCACGATGTGATCAACTTGGTTGTACTGAGTAGAGGTGAAGAAAAACTGCAGCGCGCGCGAGGCTTCGAGTGCAAGATTGTCGAGGAACGGTCGCAGGATCTCGCTTTCATAATTCTCGGGGAGGCTACCGCTGCGCTTCGCGATCTCGGCATCCTCAATGTTCATACCGTATTGGCGCATCACTTCCTGCGTCAGCAGGTTTCCGCCAAATGATTGCTCGCGTACGTAGACCTGCTGATCGTTTCGAAAAACAGTCACGTTCATAACGTTCGCGCCAACGTCAACGAGGGCAATGATCTGATTCTTCCCCCCTTGGGGTATTTGGCGCTCGATCAACTCGAAGGCTGCCTGAGCGGCATACGACTCCACGTCCATGACCAACGGACGCAGACCAGCGGCCTCTGCGACGGCGACGCGATCCTCGACCTTTTCTTTTCGCGAGGCCGCAATTAGTACCTCCACCTCGTCAGGACTGCTTGGGGCCGGTCCTATCACCTGAAAGTCCAGATTAACCTCATCGAGGGCGAACGGGATGTACTGGTTCGCCTCCGATTCAACCTGTATCTCCAGATCGAGTTCGCGCTGACCGGCGGGAACGATGATCTTCTTGGTGATCACGGCTGCCGAGGGCAGTGCCATGGCCACATGTTTGGTGGCTGTTCCCATTCTCTTCCAGCCACGCTTAACCGCTTCAGCGACAGCCTCGAGATTTGTGATATTCCCATCCACGACGGCATCGCGCGGCAAGGTTTCAATCGCATAGCGTTCGATCCGGACGCTACCTCTACCCGCATCGCCGAGTTCGACCATCTTTATCGAGGATGAGGAAACATCAAGTCCGAAGAGCGGCCGCGCTTTCGGATTGAATAAAGAAAAGTCGAGTGACAAGGAAATCCCCTTGTTTCTTAGCTAGTTATGCGCAATATGGATATTTTGCGTTAGATGCTAGCAACAACTATTGCACGTGTAAAGGAATTGCATCGAATTTGTGTTGGCGCTTCAGGTGTTTATAATCGGTGCTCGTTCGAATGTTCTGGACCGTCCTTTTGCATCCCGTTCTGCGCAGGTTTCTTCTTCCCATCCTTTTCGTCGCTGGCGCTTGCGTAGTCATGGTCGCGCTTGCGGGACTCCTAATCGTCCTTGCGTATCCAAACCTCCCGTCGCTCAACGCCCTGACTGACTATCGGCCCAAGATCCCGCTTCGCATTTACACAGCCGACGGTTACTTGATCGGCGAGTTCGGCGAGGAGCGCCGTGCTTTCGTTCAGGTCCAGGACGTTCCAGTCGTGATGAAACAGGCCATTCTTGCAGCCGAGGACGAGCGCTTCTATCAGCATCCCGGCATCGACACGCTGGGCGTGCTCCGCGCCGTTTGGTCCAACTTCATCAGTGGCGGAAAACGTCAAGGCGCCTCCACGATAACGATGCAGGTCGCACGCAATTTCTTCCTCTCCAGCGAAAAGACGCTTAGCCGCAAATTCTATGAAGCGTTGCTCGCCTTCAAGATCGAAAATGACTTGACCAAGGATGAAATTCTGCAACTCTATGTGAACCAGATCTACCTCGGCCAGCGCGCCTACGGCTTCGCGGCCGCCGCACAAATCTATTACGGCAAGCCCTTGAAGGACTTGAGCACCGCCGAAGCGTCGATGCTCGCCGGCCTGCCCAAGGCACCGTCCACCTATAACCCAATTGCCAATCCCAAGCGTGCCAAGCAAAGGCAATTATACGTTTTAAGGCGCATGCATGAACTCCGCTTCATCAATGACTCGCAATTGGCCGAGGCACAGGCGCAGGAACTGCATATCAAGCGCGATCCAGATGAATTCTCGGTGCCTGCGGACTACGTTGCAGAGATGGCGAGACAAATAGCCTTCGAACAGTACCAGGATGAGACGTACACGCGAGGCCTGCGTGTTTACACCACGATTATGCGTGCCGACCAGCTGGCTGCCCATTCCGCCTTGCGCAAGGGGGTACTGGCCTACGATCGCCGACACGGCTATCGCGGTGCTGAAGCCTACGTAGACTTTTCGGAGATCGAAGGCACCCTGGAGGATACTGTGGAGGACGTGCTGGCGGATTTCCCCGACTCAGAAGATCTACTCTCGGCTGTGGTTTTGGAAGCTGACCGGAAGTCGGTGCGCGCATATCGCCGCGGCGGCGAGATCGTCAGTATCACAGACGACGGGCTCAAGTTAGCGCTCAAGATGTTGGACGACAAAGCCCCGCCGAATCACCGCCTTCGCCGCGGCGCCATCATACGTATCAGCCACGATGACAAGACAGGATGGCAAATCAGCCAGATGCCTGAGGTCGAGGCCGCATTCGTCGCCGCCAGCCCGAAGGATGGCGCTGTCCGGGCGCTTGTAGGCGGATTCGATTTCAGCCGCAATAAGTTCAACCATGTCACCCAGGCTTGGCGACAGCCAGGATCGAGCTTCAAGCCGTTCATCTATTCGGCAGCGTTGGAAAAGGGCTTCACGCCCGCAAGTGTCATTGCCGACGAACCGCTCACCATATCTGCAGGAGAGACTGGCAGCCAGGCATGGGAACCCAAGAATTACGACGGAAAGTACGAAGGTCCGATGCCGCTGCGCACGGCCCTGGCAAAATCCAAGAACATGGTATCGATACGGCTGTTGCGGTCGATCGGAACGCGCTACGCACAAGACTACATCACGCGCTTCGGCTTCGAGGGCGAAAGGCATCCGCCGTACCTCACGATGGCCCTCGGTGCGGGCGCCGTCACGCCCTGGCAGATGCTGACCGCGTATTCGGTGTTCGCCAGCGGCGGCTACCGCGTCCATCCGTTCATAGTCAAGCGAATCACGGACGATCAGGGCAACACACTGGCTGAGACACAGCCGGAGGAGGCAGGCGATGAACATTTGCGCGTCATCGATGCGCGCAATGCCTACCTCATGGACAGCATGATGCACGACGTCGTGCGAAGGGGCACCGCAACGAGGGCGCTGGCCCTTAAGCGGCGCGACTTGGCCGGAAAGACCGGTACTACGAACGAGTACGTCGATGCCTGGTTTTGCGGGTACCAGCCGACACTGGTTGGAATCGCATGGATCGGCTTCGACCAGCCGAGAAAGCTCGGTGACGGGGAAACCGGTGGCAGCGCAGCACTCCCGATGTGGCTGGGGTACATGCAGCAGGCGCTGAAAGGCGTACCGGAGTCACAGATGGCAGTCCCGGATGGGCTGGTTTCGGTCGCCGTGGGAAGCGAATCGGACGATCATCCAGCTAGTCGTGAAATGGTTTACAGAGAAAACGCCGATTCGCGGCCAGTCCCGAACGCGACTGAAAATGGGCCGGCACCGCCGGCCGGCGAACCGCCCGCTGTCCCGCCGTCTCCCAAGCCGACGGCACCACATAGCCCGGCACCGGTTGAGGAGCGCTCGTTTTCCGAAAGGCGCGGTTAGTCCGGGCGAGACAGGCGGACCATCTCCCCAGCCTGTTCGCTGATCACGCGTGACAAGGCTTCGAACAGCCCCTCTCCGCCACGTGTCCCCACCCAGTACCCGTCTTGGGGCCGGAAATGGAACCCGCCGGACCGCGCCGCGACCCAGATTTCTCGCGCCGCAGAGTGCCGATTGACAATCACCTTGCTACCGTCATCGAATTCCAACTCGATCACACCGCCGGGCTTCAGCTCGAAATCCAGGTCAGCCTCGCAGCTGTCCAGCGCACGTTCGATCGCATCGAGCGTCGCATCTGCCAAAGCATTGAACTGCGCCTCATCCATGATTGGTTTCCGCTATGATTCGGTTTTTTGACTGGCCGATGCGCGCCTCGCCAATCTGGTATCTCGCCTTGTCCACGTGCCTTGTCCTCTGCGGCTGTGGCACCAAGGGTCCACTGGTCTTGCCAGCCCGGCCCGCACCTTCAGTTTCGGTTCCGCCGGCTGCCCCTCCCGCGGCGGCGCAGCCCGATCATAGCAAAGCCGAGTCGGCGGCTGAGCAATGAACCCATTTTCTTTTCGCGATGGCCAGTTGCACGCGGAGGATGTTCGACTCGCGGAGATCGCTGAGAATTTCGGGACACCCTGCTATGTGTATTCCCGAGCCTCCTTGGAAGGGACGTTGGCTCAGTTCCGACACGCCCTGGCCGGACGTGACACGCTGCTGTGTTACGCCGTCAAGGCCAATTCCAACCTTGCCATTCTCAGTCTCTTCGCGCGACTGGGCAGCGGCTTCGACATCGTCTCCGGTGGTGAACTGGCGCGGGTGCTCGCCGTCGGCGGAGATCCCTCAAAGATCGTCTTCTCCGGTGTCGGCAAGAGCGAAGCCGAGATGCGCCAGGCGCTCTCCGCGGGCATTTTCTGTTTCAACGTGGAGTCTGAGTCGGAACTGCTTCGCCTGAACGAGGTCGCCCTCGAACTCCGAGCGAGCGCGCCGGTCGCTCTGCGTGTCAATCCCGACGTTGACCCCAGAACCCACCCCTATATCTCGACGGGATTGCGCAGCAACAAGTTCGGTGTCGCGTTCGATGCGGCCCTGGACCTTTACCGTCGCGCGAGCGCGATGGCGCATCTGCGGGTACGAGGGATCGCCTGCCATATCGGTTCGCAGTTGCTCGATCCGGCTCCCATTCTGGAGGCTGCGGAGAAAATCCTGTCCCTCGTCGATGCGTTGGGGCGCGACGGCATCACCCTTGCCCATATCGATCTAGGTGGCGGCTTGGGCATACGCTACCAGGACGAGAATCCCCCTACAGCGCAGGACTATCTGGCACCCCTGCTCAGCCTATTGCGCGGTCGCGCGGAAGTCCTGGTATTCGAGCCCGGCCGCGCACTGGTCGGCAACGCCGGTCTGCTGCTGGCACGCGTCGAGTACCTGAAGCACGGTGCGGAGAAGCATTTCGCCGTCATGGATGCTGCGATGAATGATCTGATGCGGCCCGCTCTTTACGATGCCTGGCATGACATCGTCCCCGTCGTGCCCCGCGACAGCGAACCACGCACATACGAGGTGGTCGGCCCGGTATGCGAGAGCAGCGATTTCCTCGGCCACAGTCGCTCCCTGGCCATCGCCGAAGGCGACCTGGTTGCCATCATGTCGGCCGGCGCCTACGGCATGGCAATGAGTTCGAACTACAACAGCCGCCCGCGGGCCGCCGAAGTCATGGTGGATGGCGACGCGACATTTCTCATCCGCCGCCGCGAGCGGCTGGAGGAGCTGTTCGCCCTCGAAACCGTGCTGGGGTAGCCCTCGGCAACCGGTGGAGAACCGCTATGGCGCCTGGAATTCAGCGGCGGTCGATCACGATGATGCGGGTGCCCACTCCCGCCCCCGGTGAAAGGTCGTGCAACTCGACAATGCGCTTGCAGCCTTCCGACACCGGGTCAAGGCAGAAAAGGGATCTTCCGACCCCGGTCGAGGGAACCGGATGGAGGAACTGGCGATAGAAGGCATCGACCCGATCCATGCGATCACTTGTGGCATAGACCGCGAGATTGGTGACCCCACTCTCCTGGCGGAAGGCGCCTTGCGTTCGCGTTTGCGCCTCGTCGTACCAGGCTCCGGGGTAATGCGCAAATTCCGCCGCTGCCGCGCCCGCAGGCTGGAAGATCAGCACCGCACCGCACAGCATGGCGGCCCGTCCGCCCTGCCACCGACTGACCACACGCAGGAGCGCCGTCGCCGGGAATCGCGTTGCCGGTCTCATTTTTTCAGAATCAGGGCTTCCCGTGCGGCCCGGCCGCCGCAAGGTCTCGCACCTCGGCCTTGATCTCCACGGTCTGGGCCTTCTGATCCTTCCCTTCTATCCTGAGTGACAGTGGAACCGTATCGCCCTTGCGCAGTGGCTGCTTCAAGTCCATCAGCATGACATGGTAGCCGCCGGGCTTGAGTTCGACCTTCTTACCGGCAGGCAGGTCGAGGCGGGCCAGCGCGCGCATCTTCATGACCGTGCCATCCATCACCATTTCGTGAATCTCTACCACGCCCGCCACCGGGCTCGCCGCCGAGACGAGCGCGGTGTCCGTGCTCGCGACCAACTCCATGAAAGCACCGGTGGCCTTTTGTCCCGGGACCGTGGCGCGCACCCATGCGTCCTTTACGGAAATCTCCTGCGCGGACGCAGGCCAGGCCAGCGCCATCGTGATCGTTAGAACGGCAAAGCGGGATCCCCATTGCGTCATGGCCGGCGCCTCCGAAACAAGAGATCTGCATGTTACCCGAAGCGCAACGGCAACGTCCGCTCCCCCTCTCAGAATGTCACGCTCGCGCCGACGACACCGCCGCTTCGCGCCGTCAATTGCGTGCCGTCCACACGCTGGTAAAGGGGCAATTGGGCAAAGGCGTAGATCGTCCAGCGCTGGCTCAGGGCGAAGCTCACGCCCGGGCTCAGAAAGAGGAAGGTTCCGCCGCTGTCCTGCGGTTCGGCCTGGGCGCCGGTGTCGTGCCAGCGCTCCAGGAAGTTCAGCTGCACTTGGGCGCTCAGGGCCGAAGCGAGCGGCACGCTGACGCCGGCGTCCAGGGCGAACTGGGTGCCGGGGCGGAATTCCTGGCGCGAGTTGAGCGCGCTCTGAACATAGGCCGATGCAAACCAGTCGCTGCGGTCAAGCAGCGGGCCGCGGTAATAGGCGCCCAGGATCAGGTCGGTGGTACCGGTACCCGGCTGCAGCGAGCGTTCCGCCTGCTCTCCGGCATCGTTTCGCACCTCATAGCGGCCGGTGGGCAGCTTTGCTCCGAAGCGCACGCCGTAGGCACGGCCGCTCTCGAGATCCGCTGCGATCTGGTAGCGCCCGATCAGCCGCACGTCTCCGATCTCGCGGATGCGCCAGCTCTCCAGTTCGGCCTCTTCCGGCGGGTCGGTTGCTTCGGGGTTGAACAGGTGCTGATGATCGCGCTGCACGTAGGGCACGATCAGGGTCCCGCCCCAATGGGAATCGATGCTGTGATCGACCTGCAGCAACCAGTTCCGGTTCAGTGTGCTCAACTCGTCGTGCGTCCCCGGCACGCCTGCGGGGCTTACCTTCCGGGTACCAGAGCGCAACTGATCCTGGTCGATGTACTCGTAGCGAAGATCGACCCGGGTCCCAGGGCCCGTCCATACGCCACGCGCCTCGAAGCCGGTGTTGACGCTGCAAAAGGCCGAGCCGCAAGAACCGAATGCGGCCTCCGGCATCACCGCGACCGCGAGCACCAGGAACGCCCTTTTCATTCTCATCCGTTGTCCCCTGTCAGGATTGAAGTGCTTCGTTGCGAATAAGTCGCGGTAGCGTATACAGTTGCCTGCGACTCACGGTGCGGCAAATCGCCGCACGGGGTGCGCCGCTCCACGCCTCTGTCCTGCGGCGGGAAACGCCTGAGTTGGTGACGCCCATTTCAATGCGCTGCGACAATCAGTCACATCGCACCGGTCGCGGCTCCGGTCTACACTCCGATCACTCATAGACACAGATGCCTCTTGCGCGACCGGAACTCCCCCGTCCCGGTCGCGTTTTTATTGCGCGCGCCGGAATGACCGCTCCAAGGTACGGATCGGTTGCGGGATAATCATCGACACCATGCACTCGTTCCGGCAATCCTTACCCTCGTCGGCGCAGGCAGACGGCGCGGCACGCCTGCGCCGTCTCGTGTTCCTGCGCTGGATCGCGGTCGGATTGCAGATCGCGGCGCTCATTCTCGCCGAGTCGGTATTGGGTATCCGCCTGCACTGGCTGCCGATGCTGCTGGTGCTGGGCTTGCTCGTCCTGTTCAACCTGCTCACCGTCTGGCGCGCCCGCCGCGGTGACACCACCAGCGACACCGAACTGCTGATTCAGGCCTGCGTGGACGTGTCGGCGCTGACCGTCCTGATGTACGTGGCAGGCGGCGTCACCAATCCCCTGATCTCGCTCTACCTGCCCATCATCGCGGTGGCGGCCACGATCCTGCCGCCCCGCTACGTCGCCGTCGTCGCGGCCCTTAGCATCGCCGCCTACTCACTCGTCACGGTCGCGTATGTTCCGTTCCGGTTAGAGGATGCACACGATGCCGTGCATCTGCACTTGACGGGAATGTGGCTCACATTCGCCTTCTCCGCAGTAATCATCAGCTGGTTCGTGGTGCGCATGATGGAACTGATCCGCGCCCGCGACGCGCAACTCGCCACGGCGCGGGAAGCCGCGCTGCGCAACGAACGCGTCGTTGCCCTGGGCAACCTCGCCGCTGGCGCCGCACACGAACTGGGAACGCCGCTGGGAACGATCGCGCTTCTTACGGGGGAGTTGCTCAACCGCGACAATATCGACTCCGAGGTCCGCGGCGACCTCGAGCTGCTGCGCGATCAGATCGCTCAATGCAAAGGCATCATCACCGGGCTGTCGGCGCGTGCCGGCGGCAGCCGCGCCGAGGGCGGCCACGCGATCGCGATCGACGACTGGCTGCGAGCGGTAATCGATCGCTGGCGGCAGATGCGGCCGATGATTGCGCCCAACATCGTCATTCGTGGATCGCAAGCGCCCCGCATCATGGCGGACACCACCCTGGAGCAGGCGCTGACGAACCTTTTCAACAACGCGGCCGACGCCAGCCCGGCGGCAGTCGACATCGATGCCGTTTGGGATGCAGAATCACTTTCGCTCCGGGTCGCGGACCGCGGTCCCGGCATCCCGCCGGAACTTTCGGCGCAGTTCGGGCGGACGCCCGTAACGACCAGCAAGCAAGGCGCGGGAATCGGCGTGATGCTGGCCTACGCCGCGATAGAAAGATGCGGGGGACGCATAGAATTCCGGCCACGCGCCGACGGCGGCACCGTGGCCCGGGTCAACCTCCCGCTCGGCGCAATCAGGGTTAACTGAAATGCAGACGAAACACCTTCTCCTCGTAGACGACGACCCGATATTCAACCGCGTCCTCACCCGTGCCATGACGCAGCGGGGCTTCAACGTGGCAAGCGCCCACAGCATCGACGAAGGTCTGCAGGCCCTCGCAACCAGCGCACCGGCCTACGCCGTGCTCGACCTCAATGTCGCCGGCTCGTCAGGCCTCAAGCTCATCGGCGTGCTGAAGAGCGCCAACCCTGCCTGCCGCATTCTCGTCCTCACCGGCTACGCCAGCATCACCACTGCCGTCAACGCCATCAAGCTGGGCGCCACCCAGTATCTCGCCAAGCCGGTGGACGTCGATGCCATCGTCAACGCGCTGGAAGCGGAAGCCACGCCCGACGCCGAAGCGGCGCCCGAGGAGCCGCTTTCCGTATCGCGTCTGGAATGGGAGCACATTCAGCGGGTCCTGGCGGAGCATGACGGCAACATTTCCGCCACGGCGCGCGCCCTCAAAATGCATCGACGCACTCTGCAAAGGAAGCTCTCGAAGCGGCCGGCCAAGGAGTGAGCATCGGCACGAGATCCACCATCTCGCCGCGACCTTCAACTTGCCATGTCAGGCGCGCCCGCACAAGACCAGCGCATCGACAAGTGGCTGTGGGCAGCGCGTTTCTTCAAGACGCGCTCGCTGGCATCGGAAGCGGCGGACGGCGGCAAGGTCCGCGTCAATGGCACCCGAGGCAAGCCCGCCAGAATCATCCATCCAGGCGACACGATCGAGGTCTCGGTCGGCGAGGTGCGCTGGACGATCACCGTGCGTGCGTTGTCCAAACAGCGCCTTCCCGCCGCACAAGCACGCCAGCTCTACGAGGAAACCGAGGACAGCCGCCTGCAGCGGGAGACGCAGATCGAGCGCGGCAAGCTGTACGGCGAGCCTGCCACGGAGGTGAAGGGCCGCCCTACCAAGCGCGACCGGCGGCGCATCCAGCGCTTCCTCGGCTGAGCGGCGGCGGGAAGGGCGGGACCCCGCCCGCATGGACTCACAGCACGTAGCGCGCCAGATCCTCGCTCTGGGACAGGTCTTTGAGCCGCGTGTTGACGTAGGCGGCGTTGACGACGACGCTGGACGGATTCGCCTTGCCAGTATCGAACGACACTTCCTCCAGCAGCTTTTCGATCACGGTGTAAAGCCGGCGCGCCCCGATGTTCTCCGTCTTTTCATTGACCGCAAAAGCGATTTCGGCCATGCGCCGGATGCCATCCGGGGCGAAGGAAATCTGAACCCCTTCGGTGGCGAGCAGGGCTTCGTACTGCCGGGTAAGACAGGCGTCGGTGCTGGTCAGGATCTGCTCGAAATCGTCCACCGAGAGCGAGTCGAGTTCGACGCGAATCGGAAACCGTCCCTGTAGTTCCGGGATGAGATCCGACGGCTTCGAGAGGTGGAACGCGCCGCTCGCGATGAACAGGATGTGGTCGGTGTTGATCATGCCGTATTTCGTGGAGACGGTGGTACCCTCGACCAGGGGCAGGAGGTCGCGTTGCACGCCCTGCCGCGACACGTCGGCGCCGTGCATTTCGCTGCGCGAGGCGATCTTGTCGATCTCATCCAGAAAGACGATGCCGTTCTGCTCCACGCTCCGCACTGCCTGCACCTTGATCTCGTCGTCGTTGATCAGGCGCGCGGCTTCCTCGTCGGAGATCGCCTTGAGCGCCTCCTTGATGTTCATCTTGCGCGTCTTCTTGCGGCCGCCGCCGACGTTCTGGAACATTCCCTGGATCTGCTGCGTCAGTTCCTCCATGCCGGGCGGCGCAAAGATCTCCATCGAGGTGAAGGGTGTGGCGACCTCGATCTCGATCTCCTTGTCGTCGAGTTCGCCCTCGCGCAGCTTCTTGCGGAACTTCTGGCGCGTGGCCGAATCCTCCGCCACCGGCGCATCGCCGTGAAAGCCGACGTTGCGCGCCGGGGGAAGCAAAGCGTCCAGCACCCGATCTTCCGCCGCATCCATGGCACGGTCGCGCACGCCACGCATGGCCTGTTCGCGCCCGTCCTTCACCGCCGTCTCGATCAGGTCGCGCACGATGGTGTCCACGTCGCGCCCGACATAGCCCACTTCCGTGAACTTGGTCGCCTCCACCTTCACGAACGGCGCGTTCGCCAGCCTGGCCAGGCGCCGCGCGATCTCGGTCTTGCCGACGCCGGTGGGGCCGATCATGAGGATGTTCTTGGGCGTGATCTCCGAACGCAGCGGCTCCTCGATCTGACTGCGGCGCCAGCGATTGCGCAGAGCGATGGCGACCGCGCGCTTTGCGCGTGCCTGGCCGATGATGTTCTTGTCCAGTTCGTGGACGATTTCCTGAGGCGTCATTCCTGACATTCTGCAAACCCTTCAATACCAAGACGCAAACGCAGATGGGGACGTCCGATCGCGGCGCGACGGCGCGATCAGAGCTACTCCAGCGTCTCGATGACGTGGCTCTGATTGGTATAGATGCACAAGTCCCCTGCGATGGTAAGCGCCTGCTTCACGATCTCGGCCGGACCGAGTTCCGTATGTTCCAGCAGCGCCCGGGCAGCCGCCTGCGCGTAGGCACCGCCGCTGCCGATGGCAACGATGCCGTATTCCGGTTCCAGTACGTCCCCCATCCCGGTGATGATCAGGGAATTCTCGCGGTCGGCCACCGCCAGCATCGCCTCCAGGCGCCGCAGCATGCGATCCGTGCGCCAGTCCTTGGCCAGTTCGACAGCGCTGCGCAGGAGATTGCCCTGGTGCTTTTCCAGCTTCGCCTCGAAGCGCTCGAACAGGGTGAAGGCGTCCGCCGTGCCGCCGGCGAAACCGGCCAGTATTCTTTCCTGATAAAGACGACGCACCTTGCGTGCGCTCGCCTTGATGACGATGTTACCCAGCGTTACCTGGCCGTCGCCGCCGAGCGCGAGCCGGTTGCCGCGTCGCACCGAAAGGATGGTTGTGCCGTGAAAGGGCTCCATGGGGCCGCTCTGAGAAAAGAAGTGGAGGGGCGAGATCGGATCGCAACAGCAAGGAATCTGGGGCGCGAAACCGAAAACTCAAGGGTCGGCGCGCAGTCACGCGCGGCGTTTCCCGATTTCGGCCACCTGATTGATGCCGATCACGCTCAGCAACGCCGCCACCAGACCGCTGACGTTGCGCAGGTGCACCGTCTTGCCGCGCGCTGCCAGATCGGAAAGCGTGTTGAGCAACATGCCGGCACAGACGAAATCCATGCGGCTGAGCTGTCCCAGGTCCACCTCCACCGGATCGCGCCTGGCCGCGTATTCGTTCAACATGAGCAGATCGCTGGTCGATGCGCCGAGCATCTCGCCGCGCAGGGCGAATGCATCCGCCGACGTCGCCGCCGTTGCCGCTTGCGCTCCGGCGCCCGCCCCCTGGACTGCCTTGGGCAGGGCCGGCGGCGCTTCCCAGGATGGCGGTGAAACCTCGAACGTGATGGCATAATTGAGCGCCCACTCTTCGAAGGCTTCCTGGTTTCCCTGCTGTTGCAGCAGCTCCAGCAGCAGCAACCAGAGCGGCTGATTGTCGCGCTTGCCGATGGCGATGCGGTCCTTCAGCAACTTTACAAGGGCACCGGGGTTCTGCACCACGAGGATGTGTTTGAGCTTGCGCGCCGTGGCGAAGAGGTCGTTGAGGTATTTGCAGCCGTCGGCGTCGGCACTATTCACCTTTGCCACATCGAGACGCATGACGTTGTTCTTGGCCAGAATGCGTTGCATCTGTTCGAACTGCTTGGCGTTGGCAGCCGACAGGGCGCCGTTCAGATTGCAGAGCGGGGCGGTGACCGCGGCCGAGGCCGGTGCACCCGTATCGCCGCCGGTCCACGCTGGCGCCGATTTCTCGAAGCGCACCACATAGTCGAGGGAGCGCTTGTCGAAGGCCTCGCGCATGCCGAGGATCTGGTAGAGCTCGAACAGGAGGTTCCACATCTGTTCCTCCGCCGCCAGCTCCAGTTTGCCGCGGCCGAGCGCCGCCTCGATCACGCTCACGGCATTTTCTGCAGCGCCGTTGGCGTACAGAATCGCCGCTTCCTCCACCACCGGATGAACGCGCGCCGACCCTTCGCGCAGTTCGATCCGCTCCGCCTCCTCGCGGGCAAGAGTCAGCGTAATTCCGCTGACCGTGAAATCCAGGTCCGGCAGTTCCTCCTTCGCCGGCGCTTGGTCGAGACCGCCGTCCGCAGTCGACGCGGTTGCAGCGGCGGATGCAGGCGCCGGTTTCGCAACCGGGGGCGGCGCAATCGGTTTCGCCGACGCAGGCTTGCGCGGCGGCGGGGAAGGCTTCTTGCCGAAGAGGGAGAAAACCATCGTCAGGGTCAGGACCGGTCGATCCGTGTTTCGATCATGCCATCGCGCCTGCACCCGAGGGGCCGGCGCCGAATCATGCAGCTTTTAGCACAACCCACGGTGCCATGCAAACGGCCGGCCGACAAGACTGCATGATCAGGACGCCGCACGCCTCAGGGCACCGCTGATGAGGGCGGCGAGTGCCAGAATCAGGGCGCATACCGGACCGAAAGGCTGGTCCAGCGCCAGCGCGAGGATGAACGATGCGAGGTAGCAGGCGACGCCTGCTGCCGCCGACCAGACCAGTCCCCGGCGCCAGCTATCCCCGTGTCCATAGGCGATCCAGGGCGGCACGAACACCAGACCGAAGGCGGCGATGACACCGACGCTCGTCGTGGCGCAAGCCAGCGCAATCGCGGCAAGCCAGTCGAACGCGAGCGTGTAGCGCCGCTCCGGCATGGCGCGGGCGCGGAAGAATCCGGGGAAAAAGCGCAGCAGAAGCAGTGGCCGCGACAGGCGGTGCAGCGCCAACCCGCCGCCAATCAGGAGCGCGACCGCGATCGCGAGCTGGCTGTCCCCGATCAGGTAGAGCTGACCGTCGAACAGCGCATGACCCACCCGCTCGGCGATCGGCATGTTGGCGACGAGCAGGATGGAAATTCCCCACCCCAGCAGCAGGATCAGGGCATAGCCCGAGTCGCCGGCCCGTCCCATGCGTCCCTTCGCCGTTGCGGCGACGACCGCCAAGCCGACACCGCCTGCCAGCAGCGGGATGTTGGCCAGGGTTGCGAGCAGGGCGCCGGCGGAGGCGATCTGGGCCAGCGCCAGGGCTGCCAGCCATTCATGGCGCAGCCGCAGGTACATGCCCAGCAGCGGCAACATCACGGCCAGTGCCAGCCCGGTAAGGAACGGGATGCGAAACAGGGGATCGAACAGGATCTGCAGGCTCATGGCTTCAATTCGATCACTTCGGTGGATACGGCCTGCAGGAACGAGGCGTCGTGGCTGACCACGATGATGGCGCGGTCCGCGCTGTGGCGGGCCAGCGTCGCTACCAGAAACGCGGTGCCGTCGCGATCCAGGTTGTTGGTCGGCTCGTCCAGCAGGACCACGTCGGCCGGCGCCATGAGGCAGGCCCACACCCGCAGCAACTGCACCTGCCCGCCGGAGAGCCGGTCCAGCCGTTCGCCGAGCCGGTCGGCAAGCCAGGGCGGCAGGCCCTCGCTGCCGGCGCCAGTCAGGTCGAGCAGCTCCACCCCGCTCAGGGGAAACCCTTCGAGCGTGTCGAAATCCTGCTGCTGGTGCGATATCTGCAGCCGCGGCTGTTTGTCCAGGCGGCCGGCATGGATGCGGGCCGTGCCGATGAGTGCCTTGAGCAGCGTGGTCTTGCCGCTGCCGTTGGCGCCGGCCAGTCCGATCACATCACCGCGGGCGGCGGCGAACGACACCGGCCCGATCACCGGTTTGCCGTACCCGGCCGCGACCGCGTCGCAGCGGATCAGCCAGTCGCGGGGCGTGACGTTTCCGGGGCGAACGGCCGCCCGCTCGTCGAACGTCGTCGTCGCTTGCATCATCGCAGCGCCTCCAGCAACCGTTGGACAGTATCGTCGAACAGGGAAAAAAGATCCTTGGCGCGCGGCGTGCCACCGACGGTGAAGGGCAGCGCCACGGCGGGAATCCGGGCCCGCTCCGCGATCCAGCGCGACGGCCCCTCCGGCTGGTAGATGGGACGGATCACCATTCTGGCCGGCTGCGCCTGCAGGCCCGCCAGCACCGCCGCAAGGTGCGCGGCCGACGGTTCGACTCCGGGCTTGAGTTCGAGCGCGCCGACCTCTTTCATGCCGAGCCAGTCGATGAGATAGGGAAAGGCCTTGTGCTGCACCAGTATGGGCACGCCCCTGAGGGCTGCCGCCTCTTTCTCCCAGCGCAGCATCGCCGCGCGCCATTTGTCGGCGAAGGACTTGATGCCGGCCTGGTACGCCGGCGCATTGGGGGGATCCAGTTCCGCCATGCGCCGCGCCAGCGCCTCGCCCACCTTCAGGATGTTGCGCGGATCGGTCTGTATGTGCGGATTGCCGCCGGGATGGACATCGCCTTCGGCGCGGTCCAGGCGCTGCGGGATTTCCAGCATACGTACCTGCTGCGCCGCCTCGAAGTAGCCCGGCCGGCCCGGCTGTACCTTGGCGTTGCCGGATTCGCGCAGCACGACGGGCAGCCAGCCGATCTCCAGATCGGCACCGGTGGCGATCACCAGATCGGCACTGCGGGCGCGGGCGATGAGGGAAGGCTTGGCCTCGATGCGGTGCGGATCCTGGAGCGCGTGCGTGGCGGCGTATACCTTGACGTTGGGGCCGCCGATTTCCTGCGCCAGCGCCGCCCATTCCGGAACGGTGGCGAGCACATCGAGGGCAGCCGGGGCCGGCATGGCGACGGCCAGGGTGATCAGGGCGAGAAGAATGCGAACGATGGAATACACGGCGGTCTCCTCAGAATCGGTGAGCGCCATGGGCACCCAGGCTCATGATGTATTGCAGCCACAGTTGGTTGTCGGTCTCGCCCAGGGTCGACTTGTCCTGCGCATACTGCAGCCGCAGAAGCGAGAATTCGCTCGGCTTCCAGTCCACCATCAGGGTGCCGCGCTCGGGCGAGTACGGTCGCAGCACGGCCAGATCGTCGGGCGCGAGTGTCCCCTTGTCGATCAGGTCGACATCGACGCTGCCGTACTGCAGGCGGTCGTAGCGCAGGCCGACACGCCAGCGCGGCATGAACTGGTAGACGCCCTGCAGGTACCAGCCGCTCTGACGCGAGTCGTACGTGTCGGTGCAGGCACCGGCGCAGGGATCGGCGGCGACGGTAGCCGACAGAGTGCCCGCTTCCCGGCGCAGGAAATACTCGCCCTGGAGCTTGAAGTTCGTCTGTGCCGCGTTGCCGTCGGGCGCCCATTTCCACACCAGATCCGCGATCCAGGTTTCGCTCTTCCCGGAGAAGCTGTTGCTGGATGAGCGGTCGACGCTCGCGCCGGTCGCCGGGTCCACCGCACTTGCCGCCGTGTCGAACACCCGATCCTGCGGGTCGGTGCGGACATAGGAAAGTCCGGCGCGCCAGTTGTTGCTGACGCCTGCGTCGCCGCCGACGTGCGCGAAAACGGTGCCGGACATCAGGCCGTTCTTGTTGCGCTCGGTATCGGTGGCCGGAAACGACAGGAATCGTCCCGCTTCCGCGCCCAGTTCGAAGTAGGTCTCGGTCGGCGCCACCCACTTCAACTGCACGCCATCGGCGCCGAGCTGACTGCCGAAGAAAGCCTTGTAGGGCAGCGGCGCATCCGTGAACTCCCAGACATGGGGATGCAGTTCATTGAGATAGCCGACACCCGAGAAGAACCGTCCCGCCTTCAAGCCGAATCCGTGGGACAGCGCCGACGTCTGGACGTAGGCCTCTTCCACCTCGACCGAGTTGTCGGGGGTGATGGCGGCGGTGAAATAGCCGCGAAAATACGGATCGACGCCGGCGGAGAGAGTCAGTTCCGACTCGCCCAGGCTGAAGCTGCGCGGCGGTCCCGCCTCGTCGGTCGCGGGCACGAAGCCGGTGATCTGGCGGGTGGCCGGGTCCTGCGAGAAGTCGGTGTAGGTGCCGGAAAGGATCAGCGAGATGGCCGGATTGAAGGCATTTTCGCCCGCCGGCCGGCGCGCCGCCTGCTGCGCCGCGTCCTGCGCCTGGACCGCGGCGATCTCGGCGCTGCCGGCCTTGCTCTCGGCCTGGGCGAGACGAGCTTCCAGCGCGGCGATGCGCTTTTCGTAGTCTTCCTTGATCTGCTTCAGTTGCTGGCGCAACTCCTGGATATCGGCGTCCGGCGCGGCCACGGCGGCCGCCGGAAAAATCAGCGCTGGCGCGACGGCAAGGACGCGCGAATCGAGCTGGAACATGGTCTTCCCCCGAAGTGAAGCGAAGCGTGGAACGCGGCCGTCATCGTCGGCGGCCGCGGCAGACTTCCGGTTTCAGGCGCAGGCGGGGGGAGCGCGGGTGCGGCAGCCTTCGCGCCGCATCGACGCGGAGAGCGTCGCGGTGCGCAGGGCGACGCCAGGCAACGCCGCGGTGCCGCCGGGAAGCGCGTCGGCGGCGCAGAGGAAGGAATGGCAAGCGGCGAACGCCAGGCATTCCGGACAGGGATGGGAAAGCAAGCCATCGGCCTGGTCTCGATCCATGCCGTCGATTTCGGCGACGACGTTCCCGGGGCTGCCGATGGAATGGCTGTAGGCGTGGGCGAAGCCGGCCTGCTGCGCCAGCAGCAGGCAGAACGCGACCAGCCACGCGATCTGGCGATGCCGGCCCACGCCTATTCTCCCTGCGCGCATTGGGCGCACTCGCCACGCACCGACAGGTCAACCTGGCCGACGCGGAAACCGCGGGGAACGCGCGGGATCGCCGGCTGCACCGAGTCGAGGCAGAACACGCGGCCGCAGGTGTCGCAGCGGAAGTGGGCATGGGACTCGTGATGCGCCCGCACCTCCGCCGCGCTGAAGCGGGACACGCGCCGCGCATCCACGCTCTTGTGGGCGAGCCCCGCCTCCACCAGCCAGTCCAGCACCCGGTAGAGCGTGACCCGGTCGAGCAGCGCAGCGCCGAGGGAAAGTTCGATGTCCTGATGGCTGAGCGCCCGGCTGGCGCCGCGCAGCAGATCCAGCACCCGCACGCGCGCCGGGGTGGCGCGCGCACCGGCGGCGCGGATGGTCTGGATCGTCGCCGAAGGCGTTGGAATGTGCTGCTTCACGCGAGGCAGTTAATCACAACCCGTCCGTTCATGCAACTCTGTTGCATTTGCCACAGTGTTGCGTCTGCGGCGCCGCGATTCATGCGACCTGGCACACCAGTCCCTTGAGATATTCCCCTTCCGGGAAGGCCAGCGCGACCGGGTGATCCGGCGCCGCGCCGAGACGGCGCAGGATGCGAGCGTCCACTCCGGCGTCGCTGGCGGCACCGGCGACGATCTTCTGAAACAGTTCGATGCCGATGCCGCCGGAACAGGAGTAGGTCAGGAGCAGCCCGCCCGGATTGAGCAGGCGGAAACCGAACAGATTGATGTCCTTGTAGGCGCGCGCCGCGCGCTCGGCATGGGCGGCGGAAGGCGCGAACTTGGGCGGATCGAGGACGATCAGGTCGAAGCGGCTGCCAGCCGCCTTCAGCTCGCGCAGGGCGGCAAACACATCCGCCTCGCGCCATTGCGCGCGCTGCGCCGGCAGTTGCGGATTGAGGGAAAGGTTGCGCTGCGCCTGGGCCAGGGCCGCGGCGGAGCTGTCGATCGAGAGCAGGGTTGCCGCGCCGCCGGCCAGCGCCTGCAACGAAAAGGCGCCGGTGTAGCAGAAGCAGTTGAGCACCGATCTGCCCTGCGCCAGATGGCGGCAGAGATGCCGGTTGTCGCGCTGATCCAGGTAGAAGCCGGTCTTGTGACCGGCGACGATGTCCACCTCGATTTGGATGCCGTCTTCCTCGATCAGAGGCAGGGAAGCACAAGGCTCGCCGTGCAGCCAGCCGGTGCGGGCGTCCAGTCCTTCGAGGGAGCGCACGTCGGAGTCGGAGCGCTCGTAGATGCGGGCGCAGGAGGTTGCCTTGACCAGCGCGCCGACGATGGCCTTGCGCCACTTTTCGGCGCCGGCCGAGGTCAGTTGCAGCACCACCGTGTCGCCGTAGCGGTCGGCAATGACGCCGGGCAGGCCGTCCGATTCACCGTGGATCAGACGCAGCCCGCCCAGCGGTCCGAACGCGCTGCGCAGTTCGGGCAGGGACTGGCGCCGCGCCACCGCCGCCGCGACGCGGCGCTTGAAAAAGGCGTCATCGATAGTCTCCTCCGGCTCGAAGGACCAGACGCGGGCGCGGATCTGGGAACTCGGGCTGAACGCCGCCTTCGCCAGGACCTCGCCCTTGCTGGAAACCACCTCCACCGTGTCGCCGGGACGGGCCGCACCCTGCAGCCGCTCCACCGCGCCGGCGAAGATCCAGGGATGGCGGCGGAACAGCGAGCGTTCCTTGCCGGCGTTGAGCACCAGTCGAGCCGTCATGGCGGAGATCCATCCGGTCGCGCCTTCCGGCGATGGGCGCGCGGGGGGAAGGCAGGCAAATCGACGCTACTTCTTCTTGGCCCGCGGATGGGCTGCGTCATAGACCTTGGCCAAGTGTTGGAAGTCGAGGTGCGTGTACACCTGGGTCGTGCTGATGCTGGCGTGGCCCAGCATCTCCTGAACCGCCCGCAGGTCGCCGCTCGATTGCAGCACATGCGACGCGAAGGAATGACGCAGCAGATGGGGATGCACACGGGCGCCGAGGCCCTGCTTCTTCGCCCAGCGGTCGAGCCGGGCCTGAATCATGCGCCGCGAGAGGCGGCCGCCGCGCCGGCTGACGAACAGACCCGGTTCCTGCGGTGCCGCCAGTTCGGCGCGCCGCGCCAGCCACGCCGCCAGCGCCGCCCGCGCCGCGGCGCCCACCGGAACGGTCCGCGTCTTGCGCCGCTTGCCGGTGACCTGCACCTGCTGCTGCGCCAGATCGAGCCCGCCCTCCACGTCGATCGCCGCCAGCTCCGCCAGCCGCAGTCCCGATGAATAGAACAGCTCGAACATCGCCTTATCGCGCAGTTCGAGCAGATCGGCGGGCTCGCCGTCGAGCAGGCGCTGCGCCTGATCAGGCGAGAGCGCCGCCGGCAGCGACTTCCTGCTCTTCGGCGCGCGCAGGGTATGACAAGGGTTGGCCGTTATGCCGCGATGACGCGCCAGCCAGCGGTAGAAGCCGCGCCAGGCCGACAGCGTGCGCGCGATGGAGCGTCCGGAAAGGCCGCGCCCATGCAACTGGCCGATGAAGCGGCGGATATCCTGGCTCGCCAGCGCATCCAACGCGCGTTCGCCGCTCAGGGCCAGCAACTGCTCGATGTCGCGCCGGTAGTTGACGACGGTGTGATCGCTGACCCGGCGCTGGTGCTTCAATTCGTCGAGATAGGCCTGCGCCGCATCACGTGCCGCATCGCCTGCCAGCGCGGCTGCCGATGCGCGCGGCGGCTCCATGCTCAGCCGAGAGTGCGCTTCAGGGCGGCACTGGCCAGTTCGCCGATGCGGGTGAGGAAGATGGTGCCCATCTCCGGATAAAAGCGCTGCGCATCCTCGCTCGCCAGCACCAGCAGGCCGATGGTCCTGTCCCCGTCGCGCAGCGGCACCAGGGCTAGCGAGCGCAGTTGCTCGGCGGCCTCGCCGCACCATTGCACCATCTCGAAGCCCTGGCTCGCGCCGCAATAGGGATGCGTCAGGCCGGAGGCCACGCTGCGCGCCGTCTCGCCGACTGACCGGAACTCCGGACCATCGCCGGTCTTCGCCATGTCCCACAGGCGCATCGCCACGTGGGGCACGGCGAAGTCCTCGACCAGATGGGAATGCAGCACAAGCAGGATGGTGGCGGAATCGTTGGCCAGAGTCAGGGCCACGGCGAGCCGATGCACTTTCTCGCCGATGGCGTCGTTCTCCTCGCCGAAGCGGATCAGCTCCGCCAGCTTGGTCTCGAACTGCTTCGACTTCTCCCGCAGCGCGAGGATCTGGCGCTCCGTGATGGAGATGGCGCGCCCGCCGTGGGGATGCGGGATGACCACGTGGGACAGCAGCTCCGCGTAGTCCTCGAAGAACTGCGGCGTATCCTGGAGATAGCGCGCGACGTCGTCAGCTTTCATGCAGTGTCCTCAGATCGATGAGTCACGATTGGCGCGGATCGGCTGCCGTATCGGGGGCGATGCGTCGCCAGCACGGGCATCCGGGCAATCGGTGGTGGCTCAGATTTCAATCTCGCCGTGGTAAACGGTGGTCGCCGGACCGGTCAACATGACCGGTTTTCCGGCCCCATCCCAGGCAATGCGCAAATCCCCGCCCGGGGTTGTGACGCGTACCGGCGAGACCAGCAGGCCGCGCAGAATGCCTGCCACCGCCGCGGCACAGGCACCGGTGCCGCAGGACAGCGTCTCGCCGGCGCCGCGCTCGTATACCCGCAGCCGGATGTGCTGGGGGTTGAGCACCTGCAGATAGCCGGCATTGACCCGATTAGGAAAGCGCGGGTGGCGTTCGATGGCGGCGCCCTGCGTCGTGACGGGCGCCGCGTCGACGTCTGCCACCACCTGCACCGCGTGCGGGTTGCCCATGGAGAGCGCGGTGATGTACGCAGTCTCGCCGTCCACCTCCAGCGGCTGCACCAGCGCCTCGCTCTCGGTCAGGAAGGGCAGTTCGGACGGCTTGAAGCGCGGCACGCCCATGACGACCGTGACCTCGCCGTCGTCTTCCCGGCGCGGCACGATGATGCCGCCGCGCGTCTCGACCCGGAGCTCGCGCTTCAGCGCGAGACCGCGCTCGTGCACGAACTGCACGAAGCAGCGCGCGCCGTTGCCGCACTGCTCCACCTCGCCGCCGTCGCTGTTGAAGATGCGGTAGCGGAAATCGACGCCGGGCTGGGTCGGAGGCTCGACCACGAGGATCTGGTCGCAGCCGACGCCGAAGTGCCGGTCGGCGAGGAATTTCGCCTGCTCCCGCGACAGGTCCACGTTCTGGTTGATGGCGTCGATGACGACGAAATCGTTGCCCAGGCCGTGCATCTTGGTGAAGCGCAGCATCATGACGGATCGCCCCCTGGCACTGGAAGAATCAAGTGCAGAGAGCCATGCAGTCGCGCCAGATGCAGCGGTCCATCACTACCGTGATACCGGCCGCCACCGCGCGCTGCGCCGCCGGCTCATTGACCACCCCGTCCTGCAGCCAGAGGCGCTTGACGCCGAGGCGGATGCATTCGTCCACGATCTCGTCCACGTGCTCCGGGGCGCGGAACACATCCACCAGGTCCACGGCATGGGGCACCGCGGCGAGATTGGGATAGGCCTTCTCGCCGAGGACTTCCGCAACCGCCGGCCGCACCGGGACGATGCGGTAGCCGAAGCCCTGCATGCCGCGCGCGACGCGGTGGCTGGGGCGATTCTCCTTGGGCGACAGCCCGACCATGGCGATGGTCTTGATTTCCCGCAGCAGGCGGGCGATCTGATCGATCTCGGGGTTCTTGAACATGGCGCAATGTTACCTCAAAGGGCGGGTACGTCGGCGGCGCAGCATAGCGTGCGCAGTCCCTCACGCCCGCCGCCCACCCGAGACAGTCGCAAGCGTGCGCCGTACGTTGGATCCGTGCGCACGGCGCACCCTACCCGCTGTCGATCTCCAACTGAAACTCGTAGGGCGGGCCGCGCCCGCCGTTCGTTGAATGGCGCGCACGGCGCGCCCTACGGCCCGGAACGTCGGCGGCGCCCCAGGCCGCGCCGTTCCCGTCAGTAGATCCGCGGCTCACCGGGTGGAACGCGTCTTGAAGCGCTTGTGCACCCAGTAGTACTGCTCCGGCATCTGCAGCACGCGGCGTTCGATGTACGCGTTCATGAGCCGGGTGTCCTCTTCGATGCTGGCACCGGGAAAGTCGGACCAGGGCTCGTCGATTTCCAGCACATAGCCGCCGCCGCCCGGCAGCATGCGGGCGATGCACGGCAGCACGCGGGCGCCGGTGAGGCGCGCCAGCCGCGACACGCCGGGAATCGTCGCCGTGGCGACGCCGAAGAAGGGCACGAAGATGGCGTCGCGCGGACCGTAGTCCATGTCCGGAAGGTAGTAGAGAGCCCGCCCGGCGCGCAGCGCCTTGACGATCGGGCGCATGCCTTCCTGCCGCGAGATGACGAACTGGTCGCCGAAGCGGGTGCGGCCGCGGTAGAGCAGTTCATTGATGACCGGATTCTTCTGGTTGGCATAGATGCTGGCGGCGTTGATCTCCAGCGCCAGTCGTATCGCGCACATGTCGAGACCGACGAAGTGCGGAACCAGCAGGATAAGCGGCCTACCTTCGAGAGCGCGCAGCCGCTCCAGTCCCTCGATGCGCGCCAGGCGGCGCAGGCGCTGCGCGGAGGCCCACCAGCACAGGCTGCGCTCCAGCATGCTGCGCCCCACCGCCTGGAGGTGGCGCCGCGCCAGGCGCTCCCGCTCCTCAGCGTCCATCTGCGGAAAGCACAGCCGCAGGTTGGTCAGCACCACGTTGCGCCGCTCCCGCCCGAGAAGGAAGAACAGCCTGCCCAGACCGCTGCCGAGCGCCGCCAGCAGTGGCAGCGGCAGCAGGTGCAGCAGCCAGAGCAGTCCGACACCGAACCGGGTCATTTCGCCTCGGCCTCCGGCGCCGGCATCTGCGGCGGCGGTTCGACGCCGGAAGGCACCTTGTACCGGTTGTAGCCCCACAGGTATTGGCTGGGACAGCACCGGATCAGGTTTTCCACGTTGCGGTTGATGGCCAGCGTGCGCGCCGCGGTGGTCCCCTCCAGCGGCGGGTCGGGCGCGAGAAAATGCAGCCGGAAACCGGCGCCGCCGGGCAGGCGCTCCCCGCACACCATGAAGGGCTCGACCTGGGGCATTTCGGTCAGACGCGCCGCCAGGGTCATGGTATAGGCGGGACGGCCGAAGAATGGCTGCCACTGCCCCTCCCCTTGCGCCGGCACCTGATCCGGGAGCAAGAAAACGGTTTCCCGTCGCTTCAGCGCGGCGAGCAGGATGCGGACGCCGCGCCGGTCGGCCGGCGCCAGCGTTGCGTAGCGGCCGCGGCCGCCTTCGATAAGGTTCTGCAGCGCCGGGCTCTTGTGCGGTCGGTAAAGCGCCGTGACGGGAACCCGGCCGAGGAAGAACGGTCCGAAGATCTCGAACGAACCGAGGTGGGGCGAGATAAAGAGAATGCCCCGTCCGTCGGCGCGCGCCGCCTCCACTGCCTCCCATCCCTGCACCTCGCGAATCAGGGGTAGCAGTTGCTCCTGCGGCTGAAGAAAGATCTGCAGGGTTTCCAGGGCCGCGCGACCAGCTTGTGCCGCCGCCTCCAGACGCAGGGTCAGGGACGGGTCGGGAAAGGCGAGACTCAAGTTGCGGCGCAACTGGGCGCGGTAACGTGCGGACAAGCCGTAGATCAGCCAGCCCAAGGCGCCGCCGACCAGATGCAGCAGCCGCAGCGGCAGGCGCGCCAGCAGACGAAAGGCGGGGAGGGCGGGAGAATCCACGGTGCAGGAATTGGCGAACGAGATGTAGGAAAAGGCCCTTTGACCCGGCAGCGGGGACGAATTAGAATCGCGGCTCCGCCGAGTTAAAGACAACTTGCAGGGCGGAGAGGTCGAAAAAGTACTGCTAAAGCGTCTCCTGCTCTTGGTTCCCCGAGCCGGTCGCGCCGGTCAATCGTGGGAACCCTGAAGGGAAAGAGCAGATGTCCGAATACCTGTTTTCATCCGAATCGGTCTCGGAAGGTCACCCCGACAAGGTCGCCGACCAGATCTCCGACGCAATTCTCGACGCGATTCTAGCGCAGGACCCGCGCGGCCGTGTCGCCTGCGAGACGCTGGTGTTCGACCGGACTGGTGGTGATCTCCGGCGAGATCACGACCCAGGCGCATATTAACTATATGGAGATCGCGCGCGATGCGGTGAAGCGCATCGGCTACGACGACTCCGACATCGGCTTCGACTACAAGTCTTGCGCCGTGCTGACGGCGATCAACCGCCAATCTCCCGACATCGCCCAAGGCGTCAACGAAGGCACCGGCATCGACCTCGACCAGGGGGCGGGCGACCAGGGACTGATGTTCGGCTACGCCTGCAACGAGACGCGCCAACTGATGCCGCTGCCGATCTACTACGCGCACCGCATCATGCAGCGCCAGGCCGAAGTGCGGAAGGACGGCCGCCTGCCCTGGGTGCGCCCGGACGCCAAGAGCCAGCTCACGGTGAGGTATGTCAACAACAAGCCGGTGGCGATCGACACCGTGGTCGTCTCCACCCAGCACGACCCCGATGTCACCTACGCCCAGATTTCCGAGGCCGTGATCGAGGAGATCATCAAGCCCGTGCTGCCGAAGGAACTGCTCACCGGCAACACGCGCTACCTGGTCAATCCCACCGGCCGTTTCGTCGTCGGCGGTCCCCACGGCGACTGCGGCCTCACCGGACGCAAGATCATCGTCGACACCTACGGCGGCGCGGCGCGGCACGGCGGCGGCGCCTTCTCCGGCAAGGATCCCTCCAAGGTGGACCGTTCGGCGGCCTATGCCTGCCGCTACGTGGCGAAGAACCTCGTCGCCGCCGGCCTGGCGGATCGTTGCGAGCTGCAGGTCGCCTACGCCATCGGCATCTCGAAGCCGGTGTCGCTGATGGTCAATACCTTCGGCACCGGGCGCATCAGCGACGAGAAGATCATCGAACTGGTGCGCGCCCATTTCGACCTGCGGCCGAAGGGCATCATCCAGGCCCTCGACCTGCTGCGGCCGATCTACAGCAAGACCGCCGCCTTCGGCCACTTCGGCCGCGACGAGCCGGAATTCACCTGGGAGAACCTGGACAAGGTGGAAGCCCTGCGCGCCGACGCCGGCATCAAGCTCGAAACGGCGACGGCCTGAGCCGGCCGACCGCCGTACGTAGGGCGCGCCGTGCGCGCCGAATGTTGGACCGGCGCGCACGGCGCGCCCTACGGGATGGTTGCGGCGCCAACCCATAACGCCGGGCCTGAGGTCCTCCCAAAGGAATCAGCGGGAAGGCGGCCGCCGGCCGGAACTTGCGCTACGATTCGCTCATGGGAAGCAATGATGTTCGCGAGGTGACGGTTTTCGATCGACCAGCCTATGGAAGCGCCGAGGCGGCGCGCATCCTCGGCCTGCCTCCGGCTACCGTCAAGGCGTGGTGCTTCGGCCAAACGTACCGTGCAGCGGGCGGCGCGGAGAAGCATTTCAAACCGGTGATCAAGCCGGCGGACCGGCGCAACCTCCTGCTGTCCTTCGCCAACCTGTGCGAGCTGCATGTTCTGTCGGCAATCCGGCGCCACCATCGCGTCACCCTGCCCAAGGTGCGCCGCAGCCTCGAGTACGTGAGAGAGAAGCTGTCGTCGCCGCGACCGCTGCTCGACACGCAGTTCCAAACCAACGGCATCGACCTGTTCGTCGCCCACGCCTCGCAGTTGCTCAACGTGTCGAAGCAGGGTCAGCAGGCGTTGCGTGGCGAGTTCGAGCGTGCACTTTCGCGGATCGAGCGCGACCTTGACGGTACGCCGGTACGCCTTTTCCCCTTCACGCGCAGCCGGTCCGATCTCGCCGACCAACCGACCGCCATCGTCATCGACCCCCGTTTGGCGTTCGGCCGCCCCGCGCTGGTCAAGGCGGGCGTCACGACCGACGTGATCGAGGACCGCTTCCGAGCCGGCGATTCGCCCGAGGAGATGGCCGCGGACTATGGCGTAGACCAGAGCGATATTTGGGAAGCGATCCGGTTTGAGTTGGAACAGCGCCGCGCTGCCTGAGCGGCCCACGCTCTTCATCGATCGCTGCGCGTGGAGCAGAGCGCTGGGAAAAGCGCTTGAGTCGGCCGACATTCCTTTCATCGCGCACAACCAGCGCTTCGCACCGGCGGCACCGGATGACGAATGGCTCACCGGCGTCGCCGACGAAGGTTGGCTGATCGTGACGCGCGATCAGCGCATCCGCTACAAGGTCAACGAGCAGGCTGCCGTAGTGCGCGCACGCCTGTGGCTGTTCGTCTTCACCCAGGGCGGGCTGCCCGCCGCGGAAACCGGGGCGATCCTGGTCGATGCCTACCCGGCGATGGTCCGGCTCGCCCGCCATTATCGGCCGCCGGCGTTCTTTTCCCTGCACAGGTCGGGCAGGGTCACTCCGCTCAAGCTGGGCGGGAAGTAAGCCGGAGGGCGACCTTCAGTTCGGCCGCCGTCGAGCCGGTCCTCGCGACTGCTCGCCCGGCAGCAACGAGGTGTATTTCTGGTAAAGCGTGAACAGGAAGGCCACCCGCTCGGCGTCGCTCCTGAAGTCGCGCTTGCCGTAAGCGGCGTCCACCGCGCGGTCCAGCGCCTGATGCGCCTTCACCAGAATCGGTGGCATGGCCAGCGGGTCGTAGAGGTCGGCCAACGAGGATTCGGGAAACTGCGCCCGCGCATCGAGCACACCCCGGGCGGCGGCTTCAATCCGCATTCGCAGCGCAACTGCACTCTGCTCCCCACTCCCGCCGGGAGAGGGGCTGGGAGTGAGGGATTCCGGCCAGGGGAAGTTGTTGTAGACGATGGCGGCGGAATAGCGGTAGTCGGCTCTCCAATCGGCCGCAGGTGTAGCGCACCCAGGCGTTGTGCATGGTTGAAGTGAGAATGCCAAAGTGAAACAACCCTGCATCCGCGATCGCAAAATTCGCATTACCGGCAAATAGACTCGGGCGGTACGTAACCCAATTGGAATGTAGAGGCGGCCCTCTGATGTATGCGCGGGAACCAACAGATAGTTCGAATTGGGCTGACGAATCTCTGCGAAATACCGTGGGAGTCGATGCCTTGTCCCTCGTTGGTGCCTTCGCGCTTGCGCTACGCATGCTACGGACGGCTTCAACCCTCCGCAATACAGAAGGCATCGATCGTAATTCAGATGGAGGACAGTCCACCAGCCACAAACAGAAATGTTGCGTTCTGTATAAGAATTCATCCGGCATTCAAGAACGGACGAATCCATCGCGCCGCGCGTGGCTCGTCCTGCAATCAGTTGGCATTACGCTCGTCAAGCGATAACAGAAGGTGGCCACCATCCGTAGGTTCGCTCCCATAGCCCATTGCGGGCACGAAACATATCGGCGTCACTCTGCTCGGCAATACGACTGAAGGACCGTCAACAAGGTACGGGTTGATGTTCGTTGCGCTAAGCACATGGGGCTCGCCGCGTATGTCCTCGTATTCATAGATCTTCTTGCGTTCCGCCTGGAACGCGGCGAAGCCGATGATGACGCAATGCACCGCGGCGACCCCGCGGGCCTCGTTGCTCCACCGGAAGGTGCGGTGGGCAAAATGGATGTGCATGCCCTGAGCGAGCAGCCAGCCCCACAGCACCCCGACCTGTTCACCCTGCGTGATGCTGTTGGTGGAAACGAACGCAAAGCGTGGCCGGTTTCCTTCCGCAAGTCCGGCGTAGCGCGCTGCCTTGACGTACCACGCTGCCACAAAATCGAGCACGCCTGCGCTCTTGATGCCGGCACAGACCACTTCAAAGTCGGCCTTCTGTTCCGCGTTCTGATGCTGCTTGCCGACGAACGGCGGATTGCCCATGACATAGCTCGCCCGCTTGGCAGACAGCACCGCGTTCCAGTCCAGCCGCAGCGCATTGCCATGGACGATGTGCGGCGTGCTCTTGAGCGGGATGCGCGCGAAGTAGAGGCCGAATTCCTCGGACACGCGCACGTTCATCTGGTGGTCGATCAGCCACAGGGCGACCTGGGCGATCTGCGCCGGGAATTCCTCGATCTCGATGCCGTGGAACTGGTCCACGTCGATGCTCACTTCCTGGTGCAGGTTGGTGTCGAACAGACGCTGCGAATGGGCGTCGGCGAGGTCGCGGGAGGCGCGCAGCAGGTCCAGTTCCAGCAGCCGCAGTTCACGGTACGCCACCACGAGAAAATTGCCGCAGCCGCAGGCGGGGTCGAGGAACGTCAGGCCGCGCAGCTTCTTGTGGAACTCGAACAGCCTGTTGCGATTGTTGCGAGCCTTGTTGAACTCCTCCCACAGCGCATCGAGGAACAGCGGCTTGATCAGCTTGAGAATGTTCTCCTCGCTGGTGTAGTGGGCGCCGAGGTTGCGCCGCGCCTTCTCGTCCATGATGGACTGGAACAGGGCGCCGAAGATGGCCGGACTTATGGCGCTCCAATCCAGCGCGCAGGCATCCAGCAGGGCCTCTCGCATCGGCGCGTCAAAGGCAGCCAGAGGCAGCGCTTCCTCGAACAGCCGGCCATCGACGTAGGGGAAGGCGTGCACCTGGGCATCCAGTGCCGTGCTGCGCCGTTCCTCCGGCGTGTTCAGTATCTGGAACAACTGCGCCAGTTGCGGGCCGAGATCGCTGCCATCGGCGGCTGTGCGCTCCTCGATCCAGATGCGCAGCGCGCCCGCCGGCTGGAAAATGCCGGTGTCGTCGGCGAAGAGGCAAAACAGCAGCCGTACCAGCAGGACTTCCAGCGCATGGCCGGTGTAGCCGCTGGCCTTGAGCGCGTCGTGCAACCGGCCCATGCGCTCGGCGGCCTTGATGTTGACCGGGTTCTGGGGCCGGATCTCCTGCACCGTGTAGCCGGCGATGAAGGCGAAGCGCTTGATGTGCTTGTGCAGATCGGCGAGGCGAAACTCGACCTCGCTGCCCGCCTCGCCCTCCGCCTCCAGATCGTAAAGGCGAAAGCGCGCGAAGTCCGACACCAGGATATGGCGCGGCAGGTCCCGCGCCGGCAGCGCATCGAAATAGTCCGCTGCCTGGACGAAGGCGCGGTCCAGGCTTTCGCCCGCGCTCTTGTGCTCGATCAGCAGCTTGCCCTTCCAGAAGGCGTCGATGCGCCCGCGCTTGATGCGCTCGCCGGCGCGGGAAAGCTGCACCTGTTTCTCGAACATCGCCACGCGCCGGCGTTCCAGTCCGAATATGGCGAAGAACTCGTTCCAGAAGCTCTGCGCCTCGGCACGCTCTGACGTTTCCGCTGCCCACGTCTTCGAGAAGGCGTGGGCGCGGCTCTTGATCTCGTTCCAGGAGAGCGGCATCGGTTATGGCGTCGGGATCAGGCCGGCGAGATGACTTCCAGCTTCGAGAAATATTCGCGATAGCGCAGCGGATCGCGCGTGAGCAGCCGGTAGCCGCCGAGGGAGGCGTGGGCGCCGATGTAGAAGTCGGGCATGGGCGAGCGTTTCGCGCCGCCGCGCTTGCGGTAGCGCTGGTAGGCCTGGCTCGTCATGAAGGCCGCTTCCCACGGCAACGGTTCGCGGATCAGGCGAAAGGGCGCGATCGCGGCTTCCAGCGTTTCGATATCGGCGAAGCCGGCGGCGATTTCGGCGTAGATGATGGGATTGATGACGAGGCCGCCGTCCAGCATGGCCGCTTCGAGTTGCGCCACCGACCACTCGGCCCAGTGCGGATCGTTCTCGATGACGTCGATCAGCACGTTGCTGTCCACCATCACCGGGCGCGGCGCCAAGTAGTCGGCAGAGGGCTCGCGCAGGCGCGGCGCGCGGCGGGAGCCAGAGGGCATCAGTCGTCGTCGCCGCGCAGGAAATGCATGATCTGGTCGGTGGTCCAACCCTTGAACATCGGATTGTTGCCGCTGCCGCGCGCGCGTTCGAGCGCTTCCCGCGCCCAGGTGCGGCCCGCCGGCTGTACCGGCTTGATGACGACCCTGCCGCCCTCGATGACGAATTCGACCTCGCTGCCGGGAAGCAGTCCGGCCTGCTCGCGGATGGCCTGGGGAATGGTGACCTGACCCTTGCTGGTGATGCGCATGATGCCTCCGTGGTATTACTGGCGTGTGGTAAGAATCTTACCGCATTGCTGAACCGCCGCAAAATGCGAGGAATTCTCCCGCGGCGCCCTGTTTCCGCGGGCGCTTCTGGCTTAGACTGCGCGCAGTCCCAAAATGCCGCCGCGCTATGCCACGACGCCCCACGCTCAAGCTGCCCGACAAGCCCGAAACGCCGCAACCTGCGACGACGCGGACAGGCACCGTGCGCCCCAAATTCGGCGTCAAGCCGCTAGCGAAAGAAGCCCGAAGCTGACGCAGCGCCTGCCGCCGCGCCTTCCGCTGTCGATACCCGCACTGCTACCGGCAAGGCGCAGCGGCCGGCAGCGCCGCGCAGGACGCCAACATTCTCGTCCGATCGCCGCAAGGCGGAGGCTCCGCCCGCGTCGGTCCGCCCGCCGCGCCCGCGTACCGCCGCGCCGCGCGGACATGCGCCCGCCAGCGATGACTCGCAGCCGGCTCCGCGTTCTGAGCCCTTGCACCAGGACGCTGCCGGCGCAACCACGGCCAAGCAGCGGTTCTACGGACCAGTACTGCCCGAGTCCGTCGTGCCGCCGACGCGGTCCCGCGCCGCCCGCCACGCCGCGACGACCGGCGCAAGGCCCGACTTGCCGCGCCTGTCCAAAATCATGAGCGAACGCGAACTGTGCTCGCGCCGCGAAGCCGACGAGTGGATCCGCAGCGGCTGGGTGCGCGTCGATGGCCAGGTGGTGAGCGTACTGGGCACGCGGGTGGCGCCCGATGTCCGCATCGAGATCGACCCGGCGGCGACGAGGCTGCAGGGCGAAGCGGTGACCTTCCTGCTGCACAAGCCGATCAGCTATGTCTCGGGCCAGGCCGAGGAAGGCTACAGGCCGGCGATGGTGCTGTTGCGAGCGCAGAATCGCTGGTCGGAAGACCCGCTGCCGCTGCGCTTCCAGCCGAGCCACCTGCGCGGTCTGGCGCCGGCCGGACGGCTCGACATCGACTCCAGCGGCCTGCTGGTGTTCACCCAGGACGGCCGCGTCGCGCGCAGGCTCATCGGCGACGATTCGACCGTCGAGAAGGAGTATCTGGTGCGCGTCGAAGGCACGCTGTCGCCGCAGGCGCTGCGCCAACTCAACTACGGCCTGTCGCTGGACGGCGCCAAGCTGAAGCCGGCCAAGGTGTCGTGGCAGAACGAGGACCAGTTGCGCTTCGTGCTGCGCGAAGGCAAGAAGCGCCAGATCCGGCGCATGTGCGAACTGGTCGGCCTCAAGGTCGTCGGCCTCAAGCGCATCCGCATCGGCAGCGTCGTGCTGGGCAAGCTGCCGCCGGGCAAATGGCGCTATCTGCGGGCCGACGAGAAATTCTGAGCCCGGCGCGCGGGGTGGGCATTTCCCCGCCGCCCGACTCCACTCCCCCGTTGCCGGTGGCGAGCTCCGGCGCGCCAATTCAACCGCCGCCGAGCGGTGCGCCAGCCCTCTCTCCCAACCTCTCCCCCGGGACGGGGGAGAGGAGGGTCGAGCCTCCCCTCGCCCTTTCGGGAGAGGGGTCGGGGGTGAGGGAGTGCGCACCCTACGGCCTGAGGCAATCGCGCAGGTCGCGCACGCTATAATGCGCGCCCTCCCCGCCAACACCGCCTGCCGATGGATCCGATCCTGCTTTTCAAGGCCCTGATACTGGGCATCGTCGAAGGACTCACCGAATTCCTGCCGATTTCCAGCACCGGCCACCTCATCGTCGTCGGCGACCTGCTCAATTTCAACGACGACAAGGGCAAGCTGTTCGAGATCGTGATCCAGTCCGGGGCAATCCTGGCGGTGGTCTGGGAATACCGGGCCAAGATCGGCGCCGTACTGGCCGGTTTGACGCGGGAGCGGCAGGCGCAGCGCTTCGTCCTCAACCTGTTCATCGCCTTCCTGCCGCTGGCCCTGCTGGGGCTGGCGTTCGGCAAGCAGATCAAGGCCTTTCTGTTCAATCCCGTGACCGTGGCCGTGACCTCGATCGTCGGCGCCGTCGTGATCCTGTGGGCCGAGCGGCGCCAGCATCGCATTCGTGTCGAGTCGGTGGACGACGTGACGGCGCTCGATGCGCTCAAGCTCGGGCTGGCGCAGGCCTTCGCCCTGCTGCCGGGAATGTCCCGCTCCGGCGCCACCATCATCGGCGGCCTGCTGTTCGGCCTGTCGCGCAAGGCGGCGACCGAGTTCTCCTTCTTCCTCGCCATTCCGACCCTGGGCATCGCGACCCTCTACCAGTTGTACAAGGAGCAGAGCCTGCTCGCCGCCCACGACCTCGGCATGTTCGCGATCGGCTTCGTCGCGGCTTTCGTCTCGGCCTTCATTGCGGTGCGCGCCCTGCTGCGCTTCATCAGCACCCATGATTTCACGGCCTTCGCCTGGTATCGCATCGCCTTCGGCGCTGCTGGTGCTGGCGACGTGGCACTTCGGCTGGGTGGACTGGACGCAACCTTGATCGTGTATTTGCACGGCTTCCGCTCCTCGCCCGCGTCCAGCAAGGCACAGCGGCTCAGGCAACACATGGAGCGGCGCGGCATCGGCGACCGCTTCTGGTGCGAGCAATTGCCGGTGAGTCCGCGCGCCGCGATCGAATTGGCCGCAACGGCGGTCGCAGCATCGCAGCAGCCGCCGACTCTGGTGGGAAGCTCCCTCGGCGGCTTCTACGCCACCCACCTGGCCGAGAAACACGGCGCGAAGGCGGTGCTGATGAACCCGGCGGTGGTGGCGCACCTGTCGCTGGCGGAATTCATCGGCCCCCAGACCAACCTCTATACCGGCGAAACCTTCGACTTCACGCTGGAGCACGTGGCGCAGATGAAGGCGCTGGAGGTGGAACGTATCTCGCGCCCGGAGAGATATTGGCTCCTGGTCGAGACCGGCGACGAGCTTCTCGACTACCGCCAGGCGTTGGCGAAGTATGCGGGCGCGCGCCAGACGGTGATCGAAGGCGGTGATCACGGTTTCCAGAGCTTCGACGACTTTCTGGATCCGATCCTGGAATTCGCCGGGCTGCTCTGATATCCCTGTGAGGCAGGCGCACTGCGAGCTCGTGGCATCGCTCTAGCCGTGCCGGCCTCTGCCGTTATAATGCCGAGCCGTACCCCAGCCGCTACTCCTGCCCGGCGACTCCCATGAATGTCCTGTTTGAAGAGGACGGTGCCTTCAAGGCCGGCATCGTGCTCGCCGACAACGGCACTTCGCTGCAACTGGAGACCACCTCCGGCCGCCGCGCCAAGATCAAGACCGCCAACGTGCTGCTGCACTTCTCCGAGCCCGCTCCCGCCGCCCTGCTGGAGAGAGCCGAAGCGCAGGCGGAAGACATCGACACGGAGTTCCTGTGGGAAGTGTGCGGCGAGGCGGAGTTCGCCTTCGACGAACTGGCACGCGACTACTACGGACACACTCCTCTGCCGGTCGAGGCGGCGGCGATCCTGCTGCGCCTGCATGCGGCGCCGATCTACTTCCACCGCAAGGGCAAGGGGCGTTTCCGCAAGGCGCCGCCGGACATCCTCAAGGCCGCCCTGTCGGGCCTGGAGAAGAAGCGCCAGCAGGCGGCCGCCATCGAGCGCATGGTGGCGGAATTGCAGCGCTTCGCACTGCCCGAGGAATTCCGGCCCCTGCTTGCCCAACTGCTGTACAAGCCCGACCGCAACCGGATCGAAACCAAGGCCCTGGAAGCGGCGTGCGAGCAGACCGGCTTGTCGGCGATCCATCTGCTCGACCGCTGCGGCGCGCTGGCCTCGACCCACGACTACCACCTGAACCGCTTTCTGTTCGAGTACTTTCCTGCCGGAACGCAATTCGGCGAATACGGCACCGCCACCGAACTCGCCGATCTGCCGCTGGCCGCGGTCCAGGCAATCAGCATCGACGACGCCACCACCACCGAAATCGACGACGCGTTTTCCCTGACGCCGCGCGCCGGCGGCGGCTATCGCGTCGGCATCCACATCGCCGCGCCGGGCCTGGGATTCGGCCCCGGTTCCGCCCTCGACGCGATCGCCCGCAAGCGCCTGTCCACCGTGTATATGCCCGGCAGCAAGATCACCATGCTGCCGGACGAGGCAGTCGAGCGCTTCACCCTGAGCGCCGGCCGCGAGTGCCCGGCAGTTTCGCTCTACCTGGACGTCGATTCCGACCTGCGCATCGCCGCCACCGAATCGCGCGTCGAGCGCGTACCCGTGGTGGCCAACCTGCGCCACCACGACATCGAGCCTTTGTTCAATGAAGTGACGCTGGCCGAGGGCGGACCGGACTTCCCGTTCAAGCGCGAACTCACTTTTCTGTGGGAACTCGCCTGTGTGCTGGAGGCCGGCCGGGGCAAACCCGCCGCCAATCAGACGCAGATGGACTACAACTTCAATGTCAACTGGACCGTGCAGACCGGGCACGGACCGGGGCATGTCACCATCGAGCAGCGCCGGCGCGGCTCGCCGCTCGACAAGCTGGTGGCCGAACTGATGATCGTGGCCAACAGCACCTGGGGCAAGCTGCTGGCGGACGAAGGTGCGCCCGCCATCTATCGCGCCCAGAGCGCGGGCAAAGTGCGCATGACCACCGTCGCCGCACCCCACGAGGGCCTCGGCGTGGAGCAGTACGCGTGGTCGTCCTCGCCGCTCCGCCGCTATGTCGATCTGGTCAACCAGTGGCAGCTCGTCGCCTGCCTGAAGGGCGATCCGCCGCCGTTCGCGCCGCGTTCGGAAAGCCTGCTCGCCGCCATGCGCGATTTCGAGCTGACCTATGCCGCCTACGGCGAATTCCAGCGCAACATGGAGCGCTACTGGTGCCTGCGCTGGCTGCTGCAGCACGGCATCGCCGAGACCACTGCGCGCGTCGTGCGCGAGAGCCTGGTGCGGCTGGAGGCGATTCCGTTGTACCTTCGGGTACCGTCGGTTCCGGCGAGCAATCCGGGGACGCGCATGAGTGTTGCCATCGAACGTATCGACCTCCTCGACGTCGTGGCGGACGCCCGCTACCTGGCCACGCTACCCAGCGATGAAGCCGCACAAAGCCTCGACGCCGCGCTCGCAACCGACTAAAGGCCGGCCGCGACAGAAGCCGCGGGCGCGGCCTGCGCGCGCGCCGCAGCCTCGTTCCTTCGCCTGGCCGGGACCGCTGGCCGAGATGGACCCGCCCGCCCGCAACTTCACTCTGGCGCTGGCGGCCTCGCTCTTTCTCCATGCCATCGTCCTGTCGATCCATTTCCGCCTGCCGGAAATGATGCTCAACAAGGTGCGGGACTCGCAGCTCGAAGTCATTCTGGTGAACAGCAAGAGCGCGACCCGGCCGACGCAGCCGCAGGCGCGGGCCCAGGCCAATCTGGACGGCGGTGGCAACACCGATGAAAACCGCCGCGCCAAGACGCCGCTGCCGCCCAACCGCAGCCAGGTGGAAGGCCAGGAAGTGATCGAGGCCCAGCGCCGCGTGCAGCAACTCGAGGCGCAGCAGCAGAAGTTGCTGACGCGGATGCGCAGCGAGAAGTCGGTTCCGGCCGTTCCCCAGGAAAAAGCGGAGCAACCGCAGCCGCCGACACCGGTGACGGGCGCCGACCTGGCCCAGACCGCGCTGGCGATGGCGCGCATGGAGGCGCAGATCTCGCGGCAGATCGAGGAATACAACAAGCGGCCGCGCAAGAAGTTCGTCGGCACGCGCACCGTGGAAGCGGTCGAAGCCCAGTACGTGGAAGACTGGCGGCTCAAGGTGGAGCGCGTCGGCAATCTGAATTACCCGGAGGCGGCAAAGGGCAAGATGTATGGCAGCCTGGTGCTTTCGGTCGCGATCCGCGCCGACGGCGAGGTCGATGTCATCGAGATCACCCGTTCCTCGGGGCACAGGATTCTGGACGATGCCGCCCGCCGCATCGTCGAGATGTCGGGACCGTTCGGTCAGTTTCCGCCGAAGTTGCGGCAAAGCGTGGATATTCTGGTGATCACCCGCACCTGGACGTTCACCAATGCCGATCGCCTGGCTTCGGACTGACGGCGCAACGATGACCGACCGTTACGCCGTCTTCGGCAATCCGATAGCTCACAGCAAGTCGCCGCAGATCCACGCCGCCTTCGCGCGCCAGACCGGCCAGGATCTGAGCTACGAGGCGATCCTGGCGCCGCCGGACGGCTTCATTCACGCCGTCCGCGCCTTCGCCGCTGCCGGCGGCCGCGGCGCCAACGTCACGGTGCCGTTCAAGCAGGAGGCCTACGCCCTGGCGACGCGGCACTCGCTGCGCGCATCGGTGGCACGGGCGGTGAATACCCTGACTTTCCGGGACGGCGAATTGGACGGTGACAACACCGACGGCGTCGGCCTCGTGACGGATCTCGTCGCCAACCTCGGCTGCACCCTGCATGGCAGCCGCATCCTGCTGCTGGGTGCGGGCGGCGCCGCGCGCGGTGTGCTGCTCCCGCTGCTGGCTCAGCAACCGCACTCCCTCACTCTTGCCAACCGCACCGTGACCAAGGCCGAAATCCTGGCCGAGGAGTTCGAAACCGTCGCTTCCCGCGACGGCGCAGCGGGTGTCGAAGTCCCGATCGCTGCCTGCGGCTTCGCAGCGCTGGCGGGCGCCGAATTCGACATTGTGATCAACGCCACCTCTGCCAGTCTCGCCGGCGACGCGCCCGATCTGCCGGACGGACTCTACGCCAGCGGCGCTCTGGCCTACGACATGATGTACGGCAAGGGCCTGACCGCCTTCCTGCGGCGGGCGCGGGACCAGGGCGCGGCGCGGCTGGCAGACGGCTTGGGCATGTTGGTGGAGCAGGCCGCCGAAGCTTTCTTCCTCTGGCGCGGCGTGCGTCCGCATACCGCTGCGGTGCTGGCCCGCCTGCGCCAGGGCTGATCCTCTTGGTCCGGACTACCTGGCATTGGGTGCGACGGGTGATGGCTGCCCTGGTGCTGATCGCCCTGTCCTACCAGCTCTGGTATTTCGGCCACATCGTGTGGTGGCGCTTCTTCAGCCCGAGCGAAACCAGCTTCATGCAGATTCGGCTCGACGAACTGCGTGAGAAGAACCCCAAGGCCCAGATCAAGTATCAGTGGGTGCCCTATGAGCGCATTTCGAATCACCTCAAGCGGGCGGTCGTCGCCGCCGAGGACGACAAGTTCATCGACCACGAGGGCTTCGATTGGGAAGCAATGCAGAAGGCGATGGAAAAGAATCAGAGGCGGGGAAAGACCGTCGCCGGCGGCTCCACCATTTCGCAGCAGCTGGCGAAAAACCTGTTCCTGTCGCCGTCCAAGACTCCGTGGCGCAAGGGGCAGGAGGCCGTCATCACTCTCATGCTGGAGCTGGTCTGGGACAAGCGCCGCATCCTGGAGGTCTATCTCAACGTGGTGGAATGGGGCAGCGGGGTGTTCGGCGCAGAAGCAGCGGCGCGCCATTATTACAGTGTCTCCGCGGCGCAGCTCGGCCCCGCCCAAGCTGCCCATCTCGCGGTGATGCTGCCCAATCCGCGCAGGTACGAAAAGAGCTTTTCGTCCCGTTTGCAGGCCCACGCGGACCGCATCCAGCGGCGCATGGCCTACTCGGACGTCCCCTGAGTACGGCCCACCGTTGGCCCCGCCCGGGATCAACAGTTGCAGAAAAACAACGCCGCCTGCCCAAGGCATCTTCCCGGGTTAACATATTAGATAGTTCTAATATACTGGCGCCGTGAGACCGTTCTCGCCACGGAACTTCGGCCCCCTCCGCCGAACTCCGTGAGGCCAGGCAGGGAGATAACTTCAAAGCGCCTGGCCTACCTTCTCAGTCTGCAGCCGGGACGCGGGTGGGAATCCCTCCTCCTCGCCCGTACATTCCCGGCTGCAGCATTTTCTTTCCGTAACCCCACGGAGCATATCATGCAGAACAAGTATGGCTTCGGCAAGACAGTCGATCTGGCCTTCGACGCCGCCCTCACCCGCGTCACGGAAGAACTGCAGAAGGAAGGTTTCGGCATCCTCAGCGAGATCGATGTTTCCGCGACTCTGAAGAAGAAGCTGAACCAGGACATGCCGCCCTATCGCATCCTGGGCGCGTGCAACCCCCCACTGGCCTACCGGGCACTTTCCGCCGAGCCGACCATCGGCCTGCTCCTGCCTTGCAATGTGGTGGTGCGGCAGGACGATCAGGGCGGCGTACACGTCGATTTCATGGACCCGATCGGCGTCATGAATCTCGTGGACAAACCGGAAGTGGAAGCCCTGGCGAAGGAAGTCCGGCAGCGCCTCGATCGCGTGCTGGACAAGCTCTGATCCCCCGCCCGGCCGGGGGCCCGTTTTTCGGGCGGATTGCACGTACTGCCGCACCACGGGTGATGCCCGCGCCGTAACGACGCCCGGCCGCCGCCGCCGACCGTCGCGGCAGTTCAGCCCCCGGCAGCGCCGCCTCTGCCAATTCAAAACCCGTACAATCGCGCATTTACCTGCATTCGCGCGCGACGTCATGACCGAGGCGGAAGATCGGATCCAGCACGACGAGGATGTGCAGCAGCGCCTGCGCGAGGTGCAGTCGCTGCTCGCCCGTCACCGGCTGGTGGAGAACCTCGTGCACCGCCAGGAGATGCCGCGCCACGAGCTGGTAGAAACGCTGGTGCACAAGCAGCACATCGCCGAGTTGCAGAACAAGCTCGCCGCGATGCACCCGGCCGATATCGCCTACATCCTGGAGGCGCTGCCGCTGGACGAGCGCCTGTTCGTCTGGGAACTGGTGAAGGCGGAGCGCGACGGCGAGATCCTGCTGGAAGTCTCGGACGCCGTACGCGAATCGCTGATCGAGGCGATGGAGCCGAACGAGCTCGTCGCCGCCGCCGAGCAGCTCGACACCGATGAAATCGCCGACCTCGCCCCGGATCTGCCGCGCGAGGTCATGCAGGACGTGTTCCTGTCTCTCGACGTGGAGGAACGGGAGCAGTTGCGGGCCGCCATGTCCTATCCCGAGGACGCGGTGGGCGCGCTGATGGACTTCGAGATGGTGACGGTGCGCGAGGATGTGTCGCTCGAGGTCGTGCTGCGCTACCTGCGCCGCTTCGACGAACTGCCGGACCACACGGACCAGTTGTTCGTCGTGGACCGCGAGGAACATCTGCGCGGTGTGCTGCCCTTGAGCCGTCTGCTGATCAGCGACCCGGAAACCGAGGTCGCCTCGATCATGCTCACCGACATGCTGTCGCTCAACCCGGACGACAACGCGGACTCGGCGGCCCAGGCGTTCGAGCGCTACGATCTGGTATCCGCCCCCGTGGTGAACGTGGACAACCACCTGGTCGGCCGCGTCACCGTCGCCGCCGTCGTCAACTACATTCGCGAGGCGACGGAAGCCGAGCGCCTGTCCCAGGCAGGCTTGCGCGAGGAGGAGGACATTTTCGCGCCGGTGATCGACTCGGTGAAAAACCGCTGGGCGTGGCTGGCGATCAACCTGGTGACCGCATTCATCGCCTCGCGCGTCATCGGCGCCTTCGAGAACTCGATCGAGAAGCTGGTGGCGCTGGCGGCATTGATGCCGATCGTCGCCGGCATCGGCGGCAATTCGGGCAACCAGACCATCACCATGATCGTGCGCGCCATCGCCATGGGGCAGATTCAGCCCGAGAACGCGCGCAAGCTGCTGCGCAAGGAACTCGGCGTCGCCCTGTTCAACGGCATCGCCTGGGGCGGCCTGCTGGGATTGATCGCGTGGTGGCTCTACAAGAGCGTCCCGCTCGGACTGGTAATGACGGCCGCCATGACCCTCAACCTGCTGCTGGCCGCCACTGTCGGCGTCGTCGTACCGCTGACCATGCAGCGCGTCGGCCGCGACCCGGCGATCGGCTCGTCGGTGCTGATCACCGCCGTCACCGACTCGGGCGGATTCTTCATCTTTCTCGGCCTCGCCACGATCTTCCTGCTGTAAGCACCCGCCTCGCGGGCCGGCAGGCAAGCCATCCTGCGGGCCGCCGGAACGCTACCCGGCCAGTTGTTCGAAGATCCTCGCCGCAATGGCGACGGTTTCGTCGATGTCGGCTGCGGTATGGGCCGCCGACACGAAGCCGGCTTCGAACGCCGACGGCGCGAAATACACGCCCTTCACCAGCATGGCGTGGAAGAAACGGTTGAATGCCTCCTTGTCGCACTCCATCACTTCGCCATAGGTCTGCGGCGCCGCGGTGCGGAAGTAGAGACCGAACATGCCGCCCACGGCCTGCGCGCTGAAGGTCACCCCCTGCTCGCGGGCCACCGCTGCCAGGCCGTCGGTAAGCCGCCGCGTCGTAGCGCCGAGGCGATCGTAGAAGCCTGGCGCCTGGATCAGTTTGAGCGTCGTCAGCCCGGCCGCCATCGCCACCGGATTGCCCGACAGGGTTCCGGCCTGATACACCGGTCCCAGCGGTGCGATTTTCTGCATGATGTCGCGCCGTCCGCCGAAAGCGCCCACCGGCATGCCGCCGCCGATCACCTTGCCCAGCGTGGTCAGGTCGGGCTGGATGCCGTAGTGCGCCTGGGCGCCGCCGAGGGCGACGCGAAAGCCGGTCATCACTTCGTCGAATATCAGCACCGCGCCGTGGCGGGTGCACAACTCGCGCATGGCCTGCAGGAACTGGGGGCGCGGCGCGATCAGGTTCATGTTGCCCGCCACCGGTTCGACGATCACGGCGGCGATGCTGTCACCCGCCTGTCGGAACGTATCGTCCAGTTGCTGCGGGTCGTTGTAGTCGAGGACCAGGGTGTGGCGGGCGAAATCGGCGGGCACCCCCCCCGAACTCGGGTTGCCGAAAGTGAGCGCTCCTGATCCGGCCTTCACCAGCAGGCTGTCGGCGTGGCCATGGTAGCAACCCTCGAACTTGATGATGGCGTCGCGGCCGGTGAAACCCCGCGCCAGTCGGATCGCGCTCATGGTCGCTTCGGTGCCCGAACTCACCAGACGCACCATCTCCATGCTCGGCACCAGCTTCACGATCTCCTCGGCCATTTCGATCTCGGCCTCGGTCGGCGCGCCGAAGCTCAAGCCCTGCGCGGCAGCCTGCTGCACGGCGCGCACCACCTCGGGGTGGGCGTGGCCGAGCACCAGCGGGCCCCAGGAACCGACGTAATCGACGTAGGCCTTGCCGTCGGCGTCCACAACCCGCGATCCGCTGCCGGAAACGAAGAAGCGCGGCGTGCCACCGACGGAGCGGAAGGCGCGCACCGGCGAATTGACGCCGGCGGGAATCGAGCGCTGGGCCCGTTCGAACAGGATGTCGTTCTTGCTGGTCATGGATTTTCCTCGAGCAAAGCGGGGCAGAACACGGGAATCGCGCGAGCGCCAATATTACACGCTGTATCGCTACTGCTTCGGCTGCGGGGTATGGGCGTCGGCGAACAGGCGCACATAGGCGGCGGCGCGAGCTGCGACATCGGGCGTCTCGAACAGGTCGCTGATCACGGCCAGCAGGTCGACCCCGGTGGCGATCAGTAGCGGCGCATTGTCCACGGTGATGCCGCCGATGGCGGCTATTGGCAACGCCAGCCGGCTGCGGGCCGCCGCGTACAACGAGAGGGGAGCCCGCGCCGCACCCGGCTTGGTGGCGGAAGGGAAGGCGGCGCCGAACGCTACATAGTTGGCGCCGCGGGTGACTGCGGCGTCGGCGCGCGGCAGGTCGTTGTAGCAGGAAGCGCCGAGGATGCGGGCGCTGCCCAACCGCGTCCGCGCCGCGTCCAGATCCACGTCGTCACGTCCCACATGCACGCCGTCTGCGCCCAATTCCGCCGCCAAGCCGGCATCGTCATTGATGATCAGGGGCACGCCGTGCTCTCGGCACAATTGCAGCAACGCTGCGGCCTGCCTGCGCCGCAGTGCGGCGTCGGGATTCTTGCTGCGGTATTGGACGAGACAGGCTCCGCCCGCGAGCACTTCTCGGACGCGGGCAGCGAGTTCCGGCGTCTCCGGGATCTCCGGGGTGATGGCGTACAGCCCGCGCAGCCTAAAGCGCCAGTTCTCCATCGCCGTCGTCTTCGCGCGCCCAGAAGAAGCGGTCGGGAATGAACTGCCCCATGCCGGGCCGAAACCCGGCCGCCAACGCCTGCCAGGTGTAATCCTGGGCATCTCGCACCGCGTCCGGGACGTCCAGCCCGTTGGCCAGGTTGGCGGCGATGGCCGAGGCCAGAGTGCAGCCCGACCCGTGATAGCTTCCGGGCAGCCGATCCCACGATTCGGAGCGAATCAAGCCCTGCTCGCCGCACAACGTATTGACGACCTTGGACGTGTTCTCGTGGGTGCCGGTAATGAGGACATATTCCGCCCCGGCTTCCACAAGACGACGCCCGCACTCGACAAGATCGGGCGCTTCCGGAAGCTCGTCATCCTCCGCATCCTCCAGCGCCAGGCGCCGCGCCTCCAAGCTGTTGGGCGTGAGCACGGTGGTCTGCGGCAGGAGCAACCCGCGCAGGGCGCGAATCATCTCTTCGTTGGCCAGTTCATCACCGCGGCCGGAAGTCAGCACGGGATCGAGCACCAACGGGATGTCCGGATAGTCCGAAACGATTTCGGCGACAGCCGCGATGTTCTCCACGCTGCCGACCAGGCCGATCTTGAACGCTGCTACCGGCATGTCTTCCAGCAGCACCCGCGCCTGATCGACGATCCAGTCCGCATCCAGTGCCAGCACGGCCTCGACGCCGACCGTATCCTGGACCGTTATCGCAGTGACCACCGACAGCGTATGGCAACCCAAGCTCGACAAAGTCATGATATCGGCCTGCAAGCCGGCGCCGCCGGACGGGTCCGACGCGGCGAAAACCATGACGATCGGGGGAAGCAGTTCCTGGTGATGTCCCATCTTGCCGCACGCGGCGACGCGTGCGCATGAGATACGGTAAGATGCTGCGCATTTTAACCGAAAAGCCTGCACCTCCCCGCCCACCATGACTGCCCGTGCCGATGCCCCCTACAAAGCGTACATGTGTCTGATCTGCGGATTCATCTACGATGAGGCGGCGGGCATCCCGGATGAAGGCATTGCGCCCGGAACCCGCTGGCAGGACATTCCGCCCAACTGGACCTGCCCTGAATGCGGCGCGCGCAAGGACGATTTCGAGATGATCGAAATCTGACGCCGCCCTCGATCTTGACACTTCAGTTTTGTCGCTGCATGCCGTGATCGCTCTCTCGCGGTGACGACAGCATTTGCGGTATAGTGGCGGGCGCCGCGCCGGGCAAGCCGGAACGAGAGCTGGCGCGGGCTTGCAAGGAGGGAAGCGTGGCTGAACCAGTCAACCTGAATGGCATCAAGGTGATGGTGATTGACGACAGCAACACCATTCGCCGCAGCGCGGAGATCTTTCTGTCGCAGGCGGGTTGCCACGTCGTGCTGGCGGAAGACGGCTTCGATGCGTTGGCCAAGATCGCCGACCATCATCCCGACATCATCTTCGTCGACATCATGATGCCGCGCCTGGACGGCTACCAGACCTGCGCCCTGATCAAGAAGAACTCGAAGTTTTGTTCCACTCCCGTCGTCATGCTCTCCTCCAAGGACGGATTGTTCGATCGCGCCCGTGGGCGCATGGTCGGCTCCGACGAATATCTGACCAAGCCTTTCACAAAAGACAGTCTGCTAAAGGCCGTCGCCGCCCACGCGGCGCCGCATGAGGGCTAGGAGGAACAAGACATGCCCGTGAAGAAGATTCTCGTGGTGGACGATTCGCCGACCGAACGGCACGTGCTGGGCGAGCTGCTGGTGCGCAACGGTTACCTGGTGATTACCGCAGAAAGCGGCGAGGAGGCGATCACCAAGGCCAAGGCGGAGAAACCCGACCTGATCCTGATGGACGTCGTCATGCCCGGCATCAACGGTTTCCAGGCGACGCGGACGCTCACCCGCGATGAGGCCACACGCCGCATTCCCGTGATCATGTGCACCAGCAAGGACCAGGAAACCGACAAGATCTGGGGCATGCGGCAGGGCGCGCTGGACTACCTCACCAAGCCCATCGACCAGGCGGCGCTGCTAAACAAGATCGATGCCCTGGGGTAGGCGGGAAGACCAATGGCGAAACGCATCAGCCTGCGCGAGTTTCAGCAAAGCCTGGTGGAGAGGCTCACCAGTGCGCAGCGGGGAGATGCGCCGCGCGCGTTGCTCGGCGTTCTGGTCGGACGAGATTACTGGCTGCTGGAACTGGCTGACACCGGCGAGATCGTGCCGCTGCCGGCACTGGCGCCGGTCCCCTTGACCAAGCCGTGGTTCCGCGGGCTGACCAGCATCCGCGGCACCTTGCTCACGGTGGTGGATTTCGCGGCCTTTCAGGGGCTGGAGCCGACGCCGCTCAACTCCGATGCGCGGCTGGTCCTCGCCAACAGCCGTTTCGGCTTTTCCAGCGCGATTCTGGTCAGTCGCACGCTCGGGCTGCGCAACCTGGATCAACTCGAACCGCAACCGGAACAGCTCGATCCACGCCCCTGGGTAGGCGAGCATTTCCGCGACAGCCAGGACCACACCTGGAAGAAGCTTCTGATTCGTGATCTTTTCATGGATCCCGCATTCTTGGAAGTCGGAATATAGCGAAGCCGAAAAGCTGAGAAGCTGAGACCGGATTCGGAGACCAAGGCAATGACATTCAAACTTTTCGGCAGAATGGGCTTTCTCGGCAAGCTCGGGGCAGGAGCAGGCGTCGACACCACCATCATGGAGGCGCCGGACGAGAAGGCGCAGATTACAGGCCGCGGCGCCCCCGGCCGGCTGCCGCTCATCGGCGCCATGCCGCTGAACCAGCAGTTCCAGATTCTGGCCGCGGCATTCGCGGTATTTTTCATCATCGCAGCGAGTTTCGCCATTCGCGAGAATCGAATCGGCACCCACGGTGCCGCCTACAACTCCGTCGTCGGTCAGATGCGCATGCTGTCGCAGCGTTTGGCAAAGTCGGCCCAACTTTCATTACAGGGCAATCCGGCTGCATTCAAGGAACTGCGCGAGAGCCGCGACAGCTTCGGCTCCCTGCTGGAGCGGCTGATCCAGGGCGGCGAAGTCGAAGGAGTTTCCTTTCCGGCAAGTCCGGACGCTGTGCAGCCCGATCTCCAGGCTCTGACCAAGGAGTGGGAGAAGACCGCCAGGAACGCAGCCATCATGATCGAGCAGGAAAGGAATCTGGTGGCCCTGGGTACTGCAGTCAACCAGATCAACGCCCGTAACCCGCAGTTGCTGGAGCTGACCGAGCAGATCGCGGCACTCAAGGTGCAGATTGGGGCACAGGGACGTGAGATCTTTGCCGCGAACCAGTTGGTGATGCTGACGCAGCGCCTGGCCAAGAACGCCAACAGCCTGATGGTCGCCTCGGCGGTGGATCCCGAGGTTGCATTCCTTCTGGGCAAGGACACCAACAGCTTCCGTGACACGCTGCAGGGGCTGGCGAAGGGCAGCGACGTGATGCGGATTTCGGCCGCCACCGATCCCGAAACCAAGGAAAAAATCGCCGAACTGGAAACGGCCTTTAATCAGAACCGTGAGGCGATCACCAGCATCCTGTCCAACCTGCAGCGCCTGGTCCAGGCAAAGCAGGCGGGCAGCCGCATCTTCGCCGACAGCACGGCCCTGCTGGAATCGACGGACAAGGTCGCCGCGGGCTACGCGCGAGTGCTCTCCGCTCGCGGCCTGTCGAACTTCCTCATCGCACTATTCGGCGCCCTCGCCATCGCCATGCTCGTTCTGCTGATCAAGCTGTACAACGATGACGCCAAGCGCCGGGCGCAGGATTCCGAGGGACAGCGCCGCGCTGCCGAAACGGACAAGAACAGCCAGCAGCAAGCGATTCTGCGGCTGATGAACGAGATGGGCGATCTGGCCGACGGCGACCTCACGGTGCGCGCCACAGTAACCGAAGACATCACAGGCGCCATCGCCGACTCGGTCAACTACACGATTGAAGAACTGGCAGTGCTCGTAAAGCGCATCAACGAAGCGGCGAGCCGGGTGACCTCCGCCACCGAATCGGCCAAGCGGACGTCCAGCGACCTGCTCGCGGCTACCGAGCGGCAGGCGCGAGAGATCCAGGACGCCGGGTCGGCGGCGCTCGCCATGGCCCAGCAGATGAGTCACGTATCGAAAAGCGCGGTGGAATCGGCGCAGGTTGCCCGTGCCTCGCTCTCGGCGGCCCAGAAAGGTTCGGAAGCCGTTGAGAACTCGATCAAGGGCATGAACGAAATCCGCGAACAGATTCAGGATACGTCCAAGCGCATCAAGCGGCTCGGCGAATCCTCGCAGGAGATCGGCGAGATCGTGGAGTTGATTTCGGACATCACCGAGCAGACCAACGTGCTGGCCCTGAATGCCGCGATCCAGGCCGCGTCCGCGGGGGAAGCAGGGCGCGGCTTCACCGTGGTGGCGGAAGAGGTGCAGCGTCTGGCGGAGCGGTCTGCCGAGGCGACCAAGCAGATCGCGGCCATCGTCAAGACGATTCAGACCGATACCCAGGACGCGGTGTCCGCCATGGAACGGAGCACCCGCGGCGTGGTGGACGGCGCAAAGCTGTCCGATGCGGCCGGTCAGGCCTTGTCCGAGATCTCGTCGGTCTCGCGCAACCTCGCCCAACTGATCGAGCAGATCTCCACCCAGACCGAGAGGCAGGCGACGCAGGCGACCCAGGTCGCCGACACGATGAAGAGCATCCTGCGTGTCACGCAGCAGACCACGGCCGGCACCAAGGAGACGGCCGTTTCCATCGGCCAACTCGCTGAACTTGCGGTGGAATTGAAGGGCTCGGTGTCGGGCTTCAAGGTTTAAGGAAGCCGCCCCGACAACCGTTACGCGGCTAACGTTTCAACTGCGCAGCGAGCAAACATGAACGCCGCAAACGAATTCGATCTCGGACCGCTGATCTGGGTCAAGGGCGAAATCGACCTCGCCCTGAGCCGCGCCGCCGACGCGTTGAAGCAACTCGGCGCAAATCCCACCGAGACGTCGCAATTACGATTCGCCCAGAGTCATCTGCACCAGGCACATGGTGCGATGGCGATCGTCGGCCTCGACGGCGTCACTCAGGTATCCGAATCCATCGAAGCGCTGCTCGGCGACATGGAGCACGGACGCGCAGCGTCCACCCCGATGCTGCTTGACCTGGGGCAGCAGAGCATCGCCACCTTGCGCCATTATCTCGACGATCTGGCGACCGGCGCCACGAACCAGCCGCTCAAGCTGTTACCGATCTACGAGCAGGTGCAGCGCGCGCGCAACGCCCCCCCTGCGGTGCCGAGCGACCTGTTCTTTCCCGACTTGTCCCTGCGTCCGCCGAGGCGCGAGATCGACGCCGCCGCATCCGCTGACGAGCAGTCAACCGCGCTGCTGAAGGCCGCACGAAGCCGATTCGAGCGCGGCTTCCTGCAATGGTTGCGCTCCGCCGACTCGCTGGCCGGCCTGTCCGACATGCGTGAGGCGGTATCTGCCGTGGAGCGCGTGCAGAGCTTGCCGGGCGAGCGCACCGTTTGGTGGATCACCCTCGGCTTCCTCGACGTGCTGGCGCGGAAGGCCGTTCCCGTCAACCTCGCGGTGAAGCGTCTGTGCGCACGCATCGACACACAGATGCGCCGTTTCGTCGAAGGAACGTCGGCCGTGGCGGAGCGCCTGTTGCGCGACTTGCTCTATTACGTCGCCATCTCGCCTGCCGAAAGTGACCAAGTACGAGAGATCAAGAGGGTCTACGATCTCGACCGCCTCGTTCCCCAGACGGCGACGACCGATCTGGTGCCCCTGCAGCCGGTTCTGCTGTCCCTGCGCGAGTCCATTCAGCAGGCGAAGGAATCCTGGAACAAGTTCTGCGCCGGTGCCGCCGTCGCCCTGCCGCAGTTCGACGACCACACGACGCAGATCGGAAGCCGCATCCCCGACCTGCCGCAAACGCCCATCACCCGCCTGCTCGGCGCGATCGGCGAAACCGCACGCTGGTTGCGCAAGGATCCGCTCCAGCACAGCGACACGGTCGCCATGGAGCTCGCCACCGCCTTGCTGCTGGCGGAAACGGCGGTGGAGAACTTCGGCCACCTCGACACCGAGTTTCCGCAACAAGTGGAGATCGTCGAAGAGCGCCTCGCCCGCCTGCGCCGCGGCGAGACCTTGGCACCCTTGGATGCGCCCCTGCTGGGGGAGATGTCCCGCCAGGCGCAGGACAAGCTGTTCCTCGCCCAAGTCGCGCGAGAGATCTTGACCAATCTGTCCCAGATCGAGCAGTCCCTCGACGGTTACTTCCGCGACTCTTCGCGCGGCAGTGAACTGCTGCGGCTGTCCACCACGCTCAAGCAGGTGGAGGGCGCCCTCACGATGCTCGGTCAGGAGAATGCTGTCGCGCTGCTGCGCGAATGCGGTGAGAGCATTGCCCGCTTTGCCGCGGCCGAAACGGCGCCGCCGCAGAGCGAGTTCGAACAGGTTGCACACAAACTATCGGGACTGGGATTCTTCGTCGAAGCGTTGCAGCATGGGGCGGCCGACCTCGACGCCATCCTCTATCCCGAACGCGCCAAGGCGAGGAAATCTGCAACAACAGCCACAGTCGAGCAGGACCTGCAACAGAAGCGGGGAGAAGCACAGGCGCTGGTGGAGCAGCTCAAGGAGAAGCCGCAGGACGCATCACTGCGCCAGGAATTGAAGCAGACGTTCGAGACGATTCGCCAGGAAGCCAATCTGGTGGCCGATGCCAAGCTCGAACAGCAAGCGAAGGAAGCCCTCGCCGCGCTCGCTGCGCAAACGGCTACCGCCGGTACCGAGCGCTTTGACAAGGCGGTGGCCGACATCGCACCTCAGGCTGCGCCGGCGGCACCGCCACCGGCGGCGCCCACACCGGCCACGGAAGAGGCGGTGAACTCCGAACTGCTGGGAATCTTCCTCGAAGAAGCCCACGAGGTGCTGGTGACGATCGACACCAACCTCGACTCCTTGCGCGCCGAACCGCACAACCATGAGGTTCTGACGACCATCCGCCGCGGCTTCCACACCCTCAAGGGCAGCGGCCGCATGGTGGGGCTGAAGGAATTGGGCGAAGCGGCGTGGTCGGCGGAGCAGGTGATGAATCAGTGGCTGCGCCGGGAACAGGACGCCACACCTGCCTTGTACCAGTTCATCGGCGATGCCCACCGCCTGCTGCAAGCCTGGGTGCAGCAACTGGAAGCCGGCGGTGGCACACACATGGACGCCAGCGTTCTCTTCGCCCAGGCGGAAATGCTCAAATCGGGAGGTGAAGAGGCGCCGCCGACGGGCGCACCGCCTGTCGTGCCGAGCGAGGTCGCCCCGCAGGCGGCCGTCGAAATACCGCCCGCCCCGCCGACAGAGGAACAGATTCATATCGGCGACCTCGTCCTGTCTCGCACGCTGTACGACATGTTCCTGGGCGAGGCGCGGCAGCACCTCGCAACGCTGCGGCATGAGCTGGCGCGCATGCACATCAATCCGACGCTGCAGCCCTCCGAGCAGACCATGCGCGCTGCCCACACCCTCGGCGGCATCGCCGGTACCGTCGGTATGCAGGCAGTCCACGACCTCGCGCGCAATCTGGAACACGCGCTGCAGCGTTTGGTCGCGGCGAATCGGGCGCCCGATGCCGACCAGTCGGAGGTGCTGAACAGCGCCGCTTCCGTGCTGGAAGGCATGGTGAAGGCCGTCGCAGACAAGCGCCGGCCGCAACCGCTGACCGATCTGCTCGGATGGTTGGACGACATTGCACCTGCTGGCGCACCCACAGCGACGGCACCGCAAGCACCGGTGGAAGAAATCCTTGCTCTCGAAGAAGAGGAGCAGGCCACGATCATCGCGCCGCAGGCGGTTCTCGCGCCGCCAATGGCGGCCGCGCCAGAGACACCAATACAGCAGGCAGAGCGGCGCAAATTGCGGCTGTCAGACGACATCGACGTCCAGCTTCTGCCGATATTTCTCGAGGAGGCGACCGACCTCATACACGAGACCGGCGCCGAGTTGCAGAATTGGCGCGCTGCGCCCACCGACAGCAACGCTCCACGCGCCTTGGCCCGCCTGCTCCATACCCTGAAGGGAAGCGCTCGCATGGCCGGCGCCATGGCACTGGGCGAACTGGTCCACAACCTGGAGAACCGCGTCGAGTTCGCGTTCGACAAACAGGATGCATCACCCCAGTTCTTCGACGATTGCAGCCATTCCCTGGACCGCGCGAGCGCGCTGCTGGATCAATTACGCGCCGCGCCCGTCGCCGAAGCCGCGGCCGCCACGCCTGCTGCAGAGGCCACGCCGGCTGCAGAGGCCGTGGCTGTCCCGGCGCCGCCTGCGGCAACCGCAGAAGAGGAAGAAGTTACTGCCGCGCGCGCCACCCTGCGGGTCCGCGCCGACCTGGTGGACCGATTTGTAAACGAGGCGGGAGAGATCAGCATTGCCCGGTCACGCATCGAAGGCGAGATGCGGACGCTACGCGCTTCGCTCCTGGACCTCACGGAGAACGTCATCCGCCTGCGCAACCAATTGCGCGAGGTGGAGATCCAGGCCGACTCCCAAATGCAGTCGCGGCTCGCCCGGGCCGAAGCGCAGCAGGCCGAGTTCGACCCGTTGGAGATGGACCGCTTCACCCGACTTCAGGAACTCACGCGCATGATGGCGGAGAGCGTGAACGACGTTTCCACGGTGCAGCACACGTTGCTGCGAAATCTGGACGCCGCGGACGCTGCTCTGACTGCGCAGGGTAGGCTTGCGCGGGAACTCCAGCAGTCGCTGATGAACGTGCGCATGGTGCCGTTCACCAGCATCGCCGACCGTCTCTACCGCATCGTGCGCCAGACGGCTAAGGAGTTGAATCGCAAGGCCAATCTCGACATCCGCGGCGGCCAACTGGAATTGGACCGCAGCGTGCTGGAAAAGATGACTGGCCCGCTGGAGCACCTGCTGCGCAACGCCATCAGCCATGGTTTGGAAGACGGCGCCGAGCGGATCGCCCAGGGAAAAGGCGAAATCGGCGAGATCCGGCTTGCCCTGTCGCAGGAAGGCAACGAGATCGCGATCGAATTCGCCGACGACGGTCGCGGACTGGATTTCGTGCGCATTCGCGAGCGCGCCGTCAAGGCCGGATTGCTGGCGGCGGACGCCGAACCAACCGAAGCGCAATTGATTGAGCTCATCTTCCGCCCCGGCTTTTCGACCGCCGCAGAACTCTCCGCCATCGCCGGTCGCGGTGTCGGAATGGACGTGGTAAAGAATACCGTCTATGCCCTGGGCGGACGCATCGAGGTGAACTCGGTCGCGGGCAAGGGGACGCGGTTCCGCATCCTGCTGCCGCAGTCACTTGTCGTCATGCAGGCCCTGCTCGCCCGCGTCGCCGGTCGCACCTACGCCATTCCGTCGGCGATGGTGGAACAGGTACTGGAACTCAAACCCGATGCGCTGCAGAGAATGCGCGCGGCTGGTGAGGCAGAATGGCTCGGCAACAAATATCCCTTCCGGTACCTGGCGCAACTGCTCGGTGACTCCGACACCCAGCCGCCGCCCGCGCGCTACAGTTGGGTGATCCTCACCCGCGCCAGCGGCATCCGCGTCGCCACCCAGGTCGACGAGCTGCGCGGCAATCAGGAAATCGTCATCAAGAAGACCGGGGTGCAACTGGCCCGCGTCATCGGCATCGTCGGCGCCACCGTCCTTGCAGACGGCGAGATATCGCTTATTCTCAATCCCGTGGCACTTCTCGTGCGCGAGTCGGCGGCACCACCGCGCGCCGCCGGCGGGGAAGCCACCCCTGCCCGCGCTGTTCCGCCGCCGCAGGAACGTCAACCCAGCGTCATGGTGGTGGACGATTCGCTCACGGTGCGCAAGATCACCAGTCGCCTGCTGGAGCGAGAGGGCTATCGCGTGCTCACGGCCAAGGACGGCGTCGATGCGCTGGAACAACTCCTCGACGTGGTTCCGGACGTCATGCTGGTGGACATCGAGATGCCGCGCATGGACGGATTCGATCTGACGCGCAATGTCCGCAGTGACCCGCGCCTCAAGGGTGTGCCGATCATCATGATCACCTCGCGCCTGGCGGACAAGCACCGCAGCTATGCCAAAGAAATCGGCGTGAACCACTACCTCGGCAAGCCCTACCAGGAAGAGGAACTGCTGGCGCTGATCCGCAGCTATACCGAGGCCGCGGTAGCCGCGTAGGTCGAATTCGCCGCACAAGGTCGCCCGTGACCCGATGTCGGCTCCACGCTTTGCGCTGGAGCCGACCCAAAACCCACCTACAATTTTCTGAGTCGGGCGAAGCGCTCCAGCGTGCGTCCCCGCGCCAGCGCGTGATCCACGATGGGCAGGGGGTAGTCGCGGCCGATCACTACTCCCGCCGCGCGCTGCTCGTCCCCGCCCATGCGCCACGGTGAGTGGATCCGTTTGGCACTGCAGGCGGTCAGTTCGGGGACGTAGCGTCGGATGAACTTGCCCGCGCTGTCGAATTTCTCTGACTGCGTAACGGGGTTGAAGATGCGAAAGTAGGGTTGGGCGTCGCAGCCAGTCGATGCCGCCCACTGCCAGCCGCCGTTGTTGGCGGCAAGATCGTAATCGTTCAACTGGCGCGCGAAGTACCGTTCACCCAGGCGCCAGTCGATGCCCAGGTCCTTGGTCAGGAAGGATGCGGTCACCATGCGCAGGCGATTGTGCATGTAGCCGGTCTGGTTCAATTGACGCATGGCTGCATCCACCAGCGGATAGCCGGTGCGGCCTTCGCACCAGGCCGAGAAAAGGTCCGGGGCATCGTCCCACTCCAGCGCATCGAACTCCGGGCGAAAGGCGTGCGCCACGACGTGCGGAAAGTGGGCCAGGATCATGTGGTAGAAGTCGCGCCAGATCAGCTCGTTGAGCCAACTCTCCGCCCCCTGCCCGCCGCGATGGACGGCGAAAGCGGCAAGTTCGCGCGGCGAGATCGTACCGAAGCGCAGATGCACGGAGAGGTAGGACGGACCCTTGGCTGCGGGATAGTCGCGCCGCAGCTTGTAATCGTCGATACGTTCGACGAAATCATCGAACAGGGTGCGTGCTCCCGACATGCCGCAAGGCAGCGCCAGCGCACCGAGATTGGTGGGCCGGAAGCCCAGTTGCCTCACGGACGGTATGGCCGCATCGAAGGATGGCCGGGCCAGCCGGCCGGCGTAGCGTGCCACCGGATAGGACTGCACATGGAACGGCGTAAGCTTCTTGAGCCATGCGTTCCTGTAGGGTGTGAACACGCTGAAGGGGCGGCCGCCCTGGGTCAGGAGCTCGCTGCGCTCGAAGATGACCTGGTCCTTGAGCTGGCGAAATTCGATGCCCGCCGCGCGCAGGCGACGTTCCACCTCGGTGTCGCGCTCCATCGCCTGCGGTTCGTAGTCGTGATTCGCGTAAACGGCGGAAACCGACAGTTCGACCGCGAGCCGGGGGATCTCCAGGCGAGCGCGGCCATGACGGACGATCAGCCCTCCACCCTGATCCCGCAACCTTCCATCCAGTTCGATGACCGACTCCCGGATGAACTCGACACGGCGGTCGTCGCGACATTCCAGCGCATCGAGGATCTCGGTATCGAAGACGAAGACACAATAGACGCAGGCATGCGTCCTGACGGCTTGATAGAGAGCGGCATGATCGTAATCACGCAGATCGCGGCGGAACCAAACTAGGGCGCAATCGGTCATTATGGCGGGCGCGTGCATCGGTTCCGGAGCATTGTGCCGGTTTGCCGTGCCAATGGACAGGTCACAGCTCGCGCCGGCTTGCGGATTTGTGTGCCCGCCTTCAGGCGATTACAATCCAGGCATGACCGAGATCGACAACAGCGCGCAAGACGTCAATCTGACGAATCATTTTCTGATCGCCATGCCGGCCATGACCGATCCGAACTTCTCGCGCACGCTGACCTACATCTGCGAGCACAACGATCAGGGCGCTCTCGGCGTGGTCATCAACCGCCCCTTGGACATGATGTTGAGCACGCTGTTCGAGCGCATCGACATTCCGCTGGATGCGGCCGGATTCGCAGGCATGCCCGTCTACTTCGGCGGACCGGTGCAGACCGATCGCGGCTTCGTGCTGCATCGTCCTGTAGGCGACTGGCAGGCCACGCTGGCGGTCAATGGCAACATCGGTCTGACCAGTTCGCGCGACATCCTGCAATCGGTCGGCAGCCAAGGCGAACCGTCGGAGATCATCGTGACCCTGGGCTATTCCGGCTGGGCTGCCGGCCAGTTGGAATGGGAGCTGGCACAGAACGCCTGGCTCACGGTTCCCGCCAGTGCGCAGGTCATTTTCGGCATGCCGCCGGAAGACCGCCTGCCCGCAGCCATGCAACTTCTGGGTGTGGATTTCGCCCGCCTCTCCGACGTCGCCGGCCACGCCTGAATGGAGCAAGGCAACGTCGTCTTGGCACATGCGATGAACCACGCTGGCGCGTTGTCGCGGGCACCTCGCGGCACCACCCTCGGTTTCGATTTCGGCACCAGGCGCATCGGGGTGGCAGTCGGCGAATCTGAAACCGGCCAGGCCCATCCTCTGGTGATGATCGACGCTGCGGACAACGACCGCCGCTTCGCCGCCATCGCGAAACTGATCGCGCAATGGCAACCGGCATTGCTGATCGTCGGTCTGCCCGTGTCGATGAATGGAGGCGAGCACGACCTCACGGCACGCTGCCGGCGCTTCGCCAATCAGCTGCACGGACGATTCGGCCTGCCGGTGGAGCTGGTGGACGAGCGCCTGTCTTCCGCCGATGCGGATACGGCGTTGCGCGACGCGGGACTCACCTGGAGGCAGCGCAAGTCCCGCCTCGACGCCACCGCGGCGCAACTGATTCTACAGAGCTATTTCCATGCAAATCCCCGACGCTGAACAACTGCTCTCCACACTCGTGGAGCAGATGCGCCCCCACGTCGGCAGCGAGACGGCGCTGGTGGGGATCCACACGGGAGGCGCCTGGCTTGCCGAGCGCTTGCACGCCGAGCTGGGACTCACCCTGCCACTCGGCATCATCGATCCCTCGTTCTATCGCGACGACTACGCGCGGCGCGGCCTGCATGCGCGACCGCGCCCTTCCAACATTCCGTTCGAAGTCAAGGGCTGTGCCATCGTCATCGTCGACGACGTGCTCTACACCGGCCGCACCATTCGCGCAGCACTCAACGAACTGTTCGACTACGGCCGGCCGGCCCGGGTCGACCTCGCCGTGCTCGCCGACCGGGGCGGGCGCGAGCTGCCGATCTGCGCGCGCTACTGCGCCCACACGCTCATGCTGGAGCCGGGGCACAACCTGCAGCTGGAACGGGAGGACGACGGCAAACTCAGTCTGCGCCTGATCCATGGCTAATCCCCAGCTCAACGGCCACGGCGAACTCCATCATCTGCTGACGATCGAGGGACTGCCGCGGGAAATCCTGCTCAAGATTCTCGACACCGCGGCGCCCTTCGCCGAGGTTTCCGAACGCGAGGTGAAGAAGGTGCCGCTGCTGCGCGGCAAGTCCGTATTCAACCTCTTCTTCGAGCCCAGCACGCGCACCCGCACGACGTTCGAGATCGCCGCCAAGCGCCTGTCGGCGGACGTGCTCAACCTCAACATCAGCACCTCGTCCCAGACCAAGGGCGAGTCCCTGCTCGACACCATCGACAACCTGTCGGCGATGCACGCGGACATGTTCGTCGTGCGCCACGCATCGAGCGGCGCCGCCCACTTCATCGCGCAGCATGTGGCTCCGCACATCCATGTCATCAACGCCGGCGACGGACGGCATGCCCATCCCACCCAGGGGCTGCTGGACATGTACACCATCCGCCACTACAAGAAGGATTTCACGAATCTCGTGGTGGCGGTGATCGGCGACATCCTGCATTCGCGCGTAGCGCGTTCGCAGCTTCACGCGCTCACCACGCTGGGAGTGCCGGAAGTGCGGGTCATCGCGCCCAAGACGCTGCTGCCGGCAGAGGTCGGAAGGATGGGCGTACGCGTATTCCACGACATGCGCGAAGGCCTGAAGGATGTGGACGTCGTCATGACGCTGCGGCTGCAGAGCGAACGCATGCAGGGCGCCCTGCTGCCCAGTCCGCAAGAGTTCTTCAAGTTCTACGGCCTGACGCCGGACAAGCTGGCACTCGCCAGGCCCGGTGCCATCGTCATGCACCCGGGACCGATGAACCGCGGCGTCGAAATCGATTCGGCGGTGGCGGACGGACCGCACGCGGTGATCCTGCCCCAGGTCACCTTCGGCATTGCCGTACGCATGGCGGTCATGAGCATGCTGGCGGGGGGTTGATGCAGCTTCGGTTTGCTGGAACGGCGCCGGACACTGAGACGGCGCCCGCCGCTACGGATACCCGCGACAAGAAGCCCGGAACGGATTCAGGATGAAGATCCACATCAGGAACGGCCGCGTCATCGACCCGGTCCGCAATATCGACGCCCGGCAGGACGTATTCATCGCCGCCGGCAGGATCGTCGCCCTGGGTGTGGCGCCGGACGGTTTTCACGCCAACCGCGTGATCGACGCCGATGGACTGGTGGTGTGCCCGGGGCTGGTCGACCTCGCGGCGCGACTGCGCGAGCCCGGCTTCGAATACCGGGCGACACTGGAATCGGAGATGGAAGCGGCGGTTGCCGGGGGCGTCACCAGCCTCGCCTGTCCTCCCGACACCGACCCGCCGCTGGACGAGCCGGGGCTGGTGGAGATGCTCAAGTACCGGGCACGGAGCCTCAATCGCGCGAAGCTCTATCCCATCGGAGCTCTCACCGCCGGGCTCGCCGGCGAGCGGCTCACCGAAATGGGTGAGCTGACCGAGTCCGGCTGCGTCGCATTCGGCCAGGCCACCCGACCCATCTTGGACACTCAGGTGCTGTTGCGCGCACTCCAATACGCCGCCACCTTCGATTACGCGGTGTGGCTGTTCCCCCAGGATCCGTTTCTCGGACGCGGCGGCGTCGCTCACGACGGCGAAGTTGCCGGCCGGCTTGGTCTCGCCGGCATTCCGGCGAGCGCCGAGACGGTGCGCCTGGCCACCCTGCTGCAACTCGCCCGCGATACCGGCGTGCGACTGCACGTCACGCGCATCACCACCGCCGCTGGGGCGGCCATGATCGCCGATGCCCGCGAACTGGGCGTGAAGGCGAGTTGCGACGTGTCCATCAACCATCTGCACTTGACCGAGATGGACATCGGCTACTTCGACTCCCACGCCCATCTTGCGCCGCCGCTGCGTACGCGGCGCGACCGCGACGCCCTGCGCCAGGCACTGGCGGACGGCAAGATCGACGCCCTGTGCTCCGATCACACGCCGGTCGATGACGACGCCAAGCAATTGCCTTTCGCCGAGGCCGAAGCGGGAGCCACCGGCCTCGAGCTATTGCTTCCGCTGACGCTGAAGTGGGGCGCGGAACTGAAGCTGCCGCTGGCGCGAACGCTGGCACGCATCACCTGCGATCCGGCGCGGGTGCTGGGACTGGAAGCAGGAACCCTGTCTGCAGGCGCCTGCGCGGACCTGTGTCTTTTCGATTCCCAGGCGCATGCGCGTGTGACGCGGGAAGCGCTGCGCAGTCAGGGCAAGAACACCCCGTTTCTCGGCTACGAACTTCCCGGCCAGGTACGCTACACGCTGGTGGACGGGCACGTGGTTTTCGAGGCAAAGCGCTAGACGGTCTGCAGCGCCTGCCGCAGAGCGCCGAGGGCGGCTGCTCTCACTCCGCTGACCTTCAGCAGCTTGCGCCGGCTGCTTGCGCCGCTCGCCAGTTCCACGCTGCCGCGCGAAACCTCCAGCAACCCCGCGACGTATTCGACCAGACAGGCGTTGGCCTTGCCGTCCACCGCCGGCGCCGACAGCCGGATCTTCAGTGCATCGCCGTGCCGGCCGGCGATTCCGGTCCTGCTCGCGCCAGGCTGGACATGAACCGTGAGCCGGACGACTCCGTCCGCATCGACGCGGCACCAGGAGTCGGAGTCGTCCATCAGGCGATGAAAGGAACGACGGCGGCGCGCAGCGTCGCCAGCAACATCAGCACGATCTGAAACAGCAGGAGCAGAACCAGCGGCGAGAGGTCGATATTGGAAATGGGAGGGATGACGCGCTGCAGGGGCCGCAGGAACGGCCGCGCCAGGGCATTGAACAGCGGCGCGAAAGGCGAATAGGGATTGACCCAGCTCATGACCGCCGAGATCAGCACGACGCCGATCATGAGGAAAACGAACAGACGCACCGTCTCGATCATCCCCAGGGCGAGGATCAGCACCGTCGCCAAGCCGAAGGACGAACTGAAGCTGAATCCGCGCAACCATAATTCGGCAAGAACCAACAGGCTTTCCGCCAACCACGCCGGGATCAGGCTGGCGAGATCGAGTCCGAGCAAACCCGGAATCACCCGCCGCGTCGGCAATACCACCCAATCCGTGAGCGCGGTGACGAAATGCCCGATCTGGTTGCGGAAGGAAACCCGCGACCACTGCATATAAAAGCGCGCGATCAGGAGCAGCGCGAAAAAGCCGAGTACGGCTTCCAGAACGAGAAGCAGCAGGTTTCCGAGCACGATCCGTCAGTCCCGGCCCAATTGCGCGCCGAGTTCCCGGCCGCGCTCATCCGCTGCCCGCACCGCACGCACGATGGCGGCCTCCACATCCGCGCCATCCATCGCCAGCAGCGCCGCCTCGGTGGTGCCGCCCTTGGACGTGACGCGGTCGCGCAGCACGGCCACGTCCTCGCCGCTCTGCGCGGCCAGTTTGGCGGCACCGACGAAGGTCTCCAGGCTCAACTTGCGCGCCTGAGCGACCGTGAAGCCCAGTTGCACCGCCGCCTGTTCCAGGGCCGCGATGAAATAGAAGACGTAGGCCGGCCCGCTGCCGGAAACAGCGGTGACCGCATCCATCATTGCCTCCTCCTCGACCCAGAGGGTGGTGCCTACTGCGCTCAGGATCTTTTCTGCCGCCTGCCGCTCGGCCTTGGTGACGGAGGGTGCCGCGTACAATCCAGTGACCCCGGCGCCGATCAGGGCCGGCGTATTCGGCATGGCGCGCACCAGGCGCTTGTGGCCGCCGAGCCAGCGCCTGATGTCGGAAAGGCGCAATCCCGCGGCAATGCTGACGACCAGTTGCGACTTGAGCCTTCCCGCCAGCGGCTCGAGCGCCTCGCGCATCTGCTGCGGCTTAACCGCCAGCACGATCACGTCGCAATCGAGCGCCGCATCCGCGACGGCGGCGAAGCAGGTTACGGAAAATTCGACAGCAAGCCGCTCGCGGCTCTCCGGAACGACCTCGATCACCTTGATCCAGGAACCCTCGAAGCCCTTGCCGATCAGTCCACCGATGAGGGCAGTGGCCATGTTGCCGCCGCCGAGAAATGTGATTCTCATGTCCGCTCCTCCAGCACGATTGCGCTCAGTTGGTTTTCGTTCGTTCGCCGAAAATGGCGGTGCCTACGCGCACGATGGTGGCGCCCTCCAGGATCGCCGCCTCGAGGTCGGCCGACATGCCCATCGACAGCGTATCGAGTTCGAGCCCGGCGCCTCGCAGGCGTTCCCGCAGTCGGCGCAGGTCGGCGAAGCGGGCGCGCTGCAGCGCCGCATCGTCCGTCGGCTCGGGGATCGCCATCAGGCCGCGCAATTCGAGTCCGGGAAGTTGGGCCACCTGCCGCGCCAGATCGTCCAGTTCCTCCGGAGCAACGCCGCTCTTGCTCGACTCCCCGCTGACATTGACCTGGATGCATACCTGCAGGCGCGGCTGCTGTGGCGCGCGCGCCTGCGACAAGCGCTGCGCCACCTTGAGCCGTTCGACCGAGTGCACCCAGGAAAAAATTTCGGCGATCGGACGGGTCTTGTTGCTCTGAATCGGGCCGATAAAGTGCCATTCGAGCCCGAGGCCGGCGCATTGCGCGATCTTTCCGACACTCTCCTGGACGTAGCTTTCGCCGAACGCCCGCTGTCCGGCGGCGACGGCGGCGCGAATCGCATCGGCGCCGAAGGTCTTGCTCACGGCAAGCAACTTGATGTCGTCGGGATTTCGTCCGGCAGCCCGCGCAGCCTCTGCAATTCGCGACCTCACGGCTTGCAAGTTGTCGAATATTGTTGCCATAATGGCCCGACAAAGTCCGCCTCAAAGTATAGCACCAGTTCCGGCGCCGCCCTGGCGGATGGGGCTTCCGCCGCAGGACAATAAATGGACATCACCGAACTTCTCGCCTTCGCCGTAAAGAACAAAGCCTCCGACCTCCATCTGTCGTCCGGGCTCCCGCCCATGATTCGCGTGCACGGCGACATCCGCCGCATCAACCTGCCGCCGATGGAGCACAAGGATGTGCACGGCATGGTGTACGACATCATGAACGACGGGCAGCGCAAGACGTACGAAGAGCACCTCGAGTGCGACTTCTCCTTCGACGTGCCCAACCTCGCCCGCTTCCGCGTCAATGCCTTCGTCCAGGCGCGCGGCGCCGGCGCGGTTTTCCGCACCATTCCGAGCAAGGTGCTGACGCTGGAGGAACTCAGCTGCCCGCCGATATTCAAGGAGATTTCGAGCCAGCCGCGGGGCATCGTCCTGGTGACCGGCCCGACCGGTTCCGGCAAGTCCACGACCCTGGCGGCGATGGTCGACTACATCAACGAAAAGGAGTACGGCCACATCCTCACCATCGAGGATCCGATCGAGTTCGTGCACCAGAGCAAGCGCTGCCTGATCAACCAGCGCGAGGTCGGCCCGCACACCCTTTCGTTCAACAACGCGCTGCGCAGCGCGCTGCGGGAGGATCCGGATGTCATTCTGGTGGGCGAGATGCGCGACCTGGAGACGATCCGCCTCGCACTCACCGGCGCCGAGACCGGCCACCTCGTGTTCGGCACCCTGCACACCAGCTCCGCCGCCAAGACCATCGACCGCGTCGTGGACGTGTTTCCGGCCGCCGAGAAGGACATGGTGCGCGCCATGCTTTCCGAATCGCTGCGCGCAGTGATCTCGCAGACGCTGCTCAAGACCAAGGACGGCCAGGGACGCGTCGCCGCCTGGGAGATCATGATCGGCACGCCCGCCATACGCAACCTGATTCGCGAGAACAAGATCGCCCAGATGTATTCCTCGATCCAGACCGGCCAGAACTTCGGCATGCAGACTCTGGATCAGGCGCTGTCGGAACTGGTGCGTCGGAATGTCGTGTCCGCAGCCGAAGCCAGGATTCGTGCGCAGAACAAGGACGCCTTCGTAGCCGGCTAGCGCGCCGGATGACCGCGGCGGCGATCGCTTAGGAGAAATTCATGGAACGCGATCAAGCACTTCGCTTCATGTACGACCTGCTGCGGCTGATGGTGTCGAAGAAGGGCTCGGACCTGTTTATCACCGCGGGATTTCCGCCGGCCATCAAGATCGACGGCAAGATCAACCCGCAGTCGAACCAGATGCTGACGCCGCAGCACACCTCGGAACTGGCGCGCGCCATCATGAACGACCGCCAGGCCGCCGAGTTCGAGGCGACCAAGGAATGCAACTTCGCCATCAGCCCGCAGGGCATCGGCCGCTTCCGCGTCAATGCCTTCGTGCAGCAGGCGCGCGTCGGAGTCGTGCTGCGCACGATCAACGCCAGGATCCCCAGCTTCGACGAACTCGGGCTGCCGCCGGTCCTCAAGGACATCGCCATGACCAAGCGCGGCCTGACGATCTTCGTCGGCGGCACCGGCACCGGCAAGACGACCTCCCTGGCGGCCATGGTGGACTTCCGCAACGAGAATTCCTACGGCCACATCATCACGGTCGAGGACCCGATCGAATACGTGCACGACCACAAGAACTGCATCGTCACGCAGCGCGAGATCGGCGTCGATACCGAATCGTGGGAGGTCGCACTGAAGAACACCCTGCGCCAGGCCCCCGATGTCATCCTGATGGGCGAGATCCGCGACCGTGAGACCATGGACCACGCCATCGCCTTCGCCGAGACCGGCCACCTCGCGCTCGCCACGCTGCACGCGAACAGCGCCAACCAGGCCATCGACCGCATCATCAACTTCTTCCCGGAAGAGCGGCGGCCGCAACTGCTGATGGACCTCTCGCTCAACCTGCGGGCGATGATTTCGCAGCGGCTCATTCCCTTCAAGGAGGGCAAGGGGCGAGTACCGGCGGTGGAGATCCTGCTCAACTCGCCGTTCATCTCGGACCTGATCTTCAAGGGCGACGTGTCCGAAATCAAGGACGTCATGAAGCGCTCGCGTGAACTGGGCATGCAGACCTTCGACCAGTCGCTGTTCGATCTGTACGAGGCGGACAAGATCAGCTACGAGGACGCCCTGCGCAATGCCGATTCGGTCAACGACCTGCGGCTGACCATCAAGCTCAAGGGCAAGGAATCCAAGGACCGCGACCTCACCGCGGGCATTCAGCACCTGGACATCGTGTAGGTCGGGTGCAGCGCAATCTCGGCGCCCGCTATCGGATCCGCTGCGCCGAGGCTCCTTACCGCGCCTTCACAAGGTTCGAAGGACGGCCCGTGGCCGCCGCAAATGACTGGCGGGCGTGGCCCGCCCTACCCCTACGTTAGCTTCGCCGTTCCCGCCACCATGCGGTACTCGTAGAGCCGGCATTCCAGCGCGCCGTTGTAGAGCGGCACGCGCCGGCTGCTGCGGAGCCCGATCCGCTTCGGCAGGTCCTTGTCGGCGGAAAAGAAATAGCAGCGCCAGCCGGCGAAGCGCTGCTTCAGCGCGTCCCCCAGCCGCGGGTAGAAGTCCGCCAGCTCTTCCTTCTCGCCGAGGCGCGCGCCGTAGGGCGGATTGGCGACTAAAACTCCGGCGGGGGCCGGCGGCGACAGCTCCAGCAGATTGGCCTGCTTGAGCTGGACGAGATCGAGCAGGCCCGCCGCCGCGAGATTCTCCCGCGCCCGCATCACCTGCTCGCCGTACAGGTCACTGCCGAACAGGGCCAGGGGAGCCGCCAGACGGCGCCGCGCCTGGGCATCCCCTACCAGGCGGCGCCACAGCCCCTGATCGAAGCCGGCGAGGCGCTCGAAGCCGAAATCGCGCCCCAGGCCGGGGGCGATATCCAGGGCCAGTTGCGCCGCCTCGATAAGCAAGGTGCCGCTGCCGCACATCGGGTCGAGCAGGGGTTCGTCGCGCTGCCAGTCGGTCAGCATGAGAATGCCGGCCGCCAGATTCTCCTTGAGCGGTGCTTCCACCTTCGCCCGCTTGAAGCCGCGCTTGTACAGCGGCTCGCCGGACATATCGAGATACAGCGTGGCTTCGTCCGACGTGAGGAACACCTGCAGCCTCACGTCCGGCGACTTGGTATCGACGCTCGGCCGTCTGCCATGCTCGGCACGAAAGCGGTCGCAGACCGCGTCCTTCACCTTTAGGGTGATGAAGTCCAGGCTCCTGAGCGGGCTGCGGATCGCGGTGACGGCGACGCGCAACGTGCGTTCGGCATCGAACAACGTGTGCCAGGGAACGTCGTAGGCAAGCCGATAGATGTCCTCCTCGCGCCGATAACGCGCACCTGCAACTCGCCACAGGATGCGCGTGGCGATGCGGCTCTCCAGGTTGGCGCGGTAGCAGCAGGGCCAGTCGCCGCGGAAACCCACGCCGCCGGCAACGACCGCCACGTCGGCGGCGCCGACGGCGTTCAACTCGCCGGCGAGAAGATCCTCCAGCCCGCGCGGGCAGGTGGCGAAGAAATGTTCCAATTCCGGATTCGCCCTACTGGAACGGTTTCACCACGGCGAGCACGATGGAGCCGAGCAGCAGGAACACCGGCACCTCGTTGAATACCCGGTACCAGACGTGGCTGCGGCTGTTGCGACCGCGTTCGAAGTCCCTCAGCAGCCTGCCGCAGTAGGCGTGATAGGCGATGAGGAAAACCACCAGCAGCACCTTGATGTGCATCCACGCGCCGCTGCCCCAGAAGTAGGCGAACCACAACCACAGTCCGAACACGACGGCGAGGACGCCGAGCGGCGTCATGAATCTGAACAGCTTGCGTTCCATCATGAGCAGCCGCTCGCGCGTGGCCGCATCGTCCGCCATGGCGTGATTGACGAACAGCCGGGGCAGGTAGAACAGTCCGGCGAACCAACTGACGACGAAGAAGATGTGGAAGGACTTGACCCAGAGCATGTGGCTTCAACTCCCCTTGTGGCGCGCCGCGGCGAGGCCGGCGGCAACGTCGGGATAGCGCAGGCGCACGCGCAATTCGCGCTTGATGCGCCCATTCGACAGGCGGCGCGACTCCTGCATGAACGACAAAGTCATCGGCTTGAGCCGCGCCTTGGCTTCCTCACGCGTAACGCGCGGCGGCCGCGGCAGGTCGAAGGTGTCCGCCACCAGATCGAAATAGTCCCCCATCAGCACGTCCGAATCGTCGCACGCGTTATAGACGCGGCCGGCGCCGGCGCGGCTCAGCGCCATGCAGCACAGGTAGGCCAGATCTTCGGCATGGATATGGTTGGTATGCACGTCCTCGTCCCGTTTCAACACCGGGTCGGCGCGTCGTACGCGCTCCAGCGGCAAGCGATCGGCGGCGTAGATGCCCGGCGCACGCAGCACGCTCACGGCGACGCCGTTGCTCCTGCCAAAGCGGCGCAGCACCTGCTCGGCGTCGACGCGCCTCTGCGCCCGCGCGGTCTGGGCGCGCGCCGGCCGTGCCTCCGTCACCCGGGCCCCGGCGCAGTCGCCATACACGCCGCTGGTGCTTATGTAGATGAGGCGCCGTGGTAAACTGCTCGCCTTAGCCAGCACCGCCACGAGCTGCCGCGTGCGCTCGTCGCGCCGGCCCTGGTCCTGCGGCGGCGCGGAATGCAGCACCAGATTCGCAATTCCGGCAAGCCGGGCGAGCGTCCGAGGATGATCGAGATCGGCGCGGATCGGGGTCACGCCGAGGGCGCGCAGTTCGTCTGCGGCGGCGGCACTGCGCGCGACGGCATAGACGCGGAATCGCCGCGTCAGCCATGGCAACGCCCGCCGCGCGACATCGCCGCAGCCGATGATAAGAAGTCTTTGCACAGCGCAATTATCTCACGTCAGCCGCCATGCCCTTCCAAGTTACGATCGAACCGAGCCACCACAGCTATCAGACCGACGGCGACCAGACGATCCTCGAATCGGCGCTGGATGCAGGATTCACGCTGCCCTACGGCTGCCGCAACGGCGCCTGCGGGACGTGCAAGGGCAGACTCCTGTCGGGCGAGATCGATTACGGAAAACATCAGGACACCGCGCTGTCGGAGGACGAGAAGCGCCTCGGCCTGGCCCTCTTCTGCTGCGCCAAACCGCTTTCGGACATCACTATCGAATGCCGCGAGGTGGGCGCGGTGAAGGACATCCCGATCCGCACGCTGCCCTGTCGCGTGCAGACGATGACCCACCCCGCTCCCGATGTGATGGTGCTGCGCCTCAAGCTGCCGGTCAATGAGCGGCTGCAGTTCCTGGCGGGGCAATACGTCGAGTTCCTGCTCAAGGACGGCCGGCGCCGCGCCTTCTCCCTGGCCAACGCTCCCCACGACGACGAATTGCTGGAGCTTCATGTGCGCCTGGCGCCGGGCGGACAGTTCACGGAGCATGTGTTCCACGGCATGAAGGAACGCGACATCCTGCGTTTCGAAGGCCCCCACGGCAGCTTCTATCTGCGCGAGGAAAGCGGCAAGCCGATCGTGTTCGTCGCCGGGGGCACCGGCTTCGCGCCGATCAAGGGCATCATCGAGCATGCGCTGCACACGCACCTGACGCGGCCGATGACTCTCTATTGGGGGGGACGGCGGCCGGCGGACCTGTACATGAACGATTTGCCCCTGCAGTGGCAACTCGATCATCCCCACTTCAATTACATTCCGGTCGTGTCCGACGCGCTGCCGGAGGACGCCTGGTCCGGCCGCACCGGACTCGTGCACCAGGCGGTAATGACCGATTTCCCCGATCTGTCCTACCACCAAGCCTACGTCTGCGGCGCGCCGGCGATGGTGGAGGCGGCCAAGCGCGATTTCGTCGCCGCGTGCGGACTGCCGCCCGACGAGTTCTTCGCCGACTCGTTCACCTTCTCCGCCGACAAGGTCGCCGCCTCCTGAGCGCCCCCCGCGCCGTCCGTCACTGCCGCTGAACGAGCGCTGCGGCGGATTCCCGCGTTGCGGTCGTGTCCGATCCGGGTTTTCGGGAGCGGCAGCCAATGCAGGGTGCGGCGTCCACCTGCGACACTATGTCGCATTTCGCCTGACCTTGCCCTTCGCTATGATCGACCTACAATTCAGGTCAGAAGACCACTAGGAGGGGGACAAGGTCATGAACACATCGAGGAAGATCCAGCAGAAAGAAGCCGATCAACTGCCTTCGCTGCTCCTGAGCACGGGACTGGCGATGGCCTCCCTGATTCTGCTGCCCGCCATCGCCCAGCGCATCGGTCTCGGATCCAGCCTGACCATTGCGTTGCGCGGCGTGTTGATGCGCGCGTCGAACCGAGCCTGACCCGACCCGACCCGACGCGCAAGCCGGCCGGTCTGCGCACCGGCCTCAAGAATAAGCTACCAGGGCGCGGCGTATAATCGCCGCGCCCTGTTTTTTCGTGCTTCGGCCCATGGCGACCGTTTCGAGAAATTCGAGTCTTGCGCTGGCCCTGATCGGCCTGTTGTCGATCGGCGTCGGCATCACCTTCGTCGATGCCGCCCGTCCCCGTCCCGCGGCGGCGGCCGGTCTGGAGCAGCGCAAAGCGCTGGTGGAGAAACTCGGACTCACCGATCTGTGTCTGTTCACCGAGGCGCGCTATACCCGCCACCCGTCCCAGGCCGACCTGCATTCGGCGGCCCAGGATCATCCCCTCGCCCTGGAACACTTCCCGACCGGTTCGCTGATCGTCCCGCCGGCGGGCATCGTCCGTGCGTATGAAAAGCTGGATCGAAAAGCAGAAATACCTGATTGACTTCACCCTGTCGTCGCTGGCGCGGCGCAAGGTGAAGAATCTCGGGTTGCTGGCGGTGTATACCCTGATCATCTTCCTGCTGGCCTCGGTGATGCTGTTCACGCACGCCCTGCGGCGCGAGGCGGCGGCAGTGCTGCAGAACTCTCCCGAGGTGATCCTGCAGCGCATGGTGGCGGGCCGCCATGACCTGATCCCGCCCGGCTACATGGAGAAGATCGGACGCATCCGCGGCGTGCAGAAAATGGAAGGCCGCCTCTGGGGCTACTACTACGACTCCGTGGTGAAGGCCAACTACACCTTCATGGCGCCGTCCGCCGAGCCGGTGGAGAAAGGTAGGATCGTCATCGGCGAACGCGTCGCCGCGACGCGGGGCATCGGCGTCGGCAACGTCATCTCCTTCCGCTCCTACTCCGGCAAGCTCTCGAGCTTCACGGTAGCTCGTGTCCTGTCCAGCGCCAGCGAGTTGGTAAGCGCTGACCTCTTTCTGCTGAACGAGGCCGATTTCCGCGCTTTTTTCGGAATTCCAGAGGGCCACTACACCGATATCGCGCTGTCGGTGGCGAATCCGCAGGAAGTGACGAATGTCGCCACCAAACTCGGCACCCAGCTTCCGGATTCGCGTCCCATCCTGCGCGAGGAAGTCCTGCGCACCTACGAGTCCATCTTCAACTGGCGCGAAGGCATCGTCCTGGTACTGATGGCCGGCGCCATCCTCGCCTTTGCCATCTTCTCCTGGGAGAAGGCGTCGGGCCTGTCGGCGGAGGAGAAACGGGAGATCGGCATTCTCAAGGCCATCGGCTGGGAAACCGGCGACGTGATCAAGATGAAATTCTGGGAAGGCGCCCTGGTGTCCCTTACCGCTTTCTGCGTCGGCTACATCGCCGCCTACCTCCACGTCTTCTACTTCCATTCCGGCCTGTTCGAGCCGGTGCTGAAGGGCTGGGCCGTGCTCTATCCGCGCTTTGCCCTGACCCCGGCCATCGACGGCTTTCAGGTGGCGACCCTGTTCTTCTTCACGGTTTTCCCCTATGTGGTATCCACCATCGTGCCGATCTGGCGCGCGGCGATCACCGACCCGGATTCCGTGATGCGGGGCTGACATGATCGAACTCTCCGCCATCCGCAAGGCCTTCAACCAGGGCCGGGAAAACGAGTTCTGGGCGCTCAACGGGGTCGATCTGCGCATCACCGCCCGGCGCGTCACGGCGCTGCGCGGTCCCAGCGGCTCGGGCAAGACCACTCTCCTGACCGTGGTCGGCTGCCTCGCCCGCCCCACCAGCGGGCGCGTGCGCCTCAACGACGAGGACATTTCCGGGCTGCCGGAGCGTTTCCTCACCGACATCCGGCGCCAGACCTTCGGCTTCGTCTTCCAGCAGTTCAACCTGATCAAGGGCCTCTCAGCGCTGGAGAACATCATGCTCCCCGCCTATCCGCTGGGGCGGGACTGGCGCAGCCTGAAGGAGCGGGCCGAAAACTTGCTTGCGAATCTGCGGCTGGGCCACCGCCGCGACGCCCGGGTCGAATGGCTGTCCGGCGGCGAACAGCAGCGGGTCGCGATCTGCCGCGCCCTCATCAACGACCCGTCGGTGGTGATCGCCGACGAGCCGACCGCCAACCTGGACACCGCATTGGCGAAGGAATTCATGGGAATTCTGGAAATGCTGAAGACGCAGGGCAAGACCGTGCTGCTCACCAGTCACGACCCCCTGGTGGTGGAATCCTCGCTGGTCGATACCGTGATCGGCCTGCGCGACGGCCATGTGGTGGAAGTCAACTGAAGCAGGCGATCGGACATGCTGTTCCAGCCCGCCATCATTGCCCTGCTGCTCGCTTCGAGCGTGAGCGCGCTGATGCTGCTGGCGAGCGGACCTTTCGCCCTGAGCCTGATCCGCCATTGGGACATCCGCAGCGGCTCGGAGCGCCAGCTTGGCCTGGAGCGGCGCACGTACCTCATCTCCACCCTGCTCGCCTTCGTCTTCGCCACCCAGTTGGTGGCGCTGCTGCTGTTCATCTTCAACGCCGACAAGATGTCGGTGATGTTCGTTGGCGCCATGTGCGCCGTGGGCACCCTCAACGTGAATGCCTTCGGCTTCCCGGCTCTGATCGCGCAGATGGTGGTGTTCTTCCTCGCTTCCAGCTGGCTGGTGGTGAACCACGTCGATACCCGCGCCCGTGACTATCCGCTGACGCGCATCAAGTACGTGCTGCTGCTCGCCATCCTGCCCTTCGTCATCGCCGCCTTCGCGCTGCAGCTCGAGTACTTTCTCGGCCTCAAGGCGAATGTCATCACCTCCTGCTGCGGCAGCCTGTTCTCCAGCGACAGCAAGACGCTGGCGGCCGAAGCGTCGGCCTTTCCGCCGCTGCCGAGCATGGCGGCGTTCTACGCCACCCTTGCCCTGGCCGTAGTGACATGCGGCTGGTATGCACTGAGGGCGGATGCCGGTGCGGGCATCGGCTATGCCGCAGCGGCGGCTGGGGCGGCGGTGTTCGTCGTGGCGCTGGCCGGGGTGCTGTCCTTTCTCTCGCTCTACATCTACGAGCATCCGCATCATCATTGCCCGTTCTGCGTGCTCAAGCCCGAGTACGATTACCGCGGCTACTGGCTCTACGTGCCGCTGTTCGCCGCGACCGCCGCCAGCCTCGGCGTCGGCGCCGTGCAGCCCTTCGCCCGCGTCGCCAGCCTGCGCGCCATCGTGCCGCAGGCGGCGCGCCGCCTGGCGATGGTGGCGGCGCTGCTGTTCGCCCTGTTCGCGGCGGTGTTGACGTTCCTGATCCTGAACTCCAACCTGATCCTGCTCGAGAGCTGATCCATGCGCCTGTTCTTCCCCCTCCTGATGGCGGCCCTGGTCGCCGCCTGCGACGGCGGCGGCTCTGCCGTCAAACTCAATACCGGCGACCCCGCCCCCAATTTCAGCGCGCGCAGGCTATCTGGCGGCCAGGTGAGTTTCCCCGACGACCTGCGCGGCAAACCGGTGGTGGTGCGCTTCTGGGCCGACTGGTGCCGCTACTGCGAAGGCGAGATGAAGTCCATCGAGCAGGTCTATCGCCGCCGCCAGGGTCAGGGCTTGAACGTGCTGGCGGTCAATGTCGGGCAGGACGAGAAGACGGTCGATGCCTTCATGCGCAAGATCGGCGTCAGCTATCCGGCGCTGATCGACGAGGAGGCGGACATCGCCAAGAAGTACGGCGTGATCGCCCTGCCCACCACCTATTTCATCGACGCCAGGGGCGTGGTCCGCGCCAAGGTGCTGGGGGAGGCGGAGGAGGCCACCTTCGACAAATTGGCGGGAGACTTGCTGCAATGAGCGAGAAGCGCGGCTGCGATCTTTGCGGCCTGGACGTGGGCAAGAAGCCGTTTTTCCTGCACACGGCCGAGAAGTCACTACAATTCTGCTGCGAAGGCTGCGTCGGCATCTATCGCATGTTGAACAACGTGCGCGAAGTGCCGCCGCCGGCCGAACCGAAGAAACCGACGAACTAGACTGGAGGAATGCATGCACTCACACGCGGCAATGGAAGGCGCAGCCAACATGGGCGCGCACATGATGGGTTCACCGATGGCAGGCAGCATGGTGCCCGGAGCGATGGCAACCGGCATGCTGGCCACCACCGGGTACCTCGCCGGCCGCGGCTTGCTGCGCGGGCTGTTCACCAATCCGCTGGTGCTGCTGGCGGCGGGAGCGGCGGCCGGCTATTTCCTCCACAAGTACGAGAAGGAAATCGTGCTCGCCGTTTCCAAGGCCAGCGGCATGGGCAAGGATTTCATCCTGCAGCAGAAGGAAAACCTCGAGGACATCATCGAGGAAGCCAAGGAAGCCGAAGAGAAACAGGCAACGCCCGAGTAAGAACGCCGCAGTGCCATAATTCCAAACGACAGATGGATATCCAGTCGCTTGAACGGCAGATTTTGCTGCGCCATCGCAGCGAAGGTCACGTCCGCTTCTCGCTGCCCCCAGCGCTGTGCACGGACGCGGCCATGCAGCTCATACGGCGCCGCCTGCTCGAGCTGGACGGCGTGTATCGGGTGGATTGCTTCCCGAGCGCACACAAGCTCGCCATTCGCTACCAGTCGGTGGCGTGCCCGCTGGGGGCGGTGGCGCGGCGGCTGCGCGAGGCGGTGCACGAAGCCGTGGCACTGGGTGCGCCGGGCGGCGCCGCACCCGTTCCGCCGCCAACGCAGCCGGTCCAAGCGGCGCCGCAGCGCCGCGGCGTCGATGCCGTGCGCTGGCTGCAGGCCAAAGGCGGCGCGTTGCGCGAGAGGGCCCACGAGTGGCGCGCCAAGGCCATCGGTTTCACGCATTACGCCAAGGCCCGGGCCGCGTCCGACAGCCGGCTGCCCAAGGGGCTGGACGAGCGCACCGTCATCAACTTTCTCAACGACATCGCCGCGCTCTACCTGGTGAAGATCCACTGGGATCTGATCACCAAGCGCTGGACCCAGGCGCCGTTCACCTATCGCTACGAGTGGCTGACCGTGTTCTACCTGGTGTTTCTGCTGGTGCGCTCCCGCAAGCAGGCACTGAAGAAATAATGGCCTCGGAGTTGCGCAACCTGCGCGTCGCGCACGCGCTCGAACGGCGCGTGCGTGTCGTCGCTCCGCCGCTCAAGGGGCAGGCGGAGCGCGCCTACATCCTGGAGATCCTGCTGCGCAAGCGGCCCGAGATCCGCCACGTGCGCGCCGTGCCCGAGATCGGCTCGGTGGCGATCCACTTCGATGCCGCGCGCATGCCGCTGGAGCGCCTGCTGTCGGTGGTGGATGCGGTGATCGGCAATCTTGTCACGCGGCCCGCCGCCGCGCCGCCACCGGCGCCCACGCCCGTGCCCGCGGCCCCGGACCAGCCGCCGCAGGAATGCACGGTGGCGATCGAGGGCATGACCTGCGCCTCCTGCGCCCTGCTGATCGAACTGTCGCTGGCGCGCGACCCGCGGGTGAACTCGGCGCGGGTGAACTTCGCCGCCGGCAGTGCCATGGTGAAGGGGCGCATCACCCGCGACGACATCTACGCCGGCGTTGCCCGCCTTGGCTATGAAGCGCGTCCGATGGACACGCTGGCGCAGCGCCGGCTGCTGGTGGAGCGGGAGCGCGAACACGTGCGCCAGGCGTGGCGGCGCTTCGCCCAGGCCGCCCTGCACACGCTGCCGGTGATGGCGCTGGGCATGGCGATGGCGCGCCACCCCTTGCTCAAGCTGATCGAGTTCGCCTTCGCCACGCCGGTCCTGTTCGGCAGCGGCCGCCAGATCTTCGAGAAGGCGTGGATGCTGGCCAAGCAGCGCGAAGCCAACATGGACACCCTGGTGGCGCTGGGCGCCGGCGCTGCGTACGCGTACAGCATACCGGAGCTGTTCCGCCGCGGCAGCCACCACGTCTACTTCGAGGCGGCGGCGGGCATCGTCACCTTCGTGCTGCTCGGCCGCTATCTGGAGGAGAAGGCGAAGGGCAAGGCGAGCGAGGCGATCCGCAAGCTGATCGAATTGCAGCCGGCGACCGCGACGGTGCTGCGCGACGGCAGCGAGGCCACTATCGCGGTGGACGATCTTCGCGTCGGCGACGTGGTGCGGGTGCGGCCCGGCGAAAAGGTCCCCACCGATGGCATCCTCATCGCCGGCGCCTCGCAGGTGGACGAGTCCATGCTCACCGGCGAGAGCCTGCCCGTGAGCAAGATCGGCGGCGAGCGCGCCGTCGGCGGCTGCGTGAATCAGAGCGGTTCCTTCGACATGCGGGTCACCGCCGTCGGCACCGCCACCGTGCTGTCGGGCATCGTGCGTCTGGTGGACCAGGCCCAGGGTACGAAGCTGCCGGTGCAGAAGATGGCCGACCGCATCGCCGCCGTGTTCGTGCCGGCAGTGATGGGGCTGGCCGGCATCACGGCCGGCGGCTGGCTGCTGGCGGGCCACTCGACGCGCCTGGCCCTGACCCATGCCACCGCGGTGCTGCTCATCGCCTGCCCCTGCGCCCTGGGGCTGGCGACGCCCACGGCGATCATGGCGGGGACGGGACAGGCGGCGAAGCGCGGCATCTTCATCCGCCGCGGCGACAGCCTGGAGACCGCCGCCCATCTCACCACGGTCGTCTTCGACAAGACCGGCACCCTGACCGAAGGCAGGCCGGTGGTGACCGATTTTTCCAACCTCTCGCGCCGCGCGGACTCCCGGGTTCTGACATTGGTCGCCGCCGCCGAGGCGGGATCGGAGCACTTTCTGGCGAAGGCGCTGCGCACCTACGTGCGCGATCACGGCATCTCCGCTCCCTCCGCCCAGTCCTTCGGCATGCAGGCGGGACGCGGCGTGAGCGCGCGCGTCGAAGGGCTCGCCGTCCTGGTCGGCAACGCCGCGCTGCTGGAGGAAGCCGGCGTCGCATGCACCGCCGCGGCGGATCAGGCCGCGGCCTGGGCGCGGCAGGGCAAGACGCCGGTGCTGGTAGCCATCGACGGCAAGCTCGCGGCGGTGTTCGCCATCGCCGACCGGCCGCGCGCCACCACCGCCGAGGCGATCCGCAGGCTGCACCGTCTCGGCGTGAAGACCGTGATGGCCACCGGCGATGTCGAGGCGGCGGCACGGCACATCGCGCGCGAGGTCGGCATCGATGCCGTAATTGCTCGCGCCACGCCCCAGCGCAAGCTGCAACTGATCCACGAACTGCGCGCGGCGGGCGAGAAAGTCGGCATGATCGGGGACGGCGTGAACGACGCGCCGGCGCTGGCGGCCGCAGACGTCGGCTTCGCCATCGGCAGCGGCACCGACGTGTCGATCGAGGCGGCCGATGTGACGCTGGTGGCGGGCGATCTGGCCAAGGTCGCCGAAGCCATCGCCCTGTCGCGCTTCACGCTCACGGTGATCAAGCAGAACCTGTTCTGGGCCCTGGGCTACAACACCGTGGCCATTCCCGTGGCGGCCCTGGGCCGGCTCTCGCCCATGATCGCTTCCGCCGCCATGGCTCTGTCTTCGGTGTCGGTGGTGACCAATTCGCTGCGGCTGCAACGCTCATGACGATGCCCCGGATCGCGCCGACCTCCCGTAGGGCGCGCCGGGCGCGCCGATCCACGACCGGTGCGCACGGCGCACCCTACCTGCTGCGGTGCGATGAGGCATTTCGCCATGGACCATAGCCAGCATCAGGTCATCGCCCAGCTTTCGTACTCCCTCGCCTTCATGACCGGCATTCTCGGCAGCGGCCATTGCGTCGGCATGTGCGGCGCCCTGGTGTCGGGGTTCTTCCTGAAGTTCGGCGAGCAGCGCAATAACTTTCTGCCGGTGGCGGCCTATCATGCGGCCCGCATCACGATGTACACGCTGGTCGGATTCATTGCGGCCGCCCTCGGCGCCGTGCTGGTCCAGACCGGGATCATCGGCAAGGCGCAGGGCATACTGCAGATCATCGCCGGCGTCGTCGTCATCCTGCTCGGCCTGGAGACCATGGGGCTGTCGCCGTGGCGCCTCACGATGAGCTTCGCCAAGGTTTCATGGCTGCACAAGCTGCTGTTCGACGCGCCGAAGAAGGGTGTGGTCGCCGGCGCCGCCATCGGCGGCTGTGGTGAACGGCCTGATGCCCTGTTCGATGACGATGGCGATGGCGGTGAAGGCCACCACCGCCGCCACCCCGCTGGAAGGAGGTCTGCTGCTGCTCGCCTTCGGCGCCGGCACATTGCCCTCGATGCTGTTCGTCAGCCTGATCTTCGGCAAGCTCGGCAACCGGGTGCGCGGCATGCTGCTGAAGAGCGCGGCGGTGATCGTCATCGCCCTCGGGCTCGCCACCGTTTATCAGGGCGTCGCCTATTACGGCATCATGTCCAAGCTGGGCAACTGGTAGGAACGCGAAGATGCACGACGTACCACGCACAGGAATGAGCCGCCGCACCTTGCTGCGCATGCTGCTCGCCACGGCGGCGGCCCTCGCCTCGACACGAACCCCCGCGCAGCAGCACGCGCCAAAGCCGGGGGCGAAGGACCTGTGTCCCGTATGCGGCATGCTGGTATCGAAGTACCCGAACTGGGTGGCGAGCGTGCTCTACCGCGCCGGCCACGCCCATTACTTCGACGGCGCCAAGGACATGTTCAAGTACCTGTCCGACCTGCCCAAGTACGCGCCGGGACACGCCGCAAAGGACATCGTCGCGATCGAGGTCACCGAGTTCTACGGCCTCACCCGCATCGATGCGCGCCGCGCGTTCTTCGTCATCGGCTCCGACGTGCTCGGCCCGATGGGCCACGAACTGGTGCCGCTCGCCAGCCGCGAGGACGCGCAGGATTTCCTCAAGGATCACAAGGGAACGCGCATCGTCACCTTCGATGAGGTGACGCCGGCAATTCTCGGCCCCTTGGACAAGGACCGCCCGGTACCGGCGAAGTAGCGCTGCAGGTTCGCACCGGAACTGCGGCGCCGCGCCTGGGTCGCCGTGCGTTGCAAGCAAACCCCTTGTGCGGGTCAGTCGCCCTCGTCCCGCGCCAGCCGTATGCCGGAGAACTGCCAGCGCGCGCCGGGCGGGAAGAAGTTGCGGTAGCTGGCCCGGATATGCTGCCGCGGCGTGGCACAGGACCCGCCGCGCAGCACATACTGGTTGCACATGAACTTGCCGTTGTACTCCCCCACTGCACCCGCGGCGGCGCGAAATCCGGGATAGGGCGCATACGCGCTGGAAGTCCATTCCCAGACGTCACCGAAGAGCTGCTTCGGACTGTCGCCGCCGGCATCGGCCAGGGGCAGCGGATGAAACGCCTCCGCCTCCAGCAGGTTACCTGCCACCGGGGCATCCGCGGCCGCAACTTCCCATTCCGCTTCCGTCGGCAGCCGCGCCCCGGCCCAGCGGGCGTAGGCATCGGCCTCGAACAGGCTGACATGACATAATGGCGTGTGGGGGTCCATCTCCACTGCTCCCTGCAGGGTGAATACGCGCCACCTGCCCTCGCGCCGCTCCCAATACAGGGGCGCCTGCCATCCTTCGCTTCGCACCGCATCCCACCCCAGCGACAACCACAGTTCCGGCCGGCGGTAGCCGCCGTCCTCGATGAACGCGGTGAACTCGCCATTGGTCACGAGACGCGAGGCGATGGCGAAGCCGGCCACGAACTGGCGGTGGCGCGGCGTCTCGTTGTCGTAGTGGAAACCCGTTCCGTCGTGACCGATGCGCCGCACGCCGCCCTCCCACCGCTGCCACGCCAGCGGCTGCGGACTCACCGCTGCCAGCGGCCAGCGCCGGGCATAGGCGGGCTGCTGGGGGTTGCACGACAGCATGTGCTTGACGTCGGTCAACAGCAGCTCCTGGTGCTGTTCCTCGTGATGGATGCCGAGTTCGATCATTCGCGCCACAGCGGGGCGCAACCGCTGTCCCCCGACGAGTGACTCGATCGCCGCATCGACATGGCGCCGATAGGCCATCACTTCCTCCAGGCCGGGCCGCGACAGCAGTCCGCGCTGGGCGCGGGGATGGGCAGCGCCGATGCCGTTGTAGTAGGAGTTGTAAAGCACGCGGTACGCCGGATGGAACTGCGCGTAGCCGGGCAGCTCGCGTTCCAGAACGAAGGTTTCGAAGAACCAGCTGGTATGGGCGAGATGCCACTTGACCGGGCTCGCATCCGGCATCGATTGCACTTGGCAATCCTCGGACGACAGGGGCGCGGCCAGGGCCTCGGTGCGCTGGCGCACCTGGCGCCAGCGCGAAACCAGGGCAGCGCTCTGGCCGCTTGCGAGCCCGGTCGGCGTCTGATGCGATGAGGGATTCTTCATGACGAAACTCCCGGCGACGCCTGGACGACAGCGCTGCGCTGCAGCGAACGCTGAACGGCGACATTCCTTCACGTTAGCAGACGCGGCGCTGCCCTGCCGGATTCATGCCAGGGCGCCGGTGCCGGTGGATGCAGCGAAGACCGGCCTTCTCGCGGGCGCCGGGATCAGGGCGCGCCGGCCGCCAGGGCGGTGCCGCGCCCGATCCGCGCGCTGTTGACCGCGACCGCATCGGCACGCTGGCGCAAATCGGCGATCACCTGCGCCGCAGCCTCGGGCGCGGCAAGCGACTCGCGCATGTCGCGCGCCCAGAGCAGATCGCGCGCCTGCCGCCGCCAGGCAAGCATCTGCTCGCTGTGGGCGTGGTGATGGTGGTGGGCGAGGTGGCCGGTGAACCAGCGATGCGCCTGCTCGGCGTCGGCCGCCACCCCCTCGCCGCGCTGGTACATGCCGCCGATCTGGAATTGCGCGTGCTTGTCGCCCTGCTCGGCCGCGCGGCGGAACCATTCGAGGGCCTTGCCGTTGTCCTGTGCCGCGCCGTCACCGTAGAGGTGTATCAGCCCCAGGTTGTACTGGGCATCGACCTGGCCCGCCGAGGCAAGCGCCGTCCAGATCGCAACCGATGCCTTGAAGTCGCCCTGACGATGGGCACGTCCCGCTTGTTCGAAATCCTGCTCGACGCCGGCGGACGCGGCGAAAGCAGCGGCGCAAAGGGTGGCCGCGAGGGCACGGCGCAACCGACCAAGGCGGCAACGTGCCGAATGCATGTACAGCATGGGAACCTCCTCCAATGATCTTGTCCTTGTGGCAAGCCTCAACGCCCTGCGCAACTCCGCGCGATCGGGGGCATCGGCCGCGTCGCCCGCCCCCCGGCGGTCGCACACGGTTGGCGCAATCTAAGGCCCATTGCGGGCTGCGCACATCTGACAAATCGTCACATGCGACGATTTGTCACACGTTCAGGAGATCGCCGCGTGCGTAATATTCGCGTCCGTCAGGCGCCTCATGCCTGGTGCAGCCGGGAATTCGTCGGCAGGGGAGGGAAGGCGCTGTATGGCGGCGCTTGCCACACGAAGAACAACATGGGAAGGGACAGCACGAGATGAAGCAAGCTCGCTTTGTGGACGCGGCCGCGGCGGCGGTCGTGATGGTCGGTTGCGGCGCAATGCCGGCATTCGGCGCCAACTGGGTGACATCATCCGGAATCGAAGCGCCGGGCGCACCGGCCTGGCGCTTCTTCGGCTTCCTGAGTCTGGAATACCAGGAGACCGGCGGTTCGAAGCTGCCGCGTGGCAACCCCTTCGCCGGCCAGCCCAACATCCTGAATCAGATCACGCCGGAGCTGGAAGACAACGCGGAGATCCAGATACCCTTCGCTCGCGCCGGCATCCGCGGCAGCCTGTTCGACGACAAGCTGAACTACTTCTTCACGCCTCTCACCGGTTACAACGGCATCACGCGTCTCGGCAGCGGCGCCATCATCAAGATCACCGATGCCAGCATCACGCTGAACCTGATACCGAACGCGCGCATCCGCCTCGGTCAGTTCAAGCACCCCAGCGGCGAGGAAGCGATGAAGGAGCCGCCGCAGCAAGAGTTCGTCAATGGTACCGATACGACCAACCAGCTGCTCGGCGAGCGCTTTTTCGATTCCGACGGCACGCCGCCGCGCGATTCCAACCTCGACGCGGGCAACCCCAGCGGCTTCCGCGACATCGGCATCCAGGTGTTCGATGCCATCAAGATGGGCGAATGGGAGCACACCTATGCCGTGATGCTGGGCCAGGGCAACGGCATCCTGCAAAGCGACAACAACAGCGACAAGGATCTCTACCTGCTCTGGTCAACGGAGTGGGTGTTCGGCGGCCAGGGCCCGAAGCGCGAGGGCCTCAAGGGTTACGCCTTCTACCAGAGCGGAGAGCGCACGCTGCGCACCGGGCCGAGGCAGGTCGAAGGCGACTTCGACCGCACCCGCTGGGGCCTGGGCGCGACCTTCAAGAAGGGCCCCTGGTACGCGGCGGCGGAATATGTCGAGGCGGAGGGGATGATCCCCAACGGCACCACCTCCGTGGCGGTGCCGGGCACCCTGAGCAACAACGGCCAGCAGGTGGCACGTTACCTGATGCTGCCCGAGGACAGCGCCGACGGCTACAACCTCACGGCCGGGTACGCGATCCTGCCCAACTGGGAGGTATTCGGACGCTACGACCACCTCAACCGCGCCACCGATACGGCGGCCAACGAGCGCCGCTTCGAGACCTGGAGCCTGTCAACACGCTACTACTTCACCAAGGACATCTACGTCGTCGGCAGCTACGAATGGCGTGATTTCAACGCCCCGCGCCTTGCCGACAGCGCTGTGCCCAACACCAGCCTCGACACCGTCGATGACCGGCTGGCCGTGCGGGTGTACTGGACATTTTTCTGATGATCGGAGACATGCGATGAATCGACGCGACCTTCTCAAACTCTCCGCCGCGGCCGCCCTCGTGGCGCCTGCCGTGGCCAGCGCGCAACAGGCCTGCCCCGGCGACGGCACACCGGCCCAGTTCCTGCCGCGCACTCCGGCGGACCCGAACCCGCTGGAGAACGAACTCACCAAATATTCCAAGTGCCCCTACTGCGGAATGGACCGGCGCGAGCACCACCGCGCCCGCATGCTGGTGCAATACAGCGACGACCTGACCGACGGCGTGTGTTCGATCCATTGCCTCGCGATCAGCCTGTCGCTCAACATCGACCGCGAGCCGAAGAACATCTGGGGCACGGACTACGGTTCCGAAGCGGATCCCCGTCCGCTGCATCCCGTCGACAAGCTGACCTACCTCATCGGCGCCGATCTCAAGCATGCCATGACAAAGCGCAGCAAGCACTCTTTCGCTTCGAAGGAGGTGCTGGAGCAGTTCAAGACCAAGCACGGCGGCACGCCCGGCAACTTCGACGAGGCGCTCAAGCAGGCCTATCTCGACATGGCCGAGGACTCGCGCATGATCCGCAAGATGCGCGAGGAGCGCCGCCAACGCGCGCAGCAGAAGGGCTGATTTCCTGCCTCGCGACCGGTGACGCCGCGCGTCCCCGGTCCCTTCGTTCCCCGGGGCCAAGCAGACCCGGGCCTACACCTCCCGCGATCCAAATCCCGTCTGTTCCAGGGCGCTCTGCCCTGCCCCACCGCAAGCTGCGCCGCCCTTGGTGCGACATAGCGTCGCGTGCGACCACGTGTCGCACGGGGCGCGCCTAGCTTTCGCCTATATTTCGCCGGCTCTCTCGCGCGTGCCCGTTGGCTGGACCGGCGCGCCGAAGCGGGCCGGAGGTGATCCGGGAGGAGGCTGGGTCGTTCGCTTGAGTCCTGCGGTCGCGGAAGCAGTTGCGCCGTGCCGGGTATGTTGGCGTACTTCGCGGTGCCTTTCGCTGCTCGTGCCAGCGGCGAGTGTCCGCATCTTCGTTCATGCCGCAGAGCGGGGCGCGTTCGCGCTCCGCGCGGCAACGCACCCATTCCAGCCGCGACAGGAACGAGAACATGACGGACACATACCGTCGGAACAAGTGCGGCCTTCCGCGATGCTCGGAGTCTGGTTGCCGAATCGTCGCCTTGGGGGGTTGGCGTGGCCCGCGGTCCGCGACCTCCGGTTCCCACCCATCACCCACCACTGAAGGAGCATTGCCATGAGGGCCAGCAAGAAGCCCATCGTCATCGGTCTGTTCGTGCCTCTGGTACTGCCGGTCGGTACAGCGGAGGCGGCAGACACCGCAAAGCAGCTCGACACGATCGTCGTCACAGCTTCGGGCCGTGAACAGCCGATCCAGGACGTCCAGGCCAGCGTCGAGGTGATCAATCAGGAGCAGATCCTGCGCTTCCCCGGTTCCAGCGTCACCGAAGTGCTGCGCCAGGCGGCCGGCGTGGATGCGCGCTCCTCAGGCGCCAACAGCTCCGTGTCGATACGCGGTTTCCTGCCCAACGCGACGCTGATCCTGTACGACGGGCTGCGCCGCACCGACAAGTACGGCGTCAGCAATCTCAACAATTTCCCGCCCGAGGATGTGGAGCGCATCGAGATCATCCGTGGCCCGATGTCGGCGCTCTACGGCGCGGACGCCGCCGGCGGGGTGATCAACGTCATCACCAAGCGCCCCGACCGCAATGCCCCATCGACGGTGCGTGGGCTCGCCGGGATCGCCACGACGGGTCAGCGCGACACATTCATCGGCGGCGCGTCCCTCAATTTCGGCACCGGGCCGATCGACCATCGCATCGGCGTCGATCTGCGCAAGCAGGAGCAGCTGAAGTACGACGAGTCCTCACTCAACGCCGACCTGAGCGGCGTGGACCATACCGCGCTCACCTACAGCGGGGCCTTCAATCCGGCGTCCGGCCATGCCTTGCGCTGGACGTTAGAGGCCCAGCGCCAGGACGACGAGGCGGACAGCTCCTTCCTTCGGACCACGCCGCGGCCACCACGGGTGGTGCCATTCCAGCGCTACGAGGACGAGGACCGATACTTCGGTTCAATCGCCTACGTCGGTGCCATCGGCCCCGGCACGCTGGACGTCAAGCTCGCCTACGGCGAAACCGACGCCGAAACCAATCGCAGCTTTCCGGTAACGCCCAAGGAAACCACCGACTACCGGAAGACGCAGACGAGCGCGATCTATCACCTCGATCTCGGAGCCCATGCCGCGAGCATCGGTGGCGGCTGGGAGCAGGACAAGGTCGATGTCAGCGTCAATAGCGTCGCCGCGGACAGGGACAATCTCTTCCTGCTGGCTCAGGACCAGTGGCGCATCGCTCCGAACTGGAACCTCCTGGCCGGTGTGCGCTACGACGACTTCAGCGACTTCGGCAGCACAGTCAACCCGCGAGCGTCACTTTCATGGGATCTGGCGCCGGTGTCGCTGCGCGTTGGCTATGGAACCGCCTTCCGGGCACCGACGGTTCTCGAGCAGTACTCGCGCTTCACGCGCCAGCGCTTCATCATCCTGGGAAATCCCAATCTCCAGCCCGAGGAATCCAGCACTTGGGAGGCTGCCGCACAGCTGGCGCTGCCCCGGGGACAACTGGAAGCCGACGTTTACCGTTCCGAAGTCACGGATCTGATCGAAACCGTTCAGCCCGGAACGACGATCAACGGACTGATCGTTTCCCGGTACCAGAACCGCAGCAAGGCAACGCTGCAGGGCGTCGAACTGATGGGAAGCTATGAGCTTATGCCAGGCCTTTCGCTGCGCGGCAGCTTCGACTACCTCGATGCGCGCGACGGGACGACCGACGAGCGACTCACGGGCCGTGCGATCCGAAACTTCAAGGCGGCGGTCAACTACTTCGACGGTCCCTGGGCTTTCGAAGTCCGCGGGCGATTCATGCGCGACCTGTGGGCGGCGAACCCCGACATACGCGGTTCTGCCCCCTACTTCTCCAACTACACCGTCGCCGATCTGCGGGCCGATTTCGCAGCAACGCCCACCCTGACCGCGTTCGCCGGCATCGACAACCTCTTCGACCAGCAAACGCCGGCCAACTTCGCCAGTTTCAATCGCGTGGAAGATCCGGGCAAACGTTTCTTCTACATGGGGGCACGCTATGCGTTCAAGTGATGTCGGGGCTGCTTTGCCGGTCCCCCCGCCGCTGCATGCGCGAGCGATAGGAGCCGTCGCCATCGCCACGTGGCTGGCGGCTGCCGCGCCAGTCATGGCCCAGCACCACCACGGCGACGCCGCCCCTGTCGCGCCGCCACCGGCCGCATGGACGCAGCAGCCGCTGCTAACCGGCAAGGCGGAGCGAGGCGGGCGGGGCGCCGTCGTCGTCGCGGTGAGCGGACTGGCAGCGCAGAGCGTCACCGTCTTCGCTTCCGGCGGCCCGGCGGATCGGCGCAAGCTCGACTATCCGGTCGGACCGCAGGGCGCGAAGATCGAAGCCGCTGCGCCGCGTGCCGGCAACTACCACTGGCTCGTCGCCCGCGAGGAAACGCCCGAGAGCGTTCGCGTCGCCTCGAGTGCCTGGTACTTCCCCAATCCCGGCGATTCGCCGCGCCAGATGCTCGGCATTCCCAAGCACGAGCTGGAGATCGTTCCAGAACCCCTGCCGCGCGAGCACGGCAGCTACCGCGAGGCCGAAAGATGGCGTTTCCTGGTCCGCTTCCGCGACCAGCCACTGGCCGGCCAGCGCCTCACCCTGGAAACCGAACACGGCACGCGCACCAGCGTCGCGACCGATGCCGGCGGCCTGGCCACGGTGGTGTTCCCGCGCGACTACAAGCCCGAGCCCGGCGCACACGCGCACGACCACGATGCGCCGCGCGGCGCGCGCTTCGTCCTGAGCACGGAAAAGACCGACGCCGGCCGGCGTTACCAGACCGCGTTCAACTACAGCTACGGCGAGGATCCGGAGCGCAGCCGCAGCCTCGCCTGGGGTGTGGCTTTCGGCGTCCTCGGCATGGTGGCGGCTACGCCGCTGCTGCGGCGACGCAAACAGGGAGCGAAGGACCATGCTTAAGAGCCTATTTCCCACGCTGTCGCGCCTGCGCTTCTCCGTCCAGGTCGTGATGCTGTTCCTCACCGTCTACGGCAGCGTCATCGTCGGCAACTACTTCGCCGACAAGATCTCGACCGCGCTGCCGGCGCTGTCCTGCGCCTACGACGAAGCGAACGGCGGTTTTTGCGTGCTGGTGCCAACTCAGCACCAAGTTTCCCATCGCATCGGGCGCGCCATGGTCCAGGCGCAGCAACTAACCTTTACGATGGTCCTGCCGCTGCTGATGACCTTCCTGACCTTCTTCGCCTTCTTCTTCTTCATCGGCAAGGCGTTCTGCGGCTGGGTCTGCCCGCTCGGCACGCTGCAGGAATGGATAGGCAAGCTGGGCCGGCGCTTCAACATCGGCGTTCGCCGCCTCTCCGAAGACGACCTTGGAAACGTCAGGCGGGTGCGACCGGTGAAGTGGCTGCTGCTGCTCGGGCTGGTGTTCCTGCTGCCCCTGCTCACCGGGTTGGGCGTGACGCCCCACTCCCTCGGCAACCCCTTCTGCGACGTCTGTCCCTCGCGCGTCGCGACTACCCTCCTCACCGGAAACACCGACGAGCTGGCCCTGCGGCTGGGTGATGGCTGGCATTTCGGGCTGGGTGCCATCGCCAACGTACTGATCGGCTTTACCGTCGTCGGCGCGCTGGCGCTGCGGCTGCCATTCTGCAGAATCTGCCCCCTTCTCGCCTTCAACGCTGCGTTCCGGCGGCTGTCGCCCATGCGCTTGTCCAAGCCCACTCGCGCGCACTGTGGCAGCTGCAGCATCTGCACCGAGTCCTGCCCCATGGACATCCCGGAGATCTCCAAGGAGGAAGGCCGCAAGGCCTACAACGAGGACTGCACGCTGTGCGGGCGCTGCGCGGAGTACTGCCCCCAGGACGGCGTCATCAAGCTCAAGTGGGGCCCGCTCTCTCTGTTCTCCTCCAGCCGCGAGTACTACAAGGCCAGGGTGAAGCAGGAGTTGCCCGACGGAACCGTCAAGCCGATCAAGTTCGTCAAGGGCGCCGCGCGCCCGACAGCGGACTCCGCCGATGCTTGAAGAACTCGCAGCCGGCCAAGTCAGCCTGGCCACGGTCTGGCTCCTCGGCGTCTCCATGGGGCTGACCGCCTGCACCGTGACCTGCCTGCCCTTCATGGGCACCTGGGCGCTCGGGCGCGCCAGCGGCCGGCGTGAAGCGCTGCTGCACACCGGAGTGTTCTTGGCAGGGCGCGTGGCCACCTACACGCTCCTCGCAGCCATCGCTGGCGCCGCCGGACTGGGGCTGGCCAAGGCCCTGGGCGGCGCCTGGGGAAACGTGGCCATCGGCAGCGCCAGCGTGCTCGCCGGTCTCTGGCTCCTGACTTCTGCCTCCCGCAGGCGCTGCGCTGCCGCCGCCGCCTTGCCGATGCCAGCCCAAGTCCTGCCGGTGAAGATCTACCGCCGCCGCTCAGACAGCCTGCCGCCCCTGTTCCTTGGAGCTGCGCTATCCCTCACGCCCTGCGCGCCGCTCGCGTCCTTGCTTGCTCTGGCCGCCCATGCCGGCAGCGCAGCCCAGGGCGCTGGATACGGTTTGGCCTTCGGACTCGGCGCGGCCATGACCCCGATCCTGGTGCTGGTGCCCCTGGCCGGGCGGGTCGGCCGGGAACTGCGCTCCGAGCGGCCGTGGCTCACGCGCTGGCTGCTATGGGGTGCCGCCGCCGTTCTGATCGGGCTCGGCCTGCGGCGACTGTTCCTTGCACTCTGATGGCATGGACGCCGCGTGGCGTACCGAGTCGGATACAAGGAGCCGCTTGCGTTAGTGGGAGAGCATGCATGATGAATACGAACGATGCCAACAGCGGCAGGCCCGGGAACGCGGAAGCGGACGCGCGCTGGCGCAGTCACAAGCGCGGCAGCGAGATCTATCGTGCCGGCGACGGCGGTGTTGCATGGCGGGTGGTGTCGGGATCCGTGCGTCTGGACTGCGGCAACGCGCGGGGGAATGGCCTGGGCGGAATAGCCGTGCCCGGCGACGTCATCGGTGCGGAGACGCTGCTCTTCGGCCGCTACAGCCTGTCGGCGCGAGCGCTCGCTTCCTGCGTGCTGGAGCCCTGGCCGGGCACGACGAGTGCGGTGCAGGGCAGGACGCTGTTGCGCATGCTGATGCGCGTCGAGCGGCGCGCGGCGGAGCTCCTCGCCCTGCGTTGCGGGCGGCCGGTGGAGCGCATCCGGCGCCTCATGAGTTTGCTCGCCAGGCCTGCACGCGACTGCGAAGACGAGTGGGTTGCGCTTCCCCACTCGACCGACATTGCCGACATCACCAGCCTGACCCAGGAGACCGTCTCGCGGGTCATGGCCGAACTGAAGCGGCGCGGGGTGATCCGGGACGAGGGGCGCGGCATCGCACGCGTGCGCTTGACCGACGCGGGAGCGGCCACCTAGCCGTATGGTCTGCGTAATATGATTTATGCATCGTCGGCGCGGCGCGGCGCAGGCTGGGACCGGTTGGCCGGTCTTGCCTTCGTCATTGCACTGCACGGTGCGGCGTTGTACGGGCTGTGGAGCTATCGCCTGCTGCCCACGCCGGCCGAAGCGGCGACCCTGTTCGTCAACCTGATCGCGCCGCCGCAGCCCAAGCCCCCCGAAATACCCCGCCCGGAGCCGCCGAAACAGGTAAAGCTGGAAAAGCCACGGCCGGCTATCCGCCCGCAGCCGCGTCAGCTCGTGGTCGAAGCGCCGGTGGTTTCGCCCGCCGAGCGCGTGGCACCGCCGCCCGATCCTCCCGCTCCTGAGCCGGTAGTCGAGGCGCCGCCCGCGCCACCGGCGAAGCCGGCCGGTCCCGTGACGCTGGGGGAGGAACTCGCGGTTGCCTGCCCCGAGCGCGTGCCGCCGGCCTATCCCAGCCAGTCGCGGCGCCTGGGGGAACAGGGCAAGGTCGTGCTGCGGGTGGAACTGGACGAGCGTGGTCAGGTGAGCGCGGCGCGCGTTTCCACCAGCTCGGCCTCCCAGCGCCTGGACGAAGCGGCACTCGGCGCCGTGCGCCAGTGGCGCTGCAATCCTGCCTATCGCAATGGCATTGCGGTGCGCGCGGTGGCACTGCAACCCTTTCATTTCGTACTCGAAGGACACTGATCATGGAAAGCAGTCTCGGATTTGCCCATTTCCTCGCCCAGTCGGATGCCCTGGGCAAGGGGGTTCTCGCAGTGCTGCTGGTGCTGTCGGTGGCAAGCTGGTACCTGATTGTCATCAAGGCGCTGCGCGCCGTCATCGATCGCCGGCGCGCCGACGCCTTCCTGCAGCGTTTCTGGAACGCCGGTTCGCTGGTGGAGGTGGGCGCGACACTCAAGGCGCAGCCCATCGACAACGCCTTCGCCGAATTGGCCCACGATGCGTTGCGTGCGGTGGACGAATGCGAGCGGCAGGGCGTGCAGAAGCTCGCGGTGGCGGGCGGCATGGCCGAGTTCGTGACGCGGGTGCTGCGCACCGGCATCGACCAGGAGGCGGCACGCATAGAGCATGGTCTCACCGTGCTCGCGTCGGCCGGTTCCGCCGCGCCCTACATTGGCCTGTTCGGCACGGTGTGGGGCATCTACCACGCGCTGGTCAACATCGGCCTGTCTGGCCAGGGCACGCTGGACAAGGTGGCGGGACCGGTTGGCGAGGCGCTGATCATGACCGCCGTCGGCCTGGCCGTGGCGATTCCGGCGGTGCTGGCCTACAACTCCTTCAACCGGCGCAACCGCATGTGGCTGTCGCGACTGGACGCCTTCGCCCACGACCTGTATGTGCTGATCACCGTCGGCGCCAAGAGCAACAGCTCGGCCAACGGTGACGTGCGCGTGCTGCGTGCGGTGGCCCAGGCTTAGGGGGGCGAAGCATGGCCATGGGAAGTTTCGACCCGCGGCGCCAACCCGGCGCCATGGCGGACATCAACGTGGTACCGCTGGTGGACGTGATGCTGGTGCTGCTTGTGATCTTCATCATCACCGCGCCGCTGCTCACCCATGCGGTGAAGATCGACCTGCCCAGGGCGGCGAGCGACCCGAACGTCACCCAGGCCGAACACATCGAGTTCGGGATACGGGCCGACGGCAGCTACTACTGGAACGGAGAGGCGGCGGCGCCAGACGAACTCGCCGGTCGCTTCGCCGCCGAATCGAAGCGGCGGCCGCAACCCGAACTGCACATCCGTGCCGACCGCCTCGCGCACTACGAGCACGTGGCGAAGGTGATGGCACTGGCGGCGAAGGGCGGGATCACGCGCATCGGATTCGTGAGCGACCCGTCCCAGCAACTCTGACTTTGCTGGCGGCGTCGCCGCGAGGCGAACCGCGGACACGTTGCCGCCACGGGACGAAAAGCGGCCCCGGAGCGCCAAGGCTCTCCGGGGCCGCATTCCCGGCCTGCCTCAGAACTTGTAGCTCATGCCGGCATAGAGCGAGCGGCCCATGCCAGGAACCGGGGTGCCCCAGGCGAACATGCCGTCGGAGGGTATATTGAGGGCCATGGTGCGCCCCTGACCGACGTAGGCACCGCCCAGCGGCAGCGCGTAGCCGCGGTCGAACACGTTGTCGACGCCGAGATCGACGCGCAGCTTCTTCCACGTGTAGCTGGTCCGCAGATTGAGAAGGCTGTAGCCACCGGTCTTGATCTCGTTGCGCACGTCGGAGGTATCGTCCTTGGCGTCCACCATCACGAGCTCGACGGCGCTGTCCCAGCCGCCCACCTGGTGCGTCAGCGTCAGTCTGGCGTTGAGGGGCATGATGTTGTACAGCTCATCGCCGGTGTCCGGGTTCTTGCCGTTGGTATAGTTGAACCGCCCCAGCAGACCCCAATCGCCCCAGCCGGTCTTACCCAACGGCATCTGCCCCGATACGTCCAGGCCATAGAGGCGCGCCGACTGGTTCGCATACTTGAGCACGACGAACTGGTTGGTCGTGGTCGCGTTGACGGGCGTGCAGGCCGATCCTGCCGGGCAACGGATGGCGTCGATATAGTCGCTGACGTGGGAGTAGTAGGGCGTCGCCTTGAGTTCCCAGGCCTTGTCGGCCGCATGCCAGGAGAGGGTCGCCGAAACGGTGTGCGCCTTCTCGGGTTCCAGATCGAGGTTGCCGATGTAGCCGTTGCCGTCGCCGACGAAGTTGTTCATCGCCGCCGCCATCTCCCAGGTGGACCAGGTGTAGCGCTCGTAGAGGTTGGGCGAGCGCACCTTGCGGGCGAAGCCGAACTCGATGTCGCGCGTGGCATCCGCGGTGTAGCGCGCCAGGGCGGTGAGGTTCCAGTTGTTGTCGGTGCGCTGGTGGTCGCGGGCGTTGAACGCGTTGGCATCGGCGATCTGGTTGCCCACGTCGACTCCGGGCTGCGGCGGGCCGGCGCGGACTGTCTTGTAGCCTTGCACGTCGTCGGCGTCCATCGACACCTGTTCGTAACGCAGTCCAAGGGAAGTCATCCACTGCGGAGCGGCGGTCCACTCCCATTCTCCGAAGAGTGCAGCCCTGTCGCGCCTGCCGTTGTCGATGTTCTCGAAGGTCCCCGGGAACATGCCGCCGCCGGAGGGCGGCCAGAAGTCGTCGAGGCGATAGCGCTGGTACTCACCGCCCACGCGCAGCAGGTCCTGCTGGGAAAGCGCGACGTCGGCCTTGAGCGTGAGGCCGCTGTTCTGGCTATCGGTTTCCATTGGCATGCCGGCGGCGCAGGTCGGTCCGATCGGCGCGCAAGGTACGCCCACGGGGACGCCGCCGATCACAGCGTTGCTCGCCGGGCCGTACCAGAAGCGCTTGTCATCGCCGAAATCCATCTCGTGGTCGACCTTCTCGTGGTAGGCCCGCGCTTCGAGCGCACCCCAGTCGAAGCTGCCCAGGTAGCGCAGGTTGAGCCGCCACTGGGTGTTCTCGGTCATGTCCATGCGCTGGTTCGGATAATTCTGGAACGGCACGTCCTGGTAGCCGAGTTTGGCTTCGACGAGGTGCTGGCCTCCCTTGAACGCGAGGCCCAGGGTGTGGTTGCGCGTCTCGTAGGCGGTGGAGCCGACTTCGTCCAGCGCCAGGCTGTGGCCGGCGCGCCCCGTTCCCGTGTAGTTCTTGAAGTCGTCCCCCGCGGTGTAGTTGTCCGACTGGGCCGTGGCGCCGGAATAGCTGAGGCTGAGGCTCTCGCTGGCCAGGGTGGCGGATACGTTGCCGCCGTAGGCATTGCCGTTGCTCCGGTAGAAGCCCCCGATCTCCCCCTTCAGAAGCGGACCCTCGCCCGCGGCGGCGAACTCCGGCTCACGCGTCGTGGCGATGATGCTCCCCGCGATGCTGTCGCCGCCAGCGCTGACCGGCGATACGCCGGCATAGACCTTGAGTGACGCGACGCCTGTCGGATCGAGGTAAGACAGCGGCGGATTCATGTGGTTGGGGCAGGACGCGATTAGGTCCATGCCGTCCACCTGGATCCGGACCCGGTCCCCCGCCAGGCCGTTGATGACCGGCATGCTGGACACGCCCCCGGCGCCCTGCAGGTTGACCCCGGGCACGTTGCGCAGGAGATCGGCCGTGTCGCTGGTGCGGGCGCGCATCGGCACCAGCGATTTGTCATCGAGGACGCCGGCCGGCGCGGGTGCCGGCTCGACGCGTCCTCCCCGTATCACGACTGGATCGAGGGTCGCCGGTTCCGCTGCTGCGGTCTGTGCGGTGCTTTCCTGCCAGACACCGCCCAATGCGCAGGCGATCGCGATCGCGATCGGTTTCTTGCTCGCCTTCATTTACTCCTCCCAGATGGCGCGTCGCTGCGACGCGTTGTTGGTTGCGCGAAATCCCACGCATCTTTCATGGGTGTTGTGCGGCGTTCAATGCGACACGTTGTCGCTGCGGCAGGATGTCGCATCCGGCAGGAGGCCATGGGCATTTTCCATTGGAGCAAGAAGAATCGCAGAAGTGGATTGGAATAGTGGCGCAACCTATTGAGCCATAGAGCCAATGGCTTTTCTTGCCGCGCTTGAACGCGATTTGCAGCGCTATTCCGGAGGAATCACCCGCAAGGGGGCGCAATGAACAGGCGAAGGGTGCACCTGTTGCGCCGGCGCAACGTAACTGACGCCCTGGCGCTCCCGGATCGGCGCGCCGCCTCGATTCCTGGCCGGCTGACTTGCCAGTTGCATCCCGCCAGCGTCACAGCATGCGCGCCGCCATGGCAGCCTCAATTCCTCGCCCGCTGACTTGCCAGTTGCATCTGCGGCGATCCGACGCAGCGGGAAACCCCTACTTGACGTGCAACTGAAGCTCTTCTCCATCCCGTCAATGGGTGCTCTTCAGCGCGTGACAATCCGTCGCTGCGGCATTTCGCCGCTGGGCAATTCCACCCATTGACATGTCATGGCGCAGCGATCGACGATGCCTGCGGCCCGCCCGTTGGATCGGATGCATCGTCCGGCCAGGTGCGGCCGCAACGCAGTCCATCACGAGCAGGTACGCGCGAAGGTCACGGCAACCCCGGTTGCTTCGAACGGCTACTTGCTTCCACTCATCTACAGGAGAAAACTCAAGATGAAGTTCAATTGGCTCCCGGTCGGTGCGCTCGTATGCTGCACTGCCGCCTCCATTGCCTTTGCCCAGGTCGATACCACCGACCAAGGCGCGCTTGACCTCAGGCTGCTGACGCCGAAGGAGCGTCTCGGACGGCAACTCTTCTTCGACACCAACCTGTCGCAGCCTGCGGGGCAGTCGTGTGGAAGCTGCCATGACCCCGTGGTCGCCTTCACCGACCCGGACAAGATGAGCCCGACATCCGAGGGCGTCATTCCTGGGCTGTTCGGAAACCGCAACACGCCCTCGGCCATGTACGCCGCCTTCAGCCCCGTGTTTCATTTCGACGAAGCCGAGGGGATCTATGTCGGCGGACAGTTCTGGGACGGCCGCGCCGCCACCCTGGAAGAGCAAGCGAAGGGCCCCTTTCTGAACCCGCTGGAAATGGCCAACACCAACAGGCAGGCCGTGGTCGACAAGATCCACAACGCGCCCTACGCGCCGCTGTTCAAGCGCGTCTTCGGGCAGGACGTGTTCGAAGACACGGACAGTGCCTACGAGCGGATGGCCGATGCGATTGCCGCGTTCGAGCGCACCCGCGGCTTCAACCGTTTCACGTCGAAGTACGACCGCTACCTTGCCGGGGAAGCGAAACTGACCGCCCAGGAACTGCGCGGACTGGCCCTATACGAGGATCCGGCCAAAGGAAACTGCGCCGCCTGCCATCCGAGCAGGCCCCAGGACGACGGCACGCCAGCCCTGTTCACCGACTTCACGTTCGACAACCTCGGTGTGCCCAAGAACCCGGACAACCGCTTCTACACAATGCCGGCCGAATTCAATCCGGACGGATTCGCGTTCATCGACAAGGGCCTGGGCGGCGTGCTCGGCTTGGAGGGCGAGATGGGCAAGCAGAAGGTTCCCACGCTGCGCAACATCGCACTCACAGCCCCGTACATGCACAACGGCTACTTCGCCACGCTGCGCGGGGTGGTGGACTTCTACAATTCCCGAGACGTGAAACCCACCTGTCCGAATCCCATGACCACCGAACGACGGGCGCTGCGCCGCGGATGCTGGCCGGCTCCGGAAGTCGCGGAAAGCGTCAATCGCGACGAATTGGGCAATCTTGGGCTGACGGGGCAGGAGGTCGATGACATCGTCGCGTTCCTTGGAACACTCACCGATGGCTGGATTCCCGCACAGCGTTAGCAATCCTCACCTCCATTAGGGCGTCAAAGGCCACAGGATGCGCGGGCCCGGATCTCGGCTTGGGGCGGCAGACCGCCACCCCGGGCCAGGGGCGAGCGGACTGGTCCGCTTTTCCGCCGGGTTTGAGCAAGGCTCCTCGACATCATGACATTCGATAATGAACTACGTGGCAGGGAGAATTCCGGGTGCAGGGGGAAGTATCGCCGCGGTCGGTTGGGGCGCCGTAGTGCGACTCCGCTCGCGGGGGTGCGACCTTAGGTCACATTGCGTCCTGGAACCGACCCTCTAGAATTGCAACACTCATAGTAAGTACTATCCCTTGGATGCGACCGGATTTCCCAGATCCGGTCGCCATTTTTTTGGCGGACTCGGGTGCAACTGAATGAGGAAGCAGAGGCTGCTGCTGGTCGATGACAATGCGATCTTTGCCCGTGTTCTGGCCAACGCGCTGGAAGAGCAGGGCTACGCCGTGGAGTGCGCGCTGGAATGCGAGGAGGCATTGCGCTGCATCCGGCAGCGGCCCCCGCAGTGCGCGCTGCTCGACCTCAATCTCGACGGTGCTTCGGGGATGGGACTGATCCGGCCGCTAAGGACTGCGAACCAGAGTTGCCGCATCGTCATGCTTACCGGCTACGCCAGCATCGCCACCGCGGTGGATGCGGTGAAGCTGGGCGCAGATCACTACCTCGCGAAACCCGTGACGTTGCCGGATATTGTGCGGGCGCTGAACGGTGAGGGAAGCCGGCCGCCGCCGCCGTCGCCAATACGCCCCTGTCCGTGCGTGAACTGCAATGGGAGCATATTCATCGCGTGCTCGCAGACCACGGCGGCAATATTTCGGCGGCGGCCCGTGCGCTGCGC
>CAVPDA010000019.1:0-326927 GCA_963702495.1 uncultured beta proteobacterium | reverse complement strand
TTACGGCCGCCGCAAGTGTGACTTTTGCAGAAGCGGCGCCGGTGATTGGCAACACCGTCGACACTGCACCTGATAGGAGGCATGGCAGGCAACGCACTGCTGCGTGACCCGTGTCATCGCGCCCGGCACGGGATTCACGTCGCATCTGGTGGCCACGTCCTTTGCGGCAATCGCAAGGCGGCTCGCCGCTTGATGCATCGCGGTAACGATCGCCTGCATGTCCTCCGGCTGCGGGGCGGTTGCAGCGCAGACGAGTCCGAGGGATGCCTGGTTTGAAAAGGTTACCAGACGCTCATCGTCGCGATCTTATGTCATGGCCAATGACCAGTGCTGGCCGGACTGCGACATCCGAGATTACGCAGGTAAGCCGACGGTGGCAAAATCGGCTCGACGGTTCAGCGGCTGCTTCACGGCAACGAGCCCCAAAGGCAGCCCCCGGCCATTTGCCGTCGTTGCCCTGTTTCGCTCGGATGACCGTTTCAGACTGATTGCAGCCGCTCAGTTTTTCAGAACCGCCGACTCCTGGGCGCCCAATGCCGCCGTTGGCGTTCCCGCAAAACAACTCTTGCTTTGCAATTTGAAGCGGCCAGGTAATCAAGTGGTCATAAGAAAAGAACCGCAACTGTCAGGGCTGCGGTTCCTTTTTTTATCAACGTCAGTAGGCGCGCAACATTACTCCTTGCCGCTACCTTCCGACAGTTTCTTCAGCACTTCATCAAGGCCGAATGTACCCGTCTTCTGGCGCGGAGGGAACGCCTGGTAAGACGAAAGGTATTTCCCGACGTAAGCCACCGCCGGCAGGATCACGTAGGCATGTTCGATCCGCCATTTGCTGTAGCCAATCGCTTGATGGTCGGTGCGTTCAAAAGGATCGGCACGCAGATCAAACAGCTTGGGCATGCGCAAGGTAACCATCGGGTCCTGCCAGACGTCAAAGCCTTTGGCACGTTGCTCCTGGAATACGATTTTCCAGCGGTCATAGCGCATGGCCACCAGATTGCCTTCGTCGCTCCAGTAGAAGAACTCGCGACGCGGCCACTCGGCCTTGCCCTGCAGCGCAGGCATCAGGTTGTAACCGTCGAGATGCACCTTGTAGGTCTTATCGCCAGCGGTAACACCGGTCAGCAGCTTTTCCTTGATCTGAGGGTCGCCGGCAGCCGCCATCAAGGTCGGCAGTACGTCCTCCATTGAAGCGATGTCGTTGATCTGGGTACCGGGCTTGATGACGCCCGGCCAGCTGATCAACGCGGGAACGCGATAACCACCATCCCAATTGGAATTTTTCTCGCTACGGAATGGCGTCATACCGCCGTCAGGCCAGGAAAAGACCTCGGCTCCATTGTCGGTGGCATACATAACAATGGTGTTTTCTTCGAGCCCCAATTCCTTCAGTTTGTTGAGCACCTGACCGACCATGCCATCATGTTCCGTCATGGCATCCGCACCGAGGCCCAGGCCGGTCTTGCCCTTTGACGCCGGCTTCAGGTGCGTCCAGATGTGCATGCGGGTCGTGTTATACCAAACGAAGAAAGGCTTGTCGGCCTTCTTGGCACGCTCCAGGAAATCCAGCGTCCTGGCGGTGACCTCTTCATCAATGGTCTCCATACGCTTCTTGGTCAGGGGGCCGGTATCCTTGACGGTCTGTTTGCCTATCCGGCCATTGCGTCCATCCACGGTCGGATCATCTTTGGTCGAGGCATAGCTCTCGATCACGCCACGCGGACCGAATTTCTTCTTGAATTCAGGATCTTTCGGATAGTCGGCGTCCTCCGGCTCCTCTTCAGCATTCAAGTGGTAAAGGTTGCCGTAGAACTCGTCGAAGCCATGCACTGTGGGCAGAAACTCATTGAGGTCGCCGAGGTGGTTTTTGCCGAATTGGCCGGTCATGTAACCCAGCGGCTTGAGCAGTTCGGCCAGGGTCGGGTCCTTGGCGGACAGACCTTCCTTTCCACCGGGCATGCCGATTTTCAGCATGCCCGTGCGAAAGCCGGCTTGACCGGTGATCATTGCCGCGCGACCCGCCGTGCAACTCTGCTGTGCATAGAAATCCGTAAACAGCGCACCTTGCTTGGCAATGCTGTCGATATTGGGAGTCTTGTAGCCCATCATGCCCTGGTTGTAAGCGCTGACGTTCCACATGCCGATATCATCGCCCATGATGACGAGGATGTTGGGCTTCTTTTCCGCAGCCTGAACCGGTACCACTGCGCTAATAAGCACCACGCCAGTTACCAGCAACGATAGACCGTAGCTAAGGAGCTTGTTGTTTCGTTTCATGCTTGTTGTCCTTTGGTTGCGTTTGTTTGCTCTAATTTCTTGACCGTTAGCAGTTTACCCGTTTCCCCAGATTAACTTATCTTGATCGCCCGCACCTCGGCGGCGCGTTCATCGACCGGAATGATGGGGAGTTTCTCCTTACCCTTGAGCGGCAACTTGCGCAGGTGATCCATGATCGCCTGCCATTCCTTGATCTCGCGGCCGGCATTCTTGCCGGTCCCTGTGGCGGCACTGCTCGCATCCGTCGTGCCGGGTGGCGGCAACAGGTAGCCCGAGTTTTCGCGCGGCATTTCGAGCGCATCGACCTTCGACTTGAGGGGCGTGCCGTCTTTCTTCTTGGGCACCAGCGCCAGCTTGCCCTTCGTGTACTTGGGAATCGCAACGATGATCGGACCTAGCATCAGCGGGCAGGTCAGGCTGTAGAGGTGCGCGTCCTTGCCGCTGATGTCGATTGCCTTGTAGCCGTGGTCGAGGTCGCCCAGTTCGATGGCCGTCACCACGTCGAATTTGGGGCGCGTGAGGTCATAGCGGAAGCGCATGCCCGAAGCGCGCGGGAAATACTCGCCCGGATGGGCCGGGTTATCGATCAGCAGGAATTCCAGCAGGTTCTTGAGATCCTGGCCGGTGAAATAGCCCGTCACCAGCGTGCTGCCGGGGGTCGGATCCACCACTCCAGATCCGAGCGGCGCTACGGCGAACACGTCGTAGACGGTCACCACGCCGGTCTTGCCGCGCAAAAGCCCGGCGCGCATCATGCCGTTGGCGGTAAACCCGATGTCGGCCACGGTGGCGGCGCGGAAAGAGTCGGTGACCAGGTTGGCCAGTAGCGTGCCGGCGGCGATGTCGGTGTAGGTAGTGGGCAGGTCGCGCGGGGCGATGGCCAGCGGCTGGTCGATGCTGTAGCCCCGCGACGCGAACGCGGCGGCACTGACCGATTTCTTGAGGTGTTCAATATCCTTGGCGATGGCCCGATCGCCGGCGATGCTGTCGTCGATCGGCAGGAGCCGGTACGAGGTGACCGTCAGCTTGTTGCCGTCCAGCGCGAGCACCAGTTCGCCGAGATTGCGGCTCTCTTTTCCGGTCTGTACCACCGGGGTGCGGCCGTTGACGACAATCGCTTCATTCAGCTCCGTGTGGCTGTGGCCGCTGATGACCACATCGATGCCCGGCACATCCTTCGCCAGTTGCACGTCCTCGCCAGCCTGATAGCTGCCGTCGGGTCCTTTCTCGACGCCGCCGTGGCTCAGTGCGATGACGACATCGACCTTCTCGGTCTCGCGCAGGATCTTCACCGCTTCCCTGGCGGATTCGGTGGGGTCGGCAAAGCGTCGTGGCGCCGCCACTGGTGTAGATCATGGCCTCCTTGCCGAGGCTGCCGAAAAGGCCGAAGCGCAGGCCGCCACGCTCGATCACCGTATAGCGGCGGATCACGCCCTTGCGGGTCAGCGCCTGGAGGTCGGCCAGGCTGGCGTCGCTGGCCGCAAAACTGGTGTTCGCGGCGAGCACCGCCGGGATGCGGCCGGCCTTGACAGCGGCGCCGATGGATTTGCCCAGCCCGGCAGGACCGAGATCGAATTCGTGATTGCCGAAGGTGGTGGCGTCATAGCCCATCTTGCCCATCAGATGCAGTTCACCGCCGGTCTCGCGCGTCGCGGCACTGAACGCCGTGCCCATGCTGTAGTCACCCGCATCCAGCACCAGCACCGGCCCCTGGTCCTTGCGCGCCGCTTTGCGCTGCGTGATCAGGCTGGCCAGCCGCGCGTAGCCGCCACGGGTCTGTCATCGTTGAGCGTAAACGGCGTGTAATCCGCCGACGGGCCCATGCCGATGAAGCTGGCGTGCATGTCGTTCGTGTGCAGGATGGTGAAGGTCTTCGCGCCGGTCGGTGCTGCGGAGACAAATCCGGGCAGGAGCAGCGTAATGCCTGCAATCGTCGAGCCGGCCAGAAAGTCGCGCCGAGAAAACGTCTGGCGGGTTATGCCGGTGAACGGCACATCATGGTCGGTTGTTACGAAAGGCACTTTGCCTGCTTCACTCACTATTACCTCCTGTCGGTGCGGGGCTGATTGTTCGTCCCTGCTCTGTTTCTTCTGCTCAGCAACGGCAGGTTACCATCACAAAATTGCCGGTCAAAGCGCGAAACACATCTTGCACTGAAGATCCGCTCCTGGCCGGGTACGGAAGTACAGACCTCCGCTCCCAATGACCGCAACCGCTGCGAACCGGACGGTTGGCTTCGTCGGGCGTATGACCGAGAAGGGTCGCCAGCCGGCGATCATCCTCCTGGAAGCTGACGCTCGAAACGAAAATGCTGATTCTTAGCCTTGCAGGTTGGGACTGGCCGCTATTGAGGGCGGAGCGGACCCTGGCAGCAGTCACAAAAAATCTCATCTTCTCGATAGCCGTCATCGGCCATGCCAATGCATCATGCGGCCGGTTTGGGTCGGCAGTTCGCGTTCGCGGGTTTGGGAGCTGACGTTCGATGCCACGTTGGCCCCAAGGTCGGTTGACTGCCGGATACCTGCCGCTCGCTCGACGCAGTCGTCTGACCGGAATGGCCGAGGAACGGTCGTCTGCAGTGGTTACGTCAAGCGTCGGTAATAGGTTGCTCTTGGCCATTGGCGAAACGCGCGCAAAGCGGTCGTCAGGCAACGATCGGCGCGTTCTAGGGAAGCAGCCGCGGGTGCCGCACCGGCGCCGTGCCGGGCCTCGCCGCGGCCAAGCACGTCACGTCTTGATCGCCGGTGGCCCAGCATGGGAAAGCCTGGCTGCTGCCCAGCGACAGGCAAGCGTGCATGAAGCGCCGAAGACGATGTGCGCCAAGAGGGTGATCCAGTCCCGAGTGGCGATGAACCATGGAAACAGCGCGGTTAACCCGTACATGTTCAAGGCGTAGAGGCCGCCGCCCAACATCGCGCCGACGAGAGCGTTGGCGAGAATCGGCAGTCGTCGCGTGAGCGAACAGAATACGGCCGCGTAGGCGATCGACAGCGCGAAGTGAACCGTCGATGCCACCGCCATGACGTAGGGGTCGAACCCCTCCCGGCTCGCGAGCACGGTCGGGCCCAGGACGATGGCGGCCGCGAGCCTCGCGTCGCGGTAGAAGATCTCCGGGAAGGCATCGGTGAGCAGCAGCCAGAGCGCGACCTGTACCGCCGTCGCGACCGCGCCGGCAACGATGGCGCCGAAGACGCTCGCCCAGCACCACCGCGCCCACGACACTCGGAACCGACCAAATGGGTGCACTGCAGCTTCGGCTCTCGCTCGTGACCGTGCGGCCGCAGGGACGAGCCTTGACTTCAATCCAGGAGGACCGTCGCGACGGTCTGACCTTCCTCGCTGGTTCTCGCCACATTGATCCCGAAAATGTATGCGCCGGCCTTCCACCGTTCCCGGCGGATGGGCACGAGTTGGATCTGATAGACACCCGGCAGGGTTGCCGGGCTGACCCGATCAATGTCCAGCCGCGCCGCGCCGGGACCGGCGAGGATCGGATCGAGCGTAAAGTTGCCGGCTCCGAGTCCTCCGACCGGCGCGCCTACGGCATCCGAGACCGAGACGATAATGAAACTCGGCTGTCGATTGCCGGGACCGGCCATCGTTTCATCGACAAACGCGCGTATGTGAAAACGGCCCATCTTCAATCCCCCCTCCAGAAGGATGCCCGCTTGCGGGGCGATGGCATTGTCGGCCTGGCGGCCGCATGGAGGGAATGGCAGCGTCCCTGTCGTTGGGTGTTGGAATTGGCCTTCAACGACGCCCCTCTTCGATGCCCGACCGCGGGGGCCCATTGACTTGAAAACCTACGCCGGAACTGCCCATTTCTCATTGACTTAGGTCACGTTCCGGCATGCTTGTCCGTTGGAGCCGTCGCCTGCCGGTGGCAAACCGAAAGGGGCGTCTGGCACGGGATTTCCCGGCGTTGCATTCAAGGCGAGCGGCAGCGGACATAGAGCCCACTGTTTCGCGCTTATCCCAGGCCGCATCTGAGGCACGTGGGCAGAACGGCACGAATCGGCTGGTCGACTGGGCCGCGTTAGACTGGCCGATGCCCTGGGGCGGCCGGCGCGGCTTGGTCTTCCCGTCGCTGCCCGAGATGCGTGCCTGCCGAGGTCAGCCGACCCCTAAACGTGTCCTGGTTCTCACGCTTCCCTTACGAACCCCCTTACCGCGGCTGGGTCTCGGCTCACCGTTGTGGTCGATTCTCCGGGGTGCGGGCATTCGGGAACCGGCGCTGAGCCACGATGCCCGGCATTGAGCCGCCGCCTGAGGAATTGGGCTGCCGCTACCTCGCGCATACGGTGAAGAGCCTGCTGCCGGGGATCCACACGGCGGGACTCGCCTCGTCCGGTGAGGTCGGTCCGCACACGCTCGAGGAGCGTCTTCTGCGCGAAGTAACGGAAGCCCAGGCGGTCATGGTCTCGCCCGCTCTGATCGGGGCGTGCGGCAGGGTGGGCCGAGCGTCGGGCCGCACAGTGCCGTTCAGCGAAATCGGGCCGGCCAATTGTCTCAACCTCGAAATGGGAGAGATCCCCGGGGTAATCGGTCCGTCATCCACGACCGACTACGCAGGGAATGCGGTCGTTTGCGCAGCCCGACGCCCGAAGCACATCCCTTGCCTTCCGCGACGCGGCTGGCTCCCACGCCTGTGAGATGTCGCGTTCTCGCCTGCGCGCGGTACTACGACCTCCGTCGGATTGAATGGCACGGTCATTCGGAGTACGTTGGGATTGTCGCCGCACGTCTCGAGCATGGTCGGACAATCGAGCGCACCGGATCAATGCGGGTGCTCGGGCGCGCCGGCGGCACGGAAGCACGTGAACGGCTCGCTACGCTGACCGTTAGAGAAGGACCGCCACCGATGTCAAGCGCCCTTGCACCTCATGCATTCCGATCGGAAATGACCGCGCCCGCTCGCCTCGCCCGCGTTTCCGTGATCACGGCCCACGAGGTCACGGCCGCAACCCTGCGCACGTTTCCCATGTTTGCCGACACGGCGGAGCAAGCCCTCGAGGCCGTGGCGCGGATGTCCATGCTGCGTCGGGTGGGACGCAACGCCTATGTCGTTCGTGCCGGGGAGCGCACCGATTTCGTGTACCTCATCCTCTCGGGCGCCCTGAACGTGCTCGTGAGCGACGAGGAAGGGCGCGAGGCGATCCTCTCCGTGCTGGGGCCGGGCGAGTTGTTCGGCGAGATGGGCGTGCTGGACGATGAGGCACGCTCGGCAACCGTCGTGGCCGCGACCCCCAGTGTTCTGGTCGTCCTCGCCAAGACGGAATTCAAGCGCTGTCTGCGGGAGAACTTCGACGTCTCCCGCTACGTCATGCGCAAGCTCATTCAGCGCCTGCGCATGGCCGACCGGCGGATCGAAAGCCTCGCCCTGCTGGATGTCGCGGGGCGCGTGGTGCGCGTGCTGCGGGATCTGGCCGAGACGCTGGGCGGCGAGCAGGTGGTTGCGCGCAAGCTTTCCAAGCAGGACATCGCCAAGATGGTCGGCGCCTCGCGCGAGATGGTAAGCCGGGTCGTGAAGGATCTTGAACTGCGCGGGCTGATCGAAATGGGCGAGGGGCGCATCGTCTTACGCGACGTCGGCAACGCGTAGCTCCCGGCGAATCTTGCCAGGAGCGATCGCAACGGAACGAAGCTGAACGCGCGCGAAGAATCCTTTCGCGTCGCTCAGGTCCATCCGGCGATCGACCGCAATGCCTCCATTTCCACGATCCACACGCGACGTACAAGAGCCTCCCACGCCCGCACGCGCCAAACTGGGCCCGGAGGGAGTGGCGGCATCTGGGGCGAACGCGGAGTCCGAAACGTCCCGGCCGTTGCTGGGCCGCGAACCAGGCAACCGGCTCAAGGACGGGAAGGGCGGGGCGTCGGAAGGGGAGGGGGCGCGTAAGTCCGTCCGACGTGTCGGTCGCCGGCGGTCGGCTCTGCGACATGGATGGTGGGCATCATTCGACGACGCCCAAGGACTTGCGCGTCATGGTTGGCTCGATCAGGTCGAGTGAACCAGGTGCGCGTCCTGCCTTATTCCCAACGGACGAACCCTGCTATTGTGACTGACAATCGTGCCATGGGTTCGAGGGACCGATTCCGCATGGACGGGGCGAAAGAGAGCGCAGTCCTGACGATGAGCGCCGCCGACTGGGAGGCGATTGGCGAGGACGCCAAACACGTCGAAGACGGACGCTATTACGTGCTGGCTTCGTGCCCGGAGGGCCCACGCGTGGTCGAGGTCCAGTTCACGGACCGCAAGCCGCGGCACACCCGCGCGAGAAGCCGGTCGGGCTAAGCCGGCCGATCGTAACCGGCCCGCTCAACTGTAGAGTAGCGGCAGCGCCGCCCACAATGGGAATCCGCCGGATTGCCGGAGATACTCCCTTGCCTGAAGCCGCGAAGTCGCCACCTACAGGAGGCTCGGATGTACGTCACCGACAAGAGGCCCGACCAGATGCGTTGGTACCTGCGGCCTTTCTTCTGGCTGCAGCGCAGGCGCTACGGGGCGCCACTGGTGCCGGCGCTGGTGTGGGCGCGCGTGCCCGCCTTGTACGTTGCGCTGGCAGGGTTCTACGCCGCGCTGGACCGGCGGCGCTCGCCCCTTGACCCGATACTGCGATCGCTGGTGCAGACGCGTATTTCGCAGATCAACCACTGCGCGTTCTGCATTGACCTGAATGCGGCCATCGCCGCCGAGCGCGGCGGCTCGATGGCAAAAGCGCTGGCCGTTGGCGATTGGCGTGGGAGCGAGCGGTTCAGCGCACGCGAGCGGCTCGCTCTGGAGTATGCCGAAGTCGTTACGCAAACGGGACAGCGGGTGAGCGAGGACTTGATCGCGCGGTTGCGCGAGCAATTCGACGAGGGCGCGCTGATCGAACTCACCGCCCTGATCGCATTCCAGAACCTGTCGAGCAAGTTCAACGCTGCGCTTGATATTCCATCACAAGGGCTGTGCCGCAGGCCGGAATAGTTTGCATTCAACTGTGCCGCACCAGCCATTCGCCGGGAGCGCGGCCAGAACCTGTAGATCCACCTCGCCAGGTTTCTGTGGGGCACCGGGTCGCCGGTGGGCGCGCCGCACGAGCGTTGCTGACAGATCGTGCGCCACGGCGCGCATGTGGCGCAGCCAGCCGTCACCGCAGGACAGCCGTCGCCCGGCCGGACCATAGGATGTCTCGGGCTGAGCATGTGCTCAGGTCGATCTCCGGTTTCCTCGATTGGTGCGCAGAATCTCGCGGCAACCCGTTCCGTCGATCGGTATGCGATTGCGGCTTCTGCTGAACCTCTCCTATCTGTGAATCTGGCTCATCGGCTGACGGGAACGATTCCGCCAGATTCCAAGGAATCGATGGCGATTGCCAACACGAGAATAGTCGTCAACTGTGACGCATGTCGGAGGCGGCCAATATGGCCCAGTAGCCGAATAGCATGCATTGTCGGGGAAGGGTTTCCAGCACCAAGACTTGAGGATTAGGGATACCGCGCCGACGGCACACGCGCTACTTGGGCGAATCAGATTCGTGAAGGTGATGAGAGTAGGCGGTTGGCCAGGATGAGGATTTCGCGTATGGGGCGAACTTGGCCACGGTGTAGGAAGGAGTGCTACGCAAAGCATCGAAAAGCGCCGATTCCGCATTCAAGCCACAGGGCGTAGCCTATGAATCGTCACCTCCTCCGGGTTGATTGGAAACCAAAGAAGATCCAAGGCCAGCGAACAGTGCGCTGGCCTTTTTTTGTTTGGCAGGCCGGCCCTGAACCTTGCGCGGCAAGAACCCACGCCGGAGTAGCGTGTGATCCACGTGGTCATCGACGGGTACAATTCAATGTCCATAACTCTACTGGGAGAAGGCATGTTCAACCTATCGGCAACTGAAGCAACAGATCGCCGCGCTCGAGAAGAAGGCCACGCTGGCCATGAAAGAAGAAGCGCGGAAGGTCATCGAAACGATCAAGCAGCAGATTGCCGAGTTCGGGCTGACCGCGGCGGATCTCGGCCTGGAGATCGCCCGGCGGGCAGGGGCCAAGACGGGGAAGGGCAAGAAACTCGTGCTGACGCCGAAGTATCGCGAGCCGGCCACCGGCAAGACCTGGAACGGTCATGGCAAGCGTCCGGGCTGGATCGTGGCGGCGCAGAAGAAGGGCAAGCTCGATGAACTGTCGATCGACAAGCCCGCGCTGGCCAAGGCTTCTCCGCAGGCCAGGACAGCAGTGAAGCCGGCGGTGAAGAAGACGCAGAAGAAAGCCGCGCCGGTGGCCAAGCCAGCGGCGCCCGCGCCGAAGAGGCGCACGGCCGCACCGAAGGCTTCGGCGAAAAAAGCGGCCCCGCCTGCCCGGAAACCTCAGACAGTGTCGAAGCCGGCATCGCCGGCAACGAAGGAGACCGCAGCAGCCACCGCCTGATACGCAGACCGACCAGTCCCGGGCCCCGGGCCCGTAAGCGAGGCAATCTGGCCGGGCGGGGCGGTCGTTGGTGGGCCACGCCCAAAGACGCGAGAAACAGGGATCCTGCGCCGACGGCAGCGCAAATGTGAGCGACGTCCGGGACGGCACCGCCTCGTGGCCGGGCAAGGGCCTGATGGACGCGGATCTTTTTTCCCCTGAGATGACCATGGGCTCCAAGATCCGGCTCCGGTTCCACGCCATGCAGCTTCCGATCGTCGAGGTCGATACCATTCTTGGGTGCAACTCGGGCTGCATCGACTGCGTGTTTCCGACGAAGTCCCCGGACATTGCGAGCCCAGTGCTTCAGCAACGATTGAGCGCGAGGTCAGCGAGTGAGTGCAAGCTACTGTCACCGGCGAATTCACATCCGCCGACGGGAATGTGAGTGAGACGACCGAAGCAGTATTGGGTGCCGTCGGAATTGGCCCTGTACGATCGACTCAAGGATACTCTGGAGTTTCAGCAAAGGCCTGCGATCTATGAGCGAGAGCGCGGACTGGTTCTGATTCGTAGTGCACTGGAACGGATCGGGGAGGACGCCGCGGATGGCAGGGTGATACGACTCTGGATGGATTGGTTCTACGACAACCCACACCTGGAGCCGCTTCGGAAAGTCTATCCGAGCGCGAAGTTCACCTTCGCTTGAATCGAGGGGCGTCCTGCTGGCACGAGCAGGTGCTGATGTTCTCGACGGGAGAAATGCGGGCGGGGTAGGCCCCTTTCGTGGTATTTCGTGATCGCTGCCGCTCGCCACGAGCTTGGGCCACCATTGCCGGGCAGCGGCGGCCAGAACCGGCCATTGCGTGCTCTTGCGTGAGCGACATCATACCGCCGGCGTGCCGACCCAAACATTCCCCGGAGCGCTCATGTCCCGACAAGAAGGGGTGGAGCAGCGGTGCGCGGCTGATACCCGCGTGCAGGCATCCCGATACGCAGCGCTGTTGGAGTGGATTCCCCGGCAGGTCCGGCAATGTGCTATGTGGGGTCCAAGACCCGACAGGCATCCCGGTGCCGGCCTTGAGGAAGAAGCAGAGGCCTCCCGCAAGTGCGCGGGCCCGAGCCGGCTATGCGCTCGTCTCCGAGTTTCGGTGCAGACTCTGGTTCCGCCCAACCATCACAGAAGAGGGCCGGCGCGCCGGGTGTCCGACCGACTCGCGTTCGATGGTAATCTTGCGCAGCGACTGTGACTCCAGCTCAATCAGTTCGACCACGCGATCCACCGCGGCCTTCCAGTATTCCGGCGTGCCGACCCATCCCGTCTGCACCGTTGCGCAGACAACCGCCTCGGCCCATAGCTGTTCGGCGTGCTCTTCGGAGATTCCCGCCTTGCGGGCCAACCAGGGCAACATTTTTGGAGCTTTCATGGGACGGGCTCTTTCTGCCGCTTTGGGGGTACGGCCAAACATGATGCGAACAACGAAAAGGCTACATCGAAACTAGATGAACCGCCGTGGAGGATTTCGTAGCTCGCACAAGATCCCAAGGCACAGCTTGTCTTCGGGCGTGGTCTAGCTCACGCGTTCGCCTTGCCTGGGCGCTTGCGTCTGGGAGTGGCGCGTGCTGCTGCGCCGTTCTGAGAATGACCTCGTCACGCGGCCGAGTCAGTGCGGCGGGTTCCGCATTCCTCTGGCGCTTCCAGCTCCTGAGGACCATCGGTGCAAAGCCTTCGCCGGATGCAATGCATAGCGCTCGCCGCAGTTCAACCGCACGGCGCCGCTTCTCGGCATAGGGGTCAATGAAATTGGGCTCTGCAGAACGAGGCCCTGCCGGTTCGCTCACCCCGGGCTCCTGGTGCCTGTGCTGGAAGAATACTCGCCCGTTCATGCGGCGGCCTCCATGAGCAGAATAAGCGCGCTGGGTCGCTGCGGGCGCGATCGACGGACATGTGAGGCAATTGCGCGGCTATTCCAGCGGCCTGAAGGCAGGTCGGTTGCATCCCTCGAGTGGCCGCAGACGGTTGAATGTCCGAGCAGACGAGGCGCGCCGACCCTTCGCAGGAAGGCTTCGCCCGCTCCCTATTCGAAGGCCTCGTCGTCCTCCTCGGCGCGGGCTTGCGCTCCGGTTCCACCCGGCTCATCGTCCGGCTGGTCCTCGCCTTCCTCACCGCGGAGGGCTTCTGCCTCCTGTTGGGAGAGGGGCCGCTGCACAAGAAGCTGGGACAACCCCTTGATCTGCTCCATCATACCCGGCGCCCGCGGGATCGGTTCGCCCTTGGCTAGGCTGCGGTGCAGGTGCGAGAACTCGGAGTGCGCGCGATGGCTTTTGGGCGCGCTGTCCGGTCGCGCCTTCTTGAACCAGCCTGGCGTGCCGAGGCCGCCAGTGTCGGCCGGCGGCGGGGTGGCACTGTCCGCGTTCATCATGCTTCCCCTGCGAGGGGAGCCTTTCAGGGTCGTGGCGGTGGCGTCGCCACCGCGGCGGAAGACCTCGGCAATGCGGTCCATGCGTTGGGCGTGGGAAAGACGGCTTGGAGCGCGGGCAGCCATGATCTTCTCCAGACTCTGGTTGATGTTTGCAGGATACGTGCTCGGTTGTGTCTACGGCAACGATGGGCATATCCACAGGCGATCTGGCGTTCAAGCCCAGACCACCGGCGTGCCGGCGCTAAGGTTCGCTCGGGCTTCGTCAAGGACGAGGCGGCGCGCTGCATCCGGTACGCATCGGCGAGGTCGAACAGCCGCTGGACTTCGGTCGGATTCAGACTTCGATCTTCTGGATTGCGCGACCGACGGCGCGCACTTCGCAGATGCTCGCCGAGCTAGGGGCGCCATTGGCAAGGCTAGCCGGGTGCCTGCGCCGGGTGCCGCCATCTGGGCGGGGACCCATGAAGCGCGTGTGGCTGTCATCCATCCATCGTCGCTGCAATCGCTCCCGCGGCAGAGGCTTTGCTCGCCAAGGGGAGACGTTCATGTGTAACGGCGCTGCGCGCATAATGGGCCGGCTGTGAGCCCTGCCCCAGGTCGATAGGCCCCAAACATGCCGCGATTCACCCACACGCTTGGCCATCGCCGTTACGTCTTCGACGACCTGAAGAGCCTGCTGGCCAAGGCCAGCCCGCCAAAGTCGGGCGACCAGCTGGCCGGCATCGCTGCCGCCGGTGACGAGGAGCGTGTCGCTGCGCGCCTCGCCTTGGCGGAAGTGTCCCTCAGGACCTTTCTGGAAGAGCCCCTGATCCCGTACGAAGAGGATGAGGTGACCCGCCTCATCCTCGATACCCACGACCGCGCCGCCTTCGAGGAAATTGCCTCCTTCACGGTGGGGGAGTTGCGCGACTGGCTGCTGTCCTACGAGGCCGAGGGCGTCGCGCTGGCCCGCGTGGCACCCGGGCTGACGCCGGAGATGGCGGCGGCCGTGGCAAAGATCATGCGCAATCAGGATCTGATTCTGGTGGCGAAGAAGTGCAGCGTCGTCGTGCGCTTTCGCAACACCCTCGGCCTGCCCGGCCGGCTGGCGATACGGCTGCAGCCCAACCATCCGGCGGACGATCCGCGCGGGATCGCCGCCGCCATCCTCGACGGTCTGCTCTACGGCGCCGGGGATGCGGTGATCGGCATCAATCCGGCGTCCGACAGCCTCCAGAAAACCATCACCCTGCTGGATCTGGTGGACGAAGTGCGTCGTCGCTTCGACATCCCGACCCAGTCCTGCGTGCTGGCCCATGTCACCACCACGATGCAGGCGATGGAGCGCGGCGCACCGGTGGATCTGGTGTTCCAGTCGGTGGCCGGCACCGAGGCGGCCAACCGCAGCTTCGGCATCAGCCTCAAGCTGCTGGAGGAAGCGCGCGAGGCGGCGCTCTCGCTCCAGCGCGGCACGCTGGGCAACAACGTCATGTACTTCGAGACCGGCCAGGGCAGTGCCCTGTCCGCCAATGCCCACCACGGCTTGGACCAGCAGACCTGCGAGGCGCGCGCGTACGGGGTGGCGCGGCATTTCGAGCCGCTCCTGGTGAACACGGTGGTGGGTTTCATCGGCCCTGAGTACTTGTACGACGGCAAGCAGATCATTCGTGCCGGACTGGAGGACCATTTCTGCGGCAAGCTCCTGGGCGTGCCCATGGGCTGCGACGTGTGCTATACGAACCACGCCGAGGCCGACCAGGACGACATGGACAACCTGATGACACTGCTGGCCGTGGCCGGCTGCAACTACTTCATGGGTGTGCCCGGCGCCGACGACATCATGCTCAACTACCAGAGCACGTCCTTCCATGACGCCTTGTACGTGCGACAGGTGCTGGGTCTGCGGCCGGCGCCGGAGTTCGAGGCCTGGCTGGAAAAGATGGGCGTCATGCACGGTCAGCGGCTGCGCCAGATCGATGACCGCCACGCGCTGGTACGCGCAGATCTGCCGGCAGGATAGCCATGCCGAACAAGGATTTCCTGACCGCCAATCCCTGGCAGGTGCTGCGTCAGTTCACCGGCGCCCGCATCGCCCTGGGGCGTGCGGGTGGCAGCCTCCCGACGGCACCGATGCTGGAGTTTCAACTTGCCCATGCGCGAGCCCGCGATGCGGTGCATCTGCCCTTCGACGCTGCCGCGATCGAGGCTCGACTGGCAGAAAGGGGGCTCAAATTCCTTCGCGTCCGCAGCGCCGTGGCGAGCCGCCAGGAATTCCTGCAGCGACCCGATCTGGGACGACGACTCGATCCGTCCTCGCGGGAATGGATGCAGTCTTGCGCCGAATGTCTGGCGCAAGACTTCGACGCCGTATTCGTCATCGCCGACGGCCTGTCGGCACTGGCGGCGCAACGCCACGCCCTCGGCCTGCTGGCCCTGGCCCACAAAGCGCTGGGCGAGCGCGGCTGGTGTATTGCGCCGGTGGTCGTTGCCGAGATGGCGCGGGTGGCGCTGGGCGACGAAATCGGCGAGCTGCTGCGCGCGGCTCAGGTGGCCATGCTCATCGGCGAGCGGCCGGGCCTGTCTTGTGCCGACAGCCTGGGCATCTACCTGACTCACGCCCCACGTGTCGGGCGCACCGATGCGCAGCGCAACTGCATCTCAAACATCCACGCCGACGGTGGCCTGAGCTACGTGCAGGCGGCCCATAGACTCGTGTACCTGATGACCGAGGCGCAACGCCGCAAGCTCACCGGCGTTGCGCTCAAGGACGCAAGCGACGATGTGCCGTTGTTGGTGCAGCCGTCTGATTCAAGCTGATGGATTCCTACCACGAGGTCCTGGGTCCTCCGCGTGCGATGTAGACGCACCAGTCTGACATGGGGATTGCTGAACAGCGGGCCGGCGGAATCCCCAGCGTGATCGCACTCACCCATCATGGATGTGCGCGACAATGCCCGTGAAGTTCACTTCCGCGACAGTCACTGACAATCATGGATCTATGGGCATGATTGTGAACTGTCGATTCTTGGGAAGCAGCAAGGCGCCCCCCAAGTGCCCGTGAACGACGAGCTACCGTCGGCCGTGGCCCCATCTGCCGCGGTGACCACCGTGACCGCCCCTGAACCGAAAGTCCAGATACAGAGGCGGTCCCCAATACACCGGCGGCGCAACGTACACCTGCGGCGCGGCGTAGATGGGTCGCCCATAGTCTTCTACCGGATAGGGTGTGTAGGAGGAATACGGCGATCCGTAGTACGGCGACCCATAGGGCACCGCAACGCATCCGGATAGCGCGGCCACAGCGAGTAGCGAAATGAACAGGCGTTTCGCTGTTCTCTTCAGAGTGTCATCCATACAACTTGGATGGGGTATGTTGCCCAATCGTTCAGGCAAGCCGCCGCCTTTGCGGTCGCGTTTTGTAACGAGATGTAAGGTCGAAACAGGTCGGGCGGAAGCCTCGACCGCCGAGACGTCCTTGCGATCGTCGCGTTGCTGTCAGCGACGTGTCGGTCAGGATCGGTTGCGCCGCCGCCGACCGTTCCCCCTAATCGAGCGGCCGTGAGCCAAGGCGTCATGGCGTTCTAGACCTCGGCCAATCCGGTCGCAAACCCAAGCAAACAGCGCTCACCCAGCAGTGTCGAGTTCGCGGCGCGCAGAAATGACTTAGGCCTGTCATTTCGGCTTCGCCACGAGCTGGAATCAGTCAGCGTCCTTCTATACTCGCTCCGACCCAAAGTCGAATCGAAATCGAGCGCGCCTTCCCGGCACGCCTTACGCGGAAAGGCTGCCGCCGCGCCGCTCCACGATGCGGCGGGCAATGCCAAGCCCGAAGCCCAAACCGGGGAAGCGCGCCGGCGGGTGCAGGCGGCAACCAATCTGAACGATAGCCCGGCTCGACCACATTAGCGCCGCGAGGGTCAGGCGTCTGGATAGCGTGTGTATCACCTTGCACCGGGGCGGCGGCAGGAGCGCAGCGTCACCGCCGATCGGTGCGCAGTCCCGGAAGTGGGGCGCTGGCAGGGTACCATACGAGGGTTCGGCCGCCCGGTGCCGATGTGGATCGCCAACCGTGGCGGCCGTCTCTCCCACCGAACCAGAAAGGACATGTCATGAAGGGTCTCACCGCTATCGCGCTGATCTCGCTGCTCACCAGCACCGTCTGATTCGCCGCCAACCCCGCCTGTGAAGCACAGGCCACCGAGAAGAAGCTGTCGGGCGCAGCCAAGACGAGCTTCATGAAGAAGTGCGACAAGGACGCCGCCGCGGCGGCCAACAAGGCCTGCACGGACCTGGCGACCGAGAAGAAGCTTGCCGGCGCAGCGAAGTCGAGCTTCGTGAAGAAGTGCGTGAAGGACGCGACGGCCGCGAAGTAGGACCGGCCCAGGCTCACCGTCGGTTATGGGGTTGCGGGGGGACCGGTCCGACGTCGAGCCCCCATGACTGCCTCATCGGTTCGGTCACCAACCCGGCCTTGAGGCGAACGGAACTTCAAGGGTATCGCTGCGTGCCGCGAAAGAAGCGCTCCGGCCACGGCTCCGCAACCTCGGACACCGAGCTGCGCATCGATCCCGAGTGGCTGGACGCCTTTGGCCCGGGAGATCTGCTACCGCCGACACTCGCGCGGTGGCGCCCGCTCCTGGTTGAAGGGCTGCTGTACTTCCTGAATCGGCTGCCTGAGCGTCGGCGCTGGGAAATCGTCACGGCCCAGGCGGCGATCGATGCCGACGCCGCACCCGCCGAGCGGCTGGTTTCGTTGCTGCTCCAATGTCCGACGCTGCACAAGCTCGGCCAAGTGGTGGCACGGCAGCCGTACCTGGACCCCGCGCTGCGCAGCCGTCTGCGGTCGCTGGAGTCGTTGCCGGCCGATACGCAGACAGCGCCGATCGTCCGGCAGCTGCGCGCTACCCTGGAGGGTGCCTCGCAACTGGCCATCGGTGAGGCGGCGCTTGCCCAGGGCAGTGTGGCCGTGGTGGTGCCATTCTCATGGCGAGAGGGCGCACGGGTACGCGAGGGCGTGTTCAAGGTGCTCCGGCCGGGCGTGCGGGAGCGGCTCGCCGAGGAGCTGGCCGTGTTGGACGATGTCGCCGACTTCCTTAGCCGACGCGGTGCCGAACTCGCTGTGCCGGCCCTCGACTTTCACGACATCCTCGACGGGGTTGGGCGGTTGCTCACAGAGGAGGTGCGCCTCGACGTCGAGCAAAGCCACCTGCGCGAAGCGCGGGCCTTCTATGCTCACGATCCGCGGATCCTCGTGCCGCAGCTGCTGCCCTGGTGCGGCCCCTGGGTGACGGCGATGGAACGGGTACATGGGACGGCGCTGGCCGACGCGGTGCTCGCGCCGGGGCAGCGCACGGCGCTTGCCACTATCGCGATGTCGGCACTGCTCGCCAGCCCGTTCTGGACGCTCGACGATCCGGCGGTGTTCCACGGCGACTTGCACGGCGGCAATCTCTTCGTGACGCCGGACAACCGACTGGCGGTGCTCGACTGGGCGCTGACTGCTCGCGTGAGCAAGCGGCAACGCGAAGCGGTGGTTGCCGCGGTGATCGGGGGGCTGACACTGGACACCGCCCAGGTGTGTCGCGCCTTGACGCAACTGGGCAGCGTCACCTCGGATGAGCGGTCCCTGCTGGCCCACGTCGAGCGCTCGCTGGACCGCTTGGTCGCGCTGGCTCGCCCCGCCGGATTCGCGTGGTTGCTCGCGCTGCTCGACGAGATTGCGCTTGAAGGCCGCATTCGCTTCGATGCGCAGCTCTCCGTGTTCCGCAAGACTTGGCTGTCGCTCTGCGGTGTGCTGACGGATCTCGCCGGGGATGCGTTGCCGGACACCGTGCTGCTGAACGCGGGGCTCCAGACCTTTCTGGCAGAGTGGCCGACGCGGTGGTCTGGCGCTTGCGCGGCGAGTCAGTTCGCCACGCACGTCTCGAATGCCGATCTTGTTGCGGCGATGACTTCGGGATGGTTCACGGGTGCGCGCTATTGGCAGCGTGTCTGGATGCGGTAGGTTGAGCGATCGTCACCCCCGCGCTGTTTCGCGAACGGGCGAGGGGCTTGACGGAACACCAGGGAGTTTCCGCCCGCACGCAGCCGGACCAGGAAGTTTGGTGCGACCGTCTGCCGGGCCGGCCAAGTGGAAACCGGCTGCGCGGGTGTCGAGCACCGGGGCCAGTCGGCCCAGATGGGGGAGGCGCGAATGACAGCGCTGGCCTGAGAGGATGGGCTGCTTACGGCCATAAGCGGCCACAGACGGGACGGCTAAATCATCGCGCCGGGTGACCGGTCCACTCCTAGACCGGACAACCGAGAATTTCGTAGCGGCGCAGACGAAGCGCCTCACGCAAACTGGGCATGAGTCTGGGCTGCAGGGGCAAGGCCGGCGATTCCGGCGCGCCCGGGGAAGCTGTGTTTGCGGGCTTTGGACACCATCCACTTGGGGTAAGATTGACCGTCCCGACATGTCCGCCGGGGAACATGAGTATCGGCCCGCCGCTGGCTCGTACGGTGAGCCTGGATGTCCAGATAAAGAATTCGACCGACAGTGGGGGCGAATTGAATGGAAACCGATCTGGTTTACACCGACACTCGGCAATTGAACCGACACTTGTGTCGTTCAATACAAAGTGGGTCTTCGCGGAAAAGTGTGGGTAGATTTGAGGGGTCGGTCGGCCTGAAAGAGGCGTGGGTGCGGGGTTTCGGCGGTTTTCAGGAGCGCAGGAATTTGGCATGATATTTCGATGCCTACTTCATCGAAGCCAAAGCATCTTGCCGACGCGTATCGATTTCCAGGTTTTCAACCGCGCGCAATGACTCGAACACGGGTTACCCACCGGCACCCGTCTGCCTGCGTGAGAAGCGCGCAGGCAGAGGGTGCCCGTGGATAACCCTGCGCCGTGCCATTCATGCAGCATTGAAAACTGTATAAATAGCTAGCTACCAAGGGAGGCCCCCCGGCTCTGCCGGGGAGGCAGTAGAAGTTTAACGTTTCAGGGGTTGTCCATCGTGGAGACTTTCAAACGTGAGCCGCCAAGCACACGAAAGGAAGAATCCAGATGGACAAGTTCGAAAGTTTGAGCCACACGGCATGGGACTGCAAATATCACGTTGTGTTTATCCCGAAGCGCCGCCGAAGGACGCTGTATGGGGAATTGCGCCGGCATCTCGGGGAGGTCTTTCGCAGGCTTGCGGCCCAGAAGGAGAGCCAGATTGTGGAAGGGCACCTGATGCCCGATCACGTGCACATGATGATCGCGATACCGCCGAAGTATGCGGTGTCGCAGGTCATCGGCTTCATCAAGGGCAAGAGTGCGATTCACCTGGCGCGAAGTATGGGGTCGCAGGTCATCGGCTTCATCAAGGGCAAGAGTGCGATTCACCTGGCGCGGGTGTATGGGGAGCGCAAGCGCAACTTCGTGGGGCAGCATTTCTGGGCCCGCGGGTACTTCGTCTCGACGGTCGGTCGCGACGAGGCGGTGATCCGCGAGTACATCAAGAACCAGGAGCAGGAGGACGAGCGGTTGGATCAGCTCGGCCTGTGGAGATGATCGGCCACCCAGCAGGTGGCCCCAAGAATGCGGGGCCGCGTTAGCGACCACGACCAGCCGCTTTGAGCGGCTCACAACCTAATGCCCCCGGCTCTGCCGGGGGATACTTACTACACAACCCCAAAAGTCACCCACACAAATCCGCGAAGAGCGCAAATAGGAAATCGTCCGCTTGCCCGGCCGACTGTCCACAGTTCTTGTGGATAACTTCCGTCTGATCGGAGCGGAGGATCCCCCCGAATCAGGAGGACCTGCGCGCCGCGCGCAGGGCACACCGGTACCGCCGGGCGAAGCGCTTCAGACCCACTGCTTGGGGCGCATCTGGGGAACAGGGCGGTCCATCCCGCTCGCCCTGCCGTCCGTAGAGGGATGACCGTCGCATCGCAGCGGGGATTCGGTTCATGCATGCAGACCGGAGAACGGACCCGCTCGTGCAGCCGGCGCCAGGACGATGCCAAGCCGCGAGGTCACCGCCGCGTTGCTGCGCCGCTTGCCGATTTTCGCCGCAACGGCGCAGCAAGCCCTGGCGGCCGTGGCGCGGGTGTGCCTGCGGCGCCGGGTAGCGCGCAATGCCCACGTCGTGCGCGCCGGCGAGCCGGTCGCTTTCGTCTGCCTGATCCTGACGGGCAGGCCGAAAGTCCTGGCTGTCGACGACGACGTGCGGCAGGCGATCCTCTCGGTGCTGGGCACCGGCGAGCCGTTCGGCGAGTTGGGGGCGCTGGACGAGGCGGCACGCTCGGCCATCGTCGTGGCCGTCACGCCCAGTACCCTGGTGGCCATCGCACGACCGATTTCCGACGCTGCCTGCAGGCGAACTTCGACGTCACCCGCTGCGTCATGGGCGAACCGGTCCAGCGCCTGCGGCTGGCCGACCGCGGTATCGAGAGCCCCGCCCTGCTGGATGCGGCAGGGCGCGTGGTGCGCCTGCTGCGGGATCCGGCGCACACGACAAACGGCGAGCAGGTGGTGAGCAGCAGGGTTTGCCGGCAGGATATCGCCAAGATGGTCGGCGCCCTCCGCGAGATGGTGAGCCGGGTCGGCAGGGACGTGGAGCTGCGCGGGCTGATCGAGGAGTACGACGGGCGCATCGTCTTGCGCGCGGCGCGCAGCCCATAGCGCCGGAGGAGACGTTGGAGGGCAGGGCGAGCCTGAATTGGCGCTTCGCCGCGTCCCGCGGATAAGGCCGTGGCGTTCAACAATCCGTTTCGGCCCGTCGCAGGAGCAGGATGGCATCGCCGGCGCAATGGGCGTTGCTCATTGCGCCGCCACATGCAGTGCGTGGTTTGCATCGCCGTCAACAGGTAGAATGCAACCTCCATGACGTTATTGGGAGAGGACATGTTGACCTACCGGCAACTGAAGCAGCAGATCGCCGAACTGGAGAAGAAGGCCGCTATTGCGATGAAAGAAGAAGCGCGGAAGGCCATTGAAACGATCAAGCGGCAGATTGCCGAGTTCGGGCTGAGCGCAGCGGATCTCGGCCTGGAGATCGCCCGGCGGGCAGGGGCGAAGACAACGAAGGGCAAGAAACTCGTGCTCACGCCGAAGTATCGCGAACCGGGCAGCGGCAAGACCTGGAACGGCCATGGCAAGCGTCCGGGCTGGATCGTGGCGGCGCAGAAGAAGGGCAAGTTGGAAGAACTGTCGATCGTCAAGCCTGCGCTGGCCAAGGCTTCTCCGCAGGCCAGGGCAGCGGCGAAGCCCGCGGTGAAGAAGGCGCAGAAGAAAGCCGCACCGGTAGCCAAGCCCGCGGCGAAGAAAGCGCCGAAGACGCCAGCGGCACCCGCGCCGAAAGCCGCAGCGAAGAAGCCTGCAGCGAAGAATCCAGCGGCGAAGAAGCCTGCGGAAAGAATCCAGCGGCAAAGAAGCCGGCGTCAAAGAAGGCGGCTGGGCCAGCCAGGAAGCCTCAGCCCGCTGCGGCGCCGGCCGCTCCGGTAACGACAGAAGCCGCGATGGCCGCCGCCTGAAACTGCGGGCAAGCAAACTGCGGCATGGGCGCCGACCGGCAAGCGGTTAGAATCGGCGGCGACGGCTTGGAGGATTGGGCCGGCAGGGGGATCCTGCCTTTGGCGAGTTGTGTGTCTGCCATTCGTGACAGCGCTGCGCATTGACCGGAACTGCTGCATCCGGTAACGATGCTGCGGTGCGTAATAGGGCCGCTGCGCGGCGTATGTTCGTGATGTCGATCGTCGAGAGGTGAATCGTATGTCAAAGTCCAAGGATACGAAGAAGGACCAGAAGAAGGCGCCGCAGAAGACGGCGAAGGAGAAGAAGCAGGCCAAACGTGATAAACAGTCCAAGTCATCGTCGGTCCTCACAAAGACTGCCGGCAGTTGAGCGCCCGGGGCGATCCCCGGTGGGTCGACAGTCAGCCAGGCGAAGGCGCGAGTGCGTGCGCCGGGCCACACCTCTTGCTTTGGCACGCCGCATTGGGAGATCCGTATGAACGCGTCGATTCTTGATTTCCTGAAGGCGAACGGCGAGCGCCTCGACGCGGAGATCGCCGCGGCGCTGCAGGTGCCGGTGACACTGGTGACGAGTCACATGTCGCAGCTTTCCTCTGCGGGAGCGGTGATCTGCTGCAAGGTGACACGGTACATCGACGGCAAGCCGATCGAGGGCGTGAGCTGCCGGCTGTCCTGCCACGTGCCGCCGCCGGCGCGCGGGCGCAGGCCCGGCGCAAAGCGAGACCCCGGTCCCGAGAAGAGTCCCGCATGAGGCACTTCTCGGCCGACCCTGGCCCCGCCTCGCAAGCTGGAGCGCGGGCGTCACAACCAGGTCTTGCCGCACACTCCCGGTCATCGCCCGATGGGACCCCGCCGCCGTGCCGATCGACATCGACAAGCTGACTGAAGCCGAACTCATCGATCTGAACAACCGCATCGTCGCGCGGCTGAAGTTCCTGCATCAAATGCGCGCTCATGCGCACATGCTCGAGTTCAGCATCGGCGAAAAGGTGTCCTTTCAGCCCGAGGGTCGCCCGCCGCTCACCGGCATCATCGCGAAATACAATCGCAAGACCGTCACGGTCATCGCCGAGAACGGGCAGCAGTGGAACGTCGCACCCGTGTTCCTGCGCAAAGCCGACTCGTCTGCGGAGGCGAAGCCGGCCTCCGCGCGGGTCCTCAGTCTGCCTGGGAAGTAGGCGGGCGTCCGGGAACACCACGCCGCGGCTCACGATCGAGGGGCAGCCATCGCGTCGCCTCGTTCCGCGAACGGATGGGAGGCGAACTAGACGACGCGAGGCCGATGCCGGCCAATCCCTGCACGCCGGCCACGGACCTCGGCGAACCGCACCGCCCCATCGCAGGGGAGTTCAACAGGATGGATCGGTACATGAATGACGAGAGAATTGAGGTACGGGTCACCAGCAGCGGCCAGACGCTCCAGGTCGTCGTCCTGAACAAGGGCCTGGACATGATCGAGATCGTGCTCGGGGAGGGTGTCCACAACGTGCGCTGCAAACTGACGCCGACGCGCAACGGCGCGGCGTACGTCGGCAATGCCATGGGGCGCGAGGTGGTCTACGAACGCAGCCGCGAGCAAGTGAAAGCGGATCTCGCGCGCGCCGCGGGCTTCCGCGATTTCAAGCGGTAACGGTTGCACCCGGTGTGTAATTCACCGCTCTCGCCCGGTGAGGAGCATGGAGACCGACATGAGTCGAGCACCCGGACTCGGCCATGAGCGGTCGGAAATGCCTCCTGAAGGCCGCCGCTCGGGCGCGTTTATCGCATGATGAATGCTCGCGCCGTCTTGCAGGTATGCCTGCCCATGACCGGCATGTCACCTGCTGCCTTGAAGGCTGAGCAACCGCAGTCCGCGCCTTTCGGCAACCGGGCGTTGGCCGCAATCAGCCGGTCAATGCCGCCGTCCATGCGGGCGATGCAGGCGTCGATACTGGTTGCGGTGAAGCCGCCGACCGTCATGCTCACGAGGCGGGGCGGAGACTGAGCGGACCGAAGCTCGCTGGAAGAAGCGCATCCAGGGTGGTCTCGATGCACTCAGGACCATCGCACATGCAGAGCACCCGCGCGTTGAGTCCGAATTCGCCGATGACCTGGCGGCAGGCGCGGCAAGGCGCTGTGGGTACTGCCGTCGGCGTATAGACCACCACCGCCACGATTGCCCGTTCGCCGGCAGCGATAGCCTGGAATGCAGCATTGCGCTGGGCACAGATGCTCAGGCCGTTCGTGCGTTCTCGACATTGCAGCCGGCATACACCCGACCAGACGGGGCGAGGACGGCGGCGCCGACCGAAAATCGGCTGTAGGGTGCGTAGGCCTTGTCGGCTGCGTGCCGTGCGGCGACGATCAGCGCTTCCACTATTCCCTCCGATGTCCGTGCGGCGGACAGCAACCCGGACTGTGCGTGGGCGCCGGCGTGTGCACGGCTATGAGCACTTGGACTTCGATTCCGGCATGCCCGCCAAGAGGCCGGCATGAAGGCATAGAAAGCGATCATGCCGGTCGACGTGCGCCTTGGCGTGCAGGCCGAAGTCGCGCAATCTTGCCAGCAGGGATGTCGCATCCCGGTCGGGGGTGGATGCCGCCCCAATTGCGCCGAGGCCCCTGATCAGATCATTGATGACGGTAAGACCAGCGGAGTGGTTCAGGCGATGCTCGCGTGCGGGAGGAAATCCTGTTCGTGCGATGACCAATTCCTCGAAGGCGAAATGGCCCTCGATATCGACCGCGAAGTTCTCGCAGGTTGCCCGCGCCGTTGCCCACTCACGGTGGTTGATCTGGGTTTCGATGCGTCCAAGCGCATCGTCAATCCAATCGCCTTCGTGATCGACCCCTGCGGCGCATGCAAAGTAACACGCAAGGACAGATTCAGAATGTTGGCTACCGGACTTCATCTTGTGTGCCTCCGGACACATCCCACGGGATCTCGATCACCACCCCACCCCCAGGCCGGAGCCGCCTGACGCGGCGGATGTCGAATTGAATACGGGCGCCGTCAGTTGCGTAAACATGTTCATGGCCGCAGGTATTCCCGCGAGTTGCCGGCCTGCGCTGGACTTCCATCTCATCTCCTGTCGCCGGGCGTTCAACAACTTGGGAATAGCAGGTCAGTGTCCGGAGTACAGCATTAATCGGTCCACCCGCCCCGTGGCGGGCGCTGCAGGATCTGCCAGGAACGGCCCCGGATAACGATCTGCGCGAGTTCGTGCAGATCGGCAGCGTGCGCGACGGTCGGCCGCGTACCAGTGCTTTTTGAGGTATCCGTAAGGAAAAGCCCTGATCCACAAGGAAGGAACAATTGCATTCGTGTTCTTTGGGCCGGTCGATTCCCCGGGCATGGGTGACCCGAAATTGGGGGCCATGGGGTACGCGATGCCCCGCCCAGCGGCGGCCGCGACGACGGGAAGCCGGATATGGCACTGTCCTCGGCTGCCCGAACAACATTCCGCGCCAGTCGGGTTCGGTGATTGCGCCCCCGGGAGCGGGGCCCCGGGATTGCGTTGTTGGATCGATCCGCGCGTATTGGCCGATGAAAAGCTGCTGCTGCCGCCACTGCCAGGCACGCCGCATCAATTGGGTTCGACCGGCACAGCGTGACGCTCACAGGCAATAGGCCGGCGCCGGTGTCGGCGCTCACCGCGAGCTGTCCGCTGCCGCCGACGTTGACGCCGGCCGCGGCGAACACACCGCGGGCGGGCGCGCCGCCGATGTTGGCGATGCCATCACCTCGCGAGGGTGGCGGCAAGGGCCACCCCGTCCGGCAGCGGAATGTCGGAAGCCGACAGCAGCAGGGTGTTCAGGCCGACGACGATCGACGCGGAGGCACTGTCAGTCGCCTCCTGGGGAGCACTGGGTCCGCGCCGCCGGCGTGGTCGTCGCGCGACGGCAGGGCGCAGCGGCGAGATCAGCTTCCGGCCGTACCTTCCAGCGCTACGTTGACCGTGATCTCGTCCAGATCGCGGGCGAGCATCTCGGGAAACGGGACGGTGCGCGAATGCGCGTCGAAGTGGGATTGGACGAGGGCACGCAGGGCGGGGAAGCCGTTGATGGCAGAGAGATCGGCGGAACGGAGGTAGCCGTTGCGGTCGATCGCCACGGTGAGCGTGAGCGGCCCGCGGCTCGGGGGAAGCTGCCAGCCCAGGGCAAGTCGCAGCCGGCGCAGATCGAGCCGCGCAAGGGCGTTGCGCACGTAGCTGCCGACCCAGGGGGCGGCGGTCGCGGGCGTGATGAACGCGCGCCGTGGGGCGGTGGCACGCGAAACAGGCATCTCGGAGCCGCGCGCCGATTCCTGGATACGCGGCGGTTCGACGCCTGCCGCGGCAGGGTGAGCCGCATCGGCTGCGGCGGCCGCAGCCACGACGGGCGCGGGGGTCGCCACCGGTGCGGCAGCGGCAACCTGGGCGGCGGTCGTGACTGGTGCGGCAGCGGCAGCCGGGGCGGGGGTCGCAGCGGACGCGGAAGTCGGCGCTACCGCGGCCACCGGCGCCGCAATGGTGGCGCGCTCGGGCGCGGTGGCGAGTGCAGTCACGGTGGCGTCTTTCGGCGCGGATGACGCAGCGCGGCGCGCGGCCCGCCCGTAGATATCGTCGAGGAATACCACGCGTTCATCGGCCGTGTCCGCCAGCCAGTAGCCGACGATGACCCGGGTCGGCTGGGCCGCGATGGTGCGCGTGGCGCGGGCGTCGATCAGCTTGTCGATGTCGGCGCGGCTCTTGCCGCTGACCCAGGCGGCCAGCTCCCGCGCCTGCTCCACCCGGACGCATCCCGATGACATGGCGCGCCGGGTCTTGCCGAAGAGTTCGCGCTTGGGAGTGTCGTGCAGGTAGACGTCCGCTATGCCCTTCAGTGTGACCTTCACCCTGCCCAGCGCGTTGCGCTCGCCGGGCGCCTGGTAGAAGCGTACCCGGCGGCGGTCTTCCGGCGAAAGATCGGTCAAGAATTCCGCCGGCAGCGGCTTTCCCTCCCCGTCGAAAGCGGTCAGGCCTTTCTGCCGGACCGCCCGTTCGTCGATCCGGCCGTTGCGCGTCAAGTCCCCCTTGACCACGGAAGGAGGGGCATTCCACGCGGGGTTCAACTGCACCGCGGCGACCTCGGTCTCGATCATCGGCGTCTTGCGCGCCACCGATCCGACGATGACCCTGCTGTGCAGCACCGGCAGCCCGTTCTCGTAGGCCGTCAGCGTGTAGGCGGGCACGTTGACAATGATGACCCGCTGGTTTTCCTCGATCGCCTTGCGAATCGCGTTGGCCTGTTCCTGCAACCGTGCCCGGCGCTCCGAGACGGACAGCTTGGTTGCGCCTGGCGCCTGGGCGTCGTCGGGCGTTTCGCTCAGCCGCGCCAGTTCGCTCTCCAGCACGTGGAGGTCGGCAGCAAAGCCAGGAACGGCGCGCAGCGCCGTCAGCAGGACCAGTGCGATCAGTCTGAAATACATGGCATTTCCCAGGGCGACAGGTACGAGTCCTTAACGGCAGCATATTAGGCAAATCTAATATATCTGTCCACCGTCGATCGTCCCCGGGGGCGAGCCGACCTTCTTCGACCTTGCGCACGATCGCGGCGGGAGACGACGCTCGATCATCGCCCGGTGCAGGCCCGCAACCCGGAGACTTCGGACATTGCAGCAACAACGTCGGACGATGGAAAGGAATTAGTGCCGGGAGACCCGAGATTCGCTCGTTTCGACCACCTCGCAAAACAGGCGCATGAGGTAGGGATCGTGCTTGCGCCCGGTTTCCTGGTGCAGGATCGTCATGATGTCCGCATGGTCCAGGCCCGGATGATAGGACCGGCGCACCGCCATGGCATCGTAGCTGTCGGTGATGCCGATGATGCGCGAGCAGATCGGAATCGCCTCTCCCGCCAGAGCGTCCGGATAGCCGCGGCCGTCGAAATGTTCGTGATGGTGCCGGATGACGAGGGCGGCCTCCTGCGCGCCGTCGAGGTCGATCGAGGCCATGATGTCGGCGCCGATCTCGCTGTGCCGGCGCATGACCTCGCGCTCCGCCGGTTCCAGGCGCGAAGTCTTCATGAGGATGTGATCGCCGATGCCCAGTTTGCCGATGTCGTGGAACGAGGCGCCGATCCGCAGGACATCGAGTTCCTGCTGCGCCAGGGCACAGCGCTTCCCCAATTCCAGAGAAAGGTCGCGCACCCGCTCCGAGTGTAGCCGCGTCGCCGGATCGCGGTAACCGAGGGCGACGAACAACGCCTGGGCGAAGCGATACAGGGGATCGAAGAGGAAGCCATTCATGACCATCGGTGCCGACATCGTCTTGTCTGCTTGTTGGGCAATGATAATAGTTCTCGGCGCGGCGGCCAAATTTTCCCTTCCTCCCACGTTCGGCGTCGTATTCGACGAGGGTGTGCTGTGCGCGCCAGTTCAACCGAATGCGGATGGCGGGCGCGGTACGGCCGCTACCGGGAACGCGACGACACGAGTCGTTTGGCGTTAGCATTGCGGCAGCGCGTCAATACCTCCGTCAGAACATCACCGTGGATTTCCTGTCCGCCTACATCTCGCCCGTCCTGTATGGCGGCCTGGGCAACCTCGCCGCTTACCTGGCCGCCCACGTCCTGCTCTGCCTCTTGCCCGCATTCTTCATCGCGGGGGCGATGGCGGCGCTGATCCCCAAGGAGACCATCACCCGTTTTCTCGGGCGCACCACCCCGAAAACGGTGGCCTATCCCGCCGCCGCGGCGGCCGGTTCGATGCTGGCCGTGTGCTCCTGTACCATCGTCCCGCTGTTCGCGGGGATCTACCGGAAAGGCGCCGGTCTCGGCCCGGCCATCACCTTCCTGTTCTTCGCTCCCGCCGCAAATATCCTCGCGCTCGTCTACACCGGGGGCGTCATCGGCGCCGACCTTGCTTTCGCCCGCCTGATCCTGTCGCTCACTTTCGGCATCGGCATCGGGCTGATCATGGCACTGATCTTTCGCGCCGACGACGCGGCCCGGGACCGCGCCACCGACACCCTGTTCGCGGCCCAGAGCGCCGACGGCATGCGCCGCGCCTCGCTGCTGTTCCTGCTGGTCTGGGTGGCGCTGCTGCTGGCCGCGACGCTGAAAATCGGCATCCTCACCGGCACCTATTTCCGGATCGAGTTGCCGTTCGCCGCGGCGGACGGCTGGCAGGCTGCCCTCGACCGACTGGTGCCGCACGATGCGGGCAGGGGGGAAGAAGGCGTATCGGTGCAGGGAGTGGTGCTGATCGGCTTGCTGGCGGTGATCGGCCTCAGCGCCTGGCGCGGGCTGGAGAATATTCAGAATGGCGTCGATGCCTGGACACGGACCAGCCTTGCCCTGATCGCGGCGACCCTGCTGTTCGCGGCGCTTTCCATCGAGACCGGGGCGGCGGGCTTGCGCATCGGCTTCACCGGCAAGTTCTTCGGCGTCGCCATCGCCCTGGCGCTGCTCCACTTCCTGGCCTCGAAGCGGCTGTCCGACGATGAGTTGCGGGACTGGCTGTGGGAATCCTGGCGCTTCGTGAAGCAGATCTTCCCGTTGCTGGTGGTCGGGGTTTTCGTGGTGGGCATGATTCGGGTCCTCATCCGCCCGGAATGGATCGAGGCGCTTGCCGGGACGAACTCCATTCTCGGCAACCTGGCGGGCGTGGCCTTCGGCGTGGTCATGTATTTCCCGACTCTGGTCGAGGTGCCCATCGCCAAGATGTTCCTCGATCTCGGCATGCACCGCGGCCCGCTGCTCGCCTACCTGATGTCCGATCCCGAACTTTCGCTGCAGAGCATCCTCATCATCTCCGCCATCATCGGCAGGGCGAAGACCTGGACCTATGTCGGTTTCGTCGCGCTGTTCAGTGCCGCGGCTGGCCTCACCTATGGCGCCTGGATCGACGGCACTCCGCTCGCGGTGCTCGGCCTGTGGCTGGCCGGCTTTCTTGTCGCTCTTGCCGTGCTGCTCACCGTCGCGAATCGGCGTACCACCTCACTCACAGGAGCCTGAGCATGTTGACCATCAAAGTTCTCGGACCCGGCTGCGCGAATTGCAGGAAGCTGGAGGAAATCGTTCACCAGGCGGTGGCATCCGCAGGCGTCGAGGCGCAGGTCGTCAAGGTCACCGACATGCAGGAAATCATTGCCTATGACATCCTGAAGACACCGGGTCTCGTGATCAACGAGAAGCTGGTTTCGTCCGGCCGCATTCCCGCGCCCGGCGCCGTGGTCGAGTGGATCCGGGCCGCCGGCTGAAGATTCTTCAGCGGCTCCGCGTCCGCAGGTCCGCCGCCCCAATCAGGACGCGGGCGAGCGTGGTTTTGCCCGAGCCGTTGGCGCCGACCAGCGCGTGGACTTCGCCCGGCGCGATGGCGAGGTCGATGTCCTGGAGGATGCTGCGACCGTTCGCCACCAGGCTCACGCCGGTAATCTGCAACAGGGGCTCGGCATCCATGTTCATGGCACGATCCCCGGCCGTGTCGCAGCGGCGAGGGCAGCCGATGCGCGGGCGCGGCTCACGCCGGCCTCCGGTTGTCGCGGGTCAGCCGCGCCGCGACGGCGGTAACGCCCAGCGCGACCGCCAGCAGGAGGGCCGAAACCCACAGCCTGCTGAGGTGCTCTGGTGCTGCAGCCAACAGGATGCCCAATTCCATCATCATGACGCCGGACATCAGCTTCAGCAGCCGTCCCTCCCGCTCGGTGAGCTTGCGGGTGCCGAGGGTGCCGACGAAGGCGGCCATGATCGCCGCCAGCGGCACGACGTAGATCAGGTTGTACAGCGCCAGGTACCCGTAGCGCGCCCCGGCGGATAGCTCGTTCATCGTCAGGATGCGCGTATAGACCATGGGAAAGCCCGCGGTGCACAGCAGTTCGTAGAAGTTGGCCGCCACCGCGAGCACGACGGTGGCCCCGAGCATCGCGGCAAAGTTCTCGGCACCCAGGATCGCCCGCGCCCGGCGGTAGATGTCGGGCTTGCGTGACGCCGGGATCGACAGGGTGATGCCGCGTTCGAAGGCGAAGAAGTCCTTGACGTTGATCAGCCCGACGACGACGGCGACGAGGCCGGCGGCCAGCGTGATCCAGGTCAGCGCCCCGAGGAACTGAAACACGTTCAGCCAGGCCGCCATGAAAGCGAAATACATCAGTCCCGAGGTCAGCACGAAACACGCGCCAATGACGAGCATCCTGCGGCGGTCCTTCTGGTGGGCCAGCAGGCTGAGGAGGAACAGCAGGACGAAGAAGGCGCAGGGATTGAAAGCATCCAGGCCGGCCAGCACCAGCGTGAACACCGGAAGCGAGAGGCTGGCCGAATCCAGCTCGCCGAGCAGGGGCACACGCACCAAGCCGGCTACCTTGGCCTTTGCGGCCGTGGCCGGCGTTGCGCTGGACCGACCTTGGGCGCGACAGGTGTCGAGCCGCTCCAGCAGCGCCGCCCCGCTGGTTAGGGCATCTTCCCAACCTACTTCCATCTCGCCGCAGACGATCAGAGTGGGCACGCCTTCGGCCGCCTGCCCGAGGGATTCGGCCAGACCGATGAATCGCTGCGCGTTCTCGCGGTTACGCGAGACTTCGAGCGAATGCAGGATCACCCACGGACGTTCGCGCGGAATCGCCTCGACGAACGGGCGGGCTTGCAGGCAATGGGGACAGGTTTCGGACCAGAAGAAGTAGAGATGTACTCGTGCGTTGCCTTCGGCGTCGCTCTCGATCCACGGTGTCTGGGCGTACGCGGTGGCGGCGAGCAGGAGCCAGAGCGCGAGCGCCGCCAGCCATGCTCCGCATCGCCGCGACAAAGCCGCTGTGATGATTCCGCCCGGTGGGGTCATCGCGTCTGTCACCGTCTCGAAGCCAGTTCGCCGCTCACAGCACGAGGTTGAAGACATAGCCGACGATGAGGATGCCTGCCGAGACCACGCCGACGAAGCTCGCGATCAGCGGCAGCTTCAGCACCTTGCGCAGGATGATCATCTCGGGCAGCGACAGCGCGATCACGCTCATCATGAAGGCGAGCACGGTGCCCAGCGCCGCGCCCTTGGCCAGCAGCGCCTCCACCACCGGGATGATGCCCGCTGCATTGGAATACATCGGTACGCCGATCAGCACCGCAGCCGGCACCGACCACCAGGATGCATCCTTGCCCATGATCGAGGCCATGAAGTCCTCCGGCACATAGCCGTGGATGCCGGCGCCCAGGGCGATCCCCACGAGGATGTAGGGCCAGACCTTGCCGACGATCTCGCGCACGTGCTGCCAGCCGGCGGCGAAACGCTCCGGCCAGCTCATCGCGGGCACGACATTCTCCGCGGTGCTCTGCGGAATGGCGTCACGATGCCGAGGCTGGCGGAGAGCACGTTGCCCACGCCTTCGCGGCGGCCAGAGAGCAGGGCGCGCGTGCGCTCCGGGGCGAAGAAGGTGTGGACCACGCCCATGACGAACACGATCAGGGTCAGCAGCAACAGCACCTTGGGGGTGTCGTAGAGGAAGAAATGAACGGCTTCGCCGAGACGGGTGCCGCGGCTGAGGGGCGTCAGTCCGAACAGCGCGTCGGCGATGGCGGTGAGCTGGAAATAGATGCCGAACCAGGCCGCCACGAAGGCTGCGACTGCGAGCCAGGCGGTGCGGTCGGTAAGGGGTTTGCGCAGGGCTTGTTCGAGTTCCATCGCTCTCTACCGGAATTTGTAGAACTGCGTGTTGAGGTAGGCGATCAGGTCGTCGATCTCCTGCGGCGAGAGCGCGGGGTTGTAATAGTCCCCCCAGCGCTCGACTTCCTTGCGCAGCGCCGGCAGCGAGTCGATCTTGCGCTGCGGCGGCACATACACGTCCGTGCCGTGGCATTGCAGACAGGTTTCGTGGGTCTTCGCGCCACGCGCCGGATCGCCCTTGGCGCCGTCGCTGGCGGAGCACCCGGCGACGACGAGAGCGGCCGCGAGGGCCAGCCCCGCCGCTTGAAGGCGGAGGCCCGTCATTGTCCGCGGCCCCCGCGCCAGCGCTGCTGCAGCGGCTGACACTGGAAGTCCGGGCCGCGCTGCTGCGCCCGCAGCATCATGTCCCGGCGATGGGCTTCGCGCAGCGCCGCCTTCGCCTCCCAGGACGGGGCGGCGCGCATGCGGTTGCGATAGGCTTCGCGCTCCTCGTGGGACATCAACTCGGCGCAGTAGATGAGTTCCCGCTGCTGCGTTGCGCCCTGGGGCGGCACCTGGGGAGCCTGCGCCTGGATCGAGGACGACAGCGGCGCCAGGATGAGCGCTACAGCTCGGAATGCAATGTGCAGATCGCGTTTCATGTCCCGTGCTCCCGTCGATCGTTGCCACTACGCGCGTGGGCAAAATGCTTCACGGCGCCGCACGACGCGCGACGCACCGCAGTCAGTGGGGCACCCCCGCCTCGTACCAGCCCTTGCTGGCATTGACCACTTTCACCACCAGCAGCATCACCGGCACTTCGATCAGCACCCCGACCACCGTCGCCAAGGCCGCCCCCGAATCGAAGCCGAACAGGCTGATGGCGGCGGCCACCGCCAGTTCGAAGAAATTCGAGGCGCCGATCAGCGCGGAAGGGCAGGCGATGTTGTGCTTCTCGCCGACTTTGCGGTTGAGCCAGTAGGCCAGCGACGAGTTGAAGAACACCTGCACCAGGATCGGCACCGCCAGCATGGCGATCACCAGCGGCTGCTTGAGGATGGCCTCGCCCTGGAAGGCGAAGAGCAGGACCAGCGTCACCAGCAGGGCGGCGATCGAGAACGGTCCGATCTTCGCCAGCGTGGCCTGGAAGTGGGCTTCGCCTTTGGCGAGCAGCGACTTGCGCCAGAGCTGGGCGAGGATCACCGGGATCACGATATACAGCACGACCGAAGTGAACAGCGTGTCCCAGGGCACCGTGATCGAGGAGATGCCCAGCAGCAGGCCGACGATGGGCGCGAAGGCGAAGATCATGATCGTGTCGTTCAACGCCACCTGCGACAGCGTGAAGTAGGGGTCGCCGTCGGAGAGCTTGCTCCACACGAAAACCATGGCGGTGCACGGCGCCGCCGCGAGCAGGATGAGGCCGGCGACGTAGCTGTCCAGTTGCTGCGCCGGCAGGTAGGGCGCGAACACGTGGCGGATGAAGATCCAGGCGAGCAGCGCCATGGAGAAGGGCTTCACCGCCCAGTTCACGAACAGCGTGACGCCGATGCCCTTCCAGTGCTCCCTGACCTGGTGCAGCGCGCCGAAGTCGATCTTCACCAGCATCGGGATGATCATCACCCAGATCAGCAGCCCGACCGGGATATTGACCCGGGCGATCTCCATCCTGCCGATCGCCTGGAACAAAGCGGGCAGAACCTGGCCCAGAACGATGCCGGTGACGATGCACAGCACCACCCAGATCGTGAGGAAGCGCTCGAACACACTCATCGGCGCACCGGCCGCCCGCTTTGCGGTGGCTTCGCATTGGGCGCTCATTTCCGTCCTATTTCGTCGAGCCGCTGCTTCAGGCTCAGGCGGTCGAGTTTGTCCAGGGGCAGGCTCGCGAAGATCGAGATGCGGTGCTGCAACTGGCTCCAGGCGGTGAAGAAGGCCTTGCGTTTCGCCTCATCGCTGCCTTCCACTGCGGCCGGATCGGGCACGCCCCAGTGCGCCGTCATCGGCTGTCCCGGCCAGACGGGACAGACCTCACCGGCGGCGTTGTCGCAGACCGTGAACACGAAATCGAGGGCCGGTGCATCCGGGCGGGCGAACTCGTCCCAGTTCTTGCTGCGCAGATCCTCGGTGGGCAGGCGGTTCTTCTGCAGCAATTCGAGGGCGAAGAGATTCACCTTGCCGGCCGGATGGCTGCCGGCGGACCAGGCCTTGAACCGGCCCCGTCCCATGGCATTGAGGGTGGCTTCGGCCAGAATGCTGCGCGCCGAGTTGCCGGTGCAAAGGAAAAGGACGTTGTAGGTGCGTTGATTGGTCATGAGAGGTCCCGGATGGATCAGCGCACGGCTGCGCCGCGACGCCGCTTGGCGACGGTGGCCGCCGCGGCGGACCGCGGCAGACACTGCCCGCCGTGGCAGCAGTTGTCGGTGAGATAGGCGATCAGATCGTCCATGACCGCGTACTCGGCGACGTAGAAGATGAAGCGCCCTTCCTGCCGCCCCTTGATGAGCCCGACGCGGCTCAGATGGGCAAGGTGAAACGACAGCGTGGTCGCGGGAATCTGCAGCCGTTCGCCGATCAGGCTGGCATGTACGCCTTCCGGCCCGGCCTGCACCAGCAGGCGGAAGATGGCGAGGCGGGTTTCATGCCCGAGTGCGGCGAGGCGCTCTGAGGCGGTTGTAATTTCCATGATTCGAGTATTGTCGAATCATATCGGCGCGTCAACTCTGCGCCGTCGCACAGCGGCGCTCGGGTCCGGCCATCGTGTTGCGAAGCCGTGGCGAGTCGCGGATTGACCAGGGAGCCTCGTCGGCACCGACGATCGGACTCAATTCGGATCGAGCGATCCCCGTTCTGCCGTCGGCGACATGACGCTGAGGTCGAGAAATCCGAGCCCGCCCGGGCTCCGGATGCCCGCACCCGAGGAAACACCCTCCGGTCTAGCCTCTCGACAGGGACTCGTACTGCCCGGTGATCAGCTCCAGGCTGCGCAGGATGGATTCACTGGCGCTGGCGACCAGCTCGCCGTAGGAATCCTCGCCGCGCAGCTCCAGCACGCTGCGGAACCACTCCCACTGCAGCGCTACGGACTCGAGCTGGCGGCGGATCGCCGGCGTGTTGGGTGCGGCCTGGCGAAGCTGCTCCAGGCCGGCCGCGAACTCGGCGGCGGCGGCGTCCCGCGTGCCGCGCAGCAGCGGGGAATCCGCACCCGCGGTGCCCGCCATGTAGAGCAGCGTGAGCCTCTGCGTCAGCATGCGCTGCCGGCCCGAGACATTGACGAGCCGGCCCAGGTCATTGGTTGCGTGAGCCTGGATCATGGCGGTCAAGCGATGGGCCGCCTCCAGCAGCGGTTCGCTGGCGGCCGCCAGTTCGCTGCAGCCCTCGCGCGTGACCGGCCCCGTGGCGCGGGTGCGGAACGGCCCCCAGATCCGTGCCACGTCGGCCGTGGCCGTGCGCGCCTCGGCATCGGCGACGAATGCCGTGAGCTCCACCAACTGCGAGTCGAACAGGGCGACCGACTCGTCCAGTTGCCGGCGCGAGCTGTCCGGCGTGATGCCCAGGGAGAGCTGGCAGTACGCCTTGGCGATGCGCTGGCTCAGCATGCGCTGCCGCCCCGCCTTGTTGATGGCGGAAGCGGAATCGAGATCGGCCTGCACGGCCCAGCTCGGCGCGAGGCCGAGCGCGAGCAGGATGACAATTATCCGGCGGAACATCGCTGTGCTCCTTTCTTTGCAATGAGGAAACGGAAATGCGTGTGGGCGGGTCTGCTCCTTGTGCTGGTCCGCGGGGTCTTGGTGCAGGTACGTCCTTGTTATGAGATCGAAACTCCTGAACGATCGCATCCCGAAACCGCAAGGCGATGCTGTCGATCGACGGCGTCGAGGGCATCCTCCAGGGGCACGCCCTCTTCCACCCGATCCATGATCATCCGCTGCAGCACGGCGCCGAGCATGTCGACGTTGTCCCGCATGTATTCCCGCACCGACTTCGCCAGTCGGATCGCGGCCGGATCGTCCTGCAGGCTAGGGAGGAAGTGGTCGAAGAGTCCTGCGGCGGCGAGCCAATGGCAGAGGTCATAGACGACCTCGTAGGCATGCCCGAAATCGGCCTCGGACGCCATTGCCCACATTCATCCGCATCTCCTGTTCGAGATTGCGCCGGAAGTCCGCGATCGTTTAAGCGGCATCGCCCTTTGACAACATCATCGGGGGTGAATTCCCATTCCATGGTGATCTCCTTAATCTAGCCGAAGATCGCCGCGAAGGCATCCTCGTCGTCGGTGCAGACTTCGCAGGTGTCGCGCGGCTCGGGCGAGATGAAGAAGCGGTCGCAGCGCGCGCAGCGCTGCTTGGCCAGGCGGTGCAGTTCGATGCGCGTGCGACTCGGCGCGGCATCGACCGTCGCCATCGGCCGCAAGACGGCCTGGCTGGCACACTTCCAGACAGACCTCGCAGCCGACGCAGCGGCCGGTATCGAACCTCAGCGCCCAACTCGACGGAGTCCTCCTCCACCAGGAGCGCGCCGGTCGGGCAGACGCGGAAACAGGCTTCGCAGGCGGTGCAGCCCGGCGCGAGTTCCAGATCCAGCAGCGGCAGAGCTTCGTGGGACGCCACGACGAATGGCGCGCCATCCGCCGTCTTGCCGACGATCTGCAGCAGTTCGCGCTGCTCGGTCAGCAGCGGCGCGCCGGCGCGGATCGCCCGGTCGGGGATCGGCTGCGCCTCGACCGGGTCCCCCGCCTGCGCCAGGGCGTCGGCGGCACGGCCGACGAAGCGGCGGAACAACTGGCGGCGCGCGGCGAGGAAGGACGCGCGCTGCGCCTTGTCGTGCGCTTCGGGTTGGGGCAGGGCGATGTCGATCCACTCCTCGGCATCGCCTGCGGCCGCCCTCAGCGTACCGAGGGCGTCCAGGTTGAGCGCCAGTTGGGCGGCGCCGCGGCTGCCGTGCGGGCACGCGGGGCAGTGGTGGCTGCCGCGAAGTTCGGTGGGAATGCGCCGCTTCGCCAGTAGGCAAGGGTGGCGGCGTCCAGTGCGCCGAGGCAGGGCACGATGGCATCGGCCTCGCTCTGCGCGGGGGCGCAGGCGAAGGAGAAGGCCGGCTGCCTGATCGCGCGCTTCAGCAGATCGATCGGCGCCAGGTTGGCGGCGGCCAGCGCCGCGGTGCGGCAGGCGCTGACGCACAGGCCGCAGTTCTGGCAGCTGCACCGCTTCCAGGGCGATGCCTTCGTCGGACAGCGTCACGGCGTCATGCGGACAGGCGTCGGCGCAGCGGCGGCACGCGCTGTAGCGGAAGCGGTAGCGGGTGCAGCGTGGGGCGCGGAATTCCGGTATCGAGACCGTCACGGCCGCTTGAACTTCAGCTCCTGCAGCGGGGTGCCTTGCTCGCAGGTGTTCCTCGGGAATGACGAAGGTGTAGGGCATCGTGCTCTCGCCGGCGGCCGCCTCGGCGGGAAACGAGCGCGCGCCAAGTGCCGATGCCGCCCTTCACCGCCAGCACCTCCTTCGCGCCGCTCGTCTTCGCCAGTTCCTTGCCCGCCCGCAGCGCGCCGTCGTCGCTGTCGGCGATCACCACCACCGCGGCGGTGGGCTTGATCTGGACGCCGGGACGGTAGATCACCGCGTCCTTCAGCGGAGATTGGTTGCGTGCAGGCTCGGAGCGCGCATCGACCACGCAGCACGGTGCGCTGCGCTTCAATGCCGCTTCCAGTTGCGTCCTGTCGTGCAATGCCACGCCGGCGGCCGCGGCTCGCGGGAATTGCGGCGACCAGCAGGACAGAGAGGGCGCGGCGACCGAAGAGAGGGGTTCCACGCTTCACGCCGCCACTCCCCGTTCGAGTTCTGCGCCGCCGGCGCACACGAAGTTCCCTCTCCCTCGATGGGAGAGGGGATAGGGGTGAGGGTGGGAACCGCCTGTCTCACACCGTTTCCCTCGGTCGCTGCTCGTCTCGGTCGGCCGGGGCGCGCAGCGCCAGCACCGCATCGTGTTGCTCGTAGGCGTGGCGCGGGAAGGCCAGTCTGCGCGCATGGCCGTACTCGATCCAGTCGCTCACCTGTGGCGGCTGCCGGGTCAGGGGAGCAAGCCACAGCCGCTCGCCGCACTGCTCCACCAGGCCGGCGCACAGATTCAGATCGGCGTCGTCCTCGATATCGACACGCACCATGACCGGCCCGGCACCGCGCTTCATCATTTCTCCGATCCACCAGGGCGCATAGACGCCGGTACGGCTGCCGTCGGCCATCAGCACTTCCCAGTTGGGCTCGCACACCGAAGGCCGCATCACCTTGAAGTCGGCATTGGAAACGGTATCCATGCTCCAGCTCACCTGCATGCGTGCGGCGGGCACATGGACGCCGATCCGCTCCCGGCCGAACTCGAGCGACAGCGTTTCGATGATGTCCGGATTGCGCAGCGCCGCTTCGCCGAGCTAGCACGCAGGAGGCGCCTGCCGCCAGCAACGCCCGCGCTTGTCCCTCGCCGGCCCGGGTGAGGACAATGCCGCGGTAAAGTGCCGGATCCTGGGGCAAGTCGGAAGGATCCAGCAGATACACGTCCTGCGCCGCGAGCCCGCTGGCGTCTTCCGCGAGACAGCAGACCTCGACCGCCGCGGCGCCCTCGGTCACGGTCAATGCCGAAACTCGAAGCGGCGATAGACGAAGGGCTGCATCGGGCATTCGTCCTCCGGCGCCAGTGCGACGATCATGGGGCGCAGTTCGTTGAGCGTGTCGAGGATCGGGTCCGACCCGCACGCCGAACAGTCCGGGGCGAAAGCGCGTCAGCGCCACCAGGGCATCGTCCAGCATCAGCAGCGCACCTTCCTGGTTGCGGTTCTGCGTGAAATGCAGCGCCAGAGCGGCGAAGGCCAGCGCCTGCAGGAACTCGGCGTCGGTGTCGCGCTGACCCATCATCCGGGTTTCCACCAGCCGCGACCAGTGCCGGTTGAGCCAGTCATGCACGCCGGGCATGTCGTTGCGATTCCACAGGTGGGCGAGTTCCGCCCAGTCGTAGTCCGCCGGGCGCTCATCGACGAGGATGGACGGCAGTGCGGGATTGAGATCGAGCAGCGTGGGCATGGGCGCTCCGCGGCAGTTGATGTTGGCAGACGACGCCGGCAGGCGTCAGCTTCTCAGTTCGCGCAACGGGTCCGCGCCGCCGCAGCCGTTGCACACCGGCTCGTCCGGGTTGAACTCCACCTTGACTTCGCGCTTCGGCACCACCGTCTTGCCCTGGTCCATGTCTTCGATGCGCAGTCCGCAGCACGCGCAATCTCCTCCTCGGCGAAGGCGCCGAGCAACCGCGCCATCTCGCGGTAGAACGAGTGCTCGGCGGCGCGCTCCACCAGCCGCGCATAGCCGCGCACCCATTTCCCGAGATGCACCGTCCAGAAGCGCTTGATTTCGCGCTCCCAGCGGCGGACGGCGTTCGTGTCGCCGCAGTCGAGGGCGGCGACGCAGCGATCGAGCAGTTCGGCGATGAACATCAGCTCCACGCCGAGCTGGTCTTCGAATACCGTGAATCGCCCCTTGTGCAGTGCGAATCCCATCTGACGGTAGGTCTGCTTGATGGCGAAGTAAGGCTCCTGCTGGTAGCGCCCGGTCAGGCGCACCGACTCCACCGGCGGAAAGCCGCCCGAGGCGGCGAACATCGTGGTGTATTCGCAGGCCAGTTCGTCGGCCAGTTGGAAGGTCTCGGCCAGCAGAAAATCGGCGTCGAACGACAGGCCGGACCCGGCCAAGGCAGCGATCGAATCGTCCGTGCGCAGGGCCGTGAGGAAAGTGATACTCGGCTCCTCTACGAAGACGGCCGACAGCAGGCGGTAGATCTGCCCCCGTGCCGCGCACTCCTCCCGGATCTCTTCGGGCGTGGGTTCCGGCGCGATGGGCACGGGCCGCACCAGGGGTTCCAATGCAAGAGCGCTCAGCATCGTCGATTCCTCGCAAAATAGCCCGGCCCTCCGGGAGGATGGGGCCGGGAAACTCGTCGCTACTTCATCACCAACTCGTATTGGGTGCCATTGGCTCGGCAGCCCGCTTCAATGGCTGCCGCCGTGCTCGCCTGGCTTCACGCTTTCCGGTCCGGCCCAGGCCACCATCTCGGGATGCATCTTGCGGTGCAGGTCGCCGGTGTAGGCATAGCGCAGGGTCTCCTTGAAGGCCTCCACGTGCTTCTGCCAGTCGCCCTGCACGTCGCCGTACTTGTCGTTCGGCCCGGCCTTGGTGACTTTCGCCACCGTGTCGAACCAGCCCTGGGAGCCGCCGATGGGATCGGCCACCACCGGGATGACGGCGTTGGGATGCACCCCCTTGTCGTCCCACCACACGTTGTTCAGGTCCGGGTCCTCCTGGCCGCCGTAGGCCGGCTTCGTCCTTGAGCTTGAGGGTGGCGAGCCGCCCGTACTCCCAGTGGCCGAAGGCGGTCGGGATCGAAACCACCTTGGGATGGATGCCCTCGGTGACATAGGCCTTGGTCACCAGATAGCCCGACCTTGGTCTCGATGCGCACCAGGTCGCCCGTCTTGACGCCGAGCTTCTTCGCCGTCACCGGATTCATCCAGGCCGGGTTGCTGTGCATGATCTCCGCCAGCCATTTCACCGCCGCCGTGCGCGACTGCTTGTGCACGTTGATCTTGAAGGTGGACAGGATCATCTCGTCGTCCTTCATCTCCTTGTGCCAGGGAATCTGCTTGAAGGTGGGCATCGGGTTGAAGCCGTACTTCGGCCCACTCCTCCACCCGCACGTTGATGAGGCGGTTGCCGGTGCCGAAGCCGACGACGTTCCTGCCGTTGCGCTGGATGCCGATGGCCTTTCCGTTCTTCACGATCTGGCCGCCTGTTCTCCACCACGGCGCCGGCCATGTCCTCGGCCGACAACTCCTTCTTGTGCAAGCCGTACTCGGCCTTGATCTCGCGCCCGGTCTTGTCCGACCACCTTGCCGGTCTTGGGATCGAGCTTGCCGTAGATGGGCCACACGCCGTGCTTCTTGAGGAAGTCCAGCCCGCCGGCTTCCTTCAGACCCGGCACGTTGTCGAAGTGCCGGCGCATGTAGTCTTCGCCGTCCTTGAAGTCCCAGTACTGCTTCATGCCGCGTTTGCCGTCCGGGTCCAGCTTGTGGATGATGTCGCGCAGCAGGATGCGGTTCTCCCGCGACTCGCCCAGCGAGGCATGGCACCGGCTGGCGGATGCCGAGCCAGGGCCACAGCGAATTGGGCATCGACTCCGGCTCCCAGCGTTCCAGGTAGGGGCAGTCGGGCAGGATGAGGTCGGCCAGCGCCGTCTCCTCGCCCATGTGGGAACTCATGGAGACGAAGTAGGGGATCAGCTTCTCGTCGCGGAACAGTTTGCCCCAGACGGCCTGGGCGCCGGGGTTGGTATAGACCGGGTTGTCCTGGTAGGTGAAATAGACATTGATCTTCTGCCGCCCCTCGGCGATCCAGAACGGCGTCAGGTGGCTCACCTTGTGCGCCGCCAGGGGGTACTCGGGCGGATGGGCCAGCACCGAGTCCTTGGCCGGCTTGGGCGGCTCCGGCGTGGGCTGGGGCCAGCCCATGCCGCGCGGCAGGCAGTAGCCGCCGGGGCGCTCGATGTTGCCGGTCATGATCGGCAGCATCATGCAGGCCTTCTCGTTGTAGGAACCGTAGAGGTGCTTGGCCGGGCCGCGGTAGGTGAACAGCGTCGCCGGCTTGGTGGTGGCGAACTCGCGGGCGATGCGCTCGATGGTGGCGGCGGGCACGCCCGAGAGCTTCTCCGCCCATTCCGGCGTGTATTGCTTGTAGTGCTCCTTTAGTTCGTCCACCGTGACGTTGGTCCAGGTGTTGATGAAGTCGGAGTCCTGCAGGTCGTCGCGCAGGATGACGTGGCCCATGGCCAGCGCCACGGCGCCGTCGGTGGCGGGGAACACCGGAATCCATTCGTCCGAGAAGCCGGCGGTGTTCGACAGCCGCACGTCGAAAGTGACGATCTTCATCTGGTTGTCGACGCGCCCCTCGGTGACGCGCTGGGACAGCGGATTGTGGAAGTAGGACGCCTCCAGCACGTTGGAGCCGAAATTGAGCACGTACTTGGTGTTGGCGAAGTCCGGCGTCTCGATGTCCGGGCCCCAGGTCGGTTCCATGCCGCACTTCTTGGACGACTCGCACACCGAGGTGTGATTGAGCACGGTGGCCGACCCCAGGGTCTTCATGAAGCGGTCGATGGTGCCGCCGGTGCGGTTGCGGCCGTACTTGAGCATGATCGAATTGGGATCTTCCTTCAGCGCCGCATCCAGCTTCTGCGCCACTTCCGTCAGCGCCTCGTCCCAGGTGATGCGCTTCCACTTGCCCTCGCCGCGGGCGCCGACGCGCTTCAGGGGATAGAGTATGCGGTCCGGATCGTAGCTGTACCACATGCCGGCGTTGCCCTTGGCGCACAGCCGGCCGCGGGTGGATACGTGCTCCGGGTTGCCTTCCAGCTTCACCACGCGGCCGTTCTCCACGTAGGCGATGGCGCCGTCCTGGATGTTGCAGACATGGCAGTTGACCGGAATGGCCTTGCGTTCCGCCCCGGTCACCGGACTCAGATCCTTGCCGCCCAGTTCGGTTTCCATCGCCTGCAGCAGTTTCGGGGCGACCGCGGCGGCGGTGGAGGTGCCGGCGCTGACCTTGAGGAAGGTCGCTGTCGATTCATCTTGAGCATGACTGTGCCTCCGCGATCTCAGAAGTATTGGGTCTGGACGATCTGGCCGCCCACCAGGATGGCGTAGCGCAGCGCCATGCCGCCGGCCAGCAGCAGCAGCGCTGCCAGCACGATGCCCACCTGCTGCCGGCCGAAGGGCGCCAGCAGCAGCACGATCGGCGCCGCCAGCGCCGGCGACCATGCCGATGCCGACGAAGATCAGTCCCAGGGTGCCGCTGGTCAGCAGCATGAAGGTCAGCTCCGATCCCACGCCGCCGTAGGCCGTGGTGCCCAGCAGCGAGATCAGCATCGCCGCTACCCCGCCGGACGACCACAGCATCATCTGGCGCAACGAGGCGAGCAGCTTCGCCTCGCCCTTGGCCAGGAAGGAGGCCACCGCCGCGCCCGACACCAGCGACAGGCCGAGGAACAGGATCGGCATCAGCGGCGTGTTCCACACCGGGCGGTTCTGGTGCACCGTGAGATCGAAGCCGGTGTAGATCGGCAGTCCCGCCGCCAGCAGCGAGCCGAGCACCGCCAGCTTGCGCGCATTGCCTTCGTTGTTGCCGCGCATCATGAGGAAGTAGAGCACCGCCACGATGCCGAAGGAGACCAGGTTCAGTCCGCCCCAGGCCAGCGGCGAATGGAAGTTGAGGTAGGCCGGGTTGAGGATGTTGAGGAAGCGCCCGGGCTGGGAGAGGTCGGCGATCAGCAGCACGCCGCCCACCACCAGCAGCACGAAGGACAGCACGAACGCGCTCATGCGGATCGGCTTGTATTCCTCCTTGTACCAGCCGAGTGCGGAGAAGAAGAACAGCGCTGCCGAGATGCCGATCACGAAGAAGTAGATGGCGTAGCTTCCCGTCCAGGGAATGGCGTGGAATACGGTGTAGTCGCCCATGGCTGTCCCCTTACGTCCGGAAGTGTTTCTGGAACGCCCGATGGTCCTTGTTCGAGGACATCCGGCTTGCGGTACAGATCGCGGCCGTGTTCGGTGACGTTGCGGTCGGCGCCGATGTAGAAGATGTGCGGCTTGGTGCCTTCCTCGGGGCGCAGCACCTGGGTCGCGTTCTTTGCCACCAGGTAGGAGACCTCGCTCGTCGGATCGTTGAGATCGCCGAACACCCGCGAGCGGCCGATGCAGGTCTGCACGCAGGCCGGCGCCAGCCCCTGCGTCACGCGGTGGAAGCAGAAGGTGCACTTGTCCACCACGTTCGTGATCTGGGTGTAGGTGCGATGGGCCGGCAGCATGAAGCGGGCGTTGTAGGGGCAGGAGGCCATGCACGCCTTGCAGCCGATGCAGCGCTCGTAGCGCTGCAGCACGAAGCCGCCGTCCTCGACCTTGTACGTGGCATCCACCGGGCAGGCGCGCACGCAGGGCGGATCGTCGCAGTGGTTGCACAGACGCGGCAGGAAATGCTTCTTGACGTTGGGATAGGTGCCGACCACCTTGTACGGCACCCAGGTGCGGTTCACGCCCAGCGGCGTGTCGTACTCCGCCTTGCACGCGACCTGGCACGCCATGCAGCCGATGCAGCGGCGCACGTCCACCACCATGGCATAGCGCTTCTTGCCGGCGACGCCGCGTGTCTCGATCGGCGAAAGTCTCAATTCTTCACTCATCGGGCTCACTCCTGTGGCTGGCTTCGCGTTCGAGCCTTCGCGCGGCGCTCGACCGGTGAGCGCGGGAAGGGCAAGCCAGAACGAGCAAGCGCCGGGCCAATGCCGCAAGTCTCTGATTCGGTGCGGGAGTGCCGGCTTTGGTGCGGGACGACGGTTACGGCCGCGTAACATGCTGCGGTGCGGGAGGTTACGTCCGCGTAACCCGGCGCACGCGCGGATGCGCATCGCGCACCGGAAGTTCCCGGCCGGGGGTTAGAATCGACGAAACAGAACGCACAGCCAGGAGGAGGAAAAGTGCGGCGCCGGAATGTTCTGCTGCTACCCCTTGCGGCGGCGTTGCCGCGGCTTGTCCATCGCGCAGCGCGACGAGGCGAGCGGTGCCATCCGCATCGGTCTCACGCCGGTCTTTCTCGACGACCAGGTCGCCTTCCTCAACGAGTGGCGCGCCTACCTCGAAGTGCGGGTGGGGGAGAGGGTGCGCTTCCTCCAGCGCGGCAGCTACCGCGAGATCGTCGATCTGCTGCGCCAGGGGGAACTGGATTTCGCCTGGGTGTGCGGCTATCCGTTCGTGCGTCACATGGGCGAACTGCGCCTGCTGGCGGTGCCGCTGTTCCGGGGCAAGCCGCTCTACCGGTCCTATCTGATCGTTCCCGCAACCGATAGCCGCACGCGCTCGATCCTCGATCTGCGCGGCAGGGTGTTCGCCTACTCCGACCCCGATTCCAATTCCGGCTACCTCTATCCGACCTACTCCCTGGTCCGGCTGCACGAGCGGCCGGACGCGTTCTTCGGGCGCTCTTTCTTCACCTGGGGGCACCGCAAGGTGGTGGAGGCGGTGGCCGCGGGGCTGGCGCAGGGCGGCGCGGTGGACGGCTACGTGTGGGAAACGCTGGAAAAACTGCAGCCCCAACTGACGGCGAAGACGCGCATCGTTGACAAGTCGCCCGAGTTCGGCTTTCCGCCCTTCGTCGCGCGACAGCCCGTCGCCAAGCAAGCTTTCGCGGATCTGCAGCGGGCGCTGCTGCGGATGCCGGACGATGGCGAAGGCATGGCGCTGCTGCAGAGGCTCAATCTCGACGGTTTCGCCGCCGGCGAGGGCAAGCTCTTCGAGGGCATCGCCGCCATGGTCAAGGCGGTGGACGCGGCCAGCCATGCTGCGCCTGCGTGATCTGAGCTTCCGCTACAAGATTCCGCTGCGCGGCAGCGTGCTGGTGATCATCACTGCGCTGGCAGTCACCGCTTCGCTCATCCTGCGCGAATACGACGAACTCAAGCAGGATCTGATCGCCAATTCGGCGAGCCTGGGGCGCCTGCTGGCCAAGACGCTGGTCACTCCGCTCACCCACGACGACGTGTGGCGCGCCTTCGAGATCATCAATCTGCCGTTCCAGGCCAGCCCGCGCCAGAACGCCCAGCAGGAGGCGGAGGTCGTCCTGGTGCTGGATCCGCGGCAGCGCGTCTATGTCTCGACCCAGCCCAACCAGTATCCGGTGCTGACCGATCCGGGGCGCATCAACCCCGATTTCTACGCCCTCGATCAGGCCGCCGCCAGCTACACCGAATTCGAAGCGCGATCGGTCGAGATTCCCGACTCGGACAAGATCTACGTGGTGACGCCGATCATGGCCGACGGCGTGTTGCTCGGCACCCTGGTGATGGGCTACTCGAAGAGCGCCTTCCTGCCGCGCTACCTGGCCATCGCCCAGCGCGCGGCCCTGGTCACCCTGCTGGTGATGGCGGTGCTGATCCCGGCGAGCTGGTACTGGGCGCAGCGTTTCGCCGTGCCCATGGTCACGCTGGCCCGGAGCATGGCGCAGGTGGCGGAGCGCATTCCCGACGATGACGAGATCAAGGTCGAGGAGTCGCGCGACGAACTCGGCCAGGTCGGCAGCGCCTTCAAGCGCATGGTGAAGGAGTTGCGGGAAAAGGAGGCGCTCAAAGGCGAGGTGATGCTGTCGGAGCGCCTGGCGGCGGTCGGCCGGCTCTCGGCCGGCATCGCCCACGAGATCAACAATCCCCTCGGCGGTATGCTCAATGCCATCGACACCTTCAAGCACCACGGCAAGGTGGACCCGGTCTCGGCCCGCACCATCAGCCTGCTCGAGCGCGGTCTGCTGCAGATCAAGAACACCGTCGCGGCGCTGCTGGTGGAGGCCAAGGTCGAAAGCCACCCGCTGACGCGGCAGGACGTCGAGGACACGCATACGCTGATTCAGGCCGACGCCCAGCGCAAGGGTGCGCAGTTCCTGTGGGAGAACGACATCATCGAAGCGCTGCCGCTGCCCTCGACCCTGGTGCGCCAGATCCTGATCAATCTGATGCTCAACGCGGTGCAGGCCGTCGCCGACGGCGGCCGGCTCGCCTGCCACGTCTATCGCGACAGCGGCAACCTGCATGTCGTCGTGCGCAACGACGGCGCCCACATACCCGCCGAGCGCATGGAGTACCTGTTCGAGCCGTTCTCGACGGGGAGCCACAAGGGCCGCGAGGGCGGTCACGGCCTCGGTCTGTGGGTGACCTACCAGATCGTGACGCAGCTCGGCGGCGACATCACGGTCGCCAGTGAGCCCGGCGACACGCACTTTCGCGTGCGTCTGCCCATGCCATTGCAAGACACATGAAAACGGACGCCATGATCTGTCTGGTGGAAGACGACCCCATCATGGGCGAGTCTCTGTGCCATCGCTTCGAGCTGGAAGGGTTCCGGTTCGACTGGTTCCAGAGTGCCGCCGAGGCGATGGAGCGCATCGGCCGCGTACCCTACGCCGTGGTCATCAGCGACATCCGCCTGCCGGGGATCGACGGCGGCGAGATGTTCGTCCAGTTGCGTCAGCGCCACGCCGCCCTGCCGCCGTTCGTCTTCATCACCGGCTATGGCTCGATCGACCGCGCGGTGCAATTGCTCAAGCTGGGGGCCGCCGATTACATCACCAAGCCCTTCGATCTGGAGAACCTGATCGAGAAGATCGAGGATCTGGCGCGGGCCCAGGCGCCGCAAGCCGCAGCCGAGGCGGCGCGGCTGGGCGTGTCCCAGGCCATGCGCCGCATCGAGGAGATGCTGCCGCGCATCGCCAAGCACGCGAGCACCATCCTGCTCACCGGCGAATCCGGCGTCGGCAAGGAGCGCGTGGCGCAGGAACTGCACCGCCTGGCGCGGGACGACGAGCGGTGCCCGTTCGTCGCGGTGAACTGCGGCGCCATCAGCGAGAACCTGGTGGAGGCGGAATTGTTCGGCCACGAGAAGGGTGCCTTCACCGGCGCCATCCGCGCCAGGAAGGGGTACTTCGAGCAGGCCCATTGCGGCACGCTGTTCCTCGACGAGATCGGCGAGATGCCGCTGGCGATGCAGGTCAAGCTGCTGCGCGCGATCCAGGAGCGGCGCATCGTGCGCGTCGGCGGCGAGGCGCCGATCGCGGTGACGCTGCGCGTCATCTGTGCCAGCAACCGGGATCTCAAGGAGATGGTGGGCCACGGCCAGTTCCGCGAGGATCTGTTCTATCGCATCAATGTCATCCAGATCAAGGTTCCGCCGCTGCGCGAGCGCAGGGAAGACATTCCCTGGCTGGCGCGCCAGTTTCTCGACGAGTTCGCGGCGCGGGAGGGCGGGACGGCGCGTGTCCTGAGCGCCCGCGCCGAGCAGACGCTGCTCGACTACCCCTGGCCGGGCAACATCCGCGAACTGAAACACTGCATCGAGCGCGCCTGCATCCTCTCGTCCGAGCGTCAGTTGGAGCCGCACCACTTCTTCGAACCGGAGCTTCTGCCCGAAGGGCCAGGAGCCGGCTCCGGCAATCTCGCCGGCTACCTCCAGGAATGCGAGCGCAATTACATCCGCAGGGCGCTCGCGAGCCATGACTGGCAGGTGGCGCGCACCGCGGAGAGCCTCGGCATCAGCCGCAAGACGCTGTGGGAGAAGGCGCGCAAGCTCGGCATCCAGGAGGCGGCGGGGGAGGAGAAAGCTTGAGTCGATGCTTCCGGAATGGGCCGCGCGTGGAGGCGTCGCGGCCGCGGCGTCGCGCTACCCGTGCAACACCGGCGCCGGCGTCGCCGCCTGTTGCTGCAGCAGGGCGAGCGCCATCATCCGTTCCATCTCGGCTCCGGCCCGCGCCGTGAAGATGCGGTAGACGGAGTCCACCAGCATGTCGTCGCCCATTTCCCGGGTGTCGAGGAACGCGAGGTGGCCGATCACCCGGCCGTCGCTGGCGAAGATGGGAATGCCCAGATAGCCTTCGTACCCCGCCTCGACCGGAAACATCGCGCCCACCCCCTTGCGGTGGAAGCAGGTGCGGCCTTCCTTGACCACCGTTTCGCACGGCGTCCCCGGCAGGTCGTATTCGAAGTCGTCGAGGAATCCGTCGTCGGACCAGAAGGCGAGGGTGCGCAGCCGGCTCGTCGGATAGTCGGCGCACTCGGTGATGAAGGCGCAGGAAACCTGCAGCGCCCGCGCGAAATGGCACACCAGCTTGCGGAAGAAGGCATCGCCGTAGGCGCCCGCGGTGCCTTCCGCGACTTCGCCGAGAATGGTTTCGATGCGCCGCACGCGCGTGACGTCGGTATCGAGCCCGACCATGCGATAGGGTTTGCCGCTGGCATGGCGGATCGCCGTGCCGCGCGACAGCATCCAGCGCACCGAGCCGTCCTTGTGCAGCATGCGGAACTGCTGCTCATAGCGGGGGCTGGAGCCGGCGAGGTGTGCTTCCAGCGCGGCCTCGACCGCCGCCAGATCCGCCGGATGGATGCGCGCCCGCCATGCCTGGCGGCTGCCGTCCAGTTCGCCGTCGGCAAATCCCAGCATGCTCTTCCAGCGCGGGGACAACTGCATCCCGCCGCCCTGCAGATTCCATTCCCACAGGCCGTCGCTGCTGCCGCGCAGGGCGAGGGCGTAGCGCTCCTCGCTCAACTGCAGATCGGCCTCGATCTGCCTGCGCCGCTGCGTCGCCTCGTCGGCATCGCGCTGCCTCGTGGCGGCGGCCTGGCGCAGCGCTTCGATCCCTTGTTCCAAGGCCGCGATCTCGTCGCCGGCAGGCGCATCCGCGGCCGGACGCTGTGCCTGCGCCGCGTCGCGTGCGAGCGTCGCAAGGCGCGCCAGGGGCTTGCCGATCCAGCGCTCCAGCGCGATGCCGGCTGCCAGCGTGAGGGCAGCGGTGGTGACGAGCGCCGCCAGCGGCCAGGCCGCGCGCCCTGCGGACAGCATGCCATCGGGAAGCCAGCCCCATGCCAGATAGGCGACCGTCAGCAGACCTGACAGGCCGATGGGGAGCAGCAGTTTCCATCGCAGATTCATCGGAGATCCCCCTCGCGCGGCGCCCCGTCCCTTTGTATATCGCCGCAGCGGGAAGGTGGCGCATGGCGACCTTATAACCTGCGCTCCGCCGCGTCGCAACTGTCGCGGCGCGGTGCCGGGGCTGCGCCGCGGCGTAGTCTCTTGACGCCGAAGTCGTGGCAATTCCGGCGAAGAGCGTGAGTGGGAAGAGGGGTTGCGGGGGATCTGCAAGGGGGCTTGCCCCCTGGTACCCGTTGGGGGGATATACAAGGGGGATCTCCCCTTGTTCGTACATTGGGGGTTTCTCCGGCCATCCCGAACGGACAAACCTGTTTGGTTCCGCTCGGCCGGCTTAGAGTTTACCGAAATCCGATGTTTCCGTGACCGCTCCGTGATGCCTGGTTTCGATACTGCGCACACGGACCGGCTGTTCGATCCGGTTCGCTTCCAAGCCTTCGACAAGGAGAACTGCGATGCTCGATCGAAACCGATTTCTCGCCACCTTCGCCACGGCCGCCCTCGGTCTGGCCCTCTGCGCCCCCTTTGCCGCTTCCGCCGGCTCCGGCGGCGGTACCCTCTTCATCACCAGCGCCGTGGAACATGCCGACGACACGGTTACGCTGCCCCTGCACCGCGGCCTCGGCCCGGCCGGGGAGGAAGTGTGGTTCGTCGTCCTCGACTCCTCGGACGGCAAGGATGCCGTCCGTCTGGGCGTGAACCATGCCTCGAAACTCGCCAATGTTCGCCGCTCGGGCGCGGCGATGAAGGTCGCCGTCGGGCGCGACGGCAGCATCGAGTTTCCGGCGACCGTGGACTTCGGCCCGCAGCGCGTGGTGGTGCCCGGCCCGACCGGGTTCCCGCCGGCGCAATTTCAGCCCGGCGCCGTCGGCGAAGCGGGCTACAGTCCCCTCATCGAACTGCCGGACGGCACCATCCGCAACGCACCCCACGTCGCCAACCGCAGCGGCCGGGCCGACAAGGTGGCCGCGCTCGATTATGCCGCCCGCACCGTGCGGCTGCAGGAGACCGTCGGCGTGCAGGGCGGCAGGTTCGTGAAGTACCTGTCCACCGACGCCTCCAATCCCCTGGCGGCCGCCGTGGAGAACGTCACCTACGCGCCGAAGCTCGACGCCGCGCCCTTCGCCGGCGGCGACGGCACGGACTCGGCGCGCGCCAGCCTCGCCGCCTTCGTCAATGGCCAGACCGGCGCCGCCAATCCGCAGCGCCAGGGCCTCAATTCCGCGCTGCTGGACGGCCTGGACCCGCTCAACGTACTCGCCTGGAATCCGTCCCAGGGCCGCTACAGCCCGCTGTGGGACGTGCACGCCGCAGCCTGGAGCGCGGCGGCTGTCGCCGCCGGCCGCAACACGCGGCAGTTCGATTTCGGCAAGGTGACCAATCTGGCGCAGAAGGGCCTCGTCACCGCCCCGGACGGCAGCGCCTTCGGCCCTGCGGGCTTCATTGTGAACTGCCCGATCGTGAGTTCCGACTGAGCAACCGTACCTGCGCCGCGAGCGCGAGGCTCCCGCCGAGACCGGAAGCATCACAGGGCGCCCGTCTGCCGCGGCCGCGCGCCGCATCGGTCCGGCTCGGCGGGCGTCACAAGTCGGGAAACCCGATCGGATCGGTGCGGGACGTATCGCGGCGTTTGGTGGCTTCGGTGCCAGTGCAGCGACGGCGGTCGGCGCCGCTGTCAGAGCCGATCGAGAGGGCTCGCCACGCCCCGGGACGTGGGCATCGCGACACCGGGCAGCCCACGTTGCCGGTCAGCATCGAACAGGACGCGTACCCGGGCCAACTGCTCCTGCAACGGAAGCACCAGAGATGCGGGCAGCATCGTCACCCGATCCTTGGCGCCCTTGCCCTGGCGCACCACGATCTCGCGCCGCTCGAAATCGAGATCCTTGACCCGCAAGCGCACGCACTCCATGAGGCGCATGCCGGAGCCGTACAGCAGGCGTGCCATCAGGCCGTATGCCCTCCATGCGGGCCAGCAGCCTGCTGGTCTCGGATGGAGTAAGCACGGTCGGGACATGTTTCGAAGGCTTGGCTCGTACCAGTGCGTCGAGCCAGGGCAAGTCAATCCCGAGCACCTCCCGATAAAGGAACAGCAGCGCGGACAACGCCTGCGTCTGGGTCGGTGCGGAAACCTTGCCATTGACCGCCAGGTCGGTGAGAAACGCCTCCACCTCGGGCGCACCCACCTCGCGCGGATGGCGCCGGCCGGTGAAGCGGACGAAACGTCCTATCCAGTATGTATAGGCCTTCTCGGTTCGGCGGCTATAATGCCTGGCGCGAATGCGATTCCGTACCACCTCCAGCAGCATCGGGGGCGGGCTGCCGTGTTTTCAGGAGCAGATGCCACGTCAAGTCTCGCCTACGACGAAGAATCAACAGCTTGGACGGCCACTCCAGCAAGTATACATCATCTGCTGTGTTTTTATACAGAACTTTTTCGGTCCACTACACGTTAGGCTGCCAAAGGCGAAAGGTGGAAGGTCATGACCGTACTGACCACTGACGGTTGGCAAATGCAGTGGCGCCGAGTCGAGCGAGGGTTTGCGAAGTTGAGTGCGGCGTACAACAATACCGAGCTATACGACGACGATATCTACCATTTCTTTCAGGACGCATGGCATCTGAAGGACTGGATTAAGAACGACCCTTCAGTGCCCAGCAAAGTGCGCGACCAGGTTGAGCAGGAGGTAAATAATGTACAGCCATTTCGCGTTGCTGCCGACTTCGCGAACGGAACAAAGCACATGGCACTCACGCGCCCTCGCAACGAGGATGCGCAATTTACCGAGCGCAAGGTCACAATCATGCTAGGTCATCCGGGGCCTGCCCTTCAGGAACGCGTCCTCACTTTGGCCGACGGGTCACAGACTACAGCCGAGGTTGTGGCAACCGAGGTGATGCGAGAGTGGAATTTGCTCCTTCGGCGGCTTGGACTTATAACGTGATGAGGAACAATAGGGGACAGACCCCGTTTATCTTGCCCTGTCCCATCTGTTCTGGCAGCATTTCCCCCTGAACCTCGCGAAGGCGGATGCTATGAAGTTCAACGTGACGATCGACAGGGACGAAGACGGTGTCTGTGTGGTGGAATGCCCCGCCATTCCCGGTTGCGTCACTCAGGGAACCACGAAGGAAGAGTCCCTCGCCGATACCGCCGAAGCCATCGAACTCTGCTTGGAAGTGCGGGCGGAGCGGGGGCTTCCGCTGACCATTGAGTGCCGGCCGATCGAGGTTGCTGCCTGATGCCCGGATTGCCCGTCCGCAGCGGGCGCGAGGCTGTAAGGGTATTCGGGTAGTTCGGTTGGCAAATGCCGCGACAACGGGGCAGCCACATCATTGTCGTCAGACCTGACCATATTGCGACGCCCTCGGTGCCCGACCGCAAGGAAGTCGCCGAGGGAACGCCGCGCAGCCTGATCCGGGCGGCCGGCCTCACGGTCGAGGCATTCGCGGCTGAGGCCGAGAGGCTCTGAGAGGGCCAAGCGATGCCCCGCCGCCCCCGCCTCGCCCTTGCCGGCGTCGCCACCCACATCATCCAGCGCGGCAACAACCGCGGTGCCTGCTTCTTCGCCGACGAGGACTACGCGCTCTACCTGCACCATCTGGAGGAACTCGCCCGCCTGTTCGGCTGCGCGGTGCATGCCTGCGTGCTGATGACCAACCACGTGCATCTGCTGGTCACGCCGAAGGAGGCAGACGGCGCCTCGCTGCTGATGAAGCACCTGGGGCAGCGCTATGTGCAGTATGTCAACCGCGCCTACGGCCGCAGCGGCACGCTTTGGGAGGGACGCTTCCGCTCCTGTCTGGCCGAGTCGGACGGCTACGTGCTGGCCTGCTACCGCTACATCGAACTCAACCCGGTGCGCGCCGGCATGGTGGCGCATCCGCGCGAATACCGCTGGAGCAGCTACCGGAGCAACGCCGAGGGCAAGGCATCCGAGCTGATCATGCCGCATCGCCAGTATCTGCGGCTGGCCAAGGACCCGGCCGAGCGGCGGGCGGCGTACCGGGCGCTCTTCAGGAGCGAGCTGGACCCGCAGGTGGTCAGGGCGATCCGCGAGGCGACCAACGGCGGCTACGCCCTGGGCGGCAAGCGCTTCCAGGCGCAGATCGAGGCGGCCCTGGGGCGCCGGGTGACGCGCGGCAAAGCGGGCCGCCCGCCCGTCGCCACGAACGCGGTGCCGGAGGAGCAGGCGGATCTGTTTTGAAGCAGGGCCGAGAGAGTGCGGGCAGATCAAATACATCCGCTGTCGGTTCCAGGCGAGAAGTAACGTGGTTTGTCCCCTGTTACACTCAAGACCGTTATTCCAAGTCGCAAGGCGACGAGGGACTATTTGAATCAAGGTGAAGCAGATGCCGAGAATTGATGACTACGAACTCGAAGTCCTGAGCGCCTTTGAGAAAGGCCAACTGAAGTCTGTTGCCACAAAGGCCGAACTCGCTAAGTTCAAGGCGGCCGCTCGTGCTACCGCGATAAAGGACCGCCGAGTGAACATCCGCCTGTCTTCCGGCGACCTGAGTGACATTCAGGTGAAAGCTCTTGAGGAAGGTGTGCCGTACCAAACGCTGATCGCTAGTGTTCTTCACAAGTACGTTACTGGCCGCCTTACTGAGCAGCCTGGCTCCGCTGCCAAGGCGCCTCGCAAGCTTGCCGTGAAACGTCGCGCCTCATCAAGCAGCTAATCTCCCGTCTTGGTGCAGACGCCCAACCTCTCGGTCAGCCGGACCGCCGGCAGGCTGCGCTTGCCGGTTCCCCGCGGCCTTCGGGGTCCGGCGGCCGGTTAGCTCCACGTTATGCGTAAGCGCTCCCAAGGCCGCACATGCTGAAGTTCGAATGGGACGACGCCGAGGGACAATCCAATCTCACCAAACGCGGCGTATCCTTCGAGGAAGCCGCCTCCGTGTTCGGTGATCCCTTGGCGCTGACTTTCCCCGACCCGGATCATTCGATCGGCGAGAAACGCTGGTTGACCTTCGGCATCTCATGTTCGCGTCGTTTGCTCGTCGTCGCCCACGCCGAGCGAGGCCGATCCATCCGCATCATTTCGGCGCGAAGGGCGACGCGTCATGAACGAGGAATCTACGAACATGGATAACGACGAACTCAGAACCCAGTACAAACGGGAAGAATTGGGTAAAGGTGTGCGCGGCAAGTATTACGCCCGCTTCAGCAAGGGCACCAACCTGGTATTGCTGGATGACCGGGTGGCCAAAGCGTTTCCAACGGCCGAAGATGTCAATGCCGCCTTGCTGGGCTTGCTCGCCTTGGTGCCAAAGACACGAATAACGAGTCGTTCCAGCAGACGCCCTAAGGCGCGCCGGTGAAGTCAGACGTCAGGTTGCAGACCGAGCAAGGAAGCGCATCATGGCACTACTTGTGGGAGCACTTCTTGCATTCGCGGTAGGACTGTTCGCCACAGCCATTGGCTTGGACCGTGACCGTGCCTTTTATCCAACCGTCACGATTGTCATCGCGTCCTACTATGCATTGTTCGCGGTCATGGGAGCATCCACGCACGCACTCGTGATCGAGTCGGTGGTGGGCACAGTGTTCCTCTCGGTTGCAGCATTTGGCTTCCGGTCCTCGCTTTGGGTTGTCGTGGTTGCGCTAGCGGCCCACGGCGCTTTCGATCTTGCGCACAGCAGAGTCATATCCAATCCAGGCGTACCGAGTTGGTGGCCAGCGTTCTGTCTGACGTACGATGTAACGGCAGCTGCATACTTGGCGTGGTTGCTCAAGACCGGTCGCATTCGGGCTGTATCCTAGACGAATAAGGTTGGATCGTGCTCGAACATGGCGCTCAACCTCGAACGCCGCCGGCAGCATCGTGCGCGACCGCCAGCGCTTTCCCCAACCTGGCATTCGAGAGGGACCGCCGGCAAGCTGGGCTTGCCGGTTACCTCCGCGGCTTTGCCGCTCCGGCGGCCGCTCATCTCCAACGGTGGGCAATCAATCCATCGATCCTCTGACCGGATAGCCACTGCTTGATCATGGAAAAGCTCATTGCATTGATGACCGGCGTCCTGCTGGGTTCTCTGAGCTGGGGAATGGCGTACGAAGTGTCGGGCACATTCGAGCCCTTTGACAGCGGCACCGGCTTTCTTGTTACGCAAGTCATTTTGTGTCTTGCCGCATTCATGTTCGGTTTCAAGAAGGGAATCCTTGCTTCCGTTGTTCTCGTCGCTGGCGGATATGTAGGAATGAATGCCTACGCGTACGCTTTTGGGGGTTCTGAGGCCAGAGCGTGGGCGGTGCTCGGGGCTATTACAACGATCGCTCTGATTCTTCTCCCGGCATTGGCAGGGTTACTCGGGGGCATTGTTGGCCGTCTGTCATTGGTGCTTCGTCAGCGGAAGGCGAAGCGAGGCTAAGGGGAGGCACTTGCTCTCGATCGCCCCCAGCCGGTCAGTCGACGCGGACGCTGCGCGATAGGGACGGAGGATCAAAGTGGGGCAAAGGGGCCAGGCTCGCTTTATTCATGCTACCATGCCTCCATGCCCCGCCGCCCGCGCGTCCACCTGGATGGAGTTCCGTTGCACATCGTGCAGCGCGGCCACAACCGCGAGCCCTGCTTCTTCGGCGAGGAGGACTACCTCAGCTACCTGCACTGGCTGGGGGAGGCGCTGGAGGAGTACCGCTGTGCGCTGCACGCCTATGTCCTGATGACCAACCACGTGCACCTGCTGCTGACGCCGAAGCAGGCGGCGGCGGTACCGCGGCTCGTCATCTCGCTGGGGCGGCGCTACGTCCAGTACGTCAATCGCAGCTACCGGCGCAGCGGCACGCTGTGGGACAGCCGCTACAAGTCCTCGCCGATCCAGGCGCAGACCTACCTGCTCGCCTGCCAGCGCTACATCGAACTGAACCCGGTGCGGGCGGCGATGGTGGACGATCCGGCCCATTACCGCTGGAGCAGTTACCGGGCGAACGGCCTGGGGAAGGTCGACAGCCGGCTCATTCCTCACAGCGTGTACCGGTCCCTCGGTGACAGTGGCAAGGAGCGCCAGGGCGCCTATCGGGCGCTGTTCCGCGCGCCGCTGGACCGGGCGGTGATCGACGACATCCGGCTGGCGCTGAACCAGAACCAGCCGCTGGGCAACGAGCGCTTCTACGCCCGGATCGAGAAGATGACCGGGGTGCGGCGCGAAGCGAGGCCGCGCGGGCGGCCGCGGCGGGAGGCGGCGACAGAGGAGGCGTCATAAGTGGACTCGTTTCGATGGATCGCGGTCGCGCTGTCCATGATTCTTGGACTCGGCGTCACTCGATTGCTTTCCGCATTCGTTGCGGTCTTCAGGTCGAGAAAGCATTCGAAGCTTGACTGGATCCCACTGGCCTGGGCGGGGTGCATCTTCCTTTGGCAGCTTCAGTTCTGGTGGGCAATCATCGAGCTCCCCGGCCTGATCCGGGTGTGGACGCTCGGTTCCTTTCTGACGCTTGTGTGCCTTACCCTGCTGTTGTTCGTTTCGGCGGCCCTGGTCCTTCCCTCCACCGAACTGGCGGAGAAGGACAGCCTCACCGCCTCGTTCGAGCGAGATGGGCGTTGGTCCCTGGTCTCGCTGAGCGCCTATTTCGTCCTTGCGGCTATCGCGGACTGGGTGTTTTGGGGCGTCTCGCCCATGTCCCGCTTGGGTGCATCGTTGAGCGCATTGACCATCCTGCCGCTTGCGTTTCTTTGGAGCCGGTCGCGGCGTGTGCAGCAGGTTGTCACCCTGCTCTATATTCCCCTCAGCATCTGGGCGGCACTGGAACTCTCTCCTGCGTCGTACAAATAGGACTTCGCCGCAGCACCGACTCCGAGAATTGTGTACCGGAGTGGGAACCTTGAAGCTACCGGCCCGCGGATGCAGTCATCTTGCCGTGGCTGCGCCGACCCTGTCCACTTTGCCCCACGAGAGTGCCGCGTTCCCTTCACGCGCCCACGCAATGCCGCCCGAAAGTGACCGAAGCATGAGCGCGCCGTGACCGATGCGTGATCTTTGACGGCGACACTCGCTCCTGAAAGCCCCGTGCCGGCGCCCCGCGCCGCAGGGATACCGTCAGGAGGAGTCACGCCATGAACGCATCCGGCAATTCCCATCGCGACCATTCGTCCGCTCACCGCGAACTCGACTTTCCCGGTGCCTATCTGAAGTTCCTGGAGTTCCAGTCCATCGACGAGTATGCCGGCGACGTGGTGGAGGTCGCGCGCATCATCGAGCGCGACGGCATGATCGCGCCCGACTTCGGCACCTTCGATCTGGACTGAGTCGCCGTGGGCGGACAGAAGCAAGCGGTGCCGGCCCGGGCGGGAGTCGGGCTGCGCGCGCCCCATTACCGGGAAGTGCTCGCCACCGGGCCGGACGTGGGCTGGTTCGAGGTGCACAGCGAGAACTACTTCGGCGACGGCGGCCAGCCGCTGCATTACCTGGAACGAATCCGCGCCGAGTACCCGATCAGCCTGCATGGCGTCGGCATGTCTCTGGGCACGGCGGACAGTCTCGACCGAGAGCATCTGCGCCGGCTGCAGGCACTGATCGAACGCGTCGAGCCCAGCCTGGTGTCGGAGCACCTGTGCTGGAGTTCCATCGGCGGGCGGCACCTGAACGACCTGCTGCCGCTGCCCTACACCGAGGAGGCCCTGGCGGTGGTCTGCGCACATGTGGACGAGGCCCAGGACTTTCTCGGGCGGCAGATCCTGGTGGAGAACGTGTCGAGCTACCTGCGCTTCTGCCATTCCACCATCGACGAGTGGGACTTCGTCGCCGAGGTGGCGGCGCGCACCGGCTGCGGCATCCTGCTTGACGTCAATAACATCTACGTCAGCGCCTGCAACCACGGCTTCGACGCGCGGCGCTACCTGCGCGCGATCCCGGCGCGGGCGGTGGGCGAGATCCATCTCGCCGGTTTCGACCGCCTGGACGGTCTGCTCATCGACACCCACGGCAACCGCGTCTGCGGCGACGTGTGGCAGCTCTACCGCGAGGCGGTCGAGCGCTGCGGGCCGGTGCCGACCCTGATCGAATGGGACACCGACCTGCCGGCCTTCGCCGTGCTGCTGGAGGAGGCTGCCGACCGCGCAAGCCATCCTGGAGGAGTGTCATGCCCTCGCTGCGTGAGCTGCAGACTCGCCTTCGCCGGGGCGGTGTTCGAGCCGCAGGAGCGCCCGCGGATCGCCGGCGCCATCGATGCCTGCGGCATGGACCCGGAGCAGCGGCACGGCATCTACCGCAACAACATCTTCCACAACTACCGCGAGGCGCTGCGCGAGGTCTATCCGGTGGTGGAGCGGCTGGTGGGGGAGGAGTTCTTCGGCTTTACCGCCGATCACTACATCCCGCGGCATCCGTCGCGCCACGGCAATCTGCACTGCTTCGGCGGCGGGTTCGGCGCCTTTCTCGACGGCTTCCCGCCGGCGTCGGGACTGCCCTATCTCGGCGACGTGGCGCGGCTGGAGTGGAGCGTCCACGAGTCCTTCCACGCTGCCGACCACGCTGCCATGGCGTTAGAGCGCCTCGCGGCGGTGCCGGCCGGACAGCTGCCGTTGCTGACCTTCACCCTCCATCCGGCGTGCCGCCTGCTGGAATCGCGCTTTCCGGTGCATCGCATCTGGCAGGTCAATCAACCGGGAAGGGAAGCGGACGAGACGGTTGACCTCGGCGCCGGCGGCGTGCGGCTGCTGGTCCGGCGCCGCGACTACGCGGTCGAGCTGGAGGCGGTCGAGGCGGCGGAGTTCGCCCTGCTGCAGGCGTTTGCAGCGGGCCGTCCGCTGCGCGATGCGCTGCAGGCGGCGCAGGCCGAGGCGCCGGACTTCAGCCTGGAGTCCGTGCTGCTGCGTCGCATCGGCGATGCCGTCGTCGTGGATTGCGCGGACCGCCGCTCGTGATGAAAACGTGAAAGTTCGGCGATAAGCACGTGAATTTCGCCGCCCATACTGGAACCACGGTAGCTAGAACGGCTACCCGAAACTTACACCACCGACCCGAGGAGATACGAAATGAATGGCAGCCAAGCAACAGCGAAATCCCTGACCGCAGCGATCGCCCTGGCGTTGGCGTCGCTGGCATCCGCCGCGCCGGCGCAGGTGAGCGCGCCGACCACCGTCGCCGACGGCGGCCAGCAGCAGTCGTCGCCGTACGAGTCGCTGGGGGGCATCGGCGGGCGGAATACGGCGCGGGCCGACTCCGTAATCGTCGTCGCGTCGGACGATCGTGCCCGCTCCTCGTCGCCCTTCGGATCGCTGGGCGGCATCGGCGGCCAGGGTACCGCGCGCCTCGAGTCCGCGACCGTGCTCGCCCTGCACGACGGCCAGCGGCCGCACACGCCGTGGGACTCCCTCGGCGGCATCGGCGGCGCAGGCACGGCGCGCTCGAATGCGCCGCTGGTCGTGGCCGACAGCGGCAGCCGGCAGCAGGTATCCCCCTTCGATCCGCTCGGCGGCATCGGCGGCCGCGCCACGGCCTGAGTTTTTTCACCACAACCTGTAAGGAGAGCAAACCATGAGCAATACCGACCAAGTGATTCGCAGCGCCATCGCCGGACTGATCGCCCTGGGTGTGGTCGCCGGCAGCGGCCAGGCCCTGGCCGCGGCGGGCGACAACGAGAAGTGCGCCGGCGTCGTCAAGGCCGGCAAGAACGACTGCGGCACCAGCAAGAGCTCCTGCGCCGGCACGTCCAAGGTGGACCGCGACCCGGAGGCCTGGGTGTTGGTGCCCAAGGGCACCTGCGAAAAGATCGCCGGCGGCAGCATCAACACCAGCGCGCACGCCAAGCCCGGCGGCGCCGCGGGCAAGTAAGCAGCAGGCCCGGCCCTGTCCGGCGCGGCGCGCCGGACAGGGAGCGGCGATCACCCTTGAGGAGAGCGAAATGGAAATCGCAGTGAATCGAAGCGGCAGCCTGGGCACGCCCGGCGCGACGCGTCCGGGCCTGAGGCAGGCGCTGCGCGCAGTGATCGGCGTCGCCGAGGAGTGGCTCGCCCCGGCGCTGGACTTCGGCATCCGCGTGCTGCTGGCGAGCGTGTTCTTCAACGCCGGCCTGACCAAGATCGCGAGCTGGTCGTCCACGCTCGCCCTGTTCGAGAGCGAATACATGGTCCCCTACCTGCCGCCGGAGATCGCGGCCTGGCTCGGCACCGGGGCGGAACTGTTCTTTCCGGTGCTGCTGGTGCTGGGGCTGGGGTCGCGCTTCGCCGCGCTCGGCCTGTTCGTGCTCAATGCGGTGGCGGTGGTGTCCTACCCGGATCTGTCGGAGGCGGGGCTCAAGGACCATCAGTACTGGGGTCTGCTGCTCCTGGTGGTGGCCCTGCACGGACCAGGCAGGCTGTCGCTGGACCGTCTGATCCGCCGCAAGTGGCTGGGCTGAGGTGCGAGACATGAGCGAGACCTGCGGCGTGTGCGAAGTGCGGATGCACGAAGCGAAGATCCGCGAGACGACCCTCGACGGCCAGCGCGCGATCGTCACCGGAGCCAACTCCGGCATCGGCGAGGGCATCGCCCGCGGCCTGGCGGAGGCCGGGGCGGCGGTGGTGGTGAATTACGTCGCCGGCGACGAGAGCAGCCAGCGGGTGGTGGACGAGATCCGCATGACCGGCGGCAAGGCTCTCGCCATCAAGGCCGACGTCAGCGACGAGGAACAGGTGCAGGACATGTTCCGGCGCGCAGTCGCCGCCTTCGGCAGCGTCGACATCCTGGTGAACAACGCCGGCCTGCAACAGGACGCGCCGCTGCACGAGATGACGCTGACCCAGTGGCGCAAGGTCATCGACGTCAATCTCACCGGGCAGTTCCTGTGCGCCCGCGAGGCGGTGCGCGAGTTCCTGCGCCGCGGCGCCGTGCCGCAGCTTTCCTGCTCCATCGGGAAGATCATCTGCGTCTCCTCGGTGCACGACGTCATACCGTGGGCCGGGCACGCCAACTATGCCGCGAGCAAGGGCGGGGTGGCGATGCTGATGAAGACCATGGCGCAGGAACTGGCGATGAAGAAGATCCGCGTCAACGCCATCTCTCCCGGCGCCATCCGTACGCCCATCAACACCTCGGCCTGGGAGTCGGCGGAGGCCGAGGCGGCGCTGCTGAAGCTGATTCCCTACTACCGCGTCGGCGAGGTGCGCGACATCGCGCGCGCCGCGGTGTGGCTCGCATCCGACCACTCCGACTACGTGACGGGCGCGACGCTCTATGTGGACGGCGGCATGACGCTCTATCCCGAGTTTCGGGAGGGCGGCTGAGATTCGTGAAGTTTCTTTAAACCTGCAGCACAGACAAGGAGGCAATGCGATGAATATCACCAAACCCATGCTCGCGCTCTGCGGCGCGATGTTCGCCACCGTCCTGGCAGTTCCGGTCCACGCCGCCGAGGAGGGTGGCAGCAACATCTTCACCAAGGACTACATCCGCAGCCTGAGCAGCCTGAAGATGATGGACATGATGGACGGCAACAAGGACCACATGGTGTCGAAGGAGGAGTTCATGGCCTATCAGTCGCGCATGTTCGACATGATGGACCGCAACAAGGACGGCATGGTCGACAAGAAGGAATGGGAGAGCAGCGGCATCGGCGGCAAGGGAACGGGCTGATCGTTCCTGGGTGAGCGTGCCGCGGCGCGCAGGCGCCGCGGCGGGCACGGAGCATGAGCCGATCGATCGAACCTGACGGTCAGAAACGTCAACACCAGTGCGGAGCCAGAGAAATGTCGCTTGAATGCAGATCCGGAAGAGTTGCGTCTAAGCCTGTGCTTTTCGCGCTGGCAACGCTGCTGTGGCTTATTGCGTCGTCCGTGTTCGCCCGGGCGCTGGAAGTCAGGAGCATCGTGCTGAGCGTGTCCGACCTCGACCGCTCGGTCGCCTTCTACGAGTCGGCGCTGGGATTCAGCAAGGTATCGGAGCATCTCATCGACGATCGCAGCCGTGACGATGCGACAGGCATCTCCGGCGCGCGCGTGCGCAGCGCGACCCTGCGCCTCGGCGACGAGAGCATCGAACTGGAGCAGTACCTGAGCCCGGCGGGACGGCCGATTCCGACGGACAGCCGCGCCAACGACCTGTGGTTCCAGCACTTCGCGGTGGTGGTGAGCGACATGGACCGGGCCCACGCGCATCTTTCCGGCTTCCCGGTGCAGGCCATCTCCGGCGCACCCCAGACCATTCCCGCCTCCAACGCCGCGGCCGCCGGCATCCGGGCGTTCAAGTTCCGCGACCCGGACGGCCATCCCCTGGAACTGCTGCAGTTTCCGCCGGGCAAGGGCAATCCGAAGTGGCAGGCGGCCTCCGGCAGGCTGTTTCTCGGCATCGATCACACGGCCATCACCGTCGCCGACACCGAGCGCAGCCTCGAGTTCTACCGCGACCTGCTGGGGCTGCGCGTGGCCGGCGCCAGCCTCAATTCCGGCCCGACACAGGAGCAGCTCGACGACGCCCCCGGCGCGTTGGTGCGCGTCACCGGCTTGCGCCCGGACAACGCCGGTGGTCCGGGGCTGGAGTTCCTGCAGTACGTGATGCCGGCCGACGGCCGCCCAACCCCTGGCGACCTGCGGCCCAGCGACCTCGCCCACGCCCGGGTGGTGCTGCAGGTGGACGATCTGGAGCGCATCGCGGGCCAGCTCGAACGCCGTCCCGCACACCTCCTATCCCGCGGCATCGTCGAGTTGGCGGGAGGGGAGCGGGGCTTGCTGGTCAAGGATCCGGACGGCCACGCAGTGATGCTGGTGGAGCGCCCGGCGGCGCGGCGGGTCACCAATCTGGAGCAGGGTTCATCGGAGCCGACGCAATGAGCTACGACGTCATCATCATCGGATCGGGAGCGGGCGGCTGCGCCGCGGCCTACCATCTGACCCAGACCGGCAGGCGCGTCCTGCTGCTGGAAAAGGGCATGGCCCTGCCCGGCGACGGCAGCACCCTCGATCCCGATCAGGTGCTCGGCCGCGGCGCCTTCCTGAGCGACGAACCGTGGATCGACCGCGACGGCCGCATCACCGTGCCGGAGGAGCATTTCAATCTGGGCGGCAAGACCAAGTGGTACGGCGCAGCCCTGTTGCGCTTCGCGCCCCACGAGTTCCGCGAGGACGCGGCGCACCAATGCCTCGCCTGGCCCTTCGACTACGAGGAGCTGGCTCCTTTCTACGACGAGGCGGAACGCCTGCTCGGGGTGCGCCAGTTCGCCGTCGAAGCCAATCTCCAGGCGCTGGTGGCGGGCCTGCGCCGCCAGGACCCCCACTGGCGGCGCCAGCCCATGTCCCTCGGCCTTGCGCCGGACATCCTTTCGTTCCCGGAGGAGGCGCGCCGCTTCGACGCCTTCGCCTCGGTGCGGGGGCTGAAGTCCGACGCCGAATCGACACTGCTGTCGCGGGTGCGGCACAAGCCGAACCTGGAGATCCTGACGGGCCACGCGGTGCGGCGGCTGCTGCCCGCCGCCGGCGATGCCAGGCACGTCGCCGGAGTCGAGTGCGAGGACGGCAGCCGCCACGAGGGCCGGCTCGTGGTGCTGGCGGCGGGGGCGCTGCACAGCCCGCGGCTGCTCCAGACCTACCTCGAGCGCAGCGGCCTCTCCGAAATGCTTCCGTGCTATGCCCAGGTCGGCCGCAACTACAAGTCCCACCTGCTGACCGCGATGCTCGCCCTGTCGCACCGTCCGGTGACGGACGTGCTGTGCAAGACACTTCTCGTACTGCACGACGACCTGCCCCACAGCACGGTGCAGACCCTGGGCGGAAATCTGGCGCAGGAAATCCTGAGCCGGCAACTGGGCTTCCTGCCGCGCTGGCTGTCGGCCCCCCTCGCCAGCCGTGCCTACGGCCTGTTCCTGCAGACCGAGGACGGCTCCCATCCCGACAACCGGGTCATGGCCCAGAGCAACGGTGCCGATCATCCGCGCCTGGATTACGACGCCAGCCGGCTGCCGGCGGCCCAGGCCGAGCATCGGCGCCTGGTGCGGCGCCTGCAGCGGCAGTTGCTGCGCCTGGGCTATGTCGCCGTGGCGCGGGCGGTGCCCCTGGCCGGCACCGCCCATGCCTGCGGCACGCTGGTGGCGGGCAACGACGCGGCGCGTTCCGTCGTCGACGCCCATGGCCGGGTGCATGGCATGGCCAATCTGTATGTCGCCGACGGCAGCGTGCTGCCCCGTTCCAGCCGCGCCAATCCGGCCCTCAGCATCTACGCCTGGGGGCTGCGGCTGGCGAGCCATCTGGGGGGCAGGGTGCTGACGGCGGGGGCGGCTGCCGAGGAAGCGGTCGCGCTCGGCGTGGGAGCATGAGCATGGGCATGGACATCGAACTGCCGCAGGTGGTGCGCTTCGGGCGCGAAATCTGCGGCGACCTGGCCGCGGCGGAGCGCCGCGAATGGTGGCTCGCCAACGGCCTCGGCGGCTACGCCGCGGGCACCGTCGCCGGCTCGCTGACGCGGCGCTACCACGGTCTGCTGGTGGCGCCCGTGGATCCTCCGCTGGGACGCCACCTGGTGTTCGCCAAGGCGGATGCCACGCTGGTCGACGGCACACGTTCGATCCCCCTGTTCACCAACCGCTGGGGCGGCGGGGCACTGGCGCCGTCAGGCCATGTGCATATCGAGTCGTTCCGCCTGGAAGGGCGCATGCCGGTGTGGCGCTTCGCCGTCGGCGACCTGCGCCTGGAGCAGCGCATCTGGATGGAGCAGGGTGCCCATACCACCTATGTCGCCTTCCGCCTGCTGCCCGGCACGGCGCCGGCGGCGCGCCCGCTGCGGCTGCGCCTCACGCTGCTGGTGAACGCCCGCGATCACCACGGCAGCAGCCGGCCCTGGGACTTCAACCCGGTGATCGAGGGCGAGGCGGAAGAACTGCGCGTGCGTCATCCCGGGCGCTTCACCCTCTACCTCAAGGCGCGGGGCGGCGGCATCGCATCGCGCCACGACTGGTTCGACAACTTCGACCTGCCGCTGGAACGGGAACGCGGCCTGCCGGACCGGGACAGCCATCTGTGCGTCGGCGAGGCGGATCTGGACCTGTCGCAGGGCGAGTGGGTGGGAGTGGTCGCCAGCCTGGATCACGGCGCCTCCCGCTACCTCCACGAAGCCCTGCGGCGGGCGCTGGCTCGCGATGCGGGCAGCCTCAAGCGCGCCCGGGCGCAGGTGAGGGAATTCGGCGCCGCCCCGGCCTGGGTCGATCAACTGCTGCTCGCCGCCGACAGCTTCGTCTTCGCCCGCTCCGTTCAACGGCGGGCCCGAGGGCGAGCCCGGAGGCGATGGCGGAGTGTCCGTGATCGCCGGCTATCCCTGGTTCGGCGACTGGGGCCGCGACACCATGATCGCGCTGCCGGGCCTGACGCTCGCCACCGGCCGCTTCGACACCGCGGCGCGCATCCTGCGCACCTTCGCCCGCTTCGTGGACCGGGGCATGCTGCCCAACGTCTTTCCCGGCGCCGGCGACACGCCGGAATACAACACCGCGGATGCGGCCCTCTGGTACATCGAGGCCTGGCGCGCCTACGTCGAGGCGAGCGGCGACGGCGAGGGCCTGCGCGCGGCGTTTCCGGTGCTGCGCGACATCGTCGACTGGCACTGCCGCGGCACGCGCTACGGCATCGGCGTCGATGCCGCGGACGGACTGCTGCGCGCCGGCGAGCCGGGGGTGCAGATCACCTGGATGGACGCCAAGATCGGCGACTGGGTGGTGACGCCGCGCATCGGCAAACCGGTGGAGATCAACGCCCTGTGGTTCAACGCCCTGGCGGCGATGGCCGATTTCGCCATGCGCCTGGGCGAGCCGGCGGACCTCTACCGCAGCCGGGCGGCGGCGGCGCGGGCCGGCTTCCAGCGCTTCGTCATGGCCGGCGGGCGCGGCCTGTGCGACGTGCTCGACGGCCCCGACGGCGTCGACGCCACGCTGCGCCCGAACCAGATCCTGGCCGTCAGCCTGCCCCATTCGCCGCTGGACGAGGCGGCGCAGGCGCTGGTCGTCGGCGTGGTCGGCCGCGAACTGCTCACCTCCTACGGCTTGCGCTCCCTCGATCCGGCCGATCGCGACTATCGCCCCCATTACCTGGGCGGCGTGTGGGAGCGCGACGGCGCCTACCACCAGGGCCCGGTATGGGGCTGGCTGCTGGGCCATTTCGCCCTCGCCCGCTACCGGGTACAGGGCGATGCCGCGGCCGCCCAGGCGCTGCTCGAACCCCTGCGCGAGCACCTGTCGGATGCCGGCCTCGGCACGGTGAGCGAGATCTTCGACGGCGCGCCGCCCCATACGCCGCGGGGCGCGCCATCCCAGGCCTGGTCGGTGGCCTGTGCCCTCGAAGCGTGGTGGCGGCTGGAGCGGGCGAAGCGGATGGCCGGCAGCGATGCGGCGGCCCGTGCAGCAGCGTAGGGTGCGCCGCGCGCACCCGTCCATGGCGGGCATGGCCCGCCCTACGCACTGTCCGATGGGAGTCAGTAGCAACGTAGGGTGCGCCGCGCGCACCGATCCATGGTGCGCATGGCGCACCCTACAAGGAGACAGCGATGATACCCAACGAGATTCTGAATGCGGAACGGCAGCCGGAGTAGGGCGGGCCGTGCCCGCCGATTCAACGATGGCGGGCACGGCCCGCCCGACGCGGGATGACCCATGAGAGCCGGGTCGATTCGTAACGCCGAGCCCTCGCGCCGGTGTGCAATGTGGCCCCCACAATTCTGGAGACAGCGATGATACCCAACGAGATTCTGAATGCGGAACGGCAGCGCCTGGAAGCCCAGCGCCAGGGCCGGGAAAACTGGCGCCTGTGGGGGCCGTATCTGGCGGAGCGCGCCTGGGGCACGGTGCGCGAGGACTACAGCGCGCACGGCAACGCCTGGGAGTACTTCGACCATGACCAGGCGCGCTCCCGCGCCTACCGCTGGAATGAGGATGGCATGGGCGGCATCTGCGACGAGGAGCAGCGTCTGTGCTTCGCGCTGGCGCTGTGGAACGGCCGCGATCCGATCCTCAAGGAGCGCGCCTTCGGCCTCACCGGCAACCAGGGCAACCACGGCGAGGACGTCAAGGAGTACTACTTCTATCTCGACGCCACGCCCTCCCACTCCTGGATGCGCTATCTCTACAAGTATCCCCAGGCCGAGTACCCGTATGGCCGGCTGGTGCATGAGAACGCGCGCCGCTCGCGCTTTGATCCGCCATTCACCCTGCTCGACGCGGGCGCATTCGACGACGGCCGCTACTGGGACGTGGAAGTGCGCTACGCCAAGGCCGCGCCGGACGAGATCCACATCCGCGTCATCGCCACCAACCGCGGCCCGGAGACGGCCACCTTGCATCTGCTGCCGACGCTGTGGTTCCGCAACACCTGGTCCTGGGGCGCGACTGACGCCAAGCCGCGCATCGCCGAGATCGCGGCGAGCGGGGAGGCGAAGTGGGCGGTGCGCGCCGAGCATGCCGCCTTGGGGGCCTATCACCTTTATGGCAGACACGCGGCGCAGGCACTGTTCACCGAGAACGAAAGCAACGCCCAGCGCCTGTGGGGCGCGGCCAACGCCTCGCCCTACGTCAAGGACGCCTTCCACCGCTTTCTGATCGAGGGCGAGCGCGATGCCGTGAATCCGGCGCGCAGCGGCACCAAGTTCGCCGCCTGCCATGTCGTGAGGGTGGAGCCGGGACACAGCGCCACCATCGGCATGACCCTGTCACGCCAGGCCGCTGGCCGCACCCTTCGACAAGCGCGAGGTGATCTTCGCCCGGCGCGAATCGGAGGCGACGGTGTTCTACGACGAACTGCTGCCCGACGCCGGCGCCCAGGACCACAACATCCTGCGCCAGGCCCTGGCCGGCATGATCTGGAGCAAGCAGTACTTCCACTACGACGTGGCGCGCTGGCTCGACGGCGACCAGTTGCCGCCGCCGGCCGAACGCAACTGGGGGCGCAACCGGACCTGGCGCCACCTCAAGGCGCATCACGTCATCTCCATGCCCGACACATGGGAGTACCCCTGGTTTGCCGCCTGGGACCTGGCCTTCCATTGCGCCGCGCTGGCACTGGTGGACGTGGACTTCGCCAAGGACCAGATCGAACTGCTGCTGAAGGAGTACTACCTGCACCCCAACGGCCAGATTCCCGCCTACGAGTGGGCCTTCGGCGACGTCAATCCGCCGGTGCTGGCGATGGCCGCCCTGAAAGTGTTCCGCGCCGACCGCGTGCAGCGCGGGCGCGCCGACACCGGCTTCCTGCAGCGCGTGCTCAACAAGCTGCTGCTCAATTATGCCTGGTGGCTCAACCGCAAGGATTCCGACGGCCACAACGTGTTCGAAGGCGGCTTCCTCGGTCTGGACAACATCTCGGTGTACGACCGCTCCCAGCCGCTGCCGCCCGGCTTCGCGCTGAAGCAGGCCGACGCCACCGGCTGGATGGCGATGTTCGCCCTCAACATGGCGGTGATGGCGCTGGAACTGGCGGCGGAGGACTCGGACTACGAGGACATCGCGATCCAGTGCTACAGCCAGTTCCTCGGCATCGCCAACACCATCGCCGGCCACGCCGACCCTCACGGCCACAGCCTGTCGCTGTGGGACCCGGTGGACGGATTCTTCAAGGACCTGGTGGTGGCGCCGGACGGCTCCTGCCAGCGCATCGATGTCTTCTCCTGGGTCGGCATCATTCCGCTGTTCGCCTGCGAGATCGTCGATCAGCGTCTGCTCAAGAACGCGCCGCGCTTCGCCGCGATGCTCAACGAGCACGGCGGCGGCCTCTTCGACGGCCATACCATCTGCGAATGCCCGGACCACACCAACGAGCGCGGCGAGCACCTGCTGGCGCTGGTGGACCACACCATGCTGCCGCAGATCCTGCGCCACCTGTTGAACGAGGGCGAGTTCCTGTCGCGCTACGGCATCCGCAGCGTGTCGCGCATCCATGCCGAGCGGCAGGATCTGGGCCATGTGAATGGCATCGGCCGGGCGCTGATCGAATACCTGCCGGGGGAATCCAACTCCGGCCTGTTCGGCGGCAATTCCAACTGGCGCGGCCCGATCTGGATGCCCACCAACTACACCCTGATCCAGGCCATCGAGAAGTACCACCGCTATCTCGGCGACAACTACAAGGTGCCGGTACCCTGCCTGGGCAACCGCGAACTCAGCCTGAAGGAGATCGCCAACCTGCTGTCCGAGAGGCTGGTGGACATGTTCCGCCGCGATGCCCGCGGGCGCGTCCCGGCGCTGCCGGAGGGCAGCCCGTTCCAGAGCGATCCGGCGTGGCGCGATCTCCTGCTGTTCAACGAGTACTTCCACGGCGACACCGGCCTCGGGCTGGGGGCGATGCACCAGACCGGCTGGACCGGGCTGGTGGCGAACCTGGTGCAGCGCAAGTACCGCGCCGACATCCCCGCCTACTGGCGCAGGGAACTGGGACGCTACGACGCCTCACCCGAAACGGTGGCCGTCGCCGGGGCCGCGTGAAGCGGGGGCCGCCATGGAAACGAGCGACCTGCGCCAGGCGCTGGCTGCACACTGGCCCGAATACCTGATGGAAGCCGCCGGTCTCGGCCTGTTCATGATTTCGGCCTGCGTTTTCGCCGTCCTGCTGGAGCATCCGGGCTCGCCGCTGCGCCAGTCGCTGGACGACGGCCTGCTGCGGCGCCTGCTGATGGGACTGGCCATGGGAGCGACCGCCGTCGCCATCATCTACTCGCCCTGGGGCAAGCAGTCCGGCGCCCATCTCAATCCGGCGGTGACGCTGACCTTCCTGCGCCTGGGCAAGATCGCGCCCTGGGATGCGGCGTTCTACGTCCTGGCGCAGTTCGCCGGTGCGCTGGCCGGCATGGGCGTGGCGACACTGCTGCTGGGTGCGCCGCTGCTGTCCCATGCGGCGGTCAATTTCGTCGCCACGGTTCCCGGCCCGGAGGGCGCCTGGGTCGGCTTCGGCGCCGAGTTCGCGATTTCCGCCGGGCTCATGCTGGCAGTGCTCGGCTTCAGCAACTCACGGGAGCTGAACCGCTACACCGGACTCGCCGCCGGGGCGCTGGTGGCGCTCTACATCACGGTCGAGGCGCCCCTGTCGGGCATGAGCATGAACCCGGCCCGGACCTTCGGTTCCGCGCTCACGGCGCAGTTGTGGCAGGCGGTCTGGGTCTATTTCACAGCGCCGCCCCTGGGCATGCTGCTGGCCGCCGCACTGTATCACGGCGTCGCCGGCGCCGACGCCGTGCTGTGCTGCAAGCTTCATCATGACAACGGCAAGCGCTGCATCTTCCGCTGCCGCTACGGCGCGCACGGCGTGCCGGCCGCTGAGTCATGCGACGGCGCGCCCCTGGGCGCAGGAGGGCAGGGATCATGAAAAGCGAACAGGCACCCGCTGCGGTCCGGCTGGCCAGGGTGGCGGAGGCTCTTGCGGCCGTAACCCGCTTCGTGGAGCGCTCGGCCGGGCCGGTGGTGGAACTGCTGATCCGCCTGGCACTGGCGCAGGTGTTCTTCGTCTCCGGCGTGCTCAAGGCCGGAAACTGGGAGAACGCCCTGCAACTCGCCGCCTACGAGTATCCGGTGGCCTGGCTGGACCCGGTCACGGCGGCCTGGCTCGGCGTCGCCGTCGAACTGGCCGGCTCCATTCTGCTCGCCGCCGGGCTCGCCACCCGCTTCGCCGCGGCTGCCCTGGCGGCGCTGGCGCTGGTGATCCAGTTCAACTACCGCGAACTGGACGCGCACCTGTTCTGGGCGGCCCTGCTGGGCTGGTTCGTTGTGCGGGGTGCCGGGGGGCTTTCCCTGGACGCGCTGCTCGGCCGCGGTCTGGCGCGTACCGCCCTGCCGCTGGCGGGTGCGGTGGCGCGCCTGTTCGCGCGGGCGACGCGCCGCCTGGCGCCGCTCTATGCGCTGGCGCTGCGGCTGTGGCTGGCGTCGGCGATGATCGCCGCCGGCGCGCTCGCCGGCAGCGCCGCGGCAGCCTGGTTGCCGCTGCAGTCGGCCGCGGGCTTCGCCGGGCCGGCGGCACTGCTCGGCGCGGCGCTGCTGGGCCCGGGTCTCGCGGCGCGTCCCGCCGCCCTGCTGCTGATGGCGGCCGTGGCCGGCGCGCAGATGATGGGTCCAAGCGTCGAGGCCTATCCCTACTGGCTGATGGCGCTGAGCCTGCTGGCACTGCGGGGTCCGGGAACCCTCGCGATCGACACCCTGGTCGCGGCGGCGGTGCGCCGCCGCGACCCGCGGCTCCAGGGTCGGCCGCAGTCGAGTCTGGACGGCCTGCCGCGGGTGGTGATCGTCGGCGCCGGCTTCGGCGGGCTGGCCTGCGCCGCGGCGCTCACCCGCGCCCGCGTCGCCGTGACGCTGATCGACCGCCACAACTACCACCTGTTCCAGCCCCTGCTGTATCAGGTGGCGACGGCAGGGCTCGCCCCGGGGGACGTCGCCACACCGGTGCGCGGTCTGTTCCGCGAGCATTACAACGTGCGCGTGCTGTTCGGCGAAGTGACCGGCGTGGACACCGGGCGGCGCGAAGTGCTGATGTCCGGCCAGCGCATCGGCTACGACTTCCTGGTGCTGGCCACCGGCGCCGCCCACTCCTATTTCGGCCGCGACGATTGGGCGCCCTACGCGCCCGGCCTCAAGCGCGTGGAGGATGCCACCGAGGTGCGGCGGCGCCTGCTCACCGCCTTCGAGCAGGCGGAGGCGACGGACGATCCGCGCGAGCGGCGCAGCCTGCTCACCTTCCTCGTCGTCGGCGGCGGGCCGACCGGGGTGGAACTGGCCGGGGCCATCGCCGAACTGTCGCGCTTCGGCATGGAAAACGAGTTCCGCCGCATCGACCCGGCGACGGCGCGGGTGATCCTGGTGCAGGCCGCGCCGCGCATCCTGCCGACGTTCACCGAGGACCTGTCGGTGAAGACGCACCTGGCGCTGCAGCAACTCGGCGTCGAGGTTCTGGTGGGGAGCCGCGTGGAAAGCATCGACGAGGAAGGAGTCGTCGTGAACGGCGAGCGTATCGCCGCGCGCACCGTGCTGTGGGCGGCGGGGGTGGTGGCCTCGCCGGCGGCGAAGTGGCTGGGCGCGGCGGCCGACGCGGCCGGGCGCGTCAAGGTCGGGGCGGACCTGTCGCTGCCGGGTCTGCCGGAAGTCTTCGCCGTCGGCGACACGGCCCTGAGCGAGGCGTGGAACGGCGCGCCTGTGCCCGGTCTGGCGCCGGCGGCGAAGCAGGGCGGCGAGTACGTGGCGCGGCTGATCCGCGCCCGCGTCGACGGCCGCGCGGCGCCGGCACCGTTCCGCTACCACCATCTCGGCAGCCTCGCCACCATCGGGCGCAAAGCGGCGGTGGCGGATTTCGGCTTCGTCCGGCTTTCCGGCAGCCTGGCCTGGTGGCTGTGGGGCGCGGTGCATCTGGGCTTCCTGGTGGGGCTGCGCAACCGCATATCGGTGATGCTGGACTGGTTCTGGGCCTATCTCACCTATCGCAGCGGCACGCGGCTGATCACCGGCGCCCGACAGCCCGAAACCCCGCCAATGAGCAGGTCGGAACACGCGCCGCAATCCCGGCATCGGGAGCTTGCGGCCGCCGGTGTCGGAATCGCCGCCCGCCTCGATCCGGGCAGCCGCGGACCGGCCGGCACCCTGGCGCCGGTGGACTAGATTGAACCTTGAATCTTTCGGGCGGAGGAACAGGGTGATGAGTCTGCGCGTGAAACTGCTGCTGCCGTTGCTGCTGGCCGCGGCCTTGCTTGCGGCTTGGGTTTTCTTGACGCTGCTGGACGTGCCGGCCGCCGCCGCCGCGGGAAGGGCGCCCTGTTCGGTGCCGGCAGCCCTGGCCCTGCTGCTGTTCGCTGCGTTCCAGGCCGAGCTGCGGGTGGGGCGGCCGCTGCGGGACCTGGTGCGGCAGGCGGGGGATGCAGCGGGGGGCGAGCGCTCGACAGCGCCTGGCGACGGAGACGAGGTCGGCCGGCTCGCCACCAGGCTGGCGCTGATGCGGCATCGCATCGACGAGTCCGATCAGCGCCTCGCTCAGGGTGCGGAGCAGCGCCAGAAAGTGGACGCGAGCCTGCGCGAATGCGAGGAACGGTACGCCTTGACGGTCGAGCGGGCCAACGACGGCGTCTGGGAGTGGGACATCAAGAGCGGTGCGGTCCAGTTCTCGCCGCGCTGGCAGGGCATGCTCGGCCAGGTCGATGCGGGCTTGGCGCGCATCGAGGACTGGCGCGATCTGCTGCATGCCGACGATCGTGACGCGATCCTGATCCGTCTCGACAATCACATCGACGGGCTGACGCCCCATTTCGACGCCGAGTATCGGCTGCGCCACCGCGACGGGCGCTATCGCTGGGTGCAGTCGCGCGGCACCGCGCTGCGCCATGCCAGCGGCAAGCCCTACCGCATGCTGGTGATGGACATCGACATCCATGGCCGCAAGGAGCTGGAGGAGACCCTGATCCAGGCCGCCGAGGGACTTTCCGCCGTGTCCGGACTGGAGTTCTTCCAAGCCCTGATGCGCAACCTGTCGGCGATCCTGGGCACGCGCGACAACCTGGTGTGCTACTGCCCGGACGACCCGCCGACGCGGGCGCGAACCCTCGCCTACTACTCCCGCGGCAAGTTCTGGGACAACTTCGAGTACGAGCTGGACGGCACCTCCTGCGGCGCGGTGATCACCCGGCGCGAGACGGTCTATGTGCCGACCGGCGTGTGCGACATCTGGCCGCTGGAAAAGCAGTACGACCGCGACAGCTACATCGGCGTGCCCATGTTCGACTCCGCCGGGAAGATCATCGGCCACTTCGCCTGCATGGACGGCAAGCCCATGCGCCAGGATCTGCCGCACTTGGCCATCTTCAAGATCTTTTCGGTGCGCGCGGCGGCGGAACTGGAGCGCACCCTGCTCAAGCGTAGGCTCGAAACCTCGCGCCTGCACTGAGAGATTGTCAGAAGCCGAAGGTCTGTTCCTCCGCCACCAGCAAGATCGGCGGGCCGCCGCTGGCAATGGCGGCGGCATGACCGAGGGTTTCCTTTCCGCCGACGGAGGCGGCACAGGATTCCGGCGCCGCAATCTAGACCGCGGCGCGCCGGCCTACAAGCCTGGCAACCAGTCCCTGGGAACTACGCGACCCCGGAAGCGGCGGGCAGGTCGAAGCGGAAGGTGGTGCCCGCTCCCAGGGTGCTGTCCACCTCGATGCGGCCGCCATGCAGTTCCACGACACGGCGGGTGATCGCCAGGCCCAGACCGGCGCTGCCCTCGGCTCCGAATTCGCTGCGGTCGACGCGGTAGTAGCGGTCGAAGACATTGGGCAGGTCTTCCCGCGAAATGCCGCGACCGGTGTCGCTGACGCGCAGCAGAACGCGCTCGCGCTCGGCGTCCACGGCGACCCGTACCACGCCGCCGCTCGGCGTGTGGCGCATCGCGTTCTCGATCAGATTCTCCAGGATGCGCTCGATCATACCGATATCGGCCTGCACCGCCGGCACGGCGCTGCCGAAATGATGGTCCAGGCGCAGACCGCGCTGTTCCGCCGCGAGCTGGAATTTCTGCAGCACGTCCTGCACCAGTTCGGTAACCGGGAACACTTCCGTCTGCGGCCGCACCTCGTTGGCTTCCAGCTTGGTCAGTTCGAACAGGTCGCGCACCAGCCTGCCAAGGCGCTCGCTGTGCTTGGCCGCGACCTCGAGGTAGGCGCGTTCCTCCTCGGGCGGCAGGGTGCCGTGCTTGAGCAGCAGAGTCTCCAGGTAACCCTGCATCGAGGCCAGCGGCGTGCGCAGGTCGTGGGAAACGTTGGCCAGCAGCTCGCGCCGCTGCTCGTCGTTGTGTTCCAGCGCCTGAAGCTGGCTCGCGATGCGCTCCGACATCTCTTGGAACGCCATGACCAGACGATCGATCTCATCACCTCCAGGGCTGGCGCTCAGGACGCGCCGCGGCTGGCGGAAGCCGCCAGCGCGGAAGGCGTCCATCTCCGCCGCCAGCACGCGCAGCCGCCGCGTCAGCAGATTGAAGACGATGAGGGCGGCGAGCAGGGAGAAGGCGATGGTGCCGATGATCAGATCGGTCGCCAGTTGCAGCAGGCGGCGCCCCTCGATCATCTGCTCCGTCGCCAGGATGAAGGCGGCGCCGATGGCGAAGAACACCAGCATCAGCACCATCGCCAGCTTGCCGTAGAGCGACCGGAACATGGTGCGCTAGCCTGCGGCCCGGTCGCGGAATTTGTACCCGACCCCCCACACCGTCTGGATGAACTCCGGCTGGTTCGGATTGGCCTCGATCTTCGCGCGCAGCCGGTTGATGTGCGAATTGACCGTGTGCTCGTAGCCGCTATGGCTGTAGCCCCACACCTTGTCCAGGAGCTGGGTGCGGCTATACACGCGGCCGGGATTCTCGGCGAAGTGCAGCAGCAGGTCGAATTCCTTCGCCGTGAGCTCGACCGGCTTGCCCGCCAGCGTCACTTCGCGCCGTTCCACGTCCACCCGCAGCGGCCCCGACTCGATCACCTTGTCCTTGCCTTCGGGATGGGCGAGGTTGTCCACCCGGCGGAAGATGGCCTTCACCCGCGCCGCCAGTTCGAGTACGCTGAAGGGTTTGGTGAGATAGTCGTCGGCGCCCATCTCCAGGCCCAGCACGCGGTCGAGCTCGGTGGACTTGGCGGTCAGCATCAGGATCGGCGTGTAGCGGCCCTTGCCGCGGATGCGGCGGCAGATCTCGAGGCCATCCATGCCCGGCAGCATCAGATCGAGGATGATGAGGTCATAGGGCCGGGACTCGGCCTCGGCCAGACCGACGATGCCGTCGTAGGCCGTCTTCACCGTGCAGGAGAGCTCGGTCAGTTGCAGCTTGACCAGCCTCGAGATGTCCTCGTCGTCCTCGATGACCAATACCTGTCGCGCCATCCGGTGTACCTCGCTTGTGTCGCCGACGTCTGCCCGCTGCCTGCGGTCGCCGGCTGGCGTCGGCCGCCGCAGCGAACATTCTCGTTGTCTATCGGACCCGGTTTCATTCTAGCAGCCTGTTTCCCCGCGCCGCGCGCCGGCGGTCGCAGGCGCCGCGCCGGTCGAGCCGATTCAGTTCAGCTCTGCCGCCTTGCGCGCTGCCTCCTCGCGGTTGTAGAACTGTCCGCGCAGCAGGAAGCCGGAGACGAGGGACGGGAGCACGGCTCGGACACGGCCGCAGGCGTCGCGCGCCGTCACCAATTCCTCAGGCAGGCCGTCCAGAATGTGGCAGGGCGCTGGGTCGCCGTTGCGGAAGCGCGACAGATATGCCGTGCGCGTCCGGGTGTCGTAGAAGGCGGGGCGGAAGCCGAGGCTCGCGTTCTCTTCGCTGATTCCGCCACTGCCGCGAAACTGCCGGGTCTCGCGCCGCAGGACGTGCGCGGTGAGTGCGTGGGTGGCGTCCGGCGAGCGGTGAACGCCGCTCCGGCGCGGAGTCGCCGGCGCGGGTTGAGCGGCTGCGCGCGCGGGGTCCGGGGCGCGGCGGGATGCGGTCGATTGCGGTGTGCTGTCCATGGCTTCCTCCTGCGGTTGCTCGGGTCACGTTTGCAGTGTCGCTGCAACAAGTCACATCGCCGTCACGAAAGCCTGCAGTTTTGTGATCGGTTGGAAGGCAGGGGGGCAGCAGAGGGAGCTGCGCTGCGCAAGGCGAAACGGATTCGAGGGGGAACCAACCTCGTTCCGGGCGGTCGATCAGAATTGGGATCGCGCCGCGTTGCCTTGGTCGGCAATGCCTTTGTAATGGCAGGGTAACAACGGTGCTGTAGAATGCCCGTATTCGTAGCGCCGCGCCGCATCGGCCGAGCGTTGATTTCGTCGGAAGCGCCCGGGGGCCAAGAGCTCCCTGCCTGCCTCGGCGAGAAACCCATGCATGAGATGGAGGACACCATGATCACATTGCAGGACTGCATCGCGTTCAGCGGCCTGGACACCGATGACATGCGAGTCATCGCCGCGCACTACAGCCTGCCCGAGGTCGTCACGGCGCAGTTCGACGTCGCCCAGATGCCGTCCGCCCCGGGCATCGCGCGGCGGATCGAGCGCCCGGCCGCCGAGGCGCGCCGGCGCGCCTGAGCGGCCGGCAGACTTGCGGCGCGGCCCGCGCCGCCGCCGCATTCGGGTCATTCCACCCCTGTAGCCTGTATCCCCGCCGAGGGCGCCGTACGGCCCGGCGGCCCAAGCCCCATACCATTTCACAGCCCGACGCGCCGAATTTGCCGGCACGGATCGCGCTGCACAAAGGATTTCCGATGAATGCGATCGACACCAACACCATCCGGCGCCTGTCCGCCGTGACCGAAGAGCATTGGCAGTTGCATACCGTGCCCGGATCAACGTCCGCCCAGGCCGACACAGGGTCCGGCGAACGGGCGCACGACAGCGATATCCCGGATGTTGCCGTTCTCGGGTACAACTGAACGCCCGCGCAGAGCTCGCCCGAACTTCGTGCGCGGGCTGTGCGCGCGATCGCACGTTCCCTTCCGCGGAAGGATGCGGTGCCGGCTCGCGACCGCAGCGCCGATGATACGATTCGGCCATCGCGAATAACCTGCGCCCGAATCGGATTGCGTGCGACTCGGCGGCGAGGCCCTTCGAACAACACGGCAGCATCTGACCGGATGACGGGGTGTGCCCTTGCGGTTTGCCGCCGGACATCCTGGAGACTCGATCTTGAGACGAACGAAAATAGTTGCCACCCTCGGCCCCGCTTCCAGCGATCCGGAGGTGCTCGAACGCATGATCGCCGCGGGCATGGACGTGGCGCGGCTCAACTTTTCCCACGGCAGCGCCGAGCAGCATGTGGAGCGCGCGCAGTTGGTGCGGGACATCGCCGCCCGGCTCGGCCGCACCGTCGGCGTGCTGGTGGATCTGCAGGGACCGAAAATCCGCATCGGCAAGTTCGGCGCCGGACCGATCACGCTCAACGAAGGCGACCGCTTCGTCCTCGATGCCGATTGTGAACTCGGCGACCAGCAACGGGTCGGCCTCGACTACAAGGAACTCCCCGACAACGTCGCCGCCGGCGACACCCTGCTGCTCGATGACGGGCGCATCGAACTGACGGTTGACAGCGTCGCCGGCAACCAGGTTCATTGCACCGTATGCCACGGCGGCGTGCTGTCCGACAACAAGGGCATCAACCGCCGCGGCGGCGGCTTGACCGCACCCGCGCTGACGGAGAAGGACTTCGAGGACATCAAGGTGGCCGCCAGGATGCAGGCCGACTTCCTCGCCGTCTCCTTTCCCCGTTCCGCCGTGGACATGGAAATGGCGCGCACCCTGATGCGAAATGCTGGCGGCAAGAGCATGCTGGTGGCGAAGATCGAAAGGGCGGAGGCGATTCCGGCGCTGGAGGAACTGCTCGATGCCTCCGACGCCATCATGGTGGCACGCGGCGACCTCGCCGTGGAGGTGGGGGACGCGGCGGTGCCGGGTTTGCAGAAGAAGATGATTCTTGCGGCGCGGGCGAAGAACAAGGCCGTCATCACCGCCACGCAGATGATGGAGTCGATGATCGGCAGCCCGGTGCCGACCCGCGCCGAGGTCTCGGACGTGGCCAATGCGGTGCTCGACGGCACCGATGCCGTCATGCTGTCCGCCGAGACGGCGGCGGGCCGCTATCCGGTCGAGGCCATCAAGGCCATGGTGCGCGTGTGCGTCGAAGCGGAGCGGGAGGGCCAGGCCTGCCCGGCGGTGGTGCTGCGCCAGTCTTCCGGCACCAAACTCGAGGAGACGATCGCCTATGCCGCAGTCTCGGCCCAGAAGAAGCTCGACATCAAGGCCATCGCCACGCTCACGCAGTCCGGCATGACGGCGCTCATGGTCTCCCGCCTGAGCGTGGAACTGCCGATCTACGCCATGGCGCCCCTGGTCGAGACGCGCCGGCGGGTCACGCTGTTTCGCGGCGTCTATCCGGTCGCCTTCGAGCAGACGTCCACCGATCCGTACGAGATTCTGGTGCTTGCCCAGAACGCGCTCAAGTCGTTGGGTGCGGTGGAGGAGGGGGACTACATTGTGCTGACGATAGGCGAGCCGCTGGGAAAGTCGGGCGGCACCAATTCCATGAAGATCGTGAGGGTGAGCAAGTAGCGCACCGCCGGCAGCGCGTCCAGCGAGCCGTGCCGTCGCACCCCGATGAACAGGATGCTCTTCCGGTCGCTCTGGAGTGTCGGCCTCGACCGCAGGCACCTCAGCATCCACGAGATGCTCATCGACATCCTGGAAGTGGTCGGGGTCGCCGAGGGACTGAAGCCGGCGCACCTGGCAGGTCAGGGCGGCGGGGAAACCTGGCGCCGCGAGGAGTTCGAGCGCAGCGCGGCCGCGGCGGGACTGCTCACGCTGCGCACGCCCGGAATGCCGCCGCCTGCGGATCGCCATGCGGGCGTGGCCGGCGAGTTCCCCCTCGTCGCCGCCGCCTTGCAAACGCGGGCGGCGCAGGCGGCGCCGCGCCCCGCGCCAGAAGTGCTGTGGATCTATCGCGACGCCTTCCTCGGGACGGCGATCCGGCGCCTGGCGGGGGGAGAGCGGGAGTTGGTGCCGACCGTTCTCGGCTACCCTCCCTGCTGCGTTGACTACGATGCGCAAGGTGAATTGAACTTCGTCCGGGGGATGATGCGACTGTACCGGGAGCAGCATGGCCTCGACGGCGAGGCCGCCGTCCTGCAGGCGATGGAGGCGGGGGTGGCGGTGCGGCCCGACCCGGCCGCCAGCCGCGACCAGGAGACGGTGTGGCGCACCCGCATCCGCTTCCCCTATCTCGGCCACAACGCATGCCCGCGCTGCCTGGCGCAGCCGGAGGACGCGCCGAGCGCACGCCTGAACCGCCGCGCCCGGGCGCTCGCCTTCTCCCTCGATCCCGCGTTCGGCGTGGCGCTGTGGCGTGCTGCACTGGGCGAGGCCGCCCTCGCCACCAGCGGCGACTTCCGCTCCCTGGACCCGGTTTCCGGCAATCCCTGCCCCTGCGGCAGCGGCCTGAACTACGAGGACTGCTGCGCCCGGCACGACGCGGCGATGCCGGAGTTCCGCTAGCCGCGTAAGCGCGCGGACTGCCGCGTGACAGGACCACGATTTCGCCGCAAATTCGTAGGGCGGGTCGCGCCCGCCGAATGTTGAATCGGCGCGCACGGCGCGCCCTACGCGTGGCTGCCGGGGTTCATCCGGCAACCTGACTGGAGGAGCCTGACTCGATGGCCATGTCGGCGGAGGACACGACGCCCGAGACCGAGTACGACGCCTTCATCAGCTACTCGCGCCGCGACATGGTGTTCGCGCGGGCGCTGGAGAAGGCGCTCGAAGGCTACCGTCCGCCGCGCGACCTGCCGCTTTCGCAGCGGCGTGTGCGAGTGCTCCGGGACGAGACCGACTTCACCGGCACCGACTATGCGGATGCCATCCGCCGTCATCCTGCCGCCGCGCGCCGGTTGATCGTGCTGTGCTCGCCGGCGGCGCGGGCACTACGTAGACGAGGAGGTGCGCCCGTTCGGCGAGCGGCACGGTGCCGCTGCCGTCATTCCCCTGCTCGTTGCCGGCCTGCCGAACAACGAGGCCGGCCCCGACCGGGAATCGGAACGTGCGTTGCCGGACGCACTGTGCCGCCTCATGGCGATGCCGCTGGCCACCGACTACCGGGGCTTCGACGCCGCCAGGCCGCGCCTCGACCGGGGGCGCCCACGAGGCCTCCTGGTTCAAGCTGCTGGCCGACCTGTACGGCCTGCCCCGGAGCGAAGTCGAACAGAGGGAGAAGCGGCGCCAGGCGCGGGTGCGCCGCCTCTGGATGAGCGGCAGCGCAGCGGTGATGGCGGCGCTGGCCGGGCTGTCGGTGTGGGCGATGCTGTCGCGCTCCGAGGCGATCCGGCAGCGCGAGATCGCCGCCGCCGGTCTGGTGACGGCCCAGGCCCGCGTTGGTCGGGGCGGAGACCGAAACCGCGGAGCGCCAGGCGCTGCTGGCGCTGGAGGCGCTGCGCCGCCTGCGGGAGCAGGGTGGCGCGACCGATGATGCGCAGGCGGTGCTGTCGACGGCATTGGGACGCTTGCCGCTGCGCATCCACGGCTTCGCAGCCCAGAACGAGCGCCCCGTGCTGGCATTTTCGGCCGACGGATTGCGCCTGTTCCGGTTGTCCGGCCTGCGCCTCGAGTCCTGGAATCTGCGCCAGGTCCGGGTCGAGCGCGTTTTGGCAAGGCGGCGCGCTTCTGACGCGCGCGTCCGCCGCCGGGCGGTGTCATGCCATGGGAATCGCCGGTCCGCCCCGGGGTACGCGAATCGCATCGCCATCGCCGACCGCGGGAAGGCGGCAATTGGCGCATTGTGTCACGGACATGGAGGCGTCGGCCCCATAGACTTGAGGAGCCCGGATCACCATGTCCTTCGCCGAGCGTGCGCGGTCGACGCGAACCAGGGCGACCAAATGCAGTTAAGATCGCGGGCGGAGTCTTGTTCAGGGCGTGTCCGAACAGTGCGAGTATTCGTCCAGTACGCGGAGTCGGGATGGTCGGCGGGCGCAACGCCACGGTAGCGGGCCTGCGCACGTTCGCCATGTTCGAGCGCCTGTCCGACACCGCGCTCAAGGCGATCGCACAGCGGGCAATGATGCGGCGCATGGCGCGCAATGACATCGTCGTCCGCGCCGGCGATGCCACCGATTCGGTCTACCTCATCCTTTCCGGCAACCTCAAGGTGCTGGTGGAGGACGAGGGCGGCAACGAGGTCATCTTCTCCCTGCTCGGTCCGGGAGATGTCTTCGGCGAAATGGGCGTGCTCGACGACAAGCCGCGTTCGGCGACGGTCATCTGCCTCAGTTCCTGCACGCTCGTGGTGATCACCCAGGCCGACTTCATGCGTTGCCTGCGCGAGCACTTCGAGGTCACCGCGTACATGATGCGCGGCTTGGTCCGGCGCTTGCGCGAGGCCGACCGGCGCATCGAAAGCCTCGCCCTGATGGATGTGAACGGCCGCGTCGCGCGCCTGCTGCTGGACATGGCGGAACCGGTCGACGGCAAGCCGACGATCCGGGGCAGGATATCGCGACAGGATATCGCCAGAATGGTCGGCGCCTCGCGCGAGATGGTGAGCCGCGTCATGAAGGACCTGCGCGAGCAGGGTCTGATCGAGGAGAGCGAAGGCCAGATCGTGCTGCACGACCTGCCTGACTGAATGGCCTCGGGGCATCACTGGTGCGCTCGCGCCTGAGCGCAGATGCCCGTCCCTGGAGTAAGCTGCTACCTGCCGCGGGGTCGTTCCGCGCGCCTGATTCTGGCCGCGGCGCGCCGTCTCCCGTCGGGTACGTGTCTTCACGCCGCCGCGCAACGAGTTCCTGGACCGGCGCGCACGGGGCGCCGTGCGACAGTCTGGAGCGCGGGCGCAGACTGGATTGCGGAGGATAGGAACGATGAAGAGATTCGGCTTGATTCTCCTGCTGCTTCTGCTGGGATCCGGGTCGTCGTCGCCGGCGCTCGCTGAAGGCGACGAACCGCCGAAACGCGAATCGGCGGCGACCGGCCCGTCCTCGGCGCCGACTCCCGGCAGCGGAGCCTCCGGCGAGAAGGGCGACGAGATCGTCGTCCACACGCAAAAGGCGATGGAGGAGTTGCGTGCTGCGGTCGAGGAGCTGAGGAAGCGGTCGGACAAGACTTCGGGTGAAGCGAGGGACACTTTCGAGCGTCAGTTGCGAATGCTGCAGGAGGAGCAGAAGAAGCTGGAGAAGAAATTCCTCGAACTGCAGGCGGCGACGGCCCGGCAGTGGAAAGAGTTGCTGGAGGAGATAGACCGGGCGGTGGAGAGATTCGATCGTCCCGCGCCGCCGCCGCGCAAAGACGCAATATGACGAAGCGCTGCAATGAGATCCCGGTACTCGGGAACGCGGCCGGTCGCGGCGTGCGGCCGATGCCGGTCGCAGCCGCGCACGAACCGCGCCTAGCCTGAGGGAGTGCCGCATGCCGGAATTCATTTTCATGCTGACGAAGGACGACCGCACCGTGCCCGATGCGCTGGAGGCGTATCGGCGCGTGAAGGACGTGAAGGCGCTGCGCTACGTCGGCTTCAAGGACATCGGTCTGCCGCTCCCGGCGCTTAGGCAACTGGCCGCCGAGATCCGCGGCAACGGCCATCGCGTCATGCTGGAAGTCGTCAGCGTGAGCGAGGCGGAGGAACTGCGCTCGGTCCATGGGGCGATCGAAATCGGCGTCGATTACCTGTTGGGCGGCCGGCAGGCGGAGGCGGCGGTTCGTCTTCTGGCCTCGACCGGAATCAAGTACTTTCCCTTCTGCGGACGAACGATCGGCCATCCGACCCAGTTGCGCGGCTCGGTGGAGGAAATCGTGGACGACGCCAGGCGGCTGGCGGGCATTCCCGGCGTTCATGGCCTCGATCTGCTGGCCTATCGCTTCGACGGGGATGTCGAGCGCCTGGCCGAGCGCGTGGTGGCTGCGGTCCCGATCCCGGTCATCGCGGCGGGAAGCATCGATCGCGTCGGGCGCATCGAAGCGATGCGAAGGTCGGGCGTCTGGGGCTTCACGGTGGGAAGCGCGGTCTTCGAGGGCCGGTTCCTGCCGGACGGGGTGCGGCCGCAGGTGGAGTTCCTGGCATCCGCCGCCGGCGCCGGCGGATCGTGAGCCGTCGCTACGATGCCGGAGTGCGGAGCTCTCAGATGCCCGAGGCGCTGCGGAAGGGACAGGCGTCGATGTGGGTAAGCTTCCAGCCGCAGGAGGCGGCGCCGGAGCAGGACGTCATGCGGGTGCAGATGCGGATGCGGTCCGGGCGCTGCTCGTCGCGGATGGTTTCGATGACGTGATCCAGCGTCAGGCGCACCCGGCTCGCCATGAGTTTGCAGCCGAATTGAATGGTGTTCGTTCTTTGTTCCACGGCGGAGACCTCGTCCGTCCGGTGATCCACAGCTTCATTCTATGGCCGGATCGCGAATCGCCGCGGTGACCCAGTTCCTTGTTCGCCGTACGCCGGCGATTTCTTCCTCGCAATGTCCATCGTGGCGCGGCGATTGACGAAGGACATTGTCAACCGACGGGATTGCGCAAAGAATCCCTTTCGCAATGAAGGCGAGGGCGCCGCCGCCCGGGATTGCCGCCGGGGCGGCGAAGCTCCCATCCTAAACGAATATCTGTCGGGAGGACGATCATGAAGATGGCCGCGATCACTGCAGCAGCCGGGGCTGTGTTCCTGTCGGCCGGAGTATGGGCCGAAGGGCCGACGATCGGAAAATACGACGGCAGCTACACCGCACCGTCGCATCGCGGCCCCCGACCGAGGGGCCTGACCATCGTGATTGAGAGCGTGGAAGGAGGCGTGGTCAAGGGCGTCGCCACGAGATACGAGGACAAGTGCCGCGGTGATTATCCGGTGCAAGGAAAGATGGATGGAAACAAGCTGCAATTGCGTGCGACCGAGAAGGGCGGCCCGGCGGGAGATTGCGGCTTCAGCGCGAATCTGAGCGTCGAGGGAAGCAAGATGGTGGGCACCATGGGCGATGGCAGCCCGGTCCAGGTATCGAAGTGAAGTCCGCCTGCCGCGCGCATCAGGCGGCGCCGCATCGAACCGCCGCCCTGCCGCGCGCGATCAGTCCGCGGCGAGCAGCTCTTCGGGCAGCCGAAAGCGCTGCGCGACCAGCCGTCGGATCTCGACCTGGACCACATCGGGCGGACGGTTGCCGTCCACCGGAATGAAGGTTGAGAATTCCGGCAGCCCGCGATAGGCACGGTCGAAGGCGGCAAGCGCGTCAACCGTGTCCACTTCGCGCCCGTCCCGGTCGAGGGTGCGGGCATGGGCGACGGCGGCGGGAGCATGGACGAAGATCGTCTGGTCGGGCTCCGGGTAGCGACGAAACAGGCCGCGGATCTTGTCCTCCACCGCAGGGGCCTGAATGCGGGCCATGGCGGCGTGGCAATGCATGTAGCGGTCGAGCACGACGAAAGCTCCCGGCTCACGGAACGATTGTCGAATTCCGTAAAGGCTCCACCAGCCGAGTGACGCGTTCATCAATGCCGCACTCTCGGCGCCGACGTAGTCCGCCAAGTCGGCGAACCCGTTCGATCGCGCGACCCGGTCCAGCTTGGAGCGGCCGCGGCTGGTCTTGAGGTAGGTCACCGCATGGCCCGCGCTTTGCAGCCAGCTCGCGATGCGCTTCGCCTGGGTCAACTTGCCCGAGCCGTCGATGCCCAGGAACGCGATCACATTCGCGCGTTCTGCCTCTTCCGTCACAGATCCTCCTCCAGATAGCGCCGGGCAAATCCGGACGTGTCGGCAATGTAACGTTGGGGTGGCGCAAGCGCAATCTCGCGCCGGTTTGCCCACGATGCGGGGATTGCCCGGGATGCAATGCCGGCGCGACTGGAGTGCCGGAGAGGGCCGCGCCTGAGACTCGGCCGCTATTGTATTGCCAGGGCTTCAGAGTCGTGGCCGATTCGTAGAAGCAGGGTCGGTGTACCCATGCTGCAAATCAGGTGCCGTGCGTCGGGATTCCAGCGTCCGGGCGTCTCCTGGCTGCTCCGATGAAAATGGGCCGTTCAAAGAAATCGCTTGCAAAATGTTCGATAATGTGCGATCTTGTGTGTAAATCAAACACGTCGCAACATCATCGACCTCATGCCCGATTCGACGATTTCTCGGCCTCCCTTCTGCGAGGACAGCGTGCACGCCCCTTGCCCGCGGATGGTGCGCCGGGCTCGGGCTGGCGCCGCGACGGAAATCATAGGTGGTCACCGCAGCGGCGCCAGGCCGAATAGGCCGGGGTCGGGGCCGCTTGCGGCGGCGAAAACGCTCGCAGGGATGGACATCATCATGGCTGAACATCTGGCCGATCATCGGCTGCAACTGATCCTGTCGGTCTTGTCGGCGCGGGGCGAATGCCGCACGCGCCAGTTGGCCGAGCAGTTCCAGCTTTCGGAGATGACGGTGCGCCGCGACCTGCAGGAACTGGAGTCGCGCGGCCTGCTGCGCCGCGTGCACGGCGGGGCGGTGCTGCTCAACCGCGACGTGAACTACGCCCTGCGCCTGGAACACGACCAGGCGCAGAAGCAATTGATCGGGCGCGCCGCGACGCGGCTGCTGAAAAGCGGGCAGACCATCTACATCGATGCCGGCACCACCGCCCTGGAACTGGCGCGCGCCATCCGTCAGGGCCTGCCCCACATCACGCACCTGCACATCGTCACCCACGGCATCACCATCGCCACCGAACTGGCGGGACAGACGCCCTACGGCGTGCAACTCATCGGCGGCGAGGTGTATCAGAACGCGCTCAGCACCGTGGGCCCGACCGCCCTGGCCCAGATCGCGGGCCTCGCCATCGACCTGTTCTTCATGGGCGCCGGGGGCGTCGACGCGGCCGCCGGGTGGACCAACTCGAACCATGTCGAGGCGGTGGTCAAGCGCGCGGTCATCGCCCGCAGCAAGAGCGTGTGCGCCATCGCCGACAGCAGCAAGTGGGGCCAGCAGTCGTTCGCGCCGATCGTACCGTTCAACGCGGTCGCGCGCTGGATCGCCGACGGCGCCCTGCCCAAGGAGGGTATCGCAGCGGCCAAGCGCGCTGCCGTGGCGCTCAGCTTCGCAGGGGGGCCATAGAGGAATCGCCGCGAAACGGGATCCGCCGCTGCGGGGCAGTATCGAAGTGGGGCAAACAGGAGGAGGTAGGCAATGATCAAGCTCGGCAAGGAAAGCATCCGGCTCAACGCCCAGGCTCGCGACAAGTCGGAGGCGATTCGCCTCGCCGGCGGCGTGCTGGTGGACAACGGCAACATGAAGCCCGGCTACATCGAGAGCATGCTGCTGCGGGAGAAGGTGGCCAACACCTATCTCGGCAACGGCATCGCCATTCCCCACGGCCTGCCCAAGGACCGGGAGCTGATCCTGCAGACCGGCATCTCGGTGACCCAGTTTCCCCAGGGCGTGCCGTGGAATGCGGGCGAGAAGGTGTTCCTGGTGGTCGGCATCGCGGCGCGGTCCGACGAGCATATCGAACTGCTCGCCAACCTCACCGACGTGCTGGACGACGAGGCGACGGTGCGGCGCCTGGCGAGCACCGCCGACCCGATGGAGATCGTCGCCCGCCTGACCCAGCCGCGGGAGGCGCAGCCCGGCGCGGCCGCCGCGCCGGCGACGGACGCGGACGATTTCGCCAAATGGGTGGATGTCGCCCTGACCGGCGACGCCGGCCTGCATGCCCGTCCGGCCACGGCCTTCGTCGAGATCGCCAAGTCGTTCCAGTCGGAGATCCGGGTGCGCCACGTCAGCAAGGTGGCCAACGGCAAGAGCCTGGTGTCGCTGCTCAAGCTGGGCGCCGACCAGCGCGCTTCGATCCGCATCATGGCGCGGGGCGTGGATGAGGACGCTGCGCTGCGGGCACTGGAGGCGGCGGTACGGCACGGCCTGGAGGACGAGGCCGAGGCCGGGCATGGGGAAGCGGGCGGCGAGGCGGTGCCGGCCCTGAGCTTCGAGGCGAAGCCGATCGCCGGCATCGCCGCCTCGCCGGGACTGGCGATCGGACCGCTGCGCCACTTCCGGCGCGAGAAGATCGTCGTCGCCGTCACCGCCAGCGATCCGGCGCGAGAGGAGATCCGCCTGCAGCAGGCGATCGAGGCGGCGAAGCTGCAACTGCGCGAGCTGCACGACGAAGTCAAGGCGCGCAGCGGCGCCGCCCGCGCCGGCATCTTCCGCGCCCACGAGGAGTTCCTCGACGATCCCGATCTGGTCGGCGCCGCCTCCGGCCGCATCCAGCTCGGCCACAGCGCCGGCTGGTCCTGGCGCCAGAGCGTGGAGGAGCGCGCCGACGACGTCGCCGCCCTGGGCGATGCCCTGCTCAAGGAGCGCGCCGTCGATCTGCGCGATGTCGGCCGCCGCGTGCTGCGCCTGCTGGCCGATGCCCTGGAGGAGGAGCCGTCGCTGCCCGACACGCCGGTAATCCTGGTTGCCGACGATCTGTCCCCCTCCGACACCGCCAAGCTCGACCCGGCCCGCGTGCTCGGCATCTGCACCGCCGGCGGCGGACCCACCTCCCATACCGCGATCATCGCCCGCTCGCTCGACATTCCCGCCATCGTCGGCGCCGGACCCGCCGTGCTGCACCAGAGCGAGGATGCCGTCTGCATCCTGGACGGAGACGGCGGCAACCTCTATCCGGAGCCCGCCGCGGCCGACCTGGAACTGGCGCGGCGCGCCCAGCAGGACTGGCAGGCGCGGCGCGAGGCGGAACGCCTGGCCTGCTACCAGCCGGCGATCACCACCGACGGCGCGCGCGTCGAAGTGGTGGCCAACATCGGCTCGGCGGCGGAGGCGGAACAGGCGGTCAATGCCGGCGCCGAGGGCGTCGGCCTGCTGCGCACCGAGTTCCTGTTCCTGGGCCGCGACCAGCCCCCCGGCGAGGACGAGCAGTTCGAGGCCTACCGCGCCATGACCCGGGCGCTGAACGGCCTGCCGCTCATCATCCGCACCCTGGACATCGGCGGCGACAAGGAAGTGCCCTATCTGTCGCTGCCTGCCGAGCAGAATCCCTTTCTCGGCGTGCGCGGCATCCGGCTCTGTCTGGCCCGCCTCGACCTGTTCAAGCCGCAATTGCGCGCCATCTTCCGCGCCGCCGAGACCGGTCCGGTGAAGATCATGTTTCCGATGATCGCCACGCTGGAGGAACTGGAAACGGCGCGCAGCATCGCCGAGGAAGTGCGGCGCGAACTGCATGCCAAAGCGGTGGAGATCGGCATCATGATCGAGGTGCCGTCGGCGGTCCTGATGGCGCCGGAACTGGCGCGCCACGTCGATTTCTTCTCCATCGGCACCAACGACCTGACCCAGTATGTCCTTGCCATGGACCGGCTGCATCCCAGCCTGGCGCGGCAGGCCGACGCGCTGCATCCGGCGGTGCTGCGCATGATCGACATGACGGTCAAGGCGGCAAAGGCCGCCGGCAAGTGGGTGGGCGTGTGCGGCGGCATCGCCGGCGATCCCAAGGGCGCGGCGATCCTCGCCGGCCTTGGTGTCACCGAACTGAGCATGAGCATCCCCAGCGTCGCCGCGGTCAAGGCCCGGATACGCAAGCTCGCCTTCGCCGACGTCGAGGCGCTGGCGCGGCGTGCGCTCGCCTGCCAGACGGCGGCCGAAGTGCGCGCCCTCTAACCGGAGACCGAGCCATGACCGAATCCACTGGCATCGCCACGCTGACCCTCAATCCCGCCATCGACCAGAGCGCGGCGATTCCCGACTTCACCGCCGGCGAGGTCAATCGCGTTCAACTGGGAGCGCTCCGATCCGGGCGGCAAGGGGGTGAATGTAGCCTCGTTCCTGTCCGACCTCGGCTTTCGCGTCACCGTCACCGGCTTCCTGGGGCGCGAGAACAGCGCCGTGTTCGAACGCCTGTTCCAGGACAAGGGCATGACCGACCGCTTCCTGCGGGTGCCGGGCAAGACCCGCGTCAACGTCAAGATCATCGACGAGGCGCAGCACCGCATCACCGACATCAACTTCCCCGGTCAGACCGTGGGCGCGGCCGAGTTGGCCGGCCTGCACGACGCGATCCTGAAGCTGCTGCCCGAGCATCAGTGGTTCGTGCTGTCAGGCAGCCTGCCGGCGGGTGTGCCGATTGGCTTCTACGCCGAACTGGTGGATCTGCTCAAGGCTGCCGGCAAGCGGGTGGTGCTGGACACCAGCGGCGAGCCGATGCGGGCAGCGATCGGCTCCGCACCCTGCGCCATCAAGCCCAACATCGCCGAGCTGGAGGAAGTGCTCGGCACCCGCCTGCCGGACCGGGCGGCGGTGGCGGCTGCGGCGCGCACTCTGGTCAAAGGCGGCATCGAGTACGTCGTCGTCTCCATGGGCAAGGATGGCGCGCTGTTTGTGGACGCCCAGGAGTGCCTGCTGGCGCTGCCGCCCGCCGTGGAAGTAAAGAGCACGGTGGGGGCGGGCGACGCGATGGTGGCCGGCTTCGTCGCCGCCCGCCTGCGCGGCGGCTCGCTCGCCGATTGCGCGCGGCTCGCCACCGCCGCCGCCGTCGGCGCGCTGACCCAGCTCGGGCCGCGCCTCCCCTCGCCGCAGGCCGTCGCGTCGATCATGCAGCAGGTGACGGTGCAGGCCGTGGCGGCCTGAGCGCCGCCCCATCCGCCGAAAACCCAAAGGAGAGTTCGAGATGGCAAACATCGTCGCCGTAACCGCCTGCCCCACCGGCATCGCCCACACCTTCATGGCGGCCGAGGCGCTGAAGAAGACCGCCGCCCTGATGGGCCACCGCATCAGCGTCGAGACCCAGGGCGCCGCCGGAGCCAAGGATGTCCTGAGCGACGAGGCCCTGGCCGCGGCGCAACTGGTGATTCTCGCCGCCGACACCCACGTGGAGATGACCCGCTTCACCGGCAAGCCGGTGTTCGAGACCAGCACCAGCGCGGCGATCCGCGATACCCGGGCGGTGCTCGAAGCGGCTCTGGCGACCATCGGCATCGCTCCGGCGGCACCCGCGGTGCCGGCAGTAACCCCTGCCGAAGCGGCACCCCAGCCGGCTGCCCGCAAGAAGATCGTCGCCGTAACCGCCTGCCCCACCGGCATCGCCCACACCTTCATGGCGGCCGAGGCGCTGAAAAAGGCGGCGGCGGCCCGCGGTTACGACATCAAGGTGGAGACCCAGGGCTCGGTCGGCGCCAAGAACCAGCTCACCGCGGAGGAGATCGCCGCGGCGGACGTGGTGATCATCGGCGCCGATACCCACGTGGATACCGCGCGCTTCGCCGGCAAGCCGGTGTATGAAACCTCCGTCGGCCGCGCGCTGAAGGAAACCGACAAGGTGATGCAGGAGGCATTCGCGGCGCAGCCCGCAGGCGGCGACTTTCTGCAGCAGGTGCAGAAGGCCAAGTCGGCCCAGTCGGAAAAGCGTGCCGGACCCTACAAGCATCTGCTCACCGGCGTCTCCTACATGCTGCCGATCGTGGTGGCGGGGGGACTCACCATCGCCCTGTCCTTCATCTTCGGCATCGAAGCCTTCAAGGAGAAAGGCACCCTGGCGGCGGCGCTGATGAGCATCGGCGGCGGCGCGGCCTTCGGCCTGATGGTGCCGGTCCTGGCGGGCTACATCGCCTTTTCCATCGCCGACCGTCCCGGGCTGGCGCCGGGGCTGATCGGCGGCATGCTCGCCAGCCAGTTGCAGGCCGGCTTCCTCGGCGGCATCGTGGCCGGCTTCCTGGCGGGCTACGTCGCCCTCTGGCTGCGCGAGCACGTCAAGCTGCCGACCCATTTCGAGGGACTCAAGCCGGTGCTGGTGATTCCGCTGCTGTCCACGCTCGTCGTCGGGCTGCTCATGGTCTATGTCGTCGGCACGCCGGCCAAGACCGTGATGGACGGGCTGACCCACTTCCTGCAGGGCATGGGCTCCACCAATGCCGTTCTTCTCGGCCTGCTGCTGGGGGGCATGATGGCGATCGACATGGGCGGGCCGGTGAACAAGGCGGCCTACACCTTCGCCGTCGGGCTGCTGGCGAGCAACACCTTCCTGCCGATGGCTGCCGTGATGGCGGCCGGCATGGTGCCGCCGCTGGGCCTCGCCGTCGCCACCTTCATCGCCCGCAACCGCTTCTCCGCCGACGAGCGGGAAGCCGGCAAGGCCGCCGCCGTGCTCGGCATCTCCTTCATCACCGAAGGCGCGATCCCCTTCGCGGCGAAGGACCCGCTGCGCGTGATTCCGTCCTGCGTGGCCGGAGCGGCGGTGACCGGCGCGATGTCGATGCTGTTCGGCTGCACCCTGCGCGCACCCCACGGCGGCGTCTTCGTGCTCGCCATTCCGAACGCGGTGGGCAACCTGCTGCTTTATGTGGGCGCCATCGCCGCCGGCACCGCCGTCACCGCGATGCTGCTGATGCTGCTGAAGAAGCCGATCGCAGACGTCCAGTTGGCGGCGCGTTAGGCCGGGGGCTCCGGCCCGCGTTCGGATTCGACACAATGAGAAATTGGAGGGGATGATGAGGAACACCCGATTTCTGAATACGGCAGCGGCGGCTCTCGTACTCTTGGCCAGCGACAGCGCTTTTTCCATAGAGGTCAATGGTTACCTGCGTGCCCTCGGGGGTGGCAATTCGCAGGGCGGCGGGGCCGCCTGCTTCAAGCTGGCCGGCGCCGAGTCCAAGTACCGGTTCGGCAACGAGTGCGAGGTCTACGGCGAACTGCTGCTCGGCCAGGAGCTGACGAAACTGCCCGACGGCGGGACGCTGAAAGCCCGGGTCATGTTCAGCGAGTTCCTGCCCACCGCCGACAGGGCGATGGTGACTAACGCTGGCCTCGACGGCGGCGTCCCCCAGGCCTACCTCGTCGCCGAGAATCTGTCGTTCCTGAACGGCGGGCAGATCTGGCTCGGCCGCCGCTACTACAAGCGCGAGGACATCCACATCACCGACTTCTTCTACTGGAATCCGCAGGGACTGGGGGGCGGCGTCGAGGACATCCGCATCGGCGACCTGAAGCTGAGCTATGCCTTCATGCGCGAGGACAACGAGGACCAGAAGCAGTATGCGACGCGGCACGATGTCCAGCTCCGTGGCGTCCAAGTGAATCCGAACGGGGATCTCGAGTTCGGGCTGAGCCTGATCCCCAAGAGCGGCTACGCCGGCGATGGCGACACCGGCTGGGCTGTGATCGTGCAGCATCGCCAGACGAAGATCCTGGGCGACGGCTGGAACAAGCTGGCGTTCCAGTATGGCGTGGGCCCCGGCACCGGTCTGGGAGGCACCGGACCGCTCACCAACACGACGTCGAACAAGCGCTTTCGCGTCGTCGAAGGCGTCTATGCGCAGATCACGCCGGAACTCGGCGGCATGCTGACGGCGGTCTACCAGAAGGACAAGTCGGACAACGGCGACCAGACCTGGACTTCGCTCGGCGCACGGGTGAGCTACGGCATCACCGAATACATCAAGCTGCAGGCCGAACTGGGCTATGACCGCGTCAAGCCCTCGGGTGCCGACACGCGCAACATGACCAAGCTGACGATCGCGCCGACCTGGGCCATGGCCCGCAACTTCTGGTCGCGGCCGGAACTGCGGCTGTTCTACACCTATGCACGCTGGAACGACGCGGCGCGGGCGGCGGCGAATGGCTCGACCGATGCGGCGGTGGCGTCCATCTCCTCCACCGGGGTGTTCGCCGGACAGAGCCACGGCTCGACCATCGGTTTGCAGTTCGAGGGTTGGTGGTAGGCGCGCTGCTTCAGCGATACTGCAGGGTGCGATTGACGATCCAGGCTGCCAGCACGGCGGCCATGTCGCGGGTGGCGCGGCGCAGCGCCGCGCCGCCACCGGCGGCATATTCGGTCAGGATCTTGCACTCCGGTTCGGGCATGCCGTCGCTGCGGGCGTTGACGCCGCGCTGAAAGGTGCTGGTATCGACCGGGCCGTTCACGCCGCCGACGCTGACCACGCCCGCGGTGACCAGGCAGTAGGACGCCGACTCCGATTGCACGCTCGGACGCCATTGCTCGGAGCGCAGCCCGTGATAGGCGATCACCACGTCGAAACTCCAGGCGTCGCCCGCTTCCAGCGCTGCCGCGCGCATGCGCTCCCTGATTTCCGTCGCCAGGTCGGTGGCGAGGCTGCTTGCCGCAAGTTGGGACAGCACCGATCGAGCGGGAGCTTCGAAATCCACGCCGCCGGGCGGACCGACCACCGTTGCCGTGACCGAGTCCGACGTTGTCGGCGCCAGCATGGCCTGCGGCACGAGGAAGAGCCCGACCGCCTCCGGCGGAAGCAGGGAGTCGCCCGAGCGCGACCTGACCTCTTCGGCGCTCATCATCCGGACGTCAACGTCGATGCGCGCGGCCGGAGAGGAAGCGGGACCTGCTTGCGGGGCCTGGGAGCGAGCCGCACCGCTCGATGCGATGCCCAGCGCAAGAAAGAGGGCGACTGCAGTAGGTTTGAGCATGGATCGTACCGGGCACCTTGGCCGCGAGATGATAGCAGAGCCGGGCGGGACGACACGTCGCGCGCGGTGCGCACCGTGCCGGCGCCGCGAGAGAGGGCTGGCGCGCCGACTCGACAATCGGCGGGCGCGGCCCGCCCTACGGAGGCACGGCGGCACGTCAGGATGCAGGGGGGGCCATGTCCGCCGGCACGCACCGGAAGCCGGTCGGCGGGCGCGCAACGCCCTGGCGCACGGCGCACGCGCTCCACGGCGGTTGCCGGGGTGCGCACCCTGCGCGATGCCGCAATTGAAATGCGTAGGGCGGGCCGCGCCCGCCGTTCGTGGAATGGCGCCCATGGCGCGCCCTACACGACGCCTCAGGGATTCCGGTCTTCCCAGTCCACCCAGTCCACCGCATGGGTCCGGAGATAGCCGCTGACGGCCGCGCCGATGGTCGGGAAGAAGAGATCCTCGCCCAGCCGCGCGAACAGCCCGAAGCGCTTCAGCTTGTCCTTGACCGGATCCTTCATCTCGGCGAAGCACAGTTCGATGCCGGCCGCCTGCAGGGTCTCGTCCAGTTCGGCCAGGATGTCGGCGGCGGTGACGTCCACGCTGGTGACCGGTTCCGCCGCCACGACCAGCCAGCGCACCGGCGTCGGCGATTCCGCCACCGCGTCCAGCACCCGCTCCTGGAACAGTTCGGCATTGGCGAAGAAGAGGGGCGCATCCCAGCGGAACAGGACCAGACCGGGGATGCGGCGCGCAGCGGGATAGCGCGTGATGTCGTGGTAGCCCTTGACGCCCTCGGCCCGACCGAGGACAGCGGAATGCGGTCGCCAGCCATCCCACAGGAATTCGATGACGGCGACCACGATCGCCAGCCCGATGCCCGGAATCGCCCCCAGCACCGCCACGCCGGCGAGGCAGACCATGGACAGCCAGAACTCCCAGCGCTGGATGCGGTAGATGCGGCGCAGGTCGGCGACCTCGATCAGACCGATGGCGGAGGCGATCACCACCGCGGCCAGGGCGCTGCCGGGCAGATGGCGCAGCAGGTCCGGCGCCGCCACCAGCAGCAGGGCGACGGCGAGTGCGCCGACGACGCCGGTGAGCTGGGTGCGGGCGCCCGCGGCCTCGGCCACCGGAGTGCGCGACGAGCTGCTGCTGATGGGAAAGCCCTGGAAGAATCCGGCCGCCAGGTTGGCGGCACCGAGGCCCACCATCTCCTGGTTGGGGTCGACGTAGGCGCCGCGTGCGCGCGGCATAGCTGCGCGAGAGCACGCTGGTGTCGGCGAAGGAGACGAGGGCGACGGCGCAGCCGCCGATCAGGACGGGAACGATATCGTCATAGGTGATCCAGGGAATGGCGAAGGTCGGCAGCCCCTGGGGCAGGGGACCGAGGACGGAGACGCCCGCGCCTGCCGCCAGGTCCAGGGCGCCGACGATGACGGTGGCGCCGACCACGGCGATCAGGATGCCCGGCACGCGCCGGTGGCGCTTGAGCAGGAGGATCACCGCCAGGGTGCCGGCACCGACCGCGAGCGCTGCTGCGTTGGTCTTGCCGGCCAGCACCGCCTGGGCGAACTCCCAGATCCGGGTCAGCGGACCGTCCCCACCCGAGGAGAAGCCGAACAGCTTGGGCAACTGGCTGATCATCACCGTCATCGCGATGCCGTTCATGTAGCCGTAGCGGATCGGCTTGGACAGCAGTTCGGTGATGAAGCCCAGGCGCGCCACGCCGGCCAGGATGCACAACGCACCCGACACCACCGCCATCATGCCGGCCAGGGCGACGGCACGCAGGGGTTCGCCGCCGGACAGCGGCAGGACGACGGCGAGAATGAGCGCAGCGAGCGAGGAATCGGGACCCAGCACCAGGATGCGGCTGGGGCCGAACAGGGCATAGGCGAGCAGCGGAACGATGGTGGCGTAGAGGCCGTAGATGCCCGGCAGGCCCGACGCCACGGCGTAGGCGATGCCGACCGGCACCAGCATCGTCGTCAGCACCAGTCCGGCCACGACATCGTGGCGCAGCCAGGCCGCCTCGTACCGGCGCAGCGTCCGCAGCCCCGGCAGCCAGCGCATCCAGCCGCTCTGATCCGTGGCACTGCGCGGGCGCGCGATGCGGCCCGGTTCCGGGGCGGAGGTGGAAACCGGATCGCTCATGACATAGGGCCGGCCTGCAGGTTGCGAAATCCTACGCTACCACACTGCCCGGCAAGAGTTGGAGACGGCGCCCGCGGCTCCGTGATCGCGCCGCCCTTCCTTCCGCGATCGACGAGCAGGAGGCCCGCCCGCGGACCGGAACCCTACTTGCGGATCTCCAGCAATTCGATCTCGAAGTTCAGCGTGGAATTGGCCGGGATCAGGCGGCCCATGGCGCGATTGCCGTAGGCGATGTCGGGCGGGCAGGTGAGCTTCGCCTTGCCACCCACCTTCATCTTCTGTACGCCCTCGGTCCAGCACTTGATGACGCGGTTGAGGGGAAACTCGGCCGGCTGGCCGCGCCCGTAGGAACTGTCGAACTCGGTGCCGTCGGTGAGGGTGCCACGATAATGAACCTTGACCGTGTCCGTCGCCGCGGGGCTGGCGCCGGTGCCGTCCTTGAGCGAGCGGTACACGAGGCCGGACGGCGATTTCTCTTCCGCCGCTTCCTGGGAAAACGTGTGGGCGGAGACGAGGGCGAGGACGACAAAGGCGGCGATTCTCATGGCGCGGATCCCTTTCAGGGTCAGGAAAAACGGCGAAGGATACCGCAAGCCGGCGTCCGCCGCCGGCGGCGGATCGCGCCCCGCCGGCAGAGAGTGGCGTAGGGTGCGCCATGCGCACCGAGCAAACCGCCGCCGAGCGGAGCTCCAGCCCTCTCCCGGCCACTCACCCGGAACGGGGGAAAGCAGGGCCGCGCCTCGCTTCTCCCTTCCGCGAGAGGGGACGGGGCCGAGGGAATGCGCACCCTGTCGCTTCAGCCGGCGGGCACGGCCCGCCCTACGAGTTTCGAACCCCGGCGCGTCGATGCCCGTAGGGCGGGCCGTGCCCGCCGACTGCGCCGCCCCGTGGCCTGACCTGCGACGTGACGCGCTAACGCCCGACGGCCGGCGCCGAGGCTAGTCGTTCGAACGCCCGCGCCAGGGCGTCGACCACCCGCGCCATCGAGGCGTAGTCCAGTCGGTCGGGCGTGTCCTCGCTGCTGTGGTAGTACGGATAGCGGTAGAAGGCGGTGTCGGTCACCATGATCGCCGGGTAGTCCTCGCGCCAGAACGACAACTGGTCGCTCCACGCCACTCCCGGCACGAAGGCGAAAGTCGCCAGGGATTGCAGCGGAAAATCGCTCGCTTCGCGGAAGGCGCCCACCGCCTGGCGCAGCACCCGGCGCGAGGCGAGGTTGGAGACGAAGGCGATGAAGTCGGCGCGATCCGGATAGAAGTGGCGCAGCAGCGGCGGATAGGACTGGCTGCCCGGCCGATCGCTATAGCAGCCCAGCATTTCGAGCGAGGCCATGAGCACGATGTCGTCGCCGCGCCGGCGCGCTGCCCGGGCATAGACGCCGCTGCCCATCTGGTCGGAGAAGAAGAAGGGCGGCTCCTCGTTGACGAAGGCGACGAAGCGCACGGTGCGCTCGGGCGCCGAGTGCGCCAGCAGGCGGCTGATCTCCAGCAGGCCGGCGATGCCGGAGGCATTGTCGTTGGCCCCCGGGCTGCCCGGGACGGAATCGTAGTGGGCGCCGATCAGGATGATCTCGCCCGGCTTGCCGCGGCCGCGCAGCGTGATTTCCAGGTTCTCGCTGCGCACCTCGCCGACGGCGTAGGACTGGCCAACCACCTCGTAGCCCTGCGCCTGCCATTGCGCGCGGATGTAGTCGGCGGCGGCATGCAGCGCCGCCGGGCGCAGCACGTTGCGCTCGCCGATGCGCCCGGCGAGTTCTTCCACATGGGCGCGCAGGCGCTGAGCGAGGGGCGGGGGATGCATCGCGGCGGAGTGGTCGCCAGCGGCGGCCGGGGCATCATCGGTCATGGCAGCGGCCCCTCCAGAAAAAGTGCAGATTGCCAGCAGAAGGCAGGCTGCGGCGCCGCGCCCGGCCGCTCGTGAGAACCTCGTGCTTCCCGAGTTGGAGTACATGTCCGTTTCGAGACCGCAGTATAGTGCGACTCGTTGATCTGGATTCACGGGGAAAGGGGACGCCGCCATGAGCGAGGAGCAGTTCGCCGCGCTCCGCGAGCAGATGGTTCTGGAGATTGCGGCGCACGCCGCCCTCTCCGCGCCGGAGACCGGCAGGGAAGCGCTCGACCCGCGCGTGATGTCGGCCATGGGCAAGGTGCCGCGGCACGAGTTCGTGCCGCTCGAAGTCCGACCTTTCGCCTACCTCGACCGGCCGCTGCCGATCGGTTTCGACAAGACCATCTCCCAGCCTTTCATCGTCGCGCTCATGACCGACCTGCTGCAGGCGGGGGAGGGCGATGTCGTGCTCGACGTCGGCACCGGGCTCGGCTATCAGGCGGCGGTCCTGGCCGAACTCGGATGCACCGTCTATTCGATGGAAATGATCGAGGAACTGGCCACGCAGGCGATGGCACGGCTGGCGCGGCTCGGCTATCACCGCGTCGAGGTGAAGGTCGGCAACGCCCGTCACGGCTGGCCGGCGCACGCCCCGTTCGACCGCATCATGGTGGCGGCGGCGCCCGACCTGATCCCGGCCGCGCTGATCAACCAACTGCGGCCCGGGGGCCGCATGGTGATCCCCGCCGGCCTGCCCGATGCGCAGACGCTGATGCTGGTCGAGAAGGACGCGAGCGGCCGCGTCAGGACGCAGGACATCCTCGCGGTGCGCTTTTCTGAACTCGACGGGGCGGACGAGTGAGGCGTTCCGAAGTGCTGCCGGCCGGGCCCGCGAACCGTCCGAACTGATGCCATGGGTCCCCGCGCCATTCAGATCACGGACGAGATCCATCAGGTCGGCGGACGCGGCCTCACCGCGCCCGAGGATGCCGCCATCTATCTGGTGAGCGTCGGTGGCGAGGCCGCCCTGATCGATTCCGGCTGCGGACAGGCGACGGATCTGCTGCTGGCGAACATCGAGGCCGCCGGCGTTGCGCCCGCGAGCATTCGCCACCTGCTCCTCACCCACTGCCATTTCGACCACACCGGCGGCGCGGCGCAATTGCGCCGGCTGCTCGGCTGCCGCACCGTCGCCCACGAACTCGACGCTGCCTTCATCGAGGCCGGTGACGACGAAGTCACCGCCGCTTCCTGGTACAACAGCCGCCTCACTCCCTGTCCCATCGATCTCAAGCTCGCCGCGGACAAGGACACGGTCATCGTGGGCGGAAGACCGATCGAGGCCATCCACATCCCGGGGCATTCCCCCGGTTCGGTGGCCTACCTCATCGAATCACGCGGTGGTCGCATCGTCTTCGCCCAGGACGTGCACGGCCCGCTGGACGAGGCGCTGCGCTCCAACGCCGCGGACTACCAGCGCTCCCTTCAGACCCTGATCGGCCTGCGCGCCGACGTGCTGTGCGAGGGGCACTACGGCATCTTCGCGGGGCGCGAGGAAGTCGCCGCGTTCATCCGGCGCTTCATCCGCTGATCCCAGCCGCCGCAGCGCGCAGCCTGCTGGCCGTCAATCCTGGCGGCCGTGATCGTCGAGCCGGGCGAACAGGCGTTTCATGGCCTGGACCCGTGCCAGATAGTCGCGCACGTCGTGATCGCCGCAATGCTGTCCGGGAGCCGGGCGGAAGCGGTGCCGGGCGTAGGCCTTGCCCGCGCCGGCGCCGCACAGATGGATCACGGCAGCGAGTTCCTGCTTCTGCGCCAGCGTGGCGCCGCGGATCCGCTCGCGGCGCAGCGTGGCCGCCACGGCGCGATCGAGGAGCTTGGATGTGAGTTCGACCGCCTCGCTCGGCACGACGCGGCTGTACAGACCGTCGAACCAGCAGGAGACCGGTCCGTCCTCGTCCTCATCGTCGCTGCGCCGCGCATCGGGCAGGCACTGGCGCCGCCCCTGGACGAACGTGCCGTCGGTGATCTGATACATGCCGACGGCGCTGGAGGCCGGGCGGTAGATCTCGAAGGGATGCCAGCTGGGTTGCCAGCGCCAGTAGGTCCGTGCCAGGGGGTTGCCCGAGGCCTCGATCTGGGCCAGCGCCGCCAGCAACTCCGGCGTCATGACGGCGGTGGCGTGTTTGCGGAAGTGCGGCCCGTATTCGCGCCATGTCTGCGACGGCGTCTTGGCCAGCGTGTCGCTCACCGGGAAGAGCAGTTCGGTGGGCTTGCGCAGCGCCTGATAGGTCCAGTTGGCGGCAGCCCACAGCGCGAGCGCCGCGACGATGCCGACGGCGAGGCGCAGCGCGCGCGGCGCGATCAGCCATGCCCGCAGGACGTGCCGATGCCAGTCACTGGGTGGAAGAAAACGGCGGGTACGGCGGCGACGAGGCATGGAGGAGGCGGTTTTCGAGCTTGGGCGGATCGGCATACGAACGCGGCATGATTGCGCAGTGCGCGCAAGGCTTCAAGCGCGCAGCGTAGCCGGCTGTGCGCGACGCCGTCTCGAGGGGGGCGCGCGGCGCCGCCAGCGATCCCTGCAGCGCCTTCAGCTTTGGCAGGGCGTCCCGCGCCGCCTGCTGGCCGGTGGCGATCGCCATTCTGCGATAGTCGACGTCGAAGCTGACCAGATACGGCAGCGGCGGTTCGATGATGACGTCGGCCAATCCGGACTCGTGTTCGATGAGGCGGCGGCGCGCCCGGGCTTCCTCCGTCCACGACAGCGGTGCCCATGTCGGGGCGGGCGCGCGGCTCACGTTCTGCGACACGTCGACGGCGATGATCCGCTCTGCGCCGAGATCGTGCGCCACCTTGATGGGGACGGGACTCGACAGGTCGCCATCCACGTATTCGACGCCGTCGATGCGCACCGGCAGGTAGCTCCCCGGCTGGGCACTGGAGGCGCGCACGGCCACGCCTGCATTGCCGCGGTTGAAAACGGCAGCCTCGCCGGTGGCGCGCCGGCTCGCCACGATGGCCACGGGAACGGGCAACTGCTCGATGGGCCGCTGGCCGACGCCGCGATTGACATAGTCCTGCAGCGCCTGGCCGATCAGCGCGCCGCCGGACAGGATCGAGTAGTCCGCGATGTCGGAGCGGGACAATTCCAGCGCGCGCCGCTCGATTTCCGCTGCGCTCGATCCCGCAGCGGACAGCACGGCGACGAAGGCGCCGGAGCTGGTGCCGACGATCAGGTCCGGCCGGATACCCTGGGCTTCGAGGACCTTCAGCACGCCGATGTGGGCGAACGCGCGCGGCCCGCCGCCGCCCAGGACCAGGGCGAGCCTGGGCGGTTTCCCGCCGCTCAAGTCCGGAGCATGAAAAGCGGGCGCGTCGGCTTCCCGGTAGTCGATCACGCCCGCGGCACATCCGGCGAGGAGCACGATCAGCGCTGCCGCGCGCAGCAGGCTGGTGCGCGGGCAGGGTCGCCGTTCAGTCCGGGCTCGTGTCCTCATGGTCGATCCCATTATCCAGAAAACCGCACTTGACGCAGAGTCCGCGCACAAACAGCGAGGGCCCGGAGACCGATAGGATAGATCAAGCTCAGCGAATGGGTGAGCGTCGAAGTCCTTGCTCCGCACCCTCGGCGCCTCTGGAATGCGTGCAGTTGCCGCGCCTGCGCTAGCTGCCGATCGCCGCTTCCGACGCGGATCTCTCCCTGTCGGTGGCGATGCGCGAGGAGCCGGAGGGTCCGCTGCTCGGCGGTCTGCTCGGTGTGCTCGACGACTTGTGCCGGAACGGATGAAGCGACCCAGCGGCCGAACCGGACCGCCGCACCAGCCGCTCAAGAAGAAACGGGGCGGGCCAGACCGCGCCGGACGCGCGTCCCCAACGCGCATCCGGCATGAGCGCCCCGGTCACATCGTCACGGCGCTGCCATCGTCATGCCTCAGGCATTGCGCGGCCGGTCGTCCGGCGGCGCCCACCGCCGGCAGCGTCATGATCTCGTCGTCGGCGTCGCCGTCGCCGTCGGCGTCCGCCACATTCAGGTGGTCGCCGGCATGCCCGTTGGGAATGGGCAGAGAGGGGTGATCGAAGGGCGCCTGCTCGCAGGCGACCCGACGGTCGGTCAGGGCATGGCGCAGGAAGTCCACCAGATCGGCCTTTTGCTGTTCCGTCAGTCCCTTCGGCGTGAACGCATTCGGTTCCACGACGGGTCGGAGCACGTCGATGTCGGGATCGAGATTCGAGGCGGAGCCGTTGGGCGCGTCCGGCCCGACGTAGCCCGTGGTGTCGTTGCCGTCCGGCCCGCGGCGGTCGCCGCCGCGGTTGTAGAACTCGACCACCTGCTCCAGCGTGAGCCGGCTGCCGTTGTGGAAATAGGGGCGGGTGAGGGACACGTTGCGCAGGGTGGGCGTCTTGAAGGCGCCATCCACCGCCACGCGCTCGGCCTCCGGGTTCGGACCGAGGTCGCAGCCGGGGGGCGGAACTTCGAAGCGGCAGGCGTTGATGCTGAAGGAGTCCGGCACGGCATTGCCGCGCAGCTTGTCGAGGTACTGGCGGGCATAGGACAGCGGGTTGCCCCAGGGGTCCGTGGCGCCGGCGCCGCGATCCTCCGCCGTCGGGCGCACCCCGATGTTGTAGAACCCGCTGTCATAGAGAGCGACGCCGCCGTCGCGGTTGACGCGGGCATCGCCCACCACCATGCGCTCCACGATCACGCCCACGCGGTTCAGGGCGTGCAGCGTGGACGCGGCGCCGGTGAGTTCGGGGCCGCGGTGGCAGTTGATGCACTTGCCGTTGCTCTGGAAGATGCCGAGGCCGCGCTGCTGCGCCAGGGTGAGGGCGGAGGCGTCGGGCGGGTTGCCGGTATCGCCGAAGTAGCGGTCGATGGGCGCCTGGTCCGAGACCAGCGTGGCCTCGTAGAGCTGGATGGCGAGACCCCAGAACAGCGGGAAGTTGTGCTCGATCTGGCTGTAGCCGTCCACCGCCTGGCGCGAATCCCACCAGCGCGGATCGAACGCGGTCCGGATGAGTTGCCCGTAGGTGTGCTTGAGGCCGTTGCCGCTGGGGCGGCGATAAGCCGCCAGGGCCGAGTCCGTGGCATGCACTTCCTGCCCGGCGAGCGGCCGCATGGACACGAGTTTGCGGCCTAGATCCTGGAAGGTCTTGTTGCCGCAGGACATCTCGAAATCCGACAAGGGCGGGCCGACGGCCTGCGAGGCGAGGCTCGCGTTCTCCAAGGCCACCTTGACCCACGTCAGGGAACCGTCCGCGTTCGCCTGCAGCACGCGGGCATCGGGGTCCCGCCGCCCGAACGGGCTGACGCCGTTGAACACGTTGCTGGCGCGGCCGTCCCAGAAGTTGCGGAAGTTGAACACGGCGTTGATGGTGGTCGGCGTGTTGCGAGGTTCCACCTTGCGCACGAATTTCCCGTGCACCATGAAGCTGTCGGGATCGCGCTGGCCGCATTTTTCCCCGGCCTTGCGCTTGACGCGGATGAAGTCGCCTTCGAAGGTGCCGGCCGAGGACACCACATCGTTGGTGGTGAGCAGGACTTCGGAATTGCGGTCGAGCGGATCGGCCAGGCGGTGCAGCGGAAAGTCCGACTCCTGCAGCGTGTAGTTGGGTCCCCAATCGCGCGCCGGGGTGGTGCCGAACGCCGTGTCGCCGCCGCGCAGGCCGGGGCTAATCTGATTCTTCATGCGGTTGTCGGCGCCGGCGGCGAAGTGACAACTGGCGCAGGCCTGGCCGTCGCTGCCCACCCTCGTGTCCCAGAACAGCGCCTTGCCCAGGGCGATCGCGACGGCCTTGTTGCGTACGAACTGGTCGATGCCGGGAATGGCGGGGACCGGCTGGTCCTTGAGGGACTTGAGGGTAGGAATCTGGTCGTCGGGCGAGGGAGGAAAGAACTGCGCCCGACACGAGGTGGCTGCCAAGGCAAGGGATGCGGCGATCAGGATCAGTCTTCCCAATGCGGGAAGCGGGCAAGGGGTTTTCATGGTGTTCCTTTCTGGTTGCCGAGCCGGTCTGGCAAGCGGGTGCCGGTTGCGGCCTGTGGTTCCATGTGGGATACATACAGGGGGCGCCGGCGCCGAACGGCGCCGGCGGTTGCTGGGGTATCAGCCGGTCGAGTGCGGAAGGGGACCGGCATTCCTATGCCCCTCCCGCCCCGTTGCCGGTACCGCTCAGCGCCGGATAACCACCGGCACTCCGGTCACCGTGGCGCCGGCGCTGGATTGCACCGTGATCGTGCTGCCGGTGGCCGGCACGATTCCCGATGCGGCGACCCGTACCGCCCAGGCACCGGCGAGTACGGTCGAGGTGCCGACGACGGGACCGGTGGGACCGCCCAGGCGGACGGTGATCGTCGCTCCCTCGGTGGTGTCGGTGCCATTCACGCGCCATTCCTGCCGGACGGTGCGAAAGAGCGTTGCCAGCACGGTGAGTTGCTCCGGCGGCAGGACATCCAGGGTCGCCGTACCCGTCGCCGTTCCGCCGTTGCCGTCCGAGATGGTGTAGGTGAAACCGCCCGGGCCGGCTGCAGTGGCGGTGAACTGGACCGCAGAGGCGGTGAAGGTGGCGGTGCCGCCGACCACGTTGGAGACACTCGTTATCGCGAGCACGTCGCCGGGGTTCGGGTCGCTGTCGTTGAGCAGCACCGGCACGCTCACCGTATTGCCCACGAACACCGCTCCGGCGATGTTGACGTCAGGGTTCGCCACCGGATTCACATTCGTCGTCGTAGGCGGCGGCGGGGGCGGGGGCGGCGGCTCGGTCGTGGTGGCGGTGCACACGAGTTCCACGCTTGGCGTCGCCAGGATGCTCTGGGCTCCCGGATTGGAGGGCGGCCAGGCGAGGACGGAGGCATTGCCGTTGAAGTTCCCGGGCGCCGGAGCGTCGAAGCCATTGCTCGGGCGGGACGGGGCGGCAGCGACGAAGGACAGGATCCGGTTGCGCACGTCGCCGATGGGCGCCGCCGTGTAATTCGGGTCGCTGTAGCTTCCCGTGGGCAGGTTCGCCTGGAAGCGCGGATCGAGTTCCTCGAACGGGAACGGATCGAGCGGCTGCGGCGTCGCCTCGCAGTTCGGCACGCCGTCGCCGTCGGTATCGATGCAGCCGCCGGGGCTGAGCCGGCGATCGAGGTTCCAGGGCATTGCCGAGAATAAGAGCGGTGTGGCGATGCCGTCCAGGTCGATCTCGACGAATTCCACAGCGGCGATGCCGCCGAGTCCGAGGCCGAAGGGGAACAGGTATTGGCCGTTGGTGGCTTGGTTGCCCCTCACATCCAGAGTGACCTGCGTCACGCCTGCCGCCTTCGCCCGCAGGGCATGGCCGGTGCGCGCCTGAATCTCGTGGGGGATCGGGGTGAGGATGCCCACCATCTCGGTCAGGTTGGTTTCCGCGGAACCCCCGTTGGGACAGATGTTGAGCGGAGCGAAGAAGGGATCGGCGCGCAGGTGGGCACAAGGGTTCAGCCGGGCCTTGGCGCCGACGAGGAAGTCGACGTCATGGCGGATCTTGAAGATGTTGGCTCCGGCGCCGACCAGGCCTTGTGCGCCGCAGGTGCCCGGACCGGCCGCGATATCGCAGCCCACCACACTGGCGAGAGGAAACTCGTGGGGCGCGTTGGTCGCCGGATCGTAGTGGATGGTCCACACATTCACGTCGGTCGGCGCCAGGGTGGCGAAGCCGATGATGAGGGTGCGGATGCGCTGGTTCTGGAATCCGGCGAGGTCGATTTCCACCTCGTCGAGGAACAGGTAATCCGGCTGACTCAGGTCACTCTTGGTCGTCAGCGCCCGCGACACCATCGTGGTGTGGGCGGAGAGGAACTGCACCCCGTCAACCTTTTCGAAATTGCCTTCGGCATTGATGTTGTCGCCCACGCGGATCGGTGCGAAGCGCCGCGAATCCTGAACCGGCTGGCCGGGAGTGCCGCGGTTGGTGTCGGGGCAGAGGACGTCGCCGGTGCCGGTCGCGCTCGACTGGGCAATGGTTCCCGCGGCGATGCCGGCGATGCCGCTCGGCGTTGTCGGCAGGCCGGTCGTCACGGTGCGTGCCACGGTACTGGGAATGCACAGCGGGAAGCCGGTGGAAAACACGTTGGTATAGTTGTCGCCGTCCAGCGTGAAGCGCGGGTCGGGACTGCAGTTCACCGCATTCCCCGCGGCGCAGCCGAGGCCCTGCTGCACCGTATGGCGGCCGTCGGGGTCGTTCAGCCGCACCATCGCTCCGGTAGCGGGATCGCCGACGTTGCCATTGACGCGGAAGTAGCCGTCGGTGTAGTCGATGTAGGTAATGGTCCCCATCACGGCCTCGATGCCCTTCTGGATGAACACGTCGCCGGCGATGATGTTGCCGCCCCCGGTGCGATTGGCGTGGATGTTGGCGATGGCGCCGACCGGGCTGGCGTTGCAGGTGTCGGCCTTGGCTAGGCCGGTCTGGCCGGCGGCCAGGCAGATCGCCGGCGCTTGCGCGAACAGTTCCTGCAGCGTCAAGCGGTTGGCCGGCAGGTCGATGAGCAGGTTGCGCGGGAGAGTGACGTTCTGCCCGCCCACCACCATGGTGCCGCCCGACCAGTGATCGTTCGGATCGTTGATCCGGATACTTTGGATCTCCCCTGTGATCGGGGCGAAGGAGGCCGCGTGGCCCTGAGTTGCGGCGATCGCAGTGAGGAGTGGAAGCGTGATGAGCGTTGCGAAGGCGCGGGCTCGGTGCCACGCGCTCCTGGTTCTGCTGGTGGACATATTTGTCTCCTATTGTTGGGCTCGATGCGCGATCACGTAACCATGCCTGCCGCGGCATGCCTGGTGGGGAGCGATCGCGACCTGCGCGGGTTGCGCCGGTGCCGGCATTACCGGCACAACACATCCCTCCGCACCCTTTGTTCTTGCAAGTGCCGAGCCAAGCACCCCGCCAAGAAGTGGGCAATCGGACGGAAAGCTACCTCTGGCGCGGCGTTTCAGGTTTTCGCAAGGTGGCGGCGGATGCGGACTCAGGGAATCCCTGAGTTTCAGCTCAGGGACTGGCCGGGTATTCCCCTTACATACATTTGTGGATGTCACCCAACGGTCGGGATGAGCCCCACGTTTGGGTGGCCCATTTGCGGGCCCGGACGATCTCGTGCCCGTCGCCGGGGAAGAGCGGCGCGCTGGACCGTCGCTTCGTGACCGGATATCGTACGGTCCTCACGCAACCGGCCGGATCGCATTACCGAGGGCGGTTCATACGTTCCGGTTGCGCCGCAGGCAGCGACCTTCGACCTCCCACGATGCTCTCCGAAATGAACGACAACAGTTGCCCCACCGTCATGCCGCTGCGCGCGCTCGCCGGCCTCGTCCTGTCCTGCCTTCTGCTTCCGCTCGCGGGCAGCGCGCTCGCACTGGAGCCCGGCGTCATGGTCGCGGTCAGGGAGAGCGGCGAGGCATTCATCGTCGATGCGACCATCGAGACGGAGGCGTCGCTGCGGCTGGTGTGGGACGTGCTGACCGACTTCGACCACATGGCCGGAATCCTGACCAACCTGACCTCGAGCAAGGTCGTGCGCCGCGCCGGCAACGTGCTGATCGTTCGCCAGGAAGGCGTGGCCACCTATGGCCCGCTGTCGCTTTCTTTCGATTCGGAAAGGGAGATTCGCCTCGAACCGATGAAGCGCGTGCTGGTCAAGCAACTGTCCGGCACCGTCAAGCGCATGGAGAGCGAGGCGAGCCTGACACAGACGGAACGGGGCGCACAGGTGAAGTATCACGCTGAGATCGTGCCCGACTCGGTCCTCGCCCGCACCTTCGGCGCCCCCTTCGTGCGCCACGAAGTCGAGGAACAGTTTCAGGCGATGGCTGCCGAGATGACCCGTCGCGGGCGCTCCGCGGCGCCGCCCACCGCCCTGCCGGCCACGCGCTAGCCAGGCGCGATTTCTTCGTCCTGCGGGCCGCCTACTCTTGCTCGCGTCCTCCGAGCGTCGGACTTCCGCCCCAATTCGGGATCGCCATGGGTCTCCATGTCGGCGCCTGCCACAGGAAATAACCGGTGTCGATGGCATGTCCGGTTCGGGCCGTGACCTGCGAAACATAGCCCGAGTCGGTGTGGAACACCTGGGGGTCGTCGTACCGCGTGGCGGCGGGATCGATGCGCGCCAGGACCAGGCGTGCGACCGGTGCATACGCGCGGTTGGAGAACAGCAGCAGCGCCCGCGCTTCGCACCCGCCGTCCGTTTCGCCCAGGCAGTACTGCACCTGATAGAAATCCAGGTTGTCCCGTACTAGGGTGGCATACCATCGGGCCCGCGTGATGTGGCAGGCAGGCCACCGGCCGCCGGGACCGAAGCTGATGTCGCCGACCGCAACGCACTGTTCCTGGATCATGGAAAACGCGGCGAGATCCTTTCCCGCTTGGGCAATTCCGGGCAGCGCGGCGACGAGCAGGAGAGGACAGAGGAATTTGCGCACGGCAGGCTCCTTCAACTGAAAGTCGCGCCAGCGACTCGCGAAGCTCCCTTCTCCTGCCGGGAGAGGGGGTGGGGGTGAGGGAACGGGTGATGGCGAGGACCTTCAACATTCCAGGTGGCTGGCCTTCCATGGGCCTTGGACGATGAGTGACAATTTGCGGACAGACGCGATGTTTGCCGCCGTCCGGATTGGGCCGACACAGGCATTGATCCGCCTATGTCGTGGCGGGCGGGCGTCGCTCGGCGCATGGATTCCGTCTCATGGCTGCAGGGTGCGAAGATAATCCGCGGCGGCAGGCAAGCCCTCGCGGGCGGCTGCGCTCAGCCAATGCACGGCCTGGCGCCGGTCCTGCGGCAGGCCGCGGCCCTCGGCATAGGCGCGGCCGAGGGAGTATTGGGCGAGGACATTGCCCTGTTCGGCGGCGCGGCGAAACAACCTTGCCGCCCGGGTCGGATCCTGGGGCACGCCGATGCCTTGCTCGAAAAGCTGGGCGAGCCGCAGTTGCGCTTCGGCGTAGCCCTGGTCGGCGGCGGCGCGGTACCACCACGCCGCTTCCTGCAGATCCTGCTCGTACACCCCGCGGCCGGTTTCGAACTGCGCGGCGAGATTGAATTGCGCCGCCGCATTGCCTTGCAGGGCCGCCTGACGAAACAGTTCGGCGGCGACGCTGTCGTCCTGGTCAACGCCGCGCCCGTCGCGGTAGAGCATCGCGATGGCGTTCTGTCCGATGGCGCTGCCGGCATCGGCGGCCTGGCGCAGCAGGCTTTGCGCTTCTTGCTCGTCGATGCCGACGCCGCGGCCCTGCGCGTACATGAGCCCGAGCAGCGCCAGCGCGTCGGCATTGTCCTGGGCGGCAGCACGGCTGTACCAGTCGTAGGCCGCGCCGTCGTTGCGGGCTACCCCCAGGCCTCGTTCGTAGAGGCGCCCGAGTTCGACCTGGGCCTCGGCGTCGTCCTGCTCCGCGGCCTGGCGCAGCCACTTGAGCGCCGTCGCATGGTCCCCCGTCGCCAGGGCGAGCCGTCCGGCGTCGAGCCAGTTCGCCTCGGCTGCGGGCGCTTGCGCGGCGGCGGCAACCACGGCTGCCGGCTGATCGTGAGCCAGCGCGACGTCATTGTCCGGCGCCGCATCCGGCTGGCCGAATGCCACGGTGGCGGCAGCCGCCACGGCAAGTGCGGACAGCGATCGCAGCAATGCCGCCCGTGAACCGCCGCTTGATGAGGGGCGCCGACGGCTCGTCGGCGAGCCGGTGTTTGGCGCAGCCGTCGCCCCATGCCTGCACGCGGATCGCATATCGATCATGAGCTGGTTCTCTGCATCAGACCCTGAGGAACTTCAGCGCCGTGGCGATGTTCTGGGGGCTGGATTGGGTCGATACCGCCGCCCAGCGCTCCAGGGCGTCGTCGCCGTAGCGCGCCACATTGACGTGATTCGCCTTGTCCTTGTCGCGCTCGGGGTCGGTATCGACATAGCCGAGTGCGCGCCGCAGCAGCTCGATGTCCGGCGGTGCTCCGGTGAGGAACAGCCAGCCCGGCTTGATCCCGAAAATCTGGGCATAGGCGCGCAGCAGATCGGGCCGGTCGGTCTCCGGCGACAGCGTGATCGAGTAGAAGAAGATGTCCCTTCCGACGCGATCGCCGAGCAGTTGCTGCGCCTGCATCAGGTTGTAGGTCGAGATCGGACACAGCCCGTCGCGACAGCGCAGAAGAAAGAAATTGATCAGCACGATCCGGTCGCCCTGGATCAGATCCTCGTAGAACTTCACACGGCGGCCATCGTGGGCGATCAGCGGCACGTTGGGAAACATGCCGCGCCGCGCCGCCAGGGAGACGCGCCTGGGCGCCTCCGAGGCAGCCGCTGCCGGCAAGGCAAAGGCCAGGGGCGCGAGCCCGGTGCCGAGAAAGCGTCTTCTGTCCATATTGTTCTCCGGGCAAGTGTGCCGATCCGGCGGAGCACCAGGGAATGCGGTGCCCCGCCGCCGGCCGTCACACGATCTTCCACATGATCATCATGGCGTGGTCCTCGTGCACCACGTTGTGGCAGTGCATCGGATAGACGCCCTTGTAGTCGCGGAAGCGCATGGCGATCTCCACCTTGGCGTTCGGATCGAGCCGTATCACGTCCTTGCGCGAGTACTCGGTCGGATTGACGGTCGGGCTCGGCGCGGTGCCGTTGTAGCTGAGGAAGCGGTGTTCCTCGTAGTGGATGTGCACCGGGTGCGACCAGGATCCGCCGCCGTTGATGATGGTCCATTGCTCCGCCGTGCCCTCCGGTATCTGGTAGGGTGTCGCGAAGCGGTCGTACTGGTCGTTGGTGTTGAGATTGATATTGACCGGTTCGCCGCGCACCGCCCATGCGCCTCCGGAACGTTTGAAGGTCCACGTCTGGCGCTTCGCCCTGGTCAGGTCCACCGGGTCGGGCAGGTCGCGCAGCCTGGCGGGAATGATGCTGTTGTCTTTCCTGGCGGGAGCGCCGCCGACGCGGAACTGGAGCACGGCGATGCCTGCCCTCAGCAGGTTGCCGGTGGGCCCGCGCCCGTCCACCTGTTCGGCGCGGTTGACCCAGTACAGATTGTCGCCGGGCTTGAAGGCGGAGAAGTCGATGATGATGTCCCAGCGCTCGGCCACCGCCTGCTTGACGCCGGTGCTCACAAGGACCGGTGCCGGCAGCAGGTTGCCGTCGTTGGCGATCACGGTGTAGGGAATGTTGTTGCCGCGGGAATCCTGCAGGAACCACCAGTAGAACCGAGAGGGCCCCATGTCGAGCAGGCGGAAGCGGTACTTGCGCCGGGAGACGTCGAAGTAGGGCCGGATGACGCCATTCACGGTGTAGTCCTGACCGATGGCGCCGTCGAAGCAGGCGAGCGGGAAATAGTCCACGCCGCGGCTATCGAAGGCCCGATCGTGGAACACCAGAGGAACGTCGAACTCGTAGTTGTCGCCGCAGGGCAGGCGCAGTCCGGTGGACTCGGTCGGGTCTCCCGCGTCCAGGTCGTCGTAGATGCAGTTCAGGCCGGCCAGGCCGGCATAGACGTTCTGCGCCGTGAAGTCGAGCTTGTGGTCGTGGTACCACAGGGTGCCGAGGGCTTCGCGCGGATCGCCGATGCCGCCGTACTGGTTGACGCCGGCATAGACGTTCGGGTAGTGGTAGTCGTAGAAGTAGCCGGGGTAGTTCCAGTACAGCGGATTGCCGTCGCTCTCGGAAGGGGTGTGCAGGTTGTGCATGTGGGTGGTGATGATCGGCGTGCCGAAGCCCAGGGGCGAAACCTGATCCTCCGCCGGGGTTGCCGGCAGGTCGTTGTGGATGCGCACGAAATGGGAGCGCCCGTAGCGGGTTCGGAAGACCGGGCCGGGGACGATGGAATGTACCGTCTCGTCGAATCCGGGAGGCGCGAATCCCCAGGCCGGCTGGCCTTTCGTGCCTGCGGGCATCTGGCTGTGCCATTTGTGGTTGTGCTGCACGACGCGCAGTTCGTAGAAATCCACCGGCGGGAAATACAGCTTCGAATTCGGGTCGGCCCACGCCTGATGGGCCAGGTCCGCGTAGGGCGTGGTCTGATCCAATCCCCACTGGCCAGGGGTGCTGGGAAAGTCGGTGACGCACCGGAGTTTCGAGTCGTTGCTGCCCGCTACCGGATGCGGTCCCGGTGTCGGGCCGCTGATACCGGCGATGCCGTTGGCCAAGGGCGTCATTTGGAACAGCCGCGGCATGGGGTTCGTGAACCACCCGGATTGCCCTATGAACGGCGCCGGAATGGTGCAGGAGCCGCTGCCGCCGCTGCCACCGCTGCCGCTGTTGCTGCTGCCGCCATCCTTCGCCCACGCTGCCCGCAGGCTCAGGCCGGAGATCGGCAGCAGCAGTCCCGTGGCCCCGCTCAGCAGTCCCATCTTGAGGAGGTCGCGGCGGGTCAGCCGCTCCCGCGTAATCTCGCGGTGCAGATCGACGGTGCGCTGGAAAAGTCTCTCTCGTTGTTTCATTGCGGTTTCCCTCATGAGCTTGTTGGTTGAATCCGGGGAAACTTCTTGTGGTGAGCATGGCCGTCGTGCGGAAGAAGTTGGGAGCCGCAGGCAGACGGTCGCTCCTGCGGTCCTCACGGGGGTCTCAACATGACAGATCTCCAGAGTGCATTGGTCATAGCAACCTCCAACAGAGTTTCTTGTCCGCGACCTGTAGTCGCCTGCAACAAGTCATCGCACCCTTCATGCCAGCAGCGCCAAGCGGCTTCCTCCGGAGGAGGAAGTCGCCACCGGATTCGTTCGGCAGTTCAGTGACATAAGGACGCATTCACGGCATGGACTGGTGTCGGGACGGCCACGCGGCTAGGGTAACTACCCGAGCCCCGCCTGAGGGAAAACCCTGAGTTCGCGGGATCCCCCGGGGCCCCGGCTTTGGGGGTGGCTCCCCAATCTTTGGTCGTGTCGCGGCATGCCGGGTGGCTAGGGCAAGACAGGCTTCGTTCAGCCGATGCAACGCATGGGGGGCAGGCGGGTCGCGCGGAACCCGGCGGTGGCGCAGACATCACGGGAAAAAAGCTGGCAGGCGGAACGCGCAAGAAAGGGTCCTGCCCTCCATGGGGTCAAGTTGCGATGCGATGGGATCTCGAACCACCGGGCGGCCGATGGAACCGCCCGGCCGCCAGGATCGCCGAGCAGATCCAGGGGATGAGCGAGCAGTCGCGCTCGCTTCGCGGGCAAGGCCCAGCCACCGGAAGACAGGAAGCGAGATCCCGGCGCGCTGGGCGATGTGGCGGTTCAATTGGACTTCCCAAGTTCATGGACTGCGCGTTCCGTCGTAGCGCGAAAGGTTCGTTTGTGCGCGGATCGATGCCGCACGCTGCAACCGTAGACACCTGCGGCAATGCGAGCATGGGACCAGGGCGCGCCGTGGTCCCCCGATCGCCGGCAAGAAATCGAGACTCGTCAATCGGTTACGACTTTCCGGTCGGCGCGGAGGCCTCTGCGCTACCACGAAGACCCGAGTGCGGTATCAGGGGAAACCATGAGCACGAGATCGGGGTTCTTCCGTGGCTGGCTGTCCCCAATTGTCGGTGTGACCCCGTGTCTGGGGACCCAGGTCGAGCACAGCGCAGCGTCCGGCCTATGCGGCAGCAATGGCACGCGTGCCTGCGGTGGCGAAATGCTGTCTAATGACCCGGTCCGATTCTTGTTGTCAGTCATGAAGCGCCGTCGTCTGATCCGAACCCAGTTGAACCTGCTTCTGCTCGCCGTGGCGCTTCCGCTCGTGCTGTTGCTCGCCTATGCCATTTACGAGGATCTGCAGCACGACCGGCGGCAGGCAGGCGAAACGGTGATCCGGCTGGCCGAGAATCTGGCCGACGACGTGGCGGCCGTCACGGAGGATGCCCGGGAACTGCTGGAACGACTGGCGCAGCGCAGGGCGGCCGACCTGCTGGATCGCGCACAGTGCGATGCGGTGCTGCCGAAACTACTGCGCATGGACCCGCGGTTCTATGCCGTGATCACGACCGACGCTCGCGGCGAAGTGGCATGCGAGAGGCATGGCCCGGGAGCGGCGGAGCGGATTCGGCCGTTCCTGGCGGACCGCGAATGGCTGGGTCGCATGACGGCGGTAGAGGGCCTGGCGACGGTGGCCGAAGCGGGAGGCCTGTTGCAGACGGTACAGAGCCACGCGCTGACGAACGAACAAGGCGGCATCGCCGGGGCGCTCACCGTCGTCATCGACGCCGGCCGCTACGCGCACTCCCTCGATCTGTCGCGATATCCCTGCGGCACAGCGGCCGAGATACGCGACGCGGCGGGCAGTGTGGTATTCCATGCCCCGCCTGCGGCCGCAAGCAGCGGAGGTCCGCCCCGCGGCGATGACGCGCTTGCGAGCCTGATGCAGGAGGGGTCGGGCTGCGCTGTCGCCGTTGCCGGGGACGGCATCGAGCGGCTCTACGGGTATGCGGCGATTCGCGGCACGAACTGGCATGCCGTCGCCGGCATACCGACCGATGCCATATTCGCCCCGACCCGGGATCTGGCCATCAAGAACAGCCTTCTGGCGCTGATCATCATCGGCAGCGTGGGCTTCGTCGCCTGGATCATCGCGGCGAGAATAACGCGCCCCATCCGGCGCATCGCGCAGGCGGCGCAGACGGTGGCCGCAGGCGGGCTGGAAGCACGGGTCGAGGTGAGCGGCCCGGCGGAGATCGTGGACGTGGCGGAGCAGTTCAATGTCATGATCGAGGCGCGGCGACGCGCGGAAGGACAGCTGCGCGATGCCCATCGCCGCCTGCAGACCGTGTCGCACCGCCTCCTCGATGTGCAAGAATCGGAGCGCCGGCGCATCGCGCGCGAACTGCATGACGAGATCGGTCAGGCGCTGACGGCGCTTTCGCTGCGCCTGCAGGCGCAGCGCGGCCGATGGCCGGGCGCTGGTACCGGGCCGGACGAATGCATCGCCATCGCGGACGGTGCATTGCGCCAGGTGCGCACGCTGTGCCTCGACCTGCGTCCGCCGCAGCTCGACGATCTGGGGCTGGCTTCGGCGGTGCGCTGGCAGATCGACCGTCAAACTCAGGCGGCGGGCATCGCGGCGCATCTGTCATTCACCGGAATCGAGCGCGAGCCGTCCACCGCCGTCGCCACCGTGTGTTTTCGTGTCGTGCAGGAGGCCATCACCAACGTCGTTCGCCATGCCGGGGCGCAGAATGTGTGGATCGAGCTCGACCGAGTCGAGCAGGAGTTGCGCCTCGTAGTGCGCGACGACGGCTGCGGCTTCGACGTCGCGGCGCGGCGCCGTGACGCGCTGCGCGGCAGCAGCATGGGGCTGCTCTCCATGGAGGAGCGGGTCGTGCTGGCGGGCGGAGAGTTCGAAGTCGTCAGCCAGCCCGGTCGCGGCACCGAGGTGCGGGTCCGTCTGCCGATGGAAATCGGCCCGACGGTTTTGAGGGAGATTGCATCATGAGCAGCGTGCGTGTACTGCTGGTGGATGACCATGCGTTGGTACGGGCCGGGTTGAACCTGCTCCTCGAACACATGCCCGGAATTTTCGTGTCCGAGGCGGGCAGCGGGGAGGAGGCCCTGGAGGTGCTGCGGCGCGAGCGCATCGGGCTGGTGCTCACCGATGTGGCGATGAAGGGGATGACCGGACTGGAACTGGCGGAACGTATCCGCCAGGAATTTCCCCATGTGCGCGTGATGATCCTTTCGATGTACGACAACGAGGAGTACGTGCTGCAGGCGCTGCGTGCCGGTGCCTCGGGCTACCTGCTCAAGGAATCCGCGCCCAAGGAGCTGGAAGTGGCGATCAGCGCCGTGCTCGCCGGCGAAACCTATCTGTCGCCGCCCATTTCGCGGCAGGTTGTCGATAACTACATCGCCCGCACCGGCAGCGGGCAGAAGCCGGCGCAGCCGTTGACCCCGCGGCAGCGGGAGATCCTGGTCCTGATCGGGGAGGGGTGCTCCACCCGCGAGATCGCCCAGAGACTGGGCTTGAGCGTGAAGACGGTGGAGACCCACCGCGCGCAACTCATGGAACGGCTGGACATCCACGACGTGGCCGGCTTGGTGCGCTATGCCGTTCGGGTCGGTCTGGTGTCCGTGGACAAGTAGGCCCGAACTGCCGCTGCGCGCGCCATGAGGCGGGCGGTTCAGCGCCGGGCCGCGGCCGGCGAAATGCTAGCGCGAGTCCGCCTCGTGCTCGCTGCCGCCTGGTGCTTCCGGTCGTCGTGATCCGGCGCCGTCGCGCTCGTCCGGGGCAAGCTGCTCCTCGTCACGGTACTTGCCGCTCTTGAACACGGTCGAGGCGGCCTGGTAGAGGGCGATCACCTTGCGTGCCAGGGCCGGGTCTTCGATGGGCGCGCCGCGGCGCCCTTCCGCGTCCACCTTGTAGACACTCACCTTGCGGTGCGGCTGCAGCACGACCAGCTTGCCGTCGCGCAGCAGACCCAGCGTCTCATAGTTGGCGACGAAGGCACGGTCGCCTGCGGGCGATGCATGCATCATGTCGCGGCCGAAGAACTTGCTGTAGTACGTTGCGCCGAGCAGGCCGAGCAGGGTCGGGGCGATGTCGATCTGCGACATCAGGCGATCGACGCGCTGCGGCTGGATATGCTTGGGGGCATAGAACAGGACCGGGATGCGGTACTTGTCCACCGGGATCTCGACGGTACCGCGGGCATTGGCGCCGTGGTCCGCGGTGATCACGAACAGGGTGTCGTCGAACCAGGGACGCTTGCGGGCTTCCTCCAGCAGATGGCCGATGGCCCAGTCGGCATACTTGACCGCGCCGTCGCGCCCGCTGCCCGAGGGGATGTCGATGCGTCCGGCCGGGTAGGTGTAGGGGCGATGGTTGCTGGTGGTCATGATGTGGATGAAGAAGGGCTTTGCCCCCTTCGCCTGCTGCTGGCGGTCGAGGTCGTCCAGCACGAAGTCGAACAGGATCTCGTCGGCCACTCCCCAGGCGTTGGCGAAGGTGACCCGCTCGCGCGGTATGTCGGTGCGGTCGATGGAGCGGTAATCGTTGCGGTCGAAGAACGCATTCATGTTGTCGAAGTAGCCGAAGCCGCCGTAGGCGAAGAAGGCCTGGTAGCCCAGGTCTTCCAGCACGCTGCCGAGGGAGAACAGCCGTTCGTTCTTCGGCCGTCGCACGATGGATTGTCCCGGCGTCGGCGGCAGCGCCAGGGCGAGGGCTTCGAGCCCGCGCACCGTGCGGTTGCCGGTGGCATAAGCGTTGGAGAACCACAGGCTTTCGCGCGTGAGCCGGTCCAGGTTGGGCGTGAGTCCGTCGTGGCTGCCATAGGCATCGAGAAACTCGGTGCCCATGCTCTCGATGCTGACCAGGACCACATTCAAGCGCTGCCGCGGCGAGGACGCGGTGACATGGCGCTCGAAACCGTCGGACGGCTCGCGCAGCCAATCGGCGCCCGCATCGACATCGCGCTTCGCCTCGGCCAGGGCTTCGTGCGCCGGCAGCGTGGCGTAGAACTTCTCGAAGTTGAGCTCGTTGCGGTAGTTGGCGGCGAAGAATTCGTAGATGCCGTTGCCCGCCAGTTCGTTGGCGCTGTCACTGGTGGAGAAGCTCTTCTGGTCGCTGTCCGCGAAACCGAAGGCGGCGGCGACGAGCAGCACCTGCGCCACCAGGACGGCGCCGGTGGCTCGCCACGGCAGCGGCGCAGCGGCCGTTCGCATCAGGTAGCGGCCGAGGAATGCGGTGACCGCGAGGGCAGGCAGGGCGAGCGCGGCGAGGATGGAACCCACCGGATAGCTCTGGCGGATGTTGGCGATCACCTCCTGCGTGTAGAGCAGGTAATCGACGGCGATGAAATTGAAGCGGGCGCCGAACTCCTCCCAGAACAGCCATTCCGCAACCGCGGTGACGGTCAGCACATAGGCCTGGGCGGCAAACGCCAGCAGCACGAGCGTGCGATGCACCCGCGTCGCGGCGAGGCGGTTCGGTGTCAGGGCGAGCCAGATCACGAACGGCGTCACGAAATAGGCGGCCGCCACCAGGTCGAAGTACGCCCCTCTGACGAAGATCTGGACCAGCGGCCAGAATCCCGCAGGCAGCACAGTGTCGGTGCGCAGCAGCAGGACGACGCGGGTGACCAGAGATACGACCATGGCTGCCGCGGCAAGCAGCAGTGCCGGCGTGAGACGGTCGGGTATGGCGAGACGGCTGCGGGTTCGATCAGAATGGGGAGAGGTCACGGAAATTGGCCTTTATCGGAAAACGGTGGGTCTGCCGGGCCTGTGCCCGGTGATTCACTTCTAAGGCATGGGGCGGTGGTCATGGACCGCCGCCCCGGCGGCCGGATCGCCGTCGAACGGGATTCGTACTTCCACCAGCAGCCCATCACCTCGGGGTGGATCGAGGAGGGCGATGGTGCCGCCGTGGGTGCGTACGACGGCGTTCACGATCGCCAGACCCAGTCCGCTGCCGGGAGTGTCGGGGCTGGCGAGGCGATGGAAGCGATGAAAAACGCGGTCGCGCTCCTGCGGCGCAATGCCGGGGCCGTGGTCACGCACCGACAGCACGATGTGGTTGTCGTCGTTCAGGATCGAGACGTCGATCGGAGTGCCTTCGGGCGCATATTTGATGGCATTGCCCAGCAGGTTGTCGAGCATGGCGCGCAGCGCCTCGCCGTCTCCGGTGAACCAGGTGGCACTGTGGGCCGAAAGTCCGAGCTGCATGCCCTTCGCCGCGGCTTCGCCGACGTGGTCCACCAGGCATTCCTGGGCGACGGCGCGCAGATCGATTCGCTGCCGGGGCAGGGACCGGGCGCTGGGGTCCAGGCGCGCCAGTGTCAGCAACTGCTGCACCAGGTGACCGGCGCGGTCGACGCCCCGGGCAAGTTCCAGGACGGCCGCCTGGCGCTCCGCATCCGAGGTCGCGGTAGCCACGTTTCCGGCCTGCAGGCGGATTGCGGTCAAGGGGCTGCGCAGTTCGTGCGCGGCATCGGCGAGGAACTCCCGGTGGGCGCGGATGGCTACATCGAGACGGCCGAGCAGGCGGTTCAGCGTAAGGACCGGAATATGCAATTCACTCGGCGCATGCGGCAGATCGATGGGTGTCAGCGCATCGGCGCCGCGCGTTTCGAGTTCGTCGGTCAGGCGGCGCAGCGGCTCCAGCTCGCGGCGGATGGTGACGACGATCAGCCCGGACAAGGCTGCCAGCAGCACGACCGACGGGACCATGGCGCCGGCTGCTGCCTCCCAGGTCAGCTCATGGCGCAAGGACATCGGCTGGATCACCTGCACTAGCCGGCTGCGGCTGCGCAGGGTGAATACGCGCAGACCCTCGTCATACTGGCCGCTGCGGTCGGCAAGGGTGGTCAGGCCCAGCGGGGTGGTCAGCGGCAGGCCCAGATCCTCGTTCGAAGAATAGAGCAGCCGGGCGTTCTCGTCTCCGACCTGGATTTCGAGATGCATGGCCGGATCCTCCCCCCGATGCGCGTCGAGATCGCTCAAGTTGCGATCGATGAGGGTGCGTGCCACCTGTTCGAGCTGGTAGTCGAGCAGTTCGCCTACCTGGGAACGGACGAGCAAAGCCACTGCGCCCGCCATGAGAACGCACAGCAGCGTGCCGACGAGCAGCAGATTCGTAAGCAGCCGGCGCCGTATCGAGTTCATTCACGCGATCATCGCTTCGGCACCAGCCAGCCGACACCGCGAATGTTCTGGATCGCCTGCGTGCCCAGCTTTCTGCGCAGAGCGTGGATATGGACCTCCACCGCGTTGCTCTCCACCTCTTCGCCCCAGCCGAACAGACGCTCCTCGATTTGCGCGCGCGACAGCGCCACCCCCGGCCGCCACATCAACAATTCGAGCAGGCTGAACTCGCGTCCCGAGAGCACCACGGGCTTGTCTTCCACGCTCACCTCACGGGTCACCGGATCCAGGCTGATGGCGCCTGCCCGCAGCACGGAACTTGCCTGCCCCTGGTGGCGCCGCGCCACGGCACGAATGCGGGCGATCAGTTCGGCGACATCGAAGGGCTTGACGATGTAGTCGTCGGCGCCGGCGTTGAGGCCTGCGATGCGCTCTTCCACGCCGTCGCGCGCCGTGATGATGATGACCGGTATGCGCCCGCCCTGGCTGCGCAGCGTGCGCAGCACTTCGGTCCCGTCACGACGGGGTAGGCCGAGATCGAGCAGCATCAGTTCGAACGGCTCCGTGGCGCAGGCCGACAGCGCCGCCGCGCCATCCCGGACCCAATCCACCGTGAAGCCGGCGTGGCGCAGGCCGGTGCGAACGGCCGCGCCGATCATCGGGTCGTCTTCCACCAGCAGCAGTCGCATTGCACAGGATACCTCCCGCGGACAGAGTGTAGTCCGCGGGAAGGGCAGGCAGGTGCCGCAAAGGTCAAGTCCGATCGCGGCCGGGAGTCGGGTGTTCGATGCCGCGGATCACGCACCCGCTTTCTTGGTCGCCGGCTGGGTGTGGTGGCTGCTCTTGTGATGCGTGACCTTCTTGTTGGCCTGCTTGGTTGTCGGCGTCTGGACATTGGTCGCCGGCGCAGAGGCCGCGGCGGCGTGGTCCGCGGGTGCGGCGGCGCCGGCGGGTGGTGTGGCGGCCAATGCCAGGCTGGAGCATGCGGCGAGGCCGAGGGTAAGCAGGGTGGTGCGTACGGTATGGTTCATTGCTGTCTCCTGGATGTTTTGCAGCCGATCGATCGATCGACCTGCGCGCAGCATACGCAGCCAGACTTAGGCCAGACTTAAATCGATCGAATCGGGGCGGCGGGCAGCGATGGACCGCCGGTTTGATGCACCGGACGCCGCAGCGCGGCTGCAGCGGCGTCGCCGCGAAGCCGGTCGCGGGCGGGCTCACTCCGCTGCGTCCTTGTCTGCAAAATGGTGCAGCGTCGGCGTCGCGCGGCCGTCGCGAATCTACAGCAGACCCCAGGAGTAGGTCGGAGCACGTCGCTTGTCGGTGGGCGAACCCGGATTGAGCAGCCACACGTCCCCATGCCTGGCGCAGTACGGAACATGGCTGTGGCCGAACAGGATGACATCGAGACGTTCGCCGTGGAAGGCGTCCAGCGCGCGCTGCAGCGTGCTCTTGTGCGCCCCGTCGCCGTGGGTCATGCCGATGCGCAGTCCCTCCACATCGAGAATCTTGCGGCGGCCGAAGCGGCGCACGACTTCTTCCCCGTCGTTATTGCCGGCCACGGCATCGAAAGGAGCGAGATCTTCGAACAGGCCCGCCACCGCCGGCCGGGTGAAATCGCCGAGATGGAGGATCAGGCCTACGCGCTGCGACCTCAGCCCGCGCCGCAGCGCGACGGGCAGCGCCGCGCTGGTGCGCGGCATGTGGGTATCGGAGACGATGCCGATGTTCATGGGCCGGGCGAGAATCCCTGCGCGGGCGATCGAGAGCCGGGTGCTCGGGCCGATCAGCCGAACGGCCGCACCCCGATCAGCCAGCCGTGGAGGAAGACGGCGAACAAGGCCCAGGCGGCGATGCCGACGGCGATGACCGTCGCGTCGCGCGCCGCCGTGCCGGCCGGGTAGCGTGTGCCGGCGAGCCGATCCCGGCGCCGGGCTGCGGCGAAATCGAACACCGCCCACGCGAGAAAGGCGCCGAACAGCACGACGTCATTGGCGCGACCGTTGGACAGCAGGTGCGCGAAGGCCCACAACTTCACGCCCAGGATCATGGGATGGCCGACGGCAGCCTTGATGCGGTTGCGCGGTACATATGCGGCCACCAGCAGCACGAAGGCCGGCAATGTGAGCAGCGCGGTGACGTGACCGGTCCAGCGCGGCGGCTGCCAGAGATCCAGCGCATCGGCCCGCGCCAGGCCGTAGCCCCAGACGAGCAGCACGAACCCGAGCAGGGAGATGACCGAGATGATGCCCTTCCAGGTCGTCTCGCCCAGGCGGGCGACCTGTCTTGTGCGCCAGTCCTCGGCGAAGATGCGAACCGAATGGGCGCCGAGGAACACCAGCAGGCCGACGATCAGGAGCGTCATGTTCGATACCCTTTCCGGCAATTGGATCATGTCTGGGCAACGCAGTGCCCGTGCGCGTTCAGCGCGTCACCGTAGCACGTTCCAGAACGTCCAGGCACTGCCGCGGGGGCAGCAGACGTGGCGACCGAACCGGGATTCGGCCGGACGCAGCGACGTGCGGCGACCTTCGTTTGGCTCAGTGCGGGATTGACGCCGCGATATGCGTCGCGTAGCTTGCGCATTTTCCGGGGGCGGCCGGTCGTCGCGGGTCAGACTCGAATGGATGGCCGCCGCGTCGCATCAATCGACGTGGGAACGAGGGACGGCGGCGTTTCACAGTTGCCGAAATTCAAACAGGCGAATAGGGGGCGAAGTTGAAAACAAGAATTGCGTTGGCAAATGCGCTAAGCGTGACGGCGCTGGCAGGCGTGGCCTTTTCGGCTGCTGCGGCACCGGTGAACTATCAGATGGACCTGCGCACCCAGTCCGGTTTCGGGGCCGGCGGCGTGACCGGCATGCTCGGCATGATGATGGGTGGATCGGGAAGCAGCGTCAGCAAGTCGATGGACCTCCAGCTCACCAATCCAGCCGATATTCCGGACGGCTACACGGCCGAGCATGTGGTGCCGGAGGCCATGCGCATCGGTCCTGCGCTGCCGCTCAAGGGTGAACGACGCTCCGGCGGCGGGGGAGAGGGCGAACCCGGCGGCGAGCCCGACGGCAAGGTCTTGATCTACTGGGGCTGCAGCCCCACCGTGGCCAAGGGGCAGCCGGAAGTCATCGACCTGCGCAGCCTGGGCAGCCAGACCTCGCCCGAAGTTGCGGCGATGGCCCGCTCGGCACGCGCAGCGAAAGGGGGCGGCAGCGGCAAGGGCGGCGGCGAATCGCTGCCGCCGCGCACCCTCGGCTGGCCCTACGGCGACAGCGATTTCAAAGGCATGCCGGTGGAATCCTCGGCGGTCGGCGATCACCTGGTTCAGGCCAATTTCATGAAGCAGGAGATTCGCTACAGCCTGGGGAGGGACATGGACTTCCTCGAGCCGATGAATCTGAAGGCGGGCGGCTCGGATCTGAAGGCGGCCGTCCCGTTGAACTGGGACCAACTCGGTCGCGCCAAGGGCTACAACCTGACCGCGGTCGGTGCCGGCGACGACAAGGAGGTCGTGATCTGGATGGCGGACCGGAAAAAGTCACCAATGCTGCCGGGCAGCCAGAACACCTGCACCATTCCGGCGGGAATCTTCCAGAAGGCGCAGATGGCGATGGTTTCGGGCGAAGCGGTGGGACCGACCCAGGGCTTCGCCTACCCGCCCCAGAAACCGGGCGAGAAGAAGCCGCTCATCTGGACGGCGAAGGTGCGTGTGTCGGCCCACGACAGCGTCATGCTCGGCATGCAGGCTGCCGCGTCCGGAGCAGCCGGGGATGCCGCGGCAGATTCGGTGGTGCCGGGCGGCAGCGGCGTGATGAAGGCCATCAAGGGCATCTTCGGCAACTAGAAAACGCTTGCCGGCGCCGCTGGAACTGCGCCGGCAACAGCGAGAATCGGCTGGTACGGGGCTACTTCAGGTAAACGTAGGTGCCGGGCGCTTCTTCCAGGGCGTTGTAGCCCCGCTCCGCTGCTCCCATCGGCGGCGGGGCGAGTTGCTCGCCGGATCGCTGCGCGAGCCAGGTCTGCCATTCCGGCCACCACGATCCTTCCTTGCGCGCTGCGGCGCCGAGGTAGGCGTCCGGATCCATGTACTTGCCGTCGTAGGGCCGGGTCAGCACCTGGTAGCCGCGCTTCTGCACACCGGGAGGGCTGACGATGCCGACGTTGTGTCCGCCGGTGGTAAGGGCGAAGGTGATCTCCGTGTCCGCCAGCAGGTGCAGCTTGTAGACCGAGCGCCACGGCGCCACATGATCGTTCGTAGTGCCGACGCAGAATACCGGCAGCCGCAGGTCGTTCATCGCCACCGGCCGGCCGCCGACGCGGTAGCGGCCTTCGGCCAGGTCGTTGCCGAGGAACAGGCGGCGCAGGTACTGGGAGTGCATGCGGTAGGGCATGCGCGTGGCATCGGCGTTCCAGGCCATGAGGTCGGACATGGGCGCGCGTTCGCCCATGAGGTATTCGTGCACCAGGCGCGACCAGATGAGGTCGTTCGAGCGCAGCAACTGGAAGGCGCCGGCCATCTGTCCGGCCGACAGATAGCCGCGGTCGAACATCATGTCCTCGAGGAAGGTGACCTGGCTCTCGTCGATGAAAAGCGCCAGTTCGCCCGGCTCGCTGAAGTCGGTCTGGGCCGCCAGCAGCGTCATGGAGCCGAGGCGGTCGTCGTTGTCCCGCGCCATGGCTGCGGCGCCGATGGCGAGCAGGGTGCCGCCGAGGCAGTAGCCCACGGCGTGCACCTTGCGCTTGGGCACGATCGCGCGCACTGCTTCCAGGGCATCCATCAGACCCATGCGCAGGTAGTCCTCCATGCCGCGGTCGCGGTCGCCCGGGTCCGGGTTTTTCCAGGAGATGCAGAAGACGGTGTGGCCGTGCTCGACCAGATAGCGGATCAGCGAGTTGTGGGGCTGCAGGTCGAGAATGTAGTACTTCATGATCCACGCCGGCACGATCAGGACCGGTTCGGCGCATACCGTCTGGGTCGCCGGCGCGTACTGGATCAGTTCGATCAGCCGGTTGCGGAACACGACCCGGCCCGGCGTGATCGCCAGGTTCGCGCCGACCTCGAACGCCTCCGTGCCCACCGGGGCGCGTCCGGCGTGGGCGCGCTCCCAGTCGGTCAGCCAGTTGATCCAGCCGTAGTACAGATTCTGCCCGCCGGTTTCGAAGATCTTCTTCAGAACCTCGGGATTGCTCATGGGGGAGTTCGCCGGCGACACCACGTCCAGCAGCTGGCGGGTGACGAAAGTCACCACTTCCTCGTGATGCTGCGACACGCCGCGAATCTCGGTGGTGGCGTTGTACCACCACTGCTGATTCAGCAGGAACGCCTGGTAGATCACGTTGAACGGCCATTTCCGCCACTCCGCATGGCGGAAGCGGCGGTCCTGCTCCAGCGGGTCGATGCAGGGCGGCTCGCTCTCGGACTGGGAGTGCGGCAGATACAGCGCCAGACGCACCAGCTTGCGCCAGGCCTTCTGCATCAGCTCGGTCTGCTTGGCGGGAGACAGGGCGAGGTGCGACAGCCAGTCGGTGTAGGCGAGGAGGAGCGAAGACGGCGAAATGGCCGAAGTCGCCCGCCCCAGGGCGGCATGCAGGCCGCGATCGAAGCCGTCGGCCGGCAGGACCGCCTGCGGTCGCGCAGCCGGTGGTGGGGGTGCCGGGCGGCGCGCGGCCGGTACCGGCTGGGATTGGGCAGCTTGCGGGGGGAGGGCGATGTCCATGGCACGACTCCTTGCGTGGAAGGGCGGCGGCGGAGCGGGATGAACGAGAATGCTATTGCGTTCGCCAAGTCGGCGGATTGACGGTGGTCAACGCTGTCCTACGGTCCGCTCTACTGCAGTGCCGTGGCTGCATCGCCCTGTCGGCCGAAATGCCCGGGTCGTTGCGGTTTCCCCCTGCGCAGGCCGGAGCGCCGGTGCGATTGTGCGATGCCGCCATTCGGGCTGCCGTATGATCGATGGTCGCGCGTGTCGTGCGGCAGCCGGGATTCAGCCTGGCGCCGGTCCCCAATTCCCGGGATTGCGGCTGCCGACCGCGCAATGGCTTCCAAAGGAGCAGAGGCAATGAGCGCGTCCGAACTCGGCCACTTGCACGATCTGGCGGTATTCCTCGCTGCCGGGGAGCAACTCGACGCGCGGCTGTCGCAGCTCGCCCGCCTGGCCGCGGACTCGGTGGATGCTTCGGATTGCTCCATCATGCTGCTGTCGGAGGGGGGCGAGGAGCGGCCGCGGCTGCGCCTCTGGGCCTCGACCGCGACCTTGCCCGAAGCGGCTTGGCAGGAGCGGCCGGGCGCCGGCGAGTCGATCGCCGGTGCCGTCCTGGACCGCGGACAGGCGGTGCTGGTCGCCGACATCCGCAGCTCAGAATTCGCCCGCCTCGCCCGCGGACGCAAGGATCTCGGCGCGAGCTTCATGAGTGTTCCGATCGCCGTCGGCCAGGTCGTGCTGGGCGTCATGAACGTATCCGGCCGGCCGGGCAGCGTGCCCTTCGGGCCGTCGGATCTGATGCGGGCGGGCATCGTGGCCATGCTCATCGGCAAGTCGGTTCAGGTGGACCGGCTGCAGACCCTGTTGCGCTCCCGGGTCGCCCAATTGACGCTGGCGCGGCAGGAGCCGGAGGTCGCCGCCAGCCTGACCGATGGAGCGATGCCGCCGGCGCGCCTGGCCAAGGTGCTGGCCAAGGCCTTCTACAAGGACCTTGCCGCCGCCGGCTTCGGCCCCGGACAGATCGTCGAGGCGGCGACCGAGATCATCGGCCAGATCTCGGGCGACATCGCGCGCCACAAGACGAGGCTGGCGCGGGAGGCGCGCAAGGACGAGGGCTGAGGGAGGTCCGGCCGGCTTGCTGGTCGGAAGATTGAGCCTCGGTAAAAATGTGACTACAATGTTGCGTTATTTCACAAACTGAGGTCTCGCATGAGAGTATCGGTGCGCGATTTGAAGGCTCATCTGTCGCAGTACCTGGCGGAAGCAGGAACCGGGGAGCCGATCGAGATCACATCGCATCGCCGCGTAGTGGCACGGCTCGTGGGTGTGGCGGGGGCGGAGCATGCCGGGGTGGCACGCCTGCTCGCCACCGGCTTGGCCCAATGGGCGGGCGGGAAACCGCGTGGAGCGGCGGTACGCCTGACGTCGGGCGGCCGGCTGGTTTCCGACCTGCTGCTGGAAGATCGCGGGTGATCCTGTACTGCGACAGCTCGGCCCTGGTCAAGCTGTACGTGGTCGAGCCGGGCAGCGAGGAAGTGCGCGCCGCCGTAGAGGCGGCGGAAGCGGTGGCCACCTGCCGCATCACTTGGGCGGAGATCCACGCCGCCCTGTCGCGCCGCGCCCGCGAAGCGCCGCAAGATGCCGCCGCCATCGAGACGGCGAAGCAGGCGTTCGCTGCCGACTGGCTGCACTACGTGGTGATCGAGGTATCCCAGAGCATCGTGGAGCGCGCCGGCGAGTTCGCCGACACCTTCGCCCTGCGCGGCTACGACGCCGTGCAGCTCGCCGCCGCGCAGCTCCTCGCCGAGGCCAGCGGCGAAGCCTGCGCCTTCGCCTGCTTCGATCTGCGGCTGGCCAAGGCGGGGAAGGTGCTGGGGCTGCGCGCGCCAGCTGGGAAGACCGAGGGATAAGTCAGCGCCTGATCGACCAATACGTTGCCAGCATGCCGCGCACTTCGGAAGGCGTCGAATGCCACGCTATCCGCTAGCCCCTCTGATTCCGCGCTCCACTCGACGTTCATGCGGCAGCGCCACAAGGGGTCTTGATTGACCTAGAAATAAGATTATCCGATAATCAGATTCAACTTCGTTAAGGAATCGAGAAATGATCATTCGGACTGTCACGGCGACTGAACTGGCTCGCGGTTTCTCCGACTTTCTCAATCAGGTGCGCTATCAGGGCGTCACACTGGACATCAGGCGGGGCAACGAGACGGTGGCCCGCATCCAGCCGGCGGGGCCGACCGTCGGCTATCCCATCGAGCAGCTTGACGCCCTTATCGCGGCACTGCCGTCCCTCGCGGAGAACGATGTCGGTGCATTTCTGGACGACATTCATGAGGCGACGGCCAATCTGACGTCGGGGTCGAGCGCTTGGGACTCGTAATTGACACGGATGTCCTGGTGCTCGCCGATCGGCGGCGGGCGCCACTCGATCTCGGGCGCTGGCGCGAATACGGCTCAGCGTACCTCAGCGCCGTCACTGCATCGGAGCTACTTGTTGGCGTGCATCGTGCGCAGACCGACGGGCAGCGCAATCGACGCAATGCCTTCGTCGAAAGCCTGCTTGCCGCCATCCCGATCCTCCCCTTCGATCTGGAATGCGCGCGGATCCACGCCCAACTCGTCGCGTCGCTGCCGCGCAGCGAGACGATCGGCGCACACGACGCGCTCATCGCCGCTACCGCATTGCGCCACGGGCATTCGGTGCTGACGAATAACGGGAAGGACTTCCGCAAGCTGGCGGGGGTAGCGGTCGTCGACTATGCGGGTAGCGTCAAAGCGGATGCCTCGTCCGCAATGGCGCGCGCAGTCCGCGGCGTTTCCGATGTCTCGTCAGAACCGGTCGAGTTCGATCCTATGAAATGCTGCGGCGAACTCGAGCAAGTCTACGAGAAAGTCTTTGAGGATGCCGGCTGTGTGAAGAACGGGGGAAATCGGCTGCGGAAAGACCTCCATTACCTGCGCAAGGCGTATCAGATCACCGAGACACTGTGGCGCCGAGAATTCGAGAAGATGGACAGGGTGCGTGCTGTCGTGCTGTCAGAGGCGCCCCTATTCGGCCGCAAGAAGAGGACCTATTTCTACAATCCCAAGGCTAAACCCACCTCGTTCTTCTATTTCAATGACGCGGAGGCGGTTGCCGGGAAGGGATTCGCGGACGGCGAGATTTTTCCTTCGCCGAAGAAACGCAAGGAGTTCTTGATCCAGACGCTCACAAGTCATGGCGTGCTGATCCTCGACCTGTTTCCTTACGCGCTCAACCCAGACGACACCGCGGTCAATTACCGTTCCTTGCCGCAGGATCATTACGTCAAACTTTTCAGAGAGTCAGCTCGCATTTGGCTGAGACCAAGGCTTGACGCAGTTCGTCGCAAGTCCGCGAAGCCCAAGTTCCTGTTCCGTTACCAGCGAGTTGAGGAGCATCTTGGCCAGGAGCTTCGCCAACTCGGATTGCTACACGAGGACGACGAAGTTGCCTCAATCTACGGGGCCAACATGCCTCTCGATCGCACTCGGCTTGCTGACATCCTTAGAGTGCAGTAGTAGGGTGCGCTGCGCGCACCGGTTCAGCGATGGTGCGCACGGTGCACCCTACGACGCTGCCGGCAACTGACCCGAAACCGGATTGCGGCGCAGCCTTGCCGATTACCAGATCGTCTTGATCGATCGATTCGACCGCAACCGCGCGTCGCCAGTACGAGGGCAGCGCTCAGGACGATAGCTGTTGCGGCGATGATCCGGTCGGCGGGGTCGCCGTGCATGGGCTCGGGGAGACTTCCGGCAAGGGCGGCGATGTTGACCGAGACGGGCTCCAGGCGCAGGTCGGGAATACAGCGCATGTCCGCCAGCCACGGTGCCACCGGCATGGTGAATTGCAGCCGGCCGCTGCTGATGGCGGTGGCGATTTCCAGCACGCTGATAGTGGAGGCGACGATCTGGCCGCCGTGTGTCTTTGTGGCCCGCTTGGCTGGCGTCGAAAACCCGGGCGCCGCATTCAGCCACCACACGAGTACGTGGGTGTCGAGAACGATCAGCGATTCATCTCCCACTCTTCGGCGGCCAGGACCGGCTCCAGCGGGGCGTCGTAGCGGACGAGGCTGCCCCTCAGCCGGGCGCGTGCCTCCTCGGCGGCATCCGGTTCCGGCGCCGGCGGCGCGATTTCCGCGATCACCCGTCCGTGGGAGGTGACCCGTATGTGCTCGCCCTGCGCCACGCGTACCAGATACTCTGGCACGCGCTGGCACAAGGTCGTGACGTTGACTCCACTCACGGAAACCTCTGGAATGTACGGAACAACCGTACAGATACGGAAGGGGGCTGTCCATGCAGTCCGGCTCATTGCGGCTGCACCGTATGCGCGGTCGAGTGGCCGTGCCGAGCGGCATGACCGACCCTTCAGTTGGTAATTCGCAGGACGAGTGTGCCAAGTTGCATTTGATGCATTGATTACGTAGCATCAAGACATCATCGGGACTGGGTATAGGGGTATGAGAACTACTCTGGACATTGACGACGATTTGATCAAAGTCGCCAAGGAATTGGCGCGACGGGAGAAGCTGTTGACCGGTCAGATCGTGTCGCGGCTGTTGCGGGAGATGCTTACCCGTGGGGGCGACGAAGTGGCCCCTGGCCGGACGATAGGCGGATTCCGACCGTTTCCCGCCAGCGGTCACGTCGTCGGAAACGACGAGGTCAATGCGCTTCGCGACACGGAAGGCGTCTGATGCGCGCCCTGCTCGATGTCAACATCCTGATCGCGCTGCTGGATGGAGCACATATACATCATGAACGGGCGAGTGCATGGCTGGCGGAGAACCTTGCAGCAGGCTGGGCGTCGTGCCCGATCACCCAAAACGGATGCATACGCATCATGTCCCAGCCGGCTTATCCGAACTCAAGACCGGCTGCAGTCATCGCGGAGCGCCTGGCGGAGGCGGCCGCGCAGCCGCACCATGATTTTTGGGCCGACGATTTCAGCCTGTTGGAGCCGGGAACGCTGAATTGGTCCGGCATCCTTGGCTCACGCCAAGTCACCGATGCCTATCTGCTGGCCTTGGCGGTGCGGCGTCAGGGTAGGTTTGTGACGTTCGATGCCGGAATTGATGTGAAGATCGTCTCGGGTTCGACTGCCGCGCACTTGGTCGCTCTGTAGCGTTGCGGCCGGAATGCCTTGACGGCGTTGCCGGTTCCGGGTTAACAAACAGAAACGGCCCCGCCGGATCGCTCCGACGGGGCCGCATCGCTTCGGGGCGGGACGAAGCTCACACCGTCACCGTATCCGCCACGTCCTTGAAGTCGGCGATCTGGTCGAAGTTCATGTAGCGATAGATGTCCGCCGCCTTCTGGTTGACGACATTCACCTGGGCCATGTACTCGGCGACCGTGGGAATCTTGCCGAGCAGGGCGCAGATGGCAGCGAGTTCGGCCGAGCCGAGATAGACGCGGGTGTCGATGCCCAGCCGGTTGGGGAAGTTGCGCGTCGACGTTGACATCGCCGTGCTGCCCTTGCGGATCTGCGCCTGGTTGCCCATGCACAGCGAGCAGCCGGGCATTTCCATGCGTGCGCCGGTGCGCCCGAGGATGCCGTAGTAGCCTTCTTCGGTCAGCACGAACTGGTCCATCTTGGTGGGCGGGGCGATCCACAGGCGGGTGGGCAGGTCGCTCTTGCCGTCGAGCAGCTTGCCGGCGGCGCGGAAGTGGCCGATGTTGGTCATGCACGAGCCGATGAACACCTCGTCGATCTTGTCGCCGGCGACTTCGGACAGCAGCTTCACGTCGTCCGGGTCGTTGGGACACGCGACGATCGGTTCCCTGACGTCCGCCAGGTCGATTTCGATGACGGCGGCGTAGTCGGCATCGGCGTCCGGCGCCAGCAGCTCCGGTTTGGCGAGCCAGGCTTCCATCGCCTTGATGCGGCGGCCCAGGGTGCGCGCGTCCAGGTAGCCGTTGGCGATCATCCACTTCATGAGCACGATGTTGGAGTTCATGTACTCGATGATCGGTTCCTTGTCCAGGCGCACCGTGCAGCCGGCGGCGGAGCGTTCGGCCGATGCGTCGCTCAGTTCGAAAGCCTGCTCGACCTTGAGCTTGGGCAGTCCCTCGATCTCCAGGATGCGGCCGGAGAAGATGTTCTTCTTGCCCTTCTTCTCCACCGTCAGAAGCCCGGCCTTGATGGCGTAGAGCGGTATGGCATTGACCAGGTCGCGCAGCGTGACGCCCGGCTGCATGGTCCCCTTGAAGCGCACCAGCACCGATTCCGGCATGTCCAGCGGCATGACGCCGGTGGCAGCGGCGAAGGCGACCAGCCCGGAGCCGGCCGGGAACGATATGCCGATCGGGAAGCGGGTGTGGGAGTCGCCGCCGGTGCCCACGGTGTCGGGCAGCAGCAGGCGGTTGAGCCAGGAATGGATGACGCCGTCACCGGGCCGCAGCGAAACGCCGCCGCGGGTGGAGATGAAGGCCGGCAGCTCGTGGTGAGTCTTGACGTCCACCGGCTTGGGGTAGGGGGCGGTGTGGCAGAAGGACTGCATCACCATGTCGGCGGAGAAGCCGAGGCAGGCGAGGTCCTTCAGCTCGTCGCGGGTCATGGGGCCGGTTGTGTCCTGGGAGCCGACGGTGGTCATCCTCGGCTCGCAGTAGGTGCCGGGGCGCACGCCCCGCTGTTTCCCGTTTTCGGCAGCCAGGCCGCAGGCGCGGCCGACCATCTTCTGCGCCAGCGAGTAGCCCCTGCCGGAATCGGCCGGGTTGTGGGGCAGGCGGAACAGGGTGGAAGGCGGCAGGCCGAGGGCCTCGCGCGCCTTGGCGGTGAGGCCGCGGCCGATGATCAGCGGAATGCGGCCGCCGGCCCGCACTTCGTCGAAAATGACGTCCGACTTGACCGTGAATTCGGCGATCAGTTCAGGCCCATGAGCGCCGTGCTTCAGCGCCTTGCCTTCGTAGGGGCGCAGTTCGACGACGTCGCCCATCTCCATCTTCGACACGTCGAGTTCGATCGGCAGGGCGCCGGCATCTTCCATGGTGTTGTAGAAGATGGGCGCGATCTTGCTGCCGAGGCAGACGCCGCCGAAGCGCTTGTTCGGCACGAAGGGAATGTCCTCGCCGGTGAACCAGAGCACGGAGTTGGTCGCCGACTTGCGCGAGGAGCCGGTGCCCACCACGTCGCCCACGTAGGCCACGAGGTGCCCCTTCTTCTTCAGGGCATCGAGCTGCCGGATCGGGCCGACCTTGCCCGGCTCGTCGGGCTCGATGGCGGGGCGCGGGTTCTTCAGCATGGCCAGGGCGTGCAGCGGGATGTCGGGGCGGCTCCAGGCGTCGGGGGCGGGGGAGAGGTCGTCGGTGTTGGTCTCGCCGCTGACCTTGAAGATGGTGACGGTGAGGGATTGCGGCACCTGCGGGCGCGAGGTGAACCATTCGGCCTCGGCCCAGGACTGCATCACCTTCCGGGCATTGGCGTTGCCCTTGTCCGCCTTTTCCTTGACGTCGTGGAAGGCGTCGAACATCAGGAGCGTCTTCGACAGGCCGGCCGCGGCGACGGCGCCGACCTCGCCGTCGTCCAGCAGATCCACCAGCGGGTGGATGTTGTAGCCGCCGAGCATGGTGCCCAGCAGTTCCGTCGCCTTCTGGCGCGAGATGAGCGGACACTTTTCCTTGCCGAAGGCGACGGCGGCGAGATACGACGCCTTGACCTTGGCGGCGTCGTCCACGCCGGCCGGCACGCGATGGATGATGAGGTCGACCAGGCTCGCCTCTTCGCCCTTGGGCGGATACTTGAGGAGTTCGATGAGACCGGCGGTTTGCTTTTCGGTGAGCGGCAGGGGCGGAATGCCGAGGGCGGCGCGCTCGGCGACGTGCTGGCGATAGGCTTCGAGCATGATGGTCCTGACAGGTTGGGTTGGGTCGGAACGAGTGTCGGGGTGGGGGCTGGCGGCGGCTTACTTGCCGCCCATCTTGCTTGGATCGATCTTCTGGCCGCCGGGCAGTATGACCTCGCCGGGGCGCATGCCGGGTTTGCACGGACCCAGCCAGCGCGCCTCCATGACCATGCGCGACTCCTTCATGTTCATGATCGGCGGGTCGTAGGCGGCCTTCATTTCGGCGCGATAGGCGGAGTCGAACTTGCCGCTGAACACGCCGTCGGTGGTCATGGTGCCGCCCATCTCCTTGCACACGGAATGGATGAGGTAGCGGTCGCCGTCGCGCTTGATCTCGCTCTTCGAACACTTCTTCTTGGCTTCCGCATCGGCAACGGCCTGGGTCATGTCGTCGGTCTTCTCGTCCACGCAGACCTGGATCGGGCCCTGCTGCGCCTGGGCCGGCATGTCGGGCATCGAGGTCTTGACCTCCCACAGGCCGGACTTGCGCTTGGGCAGATCCACGGCCAGGGCGCTGCCGGCGGCGGCGAGGCTGAAAACGGCAAGAACGAATGAATGCAGTTTCATCGAGGCTCCTTGGGTCGTGTCCTGAGGATCAATCGGAAAAGAAGGCGCTGCGCGCTGGCGGCGGCAGTTCGACGCCGGTCATCCGCGCCCGCTGCAGCAGTTCCCAATAGTAGCGGTAGGAGGCGCGGTCATGCAGCCGGCCCTGATGGCGCGTCGGCCCCCACTGCGCCGCCTGTGCCGCGATCAGGATCTCCGCCGCCTCCTGCACCTCGCTGAAGTCCGGCTGCATGGCTTCGACGATGGGGCGGATCTGATCGGGATGGATGCTCCACATGCGCAGGAACCCGAACTCGCTGCGGGCGCGACGCGCATCCGCGCGTACGACGGCGGGATCATGCAGTTCCGTGGTGACGTTGTGGGCGGCAACCGCGCCGGCGGCCAGCGCGGCAGCGGCGATCTCGCATTTGGCGCGCGCCACCAGAGGATGTTCGAACTGGCCCGGACTTTTCATGGCGGAGGCCGGAATGGCGCCGTGATGCGCGCTGACGAAGTCCATGAGACCGAAGTCGATGCACTCCACCTCGGGCAGGGAGGCGATCCGGTACGCCTCGCGCAGCGCACCATGGGTTTCGATCAGCACATGCACCGGGATCGGTCGCGCGATGCCGTGGCGCGCGGCGATGTCGTGCAGTGCGTTCGTCATGGTCGTGACATCGGCGACGCCGGCGGCCTTGGGCAGGGTGAGGAAGGCGAGCCGTTCGCCGGCGGCGCCGACGATGATCTCGAGGTCGTCGCGCCAATGGGGATGGCCGACGTCATGGATGCGGGCGCCGACCCGGCCGTAGGCATTGTCGGCGCTGGTGACGATGGTGGCGACGAGCTGCGCGTGCTCGCGTTCGCGCCCCGCCGGGGCGCCGTCCTCGCAGTCGCAGGTGATGTCGAACACCGGCCCGAGCTCACGCTGCAGGACCAGCGAGCGTCGCATCAGCTTCTCCGTGCCGGCGTAGTGATCGCAGGCCGGCAGGGCGGGGAAAGGCGTCTCGTCCTGGAACAGGACGGCGGCGGGGTGAAGTGCGGGTGGCATGGTCGGTGCCGTCCTCCTTCAAGGGGAGGGCGGGGGGGGCGCATGCGGCGCCGCTCCTCCCCGCCCGGTGCCGGAAGGAAAGGCGGATCTACCCGAGCAGGCTCTTCACGCCTTCCTGCTCTTCGGTCAGTTCCTTGAGCGTGCCGTCCATCTTCTGGCGCGAGAACTCGTCGATTTCCAGTCCAGTGACGCGCTGATACTTGCCCGGGCTGCAGATGCAGGGCACGCCGTAGAGGATGCCCTCGGGGATGCCGTAGGAGCCGTCGGACGCAATGCCCATGGTGACCCACTGGCCGTTGCTGCCCAGCGCCCAGTCGCGCATGTGGTCGATGGCGGCGTTGGCGGCACTGGCGGCGGAGGAGGCGCCGCGGGCGTCGATGATGGCGGCGCCGCGCTTGCCCACGGTCGGGATGTAGGTGTTGCGGTACCACTCCACGTCATTCACCGCCGCCACCGCATTCTGGCCGGCCACGGTGGCGAAGCGGATGTCCGGATACATGGTGGGCGAATGGTTGCCCCATACCACCATCTTCTGTACGTCGGTGAGCGCCTTGCCGGTGCGCGTAGCCAGCTGCGAAACGGCGCGGTTGTGGTCCAGGCGCATCATGGAAGTGAAGTTGCTGCGGGGCAGGTCGGGCGCCGACTTCATGGCGATGTAGGCATTGGTGTTGGCCGGATTGCCGACCACGATCACGCGCACGTCGCGGGAGGCGGCGGCATTCAGGGCGCGCCCCTGTTCGATGAAGATCTTGGCGTTCTCCATCAGCAGATCCTTGCGCTCCATGCCGGGTCCGCGCGGCTTGGCGCCGACCAGCAGCGCGTAGTCGGCATCCTTGAAGGCCACCTTCGGGTCGCCGGTTCCGACCATGCCCGCCAGCAGCGGAAAGGCGCAGTCCTCCAGTTCCATCATCACGCCGCCGAGCGCCTTCTGCGGCTTTTCGATCGGCAGTTCCAGCATCTGCAGGATGACCGGCTGATCCTTGCCAAGCATTTCGCCGCTGGCGATGCGGAACAAAAGGGCATAGCCGATCTGACCGGCGGCGCCGGTGACTGCAACACGTACGGGGGCTTTGGCCATGGTCTCTACTCCTCGCGTCTGGGTTGATGGTCGAAAAACCGTGCTGCGGCGCCGCTGCGGTGGGTGTCCCCGGCGGGCGTGCTGCGCGGAATGTTAGGAATTTCGGTCCGCGATGTCAATAGATAACTTATAACTTATATAAGACATATGACAGACTATGGACACTAAAAATTTTTTATGCTTCAATTCGCGACATGCCGCAGGAGTCCCCGACTTTCACACCCTTGTACCGCCAGATCAAGAGCCTGATCCTGCAGGGGCTCGTGAATGGCGACTGGCGTCCGGGCGAGGCCATCCCGAGCGAGATGGAACTGGCCCAGCGCTTCAGCGTAAGCCAGGGCACGGTGCGCAAAGCCATCGACGAGATGGCGGCCGAGAATCTGCTGGTGCGTCGCCAGGGTAAAGGCACTTTCGTCGCTTCGCACAACGATCCGCGCGCCCTGTTCCGCTTCCTGCGCCTCGCCCCCCTGTCGGGCGAACTGACGCCGCCGGTGAGCGTGCCGCTCGAATGCTGGCGGGCAAAGTCGGGCCAGGAAGTGTCCCGCGTCCTGCGCCTCGATCCCGGATCGCCCATCATCATCGTGCGCCGCCTGCTCAAGTTTTCCGCCAAACCTGTGGTCGTGGACGAGATCTATCTGCCGGGGGAGGTGTTCCCCGGCCTCACCCTGGAAGTGCTGCAGGAATACCAGGGCTCGCTCTACGGCCTGTTCGAATCCCGCTTCGGTGTGCGCATGGTCCACGCCGAAGAAAGGCTGCGCGCGGTGGCGGCCGACCGTGCCAGCGCCGAGCTGCTCGGCGTGGCCGAGGGCAGCCCCCTGCTCTCCGTGGAGCGCGTCGCGTACACGTACGGCGAGCGGCCGGTGGAATGGCGCCGCGGGCTTTACTCGACGGCAGATCACTTTTATTTGAACGAGCTCAGTTGATCGGGCGATAGAATCAGTTTAGTCATTTTGCGGTAAGTGTATAAAATTACGTTCTCAAGAAACTGCGGCACGCTGCGCCGCGGCACGAGTCGAGGGGAAGTGAGATGTCCGACATGACGATGAAAAAGAGGCGGCCGAAATACCTCAACCTGGTCGCAATCCGCCTGCCCCTGCCGGGGTTCGTTTCGATTCTGCATCGCGTCAGCGGAGCGGTGCTGTTTCTGATGCTGCCGTTTCTGCTGTATCTGTTTTCCAGCAGCCTGGGTTCGCCGGAGAGTTTCGCCACCTACAAGCAGGTGGTGGCGAACCCGCTGCTCAAGCTGATCCTGCTGGGCCTGCTGTGGGCCTATCTGCATCACTTCTTTGCCGGCATCCGCTACCTGTTCCTCGATCTCAACAAGGGCGTGGATCTCGTGCCGGCGCGGCGCAGCGCGTGGGCCGTGCTGGCGGTGAGCCTGCCCCTGACCCTCATCCTCGGAGTGATACTGCTATGGTGAATCGCATCGTCGTCGGCGCCCATTACGGCCTGCGCGACTGGCTCGCGCAGCGCATCACCGCCGTCGTCATGGCGCTCTACACCGTGATCCTGGCGGTGGCCCTGCTGGTCATGTCTCCCGTCAGCTACGACTCGTGGCGCGCCCTGTTCTCCAACGGCTTGATGCGCGTCGCCACCTTCGTGTTCTTCGTCTGCCTCTTCTATCACGTCTGGATCGGCATCCGCGACATCTTCATGGATTACATCAAGCCGACCGGCGTGCGCCTCGTTTTGCATGTGATCGTCATCCTATTAATGGTGGGCTACACCGGCTGGGCGGCGCAGACCCTGTGGAGACTGTGAGTGAGCATAACCGTTCGTAAATTCGATGCCGTGATCGTGGGCGCCGGCGGCGCCGGCCTGCGCGCGGCGATCCAGCTTTCCGAAGCCGGACTCAAGACCGCCGTCCTGACCAAGGTGTTCCCGACTCGCTCGCACACCGTGGCCGCCCAGGGCGGCGTCGCCGCCGCCCTGGGCAACTCGGAGGAGGATCACTGGCACTGGCACATGTATGACACCGTCAAGGGCTCCGACTGGCTCGGCGACCAGGATGCGATCGAGTTCATGTGCCGCAAGGCCAACGAGGTTGTGATCGAACTCGAGCACTACGGCATGCCCTTCGACCGCCTCGATGACGGCACGATCTACCAGCGCCCGTTCGGCGGCCACATGTCGAACTTCGGCGAGAAGCCGGTGCGCCGCTCCTGCGCCGCGGCCGACCGCACCGGCCACGCCATGCTGCACGCCATGTATCAGCGCAACGTCAAGGCCAACACCCAGTTCTTCGTCGAATGGATGGCGCTGGACCTGATCCGCGATGCCGAGGGCGAGGTGCTGGGCGTGATCGCGATGGAGATGGAGACCGGCGAAGTCGTGGTGTTCCAGGCCAAGGCGACGATTTTTGCCACCGGCGGTGCGGGCCGCATCTACTACTCCTCCACCAACGCCTTCATCAACACCGGCGACGGCCTCGGCATGGCCGCCCGCGCCGGCATACCGCTGGAGGACATGGAGTTCTGGCAGTTCCACCCGACCGGGGTGGCCGGCGCCGGCGTGCTGATCACCGAAGGCGTGCGCGGCGAGGGCGGCATCCTGAGGAACGGCAAGGGCGAGCGCTTCATGGAGCGCTACGCCCCGAACGCCAAGGATCTCGCCTCGCGCGACGTGGTGTCGCGCGCCATGACCACCGAGATCAATGAGGGACGGGGCTGCGGGCCGCACAAGGACTTCGTGCTGCTCGACATCACCCACCTCGATCCCAAGATCATCATGCAGCGCCTGCCCGGCATTCGCGAGATCGCGATCCAGTTTGCCGCGGTCGATCCGATCCGCGAGCCGATTCCGGTGGTTCCCACCTGTCATTACATGATGGGCGGCATCCCGACCAACTACCTGGGCCAGGTGGTGGTGCCGCGCGGCAGCAGCATGAGCATACCGGTGCCCGGCTTCTACGCCGCCGGCGAATGCGCCTGCGCCTCGGTGCATGGCGCCAATCGTCTCGGCACCAACTCGCTGCTCGACCTGCTGGTGTTCGGCAAGTCCGCCGGCGAGACTGCGGTGGAAGAGCTGAAGAAATCGACCAGGGCGCACAAGGACCTGCCGCAGGACGCCATCGAGCGCACCCTGGCGCGCCTGGCCCGGCTCGACGGCCAGAAGGACGGCGCCAGCGTGCACGAGACGCGGCTCGCCTTGCAGCGCACGATGCAGAACCACTGCGGCGTGTTTCGCTTCGCCGACAAGCTGAAGGAGGGTGTGAGCAAGATCCTGGACATCGAGAAGCAGGTCTATCACACCGGCATCAAGGACAAGTCGAAGGTGTTCAACACCGCACGCCTCGAAGCGCTGGAACTGGACAACCTGATCGAGGTGGCGGTCGCCAGCATGGTCTCGGCCGAGGGGCGCAGGGAGTCCCGCGGCGCCCATGTGCGCAGCGACGCGCCCGACACGCCAGAGCATCCCGACGGCCGCGACGACCAGAACTGGCTCAAGCACACGCTCTGGTACAAGGAAGGAAACCGGCTCGATTACAAGTCGGTCAAATTGACTCCGCTCACGGTTTCCACCATCGAGCTCAAGAAGCGCGCTTATTGAGGGCGAACGCATGACCACCCGCACCATCCAGTTCAAGATCTACCGCTACGACCCGGACAAGGACGACAAGCCGTACATGCAGGACTTGTCGGTGGAGATCGATGCCATCCACGACCGCAAGCTGCTCGATGCCATGGTCAAGCTCAAGGCGGTGGACGACTCGCTGTCCTTCCGCCGCTCCTGCCGCGAAGGTGTGTGCGGATCGGACGCCATGAACATCAACGGCACGAACGGGCTGGCCTGTCTCACCGACCTGGCCGACATCAAGCAGCCGGTGGTGCTGCGCCCGCTGCCGGGCCTGCCGGTGATCCGCGACCTCGTTGTCGACATGACGCAGTTCTTCAAGCAGTACCACTCGATCCGGCCGTATCTGGTGAACAACGATCCGCCGCCGGAGCGCGAGCGCCTGCAGTCGCCGGAGGAGCGCGAAGAGCTGAACGGCCTCTACGAGTGCATCCTGTGCGCCTGCTGCTCCACCTCCTGCCCCTCGTTCTGGTGGAACCCGGACAAGTTCGTCGGCCCGGCGGGACTGCTCAACGCCTACCGCTTCATCGCCGACACGCGCGATCAGGCCACCAGCGAACGCCTCGACGATCTGGAGGATCCGTACCGGCTGTTCCGCTGCCACTCGATCATGAACTGCGTCGACGTCTGTCCCAAACACCTCAATCCGACGCGCGCGATCAACAAGATCAAGGACATGATGGTGAAGCGGGCGGTCTAGCGCGGCTGCCGGCGGAAATGGAGCTCGCGCCCCACCGCGGGAAGTTGCGCTGGCGCATGATGCGTCGCGGCTTGCTGGAACTCGATCTGGTATTCGAGCGTTTCCTGTCGAAGCATTTCGACGCGCTCGACGACGCGCAGCTGGCCGCGCTCGACCGGCTGCTCGACTGGGAAGATACCGACCTGTGGGAAGTGGTGAGCGGCCGCAGGGAATGCGACGACATGCAATTCAAGGAACTGGTGGACCTGCTGCGTGCCGGTTAGAACGCCGCGGCGGCGAAGGCAGGACGGTTTTTCACTCTGAAATCGACAGGGGCGAACATGACGACGCAACGCACGGCAACACTCACGATCGACGGCAAATCCATCGAACTGCCCATCCTCGTCGGCAGCGTCGGTCCGGAGGTGATCGATATCCGCACGCTCTACGCCAAGACCGGGATGTTCACCTTCGACCCCGGCTTCATGGCCACCGCCGCCTGCAAGTCCTCCATCACCTACATCGACGGCGACGAAGGCGTGCTGCTGTACCGGGGCTATCCGATCGAGCAGTTGGCGCAGCACTGCGACTTCCCAGAGACCTGCTACCTGATCCTCAAGGGCGAGCTGCCGAACGCCGAGCAGAGGCAGACCTTCACCAGCAACATCAAGCGCCACACCATGGCGCACGAGCAGTTGTCGCGCTTCTTCACCGGCTTCCGGCGCGACGCGCATCCGATGGCGGTCATGGTCGGCGTGGTCGGCGCGCTTTCCGCCTTCTATCACGACGCCATGGACTTCAGCGATCAGGAGCACCGCGACATTTCGGCCAACCGCCTGATCGCGAAGATGCCGACGCTGGTGGCGATGGCGTACAAGTACTCGATCGGCCAGCCCTTCATGTACCCGCGCAACGAGCTCGACTACACGGCGAACTTCATGCACATGATGTTCGCGGTGCCGTGCGAGAAGTACGAGCCGAACCCGGTGCTGGTGCGGGCGCTCGACCGCATCCTGATCCTGCACGCCGATCACGAGCAGAACGCATCGACGTCGACGGTGCGCCTCGCCGGCTCCTCCGGCGCCAACCCCTTCGCCTGCATCGCCTCCGGCATCGCCTGCCTGTGGGGCCCGGCCCACGGCGGCGCCAACGAAGCGGTGCTCAACATGCTGGAGGAGATCGGCGACGTCTCCCGCGTCGGCGAGTACATCAAGCGCGCTAAGGACAAGAACGATACGTTCCGCCTCATGGGCTTCGGCCATCGCGTATACAAGAACTACGATCCGCGCGCCAAGCTGATGCGCGAGACCTGCTACGAAGTGCTGAGCGAGCTGGGGCTGCAGAACGACCGCCTCTTCAAGCTGGCGATGGAGCTGGAGCGCATCGCGCTGGAGGACACGTTTTTCGTCGAGAAGAAGCTCTATCCCAACGTCGATTTCTACTCCGGCATCGTGCAGCGCGCGCTGGGGATTCCGAAGTCGATGTTCACCGCCATCTTCGCCCTGGCGCGCACCGTGGGCTGGATCGCGCAGTGGAACGAGATGATCTCCGATCCGGAACAGAAGATCGGCCGTCCGCGCCAGTTGTTCACCGGCGCGCCGCGGCGCGATGTGCTCTCCATCGGCCAGCGCTGATGCGGTGATGGAAGGACGGGGCGCCGGCGGCGCCTCCGACCTTCCCGCCCTGTTTCTCACCCAGCGCTCCGCACCCCCACCCGACAGAGGTGACTGACATGATGAGACAGATGCTCGGCAGTTCGTACCTCTTCGGCGCGAATGCCCCGTTCATCGAGGAGCTGTACGAGCAGTACCTCGACAATCCGGCTTCGGTCGCGGAGCAGTGGCGCGACTATTTCGATCAACTGCAGAACATGCCCGGCGCCGGCGGCCCGGACGTGGCCCATGCACCCATCATCACCAGCTTCGCCCAGCGCGCCAAGATGCCGGCGCTGCGCACCATCCCGGCGCCCAGTCTGAGCGACCGCAAGCAGGTTTCGGTGCTGCAGATGATCAACGCCTACCGCTTCCTCGGCAACCGCTGGGCGCAGCTCGATCCGCTCAAGCGCACCGACCGGCCGCAGATCGCCGAGCTCGATCCCGCCTTCTACGGCTTCACCGAGGCGGACCTGGGCCAGAATTTCAACACCGGCAGCTTCGCCATGGGGCGCGAGCGCGCCACCCTGCGCGAGATCCTGGAGGCGGTGCGCCAGACCTACTGCGGCAGCATCGGCGCGGAGTACATGTATATCGCCGACGTCGCGCAGAAGCGCTGGATCCAGAGCCAGCTGGAGCCGATCCGCTCGACGCCGAATTACGACGCGGCGCAGAAGAAGCACATCCTGGAACGCGTCACCGCCGCCGAGACCATCGAGAAGTACCTGCATACCAAGTACGTGGGCCAGAAGCGCTTCTCGCTGGAGGGCGGCGAGTTCACCATCGTCAGCCTGGACGAGCTGATCCGCGCCGCCGGCAGCGTCGGCGTGCAGGAGATCGTCATCGGCATGGCGCACCGCGGCCGCCTCAACGTGCTGGTGAACACCCTGGGCAAGGCGCCGAAGAGCCTGTTCTCCGAATTCGAGGGCCAGCATGCGGAAGAACTCTCGGCCGGCGACGTCAAGTATCACCAGGGCTTCTCCTCCGACATCGCGACGCCGGGCGGACCGGTGCATCTGACGCTGGCCTTCAACCCCTCGCACCTCGAGATCGTCAATCCGGTGGTCGAGGGTTCGGTCTATGCGCGCCAGCGCCGGCGCGGCGACAAGCAGGGCAACCAGGTGCTGCCGGTGCTGATCCACGGCGACGCCGCAGTGGCGGGGCAGGGCGTGGTGCAGGAGACGCTCAACTTCTCCCAGACGCGCGGCTACGGCACCGGCGGCACGGTGCACCTCGTCATCAACAACCAGATCGGCTTCACCACCTCGGATCCGCGCGACTACCGCTCGTCGATGTACTGCTCGGATATCTTCAAGATGGTCGAGGCGCCGATCTTCCACGTCAATGGCGACGATCCGGAGGCGGTGGCGCTGGTGACCCGCATCGCCCTCGACTACCGCATGCAGTACAAGAAGGACGTGGTGGTCGATCTCATCTGCTTCCGCCGCCTCGGCCACAACGAGCAGGACGAGCCGATGGTGACGCAGCCGCTGATGTACAAGAAGATCGCCGCCCACCCCGGCACGCGCAAGCTCTACGCCGACCGGCTGTTGGCCCAGGGCGTGGTGGATGCGGACGAACCGGAGCAGATCATCAAGGAGTTCCGCGCCGCGCTCGACAAGGGCGAAGTGGTCAGCAATCCGGTGCTCACCGATCACCAGCGCAAGTTCAACGTGGACTGGAAGCCCTTCGCCGGGCAGCAGTACACCGACGAGTGCGATACGCGCGCGCCGATGGCGGAACTCATGCGCCTGGTGGAGCGCATCACCGATGCCCCGAAGAGCTTCACCCTGCATTCGCGGGTGCAGAAGATCATGGACGACCGCAAGGCGATGGGCGCGGGCAAGCTGGCGCTCGACTGGGGCATGGCGGAAAACCTGGCCTATGCCACGCTGCTGGTGGCGGGCTACGGCGTGCGCGTGTCCGGCGAGGACGTCGGCCGCGGCACCTTCTTCCACCGCCACGCCGTGCTGCACGACCAGAGCCGCGAGAAGTGGGACGCCGGCATCTACATTCCACTGCAGCACATCCAGGACCATCAGGCGCCGTTCATCATCATCGACTCGGTGCTGTCGGAGGAGGCGGTGCTCGGCTTCGAGTACGGCTATGCAACGGCCGAACCGAACGAGCTGGTGGTGTGGGAGGCGCAGTTCGGCGATTTCGCCAACGGCGCCCAGGTCGTCATCGACCAGTTCATCGCCGCCGGTGAGGCGAAGTGGGGCCGCCAGTGCGGCCTGGTGATGCTGCTGCCGCACGGCTTCGAAGGGCAGGGGCCGGAGCACTCGTCGGCGCGGCTGGAGCGCTACATGCAACTGTGCGCCGAACACAACATGCAGGTGTGCGTGCCGACGACGCCGGCGCAGATCTACCACCTGCTGCGGCGGCAGATGCTGCGCAAGGTGCGCAAACCGCTCATCGTCATGACGCCCAAGTCCCTGCTGCGCCACAAGGACGCCGTGTCGACGCTGGACGAACTGTCGGAGGGCACGTTCCGCACCGTGATCGGCGAGACGGAAAAGCTCGAGGCGAAGAAGGTGGCGCGCGTGGTGGTCTGCTCCGGCAAGGTGTATTTCGATCTGATCGCGGGCCGCCGCGAGCGCAAGATCGAGAACGTCGCCGTGGTGCGCCTGGAGCAGCTCTATCCGTTCCCGGAGAAGGCTTTCGCCGCCGAGTTGAAGAAGTATCCGGCCGCCAAGGAACTGGTGTGGTGTCAGGAGGAGCCGCAGAACCAGGGCGCCTGGTACGCCTCGCGCCACCATCTGGTGGACCACCTGCGCGAGGGCCAGACGCTGCATTTCGCGGGGCGTCCGCCGGCGGCCTCGCCGGCCGTGGGTTACTACTCCAAGCACAACGTGCAGCAGAAGGCGCTGGTCGAGATGGCCTTCGGCAAGTACAAGAAGTGAACAGCCAACAACTCCAGAACGTGAGAGTCATAGGGATAGATACATGCTCATCGAGGTGAAAGTTCCGCAGCTGTCGGAGTCGGTGGCCGAGGCCAGCCTGGTAACGTGGCACAAGAAGGAGGGCGAGGCGGTCGCGCGCGACGAGAATCTGATCGACATCGAGACCGACAAGGTCGTGCTCGAGACTCCGGCGCCGGATGCCGGCGTGCTGGTCAAGATCATCAAGGGCAACGGCTCGGCGGTGACCTCGGGCGACCTCATCGCCCAGATCGACACCGAGGCGAAAGCTACGGCCGGGGCGCCCAAGGCCGCGGCAGCGCAGCCCGCCGCCAAGCCGGCCGCGCCGGCCGCCGGTGGGGCTGCCGGCGTGGTCATGCCGGCGGCGCGCAAGCTGATGGAGGAGAAAGGGCTGGAGGCCGCGCAGATCACCGGCACCGGCCGCGGCGGCCGCGTCACCAAGGGCGACGTGCTGGAGGCCGCGAGTGCGCCCACTCCCGCCCGCCCGCCGGCGCCGCCCGCGCCCGCGCCGATGACGGCCGCCAAGCCGGCGCTGCCGCAGCCGCCCGCGCCGGTGGATGTGGAAACGATCGTCGCCGAGCGGCCGGAGCAGCGCGTGCCGATGTCGCGTCTGCGCGCCCGCGTCGCCGAGCGCCTGGTGCAGTCTCAGTCCACCGCCGCCATCCTGACCACCTTCAACGAGGTCAACATGGCGCCCGTGATGGACCTGCGCAAGCGCTACCAGGACAAGTTCGAGAAGGAGTACGGGGTGCGCCTCGGCTTCATGTCGTTCTTTGTCAAGGCCGCTCTGCAGGCGCTGCGCAAGTACCCGGTGCTCAACGCCTCGGTGGACGGCAACGACATCGTGTACCACGGCTACTTCGACATCGGCATCGCGGTGGGCAGCCCGCGCGGCCTGGTGGTGCCGATCCTGCGCGACGCCGACCAGCTTTCGCTGGCCGACATCGAGAAGAAGATCGCCGAGTTCGGCGCCAAGGCCAAGGACGGCAAGCTCACCATCGAGGAACTCACCGGCGGCACCTTCTCCATCTCCAACGGCGGCGTGTTCGGCTCGATGTTGTCCACGCCCATCATCAATCCGCCGCAGTCGGCGATCCTGGGCATTCACGCCACCAAGGACCGGCCGGTGGTGGAGAACGGCCAGATCGTCATCCGCCCGATCAACTACCTTGCCATGTCCTATGACCATCGCATCATCGACGGACGCGAGGCGGTGCTCGGCCTGGTGACGATGAAGGAGGCGCTGGAGGACCCGGCGCGGCTGCTGCTGGATATTTGACGAGGTCATCCGACGTGTCCAAGAAATTCGACGTGGTAGTCATCGGCGCCGGTCCGGGCGGCTATGTGGCCGCCATCCGCTGCGGGCAGCTCGGCCTGACCGTGGCGTGCATCGAAGAGAGTTCCTATGCCGACCCCAAGGGCGAGGTGCGCCTCGGCGGCACCTGCCTCAACGTCGGCTGCATTCCGTCCAAGGCCCTGCTGCAGTCGTCCGAGCTCTATCACCAGGCGGGCCACGCCTTCGTCATGCACGGCATCGGCCTTGAGGAGCTGCACATGGACGTCAAGACCATGATGCGGCGCAAGGAAAACATCGTCACCCAGCTCACCCAGGGCATCAAGGGCCTGTTCAAGAAGAACAAGGTGACGCTGCTGCCGGGGCACGGCCGCTTCGTCGCCGTCAACGACGATGGCGAGTGGCAGATCGATGTCGACGGCGAAGTGGTGGAAGCGAAGAACGTGATCGTCGCCACCGGTTCGCGCGCCCGCCATCTGCCGGGTATCCCGGTGGACAACGAGGTGATCTGCGACAACTCCGGCGCGCTCTCCTTCGGCGCCGTGCCGAAGCGGCTGGGCGTGATCGGCGCCGGCGTCATCGGCCTCGAACTCGGCAGCGTGTGGAAGCGCCTCGGCGCCGAGGTCACCATCCTGGAGGCGCTGCCGGAGTTCCTGGCGGCGGCGGACCATGCCGTGGCCAAGGAGGCGTGGAAGGTATTCACCCAGCGCCAGGGCCTCGACATCCGCCTCGACGTCAAGATCACCGGCGTGACGCAGGACGCGAAGGGCGTGCGCGTCGAGTACGAACTCGGCGACGACAATCTCGTGCTCGAGTGCGACCGGCTGATCGTGTCGGTGGGCCGCGTGCCCAATACCGACGGGCTGAACGCGGGGGCGGTGGGCCTGAAGATCGACGAGCGCGGCTTCATCGAAGTGGACGGCCACTGCCGCACCAACCTGGAAAGCGTGTATCGCGGTGGGCGACGTGGTGCGCGGGCCGATGCTGGCCCACAAGGGCATGGAAGAGGGCATCATGGTGGCCGAGCGCATCGCCGGCCAGGCCGGCCACATGAACTACGACGCCATTCCCGTGGGTGATCTACACCGATCCGGAGATCGCCTGGGTCGGCAAGACCGAGCAGCAGTTGAAGAGCGAGGGCGCGGATTACCGCGCCGGCCAGATACCGTTCGCGGCGAACGGCCGGGCGCTGGGGCAGGGCGACACCACCGGCTTCGTGCGCATGCTGGCGGACGCCAAGACCGACCGCATCCTCGGCGTCCATGTCATCGGCAACAACGCTTCCGAGCTGATCGCCGAGGCGGTGGTGGCGATGGAGTTCGGCGCCTCGGCGGAGGACATCGCCCGCACCTGCCATGCCCATCCGACCCTGTCCGAGGTGATGCACGAGGCGGCGCTGGCCGTGGACAAGCGCCCGCTGCACTTCTGACCGAAGGGGACGAGCCGTGCCTGCCCTGAGCGGTGCGCGCAGCGCACGTCCCCCGCAGCAGGATTTCCTCGCCGCCTTCCGCCGCGCCTTTGCCGGGCGCGGCATCACGCCCGATGCGGCCCAGGCGGCGGCGGCCCAGCGCCTGCAGCAACTCTACAAGCAACTGATGGCCTTCGCGCGCGCGCGCCGCACCAAGCTGCGCAAGCTGCTGGTGCATCCGCCGATCCCGCGCGGCGTGTACCTGTGGGGCGGAGTAGGGCGCGGCAAGAGCCTGCTCATGGATTTCTTCTTCGACGCGCTGCCCTACAAGCGCAAGCGCCGGGTGCATTTCCATGCCTTCATGCAGGAGATCCACGACAGCCTGCAGCAGTTCAAGAACGAGGAAGACCCCCTGGTCAAGGTCGCCAGGCGCATCGAGCGCGAGACGCGCTTCCTGTGCTTCGACGAATTCCACGTCTCCGACATCGCCGACGCCATGATCCTGGGCCGGCTGCTGGATCAGTTGTTCGCCCGCGGCGTGGTGCTGATGATGACCTCCAACTATCCGCCGGACGGCCTCTACCCCAATGGCCTGCAGCGCGCCAACTTCCTGCCCACCATCGAGCTGCTCAAGCGCAACCTGGACGTGGTCGAGGTCGATTCCGGCGTCGATTACCGTCTGCGCACGCTGGAACGTATCGAGGTCTATAGGGTCCCCGCCGACGCCGCCGCGGAGGCCAGGCTGGCCGAGGATTTCGCGGCTCTGTCGGGCGGGGAGGGCCGCACCCAGTCGATCGAGATCCTCGGGCGCGAGCTGGCTGTGGTACGCCGGGCGCCGGGCGTGATCTGGTTCGATTTCGCCACCCTGTGCGGCGGTCCGCGTTCCCAGAACGACTACCTGTACCTGGCGCGCCACTTCCACACCGTGCTGCTGTCGCGGGTGCCGCGCCTGGGCGCCGACCGGTCCTCCGAGGCGCGGCGCTTCACCTGGCTCATCGACATCCTCTACGACCACAAGGTGAAGCTGCTCATCAGCGCCGAGTGCGACGTGCACCAGCTTTACGTGAAAGGCGCCAATGCCCAGGAGTTTCCGCGCACCGTCAGCCGCCTGATCGAGATGCGCTCCCGCGAATACCTGGCCAGCCGCCACGTGGTGGAGGACGTCGCCACGGCGTAGGGCGTGAATCGGCGGGCACGGCCCGCCCTACGTGCCGAAGAAGCCGCGTAGGGCGGGCCGTGCCCGCCGGACTGGTTTATCCCCGATCGCGGATCTCCTCGGCAGCAGAAGCGCGGTTGCCGCCCGACTTCTCGGGGCGTCGCGGACGATGGTGTCGTCGCGCGACCGTCGGACAATCCGTGCCGTCGCGTAAGGATGTCGCCAAGGCGTAATCGGTGCGCGCGGCGCACCCTGTACAACCGCCTGATCTGCTGGAACGCGGCAGTGGTAGGGCGGGCTGTGCCCGCCGGACCGGTGCGCACGGCGCACTTTGCTCCGTCGCAGGCGGTTCCCGCTTCAGCGGGCCAGCAGTTCCGCGACGCTCCGGGCGTTGTCCTCGCAGATTCGCCGGAAACCGTCACTGATCCGCAGGTCCGCCGCGCAGATTTCCCAGTAGCGCGCGGCCGCCGCGGCGGCTTGGGCCCAGGCCGGGATGTCGGCCGGAAACGGAAACTCAGGAGAGTAAGCCCGCTCCGGTACCTCCCCGCCCCGCATCGGCGCATACATCATCGGCAGCATGTCGTAGACCGGCGCCAGAGCAAGCCCCGGCCGGAACGCCAGGTTTCCCTCGTGCATGTCGGTGTTGGCGATCAGCTTGCCGAACCACCAGATGCGTGCCACCCGCGCGACATCCTCGTCGGACAACCATTTCCGACCGCGCAATGCCATTGCGATCTTGTGCCACGGGGCGCCGCTCATCCCGATCAGGGCCGGGTCGAGGCTGCCGAGGGTGCATACGGCGGATCTGCCGTGGTCGCCGTGGCGGTCGAAGCGCACCACTTCCAGGAAGGTCCGGCCAGCGTGGCGGCAGATCCGGCTGCGTGCTGCGGGAACACCGAGACTGGCTCCAACCGTTTCGAGCGCCAGGTGCTCGCACACCAGCAGGTCGGCCCAGCGTCGGACCGCCGCCGAGCCGTCGGCGCCGGAAAACTTGACAATGACGTCGACCTTGTCCCCGTCCAACATCCGGGCGGCGGTGAACTTGGGGAACTCTCCCCCCGCCGACGAGGTGGCCTCGCCGTGGGCCAGCGCCAACTCGGCCAACTGCGGATAGACCGTCCCGACCGCCCCATCCGCGAGGACCCGGCCTCCGCCCCCACGCAGGCGATCGAGAAAACGGCGGTACGCTACCTCTCCCAGAATGAGGTCTCCCGGAAAGTCGTGGCCCATCGTAGCCAGCACATGGACAATATCGTCCTCGGACCACGCGTACGGGTTCTCCGATACGCTCAAGTCCAGGGCGTGGTTTCTGGCGAAATTACGCCCGAGGAAACCCTGCGGGCGCATGTCCAGCAGGGGGTAGGGCACTGCGTCGAACCAGCCGTCGTCCATGTCGGCGTCGAGCGGCCAGGGGAAGGGCTCTGGGAACGACAATGCGGAGCCTTCCGGATAGGTGAGATCCAGTTGCCCGATTTCGTGTCCACGCCCTTGCTCGTCGACTCGGTAGAGCGGAATCGGGGACGGGTTCCCACGCAGCGGGCGCCGCAGCGCATAGCGCCTGCTCCGCGAGCCTCCGCGACTGATGACAGCCTCACCGAGGGCCTGCAATCCGCGAGCGAGGGTGGATCGGTTGATGCTGCCGAGCCTGGCGCACAGTTCAGCGCTGCCGGCGCGGGGATGCTCGCGAAGCGCTCTGGTCAGATCCTGGCTGCGCAGTTTGGTCATGGGGCGGAGTGTGCCACAGATTGCAACAAACAATGCAACGATAACACGCCTGAAGATATATGTTAATCAATGACTTGTATCAAACGTCCGGTTGCTCTTGCACCGAAAACCCGCCAGTTTCCGGGGTCGCGCCAGTCACCGCCTGAGCCACAGGCACAGTAGGGCGGGCCGTGCCCGCCATTCGTTGGCCTGTCTGCGCAGGAGCGGTACCGTCTGAGGCAAGGGACCTACCGCGCCCATTACACCGTCTCGGATGCCGAGGTGGTGGTCGAGATCATCAAGGTGGCCCACCGCCGAGAGGTCTGCCGCGAACCCTGACCCACGCTGCAGATGTGCCCGAAGGTGAGTCGGAGTGGTCACGAGGCGTCGCAAGCGTCAGCGCAGCGCCAGGCAGTCGTAGGGCGGGCCCGTGCCCGCCATGTGTTAGTCGCGGCGGGCACGGCCCGCCCTACGGGATGGCGCTACGCATCGGCAGAACCAAATGACCTCGGATCGAACGGGTGAGGCGAAACGCCGCCGATGCGGGCGCGCGGAGCGTCGGGATGCAGGGGATACAACAGGACATTGTGCGTTTCCGGCGCCACGGCACTCGGCACGCGGAGCAGGAGGGAGGAGCCGCTGCGCAGCCATGAGTCGCCAACGCGCCGCATGACGGCGAAATCCTCGCGCCAGTTCGCCGCCGGCACCGGCGGAGCCGGCATCAGGACATCATCCGACAGATCCATCGCCACCAACTGGTAGTGCAGCGGCAGGTCCTCCGCGCGGCCGACCTCGATATGCACCAGCGCTTCCAACAGGCAAGCCGCAGGGTTGAGACAGCAATAGAGGATCGGGCGCCCGGGACTGTGCCAGCGCCCGCCGGCGCGCAAGCTACCGGTTCCGGACAGATCGGCATGATTGCTGATGCGCCACGGGCGCATCAGCCGGCATACCCTTCGTCGATCTGGATCAGCAGATCTTCCACCAGACGGGCGCCCGCCTCCGTCACCAGCAGGGTCATGGGTGCCGCGCCGTCGAAGCGGGTGAGGGGCGAACGAAGCCAGCCCAGCCCTCGCTCGGCCGAGCCGAACACGCTCGCCGCCAAAGCCATGAGCCGCGCCACGCGAACCGCCCGGTCGGACTCGCCGACGCTCAATGGCTCCGAGCGCGCCTTGCGGTGGGAGAGGGTACGCACCGGAATGATCAGCGCCGCAATCTCCTTCGGCGTCAGCCCGTTGGATTGCAGGCTCTCGATGGCCGCCGGGTCGAGGCGCCCGGACACGATGCGCTCCAGTTCCCGCTCCGACTCGACAGGGTGCGACAGCCCGAGCAGTTGGGCAAGCTGATCCGCAGCGGTGATCACGGCGGTCGGTTCGAGCGGATCAAGCGTCGCAGACATGGAGACGATCCGGCAATGTGCCAAAAAGCATAGGCATATTGCCGGTTCCGGGCAAGCGGTCATCGTCACGTGCGTCCGGTCCTCCGGAGCGCGATCCGATGGAACGGCCGCCCGACACCTGTGCAATGTCGATGACTACCCCCGCCCGTCGCGCTGTTCGGTGGCCTTATCGATATGTGTTCGCGGCGGCCGCCCATCGTGCCATCCGCCGACCCGGGAAGACGCCAACACATGGCGGGCACGGCCCGCCCTACGGAATGCGCATGGCGATCGCGCGCCTACGGCGAGGCCCAAGAGCCGGTCGGGCGGCCAGACAATCGCTCCATGCCGGCTGCATCTGAATCACAGCACCGTAGGGCGGGCCGTGCCCGCCGTTTGTTGGCGCCGGCGAGCGCCGTCCGCCCGGTTCAACCGTCGAAACGGGGTACCCCGGCCAGTCCTGCGGCCCGAAGCAGATCCTCGTCCAGGGTGGCGATCGGCAGGGCTGCGCGCAGCGCCAACTCCAGATAAGCCGCATCGTACGAGGAAAGCCTGTACCTGCGGGCAATATGGAGGGTGTCGGAACACGCCTGGGCGGACGTTGCGGGATCGGTTGCGATGTCCATCCGCCGCAGCATTCCGACGAATGCCTCGCTGCGCGCCTCGCTGACGAGACCCTTGGCCTCTGCCCGGGCAAGAACGTTCGCCACTTCCAGGGACCAGATGCCGGGCACGACCGCTTCGGCGGCTGTCATGGCATCCAGTACGCGGACGGCGTACTCGATATCCGGCTGCGAACCGTCCCCGAAGAACCAGCGCATCGTTACCGAGTTGTCCAGCACGAAGTTCATGCGCGGCCTTCCTCGATCAGCGCCTTGATATCGACGCCTTGCACGGGTCGCTGGGCCATGAAACGCTTCATCTGCTCGACCGCTTCGGCAACACCCTGGCGCTTCGCCGCCTGGACCGGAATCAACTCAGCGATCGCCTCACCTCGATGCGTGATGGTATAGCGCTTCCCGCCCCGCACTCCGCGAAGCAATTCGGGCAGCTTGGTCTTGGCTTCATAGGCGCCTACTTCGATTTTCATGGCGAGTCCTTGGCACGAACACGGATATAGACCAATATATAGACTGGTTTATCCGCGATCAAGGAACTCGTCGCCGGCAGAACCGCAGTTGGCGCCCAACTTCTCGGGACGTCGGGGTGAAGGTTCCGTCGCACAACTCTTGGACGATCCTTGACGTCCTGGAAACCGTGGCGGCGACGAAATCATGGCCCGCGGCGCACCCTGCGGCGCGTGGTACCGCCGTACTCCACCGTTCCGCGCGAACGAGCCTGGATCCGGCTGCCGCCGTGTCGTCCCCGCGCTATGCGCCGAACTCCATCGCGGCGCGCAGCGGCAGCGCGTCTATCCGCTCGGCGAGCGGGAACGCCTCGTGCCCGGCGTGTACGACGTACAGCCTGTCGAGCGCAAGGCACGCCAGCGACGAACGCATCGACGGGGTCAGCCGCGGCGTGTCGGTGTGCTTGATCTCGAATCCCAGCCGGCGACCACGGTGCCGCACGAAGAGGTCGAGCTCCGCCCCGGTGTGCAGTTTCCAAAAATGGCAGTCGTCCCAGCGCACGTCGAGCGCGCGAACGATCTCATGCAGCGCGAAGCCTTCCCACGACGCCCCCACCTTCGGATGTCCACGCAGCGCATCCAGGTCATCGATTCCGAGCAGCGTATGCAGCATCCCGCTGTCTGCAAGGTAAACCTTGGGCGCCTTTACCTGACGTTTCGCGAGGTTCTCGTGCCACGGCTGCAGGATGCGCACGACGAACGTTCCGGCGAGAATGTCCAAGTAATGGCGCACCGTACGCTCCGTGACCCCGAACGCGCGAGCCAACTCGGAGCCGTTCCAGAGCTGCCCGGAATAGTGGGCGAGCATGCTCCAGAAGCGGCGCAGCGTGGCCGGCGGCAGCCGCAGGCCGAGCGCCGGGATGTCGCGCTCGAAATAGGTTCGGATGAACTCTTCACGCCAGCGCCCGCTCGCCGCATCGTCGCCGGACAGGAACGCCCGCGGAAATCCGCCGCGCATCCAAAGCGCATCCCGGCTCGCGTCGCCAAATTCGCTCAGGTTGAACCCGTGCAACTCGTGGTAGGCAATGCGTCCCGCCAGGCTTTCGGAGCTATCCCGCATCAGTGCCGGTGACGCCGATCCGAGAATCAGGAATGCGGCCGGCCCGCCGGGGCGATCCGCCAGCATCCGCAGGACAGGAAACAGATCGGGCCGGCGCTGGATTTCGTCGATGACCACCAGCCCGGTCAGCGGCTCGATCGCCAGCGCAGGCGACGCGAGCCGCGCGTCCGTGCGGGGATCTTCGAGATCGAACCAATGCACCGCGCCGGCGAACTCCGCCCCGACGGCCCGCGCAAGCGTGGTCTTGCCCACTTGGCGCGCACCGACGATGGCGACTACGGGGAACTGCCCGAGCAAGCGGGTGACGGCGCGGATATGGTGGGGTCGTTGAATCATGGGCGGAAAATTACCATGAAAATTCATACCACGACTCTGAATTTTCACGGTAATGCCGGCCGTATGCGGAATGCGCTACTGCCCAGGAGTATCCCCGCACCGTCAGCCGCCTGATCGAGATGCGCTCGCGAGAATACCTGGCCAGCCGCCACGTGGTGGAGGGCGTCGCCACGGCGTAGGGCGTGAATCGGCGGGCGCGGCCCGCCCTACGGAATCCACCACGTAGGGCGGGCCGTGCCCGCCGGACCGGTTTATGATTTCCTGGGCAGCAGAAGCGCAGTTGCCGGCCGACTTCTCGGGGCGTCGCGGACGATGGTGTCGTCGCGCGACCGTCGAACAATCCGTGTCGTCGCGTAAGGATTTCGCCAAGGCGTAACCGGTGCGCGCGGCGCACCCTGCACAACCGCCAGATCTGCTGAATGCGGCAACGGTAGGGCGGGCCGTGCCCGCCATATACTGGCCCGCGACAACCTCCGAGTGGAGGCAGTGGCGGGCCGGGGCACTCCCGGCGTGGGTGTGTCGGTCTCGACCGCCGGCGCCCGCCGTCTTGCGTGAATCGGCGCGCGTGGCCCGCCCTGCCCGAGTCTAGCGGATGGCTGGCCGTTCGGCCCCGGTCATTTCGGGCAGGCGTGCCTCGCGAGCTGGTCCGGGATGGAGTTTTCCGTGATTGGAAACGCCTCTTTGTCGGGTTCCGCCTTGTCCAATGCTTCGAGACTGTCCCCAGTGCCCAAAGTCTTCACCGTTCGCGCCTTGCAGTCGAACTCCCGGCTGGTGTAACTGCTTTTGGTGCCGGCAACGCGCTTGACGACCACGATCGGGTTGTTCGCGGTACCGGACTTCTCCACCACGAAAAATTTGCTTCCCTTCAAATCCGTCTTGATGTCGATCGGGTACTCGGCGGCGAAGGCGAGCGAGAAGACCAGCATTCCTGACACCGCAGCAAACAAGCGCATATCTCTCTCCTGAAGGTGATGCATCGGGGCGAACCCATGCTGCGGGTCGCCGCACGATGGCGGTTGAGCGGGGCAGACGGTCTCAACGGTCGTGCTCGGGTCAGCCCTTTGATGCAAAAAAAACCGCCCGGCGAACCGGGCGGGTCTTGCGATGCGAGGCGGCGATGCTGCTGCCGCCCGATTCAGCGGTCAAATCAGTGGCATACGGTACAACCCACTGGTTGGCCCCTGGCAACGTTGGTACCTTCCAGAGTACGAGCAGCCGCAGCCCGTGACAGCACGGTGCCAGTGTTCTGCGACCTTCCGCCGGAAGTGGCATTGGGACCGTGGCAGGCCACGCAGTTGTTGCCGCTGATCGCGTTCCGGTGGCCGCCATTGGCGAAGGATGTGTTCGATCCGACCGGGTGCATCCCGTGCGGACCGTCCATCGTGTTGCCCAGGTTGGCCGTGCCGTGGCAGGTGGCGCACTCGATGATGGGACCGGTATGGCCTTGCAACTGGTTGGCCGTGACGTTGTCGTTGGCGTTCGGGTTGGCGTTCGGGAACTCGGCGTGGGTCGCGCCGTGGCAGCCTTCGCACATCACGCCGCCGTGGCCCGTACTCACCCGGTACAACTTCGGGTTGCCCGCGCCCGGGTTGTTGAAGGTGCCGAAGCTTGTCGGTACCGCCGGCTCCGCGAAGCGCTTGTTGGTCGGCACGATAGGCGTGGCCTTGGTGTCGCCGGTACGGAACGCCTGGCGCAGCCGGATGGTGTCCGAGACGCCATTTACGTCCCTGACGTTGCGGATGCCACCAGCAATGTTCGCCTGGTTGCTGTTGACATCACCGGTGTGGCAGGAACCGCAGCCGGGTTCGTTGGCCCAGGGCACCCGAGGTTGCGTGGTATTGGCCGGGTCGTAGAAGTTGCCTTGGCCGAGGATGAATGCGCCCGGGTTGGTCGTCGTGATGTTGCGCGAGAAGTCGTCGCCCACCTGCGTCATGTTGCCGTGGCAGTCGTTGCAGAGCATCGCGCCGTTGAACATCGCGCCGCGCAGGCACTTGACATCCTTGCCGGGGTGGCACTGGTAGCAGGAGTTCTCCAACTGCGCCAGACGCGTCGCCTGGTTGGTGATGGCGCCGGTCGTCGCGTTGACCACCGGCGGATCGATCGACGGGAACAGGGTGGTGAATTGGCCGTGGTGGTTGTGCATCACCCGCGAGTTGCTCTGATGCGCCAACTGGTTGCGGCCGTTGGCCACCGTTCCCACGGCACCGGCCAGCGGACCGAGGTGCGCCAGGTCGAGCGCCGGGGTGTAGTGGCACACCTGGCAGACGACCGGCCTGTTGTCCACCAGGGCCTTGTGGGTCAGGCAGCTTGCCGTCCCATTTACCCCGGCGGTACCGCCGATGGCGCAAGCGTCGGCAGTTCCGGTGGGGCTGACGTACTTCGACCCGTGTTTCAGGTCATGCAGACGCAGGATGTTAACGTCGCCGCCATACTCGATGCTGACGGAAGGCGGCATGTTCCCGTCGGGATCGTTGAGCTGGGTGAACACCGGCAGGCCGGCATTCGTCAAGGTGGTTGCGGCCTGGGTGCTGCGGGTGGTCTGACCATCCGTGGCATGGCAGTTCACGCAGCTCGCCTCGCCCGAGATCGGCAGCACGGTGTCCACCGTCGATATGGTCGTTCCGGAGGTTGGAATGTCCGGGTTGTGTCCCGTCCGCGCCTCCACCCGCACCAGTGGGTAGGCGTTCTGCCGGCCGTAGTCGTCGAAGGCCGCGAACGGCGGGCCTGCGGCTTCCCACCAGTTCACGTCCGCAGCGACGTAGCCGAACTGGAAGCCCACGAAGAACGGCTTGTCCCGGTAATGCTCCAAGGCGCGCTGCGGGGCGTTGGCGAAATACGGGTTGGTGATTCCTGGCATGCGATGCTGGACCGCAGTCAGGTTCCCCGTATTGGGCAGGACCACCTGCCCTGCCGCATTGATGTAGAAATTCTCCACATTGGGCACTGGCAGACCCACGTCGGCAGTCACGTTGAAGGGGGGGCCGGAGAGCGGGGTCAGCTGTTGGCCACCAAACGAGGCCGGATAGAACGGGTCGTAGGCACCCCTCGCGACCGTGGCCCAGAAGTTGGTCTTGTAGCTCTTGCCGTCATCCATGCGGCCCGCGAACGTGGCACTGGAAAGGATCGGATCGACCGGGTTCTGCGCTGCCGAGTAATGAACGGTCACCCCGCCCGGGTTGAGAACGGGAGTCGCACCCTTCTGCACCACTTGGGTGAGCAGGACCTGGAACGGCGGCAGAATGCTGGCGACGCGGGTATCGAGATCGCCGCAGTGCATGCCGAGGTCGTTGATCGCCAGCACCGAGTGGGTCGTGTTCGCCACCCGGGCTACCTCGGGCAGTGTCGTGACGATCGGGAACGTCGAGTTCTGGCTTGTAGAATTGATTGACTGGTTGGGTGCCGCCTGGTCGCTCGGGTTGATGGTGCCGGTGGCGCTGCCCGGAGCGCCGATGACGTAGCCGGTGCCTGTAGCCAAGGTCAGGACGATGGTCTCCGCAGGTTCGGGGGCTGCGTCGTCGATGGTGGCGACGACGACGTTGACTAAGGCCAGATTCGCCGGAATCGTCACGGTGGTGCCGGGTGAAGTGAAATCGGCTCCAGCGGTGGCAGTTCCGCCGACGGTGAAGTTGACCGGCAGCGCGGTGGCTGCGGCTGCAGCACGTCTGACCGTGTAGGTGAGGGTGCCGCCTTCATTGACCGCTGCGGTCGGACCGGTGATAGTCACCGTCGGGTTACCGGCCTGATCGTTGGCGTTGATATTGCCGGTGGCGCTTCCCGGAACGCCGACGGTATAGCCGGTGCCGTTGCCGAGCGAGATGATGACCGTTTCCGCCGCTTCGGCCACCGCGTCGTCGATCGTGACCACGTTGAGCGTCGCCGAGGCCTGACCGGCCGGGATCGTCACCGTGGTGGGTATCGGGTTGTAGTCGGGCTGCTGCGCACTTGCGGTACCGCCGACGGTGATATTGACCGTCAGCGCGGCAGCGGTGGACCCGGTGCGCGAGATGAGGTAGGCAAGCGTACCGCCCTCGTTGATCGCTGCAGCCGGGCCGGTGATGGTTACGGTCGCCTGTCCATCGTTATCGAGGATGGTGCCCACGCCGGTGCCGTCGCCGATGGTCACGCGGTCGGGATTGCTCAGCCGGACTTGGAAAGTCTCGGTGGGCTCCGCCACGGTGTTGTTGATCGTCGTGATCTGGACGGGCAGGCTGGTGACGCCGGGCGCGAACTCCAGGCGTCCGCTGCGCGACGTGTAGTCGCCCGGAGCCACGGCCGTGCCGTTGGCGGTGGCGTAGTTCACCCGGATGCGCCGGGTGCTCGCGGACGACAGGCTCACGGTGAAGGTGGCTTGTTGCCCCTCCGTCACCGTGACGTCGTTGATGTTGACGGTACGCGTCTGCGCCTGGGCGATGCCCGGCCCCAGCGCCAATCCGGCCGCAAGCAGCGCAGCCGAAAACAGGCTACCTCGTGGTAACAACATGGCTTTTCCCTCCTCAGTCTTGATGAGAAACAAACATCCCCCCGCTTGGCCTTCCGACAGCCTGCGGCAATGACCTTCTTATGCTGCGACCTACACCTGCATTTATGGGGCTGGTGGCCGGATCTGACCTCCGACTCTGGTATGGGGTCTGTCGCCCTTATCTCCGGCAAAATGCGGGGCCGCCGGAGGTACCCGTTGCCGGGTGTGACTTTTTGCCACGTCGTATATGTTGAGTATAAAGAGTTCCGATGAGAAATTAAATGTTCGTATGGAACTTTTTTGAAGATTTATCCCATAAGGCGACCCGATCGGAATTCATGGTGCCTGAGATACCGGGGGCGCACGGGACTCCGGTAGGGCGGGCCGCGCCCGCCATGGGTGCGAACCGGCGCGCACAATACAGTAGGGCGGGCCATGCCCGCCGGTACATACGATCGGCGGGCACGGCCCGCCCTACGAACTACAGCGAATTGCGTGTTCAGACCGCGTCCAGCGTTGTACGACCGGTCGAAGGCAGCGATCCGAAAGAAGAAGGCCCGAACTTGCGTTCGGGCCGGGTTATGCGATCCGGGGGCAGGCGCCCCGGGGATTTCAGCGAATCCGAGTGGTAGGGCGGGCCGCGCCCGCCGGTACATACGACAGGCGGGCATGGCCCGCCCTACATGCGGGTACGTACCCCTGCGACTCCATTCGTGGAGCACGCCGCTCCAACGCCAGTCGCCGATCTCTGCCCGCAGCGGCCGATCGCACCGGCGTTACGGCCGCGATCCCGGATGGGGTTCGGGGCAGACGTGTCGCGCGAAGTGGTCCGGGATCGAGCCTGCCTCGATGGCCCAGGGTTCGGGATCGGGCGTGCCCTTGTTCATGGCTTCCAGGGTCGGCCCCTCGCCGAGATACCTCACCTTCCAGTTCTTGCAGTCGAACCAGCGCTTGATGAAATGGGTGCTGTTGTCCGGCCCCACGCGCTTGGTGACCAGCACCGGATTCTCGCTCGTCCCCTGTCTCTCGACAATGTAGTTTCGGCCTTCCCGGTCGGACTTGATTTCGACCAGGTAATCGCCGGCAATCGTTCCGGCGCAGGCCAGCAGACCCGCGCTTGCGATCAACGCATGCAGCTTGGAAACCATCGGTTCCTCCTTGAAGGCCATTGCGGCCCACGATGCTACAAAAAAAGCCCGGACATTGCTGTCCGGGCTTGAGTCAGGCACCGGGGACTGACGTCCCCAGGCTGAGTGAGGCTGTTACATCAACGGCCGGTGATCGCGCTGTGGCAGGCGTTGCAACCGGCGCTCCTGTGCTGGCTGCGCGAGTGGATGTTGGTGAAGTTGCCACTCTGCGTGCCGTGGCAGCTTGGGCTGCACGACCAGTTGCCTCCGGTGCCCTCCGTGAGGCCAGCGCGCGTTACCGCATAGCCCATGTTCGCCTGAAGGTTCATGCGCAGCGGCTTGCCGGTGGTGAAGGGCGAGATCGGCACGTCGTGGCAGGTGCCGCAGGTGTTGTTGGCACCCAGGGAGGCCGCCTGCGGCTCGACGCCGTGGTTGATGGTCTGGTAGGTATGGACCGCAACCACTTCCGTGCCGGCCGGGGCCGCGGTGCTCTGCGGGCCGGTGCAAACCAGATCCGGGTTCTGGCCAAGACCGAGGGCCACCGAACGGCAGAAGCTGCCGGTACGGAAGAACTCGAAGGTCGATTGCGGAACCAGGCTGTTCACCGGCACCTCGGGGTTGTTGACCGAGACGTTACGTGCCAGCTTGCCCCAGTGTTCCTTCATCGGGTAGATCTTGGCGGCGTTGTTGCCCGCACCCGTAACCCGCGTGGTGGCGCTCTCGGGGTTCGGGTTGGGACGACCCATGACGTAGGCCTGGGTGGTGGTCGGCATGTTGAGGGCCGTCGCGATGCTGGCCGGCAGCGCCTTCCTCGGCGTGTTGGTCAGCGTTTCGGTCAGGTAGTAGATCTGGCTGGTGCCGTCGAACCACTGGTAGGTCGGAACGACACCCACCGGCGGAGTAGCGGTGCTGCTCTTGATCTCCTCGGGCAGCCAGCCGCCGCGGCCGTTGCAGGCGGTGTTCGTCACGTGCGGTTTCTGCCAGTCGCGGGCGATTTCGGTTGCCGTGCCCTTGCCGTAGGTCGGGATATGGCAGGTCTGGCAGGCTACCTTGGTCATGTGACGGGTGATCTGCGTGCCGTTGGTCACGGCGTTGTGCACCGTCGTGGCGTTGTGGCAGCCGGCGTTGTCGCAGGTGAAGCGCGTGGCGCTGTCGTTGGCGCGCAGGTCCAGACCACGACCGCGGACGCGGTGGGTCGAGGGCCGGCCGGCGTCATTCACCGTCGGCGTGTCGTCGATGTTGTGGCAGGTCGAGCAGGTCATGTTCGATCCCGTCGTCGCCATGTGCCGGTCCAGGTTCAGATCGGTGCTGGCGACGTTGGACGTCGACAGATCGCCGCGCTTGGCGCCGTTGGCACCCGCCGCACCGGCGTGGCAGTTCAGGCAGGACTGGCGCGTGGTGCGGTGCAGGGTTTCGGCAGCCACTTCGGTCGTGATTCCCATCGCGCCGAAGGCCGCAGGAATGCCCGCGGGCAGGGGTATGACGCTGCCCAGGGCGCCGGCCGGACGGAATTGGAAGTCCAGGGTCAGCGCGTTGACGTTCGGGATGCCGGCGAAGCCGGTGCGGGTCACGCTGCTGCCGAGCGCGAGAACAATGTTATTGCCGTTGGGATCTGCCGGGTCGAGCGCCACGTTTTGGAGCACCAGGTTGCTGAAGCCTTCGCTGGTTGCGGTCCAATCCGGGAAGCGCTTGTACACCTGCTGGTGGCAGGTCAGGCAGTCGATGTTGGCCAGTTCGATGCGCTGATCAACGAGCGGCAGGGCAGCGAGTTCCTGTTCCGTCTTCGGGAAGCGGCCGTTGCCGACGTGGCAACCGGCGCAGGTGAAGCGCGGCGAGTTCTCGTGCGTGCCGCAGTAGGTGTTGATGCCGATCACCGCATTCACACCCGAGGGCTTGCCGGCCGGACCTTCGCCCGCGTCGCCGGCGATGTTGGTCACGAAGTCGGTGGGACCGTTCTGCTGGTAGTGCACCGAGCTGTGCATGTTGCGCGCTTCCTGCTCGTGGCAGCCGACGCATTGTGCCGGACCGGTGTACTCGCGCGCGCCGGTGAGTATGTTGACAAAGCAGCCGTTGTGGTTGCCGTTGGCCGTCGGGTTGCAGTTGGCGGTGCCCGTATCGTTGTCGTTGATCGTCGCGCTGCCGCTGTTCGGGCTGCCGATCGTGTAGCCGGTGCCGGCTGCAAGCGTGACGTTGAAGGTTTCGGCGTTCTCCACCGCGGTGTCGTTGATCGTGGCGACGGTGATGTTGGCCGAAGTCGCATTGGCGGGGATCGTGACCGCCAGGGACGCGGGCACGGTGTAGTCGCTGTTTGCGGTCGCGTTGCCTCCACCCACCGTGAAGTTGACGGTCAGGGCAGTCGCGGCAACCGGATTGCGAGTCACCGGGAATACCGCACTGCCTCCTTCGGTTACGGCACCGGCGTTGCCGATGGTCACGGTCGCGGCGGCCGGCGGAGTCGGATCGTCATCGACGATGGTGGCGGTGGCGGTGGCGGCACCGATGGTGGCGCCGGCGCTCACGCCGCTCAGCGTGGCGGTGAAGGTCTCGTTGGGCTCGTCCAGCGTGTCGTTGATGATGGGCACGGTGAAGGTGCGAGCAGCGGTACTGCCGGCCGGGAAAGTCAGCGTGCCGGAGGCGGTGGTGTAGTCCTGGCCTGCGGTGGCGGTGCCGTTGGCGGTCGCGTAGTTGACCGTGACCTGGGCGGTCGGCGCGGCGTTGATGTTGACCGTGAAGGTGGCGGTGCCAGCGTTCTCGTTGACGTTGGCCGGAACCGAGATCGACAGTGCGGGCAAGGGCGGCGCGGCGTCGTCATTGACGATGGTGCCGGTCGCGGAGGCCGTGGCGTTGCTGGTGTTGGTCGCAGCGCTGATGCTGACCGTGAAGGTCTCGTTGGCTTCCTGCGCCGTGTCGCCGTTGATGGTGACGGGGATCGTTGCCGTGGTGGCGCCGGCGGCGATGGTGCGCGAGCCGCTGGTGGCGACATAGTCGCTGCCCGCGGTGGCGGTGCCGTTGGCCGTCGCGAAGTTGAAGGTGACGCCGCCGGCCGGTGCTGCTGCCGAGAGCGTGACGTTGAACGTCATCGTGCTGGTGCCGGTGTTGCCTTCGTTGGCCGACACGTTGCCGATGGACAGGGTCGGATTGACCGGCGGCGGCGCGGCGTCGTCATTGACGATGGTGCCGGTCGCGGAGGCCGTGGCGTTGCTGGTGTTGGTCGCAGCGCTGATGCTGACCGTGAAGGTCTCGTTGGCTTCCTGCGCCGTGTCGCCGTTGATGGTGACGGGGATCGTTGCCGTGGTGGCGCCGGCGGCGATGGTGCGCGAGCCGCTGGTGGCGACATAGTCGCTGCCCGCGGTGGCGGTGCCGTTGGCCGTCGCGAAGTTGAAGGTGACGCCGCCGGCCGGTGCTGCTGCCGAGAGCGTGACGTTGAACGTCATCGTGCTGGTGCCGGCATTGCCCTCGTTAGCCGACACGTTGGCGATAGTCAGTGTCGGCTGCGCACCGGCCACTGGGCCGCAGTTGGCGGGACGGTTGCTGACTGTGCGCGTAATGACCGCGGTGCTGCCGGACTGCTGGGCGCTGACGGTGCACGGCACCTGGGTCAGGTTGCGGATGCGCCGGCTCCACTCGTCGTCTTCGACGGTGTCGGTGCCGATTTGTACGCCGTTGCCGGCGTTGCGGATGGTGACGGTGCGGCCGTCGGTGCCGGTGCCTTCGACGCGAAGGCGTCCGCCGTCGCTGGTACTCCATTCCGCGCGCGTAATGGAGAAAGTCTGGGCGCTGGCCGTGCTAGCGAATGCCAGCAGACCGAGCAGCCCGATCATAGTACTACGCATGAAAAACGCATACGGAGGAGCGCAGCCCCTCCCGGACCCAATACAAGACATAGTTTTCCCCCAAAAGACTGGTCGAAACTTCCCCGTGCAGCGCGACCTCTGCGCTGCCCCTTACCCGTGGATCGCTTGAGCGATGCTCGTCGTGTGCTTGCGGCGGCGACCTGGTGTTCTTGGAGCCTGGTGCCGCTGTCTTTGTCGGCGGTGGATTGTCATCCCCGCTCTATTGATCCGGTACGGAGCCGGTACCGGTTAGTCCGCTGCGGCGTGCAAACACTGTGACGTATTTCACACCGGCGCGGAGTTTAGGAAGGCTGACAAATCGATGTCAATAGGAGTTTTTCCGACAAATCCCTGATTTTGCGAGTAAACGAGAATGCTTGCGATTGCCGGTCGGGCCTGATCGCTGGGGCGACCGTAAAATTCCATGAGATATGAAGGCTTTCCGGATTCCGGCCACATTGTCGGCTGTCCTCGCCGGCGTCCTATGACGAAGGTAATAGAATTTGTCTATGAGCCGTGTTTGCGGTCCTCTGCGACCGATTGTCGCAGCGTCGACGTGCCGGCATGGGAATTGCCCGCAGCACGCTGCCGTGCGAAAGTCAGGGTTCGGGCGAACCGCGGCCGACGTCGTGAATCCAATCGTTCCCCTCCTTGCCGCGTATGTATGACGAGACCTCGTAGGGCGGGCCGCGCCCGCCGCAGCGGACGAACGGCGGGCACGGCCCGCCCTACCGGAGCGGATCGGGGATGCTCCGGCGCATCCCCGGCGCAGTCGAAATTCTCGACCTCTGCCTGAACTGCGCGGAGACGAAGTGGCAGGGCGGGCCGCGCCCGCCGGAGCGGACGAACGGCGGGCATGGCCTGCAAAGTCGGAAAAAAGGCCTGCAGGCGGTGGTTCGCGAACAGGAAACCGCTGCCTCGCGGTAAGCCGCGACGGAGGTTGACCTGCGAACAGTTACCCAACAAAATGACGACCCGTTGGGTAAGTGCCAGATAACGCTCGCATGGGTCCGGGCCGCGTCGCGCGAGGGGTGTTGAGGGGGAAACCGATTGTCCACATCCGCGAACCTGTTCCGCTATCAAGAACTGGCGTTTCGAACTCAATATGCGGAACTCAAGGAGCGCGTCCTGGCGTCGGGTCGGTTGCTGCCCGGTACGCCGGGCACTCTTGCCCGGAGAGGGGGAACCGGCTATGCGTACTGGTATCGCGTTTACTACTCGGTGCCCGGAAAGCAGTCGGAAGACTTCGTGGGCAGAGATGACCGCGAGACGGTGGTCCAGGACATGCGCTACCGGATGGAATTTTCGGAATGGGTCGCGGCGCAGGTATCGAATCTGAGGAAACTCGGCTTTCAGGTGGCCGACAAATCGGTTGCGCGGGTCCTCGTCGAGCTTCATAACCGCGGCGCCTTCGACGCGGGACTGACCTTGGTGGGAACCCTTGCGTTCATGGCTTGGCTGAACGAACTGGGTGCTGTCGTTGTCACGGCGCGGACGCAAGATCTCGATCTGGCCCGTCGCGATCCCTTGAAACTGGCGGTTCCTTTTTCCTTCATGCAGTCCATGCTCGCCACGCAGATGCCGTTTTTGGAGGTGCCGGGTATGTCTGCCAGCACCCCGGCGACGTCCGTGAAATTGCCTGGAGTTCGAGGGGTTTCGAGTTCAACTTGCTTGCTCCCGGGCCCAGTCTGGGCGCGGTGATCCGAGTTCCTGAGTTGCAATGGTGTGCACAGTCGGTGCCGTACTTCGACTACCTGCTTGAAAGTCCCGAACCTGCGGCGGCGCTGGCGGGGGGTCATTGCGTGCCGATCAGGTTGCCTCAAGCGGCCCGGCTCATATGGCACAAGCTCTATGCCAGCACACAACGGCATGGATTTCCCGAGAAAGCCGCCAAGGACAGGCGGCAAGCGCTGGTGCTGGCCGCAGTGCTTGCGGAAGAGGATCCCGGCACACTCCGTTCCGCATTCGAAGCCGCAGACCCGGGGATGATGCGTCCGGTGCGTCCGCTGCTGGCCAGTCTGAAGGAGCAGGCTCAGGCGCATCCCCAGGTAGTCGAGATTCTCAACCTCTGCCTGAATCGCTGAGGTGCGCATTGCCTACACCACAGTTGTAGGGCGGGCCATGCCCGCCGATCGTATGTACCGGCGGGCACGGCCCGCCCTACTTGGGCCTTCAGGGTTTCTCGCGCCGGTTCGTTCGGGCGGTGTCCGTGGCTCGGAATTGATCCGGCGCCGATGCCCCGACACGGCAATTGCGCGGAGCGCGCTGCCGTGCGAAAGTCAGGTTTCCGGCGAACCGCGGCCGCTATCGTGAATCCAATCCGCTCCCCTCCTGGCAGCATATGTATAACGAGTACTTCGGCTTTTCCGAAGCGCCTTTCTCCATCGCACCGGACCCGCGCTACCTCTTCATGAGCGAGCGGCACCGCGAGGCGCTGGCGCACCTTCTCTATGGCCTGAAGATCGACGGCGGCTTCGTGCTGCTGACGGGGGAGGTGGGCACGGGCAAGACCACGGTCTGCCGCTGCCTGCTGGAGCAGGTGCCGGACAACTGCGACATCGCCTTCATCTTCAATCCCAAGCTCACCACCAGCGAGCTGCTGAGCACCATCTGCGAAGAGCTGCACATCGCCCTGCCGTCGAGCCGGATCAGCGTCAAGGTGTTCGTCGATCTGATCAATTTCTATCTGCTCGAATCCAACGCCCGGGGCCGCAAGACGGTGCTCATCGTGGACGAGGCGCAGAACCTTTCCAACGAGGTGCTGGAGCAGCTGCGTCTGCTCACCAACCTGGAAACCAACCAGCGCAAGCTGCTGCAGATCATCCTGCTGGGGCAGCCGGAACTGAGGGAGCGGCTGGCGGACGTGGATATGCGGCAGCTTGCGCAGCGCATCGTCGCCCGCTATCACCTCGAACCGCTGTCGCGGCCGGAAGTCGGCGCCTATGTCGGGCACCGGCTGTCGGTGGCCGGCGCGCGCCACGGACTATTCCCGGGCGAGGTGCTGGACCGGCTCTATCGCCTCAGCCGCGGCACGCCGCGCCTGATCAACGTCATCTGCGACCGGGCACTGCTCGGCGCCTATGTCGAAGGAAAGCCGACGGTGGATCTGGCGACGCTGAACAAGGCGGCGCGGGAAGTGCTCGGTGAACGGCGCCACCGGGCACGCGATCGCTCCCTCGTGCGCTGGTCGGTGGCCGCCGTGCTGGGCCTGGCCGTGGCCGTGGGACTGGCCGCCGCGTATCACCGCTTCGCCGCGACCGATGCGGCGCATTCCGCCGACAAGCCCGTCGCCGCGCCGGCCGGGAGCACGCCGCCGCCGATGCCGGCAGCCACGCCCGTTCCCTCCGCGGCGCCCGAAACAGGCGGTGCCAAGCCGGCCGAGACCGTCGCCTGGCCCGCCGCCAAGGACCACTGGCTGCACGAGGCGCTGGCGGTGCGCGGTCTGTTCGGCCTGTGGCGCATCGACATGCCCCCGACCGGGATCGAAGCGGCCTGCAGTCGGGCGGCGGAGCAGGGCATGCAGTGCCTGCAGGGTGTGGGCGATGTCGAGCGCCTGCGTGCCATGAGTGCCCCGGCGGTGGTGGAACTGAAGCAGGACGGCGGGCCGGATTTCTATGCCACGCTGGTCGCCGTCGAGGGCGACCGAGCACGTCTGCTGGTCGGCGGCGAGTCCCGGGAAATCACGCTCGACGGGCTGCGACGACAGTGGTCGGGTCGCTATGCGCTGCTGTGGCGCGGACCGCCCGGAGTATTCCGTATACTTAATATGGGGGCGCAGGGGCCGGACGTGGCCTGGGTCGATCGCCAACTCGGCCGCTGGGAAGGGCAGGCCGATCCCGGCCAAGGCAGGAGCGCGTACACTGCCGCGCTCCAGCAGAGGGTGCGGGCGTTCCAGCGCGCCGTAGGACTGGAGGAGGACGGGGTGGTCGGATCCATGACTATGGTGCGCCTCGCGTCGGTGGGCGAACCTGGAACGCCGGCGCTGACGGAGGGTCGGTAGCATGTCCTATATCCTGGATGCATTGAAGAAATCGGAATTCGAGCGCCAGCAGAGCAGGGTGCCCGATCTCAATTCCATGCCGGTCATGATCGGCAGCGGGCGCAACGAGTCGCTCGCTCCCCGGCTGTCCTACGGCCTGGGAGCGCTGGCGCTGGCGGGCATGATTGCTGCGGTGGTGTGGTGGCGGCCGTGGCAGAGCGACCCACCGGAACCGGCGGTTGCCGCGGGGACCGGTGCTGCTCCTGCGGCGCCGGCACGGATGCCGGAACCGCTGCCGAAACCCGATGAGATTCGCGCCGCGCGGTCGGCGCAGGTGACCGGGACCGGGCCGGCGCCGGAGCGGCCGGCAGCCGCGAAACCGCAGACTGCGTCCCAGCCGGCTGCGCCTTCCCCTGCGATACCCGCAACGCCAAAGATCGCCGCTGCCCGGCCGACCGCTCCCGACGCCGTGGCGCCGGTGCGGGATGCGGGGGCGCCGAAATCTGCCAAGGCGGCACCGGCCGCGATGGATGCCGGCGAGCCGCCCGCCGCAGTGAAGGCGCCACCGGTGCGCAAACCGGCGGAGCCTGCGTCGCGAACCAGACCGGCGTCCGCGCCGGCGCAGTCGGAGCAGATGGAAGCGGCCGTGCCGGCGACGGCCGTCGCCGCGCCGGCACCCGCGCCGGCGACGGAAAAGCCGCCCAAGCGGGTGCTCAACTACGCGGAACTGCCGGCCTCGGTGCAGAAAAGCATTCCGAAGATGACCGTGATGGGCTACTCCTATGCCGAGGAACCCGAGATGCGCATGGTCGTCATCAATGACCGGATGCTGCGCGAGGGGGACGAGGTCAGTCCGGGCGTCAAGCTCGAGAAGATCGGAAGCGACGGGGTCGTTCTGAATTTCAAAGGATTTCAGTTCCACCTCCAGCCCTGACCGGGACGCCATTGCAAGCGGCGGGGGATTTGCCCCGGTTGCATCGGCGGGCATGGCCCGCCCTACGAAATCCGCTGCAAGGGGCGCCCGGAGTCGATCCGGTCGGGCCGATCCTCCCCTGGTAGGGCGGGCCGCGCCCGCCGATTCAACGCCCGGCGGGCACGGCCCGCCCTCCAGGATTGCAGCCATGTTGCGGGAGGGCGGCCGGTGGCTGACGGGGACGCCGTTCCAAGCGGGGGATTTGCCCCGGTTGTATCGGCGGGCATGGCCCGCCCTACGAAATCCGCTGCAACGGGCGCCCGGAGTCGATCCGGCCGGGACGATCTCCCCCATGTAGGGCGGGCCGCGCCCGCCGGTTCAACGCCCGCCGGCCCCTTCATCGCGCGCCGTTCCGCCCGCGGCGCAGCCCGCCCTCCAGGATTGCAGCCATTTCGTGGCAGGGCGGCCCGTGGCTGTTGGCGACGCCGTACCGAGCAGCGGGGGATTTGCCCCGGTTGCATCGGCGGGCATGGCCCGCCCCACGAAATCCGGTGCAAGGGACGCCCTGACTCGATCCGGTCGGGCCGGTCCCCCCCATGTAGGGCGGCCCGTGGCCGCCGTGTCAGCGGTTGGCGGGCATGGCCCGCCCTACGGATAGGCGCCAACGGGGGGTGTGGCCCGCCCGTCGCCGTGCGACTTCCCCCAATTCGTGGCGTATTTCACGCTCGCAGGGGGAATTGCCCCAGTCCGTTGGGGCAGATGACTCCCGAAGCCGCACTGGATTCGACCTTCGAATCCGCATGCGAATCCGCAGTCCTTAATAAAACTGAAATATTTCAGAGTCGTAGCGGGCCATCCAGGTCATGTGGGAAATTTTCCCGAGCCCTGGCACGCTTACTGCTGCGTAGTGGTCGTGGGAACGAATCCCCCAAGAACATAAAGCGAGGCGCCGAAGTGGATCAAAAAACAACAGGGCCCAACATCCGGACCAAAGAAGTCGGTGAGCGGACAGCCGAACAACGAAGTACCCCTGGCGCGAGGACATGATGAAGAAAATACTGGTTTATTCGCACGACGCTTACGGGCTGGGAAACATCCGGCGCATGCTGGAGATCACCAGTCATCTGGTGAATTCCGATCCCGACGTTTCGGTGCTGCTGATCTCCGGATCGCCGATGCTCCACGCGTTTCGCATTCCGCCGCGCGTGGATTACATCAAGCTGCCCTGCGTCGCGCGCAGCGACAAGGGTGAGTCGGTGGTGAAGTCCCTCGGCCTGTCCTACGACGACACCATCCGCATGCGCTCCAACGTGATCATGATGGCGGTGATGGATTTCAACCCCGATCTGATCCTGGTGGACAAGAAGCCGTTCGGCATCGCCAACGAGCTCGAGCCGGCGCTGACGATGGCGCGCAAGCGTCCCAACCCGCCCAAGATCGTCCTTCTGCTGCGCGACATCCTGGACGAGCCGGAAGCGACCATCCGCCAGTGGGAATCCGGAAAGTACCATGAGGCCATCGGCGAGACCTACGATCAGGTGCTGGTGGTGGGCGACAGCGAGATCTTCGACGCCTCGGACGAGTACCTCTTTCCGGAATCGACGACGAGCAAGCTGCGCTACTGCGGCTACATCAAGCGCCCGGTTCCGGCCAAGACGCCGCAGCAGGTGCGCGGCCGCCTCGGTCTGGGCGAGGAGCCCCTGGTGCTGGTGACGGCGGGCGGCGGGGCCGACGGCAGCCGCATGATGATGGCCTACCTGGAGGGCTTGCTGGTCCGTCCCGGGCGCGGTTTCAAGACCCTGCTCGTCACCGGACCCGAGATGTCGCCGCAGCAGGGGGCGATGGTCGGCGAACTGGCGGCCCGCGCCGGCGGCGTCATCGTCAAGGAATTCTGCGACGACATGATGAGCCACATGAACGCGGCCGATCTGGTGGTGTCCATGGGTGGCTACAACACGGTCTGCGAGCTGCTGACGTTGAAGAAGAAGACCATCATCGTGCCGCGGGTTGCCCCGGTGCAGGAGCAATGGATTCGCGCCGAGCGGATGCAGGCGCGCGGCCTGCTGCGCGCCATCCACCCGGACGAGCTTACGCCTCACGGCCTGCTCGACGCCGTGGTGGAAGAGCTGTCGCGCGACGACGTGGAGAACCTGCCGCTGCAGCAGTTCGAGATGGACGGCCTGCCGCGCATCGGTGCAGCGGTTTTCACACTGATCGATCAAGCGCGGGTTGCGAGGAGAGTCGCGCAGCCCGTTTCCAGAAAACACGTCGCCGGACCGGCGCGGGGCTTCACGGCCGCCCGCTCGCTGCTCTCCGGTGCAATGCAGCGGGCCTTCGGCAGTGCTGTTGGGGCATGACAATCCGGATGGCAGCCGCAACGCGGCGGCTGCGGCCCCGGGCGGCGTATTCGCTCCCGCCTGGGACGGGCTGTCCGACGCCGAGCTGCTGCAGTATTTCGCCGCACGGCCGGTGCAGCCCCATCTGCCGCTTCCGGCGCCGACCCCGGAGCAACTGAGGAACGCCGATCGCGTCCTGGGCGGTGATTTCCTGCTCGTCGGCGAGTCGCATCGCCTGGGCAGCGCCTTTTCCTGGGCCCACAATCCGAGCCGGGACAAGGAATGGCAGATCGCCCAGCACAAGTTCTACTTTGCCGTCGATCTGGTCCACGCCTGGCGCGTTACGGGTGATCCCCGCTACCTGGAAGCCTGGATCGAGCTCACTCGGTCCTGGCTGGAAGAGATGGGCACCGGCTTCATTGCCGCCAGCGACGCCCAGGTGGAAGCCAAGCGCGTCGAGCACTGGGTCACGGCGTTCCTGCTGCTGCAGGGCAGCGACTGGGCAAAACGGGTGCCGGCGGCGTTCCTGCGGCGTTTCCTGTCGCGCATCGGCGAGGAAGCCTGGTACATCGTTCAGCACCTGCGGCCGTCACGCAATCACCGCACCTTCCAGTTGTACACGGTGTTCCTCGTCGGCGTGCAGTTTCCGGAATTCCTGCAGCACGGGTATTTCGTCGAGCACAGCCGGGCGCTGCTGAGCGCCAACCTGCTGAGCGACTTCGGACCTGACGGCGTCCATGTCGAGCTGTCTACCCACTATCACCAGATCACCCTCGAAACGGCGCTGGCTTTCGTCGAACTGGCGCAGTTGAACGACATCGTGCTCGCTCCGGCGCTGCTGGTGCGATTGCACAAGGCGCTGCAGTTCTCCCAGTGCATCGCCTGGCCCGACGGTGCCATGCCGCTGATCAACGATTCCGACGACGGCGAGCATCGGCCCATGCTGCGGCAGGGCGCGCGCCTGTTCCGCGATCCGCGCCTGCTGTGGGCGGCCAGCGGGGGCAGCGCAGGCGATCCGCCGCTGGCGGTGTCGCATCATTTCGAGACCAGCGGCTACTTCGTGATGTCGAACACGTGGGGCAGTGACACCGCCTCCTATGCCGCCCGCCAGCACGTCTTCTACGACTGCGCCAAGTTGGGCGAGGGCAGCCACAGCCATTACGACGTGTTCAATTTCTGCTATTTCTCCGGCGGCGAGCCGCTGGTGGTCGATCCCGGCCGCTACACCTACAACGCGGACCCGGACGCGCAGAACATCGACTGGCGGCGCGAATTCAAGAGCACGCGCTATCACAACACCGTTTGCATCGACGGCCTGGACCAGACACGCTACCTGTCGAAGTCGAACAACCCGCCGCCGGGCGTGGAGCGCTACGAGCGCACTCGCCACGCGCTCAAGCATGGTCCCGACGCCGAAGTGGTGGACCCGCATTGCGCGCTGGGCGATGTCTGCGACTGGGTGTGGGGCAGCGTGCGCAGCCATGAATACAGTCCGGTGCATACGCGGGTGCTGGTGTTCATGGCGCGGCAATACCTGTTCCTGTTCGATTACGTGCGCATCGAGGATGACCGCACTCACGAATGCACACTGCGCTTCCATCTCGATGCCCGCTGGCGCGACCGCGTCGAGCTCAAGGCGAGCGCCGACAATGTGAAGGTGGCCGCGCCCGATTGGCAGATCCGCACGGTGCGTGCGCCGACGCTGGCGGCGGCGATCGAGCCGGGATGGGTGTCCCGCAGCTACGGCGTGAAGCACCCCGCCCCCGTCGTCTCGTTCACGAAACACGCCTCTGCGTCGCTGTGCTTCGCCACCGTCGTGGCCCACCAGCGCGCCGTTCCGGGCGGCCTGTCGATCCACCGCCTGCGCCGGCTCGGTGCCGACGGCGCCTGCAGCATCGTGTTCCAGGTCGAGGGCGAAGCCGGCGGCGCGGCCTTCACCGACCGCTTCGTATTCCAGCCCGACATCATGGGCGACTACCGCGACGAGAACGTGCGCTACCGCGGCCGCTTCGTCGCCTACCGCCGCGACGGCGCCGGCCGCTTCGACTTTCTCTGCGCCGCGCACCCGGAAGCCCTGGTGCTGGAGCAGGTGCCGGACGTCAAGCGCGGCATGCGCGGCCATGTTGAATGGCGATCGCTGCGGGGAGAAGCGTGATGCGGCCGAATCGTGCGCGTCACTTCCTGTTCCAGGTCCGCAACCGGCGCGGCCTCGGCCACATGATGCGCGGGCTCAACATCGCGCGCGAGTTGCGCGCCCTCGATCCCGCGGCGCAGATCCTGTTCTACCTGCGCACGCCGCCGTCGGAAGGCTTCTGGAATGCCGACTTCCGCTATGTCGTCGAGCGCGACCCCGACAGTCTGGCGAGCTGGCCCGAGGTGCTGCAACAGTTCGGTCCCGACGTCGTGGTCTATGACACGATGCTGCCCCGGGACGCGGCCGCCGAGCCGCTGGCGGAGTCCGCGCGCTGCGTCTACATCATGCGCAAGTGCCTGGCGGAGAAGCAGCGCGAAGTCTTCGACAATCCCTTCCTCGAGCGCATGGCGGCGATCCTGGTGCCGCACGTCCAGGAACAGTTCGGCTATGCGCTGCCGGACAAAATCCGCGACCGCACCGCCTACGTCGGCCCCATCGTGCGCCTGCCGGATGCGCAGACGCAGGCGGCGCTGCGCGCAAAGTACGGCATCCGCGACGGCGACTTCGTGCTCAGCTCGACCGTCGGCGGCGGCGGGTTCGAGGCGCAGGCGGACGTGTTCTTCGCCACCGTATTCGAGATGCATCGGCGCATCGCCGCGCGCCTGCCGCATTTGCGCCACCTGGTGATCCAGGGGCCGAACTATGCCAAGACGCTGGTGCCGCTGCCCGGCATGACGGTCATCGCTTTCGAGCCGGAAATGGTCAACCTGCTGGCGGCCTCCGACCTCGTCGTCGCGGAGGGCGGCTACAACACGGTCAATGAGATTCGCGTTACGCGCACTCCGGCGATCTTCCTGCCGAGCGTGCGCGGCAACGACGATCAGGAGGAGCGCGTGCGCGCGCTGGCGCAGCGCGGCCTGGGGTTCGTGTTCGCGCCCGACGCCGCAGGCGCCATCGCAGACCAGGTGATGGACCTGGCGGCACGGCCGGAAACGCTCGCCGCCATCCGCCGCCGTTACGGCGAGGACCAGGCGGTGCTGGGCAACCGCGCCGCGGCGCAGCGCATCCTGGATCTCGCTCCATGACGCCGCTCTCCATAGCCGACGGCACGGCTGCGGTCATCGACTGGGCACGCGCCCGCGGCGAGGCGGTGACGAACTGGCGTTCGCGCCTGCTCGACGCGCCGAACGCCGAGCGCATCGTCATCGAATGCGTGCTGGAAGGCGGGGCGGACACGGTCGCCGCGCCCCGCGCCTACGTCAGCAAGTGCTACAGCGACGGCACCGGCGAGCGCACCTTCGCCATCATGCGCGCCGTCGAAGCCGGATTGCACGAATCGGCGCGACCGGCGCTGCTGGCCACCCCTGCCGCCCTCTGGTACGACACCGAGCGCCGTTGTCTCATCCAGCAGCGCGTGGACGGCATACCGCTGCGCGAACTGGTGGAGCACGAGGACGCCGGGCGCCACTTCGCCGCCGCCGGCCGCGCGCTCGCCGAGCTGCACGGCCTGCCTCTGGCCGCCGCACCGGCAAAGAAGCTCAACGACCATGTGCGGGAATTGATCCGCCCCCATCCGATTGATCTGGCGGCCGCGCTGCCGCAGCAGCGCGGCCGCATCCTCGCCCTGATGGCCGAGATGGAGGGGCTGGAGCATGTGTGGCGCGAGCATGTCGTGGCCGCTCCCGTGCATCGTGACTTCCACCTGCGCCAGTTGTTCTGCGGCGAGGAGCGGGTGTGGCTCATCGACTGGGATCTGTTCGCGTGGGGCGATCCCATGCTCGACGTGGGCAACTTCATGATGGTGCTGGAAACGCGGGCCGCAGGCCGCAGCGCGGTCCTGGGCGAGGCCTTCCTCCACGGCTATTTCAACGGGCGGCGCGACTATTCGCGCAACCGCGTTCCGCTCTACATGGCATTCAATTATCTTCGGCGCGCCAGCAAGCACTACCGGCTGCAGCGCGGCAACTGGGCGGCCGACGTGGACCTCGTTCTGGCGCACGCCGAGCGCTGCCTCGCCACGGCTTGACAGGGATAGAAAGATGAAAGTCGGCTATGTGATCAAGTGCTACCCGCGCCTGTCCCAGACATTCATCGTGAACGAGATTCTGGCGCACGAGGCGGCCGGACTGGACCTCGAAATCTTCTCCCTGCGTCCGCCGCGGGAGGAGGAACGGCACGCCGCGGTGTCCCAGGTGAAGGCCCGCGTCGCCTACCTGCCGGGAATCGACGGCTCGGCGGCGTCGTTCTGGAACGAACTGGTCGAAACGGCGCGCCACGTGCCGGAGATCTGGAGCCGCCTGAGCCAGTGCGCGCCGGAAGCGGCAGGCGATTTGCATCAGGCGCTGGCGCTGGCGCGGCGCGTGCGCGAGCACGGCATTACCCATCTGCACGCCCACTTCGGCAACGTGGCGACGAGCGTCGCGCGGCTGGCCGGCTTCTTCGCCGACGTGCCCTATTCCTTCACCGCCCACGCCCGCGACATCTTCCACGAGAAGGTGGTGCCGGCCCAGCTTGCGCGCAAGCTCGGGGACGCCAAGGCGGTGGTGACGGTGAGCGATTTCAACCTGAACTACCTGCAGCGCAACTACGGTGCCGTGGCGCAGCGCGTGCGCCGCATCTACAATGGCCTCGACATGAGCCGCTTTCGCTATGCCGAGGCGGCGGACCGTGCGCCCCTGATCATATCGGTGGGGCGGCTGGTCGAGAAGAAGGGCTTGTCCGAACTCATCGACGCCTGCAGCCGGCTCAAGCTTCGCGGCCGCGCGTTCCGCTGCATGATCGTCGGATCGGGGCCGCTGGAGGAGGTGCTGCGGGCGCAGATTGCGCGCCTCGGCCTGGCCGGCGAGGTGGACCTGGCCGGCGCCCGGCCGCAGGACGAGGTGATACGGCTGGTGCAGCAGGCGGCGGTGTTCGCCGCGCCGTGCATCGTGGGCGCCGACGGCGACCGCGACGGCCTGCCGACGGTGCTGCTGGAGGCGATGGCGCTGGGCACGCCGTGCGTGTCCACCGATGTCACCGGCATCCCGGAGATCCTGCACGACGACGACACGGGGCTGATGGTGCCGCAGCACGACGCGGCGGCCCTGGCCGATGCCCTCGAGCAGCTGCTGGCCGATGCCGCACTGCGCGCGCGGCTCGCCGGGCACGCGCGCAGCCTGATGGAGCAACAGTTCGACATTCACCGCAACACGGCGCGCATGCGCGAGATATTCGCCGCTGCGGCATAGGGACAACGATGTCAAGAGTGCGACGCTCCCGCTTCAATCAGATCGTCATCGGCCACCTGCGCGAGGTCCGGTCCGAGCTCGCGCTCGGCGTGCTGTGCATTCTCGGGTCAACGGCCATGGCGCTGCTGGCGCCGTGGCCGCTGAAGCTGATCTTCGATCACGTGCTGCTGGCGAAGCCACTACCCTCCCTACTGGCCGGGCTGGCGGCGCTATTCAGCGCGTCCCACGTGATGGCGCTGGCGGTGCTGGCGGCGTCGATGGTGGCCATCTCCTTCGGCACCGGGTTCTTCGCTTATTTCCAGCAGTTCATCACCTCCCGCGTCGGTTTCCAGATCGTGCACAAACTGCGCGGCGAACTGTTCGAACACCTGCAGCGGCTGTCTCTCTCGTTCCACAACCGGGCGCGCACCGGCGAACTGATGAGCAAGATCACCACCGACACCAACATGCTGAAGGACGTCTATGCGGAGTATCTGCTGATTTCCTTCACGCACACACTGACGGTGCTGGGGATGTTCGCCGTGCTGCTGGTGCTCGACTGGAAACTGGGTCTGATCGTGCTGAGCCTGTTTCCCGTGCTGTTCCTGGCCTTGTTCCATGTGGTGAGACGGGTGAAGAAGTCGGCCCGCAGGCAGCGCTCCAACGAGGGACAGCTGGCGTCGCGGGTGGGCGAGATGCTGTCGGCGGTATCCCTGGTGCAGGCTTTCGGCCGCGAGCGCTACGAACGCGAGCGCTTCGACGAGGAGAGTGCCCAGTCGATGGAGGAAAGCATCCGCACCGCGCGCATGGAGGCGGCGGCGACGCGCCTGGTGGAGGTCGCGACCGCTGTCGGCACCGCGGTCGTGGTGGTGTTCGGCGGCCTGCAGGTGATGCGCGGCCACATGACGCCCGGCGATCTGCTGGTGTTCGTGTCCTATGTCACCAACATGTACAAGCCGGTGAAGAACATGGCGCGGCTGTCGGCGCGCATGTCGAAGGCCACGGTCAGCGCCGAGCGCATCAAGGACATTCTGGACATCGAACCCGAGATCCAGGACGCGCCGGACGCGGTCGAGGCGCGCCACCTGCGCGGCGACATCCGCTTCGAGAACGTGAGCTTCGGCTACGAGGCCGGCAAGCCGATCCTCAACGATGTTTCCTTTCACATTCCTGCCGGCAAGCGCGTCGCCCTGGTGGGGGCCTCGGGAGCGGGAAAATCCACCGTCGCCAACCTCATCATCCGCCTCTACGACGCCAGCGCGGGCCGGGTGCTGATCGACGGCGTGGACGTGCGCGGCTACCGGCGCGAATCGCTGCGGCGCGAAGTCGGCGTGGTGCTGCAGGACACCATACTGTTCGGCACCACGATCCGCGAGAACCTGACGTACGGCAAGCCGGATGCGACGGATGAGGAAATCGAGCACGCCGCGCGCCAGGTGCATGCTCACGAGTTCATCGCTGCGCTGCCCAACGGTTATGACGAGGTGCTGGGCGAGGGCGGCGCCACCATCTCCGGCGGGCAGAGGCAGCGGTTGTGCCTGGCTCGGGCGCTGGTCAAGCATCCTTCCATCCTCATCATGGACGAGCCGACTTCGGCGGTGGACGCCGAATCCGAAGCCCTGATCCGCGATGCCGTGCGCCTCGTGCAGGAAGACAAGACCATGCTGCTGATCGCCCACCAGGTCTATTCGGTGCAGGACGCGGACCACATCCTGGTGCTGAAGGATGGCCGCATCGTGGAGCAGGGCACGCACCGCGAACTGGCGGCGCGGGGCGGGTATTATTGCGAGCTGTTCCGGCTGGACGAACCGCGTGCCCTGGCGGCACGCGTGGCATGAACGGGCGATAGGCGGGCGGCGAGCGGAGACCGTTCGGCGGCGCATGCTCGGTGCAGACAAGAACAACGGAACGACAAGGACAGTTATCAAACGGGGTCTGGTGAAATGACGACAACAAAGCGCTCCTACTGGTGGATTCTGCTGCTGCTGATCGCAGCCGGAGGCGCGGCATTCTGGTACCTGCAGCGCGGCGACCAGAAGGCCGACAAGTACATCACCGCCGTGGTGGAGAAGGGGAACATCGAGGAGACCGTATCCGCCATCGGTGCCCTGCAGCCGCTGCAGTATGTGGATGTCGGCACCCAGGTCACCGGGCAGCTCAAGGTCCTGCATGTGAATATCGGCGACACCGTCAAGGAAGGCCAACTGGTGGCGGAGATCGACCCGGTCGTCCTCGCTTCCAAGGTGGACGCCGGCCGCGCCACGCTGCTCAACCTGCAGGCCCAGGTTGACGAGCGGGTCGCCCAGTGGCGCCTGGCCCAGCAGCAGTACGCGCGCAACAAGAAGCTGTTCTCCAGCGAGGCCGTGAGCGAGGAAGTGCTGCAGCAGAGCGCCGCTGCGCAGGAGCAGGGGGCGGCCCAGGTGGCGGCGGTCAAGGCGCAGATCGTGCAGAACCAGTCGCAACTCAAGGCCGACGAGGCCAACCTGCGCTACACGAAGATCTATGCACCGATGAGCGGCACGGTGGTGTCGGTGACGGCGCGTCAGGGACAGACGCTGGTGTCGAGCCAGACGGCGCCCACCATCCTGCGCGTCGCCGATCTCAACACCATGACCGTCTGGGCACAGGTTTCGGAAGCCGACGTGCCGAAAATCAAGGTCGGCATGCCGGTGTATTTCAACACCCTCGGGCTGACCGAACGCCGCTGGCAGGGCAAGGTGCGGCAGGTGCTGCCGACACCCGAGACCATCAACAATGTCATTCTCTACAACGTGCTGTTCGACGTGGAGAATCCGGACCAGGCGCTGAAACCGCAGATGAGCGCCCAGGTCTATTTCCTGCTGGCCAAGGCCGATGACGTGCTGCTGGTGCCCTCCGCAGCGCTGCAGCCCGCGGGCAAGGGGGGCAAGCGCGGCGACCAGCAAAAGGCCGAAGTCAAGCCGCAAGGCGGGCAGGAAGCGCTCGCCAGGACCGGCGGCAAAGCCAACGGCAAGAGCGGCGGTGGCCGAGCCGGGCCGAAGACCCATGTCGTGCGCGTGCTCAAGGACGGCCAGGTCGAAGAGCGCGAGGTCACGATCGGCATCAACACCCGCCTGCAGGCGCAGGTGCTGTCCGGACTCGCGGAAGGCGAGTCGGTGGTCGTGGGCATCGCCACCGGCGACAAGGACAAGCAGCCCAAGACCCTGCCGCAGCCGGGTCGGCCCTTCTAGTCTAATGATCCGCGATTTGCGGTGCGCATGATGGCCGACCTCCAGCCCCTGATCGAACTCGTCGACGTCACCAAGACCTTCGATTCCGGCGGTGTGCCGGTGACCGTGCTGCACGGCGTATCGCTGCAGATCCGCGAAGGGGAGTTCATCGCCCTCATGGGCGCCTCGGGCTCGGGCAAGACCACCCTGATGAACATCCTGGGCTGTCTCGATCGGCCCTCCAGCGGCACCTATCGTTTCGCCGGACGGGACGTGTCCGGCCTTACCCCGGACGAACTGGCGCAACTGCGCAGCACGGCCTTCGGCTTCATCTTCCAGCGCTACAACCTGATCTCCACCGAGACCGCCACCGAAAACGTGGAAATTCCGGCGATCTATGCCGGCGTCTCGGCACGCCAGCGCACGGATCGGGCGCGCGAGCTGCTGACCCGGTTCGGACTGGGCGAGCGGCTCGACTACCGGCCCACCCAGCTTTCCGGCGGCCAGCAGCAGCGGGTCTCCATCGCCCGGGCGCTCATGAACGGCGGCCGGGTGATCCTGGCGGACGAGCCCACGGGCGCCCTCGACACGAAGAGCGGCGCCGAAGTGATGGCGCAACTGCACGATCTGCACCGCGCCGGCCATACGCTCATTCTCATCACCCACGATCCCAAGCTGGCGGCCGAGGCCGAGCGCACGGTGCAGATCGTGGACGGGCTGATCGTTTCGGACACGGGCCCGGTGAGCCGCGCCGTAGCCCAGACGGTGAGCGCGCCCCATGCCGACAACGGAGGGCGCCTGCTGCCGGACATCATGGAAGCGGTGAAAATGGCCCTGCGTTCGCTGCGGACGAATCTGTTCCGTACCGTGCTCACCCTGCTCGGCATCATCATCGGCGTCGGGGCCGTGGTGGCCATGCTGGCCCTGGGCGACGGCAGCAAGCAGCAGGTGCTCTCCCGCATCGAGGCCATGGGCACCGATCTCCTGGTCGTGCGACCGGGGGCGGGGCGCGTGCGCACGCGGGACGAAACCGCATCGCTGGTGGCGGAGGATGCCGAGGCCATCACCCGCCTGCCCAACGTGCTGCGGGCGGTGCCGGAATACACCGGCGCCGTCACCATCCGCTACGGCGACAACGACTACGTGACTTCCGGCAACGCCACCACCGCCGACTACGCCGCGGCCCGCAACTGGGCGCCGGCACGGGGCGGTTTCTTTTCCGAGGCGGATGTGCAGAGCTATGCGCCGGTGGTGGTGCTGGGCTACACCGTGGTGAAGAACCTGTTCACCGAGGGCGAGGATCCGGTCGGACGCTATGTGCTGATCAACAACATACCGTTCCAGGTGGTGGGCGTGCTGACGCCGAAAGGTGCCACCGCTTTCGGCGGCGATATCGACGATACCGCCCTGATGCCTCTTTCGACGGGGCGCATGCGGCTTTTCGGGCGGCGCTACGTGCGCGCCATCACCGTCCAGGTGGCGGACGCGGAGACCGATGGACGAGACCGAGCGGGCGATCAACGATCTGCTGCTGGCGCGCCATCGCAAGGTGGATTTCCAGGTGCGCAACATGTCCTCGCTGCTGGAGACCGCCACCGAGACCCAGAACACGCTGACCATCCTGCTCGGTTCGATCGCCGCCATCTCCCTGCTGGTGGGCGGCATCGGCGTGATGAACATCATGCTGGTGTCGGTGACCGAACGGGTGCGGGAGATCGGCATACGCATGGCCACCGGCGCGCGCATGCTGCACATTCTGCTGCAGTTCATCACCGAGGCGCTGGTGGTGTGCGCCGTGGGCGGCTTGATCGGAGTACTCGGCGGACTCGGCGTCGCCTGGATCGCCCAGCGTCTCGGCTCGCCGGTCGTGTATTCGCTTACCCCGGTGCTGCTCGCCTTCGGCAGCGCCTTCCTTATCGGGCTGCTGTTCGGCTTTCTGCCGGCGCGCCGCGCCGCCAAGCTGGACCCGGTGGTCGCCCTTGCCACCGAATGAGACTCCCATGATGAACGCAATTGTGCGCATCACCCTGCTGGCGCTGATCGGTGCCGCGCTCACCGGCTGTGCCGCGATCGGCGAGAAGTATCAGCGGCCCGAGGTCGGGCTGCCGGCGAACTGGCAGGGTCAACCGGTGGCCGCCGAAACCACGGCCTGGCCCGACCGCGAGTGGTGGACGGCGTTCCGCAGCGAAGAACTCGACCGGCTCATCGCACGCGCCCAAAGCAATAACTACGACCTGCAGGCGGCGGCGGCGCGGGTCGCCCAGGCCCGCGCCAACAGCCAGATCGCCTCCGCCGGCCTGTACCCGAGCGTGACGCTGGATGCGAGTGCGGCGCGGGTCAAGGCATCGGGTGGCGGCTCCGGTGTGAACGCCTTCGTGATCGCTCCGCGCGTTTCCTACGAGGTGGATATCTGGGGCCGCAACCGCTACACCGCCGATGCCGCCGAGGCGGCCCTGCTGTCGAGCCGCTATGCGCAGGACGTGGTGGCGCTGACCCTGACGGCGGATGTCGCCACCAGCTACTTCCAGATCCTTTCCTTCAACGATCGCATCCAGGTCGCCTACGACAATCTGGCCAATGCGAAGCGCCTGATGGCGCTGATCGAGGCGCAGAAGGACGCCGGCAAGGTGTCGGCGGTGGAGGTGGAGCGCCAGCGCACCCAGGTGGCAAGCGCCCAGGCGGCGATTCCGCCGTTGCTGCAGGGGCGGCAGGTGGCACGGGACGCGCTCGCCGTGCTGCTGGGCAGCAATGCCGGCGAACTGGCGCTGCCGGAAGCTTCGCTGCGGCCGGTGGGGACGCCCGTCGTGCCCCTCGGACTGCCGTCGCTGCTGCTCGAGCGGCGACCCGACGTGCGCCAGGCCGAGGCTGACCTGATCTCGGCCAACGCCGACATCGGAGCCGCGCGGGCCGCCCTGTTCCCGCGACTGGATCTGAGCGCGCGCGGCGGCTTCGCCGCAACTTCGCTGCGTCTCCTGGGCGACAGCGGCACCGGCTTCTACACCATCGGTCTGGATCTGCTGGCGACCATCTTCGACGGCGGCGCGCTCTCCGGACAGGTGGACGTGGCGCGCGGGCGCAAGGAAGAACTGGTGGCGAACTACAAGCAGTCCATCGTCTCCGCCTTTCGCGACGTGGAGGATGCCCTGGTCGGCATCGAACAGTTCGCGCTGCAGGAGAAGGCGCAGCAGGAGGTAGTGGTCCATGCCCGCGAGGCCTATCGCCTGGCGGAGATCCGCTACAAGGCGGGCGCCGCCGACTACAGCGAGGTGCTCGATGCGCAGCGCACGCTGATCAGCGCCGAAGCGGCCCTGGACCCGGTGCGCTTCTCGCGCTTCTCCTCCATCGTCGGGCTCTACCGCGCTCTCGGCGGCGGCTGGGACGACGCGGCGAAGACGGCGGCTGCGACGGACGGCGGCACGCCGCGTCCCTGAGCGCGCCTCGCTTACGCTCCCGCTCGTGGTCCATTCCCTCTTCCCCTTCATCGGGCCGGGGCATCCCTTCTTTGCCCAGGTGGAGGATTTCCGCCGCAGGATTGCCGCGCATCCGCGCGCCGGCGCCTGGGCCGAGGAGCATGCCGGCCAGCCGACGACGATCCATGCCGAAGTCAAGGCGCTGCCGGCGCCTGGCGGGGGCTGGCAGTTCGATCGCTTCTACTGGTCGCTGCAAAGCTGGGACGCGGCGGCGGCGCAGCCGTTCGACGCCATCACCCTGTCCTATGCGGCGAAGACCGGCCAGACCGAGTGGTACGACTTCCCCCACGACTCGTACCTGACGACGATGGCCGACTTCTTCCGCGGCGAGGCGGCGCCGGTGGAGGTGCTGCGCTATGTTCCGCTGCGGCGGCTGACTTTCCGCGCGCGCGCTGGGCAAGGCGAACTGGTGATCGGCAAGTTCAAGCGCCGCTCCCGTTTCCGCGAGGCCTATGGGCTGCTCGGCGTCGTCGCCGCTGCGATCGAGGATGCCGTTCCCGGCTTCGCCGTGTCGCGGCCGCTGGCCATCGACGAGGCGCGCTGCCTCTACTACCAGTCGGCGCTGGCCGGATCCAATCTCGCCGATGCCGTCGATCGGGACAATTGCGACGATCTGCTCGCCGCCGTCGGCGCCCTTCATCGCAGCCTCCACGAAGTGCCGGTCGCTGCGCTGCCGGTGGCGGAGCCAGCGGCGCTGCTCGACGGCGTGCGGCGCGACATGGGCTGGATCAGCTTCTTCGAACCGCAGCACGCGCCGCTGTTCGAGAATGTCCTGACGCTGCTGCAGCGTCATGCCGGCGCCGTGCTGGGCGTGCCCGCCGTCTTCTGTCACGGCGATTTCGTCTGCTCCCAGATCCTGATGGCGGAAGACGGCTGGTCGGTGACGGATTTCGACCTTTGCCATCGCGGCGACCCCTGCCGCGACATGGCGATCCTGCTGGCATCGCTGCCCTACGACCTGCCCCTGTTCCAGGCGGGCGCCGCGGGCGAAGGGCCGGCGGACCGGTCCCTGCTGGAGCGCGCCGCCGGCGCCTACCTGCGCGGCTACGCCGGGCAGGTAGGCGCGCAGGTCGATCCCCTGCGGCTCGCCTGGCACCGCATCGGCGCCGAGATCTACTATCTGGCCCTGATGCTGAAGAAAGACCGCTTCGCGCGCCCGCTCGCCGACTACCGTCTCGATCTCGTGCGCGCCCTGGCGCGGCGTCTGGAAGATTCCGCTACGCCGACAGGCGCGGATCGCGTCCGGGTCGGCTGAAGAGATGGCGGGCGCGCGCATGAACCGACCCCGCATCGCCCACGTGCTGAACAGCATCGGCCTGGGCGGCGTGCCGGAGGCCGCCTTCCATCTGATGCGCGCGCTGCCGCCTGCCGCCTATGAAAATCGGGTGTATGTGCTGAAGCGTGCCGCCGGCGATGAGGATGCGCGGGAAGGGCGCGCGGCGCGCTTCGCCGCTGTGGGCGTGCCGGTGGCATTTCCGGCGCGCGACGACGCCAAGCTCGGCGGCGTGGGTGAGCTCGCCGCCTGGCTGGCGCAGGAGCGCATCGACCTGCTGCACACCCATTCCTACAAGCCCAATCTCTACGGCCGCCTTGCCGGGCTGCTATGCCGCCCGACCGGCCTGAAGATGATCGCCCACTACCACAACCAGTACGACAACAAGTGGGAGAAGGACGGCGCCCTGATCTACGATCAGATGCTGGCCCATTCCACGGATGCCCTGATCGCATGTTCGCAGTCGGTGGCCGAGCATATCGCCGCCCGCATCGGGGTGGCGCCGCAGCGCATCGACGTCATCCTCAATGGCGTGGAGGCGGAGCGCTTCGCCGGCGGCGAAGCGGCGCAGGCGCGCAGCGCGCTCGGCATTCCCGCGGATGTGCCGGTGCTCGGCTGCGTCGGGCGCATCAGCGAGCAGAAGGGGCAGGAGGAGTTCATCCGGGCCGCAGCCGTCGTGCATCACACGCTTCCCGATGCGCTCTTTCTCGTCGTCGGTTCGGCCGACGACGAGGCGCTGTTGGCGCGCATGCGCGGACTCGGCGATGAACTCGGGCTCGGCGCCGCCCTGCGTTTCACCGGCCATGTTTCGGACATGCCCATGGTCTATGCGGCGCTCGATATCCTGGTCGCGCCATCGCGCTGGGAAGGCTTCGGCCTGATGCTGGCGGAAGCCATGGCCGCCGCCAAAGCCATCGTTGCCACGCGTGCGGGCGCGATTCCGGAAGTGGTGATCGAGAACGAAACCGCGCTCCTGGTGCCGCCGCGCGACGCGCCGGCGCTGGCGAGCGCGATGCTGGCGCTGCTGCGCGATCCGGCGCGCGCACGCGCCATGGGCTTGCGCGGCGTGCAGCGGGCGCGGGATTTTTCCTGGGAGCGCTCCGGTCAGCGCCTGCATTTGCTGTATGAGAAGGTATTGGGAGCGGACCATCCATGACCGCACCGGATTCGGCGACGCCTGAGATGGCCAGCGGCCGCGTGTACCTGATCCGCCACGGCCGCACCGGCGGCAACAAGCAGCGCTACGTCGGCTGGGAGGACGAGCCGCTGGACGATGTCGGGCGGGCGCAGGCGGCGGTCGTCGCCGGCCTGCTGCGAGGCGCGCGCGTGGACGCGGTGTATTCGAGTCCCCTGAGCCGGGCGCGCGACACGGCGCATCCTCTGGCGGTGCAGTGCGGACTGGAAGTGCAGGTGCGCGACGAGTTGAAGGAGATCGACTATGGGCGCTACCAGGGCATGCTCAAGACCGACCAGCCGCTGAAACTGCGGCACGAGCATCGCTTCGACCCGATGCCGGGCGGCGAGAGCCTGTTCGATGTCTATCGCCGCATCGAGCACATCTGGGGCGAACTGCGGGCGCAGGTCGGGCAACACCGCCATCTGGCGGTGATCGGGCATTTCTGGAGCAATCGCATGCTGCTCGCCGTCATGCTCGGCGTGCCGTTCGAAGAGGTCTTCCAGCGCACCGACTACAAGCCGGAGAACGGGTCGGTCTATGCGCTCGACTTTGCGGCCGCGGCGGCCCCGCCGCGCGTCCAGGCTGCACGCTGGCTGGCGGCGCCGGCCCAGGCGTCCTGATGAACGTCGACTGGGACTATGGCGCCGAGCCGGCGGTGCCGGAGGCGGGTGCGGATTTCTATCAGCGCGGCGAGTTCGCCGATGAGCGCATCGCCCTGTCGCACCTGCGTCCGGCCCTGGCGGGGCGCAGGGCGATCGAGCGCTGCGGCGTGATCGGCGTCTGGTATGCGCCGGCCCGGGATCTTACCGTCATCTACCGCATCTCCGCTGCCGGGATCGCCGATACGATCCTCACCGTGCGCTTCCATGGGCGGGGCGAGAGCGCAGCACAGCACACTGTCGCTGCTGCCGCAGCCTCCGATGCCGGCGCGGTGGTGCAACTGCCCGACTGGGATGCGGTCGGCTGGATCTTTCCGGAGGACCCGAAACTGAAGGGGCTGGGCGACTTGGTCGAGGCGGAGTCGATCCGCAGTCGTCTGAGCGGGGTCGCAGACTTGAAGCAGGCGGCGGGCGAGATGTCCTGGTCGCTGCTCAACTATCGCCCAGGGGAGCGCTGCGTCGTGCGCTGCCGCTGGCCGGACGCGAACGCGGATCTGGTGGGCAAGGTGCAGCCGGGCGCGATCGCGAGCCACCGCGCCATGGAACGGCTGTGGAATCTGCCTCGGCGCGCGTTCGGCATGGCGCGCCCGGTCGCGTGTGAGGAGCCGCTGGGCATGCGCTGGGAGGCGTTCGCGCCTGGCCGACGCATCGAAGCCGTGGCCGCCGAGACCGGCCTGCATGCGGCGTTGCGGCGGGTGATGCCGGGGCTGGTCGGACTTCACGGCACGGCGCTCCCCGACCTGCCTCTGCAGGGGCCGCAGGAGATTCTGCAGCGTCTGGAAAGAAAGGTGCTGCCGCGCATTCGCGGCGGGCTTCCGGCGCTGGCCGGCGGGACTGAGTCCTTCGCGGCGCGCCTGTGCGCCGCTGCCGCGGGGCTGCCGCCGCGCGGCCTGACCGTCATTCACGGCGACCTGCACACCGCCAACGTCCTGCTGAGCGACGACTCGGTCGTGCTCATCGATCTGGACAGCCTGTCCCGAGGCGATCCGGCGTATGACCTGGCGCTGTTCGGTTCGCGCCTGCTTCTGGTCGCGGCGATGGGAAGAGCACCCTCGGCCGAGACCGCGGCTGCGGTGGCGGAACTGCCGGGGCTCTACGCTGCGGCAGGCGGCGCCGAAATTCCGGCGCAGGTGTTCGCCTGGTATCTGGCGGCACTGCTGGTGGGCCGGCAGATCAAAACCTGTGTTCGCCATCTGGCGCCGGACATGCACCGGGTCGCGCCGCTGCTGCTGCGGCGGGCCACCACCATCCTCGACGCGGGCCGGCTCGATCCCGGATCGTTCGCCGACTGATGCCCTGGAGCGCGGCGTACTATCCGCCGGCGATGGATCATCTGCCGCCGCCGGCGCGAATCAAGGCGATCGAGATCGCGAATGCCATGTTGGCCCGGGGGCACGACGAAGACACGGCAATCCTCATCGCGATCGCCACCGCCAAGGTGTGGTGGCGCAGGCATCAGGCGGAATGACTCCGCTGCACGAACTGCTGGCCCGCATCCGCTGGGACGAGGCATTCGCCGCCGCACACTTCGAAATCGCCTACCTCGATCACGTCGAGAAGCGCCTGATCCGGATCGCCCTGGGCGAATTGCACCCCGATCCGGAGAGCCATTCGATGTTCCGCATCCTGGATCGAGACGGGGCCTCGCGCAGCATTCCCTACCATCGCGTCAAGCAGGTATTCCGCGACGGCGAGCTGATCTGGCAGCGCTCGCATTGAACATGGAAGCGGCGTCTCACCGCCAAGAAAGCCCATGGAAGAACAACAGCTTGTCCGGCAAGTACCCATCCCACTCGGGGATAGCGCAACCCATTCTCCGGGCACATGAATTCCTTCCCGTCACTGGCGCTTGAACTGCGTCGTTCAGGTTGAACGCCGTGGCGAGACCGGACGTGGCAGCCGGACGCCCGGTCAGCCGGCGCGACAGGCGTCATCCACTTCAGCCTGCAGACGCTCGTAGCAGCCGCTGTAGCGCGCCGAGAAATGGAAGGGAATCACCTTGCGGGCGCCGGCCGCCCGGGCGATCGCTCCTGCCTGGCGCGCCGTGAGATGGGCCTTGGCGGCGGCGTGGTCGCGATCTTCTTCCAGAAACATCGCCTCGATGAAGAGCAGGTCAATGTCGCGCGCCAGGTTGACGATGCGCTCGACATTGGCCGGGTGAAAGGCGCAGTCGGTGACGTAACACAGCTTCTCGCCGGGCACGACACGCAGCGCCTGGGCCTTGAGCAGCCCCAGCGGCAGGCACAAGGTTCCCGCGGCGTCCGCGCGTGGGGCAGTGACGAGACTGTCGTCCGCGGCGCCCCGCAGGACCAAGTACTTGAGTTCCTTGAGCCATGGTCCCACTGCCACGCCGAGTTCGGCAAGGCAGTTGCGCCATATGTTGACGTGCGTCTTTTCCTCCAGCGCGAAGGCCAGGCACGGAATCTTGTGATCGAGGAAAGCGGCGCGCACCCGAAACGCCGGCTCGTCGAGGAGGATCAGATCGGCGGCGTGGAAAGTCGTCGCGTGGTCGCGCCGGAAGCCGCCGTGACAGGAGAAGCAGGCGCTGCGACCGCCGCCGTCGGGAAAAAGCTCGGCAACGGTGAGGCCGAAATCGGTGTCGTAATTCCGCGCCAGATTCCAGCTGTAGGCGGCGAGCTTATGTTCCACCTGATCGAGAAATCCGGGCGGCCCGAACAATCGCACCGTCTTGTTGCGGCCGAGGCAGATGCGCAACAGCCAGTCGAGTCCCATGAAGTGATCCATGTGGGCGTGGGAGATGAAGACATCCGACACGCGCAGGATCTTGCGCGGCGCCAGCAGGCGCAGGTCACCGGCATCGAACAGCAGGGAGCGTCTTTCGAACAGGAGTTCGACGTAGAGGCCGGGGTCGGCCCAGGGTTGATTGACCAGGTGGGGATGAAAGAACGGCCGCACGCGGGCGCCATCCGGCGGCGGGTCGGGGTGCGCTGCGACAGGCGCCGCGGTCGGCGCCGCCGCGGCCCTCAACTGTCTTCGATGTGCGGGATCGATTCCTCGGCCGGCTCCCCGGTTTCGGGGTCGATCCAGCCGGCGATGCCGATCTCGTCCTCCGCCTCCTGCAGCGAGGTGTCGGCGTCGTCTTCCGCCGCGGCGCCGTAGGCCATGTCCTCCTCCGCTTCGCGCAGCGTGGCAAACGGGCCGTATTCCGTGCCGGTCTTCTTCTCCACCCAGTAGAACCCATCCGGGCGTTCGACGATATGGCCGTTGGCATACTCGATGGGCTCGGGTGCTGACTTTTTCGACTTGGGCATGTTGCGCTCCTGTTGCAGTGGCCCGTCGCGGCGGCAGGCATCCCATCAGCCGCGAACCGGAAACAGTCCGCATCGCGGATGTCGGGAATCGTCGCTACTGGCAGGACCTCGACCTCCCGGCTGCGTCCTGGGCGCGATTTCGCGCGACCCGCTGGCAACCGGCTTTCGCCTAGTTAAACCCGAACCAAGTGTAACCCAAGCGTAGAGACAGGAGCACAGAAAACGCGCTGTTCGGAGCGGAACCGGTGTGTGCGGCGCAGCCTCGTGCTGCGGCAGGCATCCGCGCCGAGGAGGAGGAAGCAGGCATGCCCGCCGCACGGACCGTTCCGCCGGCGAGGGCGACGGGAAGCTGGCCTAATCCAGCGTGCGAACGCGCAGCAGGAGGGTCCCGTCGGCGCCCTGATAGAGCGAGGCCATGACGGGGAAAACGCTGCCGTCTGCATGCCGCGCGTCGAGCGCAACACGGCTCAATTTGAGGTACGCGCAGCCCTCGGGCAGGGCGTCAGCGCTCGCTTCCGGCGACCAGACAGCATCCGGAATCAACGCCGAAATCGGGGTGCCGACCAGCGGGCGCCGGACATAGCCGAACAGCGACACCGCGGCGTCATCGCAGCCGACGATCGTGCAGTTCGGGTCGAGGACAAACGTTCCGTGGCGAATCTGGGGTGGACGGCCGACCGGAACCTGCGGGACGGCTCGTTCCGCGAGTTGCGAGTATTGAAACATCTGTATCTCCTCCGCGATGTCTGCCGGCACCGGGCGGGCTTGCGCCAAATTCCCGGTTCCCCCAACCATCGTGGTTCCGTGACCGTTGCAACGGTTCTACGTGTCTTCCACAGCTTCGCTCGGCGGGTCGGACCCCCCCACCCGCCGATCGAATCAGATATCGATCGCGCGGGCGAAGTCCCCTGGCCGTTCATCCACGCCCGGAGAAGCCTGCGTCCGATTCGTTCTTCCCGCTTCCCGCACCATGACCCGCAGCGGCCCGTGGCCGCGTCCTTCCACCGTGTTCACGAACAACTCGGCGAAAAACGCATAGCCCTCGCGCCGGGCTGCGGCAAAGCGCTTGCCGCAATGACAAAGGAACGCCAGACGCGGATTGACCGCGCCCGCGCGCAGCAGCGGTATCCGCGCCAGTTCCGGCAGCAGGAACGAGACGTGGCGCCCTATGACTTCGGAAATGCGGTAGCCGAACAGGGATTCGACTTCGGGGCTACCTTCGCGGATGAAACCGTCCTCGTCGAGCGTGAGAATGGCATCCTGAGTTGAATGAGACGTGCCGGATCCATGGGACCCATGCTCTACGTGCCGAGCAGGCGACAACCTAGCCATCTTTGCTACCCTCCTCGTTTCCGCGGCAACCTCTTGTCGTCATGCGCCTATGGCGGCGCAATTGCGGTGCTCGCGAGCTGTTCTCTGCAGAGTTCGACCAAACTCTTGTTGGGCTTCTTATCGGTAAGCCGCAGATCATCCCTGCGGAGCCGCGGACGGCAGTCGTCGTTCCGTTGCACGACGACCTTAGTTTATCTACGCCAAAGAATCGGCAAAGCGCTCTCTTACCTATTACGACCCCGTTGCGCTCTGCGATTGCGGAACATTGTGTTTTTTGGTTTGCGTCAAGATATCACGTCCGATTGAAATGTCAATCGAATCGGCTGCCCAGCCCTGAGTCGCGGTCGAAGGCGCGGCCCGAGGCGCCGTGCACCCGGCGCATCGGGTTCGGGACGGCTCGTTGTTGCGGCGCAACGTAAGTTAACGTGAAGGCCGAGCGTCCGGGCCGCAGTCCTGGTCTGCCGAGACAGGCCGGCGCGCGAGACTGGAACCGCGGGGGGCTAATCCAGCCGATAGTCCAGCGGCCAGCGCTGGCGCAGATATTCGATGACGTTGGCGTCGGCCTTGGGCGAGGCGTAGGTCCAGACCACGTCGTGCGTATCGAACCGAGCCAGCTTGCGGCGCTGGATGTTCACCGGCTGAACGGGAAAGCCGTAACGCTCGGATTCGGCGATCTCCGCTGCAGCGGCCGGATCGTCCGCGAAGTACAGCCACTCGCGGCAGAACTCGTGCTGCAGTTCTTCCAGCAGGTGGCGAGGGGCATCGTCCCCGGCGAGCGCTTCCGCCAGCGCCGGTTGCTCGCGCTCGTAGTCGTAGTACCAACCGCCATAAAGGTCGCTGCCCCGAGTGGCATAGCAATGGTTGCCGTCCGCGGAAAAGAAATCCTTCAGCAGAAAATAGGCTGGGAGAAACTCGCCGCCGGCGGAACCGATCCACCAGCCATAGATATCCCGTCCAGCCGCGAAATAGAACAGCGCGCACATCACGCCCGGGCCGCGCGGCGCGTAGGCGAGGAAACTTTCGTGCGGCACAATGGTGCGCGTGGGGTAGGCGGCGTAGGTGGCATGGGTGGACATGGCCGGATTCCTTATGAGATCCTCGTCGTTGAAGGATTCAGGCTTCCTCGCCACCGGCCTGTCCGGTAATCCCCGGCGCCGGCTGCGTGTGCGCCTTCACGTCGCCGCGCTGTGCCCGCGCATACTCTTCCAGCCTGCGCTTGGCGTGATCGAACGCATCCCGCAGCGCAACATGCGGGTCTTCGTGGGCGTCGCGATTGACCACGATCTCGCCGCCGGGCACGGTCAGATCGACGCGCACGTTGAATGCCTTGCCCTGATGCTTGTGCTTGTGCGGCATTTCCACGCTGACGCGGCACGCCATGATGTGGGGATAGAATTGGTCCAGCTTCTCCACTTTTTCGCGAATCAGGGTATCCAGTGCTTCCGAATGAGGGAAGTCGCGAATCGTAATCTGCAGCGGCAGTTTCATCATGTTCTCCCGGATGAGTCACGTGCCCCGCGCGGGGCGCCTCCATCGGGTCGATGCCGCAGCGGCTGCCGGATCGGGGGGGCGACTCATTGCCGCCATCGGTTCCCCGCGGGGGGCCGGGCAACCGCTGCGCTCATTGACTTATTGCAACCATGGCGTATTTCGGCGCAGGTATCATTAATAAAAATCAATGATCCTGCTCGGCTGTCCTGATTCGTCGGCCAGGGCGGCAGGGCCCGAAGCCGAGCCACGAACGAGGAGGCGACACGGCATGGCGATCATCGGCATAGACGTGGGTACGTCCAATTCGGCGGCTGCGGTGTTGCGCGGCGGCCGTCCTGTCCTCATCCCCAGCGCCGAGGGTGTAAGTCTCGGCGGCAAGGCGTTTCCAAGCTATGTGGCCATCACCGCCGAGGGCCAGTTGCTGGTCGGCGAACCTGCGCGGCGCCAGGCAGCATCCAATCCGGAAGGGACGGCGACGGCGTTCAAGCGCCGCATGGGGACGCGGGACCGTATCCAATTGCGCGGCAAATCCTTTTCGCCGGAGCAACTGTCTGCGTTCCTGCTACAGAAGATCAAGCGCGACGCCGAGGCCTTTCTCGGCGAACCGGTCGAGAAGGCCGTGGTCACCGTTCCCGCCTATTTCGACGACAACCAGCGCAACGCCACCAAGGACGCGGCGCGCATCGCCGGCCTGGAGGTGGCTCGGCTGGTCAACGAGCCGACCGCGGCGGCGCTGGCGTATGGACTGGACCGGCTCGGTCAGGAATTGCGCATCGCCGTGATCGATCTCGGCGGCGGCACGCTCGATGTGACGATCATGGAGTTCGGCAAGGGAGTGTTCGAAGTCAGGGCGACCAGCGGCGACACCCGTCTGGGGGGCACCGACATGAACCAGAACCTGTTCGACGAACTGGCGCGCCGCTACCTCGACGCGAGCGGAATCGACGTGCGGCGCGACGCGAAGGCCGCCGCCCGCCTCATGGAAGCGGCGGAGGTCGCCAAGATCGAGTTGTTTACCGGCGTCACGGCCCATGTCAGCCTGCCCTACATCGGTGCCGTCGCGGGCGAACCTCGGCATCTCGAACTGGATCTATCCCGCGCCGAACTGGAGCGCCTGGTGCGACCGGTGATCGAGCGCTGCCGCGCCCCGGTCGAGCAGGCTCTGCACGATGCCGGCGTTGCGGCGCGCGAGGTGGAGCGCCTCGTCTTCGTCGGCGGCTCGACGCGCCTGCCGGAGGATGTCAAGAAGCGCATGGTCGAGGAAGCCGAACGCTATGCCGAGGCGGACAGGAAACGGCGCGAGGATGCGGAGAAGCTGAACGATGCCGACGGCCTGTGCTACCAGGCGGAAAGGACGCTGGCGGATTTCGGCGACAAGCTCACCGACGAACTCAAGAACCGCATCGAGGCGGCACGGCGCGAAACCCGTGACGCCTGCAAGAAGCGCGATGCCGCGGCGGCGGCGGACAAGGCCGAGAACTTGCGCAAGCTGCTGAAGGAGGCCGGTGTCGTCATCTACTCCCAGAGCCAGGGACAGGGCAGCGGTCCCTATCAGGAGACGCGCTACGCCGGTCCCGAGCCGAAGCCGGACATCGGTGCCGGCGGTGAGTCGCGTCCCAGCGGCTCCGGCCCCCGCGGCCGGGTCGTGGATGCGGATTACAAGGAATCGCGCTGATCGCGGCCGGACTGCGGGCACTCGACACTGCCGGGAGCAAGACATCGATACCGCCGCCAAACGGGATTACTACGAAGTGCTGGGCGTGCCGCGGGATGCCGACGAGAAGGCGGTCAAGGATGCGTTCCGCAAGCTGGCGCTGAAGTACCACCCGGACCGCAACAAGGAACCCGGCGCCGAGGAGCGCTTCAAGGAAATCGCCGAAGCCTATGCCGTGCTGTCGGACCCGAAGAAGCGGGCGGAGTACGACAGCGGCGGCTTTGCCGGAATCGCCGGCTTCGACGCTGCAGACCTGTTCGGCAGGATCAATGCGGACGACCTGTTCGGGGGTCTGGGGTTCGATTTCGGCGGCAGGCTGTTCGAACGCTTCTTCGGCCGGCAGCGCCGCGCCGGGCCCGCGGTCGGTGCGAATCTGGAGGTGGAACTGCGTGTGCCCCTGCAGCGTGTCGCGACCGGCGGCGAGGAGAAGGTGGTCGTGACGCGTCTCGCGCCTTGTGCCGTCTGTCATGGCAGCGGCGCCAAGCCCGGCACCGCGCCGCGCCCATGTCCGACCTGCAAGGGCAGCGGGCGGGAGGTGACGGGAGGGCGCGAGGGCGGCGTGATGTTCCAGCGCATCGCGCCCTGTGCCGCCTGCGGGGGCCGCGGAACGATCATCGACCAGCCTTGTCCGGCCTGTCATGGCCGGCGCGAGGTGCCGCAGACGGAGACGCTGACGGTCAAGATTCCTCCCGGCGTGGAAGAGGGCATGGCCCTGCGCGTGCCGGGCCACGGCCAGGGCAGCCGGGAAAGCGGCGGTTCTCCCGGCGATCTCTTCGTCGTGATCCATTCCCAGCCCGATGCGCGCTTCGAACGGGACGGTTGCGACCTGTGGCGCGTCGAGGAGCTTTCGATCACGGACGCCGTGCTCGGTGCGGAACGCAGCGTGCCGACCATGGACGGCAACGTGGACGTCGCGATCCCGCCGGGCACCCAGCCAGACTCGGTGCTGCGGCTGCGCGGCAAGGGCCTGCCGCACTTCGGAAGCGACAGCCGGGGCGACCTGCTCCTGCGGCTGCGCGTCACCGTGCCCGAGAGCCTGAGCGGGGCCGAGCGCAGGCTGTACCAGAAACTGCGCGAACTGGCTGCCGACAAGTCGTAGAATTCCCGTGACCGGGATCGATGGCGGCGCCCAGCTATCCACCTTCGTACCAACAACAATCACACGACATGAAACCCCTCGAACCGCAACTGCTCTACCGCACCTGCGATCCTGCGTTGCTCGATTTTGCCACCACGGCCGATCTGCCGGACACGGGGAACGGCTTCGGCCAGGCGCGCGCCGAGGAGGCCGTGCGCTTCGGCATCGACATCCGCCGCCCCGGCTACAACCTGTTCGTCCTGGGCGAGCCCGGCAGCGGCCGTCATTTCACCGTGCGCCGCTTGCTGGAGGAGAAGGCCGCTGGCGAGGCGGTGCCCGGGGACTGGTGCTACGTCAATAATTTCGACGAACCGCAACGGCCGCGCGCCTTGAAACTGCCGGCAGGGCGGGGCGCGCAGCTCAAGCGCGACATGCAGCAGTTCGTGACCGAACTCGGCACCGCCATCACCAGCGCCTTCGACAGCGATGAATACCGCTCGCGCATGGAGGCGATCCAGGAGGAGTTCAAGAACCGCGAAGAAACAGCGCTGCGCGAACTGGGCCACGAGTCGGTACAGCAGGGGGTGGCGCTGCTGCGCACACCTCACGGCTTCGTCTTCGCGCCGGTCAAGGGCGACGAGACGATGGGCCCGGACGAATTCAACAAGCTGCCGGAGGAGGAGCAGAAGCGCATCAGCGCCGCCATCGAGTCCTTCGGCGAGAAACTCACCAAGCTCCTGCACCAGTTCCCGCGCTGGCGGCGCGAGATGCAGGCCCAGATCCGGCGGGCGAGCAGCGACACCATGAGCCTCGCCGTCGGCCACCTGATCGAGGAACTCAGGGACAGCTATGCCGATCTCCCCGAGGTGATCGCCTTCCTCGATGCCGTGCAGAAGGACGTCGTGGAGACCAGCGAGGAACTGCGCGAAAGCCAGAAGTCGGAGGGCGATACGACTACCGTCACCATGACCGGCGCCATCTCGCTGCAGCGCTATCACGTGAACCTGCTGGTGGACCACGCGGCGACACCGACGGCGCCGATCGTGTTCGAAGACAACCCCAACTACCAGAACCTGGTGGGGCGGGTCGACCAGATCGCCCACATGGGCACGCTGGTCACCAACTTCAGCTTGATCAAGGCCGGCGCCCTGCATCGCGCCAACGGCGGCTACCTGGTGCTGGATGCGGTGAAGCTGCTGACGCAGCCCTACGCCTACGAAGGGCTCAAGCGCGTGCTCAAGGCCGGGCATATCCGCATCGAGTCCCTGGGCCAGATGATCGGATTGATCAGCACCCTGTCGCTCGAGCCGGAGCCGATTCCCCTCGACCTCAAGGTGGTCGTGATCGGCGAACGGCTGCTCTATTACCTGCTGCGGGAATTCGATCCGGAGTTCGAGGAACTGTTCAAGGTGGCGGCGGACTTCGAAAGCGACGTCGAGCGCAGCGACGACAACACGCGGCTCTACGCCCTGCTCATCGGCCGCCTGGCGCGCGGCAACAACCTGCGCCCGTTCGCGCGCGATGCTGTGGCGCGCATCGTCGAGGACGCCGCCCGCACAGCCGGCGACTCCGAAAAGCTCAGCGCGCACACGCGCCGCGTCGCCGATCTGATGCGCGAGTCCGATCATTGGGCGGTCAAAGCCGGCCGCGAGGTGGTGACGCGCGAGGACGTGCAGCGCGCGCTCGATGGCCGCGTCCGGCGCGCGGATCGGCTGCGTGCGCAGTTGCAGCGCGAGGTGCTGCGCGACACGCTGCTGATCTCCACCGCCGGCGCCCAGGTCGGGCAGATCAATGGCCTGGCCGTGATCGACCTGGGCGATTTCGCCTTCGCCCATCCGGTGCGCATTACCGCCACGGCGCGCCTCGGCGAGGGGGACGTCATCGACATCGAACGCGAGGCGGAACTGGGCGGCGCCCTGCACTCCAAGGGCGTGATGATCCTGTCCTCTTTCCTCGCCGCCCGCTATTCCCGCAGCATACCCCTGTCGCTCACCGCGAGCCTGGTGTTCGAGCAATCCTATGGCCCGGTGGAGGGCGACTCCGCGTCGCTGGCGGAACTGTGCGCGCTGCTCTCGGCCCTTGCGGCGGTGGCGATCCGGCAATCTCTGGCGGTGACCGGTTCGGTAAACCAATATGGACGAGTCCAGGCGATCGGCGGCGTGAACGAGAAGATCGAAGGCTTCTTCGACATCTGCCGCGCGCGCGGCCTGGACGGCGAGCAGGGCGTGCTGATCCCGGATTCGAACGTCAAGCATCTCATGCTGCGCGAGGACGTGGTCCGGGCCTGTGCCGAGGGCAAGTTCAGGATCTATGCCGTGAGCACGGTGGACGAGGCGATCGCGCTGCTCACCGGAGTGCCCGCCGGCGAGCCGGATGAAAACGGCGTGGTGCCGGAGGGCAGCATCAACTACATGGTGGCGGCCCAGTTGGCCGAGATGTCCGTGATGCGCCAGAGCTACGCCAGTGCCGGGCGCTCGCGCCGGCGCGAGCGCAAAAAGGACTGACGCGGCGGCGCGCGCGGGGAAAACGATGGCGAGCGATCCGTTTGCGGTGACGTTGCAGCGCGGCGATGCGCTGATCCTGGTGGACGTGCAGTACGATTTCCTGCCCGGCGGGAGCCTTGCCGTGCCGCGCGGCGACGAGGTGGTGCACGCGCTGAACCGCTACATTGCGCTGTTCCAGCAGCGGGGGCTGCCGGTCTTCGCCACGCGCGACTGGCACCCGCCGCAGCATTGCTCTTTCCGCGAGCAGGGCGGGCCGTGGCCGCCGCACTGCATCGCCGGCTCCGACGGCGCGCGCTTCGCCGCGCTGCTGGACCTGCCGTGCGACGTTAGGATCATCTCCAAGGCGACGGCGACGCAGACCGACGCCTACTCCGGCTTCGAGGGCACGGAACTGACGGAACTGCTGCGCCAGGCCGGCGTGTCCCGGGTTTTCGTCGGCGGCCTGGCCACGGACTACTGCGTACTCAATACCGTGCGCGACGCCCGCCGGTTCGGCTTCGGCGCGGTGCTGCTCGCCGACGCCATCCGTGCGGTCGATGTCGCGCCAGGCGACGGCGAGCGTGCCATCGCGGAAATGCTCGGGGCAGGGGCGGTTGCCATCGAATATTCCGGCGTCTCGGGCTGATGCGATGAACCCAGCGCCCAGCGTGCTCCTCACCGACCTCTACCAGCTCACCATGCTGCAGGCCTACCATGACCAAGGCATGGACGGGACCGCGGTGTTCGAGTTTTTCGTGCGCAAGCTGCCGGAATGCCGCAACTTCCTCATGGCCGCGGGATTGGAGCAGGTGCTGGAATACCTGGAGGCGCTGCGCTTCGATGCCGACGATCTGGATTGGCTCGCCGCGAGCGGGCGCTTCAGCAGGGATTTCGTCGATGCGTTGGCGGATCTGCGCTTCACCGGCGATGTCGATGCCATGCCCGAAGGGACCGTGTTCTTCGGCGACGAGCCGATCCTGCGCGTGACGGCGCCGCTGCCGCAAGCGCAACTGGTGGAGACGCGCATCATCAATCTGCTGCAGTTCCAGACCCTGGTCGCGTCCAAAGCGGCGCGCTCGGCGCTGGCGGCGCCGGGCCGGCTGCTGGTGGATTTCGGACTGCGCCGAGCCCACGGTGCCGAGGCCGGGCTGCTGTCGGCGCGCGCCAGCTATCTCGCCGGCTTCTCCGGCACCTCCGCGGTGCTCGCCGGCAGGCTTTGGGAGGTGCCGATCTACGGCACGATGGCGCACTCCTTCATCCAGGCCCACGCCGACGAGAACGAGGCGTTCGAGCATTTCGCGCGCTCCCATCCCAAGAACGCGGTGATGTTGATCGACACCTACGATACCGAGGCCGCGGCCGAGCATCTCGTGCCCCTGGCGCGGCGGCTCGCCGGCGAGGGGGTGGCGATCCAGGCGGTGCGGCTGGACTCGGGCGACCTGGCGCAGCATGCGCGCCGCGTGCGCCGTATCCTCGATGCGGGCGGACTGAATGGCGTCAAGATCTTCGCCAGCGGCAATCTCGATGAATACCGTCTGCGCGAGCTGATCGGCTCGGGCGCGCCGATCGACGGCTTCGGTGTCGGCACGCGCATGAACACTTCGGCCGACATGCCTTACCTCGACTGCGCCTACAAGCTGCAGGAATACGACGGCGAGGCGCGCCGCAAGCGCTCCGAGGGCAAAGCCACCTGGCCGGGTCGCAAGCAGGTATTCCGCCGCTTCGATGCGGACGGCCGCATCGCGCAGGACGTCCTCACCACGGCCGACGATGCGGCGGCGGGCGAGCCGCTGCTGCTGCCGGTGATGCGGGGTGGCAAGCGCCTGCCGGACCAACCGCGCCTCGCCGCCGTCCGGGAGCATGCGCGCCGGCAATTGACGACGCTGCCGGAAGCGCTGCGCGGCCTCGATCCGGCGCCGCCGCTCCAGGCCGCGGTCGCCGAGCCGCTGCGGGCGCTGGCGCAATGGGTGGACCAGCGCCACGCGGGGGCTGCGGCATAGGAGGCGAGCGCCGATGGTGCCGACCAGCCATGCAATAGGCAATTGCACTTTCGGCAAGGGCGACATCGGGGAGCCCGCCCTGGCCGGCGCGCTCGAAACCCACGAAACCCTGGTCCGAAACCTCATGGACCCGGCCCGCTATCGCCATCCGGTGCAGTGCGTGCGGCGGATCGAGACCCACATCTCGTCGGTGCTGCTCACCGGCGAGTATGCCTACAAACTCAAGAAACCCCTCGATCTCGGCTTTCTCGATTTCAGCACGCTGGAGCGGCGCCGCTTCTGCTGCGAGGAGGAACTGCGGCTCAACCGCAGGCTGGCGCCCGGCATTTACCTGGAAGTGGTGCCGATCCGGGGCTCGGCCGACGCTCCGCGCTTCGATGGCAGCGGCGCGCCGATCGAGTATGCGGTCAAGATGCGCGAGTTTGCGCAGGAGGCGCTGCTGGACGGCATGCTGGCGCGGGGTGAATTGCTTGCCGCGCACGTCGATGCCATCGCCCGGGAAGTCGCCGACTTTCACCGCGGCGTCGCGCGCGCCGCGCCCGGGTCCGCCTTTGGCAGCACGGCCAGCGTCGCCCTTCCGGTCGAGCAGAACTTCGCCCAGATCCGGCCGCGGCTGGCGAGCGACGAAGAGCGCGCTGCGCTCGCCGCCATCGAAACCTGGAGCCTGCAGGCGCTGCAGCGACTGACGCCGGTGTTCGATCAGCGCCGCAGCGAAGGCTTCGTCCGCGAATGCCATGGTGATCTCCATCTTGGCAACATCGCGCTGGTGGACGGCGCGATCCAGGTCTTCGACTGCATCGAGTTCAATCCCAACTTGCGCTGGATCGATGTATTCAGCGAAATCGCCTTCCTCGTCATGGACCTGGCCGAGCGCGGCCGCGCCGACTATGCGTGGCGCTTTCTGGATGCCTATCTGCAGCAGACGGGCGATTATGGCGGCCTCGCCGTGCTGGGCTTCTACCGCGTCTATCGCGCCATGGTGCGCGCCAAGGTGGCGCGCATCCGCGCCAGTCAGGAGCATCTCACGGCACAGGAGCGTGCCGCCGCGCTGGCGAGCTACGACGCGTACCTGCGCTATGCCCAGCGCTGCATGGCGCCGCCCGATCCGGCCCTGATCATCGCCCACGGACTGTCCGGATCGGGCAAGACCGCCGTTTCCCAAGCGCTGCTGGAAGGCACCGGTGCGGTGCGGGTTCGCTCGGACGTCGAGCGCAAGCGCCTGCGCGATCTTGCGCCCGATGCCCGCAGCTGGTCCGGCATCGACAGCGGCATCTATTCCGAAGGGGCGACGCGCGAGACCTATGACGAACTGGCCAGGCTGGCGCGCCTGATCCTGGAATCGGGTCACAGCGCGATCGTCAACGCCGCCTTCCTGCGCCGCGGTCAGCGCGACCTCCTGCGCCGCACGGCGAACGCGCTCGACGTGCCGTTCGTCATCGTCGACTGTCGCGCCGCGCAGGCGGTGCTGCGGCAGCGCGTCGCACGGCGCGAGCAGGCCGGCAGCGACGCCTCGGAGGCCACGCTGGAGGTGCTGGAGCGCCAGCGCGCGAGCGCCGAGCCGCTGGCCGGCGACGAACTGGCGTGCTGCGTCGCGATCGACACCGAACGGGCGACGGCGGGCGAGATGCTGCTGCGGCTGAACGAGGCGATCGCGAGGCACAGCCGGTGAGGGACATCGACGTCTTCAACGGCGATGCCGACGGAATATGCGCGCTGCACCAGTTGCGTCTGGCCGAGCCGTGCGACGGCGACCTGGTTACCGGCGTCAAGCGCGACAACCGGCTGCTGCAGCGCGTGCGCGCCGAAGCCGGCGATCGCGTGACGGCGCTCGACATCTCCCTCGCCCACAATCGCACGGAGCTGCGGCGGCTGCTGGCGCAGGGTGTCAGCGTGCGTTATTTCGATCACCATTTCGCCGGCGACATTCCGCAGCACGCCCTGCTGCAGGCGTTCATCGACACCGCGGCGGACGTCTGCACCAGCGTCATCGTGGACCGTTTTCTGGGCGGAGCGCAGCGCCCGTGGGCCGTGGTGGCTGCGTTCGGCGACAACATGCCGCAGACTGCGGCGCGGCTCGCCGCCACCCTCGCGATCCCGGAGCGGGTGCTCGGCCGGTGGCGCGAACTGGGTGAATGTCTCAACTACAACGCCTATGGCGAGAGCGAAGCGGATCTGCTCTATCTCCCCGCCGCGCTCTATCGCCTGCTGCGGCCATACCGCGATCCGCTCGCCTTCATCGACGGCGAGCCGGTATCGGCGCGTCTCAGACAGGCGCGGGCGGAGGACATGGCGCAGGCCCTGGCCATCCCGGCGGAGATCGACAGCCCTAGCCTGACGCTGCATCGCCTGCCGGATGCGAAGTGGGCGCGGCGTGCGCACGGCAGCCTGGCCAATCACCTGGCGACATCCGACGGACAACGGGTGCACGGCGTACTCGTTCCCAATGGCCGGGGCGGCCTGATGCTGAGCCTGCGGGTGCAGCACGATGCGGGCACGGGCGCGGACGAATTCTGTCGGCGCTACGGCGGAGGAGGGCGGCGCGTCGCGGCGGGCGTCGACGACCTCGGCGGCGACCAAGTGCAAGGCCTCGCCGCCGATCTTGCGGCCACCTATGTACGGTAGTCCCTGACGGGTTCAATCGTGACAGATCTGGCGAAGAATTCTCCGGATGGCGGGTTGGGGGGGATTTGCAAGGGGTGCCGTCCCCCTTGTTCGTACATGACAGGTTTTCCGGCCGCAGGTCGCGGGCAGACCTGTTTGGTTCCGGCTCGGCCGGCTAAGGATGGGGCGGAAGCGCCAGGCTGCCGTGGCCACCGGCGGGGTGTGGGCGCGTCGCGGCTGCGCCGTGACCACCCTTGTCAGCGCGCCGGGATCGGCCGATCATGGCGGCGCCACGATAGTCCGGAGTGACCCTTGAACCGCCTGCTGCTTCTCGTCTTCGCGCTGGCGAGCGCCCTTGCCCTGGCGGACAGCCAGTTGGAGATCTTCCGTCTCAAGCATCGCAGCGCCGACCAGGTCATCGAGGTGCTGCGGCCGCTGCTGGAGCGCGGCGGGTCGATCACGGGCATGCAGGACAAAGTCATGGTGCGGGCCTCCGCCGAGAACCGGGCGCAGATCCGGCAGGCGCTGGCGGCGATCGATACCGCGCCGCGCCGGCTCGTGATCACGCTGCAGCAGGACAACGTGGCGCGTCGCGACGGCAGCAGCGTTTGGAGTACGCGCGGATCGGCAGCGGACCGCTCGTCGCAGCAGGTGCAGGTGGTCGAGGGCGGCAGGGCGTTCATCCAGGTCGGATATTCGTTTCCGCTGCCGCTGCGCCAGACGGTGGTCGGCCCCGGCGGCGCCATCATCTCCGAGGCGGTGGTGTATCGCGACCTCGCCAGCGGCTTCTATGCCGTGCCGCAACTCGCCGGCGAACGGGTGACCCTGGAGATCAGTCCGCAGCAGGAGTCGTTGTCCCGGACTGAACCCGGTGCCGTGCGTTCTTCCTGGCTCGGGACGACGGTGACGGGCCGCTTGGGCGAGTGGATCGAACTCGGCGGTGCCAATCAGGAGGTCGTCGAGGAGCGATCCGGCAGCCGGACCTACTCAACTCGCGGGCGGCTGGACGTGCGGCGCGTGCTGCTTAAGGTGGAGGAACTGCCGTGAGGCCGGCATACCGCCGCGTGTCTGCCGCGCTCGCCGCGCCCTTGCTGGTCCTCGGCGGCGACCGGATTCGTCGGCAGTGCCGAGGATGCCGTGTTTTCGCTGATCGACGCGATGCGCGCAGCGAAAAGGCTGAGCGAGCCCGCGTTCGCCAAGCTCGCCCAGTGCCGTTTCGCGGGTGCCGAGGACGCGTCCAATCCCTACTTCCGGGTATTGCGAGCGGCCTGCGATCACCCTCTCGTCCGGGAGACGGAACTGCGCATTCCCACGGCCGCGAGTTCGGCCCGCGACGGCTTGGCGCTGGTGGAGTTGCGGCCGGGCCCCTGCGTCGATCTCAAGGCCGCGAGCCGGCGCTACGGCGAGGGGGAGCCGCAATTTCCCAGCCCCACCGCTCCCGCCGACGCGCCGATGTATCTGCGCTATATCGGCGCGGAGCAGCGCATGAGCCTGGCCTTCCAGCGCGACGCGCCGTTCTGCCTGGTGCGTGTCGTGATCGATCGCACCGCGCGCTGAGCGGGTCCGGCCAGTTGTGGTCGCTGACCGCTGAGATCGACGAAACCAACGTCAGCCGCAACCTGTATGGCCGACATTCGCAACAACATGGCGACCTCGCGCTGTCGGCCGAACTGAACTTGGCACGAAGCAGCTGCTCGACGAACCAAGCGAAGGGTGTGATCCGGTGATTTGGACCGTGATGCGCCACGGTCCGACCCATTCGATGCCGTGCCTAGCTCAGCGCAGGATCTTGCGATCCTTGCCGATCACCGTGATGTCCACGTACTTGGATCCGTCGTGGTTGGTGGGGGTGTAGCTGATGACGAAACCACCCAGATCGTGATCGTGCATCGATTCTAGCGCGCTCACGAGTTTCTCCCGCGTGGGCTGCGGGCCGCTGCGCCGCAGGCCTTCCACCAGGACTTTGGCCGCCAGGAAGGCTTCCAGGCTGGTGAAGGACGGTTCTGCGCCTGTGCCGCGTACGTAGATCTCCTGATACTCCTTCACGAGCGCTATCGTCGGTACGAAGGGGTAAGGCACTACCTGAGTAATGCCGACACCCCGACCGGTATCGCCCAGTTCGGCAGCGAGCGCCTTCGGTCCCACAACGGACAGGGTCATGAACTGGGGTTCCTGACCGAGCTTCTTCAGTTCGGTGATCAATTTGGCCGACACCTTGTACGGCCCGAAGATCAGCACCGCGGCCGGTTCGGCCTTCGCGACCGTCTTGACGCCCGCAGCGACGTCCTCGCTGCCCCGCGGATACGATTCGGCCGCTGCAGCCACAAGTCCCTGCCTCTTCAGCGCCGCCTCGGCGGTAGCGAGCGCGGCCTTGCCCGGACCGTCATTGGGATACACGACGGCTATCCTGTTGATGCCGACGGTCGTGAGGTGATCGATGATGTGTTCCACTTCGTCGGCGAAGCTGGCTCGCACGTTGAAGATGTAACGGTTGAAGGGTTTGCGCAGCACTTCATTGCCGTTAGCCGGGCCGATGAACGGCACCTTCGACGCGCTCACGATCGGCACGGCGGCCGAACAGGTGGCGCCTCCGACGCAGCCAAGCAGCGCCAGAGCATTGCGCTCTTCGATCAGCTTGCGGTAGTTGGCGCTGGCACGAGCGGCATCGAAACCATCGTCCAGCGTTTCGAGCACCAGTTTGCGCCCGTGGACGCCGCCACGTTTATTGATATGCTCGAACCAGGCGAGCGCGCCAGCGCGGATCTCGGTGCCCAGCTCCTTGGATCCGCCGCTCAGCGCTACGGACTGGCCGATCAGAATGGTGGATGAAGCGGCCTCGTCTTGGGCGCTTGCGGCGCATGGAGACAGGAGCGCACAGATGACGGCGGCGAACCTGAGGGTGTGGCGCATGGCGATCCTCCTATGTCGTTGGCAGAACTGCGCCGACAATACCCATGGCCGTAACGGAGGCCCATGAACTTGTTGGCAGGCGCGCGCCACTTTCGTGCGCGGCGTGACCGAATGCTCAGGTCGCGCGTGCGCAGAAGGGCATCGGTGCAACGCAACGTCCGGTCGCATGCTGCGTTTGGGATAGGGACGGGGCACGCAGAGCAGGCGCCCGCGGTCGCAGCAGACGAACGCCGTGGCCCCTCTCTTGCAGAACCACCTCGCACAGCACGAGATCGGCCGCACGGCGGGCCGCAGGCGAGCGTATCCGCTGCGTGACTTGCATGGCGCACCTTCGCAACGACGTGAGCTTTGTCATTCGCTCTTGCCGGCGATTCGTCTATGCTTTTCCGCAATACGCGCAGGCTGTTGCCGTGGCCCGTGCGCACAGACAGAGAGCGGTTCAATGATTCAAGTCGAGGTGCCGACCTAGGCGCCGAAGGCAACATCGGGCAATGAATGCAATGGAGAGATCGCGATGAGCAGCCCTGCCGTGCTCGTGGTGGACGACGACGAGATGGATCTGTTGCTCGCCCGCGTGTTCCTGGACAAGGCGGGTATTGCGACCGAGGTGGCGGATAACGCGGCGGCGGCGCTCGCTGTGTGCGCGCAACGGGCATTTGACGCGGTCGTGCTCGATGGATGCCTGGGAGGGATCGACGGGTGCGATCTGTGCCGAACCCTTCGCGCGCTTCCCGCGCTGAAGGACACGCCCATATTGATGCTCACGGGCAACGAAGATCCATCCTATGAGAGAAGGGCCTTCGATGCCGGCGTGGATGACTTCCTGGTGAAGACGGGCAATTGGGACCTCGTGGTTTCCCGTGTCCGGCGACTCCTTGCCGGCAGCCCTCGCAATAGCGAGCGCCCCCAGGCGCGATCCCCGCGCGAACCGAACCTTCAGTAAGCCAAGAAGGAACGAGTACGTCCGGGACCCGCTTTACGGGCTCCCGATACCCAGACGCGTCTGTGGGTGCTCCCGGAAATTCACGCGCGGCAAGCGAAGACCCGGTGCCCGGCCGGCACCTGAGATCCGTTTGTGTCCAAGGGGCGATCGTCCGAAGCGGCCGGTCGTGAGCTTTCGTGGGCTTCTTCGCGCCCCGCTTAAGCGTCAAGGCTATTGCAGGGGGATGCCCGATCCGCTGTTTGAATTCGAGTTCTTCGGTATCCGACCATGGACGATAGTGCACGCTCGCATTGGCGAAAGTGGTCGTTCGCTTCCAATTGTGTTCACTTCTCCGGTAGAAATCCGCCGATGTCTGCTTCTCGAAAATTCGGATTTTCTCGCGGAATTCAACGAACGGCCGGTTACAAAGTGCCCCGGTCCGTCAACCAGAAGATCGCCACCGTCGGGTCGGGTGCCGCCTGGCGACCCAACACGCCGCCGTTATGCGGCAGTAGCCGGCCGATAGCCGTCATTCCTTGGCCGCTGGAATCGGCGTGGTGACCGTCAGCAGCCCCTCTTACCGGGCGCTGAAGTCCGACACACGTTTGAACCTGACTCAATGATATGGATTAGCCGGATCCGACGGCGGACGTGGAGCGCCTCCCATTGGGGCCGACGTCGGACTAAGCGCCACCCGCGAGGAACCGCCCTCGACTCACTCGCGGCCTGATAGCGGCTTGAACAGTAATTCGCCACCCGCAGGGGCTTGAGTACCAGTGGCTCGGCGGCGACGGCGCCGACGCCACTGGGGCGAAGGAGCTTCCCGAGGGTGGCCAGCAAATGGATGGCGAGGATACGGAGCGCGCCCACGCCGCGAACCGTACCATGGTCGTCAGTGCGCAAGACTGCACCGCGCGCTCGAACTACGTCACAGCACGAATTCGCCACCTTCGGGTCTTCGTCGCTGGATAGGCCGTCCTGAATGGGTGTTCGCTGCCGCATGTCTGCCGTATGCCGGCCAACATTAAGTTGCGCGGCAAGCCGGCCGTCATCAAGTTTCGTGGCATCGATGATCTCGGCATGATCGCGCTCCGTCTGGTGGATCCCGAGTGCCGGTCGGGGCCCGTGTCATCGGCGGCTGGGGCTATTGCCGTGACGTCGATTTCCGTTAGCCATGGGCCGCCTCAGGGGCTCTGCACCGAAGATTGTTCGATATGAAAGAAGCGCAGTTTGTTGCCGGCCGTCAGGCGCACTGGAGCGCCTGGGACCGCTGGCTCGCCGGTCGCAGAGAGGGTCGGTCTCGCCGCGGCGGTGGGCAGACCACTGCGGCAGATGGGGAGATTCCGATCGCAGAGTTGCCGCATCGCTTCCGCACGTTGAGTCAGGACTTGGCGCTGGCGGGTGACCGGCAGTATTCGAGCGTGTTGTTGGACAGTCTGCACCGGCGTGTGCTGGCGGTGCATCAGCGCATCTACGGCGAACGGCGGCGCGAGGGCGGCGTCATGCTTCGCTTCGTGCTGCGCGGATTGCCCGAGTTGGTGCGGCAGCAGTGGCGGGTAGTCATGGCTGCAGCCCTCCTGTTCTTCGGACCTTTGCTCGCTGTGCTGGCAATCCTGCAGATTCATCCCGATGGCGTGTACTTCGTGCTGTCGCCGGAATACGTCGGCCAGGTGGAGGAGATGTACGACCCGAACGCACCGCGCCTGGGGCGCCCGCGAGGCGCTGCCAGCGAGTGGATGATGTGGGGCTACTATATCGCCAACAACGTGCGCATCGATTTCCAGTGCTTCGCCGGCGGCATCGCCTTCGGCCTGGGAAGCGTCTTTTTCCTCGCCTACAACGGGCTGGTCATCGGCGCGGTGACCGGACATCTGACCCAGCTCGGCTACATCGAGACCTTCTGGGGTTTCGTTGCCGGACACAGCAGCTTCGAGCTCATCGGCGCCGTCCTGTCCGGGGCGGCGGGCCTGCGCATCGGCATGGCGTTGGTGGCGCCGGGTCGACGCCCGCGGCTTGTCGCCCTCAAGGAAGACGGCAGCGTCGCCGTGCGTTTGCTCTACGGGGCGGCGGGCATGACCTTCGCGGCCGCCTTCATCGAGGCCTTCTGGTCTCCGCTGCGCAGCCTCCCGATCGAACTCAAGTACGGCGTCGGCATCGTTCTGTGGCTGGTCTTGATCGCCTATCTGTTGTTGGCCGGACGGCCCCGTGCGGCTTGAGGCCATCGCCATTGTGCTGCGGCGGCGCACGCCGTGGGAGGCCCTGGACCTGGGCCAGGCGATGCTCCGGGAGTGGCGCTCTCCGGCGCTGCGGGCCTGGGCCGCCAGTTATTTCCCGGTGGCACTGGTGCTCTTCGTCGTGCTGTGGGACCGGCCTGGGATCGCGGCAGCCGTGCTCTGGTGGATCAAGCCCGCTTTCGATCGCGTTCTGCTCTTCGTATATGGCCGCGCCGCATTCGGCGCGCCGCCGACCGTGCGCGAAGTATGGCGCGAACTGCCGCGCATCCTCGGCCGCACGCAGCTTGCCGCCGGCCTCACGCTGCACCGCTTTAGCATGGCGCGTTCCTTCTTCCTGCCGGTGTGGCAATTGGAGCAATTGCACGGGCGCGAGGCGCGGGCGCGGCGGCGGGTGCTCGGCGCGCGCACCCGGGCCTATGCCGTGTGGCTCACTTTTTTCCTGGCCAATATGTCGACGGTGCTGGGCATGTCGGTCATATTGCTGGCGGAATTCCTGCGGCCGGTGGACGCTGCCTCTCTGTTCGGCTGGGAAATCTGGTCGCAGGGCGAGATCCAACCCTGGCGCAGCGTCCTGCTAAATGGGGCGTTCATGCTTGCGGATACCCTCATCGAACCACTCTACGTGGCGGCCGGGTTCAGCCTCTACCTCAACCGGCGCACCGAGCTGGAGGGCTGGGACATCGAGCTGGCCTTCCGCCGCATGGCAGCGCAGGCGCAGCAGCAGCCTGCAAGCGGCAGCGCGCGGGCAGCCGCGGCGGTCCTGGCGTGCTGCGCCGCCTTCGCGCTGGCGCTGCCGGATCCGGCCGCTGCGGCCGATGTCAAGTTCGACGACGGTGACTTCGGCTGCGCCGCGGCAGAGTGAGGCGAAGCGGGTAATCGGCGAGATCCTCGATGATCCGGTGTTTGGCCGCACGAAGCAGAGCCTCGAGTGGCGCTATAACCGGCAGACGGCTGAGGACGAGGAACTGTCACCCTGGCTGCGGCGCTTCAAGGGGGTGATCGATTTTCTCGCCGAGTCCCTGCGGCTGCTCATTTATGTCGCGCTGGCGCTGGCGGCCGGGTTACTGATCTATCTTTTCTACCGCTACCGCGACCCGTTGCGCCGGACGGGCGGCAAGCGCGCATTGCCGCCGGCGACGCTGTTCGGGCTGGACGTGCGTCCCGAATCGCTGCCACAGGACGTGACGGCGGCGGCTAGAACGCAGTTCGAGGCGGGGTGCCATGCGGCTGCCCTGTCGCTGCTCTATCGCGGGGCGCTGGTGGCGCTGATCCATCGCGCCCAGGTGGAGTTCCACAGCGGCGATACCGAGGACGAATGCCGGCGCCGCGTGGCGGGGCGAATCGATTCGGAAGGCATGGACTATTTCGAGCGGCTGCTGCGGGCCTGGCGCCTCACTGCCTACGCCAATACGCCGCCGCCGGCGCAGGAGCTGCAGCGGCTGTGCGAGGGCTGGAGCGCGCATTTTGCGCTGCAAGAGGTTGTCCCATGAACCGGCAGATGTTCTGGTTCGCGGCCGGCACCGTTGCGGCCCTGGTGCTGGGCTGGGTGTGGTTCATCACCCATTTCGACCGCGTGCCGGTGAGCCAGCGCGAGGCGCCCCAGGCCGAGGCGCGGCGCAACCGCTATCTGGCGCTGGAGCGCTTCCTCGCCCGCATGCAGCGGCCGGTCACCACCATCAGCAATGCCTTCGTCTTCGATGCTCTCCCAATCGGCGGAACCCTCATCCTCGATCGCAACCGGCGCCGCCAGGTAGACCTGGAGCGGGCCGAACGCCTCTTCGCCTGGGTGGAGGCGGGCGGCTATCTCATCGCCAATGCCGAGTCTGAGGGCATCGACGATCCGGTGCTGGAGCGCCTGGGGGTGCGCTGGAAAGCGGTCGTATCGAAGGAATGCGGCCCCGGGGCGCAAGGCGGCGAGGAGCGGGAACCGGCACGTCCCAAGCGGCAGCTGGAGGAATCGGAGTCGATCAAGGTGCGACTTCCGGGCTCGGACCGGAGCCTGAAAGTTGGACGCCTCCTCATCGGCCTGGAGCCGACCGAGCCGCAGCCCCAGTGGCGGGTCGAGATCGATCAACGCGGCGCCGGCCTGCTGCACTATGCCTATGGCAAGGGGCAGATCACGCTCATGGCGGGCTTCGATCTTGTCTCCAGCAACTGGCACATCGGCGAGCACGATCATGCCGATCTGATCGTGACGCTGCTGGAGCGCTACGGGCCGCCGGGACCCGTGATGCTGGCCACCCGTCTGTCGGTGCCGACGCTGGCGGAGTGGCTGGCGGAATCCGCCTGGATGGCGCTGCTCTCGGCCGCGCTGCTGCTGTCGGCGTGGCTTTGGCGCATCATGCCGCGCTTCGGCGGGGTCGAGGTGCAGGCGGATCGCTCGCGCCGCAGCCTGGGCGAGCACTTGGCGGCGATCGGCCGCTACGTCGGGAGCGCCGGCGGACTCGAGCATTGGCTCGCCGTCGTGCGGACCGGGCTGCACAGCCGGCTGGCGCGGCGTCATCCCGGCATCGCCGGCATGTCGCCGGTGGATCAGGTCCAGGCCCTCGCCACCCTGACACGGTTGCCGCGGGAGGACCTGCGTTTCGCCCTGCACGGCCAGGTGCGCCGCCCGCGCGAGTTTCTCGCCGCTGTTTCCGCCCTCCAGAGAATCGAACGCTCACTGTGAACGACCATGAACCTGCCTGAAGACAAGCTGCACCAAGCCCATGCCATCCTCACCGCCTTGCACGGCGAACTGTCCAAGGCCCTGGTAGGGCAGGGGCGGGTGATCGAGGAGGTGCTGATTGGACTATTGTGCGATGCCCATGTGCTGATCGAAGGCGTGCCGGGGCTGGGCAAGACCCTGTTGGCGAAAGCCTTGGGTAAGACCTTCGACGGCCAGTTCAAGCGCATCCAGTTCACACCCGACCTCATGCCTTCCGACGTGCTCGGACATACCTTCTACGACGGCGCCACGAGTCAGTTCGTGACGCGGCAGGGGCCGGTGTTCACTCATCTGCTGCTGGCGGATGAGATCAACCGCGCGCCGGCCAAGACCCAGGCGGCGCTGCTAGAGGCGATGCAGGAGGGGCAGGTGACGCTGGAGGGCAAGTCCATGCCCTTGCCCAAGCCCTTCATGGTGCTGGCCACGCAGAACCCCATCGAGCAGGAAGGCACGTACCCGCTGCCGGAGGCGCAGCTCGACCGTTTCCTGCTCAAGATCCGCATCGACTATCCGAGCGCGCAGGAGGAAGCGCAGCTTACGCGCCATGTCACGAACCGGCGCACCGGTGCCGAACTGGCGGTGGAGCAGGTCGCGACCCTGATCCGTCCTGGCTCGGTGGAGGGCTTGCAGCAAGCTACCGCCCACGTGGAGGTGGACCAGCGCGTGCTCGACTATGCAGTCGCCATCGCGCGCGCCACCCGCGACTGGCCAGGCCTCGCCGCCGGGGCCGGACCGCGGGGCAGCATCGCGTTGGTGCGGGCGGGTCGCGCCCGGGCCCTGCTGTCGGGACGCAGTTTTGCCACGCCGGATGACGTCAAAGCGGTGGCCTTGCCCGCACTGAGGCACCGCGTGAGCACCTCGGCGGAGGCGGAGATCGAGGGGCTGGCGGTGGACGATCTGCTTGGCGGCCTGCTGGATCAGGTGGCGGCTCCCAGACACTGATTCTCGGGTGGCATCGTGTTGATCCCCCACCGCAACCTGCTGATCGCTCTCGCGCTGTGGCTTGCCCTGGCACTGGTGGTGATGCTGTGGCAGGAGACGCTGGCGCTGTGGCAAGGCGCGGGCTTCCTGTTGATCGCTCTGGCGGCGGCGGATGCACTCACTGCGCGCTGGATCGGCAACCCGGTGACGGTGGAACGGGAGATTCATCGGGCGCTACCGGTGGGCGGTTGGCAGGACGTGAGGCTCAATCTCTCCAGTCCGCAACGCGCGGTATCCGGCTGGCTCTACGATCGCCATCCGCCCGTCTTCCAGTCGCAGCATCTGCCGCTGCCGTTCAAGCTCGCCGCCGGGGAGTGGGCGAAGCCGGGTTATCGGCTGCGGGTCACGCAGCGCGGACCCCACGCATTCGGCCAGGTGGAACTGCGCCTGGAATCGCCGATGCGTCTATGGCTGTCGCGCCATTTCGCCGCCGCGCCGGAGCAGGTGCGGGTCTATCCCGACTTCGCCAAGGTAACGCAGTACGCGCTGCTTGCCGCGGACAATCGACTGTCCCAGATCGGCCTGCTGCAGCGGCGCCGGCGCGGCCAGGGGACGGAGTTCCATCAGCTGCGCGACTACCGCGAGGACGATTCACCGCGCCAGATCGACTGGAAGGCGACGGCGCGCCAGCGCCGGCTCATCTCGCGGGAGTACCAGGACGAGCGCGATCAGCACATCGTGTTCCTCCTCGATTGCGGCTACCGCATGCGCGCCATGGACGACGAACTGTCCCACTTCGACCATGTCCTCAATGCCCTGCTGCTGCTCGCTTACGTCGCGCTGCGCCAGGGCGATGCGGTGGGGGTATCCACCTTCGGCCATGAGACGCCACGCTTCCTGCCGCCGCGAAAATCGGTGGCCACAGTGAACGATATCCTGAATGGCGTCTACGATCTGCAGCCCTCCCTCAAGCCGCCCGACTACCTGCAGGCGAGTCAGTGCCTGGCACAGCAGCTCACCAAGCGTTCCCTGGTGCTGGTATTGACCAATCTGCGCGACGAAGACGACGAGACCTTGCGGCCTGCACTCAAGTTCCTGCGGCAGCGGCACGTAGTCACCCTGGCCAGTCTGCGCGAGGGATTGGTTAACGCATTGCGTAACACCCCGGTGCGGGAATTCGACGATGCCCTAACCTATGCCGCCGCACTGGATTACCGGCGGGCGCGGGAGAGGCAGCTTGCGGTGCTTCGCAAGGACGGTGTCAGTGTTCTGGATGTGACGCCGGGGGAGTTGCCGATCGCTCTGGTAAATCACTACTGGGCACTGAAGCGGGCCGGAGCTCTTTGATTCGTTCATTTCGAGGGAGAGTAAGCATGACATCCAACGGTATTCCATTCGCGACGCGACCCGTGGGCCAAGGCACCGAGGAGAACCCCTTCCGTGCGCCGGCGGCGCGGGTCGAGGACGTGTCCTCCCGTGACGTCGGCGAGTTGATCGACAACGGCCGTAGTGTGCCGGTGGGGAATGCCGTGGCCTGGATCGGCCGCGGCTGGGAGCTGTTCAAACTCGCGCCCGGCGTTTGGATCGGCATGTTGCTGGCCTTGTTCGTGCTGATGATCGCGTTGAGCTTCATCCCCGTGGTGAGTCTCCTGACGAATTTCGTGGGGCCGATCTTTATGGGCGGCATCATGCTTGGCTGCAAGGCGCTGGACGAAGGCGAACCCTTGGAGTTCGCCCACCTCCTCGCCGGCTTCACGAAGAACACCGGCAATCTAGTGCTGGTGGGCGTGTTCTACATGTTGGGCATCGTTCTCATCGTGGCGCTGGCAGTCGTGGTGGGGGGATTGGCGGGTGGCGCCGCCGCCATAAGCGGGATGGAGGGCGAGGCAGTGGGCGGCCAAGCGATGATGATGCCGTTGCTGATCGGAGGACTCATCGGTCTGCTGCTGGGCGTACCGCTGGCGATGGCATTCTGGTTCGCGCCAGCCCTGGTGGTGATCCACGATGTACCGGCCTTTTCGGCAATGAAGATGAGCTTCTTCGCCTGCGTCAAGAATATCCTTCCGTTCCTGGTCTACGGCCTGGTGTTCTTGGTCCTCGCCGTGTTGGCGGTCATTCCGCTTGGCCTCGGCCTGCTGGTGTTGGGTCCGGTCATGTACGGCTCCATGTACGCGAGCTACCGCGACATGTTCGTGCGCTGAGGTTCAGCGTCCGTGCTGGATACCGTGCGCAGGCTTGCCACGCCCGAGGGCTGCGTCCTCGACCTGCGGCTCGCCGGCGTGGTGAGCCGAGCCCGCGCCTGGCTTCTCGATGCGGGGATCCGCCTCGTCCTGTTCATTGCATTGGCGCAATCGCTCGCCATGCTGGGCGGGCTCGGCGCTGGGCTCATCCTGCTCTCGGGTTTCGTCATCGAATGGCTTTATCCCATCCTGTTCGAGGTGTACGGCCGCGGTGCCACGCCGGGCAAGCGCATGTGCAATCTGGTCGTCCTGCACGACGACGGGACACCGGTGGGGCTTGCCGCCTCAGTTACTCGCAACACGCTGCGCTTCGTGGATTCTCTGCCGCTGTTCTACGGCGTGGGCTTCACTGCCATGTTGTCGAGCGGCGAGGCCAAGCGTCTGGGCGACTTGGTGGCCGGTACCGTGGTGGTATACGATCCGGCGTTCGAGACCGAGCTCAGAGCGGTGGCCGGCAATGCCGAGCCGCCGCGTGTGGCGCTGTCGGTGGACGCCCAGCGTGCCGTCATCGAGTACGCGCAGCGCGCCGAGCGCCTGACACCCGAGCGGGCGGAGGAGTTGGCGTTGCTCGCCACTCCCCTAACGGCAGGCATGGTCGGCCAGCGGGCGCAAAGGCGTCTGCTGGCGGTAGCCAACTACCTCTTGGGAAAGCGCTGATCCGCGATCGAAGGGCGACCGGCGTCTGGCGCATTTACCACTGCTCACCGGGCGCGAGTCGCAGCGGCTTGGCGTCCGCTGCGTCAATGCAAAGCATCGCATGCGTCGGAAGCCTTTCGGGGGGGGTGTCGACAAACCGCGCGCACTTCTATTTTCAGGGCCAAGTTCAAGAACCCGTGTTCGTGGATGGCTCGGCCGCGGGTCGCCACACTGCCCTGCTCGGGAACCGCGATGCACGCAATGAGTTGGCCGTTATGCTCGATGGAGCGGGCAAGCTGCTCGACCGAGCGCGTGGCTCCAGTAGCCGCGCCTCGGCGAAACGCAGTTCAAGACGGTCCAGCTCGACTTCCCGGGCGGTGCCCGTCGTGGTGTCCATGGGCACGAACTTACTCGCCCGGGCCTCGCAAACCTATGAAGTTCTCATTTGCGAGAACCCGCTCTTCGAAGCTACCCCACTGAAACGACGCGGGTTTCTACCGTCCACGCGTCCCCATTTGTAGGAAGACGTGTGGCCCGCCGAACGTCGCGCTCGGACTGCTGCGCCCGATTTCGCTCCTGGTAGTCGGGGTTCGCCCGGCGGTACGTCCGCCAGTAGTCGGGATGGCACTGCTGCCACAATCGCCCGCCGCGCGCTTCGTGCTCCCGACGGACATAGGAACATCGTAACTACTCGCGCCCCTGCGCGTAGATCTGTCCGGAGAGGGCCATCTGGATGGCGACGAGGGGGTTATATCCGCGGTTGGCCATGGTCTGGAGGTAGCTGGAGATCCGGCAGTAGGCTTCGGCGTATTCACGGGTACGGAAGCAGCCGGAGACCTTCTGCTTGACCTTGCTCATGCGCAGGTCGCGCTCGGCGCGGTTGTTGGTGAAGGGCACGTGGGGGAGCTTGGCAAAGAGCAGGACGGCATCCTCATAGTCCTTGAATCGCTCCCAGAGGTTATGGGCGTCGGATTTCGCCACCCGGCCGCGGCTGCCCTTCTTGCGCGGGGGAAGGGGCGGGAGCTGCTTGGCGCCCTGGCTCAGGATTGTGCGGTAGCGCTTGCGCAGGCGCTTGTATTCCACCTCCGTCAGCTGCTTGCTTTGGCGTTCAGCCACCTTGGCACGCGTGTTCTTCAGCAGGCGCTTGAGGTTGTTCGCCCACGGGTAGCCGTTGGACTCGATGACGAAGGTGAGCTCGCGCAGCAGGTGGGCGCCACACAGGCCATGGCCGCAGTGGGTGTAGGACAGGTAGGAGGCCCAGCAGTCGTGGATGAGGGTCCCTCCATAGCGGGGGATGATGTTGATCGCCGTGATGGCTTCCAGTCCGCGCTTGGGGTGAAGGAATTTCAGGGTGATGTCCCCGCCCGAGCAAACGTGGACCCAGTGGTTCTTGCGCTCGACCCGCAGGGAAGTCTCATCCACGTGCAGGGTGGGCTGGGCGAGGAGCTGGTCGATGGCGGTGCGCTCCCACTCGGCCAGGGCGTGATGCAGCTGCAGGACCCACTTGAGCAGGGTCGCTTCGGAGACGATCTGCTCGATGAGGGTGGCCAGGGTGTGCTGCACCCGCTTCAGTGCCACCATCTGGGCGATCAGCAGGTGCAGGACGAAGGCCTTGATCCCGGTGCCGTACTGCAGCGGGCCGGACAGATCCGCCGGGAAGCTGCCTGTGGTCAGCGCCTGGCAGCGGGGGCAGGACTTGAGCTCGGCATCGACATGGCTCACCACCTTCTCGAAGACGATGTCGATGCGGGTGCGCCGCTCGTGTGCCTGACAGGGCGTGTCGGTCAGATCGGCGCCACAGCGGGCACAGGTGGTGACGGGGGCGATGGCGACGGTCTCCACCGTGCGGGTGTGGCGGGCGCGCTCCGGGGGCGGCTCTGGGCCGTTGGACTGGCTGCCGGACCGGGAGGCGGTCTCATCGTCCTTGGGGGTGCGCGAGGGGGGCACACTGGCGTTGCGGCTGTTCTTCGGCGTGCTCTTTTCCATGAATACCGCCATCAGCAGCTCGAATAGCATCAGCAGGGCCTGGATGAGGGCGCGGCCCTCGGCCGAGATCCGGCCCCTGGCGCACAGCGCCTCAAACTGGCCCTTCAGGCCCTCGAATTCGGCGCGCAGACAAACCCTGTTGACGCTGCCCACCGCCTCAGCGGGCCTCGACGGCCATGAGTGCGGCCAGCACCGCAAGGCGCTCGGGCGCCGGCATGGCGCGGTAGCGTCGCGCCCAGCTCTCGGCCTTGCGCTTGATGCGCTGCCGATCGGTGAAGTTCTTGCCGGCGAAGCGCGCCCAGTGCACCCGCTCCGGGGTGAAGTTGAACCACAGCTTCTCGGTGCGCACGCCGGCCTGGTTCATGACCTGCAACTCCAGGTGCTGCCAATCCCCGAGCTGTCCGTCGTAGAGGGCCGAGGGGTAGCCGGACAGGATCACCGCACACGGCAGGCCCTTGAGCAGCGCCAGGAGCTCGCGATGGTCCTGCTCGGTGTAGTCGAAGCGATAACGCCGCCCCGAGCTGCGGGTCTGGTGCAGGTAGGGCGGGTCGCTGTAGACCAGCTCCCGGCCGGTGAACGGGAACGCCGCCAGAAAGCGGTGGGCACAGCCGTGGACCTTCTCCACCGGGTAGTCGCACTGCAAGCGCTCCAGCGCCCGCTCATTCAGATCGATGCCGATGTTGCGCAGCGCCGGCGCCTTGCGCTGCATGATCGCCCCGCCGCCCAGGTGGGTCTCGATGTAGGTGTCGTGGGGGGGCATCAGGGCGATGATCGGCTGGCACAAGCCCGAGGTCGCCTTGGAGCCGAAGTAGCTGCCCATCGCAGGGGGGCCGGTGAAGGTCTCGGACCAACTCTAGGCGCTGGGCGCTATGTTGTCAAGCACGAATTCCGGCAGCGCGAATTCCGGAAATTGGCTGCGCCGGTATCAGGAGGGGCGGCTGGGGGGCGAGTAGTTACGGAACATCAAGGCTTTGTTCGCGTTAAGTGAGGATGTCCAGACGTCAAGGGCCGTAAACCTAGCGGTGATGCGGACCTTCTGCGAATCCGGCGCGCCCAGGCTCTTCGCTGTGCGTCAGAGCCTGGTCCCCATCTAACGCGAACAGAGCCTTCTGAAACCGTAGCCTTCGGCGCACTCGGCGTAAGCGCGCTGGACCTCGGGGGCGCGGGAGCAGGCCCGTGTGATCGCGCACTTGGGGTTGTCGATCATGGCCCGCCCCATGACGCCGCCGAACCACTCGCAGGCGTGGCGGCGGCAGGCAAGCCAAGTCTCCACCGTCTGGTCGCGCACGAACCGGACGTAGTGGTGCCGGTTCCAGGCGAGCGTCATGACAAAGAACCAGCTCAGCAAGCTCGTGCCGCTCATCGCGTCGGTGATCAGCTGGCCGGCGCCGAAATCGACCTGGGCGGCTTCCCCCGGCGCGAAGTCGAGCCGGCTGGTCGCCACCGGCGGGGTGCCCGCTTCGATCGCCTGGAGCAGGCGGCGCACCGCGGAGTAGCTGCCGGTGTAGCTGTTTGCGGATCAGGGCGGCATGGATTGCGGTGCCGGAAATGCCGGCCTGCGCCCAAGCCGCGACGCGTTCGCGGTGCTCGATGAGCGTCGATATTCAAGTGGCCGGCAGCGGCTGTTTGCCCAGCACTACTGCAAACTCGGCGTCTTCGGGCAGCGGCGTGTCCGCCGCGAGCCAGACCTGCTCCGTCGCGCACTTGCGTAGCCGCGAGAGCTTCCTACGCCCCATCAGCCCCGAGCGCTAGATGTCGCGGTCGGCATCTCCCTGGCGCATGCGCTCCAGGAATTGTCGCTGCGCATACATCTCGAACCTCCTATGGGTCATGGGCTCTCCCGGCCGAAAGAGCCCGGCAGGGTAAGCCCGGTGGCTGGAAGTTCGAAACGTCGGCCCCTGTGCCGTCGACGCCCGCTGCCAACGCCTTTACGGCGATCCGGCGCCGGCGCCATTGCGCCGATCTTCAAGTGGCGCCTAGACGCCGATCACGAATTGGCGCCATGACGGCGATCGCTGACAGGGTTCTCGAACTCGCGTGAGCATGACGCAGCGGCTGCTCGTGCGGGCTTGGACGAGGGGATCGACTGCCGCCATGCCACACCGCGCGGAGGCCGGCGACGTCCTATTTGGGTTGCAAGACCGGGCAGTTATCCCAGTGGCCGGCCTTGAGGGAGAAGAAGATGCCTCCCGCAAGCGCGCGGGCGCGAGGCGGCTATGCGGTCGTCTCCGATTCTCGGTGCAGATTCTGGTTCCGCCCGACCATCACAGCAGAGGGCCGGCGCGCCGGGTATCCGAACGAATCGTGTTCGATGGTGATTTTATGCAGCGACCGTGACTCCAGTTCAATCAGTTCGACCAAGCGATCCACCGCAGCCTTCCAATATTCCGAGGTGCCGACCCATCCCGTCTGCGCTGTTGCGTGGACCACCGCCTCGGCCCAGAGCCGTTCGGCGTGGTCTTCGGGAATTCTCGCCTTGCGGGCCAGCCAGGGCAACATTTTCGGCGCTTTCACGGGACGGGCTCTTTCTGCCGCTTCGGGGCGTGGCCAGACAGGATGCGATCAATGATTGAAAAGTTTGCGTCGGATCGAGATGAGCCGCCAAATAGCATTTCGTTGCTCGTGCAGAACTCCATGACCCGGCTTGCGGTCGCGCCGGGTCTGGTTCACGCCTTCGCTCGTTCCGGCACTAGCGTCCGAGAATGGCGCGTGCTGAGCGCACCGTCCTGAGATCCTGACCGCCGATCGGGCAAGGCCCATCGGCGACGAGATCGTCGCGCGGCCGAGTCAGTGCCGCGTGCTCCGCATTCCTCTGGCACTTCCGGTTCCTGTAGTCCGCCGGTGCAAGGCCTTCGCCGGATGCAAGACATAGCGCTCCCCGAGCATTTCAACCGCACGGAGCCGCTTCTCGGCATAGGGGTCATTGCAACTGGGCTCGGCGGAACCTTGCCGTGCCGGGTCGCTCACACTAGGCACCTTCGTCCCATGCCCGAACAATACTCGCCAGTTCATACCGTGGCCTCCATGAGAATCAGCGCGCTGGATCTCTGAGCGCGCGTAGCCTGCTGTTTATGATGCACACTTGCGCACGGGCGAGATCGACGGAAATGTGAGGCAATTGCGTGGCTATTCCGGAGGCCAGAGGGCAGGTCGGTTCCCTCCGTCGAGTGGTCAGGGACGGTTGCGTGTCCGAGTAGGGGAGAACATCGCCGACTTCGTCGCTCCCTGCGCCCCATTTCGCACACCCGGTTCTTTTCGACCAGATTTGCTCACGGACGGCTATGCGAGGGACCAGCCACGGCCGGGTAGGGGGAAGTGCAAGCACTGCAATATGCGATAGCCTTCTCCTACGCGAAGGCTTCGTCCTCGGTGCAGGCTTGCGCTCGGGTTTCGGTCGGCCCATCGCCCGGCTCGACCTCGCGCTCCTCGCCGCGGAGGGCTTCGTCTTCCTGCTGGGAAAGGGGCCGCTGGGCAAGAAGCTGGGACAGCACGCTGATCTGTTCCAGAAGGCCCGGCGCCCGCGGGATCGGTTCGCCCTTGGCCAGGCTGCGGTGCAGGTGCGAGAAGTCGGAGTGCCCGTGATGGCCCTTGCCAGCACTGTCCGGCAGCGCCTTCCTGAGCCCGTCTCGGGTGCCCGGCGCGCAGAGTGCGCCAGTGTCGGCCGGCGGTGGGGTGGCTCTGTCTGCATTCGTCATGCTGGCCCGGCGCGGGGCGTCGTTGCCATTAGTGGCATTGGGGTTGGCACCGCCACGGAACAACTCGGCAATGCGGTCCATGCGTTCGGCGTGGGAAAGACGCTGCGGGGTGCTTGCGCTCATGATCTTCTCAGGATTTCAGTTTGACGTCGTGGGGAGTGCGTGCTTTGTTGCATTTACGGCAGCGGTGGAAATTTCCACAGGCACTTCCGCGTTGGACCGCATTTTGCCGACAAGCCAGCGGCACGGCTCGCTTGCGGACGTGCATGGCAATACGATGCGATATGTGCGATCGTCCTTACCGACGAACCACGGCACGGGGGGCTCGATGAGCAATGAGAAGATCAAGTTATGCATCACCGAATCAAGAACCTCCCGGCAACTATGGTCGAGTGCGAAAGCCGTGGTCACTCGTCATCGAGGTCTGGGTTCCATCCTGCCGCTCGCGCACGTACCAGCGCCGCGTCGTAGATACGCGCGTGGCGTTCGCGCAGTTGCCCAGGCAGACGGCTCGGGAGGTGTCCGTGCGGCGCCCAAGCGTGCGAGACCGCTTCCAGAAGCTCCTGCATCTGGGCGGCTGTCCACCCGGCGCAGGTCTGCGTTTCCGGGATCAGCCCGAAGACCCAGGCATCCATCACGGTCCGCCCGAGCGAAGTGAGGCCGCCGTCGTGATCGTCGAGGAGACCGGGGTAGGTGGTATCGCTCATGTTTTTCCCTTTCCGTTTTCACAGTCTGACCTTCCAGTCCTCCGCTAGTCGCGCAAGCGCCCCGGCTCGGATCTTGTACGTGCCCAGTTCATAGTGGCGATCGTTGCAACGTACCGGATCGCTTAGGGGAGGGGCCGGCCACACGCCGAAAATCGATCCGTGCCAGCGTCAGCAGGTCGCAAACGCTGCTGTCCACCGGCACCCGTCCGACCGCAGCGACATGGGTGTCCGGCTGCCCAGTCCAACGCAGATCCGTCGGCTTTCGTGCCGCGAGCAGAGGCTGTCCCCAAGAACTCGATCCGGCCCATACCGACGCCAGCGAATAGGCGTGAAGTACCCGCCCACCTCCAGGCGGTGCGAACGCGATCGCTCTTGCACCCGGATAATGCCAGGATTTCCCTTTGGCGCGCAGTGCCGCTGTTGCGGGCGGACCCGGGATACCGTGGCCCGACGCACCGGGCGGGCGCGCCCGTCGCAATGGCACAGCCGTTCACTCGAGTCGGTGCGTCCCCTCGGTTCAGGAGTGATGTGATGAAGGCAATCTGGATCGGACGAGTCCACGCCGAGCGCGAGGACATCGTCGTGCTGGAAGGGAACAGCCACTTTCCCGCACCGGCGCTGGACCGCACCTGCATCACGCCGAGCGCAACGACCACGACGTGCCCGTGGAAGGGCACAGCCCACTGCTATACGATCGTGGTCGACGGCCAGGAGAATCGTGATGCCTGCTCGTTCTACCCGGAGCCGAAGCCGGCAGCCAGCAAAATCATGGGGCGCATCGCATTCTGTAAAGGCGTTATGTTGAAATGAGCGGCGTAACCGGGGGCTGCGCAGATCGATCGATTCTGTTCGTCATGAACCACCACTCCCGAGCGGCGCCTCTGACCGTGGTGGAGCCGGGCGCATGTCCGCCAGAAGTGGGCGAAATTCTGCTGCTGCGCTTGGCTCGGTGCGGGAATCGCTTCGAGGAGGCTCCGGTATTCGCGTGGACGCGCACCATCAATGGAGCGTTGTGGGCCCGCTGCCGTCTCGCCCGGACGCGTCGTCCAGTGCCTCGGATTGCGTCGCTTCCTCGGCTTCCCAACTGTATCGTCTCTCCGGCGGTGCCGGGTCTCGGTTCCGGCAGACGATCGCAAGGACCACGCCGAGCAATGCACCGAAGAAGTGAGACTCGTACGAGACCTCGGGATCGCCCGGGAAGATTCCCCAGATCATCCCGCCGTAGAGAAAGAACACCAGGCTGGACAGCGCGATCGCCCGTCGATCCCAGCGCAGGGCGCCGATGGTAAAGACGAAGAACATCATGCCGGAAGTTAACCCGCTCGCTCCGATGTGATACGCCTCGCGGGCAAACAGCCAAACGCCCAGGCCCGTTCCGGCATACAGGCTCGTAAGGACGAGTCTGGCCGAACGCGGGTATCCATAAAGCAATGCGGTGCCGATCACGACGATCGGAACGGAATTCGCCAACAGGTGCAGGAACGAGCCGTGAATCAACGGCGCGAAGGCGATGCCGAGAAGGCCGCCGATGCGGTGCGGGTAGATTCCCAAATGTGAGAGGTCGAGGTCGAAGACCGCCGCGTCCAGTTGAATCAACCACAGCACGGCGACGAAGCCCGCCGCAATGATCAGCGATTGGCGGAATCGGCGCTCGTCGTTCGCCTCTGCAGCGGAGTTGGTCATCAACCGAAAAACGACCGATTGTGGACTAGGCTGACTGGAGTCTACCAGTATCGTTCTCGCTGACTGGCGCTCCCATCGTTGCGGACTTGTCGTTCCCGACACCGACCGGGGCCTGATGCCCCCGGAACAGGAGATGACGATGAAGAAGGTTCTCGGCCTCTACAGCGCCCCGCGACAGCACTGGGTGGGCGATGGATTTCCGGTGCGCTCGCTGTTCTCGTACCACAGCCACGGCGCGCACCTGAGTCCATTCCTGCTGCTCGATTACGCCGGCCCAGCGCAGTTCGCGCCGAGCGAGCGCCCCCGCGGGGTGGGCCCACACCCGCACCGCGGCTTCGAGACGGTGACCATCGTCTACCAGGGCGAGCTGGAGCATCGCGACTCGACCGGCAGCGGCGGGCGCATCGGCCCGGGCGACGTGCAGTGGATGACGGCGGCCCGCGGCATCCTGCACGAGGAGTTCCACTCGAAGGGGTTCAGCCGCAGCGGCGGCACGCTGGAAATGGTGCAGCTGTGGGTCAATCTGCCGGCCCGCGACAAGATGTCCGCGCCGTCCTATCAGACGCTGCTCGAGCCGGACATCCCGGTCGTGGCGCTGCCGGACGGCGCCGGCAGGGTTCGCGTCATCGCGGGCGAATTCGACGGCCAGCGCGGGCCGGCGCGCACCTTCAGCCCGATCGACGTCTGGGACCTGCGCCTGAACCAGGACCGGGCCACGCAGTTCAGCCTGGCCGCGGGCCGCTCCCTTGCGCTCGTCGTTCTGCGCGGCACCGCGCTCGTGAATGGCAGCCAGGTCGCCCGCGAAGCGCAGATGGTGCTGCTCGATCGTGCCGGCACGAAGGTCGCGATCGAGGCCAACACCGATGCCACGGTGCTGCTGCTGAGCGGGGCGCCGATCGACGAACCGGTGGTCGGCTACGGACCCTTCGTCATGAATACCGAACCCGAGATCGCGCAAGCCATCGAAGACTTCAACCAGGGCCGTTTCGGCCAGTTGGGCGCGAAGGACAGTACACGCCTGAGCAGCGCCCGATAGCGCGGGCTACGTTTCGGCACCGACCCACCCCCGAGGAGAGAGTCATGAATCGTTTCGAAGGCAAATCGGCACTGGTTACCGGCGGCAGCAGCGGGATCGGCCTGGCAGCGGCCCGCGCGTTCGCCACGGAGGGCGCCCGGGTGCTCATCACCGGCCGCGACACCGCGGCACTGGAGGCGGCAAAAGTCCTCCTGGGGGGCAATGCGCTGGCGCTGCGCAGCGATGCCGGCGATCCTGGCGCCGCCAAGTCCCTGGCCGCCGTCATTGCCGGCCACGGCATCACGCTGGATGCGGTGTTCATCAACGCCGGCATCGGCAAGTTCGCGGCCTTCCCCGATGTGGACGAGGCGTTCTGGGATGAGGTCTTCGACACCAACGTCAAGGGCGCCTATTTCCAGATCCAGGCGCTGCTGCCCGCGCTCAATCGAGGCGCGTCCATCGTCATCAACGGGTCCATCAACGCCCACATCGGCATGCCGAACTCGTCCGTCTATGCCGCCAGCAAGGCGGCGGTGATTTCGCTGGCGAAGACCTTGTCGGCCGAACTGCTGCCGCGCGGGGTGCGCGTCAACGTGGTCAGCCCCGGTCCGGTGGATACGCCCATCTACGGCAAGCTGGGCCTGGATGCGGCAGCGCTGGAAGCCACCGCGACCCACATCCGCAATCAGATTCCGCTGGGTCGCTTCGGCACGCCGGAGGAGATCGCATCGACGGTGCTGCATCTGGCCGCGCCCGAATCCGCCTTCATTGTCGGTACCGAAATCATTGCCGATGGCGGGATGAGCCAACTCTGAGTCCTGTCCGGCGGCCCGGTCCAGGTGCGGCAGCGCATGATGCCGCTGCGGCCGGGCCTGCGCGGGACAAGGGCGAAATGGTTGGCGTACACCACCGGTCCGAAATCACGGGCGGTGCCAGCGCTGGGGACGCGAATCCAGCGCGTGACGTTCCCCATGCGAAGCAGAAATTCGGGGAACATTCCCTCAACGCAGTCTTACCCGCGGGAACCGAACCGACCAGTGAACCGCCGTGGGCTCGACCCAGCGCCGGCATTCGGTATTCCGAGAACCGTTCCCGAACATCGCCGTTTCCGGCTTTCCGACACGCCGTGTGTCAGGCTCCAGGGATCAGAGACGCAAGTTCGGCCCTGATTTCATCTTCCGTCCTTCCCATCGCCTGCAGGAGAGCAATGTAATTCCCCCGTACGGTGTTCGCAGAGGGGTGCTCCGTGCCCAGGCTCTCGATGCAAGTCGCCAGCGCCCGGCGCATCAGCGGCTCGGCCTCGGCCAGGCGGTTCGTGGCTTGGAGCAGCTGGGCCAGGTTGTTGAGGCGGGTGGCGACCCTGGGGTGATCCGCACCGAAGCTTGCCTCGTCGATCGCCAGCGCCCGGCGCATCAGCGGCTCGGCCTCGGCTTGGCGGTTCGTGGCTTGGAGCAGCGCGGCCAGGTTGTTGAGGTCACGGGCGACGTTGGGGTGATCCGCGCCGAAGCTTGCCTCGTCGATCGCCAGCGCCCGTCGCATCAGCGGCTCGGCCTCGGCCAGGCGGTTCGTGGCCTGGAGCAGCCCGGCCAGGTTGTTGAGGTCGGTGGCGACCCTGGGGTGATCCGCGCCGAAGCTCGCCTCGTCGATCGCCAACGTCTGGCGCATCCGCGGCTCGGCCTCGACCAGGCGGTTCGTGGCCTTGAGCAGCCCGGCCAGGTTGTTGAGGTCGGTGGCGACCTCGGGGTGATCTGCGCCGAAGCTCGCCTCGTCCATCGCCAATGCCCGGCGCATCAGCGGCTCGGCCTCGACCAGGCGGTTCGTGGCCTTGAGCAGTCCGGCCAGGTTGTTGAGGTCGGTGGCGACCCTGGGGTGATCCACGCCGAAGCTTGCCTCGTCGATCGCCAGCGCCCGGTGCATCAGCGGCTCGGCCTCGGCCAGGCGGTTCGTGGCCTGGAGCAGCTGGGCCAGATTGTTGAGGTCGCGGGCGACGTTGGGGTGACCGGCGCCGAAGCTCGTCTCGTCGATCGCCAATGCCCGGCGCATCAGCGGCTCGGCCTCGGCCAGGCGGTTCGTGGCCTGGAGCAGCAAGGTCAGGTTGTTGAGGCGGGTGGCGACCCTGGGGTGATCCGCGCCGAAGCTTGCCTCGTCGATCGCCAGCGCCCGGCGCATCAGCGGCTCGGCCTCAGCCAGGCGGTTCGTGGCCTGGAGCAGCTGGGCCAGGTTGTTGAGATCGCGAGCGACGTCGGGGTGATCCGCGCCGAAGCTCGCCTCGTCGATCGCCAGTGCCCGGCGCATCAGCGGCTCGGCCTCGGCCAGGCGGTTCGTGTCCTGGAGCAGCTGGGTCAGGTTGTTGAGGTGTGTGGCGACCCTGGGGTGATCCGCGCCGAAGCTCGCCTCGTCGATCGCCAGCGCCCGGCGCATCAGCGGCTCGGCCTCGGCCATGCGGTTCGTGGCTTGGAGCAGCTGAGCCAGGTTGTTGAGATCGCGAGCGACGTTGGGGCGATCCGCGCTGAAGCTCGCCTCGTCGATCGCCAGCGCCCGGCGCATCAGCGGCTCGGCCTCGGCGTACAGGGCTTTCTGAATGAGCAGCACCCCGACGTCGTTAAGCAACCGGGCAGAAGGATCGCCAATCTCGACTTCATCGGCGTTCGCTGCGATGGCCAGCGCGTGGGGCGCCAGGGGGTCGAGGACCGGCCAGTCCCGCACGTCCAATGGATCGCCGACAAAGGCGTCGTTCACCCAGTTCAATGCCTCGACAAGCAGGGCGTGGGCGGGGTCGCGGCGCTGGCCGCGGCGGGTGACCTCCTGCACCAGGCGATGGACGGTGAAGTAGGGCCGGTCGGCCGCGCGCGTAACCAGGGAATAGGACTTGAGCTCGGCCAGGGCGCCGAAGGGATCGGCCTTGGTCGGGTCGAGCTCCGCGATGGGAACCGCCAGCAGGGTTTCGGGAATGGGGTCCGGCGCCAGCCAAGCCAGGCGCTGCAGCAGCCGTCGGGCAGATTCTCCGAGCTGATCGAACGAAGTCTGCCAAGTGATCGCCACGCTTTTCGGATATTCCATCAGGTCCGCGTCATACCACGCCAACACGGTTTCCCGCTGGCGCTGCCACTCGGTCAGGTACTGCTCAAAGCTGTCGGTACGATAAGCGATGTAGGCGCCTGCCTGCTCCAGGGCGAGCGCGAGATAGCCCAGTTCTTCTGCCAGGTCGCTCGCCGTGGCGAAGTCATTGGCCTGTCGGCGGCGGTCCGCTGCCGTGCGTGCTATCAGAAAGTCGGTGGCGGCCTCGGGCGAGAGCAGATCCACGGGGATGGCCTTGATACTGCCACTCCAGTTGCTCAGCCGGCTGGTGAACAGGACGTGTCCGCCCCTCAACTGCGGAAGCAGGGCTTTGACCGCCGTGGCCGCGGCTTTCGTGTCGATGTTGTCCAGAATCAGCAGCCAGCCGGGGTGCTGCTGCAGCCAACCGAGGGCTGCATTGCGCTGCTCGTCTTCGTCCTTTTCGTCTTTCGCGGGAAGATCGAGGATCGGCGCTGCGCAGAGGGCGGCCAGATTGCGGTTCAGTGCTTCGGGGCTATCGGCGCCGACGAGAAGCATCGCCGTGTAGTCGCCGGCATGACGCCAGGCGTATTCGATCGCCAGCCTGGTCTTGCCCACACCGCCCATGCCCGTCAACGCGTTCGCGACGGCAGGCAGGTCGCTGCGCTGGGGAACTGGTCCGAGACGCTCGCCCAGAGCGTCGAGCAGGATCTCCCGGCCCTTGAAGAGGTCGCCCAAACTCGGGTAGGGGAGATCGACCACCTTCCTGATCAGCCCGGCTTCGATAAGGATGTCGAGCAGACTCGAGCGCCAGATCTCGGCGGCCAACTGGTCGGCCGAGGTGAAGCGAAAGCCGGGGTAACGCTCGATATCCGCCAGGCGCACCAGATGGTCCTTTTGTGCCGCCTGCTGGAGCGGATCCAGCGTGTAGCGCTCGTCCCGCTTGGCGCCGTTCTCCGGGACCACGATGATCAGCTTCCTGGCGTGATACAACGCCAACCAGGCTTCCCACTGGGTGTACGAGAGGGGCGGCCCGTCGGGTTCCAGAAAGGGGCCCACCGGCAGGCGGCTGCCGAAATCGGGGTAGCGTTGCCGGATCAGCGCCACCGACGGGGCCTGCGCCATCGCTCCGGTCATGTCGCCCACCAGGTGGATCACCACGTCGCACTGCCGGATGTACTCGTCGAGCATGTCCAGCGTTTCGGTGCCGGTCACGATGAAGTCTTCCTGCGCCTTCACGGTGACGTTGGGGCGGTCCAGGTAGTGGCGCAAGGCGTCCTGGTAGCTGCGAAACTCCGCGCTCACTGTGGACAGGAAGATTCGGACATCTGCCACGGTTTGTCTCGCCTCGCCCGCTGTTCTTCAAGGAACCCCGCCGCGCTGCATGGGCTATTACAGCACACACGCCGGGCGCGCATCACGCTTGAATGCTTTTCAACGGGTCAATTTGCGCAATCACGGAATCGGCTGCCGTTGACAAGTCGGGGACCGGGCGTGACGGCGCCGGGGTTCCGTGGCGGGTGCTGAGCGCCTGCAGCAGTTCGCTCTCCAGGCGCTTCGCGCCGGCATAGCTCGGATCGAACGGCTTGCCCGAGACCGGACCGATGAGGTCCGTGTAGCCGATCAGCGTTGTGTTGGGCTGGACGGGCCCTGCGGGCGCGGTCTTCCCTGGCGGCGCAACGGCCGACGACAGTGCTGTCGTCGCCTCGGCCTCGAGCGCCGCGTCGTGCGTCCAGGCGCCAGCCGGCAGCGTCGTCTTGGCGAAATCGAACGCGCCCATGCGAACTCGCTTCCGAGTCAGCGATCGTTACAAGGCCGGGGCGATACAGCGGGGCGGCAGCGCTGTGCGCCCGCGGGCGCTGAAGTCGCCGTCGGACAACGCATTGTTGACGGGATCGCCCTCCGGCTCCGGCTTCTTTGCCGTCATGCGGCGATACGCCGGACGCGCAGGAATTGAGCTTTGCCGCCCAATGCCGGCGGCAGGGCATGGTCTGTCCCGCCGACGTGAATTGCACGAAAACGGACTCACGCTCGGGCGCACCGCTCAATCCATGCCTCGTCGGGCAGCGCCGGCGGCGAGGGCTGCAGGGGGCGGACCGGGCTTCCGGTGCCCGTGCGCTACCCATTGCTCATCCGACATGGGGCGTTTATTCTTCCTATACCCCACGGCGCCGGCGGCACCACGTCACCGCTCGCGGCCACCCTGACCCAGCCGCAGCCCGGACACGGCGCTGCCTCGCCCTGGCGTCGGGATCGGACAAGCGGAGGGCGACATGAGAATTTTCATCAGTTGGTCGGGCGAGTCGAGTCACTATGCAGCCGAGGCCCTCAAGACTTGGTTGACGGACTTCTTTGACGCGCTCGGCGCGGAAGACGTGTTCCTGTCGTCGGAAGACATCGCCAAGGGCGAGGCCTGGTTCGCGAAACTGATGGAGGTGCTGGATCAATCCAGCATCGGCCTCTTGTGCCTGACTCCCGAAAACCGGCGCGCGCCCTGGGTCTTGTTCGAAGCCGGCGCACTCGCCAAACACCTGCACGCCAAGGAAGCGCGCGTGATTCCGCTGGTGATCGGCCTCGCACGCAGCGACCTGCCCAGTCCGCTCAACGAACTCAATGCCGCCGACACCACGCGCCCCGACATGTTGCGGCTGGTGCGCGCGGTCAACGAGACGCTCGCCGTACCGCTGGAAAAGGGCAAGTTCGAACGCAAATTCGCCAAGGACTGGCCGGAGCTTGAGGGCGCGCTCGCCGAAGCCACGCAGCGGAGCCGGAGCGCGGCCGGCGCGCCGGGTTTCGACTACGACGTGTTTCTGTCGGTGCCTATGGCCGGCTGGCCCGAACACGACTACGAACAAGGCTGGCGCGAGATGAGGAAGGTCTACGACGCGCTGATCGACTGCAAGCTGCGGGTGTACTGGTCGGGCGAGAAGATCGACACCGTCGCCAAGTTCCAGGCCGCCGATGTCTCGGCCGACAAGGACTTGCGGGCGATCGACCGCAGCCGCCACTTCATGCTGGTCTATCCCAAGAAACTGGCCACCAGCGCGATCTTCGAGGCCGGCTACGCCTACGCCGTGGGCAAGCCGGCGCGGTATTTCACGCCGGTCTTCGCCGATCTGCCCTACCTGATGAGAAAGCTGCCGGCCCGCGGCAGCATGATGGCACCGACGATCCATTCCGCGGACGAGTGGCAGGACTACCACGCCCTGGCTCAGCTTGTTCGCACCAACGGGCGGGACTGGTTCGCACCTTGAGCACGCCTACGGACGCAGGGGCAAACGGCGGGGCGTGGATGATGGGCGCGCGCCGCGCGAGGTCACCGGCCACCAGGCGCGCACTGCCTGGCGTGCCATGGCCGACCAGAAGGCAGCGACGCCCACGGAGCTTACCAAAGCCGTTCGAAGACGTCCGGCGGGAGACCGCGGACTCGGAGCGAACAAACTGACAGACGAAAGGATCGAGCCCATGACTCCGGAGCAATCAGCGGCCCTGTTGCAGGGATTCTTCCAGACCGGCCAGACCCTGGCGCAATCGTATTGGGACTTCGTCGCCAAGCAGCAGGCGATCCTGTCCTCCCCCTCCGGTCCTCCGCTGCCTTCGCAAGCGCAGCTGCCGATTCCGGATGCCGAGCCGCTGGTGAGCCTGCTGCGCGAGTTCAGCGGCCAGCACGTCCAGCTTTGGCAGTCGTTCATGCAACCCAGTCCGGGCACACCGGCCGACCCGCTGATCAACCCGGCCTCCGGCGATCGCCGTTTCACCGCCCCGGAGTGGTCGGATGTTCCGATGTTCGACTACCTGCGCCAGGCCTACCTGCTCAATGCCGGCTTCCTCACGAAACTGGCCGAGACAACGCCGCTCGCCGATGGTCCGGCCAAGACCCGCATGCAGTTCCTGACACGGCTGTTCGTCGATGCCATGGCACCGTCGAACTTCGCACTGACCAATCCGGAATTCCTCACGACGGCGTTGCAATCCAGGGGCGAGAGCGTTACGGCGGGGATCAAGAACGCGCTGGAGGACATGCAGAAGGGGCGCATCTCGATGACCGACGAGGCAGCCTTCGAGATCGGCCGCAACATCGCCACGACGCCCGGCTCCGTGATCTACGAGAACGAGGTGATGCAGCTCATCCAGTATGCAGCGACTTCCGCCAAGGTCGCCGAACGTCCGCTGCTGCTGGTGCCGCCATGCATCAACAAGTATTACCTCATGGACTTGCAGCCGGAGAACTCTTTCGTCCGCTATATCGTGGAGCAGGGTTACACGGTGTTCCTCATCTCCTGGCGCAGCGCGACGAAGGAGCAGGGGCACTTCACCTGGGACGATTACCTGGAGATGGGCCCGCTGGCAGCGCTGCGCGTCGTGCGCGAGATCACCGGCGCGGCGAAGCCCAACGTCCTCGGCTTCTGCATCGGCGGCCCGCTCGTCTGCTCGGCCCTGGCGGCGCTCAAGGCGCGTGGCGAAGACCCGGTGGAGAGCCTGACCCTGATGACCGCGCTGCTCGACTACTCGGAGCCGGGGGAGATCGGCGCACTCGTCACCGAGGCGGCCGTCGCGGCCAACGAGGCGGCAATCGGCAAGGGCGGGGTGATGCACGGCCGCGATCTGGCCACCGTTTTTTCCGCGCTGCGCGCCAACGACCTGATCTGGCAGTACGTGGTCGGCAATTACCTGAAGGGCGCGAAGCCGCAGCCGTTCGACCTGCTCTACTGGAACTCCGACAGCACCAACCTGCCCGGGCCGTTCTTCACCTGGTACGTGCGCAACATGTACCTGATGAACAGCCTGCGCGTGCCGGGCAAACTGCAGATGCTGGGAGAGAAGATCGACCTGGGCAAGATCGACGTACCCGCGTACATCATGGCGGCGCGCGAGGATCACCTCGTCCTCTGGCATGCGGCTTATCTGTCGCGCAAGGTACTGGGCGGCCCGACCACCTTCGTGCTGGCGGCGAGCGGACATATCGCCGGCTCCATCAATCCGGCATCGAAGAACCGCCGCAGCCACTGGGTAAGCGACGCCCCGGCCAGCGCCACGGCCGAAGAGTGGTTGGCCGGTGCCACCGAGCGCAAGGGCAGTTGGTGGCCGAACTGGATCGAGTGGCTGGGCAAGCGCAGCGGAAAGAAAGTTCCCGCTCCCGAGCATACGGGCAACCCGACCTACCGGGAGATCGAGCCTGCTCCGGGACGTTACGTCAAGGCGAAGGCCTAGAGGCCCGGGCGGACCTACCCGCCGCCGCGAAGCGCAGGCTGAATACCACGTTGAAGTTCAGGCTGCAAAGGACGCCGGCTATCGGGCCGCTCTGCTCATCGTCAAATGGCGGCCATGCCGCAGCCGCTCAGGGAGCCACGAGATCGGGTAGGGACGGGCAGAAGCCCGCCATGACCGGTCACACGAACCCGCCGGAATCCTCAGAGGCCGGCGCCTCCCCATATCCCGTGCCTTGAGCCCTCCCTGTGGCCGTGCTAGGGTTCGAGTTGTCATTCCTCCTTCCTATCCTTCCTTCAGTCCCACCAATGAGGAGAACGAGATGAAGATCAAGCGCATCTATTTCATTGTGCCGAGCAGCGACGTGGCCAGAACGATCGTGAACGAGTTGCTGGTTGCGCGCGTCGAGGAGAAGCACATCCATATCCTGGCCAAGCGGGGCACGGATATGCATGATCTGCCGGAGGCCTCGATGATGCAGAAATCCGATTTCGTACCGGCGGTCCAGCGCGGCCTCGCCCTGGGCGGGGTTGTGGGCACTTTGGCGGGGTTGGTCGGCATCGCGCTCGCGCCGGGTGCGGCAGTGATCGCGGGAGGCGTTATCCTTGGTTCCAGCCTCGCCGGGGCGGGAGTCGGTGCGTGGTTGAGCGGCATGGTGGGACTCAGCGTCGGCAACACGCGGCACAAGCAATTCGAGGATGCAATCGAGAGAGGTGGGCTGCTGATCATGATCGACGTGCCGATATCGCGGGTCGAAGAGATCAGCGAACTGGTCAAGAAGCACCACCCGGAAGCCGAACTGGAAGGGACCGAGCCGCTTATTCCGGCGTTTCCGTGAGCGGCGCGACGCGCAAGCCGTTGCGAGAAGCAGGGGTGCTCGGAGAATGCGTCGCTCCGGGCAACCGCTACTCCAATCTCGGTCTTGCCGCAGGATCCCTAAACCCATTCGCAACGGGATTCACGACGAGGCAGCGGGTTCGCCAACCTTCATGAGTCTTCCGGTGTGCGGGCGATTGCATACTTGTTGACCGCCGCGTCGATCAACTCGTCCGCGACAGTGTCGCTGACGAAGCTGCCCGCTACGCTCACGCTCCACGTTTTGCCGATGGGATCCCAATACAAGCGCACTTGCTGGTCCTGTTCGCCTTCCGGGCAGTGGGGCAGGAGATAGCCCTTTCGGCATATGGCGTCGGCTCGAGACATCATTCTGTACGCTTCATGGCCTTCCACAGATCGTGCCAGGCACGGCGACGAACCTCGTTTTGTAGCCTCACCGATTCCAACTGCGATCCAGTGTCGAAAGGACCGCCGTCCCAACAGGCTGAACGTGCCCCGCGAAAAGCGGCACAACGTGCCTGCGGCACGTCGCCTGCAAATCGCTCGTCACATGAACAGGCTTACGTCGGCGTCCCGGGCCATCGGCAGGAAGGTGGCCGCACCGGCATACTCCGTCACTTCCGGGATGAAGTCGTCCGCAGTGAAGCCGAGCAGGCTTACCGTCATCTGGCAGGCCACGAGGTGTACGCCGGCATCCACGCACAACTGGCGCAGTTCGGTCAGGTTCGCGACGCCGTTGTCCTTGAATTTCCGCTCCATGAGCGAGGTCGCCACCGCTTCGAATCCGGGGACGAACGCCTGGATGGCGTTGGGGATGTCCCAATTGATGTTCCTGAACCAGCGCGGGCCGAAGGGCACCGTCATCGGCATGCCCGGATTGCCCAGGGGGCTCACCTTCAGGTCGCTGATATCCTTCTTGAGCAGCTGTAATCCATAAAAGGTGAAGAACACCGACGCATTCCACCCCAGCGCGGCGGCGGTCGCGCTCAAAATGAAGGGAAGATAACCCGTGTCCAGCGTGCCGCCGGTGGCAATGATGGCCAGTGACGGCGTCTTGCTGCCCTTCATCTCCGTGAGCTTTTCGGCAAGCCTCTGGGACAGAGTCTCGTCGAGCCGGCGCCGGATCAGTTCGTCCAGAACGGCAATTTCGGGAAGCGTTCCCAAGTTCGGCCTCCTTCGGTCAGGTCATGGAATTGCATTATTGCGGACAATCGGCGCAGCCGCCATCGAACCAGGCATTCGGCGCACGGCTGCGTCCCATCAAGTCTTGCGCAGGTAGAAGGTGTATTCGCCGTCACTCTCCTCGAACGAAACCCGTTCGTTGCCTGACTGCCGGCAGAAGGCGTCGAAATCCTTGACCGAACCCGGGTCCGAGGCGCGCACACGCAGCACTTTGCCCGGCTGCATGTGGCCAATGGCCTGTTTGGCCCGCAGAACCGGCAGCGGGCAATTCAGTCCGCGTGCGTCGATATCGAAATCATGTGCCGGAGTCATGGTTGCTTGCCCAGCATGTTCATGGCCGCCACCCGGGAACGGTTACGCATCCACGGCAAAGCCGCGACGACGGCTATGGCCATACCCTTGGCCGCGTCGCGTCGGCAGTTCCGTCGGACCGATTCTCAAGTCATCTGGCTCGTATAGTCGTCGAGTGCCACGCATGCATCCTTGTCAGGCTGATGCGGGTCGCGCAGCAACCCCCGCTGGCATAGGTACTTGGTGCCGCTGCCGTCGGAGAGGTTGACGTACGGACCCGGGCCGTAGCCATCGAAGCCTGCGGCATCGGCGAAGACGAAATCGTACTGGCCATTGATATTGATCTCGATCTGGCCGCTATGGCTTTCCCCATAATCGTGCCAGCGCGTGTCGATGTCGCCGCCCTCGATGACGGGAGACATCTTCGACGCTCCCTTATCGTGCCAGGCCATCACCACCGGTTCCTCGATTTCGGGATCATCGATCGCAAGCGAGGCCGCGAGTGCGCGTGCCGCGTTGTAGTCGAGACCGGTGCCGGGATAGTCGATGTGGATCTGTCTCATGGTGTTGCTCCTTTCGGGCTGCCCTGAATCCAGAGCAGTCGCATACGGTGCAGGTGGAGTGCGGTGGTCCCAACCGTGCCCCGTTCCGTGGCGCGGTCGGTTCGGTGCGGAACAAAACCGCTCCTGATCACTTATAGCACTAAAGTCGACTAGATTGCTCGGATATTATCCGGAGCAGACTGTCGCGTCAGGACCGCAGCGGTTCGGACAGCGCCGCTTGCGAAGGCACAGTCTACCGACTGCGACTACATACGGACCCGCAGACGTGTGGACGGCCGACAAGAGCCGTGCGTTCCCCAATGCACGATGGCTGCAGTTTCGCGAGATGATGGACGGGCACGTCGGCTCCTGCGCCCGCTTCCTGGACTATCAGGTGTCGCGCCGCGACGCATGCCTGATCGACCCTGGCATTTCCACCTCGTCACCAACAAGAATGTCGATCGTGCGTGGCCAACCACGTCGGGCAAGATCTGGCGGCGGGCTACGACTATCTGCCGCAACAGGATGCCGTGGTACCGCGCGGCTGGCCGGTGCGATGACGCCGCGCGAGCTCCTGCCACGGCTCGCCGGACAGCGCCGACTCCGGACCCGACAGCAGATTCAGGCGGACCTTGCCGTTGGCCCGCCTCACACACCCGTACGTAGGCCACGACCGCGCCCAGATTCCGCAACTCCTCGACGGTGGTGATACCGGCTGGCGCGTGCATGTCGCGGGACTTTGGCCCGAGGCCGGGCAGGTCGTCGATCGAGGCCGGTTCAGCCACGGTCACGCGCCGCGGCGCGACGCCCGAAGATCCAGGGCATCAGCGCATAGAGCCCGATCAGTCCGTAGTACACGGCGCCCGAGACCGGATCGCGATCGGTGAACACCTGGGCCACGGACATGCCCCGCAGTCCGACACCGACCGCCACGTCGGCCGCCAGTACGAGTCCGGCAGCGATCGTCCCCACCCCCAGCAGCGTGGCCCGCCCGCAGCGCGCGCAAAAGCGGCGCACCACCCAGCGCGCCGCCAGCACGATGGCGATCAGCATCAGCGGCGCCTCGATCAGCTCCGCCGCACGGTCGCCGATCATTGGCACCAGGACGGGTACACGGATGGATCCGAGGACGAAGCCGGCACCGAAGACAAGGCCGAAGTAGGCTGCGGCCGGCTTCAGGACTTTGCCCGGCGCGGCGCCCACAGGCTGTTCCGGGTTCAGAGCGACTGGCCGTCGAAGTGCTTTACCGGTAGCGAGGCCACATCGACTCCTTCCAGGCAGCGCACGTTGATCGCCGCCATGCGGTTGCCGGCAGGATCCGCCCCCTCGCCGAAGGGGTGGATGCCGCAACTCGGGCAGAAGCGGTGCCGGATCACGTGCTTGTTGAAGGTATAGGTCGCGAGGTTCTCCTCCGGGGTCAGCAGGCGCAGCTTGTCCCGCGGCACGAACCACAGCAGTGATCCCTTGCGCGAGCAGATCGAGCAGTTGCAGTCCATGACGCCGGTGAGTTCGCCTTCGCCTTCGAAGGCGGTGCGCCCGCAGTGGCAGCTACCTTTGTAGATCATCTTGTGGTTCCTATTCGTGGTTTCGTGTGAGTCCCGAGCACGATGTAGCGGGCGCCGTTTCGAGCTGAGGCGCGCCGGTGTACCGGGCTCAGGTTTCGAGATGACGGTCGATGAACTCGCGCACGAAATGCTCCGGCTTCGCGCCGTGGAAGCGGTCCACCACCTCGCCATCCTTGTACAGCAGTACCGTCGGGAAGCCCCTCGCGCCATTGCGGCCGGCGATCTTCATGTTGTCGCCCTCGTCCACTTCCACCTTGGCGAGGCGGACGCGGCCGCCATAGTCCGCAACGACCCGCGCCAGGATAGGCGCCAGATGGTGGCAGGGACCGCACCAATCGGCCCAGAGATCCACCAGCACCAGGTGCTGCCGCGAAACCTCCACGACGTCCTCGTCGAAATGATGCAGGTCGGTGTCGAAAACGCACTTCTCGCATACCGCGTCGTGGTGCGCTCGGTCATGGATCTGGAAACTCATAGAGGACGTTCTCCATCCTGGCAGGGAATTCGGAAGGCATGATGACCGCAGAAACGGAGCATGGTCGCCGTCGTTGCCGGCCAGGAAGACTCCGGCCGATGGGGCCCGGATCGCCCTGCCTCCAGCGCCGTCATGCCGGCACGCATTATGGCGGGAACTCGCACCGCCTGCCATCGGGGGCGAGCGGGGCTCCTGCCGCAGCCCGAACCAGCGCTGCAGCACATCGAGCACGAGAACACGGTAGTGCCCGCGCCGCGCGACCAATCTACAGCGTTCACTTTCTCGACCTCGGCTGCATGGTGGGCTGCCGCGAGGAGGAGTTGATCCGGGTGGACGAGCCGTGGACGCCGGTGCATTCCCGAGGCCACCTTGATGTCGGCGCTCGGCGAGATTCGCGAGCGCTATGGGAACGAGGCGGAGTTCGCCGCCGATCTGGCCGCCAACGGCCTGTCGCAGTCGGCACTGGAAGCGGCGCTGCGCCGCGGGTTGGCGGTGGACGCTGTGCTGGAGAGGGTGTCGGCCCAGGCGCCTCGCGATGGCAGCGATACCGACGCGGAGCTCTTCTACCGCCTGCACATCGATCGCTTCGTCCGGCCCGAGCGGCGGCGCGCCAGCCACATCCTGGTGACCATCAATGAGGGTTTCGAGGAGAATCGGCGGGAGTCGGCCCGCGCCCGCATCGCTGCCATCGCGAGGCGCCTGGCGCGGGATGCGGGGCGATTCGCGCAACAGGCAATGAAGCACTCCGAATGCCCCCCGCCCTTCAAGACGGAATGCTGGGCGAGTACCGGCGGGGACAACTGTTCGGCACCCTGGACGCGGCGCTGTTTGCCCTGCAGCAAGGAGCGTTGAGCGATGTCGTCGAATCGCCTCTGGGATTTCACATCCTGCGCTGCGACGCCATCCTGGCACCTGGCGCGATGTTGTTGGCTGAGGCTCTGCCTCGCGTCCGCGCGATGCTCGCCGGCGATCGCGCCCGCGGCATCCAGCGCGCCTGGCTGCGCCAACTGCTCAGCGGAGATGGGGCACCCGCGTGTCGGGCGCCGGAATCAAACTTCGGCTGAGTCCGCGGGGCCTTCGGGCTCCAGGTTGCATGGGGAAGGCGGGCAATGGGCGCTTCACATTCCACGACTTACGCGCCAAAGCCGTAACCACGCTGATTGTGCAAGGCCGGAAGTCGAGCGAACGGACGGGGCGCCGTACTGAACAGATCCCGGCCAGGGTGCATTACAGAAGGCGGGTTCGGAAGACGCCTGCCGTCGAATGATCTTGGGAAACCGCGCCCTGATCCTGGGAAGTTGGCAGACGCTACCGCGGCGAACTAAGAGGGGTGGGGTGGCCGATGGGACTCGAACCCACGACAACCGGAATCACAATCCGGGACTCTACCAACTGAGCTACGGCCACCACTGAGAAACCTGCGGCACTGCATGCATCCTGCTGCCTGGCCCGCCCGACAGGACTCGAACCTGTAACCCCCGGCTTAGAAGGCCGGTGCTCTATCCAATTGAGCTACGGGCAGTCCCGGGAGCGTGGGGTTTGTAGCGCACTTGGTCGGGGTGGAGGGATTTGAACCCCCGACATCTTGCTCCCAAAGCAAGCGCGCTACCAGGCTGCGCTACACCCCGAGGACCGCGAATTCTACCCGCAGCCTCAGCGCAGGTCAATTTCGGTGCGGCGCGTGTGGGGTTTCCGGGCGCCCGAACCATTACTTCTTGTCAAGCAGGTCGGCGGCCCAGGTGAGAGCCGCGACCACGCTCGGAAAGCCGATCGTGCTCGTGATCATCATCAGTGCGTGGCGGATCTCGGCCGGCGAGGCGCCGCGGTCCAGGGCGCGGCGCGTGTGGCTGTGCACGCCCCCTTCGGAGCGAATGGCGGCACAGACAGCGAGTTGGATCAGGTGACCGGTCTTTTCGTCCAATGGTCCCGCCGCCCGCGCTGCCTGTCCCAAGCTGTCCAGAGCCTCGATGAACTCCGGATGCTGCTCCTTGAGCGCGAGATAGAACTTGGGCCTGCTCTTCGGATTCGCCTGCTTTGCCATGGTTTGTCTCCTCGATCGGCGCCTATGCCGTGGGTGGTGGCATAGGCACTGTATGCTAATGCGTCCGGTGCAACGGCACGAAGGGGAGGGCGATTCCGTCGGCATGGTGAGACGAATTCTGGTGGCAATCGCGATGCTCTTGCCGGGTGTTCCTGCGTTGGCCGAGGAGATCCTGGGCAGAGTTGCCGCTGTCGCCGGCGGTGACGCGATCACGGTGGTGGATGCGGGTCGCGCTCGCCACGAGGTCCGACTCGCGCACATTCGCGCTCCCTTGCCCGGGCAGCCTTTCGCCGATCGATCGCGGCAGAACCTCGGCGCCCTACTGTTCGATCAGGAGGTGCGCGTCGCCCGTACCCGGCGCGAACGCGGTGGCCAGGTCTTCGGCCAGGTATGGGTAGTGCCTCCGGACGCGCCGTGCCGAAGCCGACTTCCATGCCCGAAAACCCTGGACGCCGGCATGGCGCAAGTCGCCGCCGGACTGGCATGGCGGGACCAGGGTTCGGGTAAGGAGCAACCCGCGGAGGACCGCGGTCGTTACGAGCACGCTGAATTCGAGGCCAAGATCAGACGCTCCGGGCTGTGGTCGGAAAAGAATCCAGTTCCGCCCTGGAATCAGCGCGGATTGCGTTAGCGATTCGGGTTGCCGCCCGCGGATTGTCGCATCTTGTCCCGCTGCTTTACCAATAGGCCATCAGGCGGCCGTGCTCGATCTTGTGCTGGAACTGGTGGAGCGGACGATCTCCCTTCTCCACGCATTCGCCGCTGACGATGTCGAACGCCCAGTTGTGTTTCGGGCAGGTGAGCTTGTTGCCCTGCAGGGCGAGGTGGGGAATGTTCGTCACCTGGTGCGGGCAGCGGCTGTCGTACACCTTCAGCGTATCCTTCTGTTTGTAGACGAACAGGTTGCGGGTGTCGCATTCGAGATAATTGACTTCACCTTCCTTCAGGGCATCCATGGCCGCGATATCGTGCCACTGCGCCGGCGCACCCAGCAGGGCCGGGCGGAACTCGGGAATGTCCATTTCCAGCAGGATGTCCGTGGCCCAGACTATCTTTGCCAGGCCCAGTGCCGGGAACGCCATCAGCAACGCATCCAGCACCTCGTCCGCCGACGCTCCCTCGCGCAGCGCCCGCGTCAGGTATTGCCGAAAGCCTGGCTCGGTCTGGGCATGAACCTTGGTGATGACCGAAATCAGGTTGCGCGTCTTGGGGTCGAGATGCTTGCCGGCTTCCTTGAGAAAGCTGAAATAGCCGGTCATTGCGGTCGGTCGAACTTTCACCAGATAGGTGAGGGCGTCGCTCATGGTGGTTGTCCTCGAAATCGCGTCGAAAGGAACTGGGCAGGCGCAAGTTTACGCAGATTTGGCCACGACGGGGAAATAATGCCGCATGGCGGAACGAGTGTCCGCACGTGCGTGCGTTGACGTGCGCTTGAGCGGGACGCGGAACGACCTGAGAGGTCGTTTTCGAGGCGTGGCTGCAGATTCGGCCGCCCGATGGCGGCCGGGCTACGAGCGGAAGCGGTCCAGTCGCGCAGTGTGCTTAGGACGAAGTGCTTGTCCTTCTGCGAGGTGTGACATGCGTGGCAGTCCGCCGCGGCTTTGGCGTCGAGCGTGCCTTTCGTGGTGCTGCCGGAGAACACATCGTCGCGGCGCCGGCGGTATTGCGCGAGGTATCGGAGAGACGGTCGTGTTGCTCTGCGGTCTGCTGGCCGGCAGTGAGAGCGGAGTCAGTCCAGTGCTCACAGGCGGTGCCCTGGAACTCGTGGCAGGTGCATTGCTCGGCCCCGAGGATTACATCCACATGCCCGAATTGCATGAACATCTTGCGGTACGTCAAGACGCTGGGATGGACCAAGTCGCACAGTAGAGGCGATGTTGCACTTGGCATGCGCCCGGCGACATGAAACGACACTCCGAAGCGGAAACACGATCTGTCCTGCTGCGCTTTCACACTCAGGGCGCGGACGGGTTGTGCTTTCCGATTCCGTTCCTGTTCGTGACGGAACGTATGTGCGAAGAGATTCTGGCCGAGCGGGAGCTGATACTCGGCATGGCCCAAGCCGCGGCGTTATCCCGGCAACGCAAGCTCTTCGCCCGATACGATCCGAGGCAAAGTGCCGCCGCCTTCCACGCTTTCCTCAGGCTCTTCGCTGCCGGGCCGGACGAGTGAGGTCCGTTCGCCCGCAGCGTGACGCGCCGTGCACTTCGTGTTCGCCCGCCGTACTTGCCTTCGCGATTGGACTCCGGCAAACTTCGGCGCCAGCGCAATGCGCGGCGTCCTGGCGCCAGATCCGGCTCGAATCGATCTGCCTCGGCCCGGATTTCTGCAATGACTGTCGTGCCGCGACCGGGGGTGCTCGGCAGCCGGCGGCGCTGATCCCAGTTCGCGATCCATCCTGAGCAGGCAACGGCTAGCGCGGCGGACGTGGCATGTCCTCGCGAGCCGTGCTCCGGGCGTACGGGCCGACGTTCGGACGTACGCCCGCCGTCGCGTTATTATTGTCGGCGGTCTGTGAAGGAGAGCCATGAAACGCGTGGATGATTTCCGCCTGCACTTCGGCAGGCAGGAACTGGTGCCGATCATCATCGGCGGAATGGGTGTGGACATATCCAGTGCCGAACTCGCCCTGGAAGCGGCACGCCTGGGGGGCATCGGCCATATGTCCGATGCCATGGTGCCGACCGTCTCCGACCGGCGCTTCCAGACGCATTTCGTGAAGGAGAAGGCCAAGCTGTACAAGTACAACGTCGCCAACTCCGACAAGTCCAAGGTGGTGTTCGATCTGGCGCGCCTGTCGGAGGCGACGCACATGCACGTCGGCCGGACGATGCAGGCCAAGCGCGGCGACGGCCTGATCTTCATCAACTGCATGGAGAAGCTCACCATGAACGCGCCGCGCGAGACGCTGCGCGTGCGCCTGTCCGCAGCGCTCGATGCCGGTATCGACGGCATCACGCTGAGCGCGGGACTGCATCTCGGCTCCTTCGCGCTGATCGAGGACCATCCGCGCTTTCGCGATGCCAAACTCGGCATCATCGTCTCGTCACTGCGCGCGCTTCAGCTTTTCCTGCGCAAGAATGCCAAACTCGGCCGGCTGCCCGATTACGTCGTGGTGGAGGGGCCGCTCGCCGGCGGTCACCTCGGCTTCGGCATGGACTGGGCGAGCTACGACCTGCAGGCGATCACCAGCGAGATCCGCCGCTACCTGGACGCGGAGCAGTTGAACATTCCGCTGGTTGCGGCCGGCGGCATCTTCACCGGAAGCGACGCCGTGTCCTTCCTCGAAAACGGTGCCGCGGCGGTGCAGGTGGCGACGCGCTTCACGGTGACCCACGAAGCCGGCCTGCCGGCCAAGGTGAAGCAGGAGTACTTCCGCGCGAACGAGGAAGATATCGAGGTCAACACGGTATCGCCGACCGGCTATCCGATGCGCATGCTGAAGAGCAGCCCGGCCATCGGCGCCGGCATCCGGCCCAACTGCGAGGCCTACGGCTATCTGCTCGACGGCTCCGGAAATTGTGCCTACATCACGGCCTACAACCGGGAAGTGGCGGCACATCCGCATTCGAAGAAAGTTTCAGTCAGGGAGAAGACCTGCCTGTGCACCCACATGCGCAACTTCGACTGCTGGACGTGCGGCCACTACACCTACCGTCTCAAGGACACCACGCGCCGTCTGGCCGACGGCAGCTATGAACTGCTGAGTGCGGAACACGTATTCCGCGACTACCAGTTCAGCACCGACCGGAAGGTCGCACTGCCGCCGTAGAATCCGGTCCAGCCCAGGCTTGACCAGGTTTCACGGTCGGCATCGGGCGGTGCCGTCCTCCGTCTGCCTCGGAACAAGATGCGGGTGACCAGCGGTCGAACCCGCATCGGCTGCTTCTACCATCCCCTGCCGTAGCCCGGTCCGGAGTTGTAGCCGCCCGCCCATTGATCTGCGCCCCACGGCTCGCTGTCCCACCCGCCGTAGCCTGGACTCCCGCCCCACGCGTTGCCGCTGCTGTAGCCGGAGTTGTAGCCGGGGCTCCCGCCGTAGTTTCCGCTCCAGGGGTCGCTGCCCCAGGCGCCGTAATTCGGCGTTTCACCCCACGCGTCGTCTCCCCAACTGCCGTAGCCGCCGCGCCATGGATCATTTGCACCGGCGTAATAGTCGCCCCACCCACCATCGTTGCCGTACGTCGGGGCACTGCCAGTACCCTGGCCGTAGCCATAACCGGGCGAGCCGCCGTAGGTCGGAGCATTCGCATAGCCGATGGCGCTACCGTAGCCGTACGAGGGCGCAGCGTAGGCGCCTCTGTTGCCGTACCCGGAGTTGTAGCCAGAGGCAGGCGCGTAGCCATAGCTCGGGTTGTAGCCGTAGGCCGGTGCATTGCCGTAGGAGGGCGCGCTGCCGTAGCCGGGCCCCGTCCAGTACACGCCGGTATTCGTACTGGCCGGCGCGGCGGCATAGCCCGGGACGGCGCCGGATGGTTGGGGGTAGCCGGGTGCGCCGGCGGGTGCATACCCGGAAGGCTGGGTCGACGCGTAGGCCGGCGCACTCTGGGGTGCACTAGCGGGCGCATAGACAGGCGCCGTTGCCGGCGCGCTGGCGGTGGCGTGGGGACATCCGCAGTTGACGTTGCTCGTGCCTGCGGGCAGGGCCGGATAGCTCGGCTGGACCATGGCGGGGGCAACGGGCGCCGGACTGGTGGCGGCTGCACTCGTCGCCGGCGCCACCGCGTAGGTACCAGGCTGGACTGGCGCGAGTTCCTGCTGGGCGATGGCGAAGCCACCCAACGCCCCCAACAGCACGACAAGCAACTTTTGATTCATTGACGTCATCACTTCCTCCCTCGACAGGTTTCCGCTACCTACCCGAACTCCGCCCTATTGTATCCGCCGCTCAGGCATGAGGCGTGTCGAGCGGTTCGTTCAGCGCCAGCCAGTACAGTCCCATCTGCCCGACGGCATAAATGAATTTCTCGAAGTCCACCGGTTTGCGGATATAGCTGTTGGCGCCCAGACTGTATGCCTCGTAGATGTCCTGCTGTTCCTTCGAGGTGGTGAGGATGACCACCGGCAGCAGCCGGGTGCGGTCGTCGGCGCGGATCCGGCGCAGCACTTCCAGGCCGTCGATGCGCGGCAGCTTGAGATCGAGCAGGACGACCGCGGGCATGACCGACACGTCGCGACCGGCGTAGGATCCGGCGCCGAACAGGTAGTCCAGCGCCTCCACGCCATCACGGGCGACGATGACCTGGTTTGCGATGCGGTTCTTGTTGAAGGCGCGCAGCGTGAGTGCCTCGTCATCCGGATTGTCTTCGACCAACAGGATGGGCCGATCGGTTGCCATGTTCTTGTCTATCCCAGTTTAGATTTGTGTTGTACGCGCGTCTGTGCGATGACCTCGCCGCCAAAATACACGCGCTCCCAGCGTGCGGCAATAGACTTGGACCAAATTGGGGGATTTACCCCAGTTGCCCGCGCTCGAGCAGAAACACGGCATCGGTTCCGGTGCGGGAGGCGAGCCACGTGAACGCCACGTCGGGGAACGCCGCCTCGACGGTCTCCCGGTTGTGGCCGACCTCCACGGCCAGAATGCCGGCGGGCGTCAGGTGGTGTTTCGCCTCGGCCAGAACGCGCCGCACCAGGTCGAGGCCGTCCTCACCCCCGGCCAGCGCGGAACGGGGTTCGTGACGATACTCCGGCGGCAGGGCGCGCATCGCCGTCCCGGAAACGTAGGGCGGATTGCTGAGGATCAGGTCGTAGCTGCGTCCGCCCAGTTCGGCGAACAGATCGGAGCGGATCAGGTCGATGCGCGGCTCGAGTCCGTACTCCGCGACATTGCGCTCCGCCACCTCCAGGGCGTCGGTCGAGACATCCGCTGCATCGATGCGAGCGTTGGGAAACGCCTCGGCCATCAGGATGGCGAGGCAGCCCGACCCGGTGCACAGATCGAGCGCGCGCGTCACCGTTGCGGCGTCCGCGACCCAGGGAGCGAGGCTCTCCTCCAGCAGTTCCGCGAAGTAGGAACGGGGCACGATCACCCTTTCGTCCACGAAGAAGCGGTACTCGCCGAGCCACGCCTCGTTGGTGAGATAGGCGGCGGGAATGCGCTCCTCCACCCGGCGGCGGATGATTTCCTGCACCGCGCGCCGTTCCCCGCGGGTCAGGTTGGCGTCGAGAAACGGCTCCAGCCGGTCCGGGGGCAGGTGCAGGGTATGCAGGATCAAGTAGGCGGCCTCGTCGTAGGCATCCTGGCTGCCGTGGCCGAAGAAAAGCCGGGCCGCGTTGAAGCGCGACACCGCGTGACGCAGCCAGTCGCGCAGCGTCGCGAGTTCGGACAGCACCGAATCGTCGTTCATCACACTCGAACCTTTTCCGGCAGGCCGTTTCGCTGGCGGCAGGACAACCGTGACCGCCGTCCCGCCGCTCGATGCATCGCGCGCGCCATGTTCACCCGACCAGCAGCTGTTCCAGGATGCGCTGGTAGACGCGCGACAGGGGCTCCAGATCGGCGACGGCGATGCACTCGTCGATCTTGTGGATGGTCGCATTCAGCGGGCCGAGTTCGATCACTTCGCGGCAGATGTCGGCGATGAAGCGGCCGTCGGAGGTGCCGCCGCTGGTGGACAATTCCGCATCGAGGCCCACGACTTCGCGGATCGCCGCGCTCGCCGCGCTCACCAACCGTCCCGGCGGCGTCAGATAGGGCTTGGCCGACAGCGTCCAGTCGACAGTGTAATCGAGCCGGTGGCGGTCCAGCACCTGATGCAGCCGGGCTCTCAGGCTGTCCACGCTCGACATCGGGTTGAAGCGGAAGTTGAACAGCACGGTCAGGCTGCCGGGGATGACGTTGGTGGCGCCGGTGCCGGCATGGATGTTGGAGATCTGCCAGGTGGTGGGCGGGAAGTATGCATCGCCGGCATCCCACTCGATGGTGCCGAGTTCCGCCAGCGCCGGCGCGAACAGGTGCACCGGATTTCGCGCCAGATGCGGATAGGCGATATGGCCCTGCTGGCCCTGCACCAGCAGCTTCCCGGAAAGCGAACCGCGGCGGCCGTTCTTGATCGTGTCTCCCAGCTTGGCCACCGCCGTGGGTTCGCCCACGACGCAGTGGTCGATCGCTTCCCCGCGCGCCTGGAGGGCTTCCACGACGCGCACCGTGCCATCCACCGCGTCGCCTTCCTCGTCCGAGGTCAGCAGCAGCGCGATCGATCCGGTTGCGGACGGATGGGCGCAGAGAAAGCGTTCGACGGCGGTGACGAATGCCGCCAGCGAGGACTTCATGTCGGCCGCGCCGCGTCCGAAAAGCTGGCCGTCGCGCAGCGTGGGTCGGAACGGATCGGAACTCCATTGCGTGACCGGACCGGTGGGAACGACATCGGTGTGGCCGGCGAAACAGACCACGGGCGATGCGCGGCCGCGCCGCGCCCACAGGTTCGAGACGCCGTTGCGGTCGATGCGCTCGAGCGAGAACCCGAGCGGTGCCAGCCGCGCACCGATCAGGTCGAGACAGCCTTCGTCGGCGGGAGTCAGGGAGCGGCGCGCGATCAGCTCGCATGCCAGCTCCTGGGTGGTGCGCTCGGTCATGAACGAAAAGCCTGCAGAGGTCAGCCCGCGGCTGCGGCGGCGCGGCGCGGTCCGGCGCGGGCGCGCACCTAGTCCTGGGCGACGTCGTCGAGGTTGAGGGAGAACTCCTTGAAGGAGGCGCCGGTCGGGCCGGACTTGTCGAGATCCAGTACGCCCGCGTGCCCCGGCTCGCTGACGCTGGGGCCGCCCAATTGCGAGTTGTTGATCAGCCAGGACAGGTTGGTGGGCGAGTCGGCATTGGCCAGCGCCTCTTCCAGCGTGATGACGCTTTCCTTGTAGAGCCGGAACAGGTCCTGCTCGAAGGTCTGGGAGCCGGGGGCGAGGCTCTGCTCCATCGCCTCCTTGATGCCGTTCACTTCGCCGCGCTCGATGAGTTCGGCGATATGGCGCGTGTTGAGCAGGATCTCCACCGACGGCACGCGCTTGCCGTCGGGCCTCTTCACCAGACGCTGGGAGATGATGCACCTGAGGCTCACCGACAGATCGAGGAACAGCAGGGTGCGGCTCTCCAGCGAGAAGAAGTTGATGATGCGGTTGAGCGCGTGGTAGGCATTGTTGGCGTGCAGGGTCGCCAGGCACAGGTGTCCGGTCTGGGCGTAGGCCAGCGCCGACTGCATCGTCTCGCGGTCGCGGATCTCGCCGATCAGGATGCAGTCCGGTGCCTGGCGCATGGCGTTCTTCAGCGCATCGCCCCAGGACAGGGTATCCATGCTGATCTCGCGCTGGTTAACCACCGATTTCTTGTGCTTGAACAGGTACTCGATCGGGTCCTCGATGGTGAGGATGTGGCCGGTGCGGTTGCTGTTGCGGTGGTCGATCATGGAGGCGATGGTGGTGGATTTTCCGGAACCGGTGGAACCCACCACCAGCACCAGGCCGCGCTTCTCCATGATGATGTCCGCCAGCACCGGCGGCAGCCCCAGCGACGTCAGGGACGGGATCACGCCCTGGATGAAGCGCACCACGATGGCGATCGAACCGCGCTGCCAGAAGATGTTGACGCGGAAGTTGCCGACATCGCGCACGCCGAAGGAGAGGTTCATCTCCTTCGCTTCCTCGAAGCGCTTGATCTGCTCCGGGTTCATCATCTCGTAGGCCATGCGTTGGATGGTGCCCGGGTCCATCACCTGTTGGTTGATCGGGATGGTGGTGCCCTGGATCTTGATGTGGATCGCCGCGCCGGCAGTGACGAAGATATCCGACGCCTGCTTCTCCGCCATCAGGTGGAACAGCCGGTCGAAAATCATGGCGTCGCCGCCGGGAGTCGTCGGTCGTTGGTTGATGCGTGCCATGGCGGGACCCAAGCCTCAGTGAAGGTTATATGCCGCGCAGCAGTTCGTTGATGCCGACCTTGGCGCGCGTCTTGGCGTCCACCTGCTTGACGATGACGGCGCAGTACAAGCTGTACTTGCCGTCGGCGGAAGGCAGGTTGCCGGAGACCACCACCGAGCCGGCGGGAATGCGGCCGTAGGTGATCTCCCCCGTTTCCCGGTGGTAGATGCGGGTGCTCTGGCCGATAAACACGCCCATCGAGATCACCGCGTTGTCCTCGACGATGACGCCCTCGACCACCTCGGAGCGGGCGCCGATGAAGCAGTTGTCGCCGATGATGGTGGGGTTGGCCTGCACCGGTTCCAGCACGCCGCCGATGCCGACGCCGCCGGAGAGGTGCACGTTCTTCCCGATCTGGGCGCAGGAACCGACGGTGGCCCAGGTGTCCACCATCGCGCCCTCGCCCACGTAGGCGCCGATGTTCACGAAGGAGGGCATCAGGACCACGTTCCGGCCGATGAAGGAGCCGCGCCGCACGATGGCTTCTGGCACGACGCGAAAGCCGCCGCGGGCGAACTGCTCGGTATCGTAGCTGGCGAACTTGGGTGCCACCTTGTCGTAGTACTTGGTCACGCCGTCGCTCATCACCCGGTTGTCCTCGAGGCGGAAAGAGAGCAGCACCGCCTTCTTAATCCACTGGTGGGTGACCCAGTCGCCGTCAACCTTTTCGGCGACCCGCAGCTTGCCCTGGTCGAGTTGCTGGAGAACCCAGTCGACGGCTTCGCCGATGCGGGCGGGCGACTTGCCGGGCTGGATGTTGGCCCGGTCTTCGAAGGCCTGTTCGATGATTTGCTGATATTCCTGCGTTGGCATGGTCTTGTCGTCCGTGGTTGTCAGAGTCGTTCGCAGCAGGCGGCGATGCGGTGCGCCGCCTCCAGGCATTCCTCCGGCGGCGCCACCAGCGCGATGCGCACGAAACCGGCGCCGGGATTGATGCCGTTGGCCTCCCGCGCCAGGAAACTGCCGGGCAGAACGGTCACATTATAGACACGCTGGAGGCGGCGGGCGAAGGCGGTATCCGCTTCCGGCGTGCGCGCCCACAGGTAGAAACCGGCGTCGGGTTGCGTCGTCGGCAGATGGCGGGCGACGACAGGCGTCACGGCCGCGAACTTTTCGCGGTAGAGGCGGCGGTTCTCGGTCACGTGCGTCTCCTCGTTCCAGGCGGCGATGCTGGCGTGCTGCACCGCCGGGTTCATGGCGCTGCCGTGGTAGGTGCGATAGAGCAGGAAGCGCTCCAGTACCTGCGCGTCGCCGCAGACGAAGCCGGAGCGCATGCCTGGCACGTTGGAGCGCTTCGACAGGCTGGAAAACACCACCAGCCGGCGGTACTCGTCGCGGCCGAGCCGGCGCGCCGCCTGCAACGCACCCAGGGGCGGCGCCGCCTCGTCAGCATAGATCTCGGAGTAGCATTCGTCCGCGGCGACGACGAAGCCGTGGCGGTCCGACAGTTCGAACAGGGTGCGCCATTCGTCCAGGGTGAGCACCTTGCCGGTGGGATTGCCGGGCGAGCACACGTAGGCCAGTTGCACCCGCTGCCAACTCTCGTCGGGGACGGAAGCGAAGTCGGACGCGAAACCGTTCTCCGGCAGTTGATTGAGAAACAGCGGTCGCGCACCGGCCAGATATGCCGCCCCCTCGTAGATCTGATAGAAGGGATTGGGACACAGCACCAGCGGGTCGGGGCGGCTGCCGTCGATGACGCACTGGGCGACGGCGAACAGGGCTTCGCGCGAACCATTGACCGGCAGCACCTGTTTCGCCGGGTCGGGCGCGGGCAACTCATAGCGGCGTCCGATCCAGCCAGCGATGGCGCTGCGCAGGCGGTCCGTCCCTGCTGTCGTGGGATAATTCGCCAGCCCGCCCAGGCCTTCGCTCAAGGCCGCCTGGATGAAGGCCGGCGTCGCGTGCTGCGGTTCGCCGATGGAGAGCCGGATCGGCTTCAGGTCGGACGGCGGCGTGAGGCCGGCGAAAAGCTGGCGCAGGCGCTCGAAGGGGTAAGGCTGGAGTTTGGCGAGGTTCGGATTCACGGCGGGCCGCCAGCCGGTCGCTGGCATCTTCTTGAAAAGAGCCGAATTATAGGATGACAGCGCCGCGCAGACCGAATCCTGTTGCTTTGGCTGCCCTGCTCACCGGCGCCGTGGTCTGGGGCTTGATCTGGTATCCCTACCGCGCCCTCGCGGCAGCGGGGGTATCCGGCATCGCATCCTCGACACTCACCTACGGCATCGCGCTGGTCGCGGCGCTGATCGCCTTTCGCCGCATCTGGTCCGGCTTCCGCCCAAGCTGGATGCTGCTCTGGATCGGCCTTGCCGCCGCCGGCTGCAATCTCGGTTACGTGCTCGCCACCCTCCACGGCGAGGTGATGCGGGTGCTGCTGCTGTTCTATCTGGCGCCGCTGTGGACCATCCTGCTCTCGCGGTTGCTGCTGGATGAGAGGCTGAACGCGGTGGGCGGTGCCGTGATCGCACTATCGCTGGCCGGTGCCGTCACCATGCTGTGGCATCCCGAATTCGGCGCGCCGTGGCCGAAGAACCCGGCGGAATGGATCGGCCTCGGTTCCGGCTTCCTGTTCGCGTTGTCCAACGTCCTGGTGCGCAAGACGCCGCACCTGCCGATCGAGGTGAAGTCGGTCGCCGTATTCTTCTGCGTGGTGGTGCTCGGCATGCTCCTTCTGCCCTTCGCCTCCGCCCCTGCGGCGCTGCCCCGCGACATCGGCACGGCGCTGCTGCTGCTGACGCTGGGAGCCGTCCTGCTGCTCGTCAATCTGGTGGTGTACTACGGTCTCACCCAGACCCCGGCGAACCAGGCCATCGTCATCTTCCTCTTCGAACTGGTGGTGGCCGCCCTGTCGTCGTGGCTGCTGGCGGGGGAGGAGATGGGCCTCAAGGAATGGCTGGGCGGCGGCATGATCGTCGCGGCCAGCCTGTTCTGCGGGCGTCTCGGGGAGGAAGAAGCCTGAGTGCAAAGGCACGGTGCTCGCTCGAAAAGGACTAACATATCGCTTCGATTCCAGCGGCAGGCCGCCCGCGCCTCATCTGCAATTCGCAGCGATTCCTACGCAACGCAGGCCGCGATTCGCGCGACACAACCCAAAACCGTCAGCCGTGACCCGACCACACGGCTGACTCCCGGTCGTTCAACGGACCGAAATTTCCGTCAGGGCGCCTTCACCAGGTCAACTCGCCGGTTCTTCGCCCGGCCCGTTTCGTCTCCGTTTCCCGCCACCGGCGCCAGCGGCCCCACGCCGTAGCCCTTGAGCCTTGCCGCGGCAATGCCGTGGGCGCTCACGAGCTCTGCCGCTACGGCCTCGGCGCGCGCCTGCGCGAGCCGCATGTTGTCGTCCACCTTGCCCACCCAGTCGGTGTGCCCGACGACCCAGAGCTTGAGGTTCGGGTCGCCCTTGAGCAGTCTAGCTACCTCGTCGAGCGCGGGCTTGGATTCGGGTTTCACCACGGCTTTGCCGGTGTCGAAAAAGATGCCGTACACCGCGACGTGGCCGGTGGCCCTGAGGTCGTTCGACATCGCGGCCGCATCGGCCACGATGTGCTGCTTCATCGCCTGTTTCTCGACGATGCGCAGCCAGATCTTGCCGTTGCCCTTCTCGGCCTGCGCCCAGACCTCTTTGCCATCGACGACGATCGTGCCGTTCACCCAGCGCTGCGGGTCGCTGGCGGCGACCGTGCCGCCGATCTTGGCGATCGCGTTCTCGTAGTTGCGTACCACCGCGACGCCGCTGGCATCGCTCTTGCCTCGTTCGAGCTGGTAGGTGATGAAGGTGAACCGGCCTTCCTGGCGATTCTTCGGAGGCTTGGCCGTGAAGAACTCGTAGGCGTCGAACTCGGTCGTCTTGCAGTTGACGATGAAGAAGTCGGGCATGCGGGTGGGGAACAGCGGGTGGTCGGCGCAGCCCTTCCTGTCCGGCTCCGCCAGTGCAGGAGCGGCGAGCCCGAGCGAAAGAAGAAAGAGCATCTGCGGGAGTAGCCTTTTCATCATGATCTCCTTGTTATGGTTTTCGCGGGAGCGGCGGCGCATCCCGCCCGGGCATCCGGCCCAGTGGCATCGCCTTACAAACGAGCCGCGCAAGGATAGGAGATCCAACCCCATTTCCGCAAATTTCTCGCGAAGTCCATCGCGCACCGGCTCTTCAGGCGACACAATAGGATGTCAGCCTGATCCGCCTGACCAGTGCCACCATTTTGGCTGGGTGGCTTCGGTGCGCTAAAGCGCGCCGAGATCGCGCAGGCGCGCCGACCCGGTCCCGAAAGCACCCTGGGCGGAACTGCATCGCCTTTCACCGGCGGGGTGTACAGAAGCGACTCAGCCGCGCGTATTCGATTGCGGCGCGAACTCCGTCAGTTCCACTTTCGGCGCCGGCTTCCAGCCTTTCTTGCGGTATTCCGCCACGACGTTGGTGAAGATGCCGCCGCGCACGTAGAACTTGGCGGTCAGGCGCATGAAGCGCGGTTTGGTGGTGGCGGCCAGATCATCGAGGATGCGGTTGGTTACCGCTTCGTGGAAGGCTCCCTGGTCGCGGTAGGTCCAGATGTAGAGCTTCAGGCTCTTCAATTCGACGCAGTTCCTGTCGGGGACGTAGTCGAGAAAGAGCGTGGCGAAGTCGGGCTGGCCGGTTTTCGGGCAGAGGCAGGTGAATTCCGGGATTTCCATGTGGATGTGGTAATCCCGGTCGGGCGCCGGGTTGGGGAAGATCTCCAGCGTCTTGGCAGGTCGGGTCGCCATGGCGGGTGGGCGGGAAGCAAAATGGTATTATACGGCCCCCATACGGGTCGCCCGCGGCGTGCACTCCATGCCTTTGCAGCGGCCGGCCACCGATCCACCGAGACCGACCCAAGCGACCGACCTCCGACGTGCGCCTGACCAAGCTCAAACTTGCCGGATTCAAGTCCTTCGTGGATGCGACCAGCGTCCTCATGCCCGGACAACTGGTGGGGGTGGTGGGGCCCAACGGTTGCGGCAAGTCCAACATCATCGACGCGGTGCGCTGGGTGCTGGGCGAGTCGAAGGCCGCGGCCCTGCGCGGCGAGTCGATGCAGGACGTGATCTTCAACGGCTCCACCGGGCGCAAGCCGGTCGGCCGTGCCAGCGTCGAACTGGTGTTCGACAATGCCCAGGGCCGCGCCGCCGGCCAGTGGTCCGGCTATGCCGAAATCGCCGTCAAGCGCGTGCTCGAACGAAACGGCGACTCCAGCTACTACATCAACAACCTGCACGTGCGCCGGCGCGACGTCATCGACCTCTTCCTCGGCACCGGGCTGGGGCCGCGCGCCTATGCCATCATCGAGCAGGGCATGATCTCGCGCATCATCGAGGCCAAGCCGGAGGACCTGCGCCTGTTCCTGGAAGAGGCGGCGGGCATCACCAAGTACAAGGAGCGGCGGCGCGAGACCGAGAACCGCCTGTCCGACACCCGGGAAAACCTGTCGCGGCTGGAGGACATCCGCAACGAGCTGGCGACCCAGATCATCCACCTGGAAGCACAGGCCGAGGTGGCCCGACAATATCGTGCCCTGCAGGCCGAACTGGCCGAGCGCCAGAACCTGCTGTGGCTGCTCAAGCGCAACGACGCGCGCGGCGAGCGCGAGCGCGCGGCGCGCGAGGTGGAGCGCGCCACCAACAGGCTGGAAGCCGAGACTGCCAGCCTGCGCCAACTGGAACGGTTGACGGAGGAAGCGCGCAGCGAGCATTACGCCGCCGGCGATGTCCTGCACGCCGCCCAGAACGAGATGTTCGCAGCCAATGCAGACGTGGCGCGGCTGGAGCAGGAACTGGCCCATCAGCGCGAGGCGCGGCAGAAATCGGAAACCCGGCTCGCCCAGTTGGGGCGCGAGGAAGCCCATTGGCGCGAACAGTCCGGCACGCTGGAACAGGACGAGGGCCGCTGGACCGAACTGCAGGAAAACGCCCGCAACCGCTACGCGTCGGCGCACCTGCGCCATGAGGCGGCGGCGGAGCAGCTGCCGGAGACCGAGCAGGTGCTGCAACAGGCGGACGCCGCCGCCGCGGTCGTGCGGCGCGAACTGGCCCAGGCCGAGCAGCAGTTGCGCGTCGAGGATACCCATCGCGCCAGCGCCCAGCGCGCCATCGAAGCCCTGGCCCAGAGGCGCGCCCGGCTCGATCAGGACCGGCAGGATCTGGTCGCGCCCGATCCCCACGCCATCGACCGCCTGCATGCCACCCTGGAAGGGCTGAAGCAGGGCGCTGCGGCGCAGCAGGCGGAAGCGGCGGCGCTGCAGTCCGAGCTTCCCCTGCGCGAGCAGGCGCATCGCACGGCCATCGAACGGGAACGCCAGACGCAGAAACAGCTCACCGAGGCGCGAGCGCGGCGCGACGCGCTGGTGCAGTTGCAGAGCCGGGTGCGGCAGAACGGCAAGCTCGGCGACTGGCTGAAGCGCCACGGCCTGGACGGCGAGGCGCCGCTGTGGCAGGGCATCGAGGTCGAGCCCGGCTGGGAAATGGCGCTGGAGGCGGTCCTGCGGGAACGGCTGGGCGCCATCGCGCTCGACGATGAATCGCGCATCGCCCCGCTGCTGGACGATCCGGCGCCGGTCAATGCCGCCATGGCGCTTCCCGGTGCGGTGCCGGAGCCGCCGTCGATCGAGTCCCAGGCGGGCGAACGCCTCGCCGCCAAGGTGCGCTGTCGCGAGCCGCGCTGGCAGCCGGTGCTCGACGATTGGCTGCGCGGCGTGTCGGTGGCGGAGGATGTAGCCGCCCTCTGCGGCCGCCGCCACGAGCTGGCGCCGGGCGAATGCTGGGTCGGGCGGGGCGGACAGGTACTGTCGCGCAACGGGCTGTCGTTCTATGCGGCGGACGAACGCACCCATGGTGTGATCGAGCGCCAGCGGGAAATCGGCGAACTGGAAGCGCGGCTCGCCATCCTGGAAGCGGAGACGGCGACGGCGCGCAGCGCGGTGCACGAGGGCGAAGCGGCCCTGGCGCACCACCGTGAGGCGGTGAATACCGCCCGGCGCATCGCCCAGGATCTGCAGCAGCGCCTGCATACGGCCCAGGTCGAAGGACTCAAGGTGACCCAGGCGCAGCAACGCCACGACGAGCGCTGCGCCCAGATCCAGCGCGACCTGAACGAGGTGGCCCAGGCGGAAAGCGCCGAGGCGGAGCGCCAGACGCGGGCCGAGAGCGAACTGCGGCGCCAGCGCGAGCTGGCGGAAGCTCTGCGCGACAAGCTGGAATCGGCCATGGACGCCCAGCGCATGGCGGACCAGGCGGTGCGCGAGGCGCGCGCCCTGGAGCACCAATTGGCGCGGGAAGAACAGGAAGCGCAGTTCTCCGAGCGGGAATGCGCGGGCAAACTGGAGGACATCGCCAAGTCGCGCGAAGCTGGCGCCGGGAGCAACTGGAACGGATCGCCGGCGAGACCGCGGCGGCGAACGAAGAGCGCGCCGGACTGGACGAGGCGCGCATCGAAGCCGAGTTGCAGGCGGCGCTGGACCAGCGGCGCGAGCGCGAGCAGCGCCTGGCCGCGATGCGCGGCAACTCGAGGAAGTGGCGGCGCGCCTGCGCCAGCTCGAAGAATCGCGGCTCAAGACCGAACAGGGCCTGGGGCCGCTGCGCGACCGCATCGGCGACGTCAAGCTCAAGCAGCAGGCGGCCCAGCTCAACGAGGAGCAGTTCGCCGCGCGTCTGGCGGAGGCCCAGGCGGACGAGGAGGCGCTGCTGCCCAAGCTCACGCGCGAGCTGAAGGAAGCAGTGCTGCAGGGCGACCTGGCCCGGCTCGGGCAGGAGATCGCGGACCTCGGCGCGGTCAACCTGGCGGCGCTGGAGGAAGTCGCCGCGGCGCGCGAGCGCAAGGGCTTCCTCGATGCCCAGTCGGCGGATCTGAACCAGGCCATCACCACGCTGGAGGACGCCATCCGGCGCATCGACCGCGAGACGCGCGAACAGCTGCGCGATACCTATGACGCGGTGAACAAGCACTTCGGCGCGCTCTTTCCCGAGCTGTTCGGCGGCGGCGAGGCGCGGCTGGTGCTGACCGGCGAGGAAATCCTGGATGCCGGCGTTCAGGTCGTCGCCCAGCCGCCAGGCAAGAAGAACGCGTCCATCCACCTGCTGTCGGGGGGCGAGAAGGCGCTCACGGCGATCGCGCTGGTGTTCTCCTTCTTCCAGCTCAATCCGGCACCCTTCTGTCTGCTGGACGAAGTGGATGCGCCGCTCGACGACAGCAACACCGAACGGTTCTGCGACATGGTGAAGCGCATGTCGGAGCAGACCCAGTTTCTTTACATCAGCCACAACAAGATCACCATGGAGATGGCGCACCAGTTGATCGGCGTCACCATGCAGGAGCAGGGCGTGTCGCGCGTGGTCGAGGTAGACATCGAGAAGGCGCTGCGCATGCGCGAAGAAGCGGCTGCTTAGAAAGAGGATTGGATGGCCATCAGCGATTTTCAGTTGTCCCTCATCGCCGCCGGCGTGATCGGCGTCGCCGGGGTGTTCGCCTACAACAAGTGGCAGGAGCACAAGTACCGCCGGCAGACCGAGCGGGCGTTCCGCTCCGACCATGCCGACGTTCTGCTCGAGCCGAAGGCAGCGCCGCCGCTTGCCTCGGCCGCCGGGGCGGCGCCGGCGACCGACGAGCGCATCGAGCCGGTGGATCTGTCGCTCCCGCCGCCGCCTGAAGTCGAGCCGGAGTTGGAGGAACGCGGCCCGGTGGACGAGCCTGCAGCACCTTTGGTGCACGAGGTTGCCGACGCCGTGGTCCGCTTCGAGGCGGCGGAGCCGATCTCGGCCCAGCAGTTGTGGCAGGCGTCGGGAGAACTGCTGTACGGCATCGACAAGCCGGTGCGCTGGCTGGGCTGGAACGAAAGCCGCAACCTGTGGCAACAACTCCAGAGCCACAGTGCCCTCAACGGCCGCCAGTGGCGCGTTGCGCTGCAACTCGCCGACCGGCGCGGGGCGCTCTCGGCGCCGGAGCTGGAGCGCATTCTCGGCGGCGTGCAGCAGATCGCCGACCGCTACATGGCCGTGACGGAATACCCGGACCGGGACCAGATCGCGCTGCGGGCACAGGAACTCGACAAGTTCTGCGCCAGTGTGGACGTCCAGATCGGCATCCACGTCGTGGCCAACGACCCGGTTGGCTTCGTCGGCACCAAGCTGCGCGGCATCGCCGAGGCCACCGGCATGCAGATCGAAGAGCACGGCGTGTTTCTGGCGCGGGACGAAGCGGGCCACGAGCTGTTCACGATGAGCAATCTGGAGCCGGCGCTGTTCACCGCCGACGACATGAACGGCCTCGTCAGCCACGGTCTCACCCTGAACCTGGACGTGCCCTGCGTCATGAACGGCGGCGCGGCCTTCGGCGGCATGGTGACGGCGGCGCGCCAACTGGCGGCGGGCCTCAACGGCACCGTGGTGGACGACAATCGCCAGCCCCTGACGCAGAAGTCGCTGGACGTGATCCGCGCCAAGATCGTCGAAATCCAGGACCACATGGCGCAGCATGGCATCGCCGCCGGCAGCGCCGTCGCCCTGCGCCTGTTCTCCTGATGAAGGCGACCGCCGCGGTCCTGCAGCGCGCGGCGCGGCTGCGCGAGGAACTCGAGCGCCACAACAACGCCTATTACGTCCTGGACGCGCCGACGATTCCGGACGCCGAGTACGACCGCCTGTTCCGCGAGTTGCAGCAGCTGGAAGCGGATCACCCCGAGCTGGTGACTCCCGATTCGCCGACGCAGCGCGTCGGCGCGGCGCCGGCGACCGCCTTCGGCGAGGTGGAGCATCGGGTGCCGATGCTCTCGCTGGCGAACGCGTTCGGCGACGAGGAGGCCGCCGCCTTCGACCGGCGCTGCCGGGAGGGGCTGGGCCGCGACCAGATCGAGTATGCGGTCGAGCCCAAGTTCGACGGGCTGGCCATCAGCCTCACCTACGAAGATGGCCGTTTCATGCTCGGCGCCACCCGCGGCGATGGCTACAAGGGCGAGGACGTCACCTCCAACCTGCGCACCATCCGCAGCCTTCCCCTGCGACTGCGGGGGGATGCACCGCGGCGGCTGGAGGTGCGGGGCGAAGTCATCCTGTTCCGCCGCGACTTCGAGCGCATGAACGCCGAGCAGCGGGCGGCGGGCGACAAGGAGTTCGTCAATCCGCGCAATGCCGCCGCCGGAAGCCTGCGCCAGTTGGATCCCCGGATCACGGCGCGGCGCCCGCTGCGCTTCCTCGCCTACGCCGTGGCGGAGAGCGAGGGGCTCGGCGCCGACACCCATTCCGCGCTGCTCGATCACCTCGCGCACTGGGGGCTGCCGGTGGCCCCGGAGCGGCGCGTGGCGCACGGCCTGGACGGCCTGCTGGCCTACTACCGCGACATCGGTTCCCGCCGCGACACATTGCCCTACGAAATCGACGGCGTGGTGTACAAGGTGAATCGGCTGGCCGATCAGGCGCGCCTGGGTTTCGTCTCGCGTGCGCCGCGCTTCGCGGTGGCGCACAAGTTCCCGGCGCAGGAAGCCTTGACGGAAGTGCTCGGCATCGACGTGTCGGTCGGCCGCACCGGCGCCATCACGCCGGTGGCGCGCCTGAAGCCGGTGTTCGTCGGCGGCGTGACGGTGACCAACGCCACCCTGCACAACGAGGACGAAGTCCGGCGCAAGGACGTGCGCATCGGCGACACGGTGATCGTGCGCCGGGCCGGCGACGTCATCCCGGAAGTCGTGGCGGTGGTGCAGGAGCGGCGCAGCGGCGGCGAGCGCGAGTTCGTCATGCCCCAGATCTGTCCGATTTGCGGCTCCCGGATCGCCCGCGGCGAGGACGAGGCGGTGGCGCGCTGCAGCGGCGGGCTGTTCTGCCCGGCGCAGCGCAAGCAGGCGCTGCTGCATTTCGCCGGCCGCCATGCCCTGGATATCGAGGGCCTGGGCGAGAAGCTGGTGGATCAATTGGTGGACGGCGCCATCGTTCATACCCCGGCCGACCTCTACAAGATCGGCCTGCTCAAGCTGGCGAGTCTGGCGCGCATGGGGGAGAAGTCCGCCGCCAACCTGCTGGCCGCGATCGAGGCGAGCAAGAACACCACCCTGGCGCGCTTCATCTACGCGCTGGGAATACGCAACGTGGGAGAGGCGACGGCGAAGGACCTGGCGCGCCACTTCGGCAGCATCGACGCCCTCATGGCCGCGGACGTGGAGGCCTTGCGCGCCGTTTCAGACGTGGGGCCGGTGGTGGCCGCATCCATCGCGCAATTCTTCGCCGAGCCCCATAATCGCGAAGTCATTGAACAGCTGCGCGCTGCCGGCGTGCGCTGGGCGGAACATGCGGGCGATCTCGCGCACGAGGCGCCGGCCAAGGGCAAGACCTTCGTTCTCACCGGCACCCTGCCGAACCTGAGCCGCGACGAAGCGGCCGCGCTGATCGAGGCCGCGGGCGGCAAGGTGAGCGGCTCGGTGTCGCGCAAGACGGATTTCGTGGTGGCCGGTGCCGAGGCCGGATCCAAACTGGCGAAGGCGCAGGAACTGGGCGTCACGATCCTGGACGAGGCCCGACTGCGGGAGTTGCTCAATCAGACTGGGGGAGAAGCATGAAGAAGATCACCAAGGCCGTGTTTCCGGTGGCGGGGCTGGGTACGCGGTTCCTGCCGGCGACCAAGGCCAGCCCGAAGGAGATGATGCCGGTGGTGGACAAGCCGCTGATCCAGTATGCGGTGGAGGAGGCGATCGCGGCCGGCATCACCGACATGGTGTTCATCACGGGACGCACCAAGCGTTCGATCGAAGATCACTTCGACAAGGCCTACGAGATGGAGGCCGAACTGGAGGCGCGGGGCAAGCACGATCTGCTCAAGATCGCCCGCGATACCGCGCCCAGCCACATCAACTGCATCTACATCCGCCAGTCCGAACCCCTGGGTCTCGGCCATGCCGTGCTGTGCGCGGCGACCGTGGTCGGCGACGAACCCTTCGCCGTGCTGCTGGCGGACGACCTGATCGATGCCGAGCCGCCGGTGCTGAAGCAGATGGCGGAGGTGTTCAGCTATTACCACTGCTCGGTGCTGGGAACGATGAACGTGCCGCGCGAGCAGACCAAGCAGTACGGCATCGTCAGCACCGAGAGCGAGAGCGGCAACGTGCAGCGCATCAAGGCGATCGTGGAAAAGCCGGATCCCGACAAGGCGCCGACGACGCAGGCGGTAGTCGGGCGCTACATCCTGACGCCGGGCATCTTCCAGCATCTGCGGTCCGTGAATCCCGGCGCCGGCGGGGAGATCCAGCTCACCGACGCCATTTCCTCCCTGCTGGAGGAGGAAGCGGTGCTGGCCTTCCAGTTCAAGGGCACGCGCTACGACTGCGGCTCGAAGCTGGGCTACCTCCAGGCCACCATCGCCCTGGCGCGCAAACATCCCGAGGTGGGCAAGGAATTCACCGCCTACCTGGCGACTCTGAAGCTGCCGAAAGGCGCGTAGGGTGCGCCGTGCGCACCGATTCGACGGCCTTCGAGCCGTGCACCACTCTCCACCGGCCTCTCCGCCGGAACCGGGTTGGGGCTGAGGGACTGCGCACCCTACGGCCCTGGGACACCATGCCCGCAGCCGTCTTTCGTGCGCCGCGGCCGCGCCCGCTTTGACTTAGGTCACAAACGCGGCGCGGTGAATTAGCCTAGACTGATCGACTTTCCCGAAACCCCTGACAAGGAGCGGAGCATGGCTGACAAACTATTGATCGTGATGGTGAATACCGACCCGAAAAACGGCCCGGAACTGGGCGCACCGTTCTTCCAGGCGACCGTGGCAGCGGCGATGGAGTACGAGGTGGAGGTGATCCTGACCGCCGGTGCCGGTGCGCTTGCCATCAAGGGTGTGGCGGAGAAACTGTTCGTCAAGGAAGGCTCGCCCAAGAGCGTGTACGAGTTCATCAAGGACGCCAAGGAAGCCGGCGTCAAGTTCAAGGTGTGCACCCCCACCCTCGACCTGTGGGGCGAGGACCTGATCCCCGAAATCGACGAGACCGTGGGCGGCGCCTACGTCATTTCGCAGGCCATGGACGACGACGTCGTCACCTTCTGCTATTGATCTGACATGACGGGTGGCGCCGGGCGGCGCGACGGGCTATCGTCGGCGTGCCGGCAGGCCGCGGCATGCTGAGCACGGCCGAGGCCCGGCGCATACTCGACACGGCGGACCTCGTCGTCCCCGCCGAGGTCGTTTCTTCGGCGGTGGCGCGCGTCGCGCGCGAGATCAGCGCCGCCCTGGGAGACGCCCATCCCCTGGTTCTTTCGGTCATGGGCGGCGCCGTCGTCTTCACCGGCCACCTGCTGCCGCTGCTGTGCTTTCCCCTGGAGTTCGATTACGTGCACGTCACCCGCTACGGCGACGCCACCAGCGGCGGCGAACTGCGCTGGATCGCGGCGCCGCGCGAGTCGATCGCCGGCCGCACGGTGCTGGTGCTGGATGACATCCTCGACGAAGGCGTGACGCTGGCGGCGATCCGGCAGCGCATGCTGGACAACGGCGCCAGCGCCTGCTTTACCGCCGTTTTCGCCGACAAGGAGATCGGCAGGCCGAAGCCGATCGCCGCCGATTTCGTCGGCGTCCGGCTGCCGAACCGCTACGTCTTCGGCTTCGGTATGGACGTGTCGGGAGCGTGGCGCAACCTGCCGGCGATCTACGCCCTCAAGGACGAATAGGGCCGTTCCCGATCCTGCACGATTTCTCCGCGTCGGGGCGAGCACGCTGCCGCGCTTCTGTGACAATACTGCGCTTCCACGTTTTGCCCTGAGGTGAGGCGCGTGCCTTGTTTGCTGCGACAGCCGGGAGAAATCTTCGCTTTGTTCGACGATCCGTCGGGCGAGGCGGGCGGCGGAGCGCGCCTGCTGCATGACGTTGTCGAAGTCATGGAGTGCCGCGACGAGGTGGAGGCCGAAGCCGCGCTGCAGGCGGTGGAGCGGGCCGGCGGCGAGGGGCGCTGGAGCGTCATCGCCGCGGACTACGAACTCGGCTACCGGCTGGAGCCGAAACTGCGGGAACTGGCGCCGCCGTGCGGGCGGCCGCTGATGACCGTGTACCTGTTCGAGAGCATGGCGCTCCTCGATCCTGCGGAAACGCAGCGGTTCATCGGCGACATGCTCGCCGCGCTGCCGCCGCAGGGACGCATCGCGGGTGTCGCCGGGCTGCGCTGCAACATCCAGAAGCCGGGCTTCCTGGCGGCGGTGGAACGGATCCGAAGCTATATCGCGGCCGGCGACTGCTACCAGGTCAATTTCACCTACGCCCTCGATTTCGATCATTACGGCGCTCCCCTGGCCCTCTACGCCAAGCTGCGCCGCCGCCAGCCGGTGCGCTACGGCGCCTTCGTCCAGGGCACGGGACAGGCGATCCTCTCCCTTTCTCCCGAGCTGTTCGTCGAGCGCGCGGGCGAGCGGCTGACTTCGCGGCCGATGAAGGGTACCGCGCCGCGCGGACGCACGCCGCAGGAGGATGCCGCCCATGCCGCAACTCTTGCGGCGTCCGCCAAGGACCGCGCCGAGAACGTCATGATCGTGGACCTCATCCGCAACGATCTGGGACGGCTCGGCCCGCCGGGCAGCGTCCGCGTCGAGCGCCTGTTCGAGGTCGAGGCCTATCCGACCGTGTTCCAGATGGTATCCACGGTCACGGCCACGCTCCCGCGCCGGCCTCTCATCGACATCTTTCGCGCGCTGTTTCCCTGCGGCTCGATCACCGGTGCGCCCAAGATCCGGGCCATGCAGATCATCCGCGAACTGGAGCGGCAAGCGCGCGGCCTGTATACCGGCGCCCTGGGCTATGTCGCGCCGGACGGCGACTTCTCGTTCAACGTCGCCATCCGCACCCTGGTCTTGGATGCCGACGGTCGCGGCCGGCTCGGCCTGGGCAGCGGCATCGTTTACGACTCCGATCCGGCGAACGAATTCGAGGAGTGCCGCTGGAAAGGCCAGTTCCTCACCGACCTCGACGCCGACTTCCAGCTGATCGAATCGCTGCGGCTCGATCCGGCGTGCCCTTCGCCATTCCCGTATCTCGACGATCACCTGCGCCGGCTCGATGCCTCGGCCCTCTATTTCGGCTTCCGATGCGACCTCGATGCGATACGGCGGCAACTGCTGGCGCACGCCCAGGAGCTGGGAGCGGTACAGCCGTGCAAGACGCGCCTGCTGCTGTCCAAGAAGGGGGAGTGCCGCCTCGAGTCCTCGTCCTTGCCGGCAGTGGTCGGCAGCGAACTGCCAACGGTCGTGCTTTCGGCACAACGGGTCGATTCCCGCGATCCGCTGCTCTATCACAAGAGCACGGCGCGCACCTTGTACGAGGCGGAGCTTGCCCGCATCGCCGCCATTCCCGGTTGTTTCGACGTGCTGTTCTGCAACGAACGCGGCGAACTGTGCGAGGGCGCGCGCAGCAACCTCTACCTCGACATCGGCGGCGTGCTGCACACGCCGCCGGTTTCGGCGGGGCTGCTGAACGGCGTGATGCGGCAGCGGGTTCTGGCGCGGCAGGACCCGCCGGCGCGGGAGACGACGCTCTATCCGCGGGACCTGCTGCGGGCCGATGCCGTTTACGTGTCGAATGCGGTGCGCGGCCTGCAGCGCGTCGCCTGGCGCGGCGATCCCGTCCCGTCAGGCATGGCTCAGGATGCCGCAGCCGCGGATTGAGTCCGCGGCTACTGGGCGCGGGCGGCGCGCTTGCGTTCGTGTTCCTTCAGATGGCGCTTGCGCAGGCGGATGGACTTGGGCGTGATCTCGACCAGTTCGTCGTCGGCGATGAATTCGATGGCCGACTCCAGGGTGAGCTGGATCGGCGGCACCAGGCGCACCGCTTCGTCGGTGCCCGAGGCGCGCACGTTGGTGAGCTGTTTGCCCTTGATGGGATTGACCACCAGATCGTTGTCGCGGCTGTGCACGCCGATGATCATGCCCTCGTACAGCGGCTCGCCGGGGGAGACGAACATGCGGCCGCGATCCTGCAGCTTCCACAGGGCGTAGGCCACGGCGTCGCCCTGCTCGGCGGAGATCAGCACGCCGTTGCGCCGTTCCGCCACCTCGGGTTTCATCGGGCCGTAGTCGTCGAACACATGGCTCTTGATGCCGGTGCCGCGGGTCAGGTTGAGAAATTCGCCCTGGAAGCCGATCAGGCCGCGTGCCGGGATGCGGTATTCGAGGCGCACGCGGCCCTTGCCGTCGGGCTGCATGTCCTGCAGGTCGCCGCGGCGCTCGCCCAGGGCCTGCATCACCGCGCCCTGATGGGTTTCTTCGACGTCGACGGTGAGGAATTCGAAGGGCTCGCATTTCTCGCCGTGGATCTCCTTGAGCAGCACGCGCGGCTTCGATACCGCCAGCTCGTAGCCCTCGCGCCGCATGTTCTCCAGCAGTATGGTCAGATGCAGCTCGCCGCGGCCGGAGACGAGAAGGATGTCGGCGTCGGCGGTATCCTCCACCCGCAGCGCGACGTTGCTCATCAGCTCGCGGGCGAGGCGCTCGCGCAACTGGCGGCTGGTGACGAACTTGCCCTCGCGGCCGGCGTAGGGCGAGGTATTCACCTGGAAGTTCATGGTCAGCGTCGGCTCGTCCACCGTGAGCAGCGGCAGCGCGGTCGGCTGCAGCGGGTCGCACAGCGTGACGCCGATGCCGATTTCTTCGACGCCGTTGACAAGCACGATGTCGCCCGCCTGCGCCTCGTCGGTCAGCACCCGCTCCAGACCCTCGAATACCAGCACCTGGTTCACCCGTGCCTTGACCGGCGCCGGATCGCCCGGGCCCTTCATGACGAGCACGTCCTGCAGCGGACGGATGCGGCCGTGGGTGATGCGGCCGATGCCGATGCGGCCGACGAAGCTGGAGTAGTCCAGCGAGGAGATCTGCAGTTGCAGCGGGCTGTCCGGATCCACCTTGGGCTGGGGCACGTGCTTGAGGATGGCTTCGAACAGGGGCCGCATGCCCATCCGAGTTTCGCCGGCAACGCCGGCCTCGACGCTCCCCTCTCCCCCCGCGGGAGAGGGGTTGGGGGTGAGGGAGAATCCGGGCAGATCACCCAGATCCGCCACCGCATAGCCGTTCAGCGCCGACGCATAGATCACGGGAAAGTCGAGCTGCTCCTCGGTGGCACCGAGCTTGTCGAACAGGTCGAAGGTGTGATTCACCACCCAGTCGGGCCGCGAGCCGGGGCGGTCGATCTTGTTCACGACGACGATGGGCTTGAGGCCCTGGGCCAGCGCCTTGCGCGTGACGAAGCGCGTCTGCGGCATCGGTCCTTCCACCGCATCCACCAGCAGCAGCACGCCGTCCACCATCGACAGCACACGTTCCACCTCGCCGCCGAAGTCGGCGTGGCCGGGGGTGTCCACGATGTTGATGTGGGTACCCGCATAGTTGATGGCGCAGTTCTTGGCCAGGATGGTGATGCCGCGCTCCTTCTCCAGGTCGTTGGAATCCATCACGCGCTCCTGGATATGCTGGTAGGCGGCGAAGGTGCCGGACTGCTTCAGGAGCTGATCCACGAGCGTGGTCTTGCCGTGGTCCACGTGGGCGATGATGGCGATGTTGCGCAGGGGGCGGGACATGGGGGAGGGGGCTGGAAAAACCGCGTATTGTAGCACGCGGGCCTGCCTCCCCCGGCACCCGGCGGCAGGCCTCGCGTGCAGCGATGGTCCGTGCCTGCCTATTCGGGCTAGAATCGGCCGCTCCCCATCTTGGATGACACATTCTTCATGCTCGCGATCATCGGCGGCAGCGGCCTGACGCAACTCGCCAGCCTCGACGTCTCGCGCCGCGAAGTCGTGCGCACGCCCTACGGCGAACCCTCGGGCGCGCTGCTGTTCGGGCGGGTGTGCGCCTGTCCGGTGGTGTTCCTGGCGCGCCACGGCTACGGCCACACCATTCCGCCCCATCGCGTCAACTACCGGGCCAATATCTGGGCGCTCAAGTCGGTCGGGGCCGAGCGCATCGTTTCCGTGGCATCGGTGGGGGGGATCCGCGCCGATCTGGGGCCCGGCTCCCTCGTGCTCCCGCACCAGATCATCGATTACACCTGGGGCCGCCGGAACACTTTTCACGAGGGAATGGACGAGCAGGTGGTGCATATCGACTTCACCGAGCCGTACGACCCGCGGCTGCGCGCGCACGTGCTTTCGGCGGCGCGCGAGGCAGGCGAGCCGCTGGTCGAGGGTGCCGTCTACGCGGCGACCCAGGGGCCGCGGCTGGAAACGGCGGCGGAGATCGATCGGCTCGAGCGCGACGGCGCCCACATCGTCGGCATGACCGGAATGCCCGAAGCGGCGCTGGCGCGCGAGGCCGAACTGCCCTATGCCGCCATCGCCGTGGTCGCGAATTTCGCCGCCGGGCGCGGCGACAGCGAGCACGTGATCCGCTTTGAGAGCATCGAGGCCGTGCTGCAGGAATCCATGAAGCGGGTGCGGCGCATCATCGATTTCGTGTGCGAGGGGCCGGCGTGATCAGGGAAGTGCTGCGGATGGGCGATCCGCGCCTGTGGCAGAAGGCGCGCCCGGTGGAGCGCTTCGCCACGCCGGAACTTGACGCTCTGGTCGCGGACATGCAGGACACCATGCGTCATCTGGACGGCGCCGGACTGGCGGCGCCCCAGATCGGCGTCGATCTGCGGCTGGTGATCTTCGGCTTCGAATCGAATCCGCGCTACCCGCAGGCCGAGCCGGTGCCGTTCACCGTCCTCATCAACCCGGAGTTGACCCCCGCTTCGGAGGAGGAAGAGGAGGGCTGGGAAGGCTGCCTCTCGCTGCCGGGCCTGCGCGGCTGGGTGCCGCGCTACGCCCGGCTGCGCTATCGCGGCTTCGACGCCGCGGGCAACGCCATCGACCGCAGCGTGAGCGGCTTCCACGCCCGGGTGGTGCAGCACGAATGCGACCACCTCGACGGCATCCTCTACCCCATGCGAATCCGTGATTTTCGTTTTTTTGGGTTCGCTGACGTCCTTTTTCCTGGGCAACTCACTGTAGAAGAATAGAAAGTATCTCCGGCGTGGTTCGCATTGAACCGTTGCTGTTCGGCCAGAAAGCGGGTATCGTTGCGGGTATCCAGAGACCGATACTCGCTACATGGTGCGGGTATCGCGGAGAGCAAGGAAAGACGCCATGCTCAACGATGCACGCATCCGCAACGCCAAGCCCGGAGCGGTTCCCGTCAAACTGACCGACGGCAAAGGGCTCTATCTCGAAGTCCGTCCCAGCGGCGCCAAGCTGTGGCGCTATCGCTACCGCGTCGCGGGTAAGGAAAACGTCTTCGCTATCGGGGAGTACCCAGCGGTTGGATTGGCGAAGGCGAGGGCGCAACGGGACGCGGCCCGCGAACTGGTCAAGCAAGGCGTCCATCCTGCCCACGAGCGGAAGCTTGAACGTATCCGCACCACCCACGAGAACGCCAACACGTTCGAGGCGGTCATGCGCGAGTGGATTGCCGGGCTCGATTGGGCGCCGAGCACCAAACGGAACCGAATGTCGCAGATCGAGATGCATCTGCTGCCGCACTTGGGTGCGATGCCGGTTCGCCGGATCACCCCTGCCCATGTACTCGACGTGCTGCGCCGGGCGGAACGCAAGGAGGCCGATACCCGGGAACGAAGGCGCGGCGCCAACACGCGCACGGTCGGCGGCGGTAGCGTGGTGCGCCGATTGCGCCAGATTGTCTCGGGCACCTTCGAGCATGCAGTTGCCACGCTCCGCGCAGAAAGTAACCCGGCGGGACCGATACGCCGGGCGTTCAAGACGGCCAAGACGACGCACAAGACGCCCCTTACGCCGCCCCAGATCGGCGAATTTCTGCGGGCACTGGATGCCTACCACGGCAGTTTCATGACAGCCGCGGCGCTGCGCCTGCTGTGGCTGACGCTCGCCCGTCCGAGCGAAGTTGTCGGCGCACGTTGGGTGGAATTCGATCTCGATGGGGAAATCTGGAAAATCCCCGCCGCCCGCATGAAGTCCCGCGAGGATCATGCCGTCCCGCTGCCGGCGCAAGCGGTTGAACTGCTGCGCCGACTCCGTGCGCTGTCGGGCACGAGGGAGTTCATCTTCCCGCACCGCGACCGGCGGGACAGCCCGATGACTTACGACGCGCTCAACAAAGGCATCGCCAGGATGGGGCTTACGTTCAAGACCACGCCGCACGCATCCCGGACGACGGCATCGACGATGCTCAATGAGTTGGGCTTTCGCCATGACGTGATCGAGCGGCAACTTGCCCACCAGGAGCGCAACGCCGTGCGGCGAGCGTACAACCGCGCCGAATACCTCGCCGAACGACGCGAGATGATTCGGCAGTGGGCCGACATGCTGGACGCCTGGCGCGACCGTACGAAGGTGCTGCCGCCGCGCAGCATGGCTGCCTGAGAGTCACGCCGCGCCCTACCCCGACCGGAAGGTGGGCAACGTCACCCGACCGGTGAAGCTCCCCGTATGCAAGGGTTTCGCGAAGGGGATGTGCATGGCCAAACGTACCCGGCTGCCGAGGCGGTCGCCGGTCCCGGTTACGCCACAAATGTCCGCTAAGCGCAAACGAGAGGGTGTTAGTCCCGGAGCGGCCGGTAAGGCTGCGAATCTAGAAAGTGAGAGTCTTTTGCCGTCAATTGCCCGATTCGGACGGTTAGCATATCTGATGCATGCGAAGGTAACGACGCATGTTCTGCTCAGATGTAAACGCCACGGCTGCCTTGGGCATCGGAAGCGATGCTTAACGGTGGGAACGACCTGGGTGGCAAGCAAACTCGGAGGCCTGAAGATTATCGAATGACTGCAGCCGCGAAAGCACCCTGCCGTTCTGAAGTCGTTGAACGGTGCGTTGTGGGAAGCCGACCCATGGGACTTTGGGGAAGGCCGATGTGGCAGGGGAAGCAACGGGTAAGTGCACCCTGTCGCCCACCGTGGTATGGGTTCAAGCATCCGAGGAAAGATTCGCAGAGTAACGCCGGGAAGGGCCTACATCCAGCAGGGGCTCACAGCAACCTGCAAGGACTGTGGATCAGAGCCAACAGGCAGAGAGACACAGAGGAGGTAGGTCTGACGCATGAGTTCGTAGGAGCGAAGATGACTGGGTAACGCCAGTCTAAGTGGCGGGAGACGCTGCTACCGGAGAGGTAACACCTCGATGGTGCGAAGGGACTCTCGGTCATGACGGATGCGCAAGGCGCCACCACTCAGGACACAGTGCCTGGTTGTGTGGGCAAAGGGCGCGCGCGTATCGAGCTTGACAGCAAACCGGTGAAGCGGGGGGTGTATGTGGGTGAGCGCTTAAGCCTACGCGGCACCGGGAAGGCTGCAATGATAGTCATGGTCGCCAACCGGACTCGGGAAATCCGACCGTCCGGGATGACATGGGGGGCATGTGGAAACGTGGGAAGGCTGGGAGCCGGACTGAGGCCCATCGGGAAACCGATGGAATCGCCACCGGACCCTTCGCGGCTGCGCGCGCCACATTTCTATCCCGACATATGGACGGTACCCGAATGGCATGGTTTGGCACAACGCTTTCGGGGAAGAAGACGGCACGGTGGCATTCTGCGGAGACCAGTTTCCACGGGCCATCGAAGCGTTCGCTCTGAGCCAGCGCCCGGCCGGTGAGGATGGCCTGACGGCCGTCGATCGTCCAGCGTTGCCTGGAGCGCTTCATGCGCTGCGTCACCAGCGTCCTGCACGCCGCCTCGACCGCGCCCAAGCCGGTCGGCAGGTTCTGCGCACGCCTCCGCTCATAGTCCATGCGTGCGAGGTTGCGCCGGAAGTCCTCCGGGTCCAGCTTGAGCGACTTGCAGCGGCGCTTTCTGCCGTGATGGTAGGCCATGTGCGGATCACCTTGCCCGCGCCGTCCTCGGCCTTGAGCAACGACTGGCGGTATTCCTCGAAACTTGCCTGGGCCTTTCGGGACGCTTCGCCATGGACCTCGCCGAAGGCACGCCGCAGATGTTTGGCGGCGTCGTAGAAGTCCCCCTCGTCGCCCGGCGGCAGTTCCTTGGCCAGGAATTTCCAGTTGTCGCGCCCCTTCGACCACCGTCACCAGTCGGAGCTGCAGTTGGCTCCTGAGTGCCGGTTCCACCGCGCCCACCGCGTCTATTGCATAGACGAATCCACCCGAATATCAGAACGGCGCGCTCAGATTGGCCTTCCCTGGCCCCGATCCGTTCCACATCCGGCGACAACTGCAACCGGTCGCTTCGCACACGACATAGGCGGACGCCAGCAGTTCTGAAGTCAGGGGCTCCGCTCGACTGAAGGAGCAAACGCGCATGAGCAGCCGTTTGCCGCTGGTCGCCGACTTGCGGCAATTTGGGCATCAATCCATGCATGCACTTCGGCTTCCACCCAGCCAGAGGCTCGCCCGAGCTTAACCTGCTTCGGGAAAGCGTTGGTCTTGATCTTGTCGTAGATGGCAGTCTTGCCGAGACCCACCAGATCACGAACCTGCGGTAGTCGAATGATTCTTTGATTCACGGCTTCATCTCCTTGTCTTGCATCGATGTATCGTTAGCACGAAATTTGTCGAATCCCATGTACGTCTATTGGCCCGTGGGGAGTTGGGATGGCAGGTGCCAGCGCTGATCGAAAACCACCGTGTGGCCGGGATCCCACGCCCGCGGTGAGCCGATCCTCTGCCTTCATAGAGGAGTCACGGCAGTTGTGAGGGCTGCATCCTCAAGTGCCGCACTGGATGGGGCACGCACGCACGACGTCTGCGCGCCTAGCGCATCGATCCAAGCGTGGCGCTCATGCTCCAAGCTTCTTCAGGTGTGTGGCGGCCAGGCGAGCACGAGACGGTGTTTAATGCAACTCTTCGCCGCGTGGTCTGAAGGGGCGGAGTCGTTGGCAATCGTGAATTGCCCGGCGATGCTCGGCCGGCTCCTGGATGTTGTCCCAGAGTCGGCCATCATCGAATGGCCGATTCCAGCAACGATTGCTGCACGGGACGAAATCCCGCTCGGAAAGGACTCGTCGTGGGGACGAAATGAAGCGTTGCAGCGGCAAAATGCCCGCCAGCGGGCAAGCAAAGGCGCATGAATCGCTTCGAGACTTTCTAGGGCTCGCCGAACGCTCGCAGGGCCAGCTCCTGCATATGCAGAAAAAGTACGCTGCCTTGTGGGTGTTGTCAACCACAGCCGAGAAGAAATAGACGTCAGTTCAATAAGATACACGAGGAATGCCGCATCTTGATGCATTGTCGTATGGATGAACAAGTTGCAATCAAGGCGCAACTGTTACGTCTTTCGCCCGTTGCGATTCGACTGAGAAGCTGGGAAAAAAAATGTCCGTCTGCTACGGCCCAAGACCGGAGTGGCCCTGCTATGATGCTAAGGTCATGTTTTCTGATCGCGCTGACCATGGATCCACGCCACGACCTGTTTGCTGACGGAAACGAAACATCGGGCAGCGCATTGCCGATACAGAAGGCCAGGCCGGTCGGGATAGCGCGGGTGCAAAAGCCCAACCGCAAGCAACTGGAACTACGCCCCAGCGACCTGGAGTCGCTGCTGCCGCAAGGGCACCGGGCGCGGATTGTCTGGGGCTATGTCGAACGTCAGGACCTGACGGGCCTGTATGCGGGCATCAAAGCCGTCGAAGGCGGCGTCGGGCGTAGCGCGATTGCCCCGGAGATTCTGTTCGCGCTGTGGCTGTACGCCACGCTCGAAGGCATCGGCAGCGCCCGTGCGATCACGCGACTGACTCAGGAACACGACGCCTACCGCTGGATTTGTGGCGGCGTCCAGGTCAACTATCACACCGTCGCCGACTTCCGCAGCCAGCAAGGCGACGTGCTGGACGATCTGCTGACCGACAACCTGGCCAGCCTGATGGCGGTTGGTGTGGTCAAACTCAAGGCTGGGGCTCAAGACGGCGTGCGCGTGCGTGCCAGCGCCGCAGCCGCCTCGTTCCGCCGGGAGGAGAAACTCGAAAGTCTCTTGGCCACCGCCCGCGAGCGAGTCGCGGCCCTCAAGAAGCAAGTCGATGACGAACCTGGTGCCGAGTCTCGGCGCCAGGCGGCGGCCCAAGCGCGCGCCGCAGTGGCCCGGGAAGCCCGCATCGAAGCCGCCCTGGCGCGCTTGCCGGAACTGGCCGACATCAAGCAGCGGCAAGGCAAGAAGCCTGAAGAAGCACGCGCCTCGACCACCGACGCCGAAGCGACGGTGATGAAGATGGGCGATGGCGGATTCCGGCCAGCCTACAACATCGAATTTTGCAGCGACACCGAAAGTCAGGTCATTGTCGGCGTCGATGTCGTTACCACCGGCAGTGACATGGGGCAGATGGCCCCGATGGTGAAGCAGGTCGTGGAGCGCTGCGGACAGGCGCCGGACGACTGGCTGGTGGATGGCGGGTTTCCGGCACACGACCAGATTGATGCCGTCGCCTCACAGACTCGGGTGATTGCCCCGGTGCCCAAGCCGAAAGCCAAGACGAAGGACGCCACGGCACCAACCAACGCGCCGGACGATGTTCAAGCGACGCCCGAAGCGCCCGTCGATGCGCACCAGCGCAAGCCAGGAGACAGCCCTGCGGTGGGAGACTGGCGGGAGCGGATGGCCACCGATGAGTCCAAGGAACTTTACAAGCAGCGCGCGGCCACGGCCGAATGCGTCAATGCCCAGGCCAGGAACCGTGGCCTGGTGCTGTTGCCGGTGCGTGGGTTGAAGAAAGTGAAGGCGGTGGCGCTGCTGTTTGTCTTGGCGCACAACCTGATGCGCATGGTGCGACTGACACCCGAGTTGATCGGCATCGGGACAGGCACGTCCGGAATTCCAGAAATGGCTGGCTGAAGGCAGAAAATGCTCGGAAATCGTCGAATAGACACTCGATAGCGAGCAAAGTGATGCGAATTACATATTCTATCCCGTGGCTGGGTGAATAATCCCGACGCGCCCATGGCGCCTGCGGGAATTGAAAAATTCACAGGCTCTGAGGCTGCACCCGAGGGCGCTTTAGCAAGGATTTCTCCGCAGAATCGGAAAGCTCGTCACTGATCTGGTCGCGGGAAGGCGAGGGTTTGCCTGCCCCCGACCGAAGCCACGGCGCCGACGTCGAAAGGTCTCCAAAATCGGCTCTTCAACGCTTCTCTACGGAAGAAGGGGATGGCTGACATCCCGGAAACCGTGTATCCACCTGGCTTCTCTGAGGACACAGGCAGGAGCGCGATATGGGAGCAACCATCCCGCTGGGGATTATGGGGTATCAGGGGCAGGTAATCGAGCAGGTTGAGCACGACGCAGAGTGCGGAATTGTGCGCATTTCTTGTCGGCGTGATCGACGGGTAACGCCGATTGCTGCCGGGATAGGCCGATGCGGAGGGGTTCATCGGATCAAGCGGCGCTGGGTGAGTGATCTGCCGCTCATGGGGCAGGCATGCGAAGTTGAGATCGAGTATGCCGAGGTATTTATCAGCCCGTCGGTGGTGCGCGTCGAGCAGTTGCCGTTTGTCGATCCGACGAGGCGAGTCACCAAGCGCTACGCACTGCTGATTTCCGGTCTTTGCCGCCATATGTCGATCTCGGCAGTGGCTCGCCACACGGGGCTGCGCTGGAATACGGTCAAGTCGATCGACAAGGACTATCTGGCCGAAACGATCAAGCCGGTGGCGCCGCAAACGCTGGCGGGGATTCGCTATCTTGGCGTTGACGAGGTGGCGCGCGCCAAGGGACAGGACTACCTGACGCTGGTCTATGATCTCTCGCCGGGCGCTCACTGCGGACGCATCCTGTGGATCAAGGAGGGCCGCACCGCCGCGGTGCTGAGCGAGTTCTTCGATGCCTTGACCAAGGAGTGTGCCGCTGGCATTGAGGCAGTAGCCATGGACATGGGGGCCGCCTACATCTGCGCGACGATGACGAGCTTGCCGAGCGCAGCGATCGTATTCGACCGATTTCACATCATGCAAATGTTCTCGACGGTGATCCGCGATTGTCGCCGGGCCGAGTTCAAGTCGGCCAAGACCTTGGGCGACCTGACCGGCGAGCAAGCCCTCAAGGGCAGCCTCTACCTGCTGCTGGGCAATCGTGACAATCTCAAGAGCTCCGACCAGGAGCGGCTTGACAAGCTGCTGGAGCAGAACGAGCCCCTCAACAAGATCTACACGCTGAAGGAACAGTTGCAGGCACTCTGGCGTCAGCCTGCCACGCCGGCCGACATGACGATCCGCCTCCTCGATTGGTGCGGCATGGCTGAGGCGGCAAAGATCACGGGCCTCTCGAAGTTCGTCAAGACGCTGCGCTCCCACCAAACCGGCATATGCGCTTGGGCGCAACACCCCATCAGCACCGCGCGCTTGGAAGCCGGCAACGTCAGCATTGCTCTCCTGCGCCGACGTGCCCGAGGCTTCCGCGACACCGAATACTTGAAGCTCAAAATCTATCAAACCAACACCCCGGACACGCCTTCCATGCTCTTCCCCAGGTTATCCGGGAAGATCACCGTAGGAAAGCGTTGAAGAGCCCCAAAATCGGCCCCATTCCGGGTAGCGGCAGGCCGCCAAACACGGTGCAATCCCATCGGTGAAAGCCGATGGGGAGAGGGCAGGTGAGTCCGGATTCGATGGCGCAGTCCCTGGGTATGTTGAGGCAGGTGCTGGATGGCACCCCTTACGCCGAGGTCGCCCGCCAAGCGGGCGTCAGCCGCACCCTGGTCGAGCAGCGGGTCAAGGCCATCGCCCGCGAACTGGCGTCGAGCGTCGGCCTACCGGGCGTGGCACCCGGTGCCCCCGTCCTGATCCCGGAGCTGCGTCGCGCGCGCGACGCCTTGATTGATGCAATCGCGCACTTTCGCCCGCCGCAGCCATCGCCCGTCGCACGCCGGAGCGTGGCGCTGAGCGACGCGGATCTCGATCACGTCGTGGCGATCACGCGGGCGCATAGCCACTTCCGCGCGCGCGATGTCGCCATGCTCTATGTGCTGTTCGCCACCGGGGCGAAACCGCTGGAGGTGGCACGCCTGGAGGTGGGCGATTACCTGGAGGAGGGCGGCAGCGTCCGCGTCGAATCGACCCTGCGGGCGCAGGCGGCCATCAACGGCGCGGCGCGGCCGCTGTTCTTTGCCAATGTGAAACTCGTCGCCGCCATCGATGAGTACCTCGTGGAGCGGGTGCGCAACGGCCAGGGCGCAGGGCGCAGCGGAGCGTACCGCGGACTGGCCCCGGACAGCAGGCTGTTCCTGACCGCGGAGGGGGAGCCGATGGCGGTCCACGCCGAGGTCTGCGGCCGCGGGCTGCAGCACAAATGCCGCTCCGTCCTGGAGATCTACCGACGCATCTTCCGCAAGGCGGGGCTGCCCGGGGTCAGTGCGCTGAGCGCACGGCGCACCGTGGCGCGACGGCTCACCGAGCGGGGCTGCGCCATCGAGCAGGTGGGCCTGGTCCTGGGCATCTCCTCACCGGCGGTCAGACGCCTGCTGGCGAGCGATCCGCAGCCGTTGCGCAAAGCCATCAGCGAGCTGCTCTGAGCCATGGACGGCCAGCGGTTCTTCGTCAAGGGTGTGCGCTTCGATGCGCAGGATGCGCGGCTGCAGGAGGCTCTCGCCCAGATCTACGGGACGCCGGAGCGAGCGTGGTGTCTGTGCGTGCCCGGCGGTGTCGAGATGTACGTCGCCAAGCACCGGGAATATCTCGTCAAGCGCATGCCCGACAAAGGGCACCTGCATCACCCATCCTGCCCCTCGTACGAGCTGGACCCCGTACTGAGCGGAATCGGCACGTTCCTACGCGAGGCGGCGATCGAGCGCTCGCCCGAGGAGATCGACCTGCGGCTGTCATTCCCGATGGTGCGCTACCCGGGACGAGCCGCGCCCACCAGTGCACCCCAAGGCCCGGGATTTCCCGCAACGCAGGTCTCGCCGCCGCCGCCGCGCCTGGGCATGCAGGGGCTGATGCACTACGTCTGGGAGCGGGCGCGGTTCAACCGCTACTACCCGGCGATGAAGAACAAGCGCGCCTATGGCGTGATCTGGCGGTACGCCCGCGAGGGGCTCGAAGGGGTGAAAGTGAAGGGTGTGCCACTGACCGAACGCTTCACCATTCCCGAACCCTTCGACGCCGAGAAGAAGGACGAGATCGTGGAGCGGCGCCGCCAGGCGTTCTCGTGCCTGCACAGCAGGGATGAGGACTCGCAGTTCAGGATGATGATCGTCCTGGGCGAGTACAGGGGATCCGAGGCAAGACCGTATGGTCGCGAAGTGTGGCTCAAACACATGCCCGAGCGGCCGCTGTTCGTGGAAGAGAAGGTCTGGGCGCGCATCGAGCGCCTCTACGCGCCGATGTTCCAGGCCCAGGCGATCGAGACGCAGCCGCGCACGCGCATCATCGTCTGCGCGCTGGTCTATGCGAAGCGCGAGTACCTCTACCAGATCGACACGGTCGCGTTCATGCTGGTGAGCGCGGACAATTGGATCCCGGTGGAAGGGCTGCACGAGCTGGAGTTGGTGCGTGCACTGACCGAGCAATCGCGGGCCTTTTATAAGCCCCTGCGCTACGACGCGAAAAACGGCGCCGGACTCGCCACCGCGCTGCTGCTCGACACCGGAGACAAGCCCACCGCGCTGCATGTTGTGGGGATGGAGGAAAAGGAAAGGGTGGCGAAGCAGAAAGTCCTGGCGGGCCTGCCGGCGGACGTGTGGGTGTGGCACACGGACAAGCCGATGCCGGCGTTGCCCCCCGTCGCACGGTCGCGGATTCCGACAACGGCCAACGGCTGACTGCGGCAATCTGCGCCGGCGGCACTGGCTGCGGCGAGGCGCTGCGAAATTCGGCTTGGCACGGGCCGTCGGCGGCGGCCGGCTTCGACCCATCCCGCCCGGCTGCGCGTAGCACCATGGAACCCGTTGACCGAGCCGTTCCCCGGCGACGACTTGAACCAAGCGGGACTGGCTGTCACGCGGTGGCGACCCAGCGAAAGCCAGTCGTCGGGTCTTTCACGCGGAGACCGGCCGCGGCTCGAAAAGCGATGGTCGGGCATGGATCCGACGATCGTCCGCTTGCGGTGGTGGAGGAGGCAGTCAAGAAGATCGCTTCTCGGGCGGCAATTCGGCCAGAGCCGACACTGGCCTCTTGGTCAGTTCCGTCCGCTCTACATGGATCACCGGACATTGACCCGGCTGCCGCACATGAACGTCCGCAGTTCGCGGTTCGCGCGGCCGAGCCCGACCCGCTGCCGTCATTTATGCGCCCGGAAGGCGAATGTCGGGTAGCCTCGGCGCGATACGGCGCACACGATTGTTCCTGCACGAATCCGAGCTCGTTGGAACAAAGCACGCAAGAGCACGGATACCCTACCGCCTCGCGAGTACCACGATTACAGTAGTACCTGCGGATATGCTAATATGCGGCTTCAGAACACCTGAGCAATGCCGATACTCATTTGAAACTGTCGCACCACGTTGTGACGAATGCCGTCAGAAACAGTAGGAACGAGGAAGAATCATGCGAACCACGCAGACTTTGAAAGACGCCTTCGCCGGCCTGAGCTTCATTACCGCCATATACTGCGCCGCCTGTGCTGTGCTTGCGGCCGGTGCGCTGCTCGGCTTCGTGTTGCAAGGCTGAGGCGCCCTGTCACACAGCCTTCCGGCGTGCAAGACCCAATTGCGCCGCAACTGCTCAGACACTGGTCCTGGGACGGGCCGTCAGCACGCCTGAGGCGGGGCGCCACGCACTAGGCGGGCGAACAACTCCCGCCGCGACACCTCGCTCTGCCACTCGCAGTGCTGTCTGCGCAGCGCTATGTTGCGGTCGCGCAACGCGATGACTCCGCCCCATTCTTGGAACACTTCTTCTGGCGTCGAAAACCGCTGCATGGACTGGATGAGGGGCTGCACAAAGTAGTGCCCCAGGCGAGGTTGGTAGTTCAGGTGGGCACGCTCCCGACTGGAAAGGATAGCCAAGGGCATGGCAGGCCCGATGACCGCGTAATCGGCACCGGCTCGCGCCTGGGCGCTCCACTCCGATGGCAGGTTCACAGCCGGCGCGGCCTCGGGGATCATAAGGCGCGCCAAGTGCCAAGGGGTGAGCAGCAGGGATATCCGCCAGTCGCGGTAGTGGCGGTAGGCCCGGACCTCGATCGGGAGACGGTGATTGACCGTCAACGCTGCGGCGAAGCACCGCTGGTAGATCTCCTGGTAGGTGTTCAGCACCTCGCCCACGACAGTGCTGTCCTGTGCATGCGGGCTGTAGATCTCCCAGGCAGCCACGGCAGGCGACTCCCCTAAGCCTGCCGAGCCGGAACCATAGAGGTTCCCGCATCCTGATATGGCCGGAAAAGCCTTATCGTCCGAACAAGGGGACAACTTCCTTGTATGCCCTGAGCGAACCATCCCGGGGTTAGATTGATCGCCAGGATTGTCAAGAATTCAGTCACAAGCACCCGCGTCTTTCGCGAGACCGCGACCGCGCCTGCTGCGTGCCGAGATGATCGCGCATATCAGAAATCGCCTAAACTAAGCGGCAATCCCGGCAGAGCCATGCGAGGCGCCGGCCCAGCTCTCGATAAAGGAGCAGCCGGGCGCCGCGCTGCATGTCCGCCGCGAATTGAGGAACCCACGGGTCTAGGAAATCCCGCCACAGGATGCACCAAGCGTCGCTTCCTCGCGCATCCTGTTCCAGGAGCCAGGCTGCGCATTCCAGGATGGTGCCAAGATAATCGCCTGGAACACCTGTTTCCGCCTCCAAGCCCAGAGAGCGAAAGAAACCCTGCGCCTGCCCCACGATCGGTCCGTACATCTGTCCGTGACAGTAAGCCGACGCGAAGGGCGGGCACACGGTGGCGGGGTGGCCGCTCACGAACAAGCGGGTGTGCTCAGCCTGCCAATGCGCCAAGGGTACCTCCTCAAGTTCGTCTAACGCCGCGGCAAGCCAGGGGTGTCGTCGCGCCAGGTCTGTCACCACCGGGACGCCGTCCTCGTCGGGCTGGGACAGCAGCGCGACGAAGTCGAGCAGATCCTGCGCCTTCAGCTCAGTCGCCGGCACGGCGCTCCACCACTTGACGGTTCTCGATCGGGACCAGGATCGTCATGCGCTCCGTCGGAGCTTCGGGCAGGTCGCGGTGGGCGCTGTAGCCATGCGGCGGATAGGGGCGCTCGTAGACGCCGGCGTACAAGAAATAGTGCCGCAGCAGGTAGCCACCGCTTAGCACCAGTACCGCAGCCATGCTTAGCATCGCATGTCCGTTCCAACCCTTGGTGACCCCCTTTAGTTCGATTATAAGGGGAACGATCAGGCCCAGAAGGACGAATCCCACGATCCACCCGGCGTCGGTCCACAGCAGCTTGGCTGAGTGGCGGGCCGACTCGGAACCGTGCAAGGTGTAGTTGAAGAACACAAAGATCAGCACCAGTTCCGCAGCGATCAGGATGACGTCGGCGCGCTCGTAGAAGACCCGCACCGAGTGCAGTTCCGCGTCCTCCCGGATCACCCAGTACATTACCAGGAGCAGGAAGGCCAGGGCGGTCGAGAAGCCGGAGACGGTAAACAGTACCGGCACGCCGGGGTTGTGCCACAGGGCAACCGCCGGGAACGACTGGAGCAGCAGGCCCGTATAGACAACCGTACCAACACCGGTGACGGTGGCGAGCCAGCCAATGGGCCGGTGGAACCTCAAGGCCAAGTCCGAGAACCAAACTACCGGTGCCCACTTCAACACCTTTCCCACCAGCGGCATGTTGGCAAAAAAGGCGGTCTGTCGCATGTAGGGCAACGAGTACACCACGGCCCAGACCATCATCCACATGATGAACTGCGTGCCCCAGGCGATCCATGCGTCCGGCTTCCTCAACAACACCAGCGGATTGAGGGCGCCGATCACTGCGAGGTGGTGCAGCAGGTGAAAAAACAACAGCGACGAACCGGCCGCGAGCATCACGACGCCACCGAGGTTGCCCCAGAGAACCAGCAGCTTGTGGGGTTTCAGGTACATGTCGGTGAGGCAGCTCACGGCCACGGCCGCGGCTCCCAGACCGCCGAGGAACAGATAGACGGCGATCCACCAAGTCCAGATATCTTGTGTCGCGTAATACATGGCTCGCTCATCCTCTTTCAATGTCACCGATATAGAACACGTTGGGCCGCGTGCCCAGGTGCGCCATCAGGGGTTTGGCCGCGCCCGAGGCGACGAGCTTGGCAACCTCGTCATGGGGGTCGTTCAGATCGCCGAACATGCGCGCCGAGCCCACGCAGGTCACCACACAGGCCGGCTTGAGGCCCTGGGCCACCCGGTGGGCGCAGAAGGAGCACTTATCCACGCTCGGGCCGCTGCGGTGGGACAAGCCGCCATAAAACTTCTTGGCTTCCCGCACATCGCCGTAGTTGTAATCGTAGCGGGCGTCGTAGGGACAGGCCATGGCGCAGGCGCGGCAGCCCATGCACAGATCGTCGTCCACCATCACGATGCCGTTGTCCAGCTTGTAGGTGGCGCCCGTCGGGCATACGCTCATGCAGGGCGGGTTGTCGCAGTGGTTGCACAGGCGCGGGAAGAAGCGCCGGCGCACCTGGTCCCCGACACCTACCTCGATGTCGTGGACGTAGGTGCGCCACTTGTTGCTCCACACCGGCGTTTCGTTCTCCATGGCGCACGCCGCCATGCAGGCATTGCAACCCACGCAGGTGTTTAGGTCGATGACCATCGCGTAGTGTTGGGTCATGGTCGTTGCTCCTCCTCAAAGCTCAGGCTTTGGCGACCCGGATGGTGAATTCCTGGGAGCGGAATCCGGCAACCACGGGTTCGACGATGTGCGGGATCAGCTTGTTGGTGGCCGTGCCCCCCATGCCGTAGCTGCGCGTCAGTTCCGGGTTCTCGATGCCGAAAGACGATTGCAGGAATAGCGTGTCGCGCCGCACCATGTGCGTGACATAGGCGCGCCCCGTGGCCTTTTGGCCCGATAGAAGATTGGTGAGGACGATCGCCCCCCCGTTGTCGATCCCCAGCTTCCTGGCCCGGTCCGGGTGTATCCATACGCCGGTGTAGATGTCCTTCTTGAGGGTGTTGATGGCGGCGATCACCGGATTGTTGCTGTTTGTCGAACCATAGGACACGGTGGGCGTCTTGCCGTAGGTGAAGTAGAACTCATCATCCGCCAGCGGCTCGTCCATTCCCTTGTCGGAACGGCACTTGGCCGGGATATGGGCTGCCAATACGCTGAAGTGAGGCCCACTGGCGCCGGTGGCGCGCAGGCTTTCGAACAGACCGCTGTAGAACTCGATGCGCCCGCTCGGCGTAATGGCCGGCAGCTTGCGCGGGATTGCGGTCTTCGTCAGCAGGTCACGCCAGCTTGCTTCGTGATACACCCCCCTCTCCCGCAGCGTCTTGTCCAGATACTCCACCGATACGCCTAAGCGCTTGGCCGTTTGCTGAAAGCTCACGTCGCGGCAGGCCTCGCTGAATGGGTTCTTGTGGCCGGCCTTGCGGTGTCTGTCAAGCGCTGAGCGGACTGATGCTGCCGGCAGGCCGGTGAGTTTGTCCATGGCCCCGAGCAGCCGCTCCTGTTTACCGCCCAGGATCTCGGTGAGCCGCAGCAGCACGTCAGGGGCCTCGGCGCTATCGTAGAGCGGGTCGATGGCCGCATAGCGGGTGACGACTGCCAGGTCCTGATTCACGCCATTGCCGTAGAGGTTGGGCTCGCTACGCTCCAGATAAGTGCTCGAGGGTAGAATGACATCCGCATAGGGCGTGGTATCCGAGGGCAGCACTTCGAGACAGATGACAAGCTCCATGCTCGGATGCTGCATCAGTTCCTTCCAGTAGGTGTCGGGGTAGTAGTGGCGCACCGGATTCGCCGCATTGATGAACAGGGCGCGGGTGCGATAGGGCTTGCCCTTCCACTTGAGCTGCCCTTCCACGGACTCTTTGAGCCCCTCGTCGGCCATCGCCGGTAGAGCCACCCAAGGCTTGCCCTCTGCCTTTTGCTGTTGTGAATAGGCCCACGCCCACCCGGGGTGTCCGTGCGAAAAGTTGTCGCCCTTGGAAAACGCTCCAATCACCAAATTCGCGAAGTCGAGCCCTGCCTTACTCGTGAGCGGCGCCGGCATCTCCTGACCTTGCGCCTTGGCCTTGTGCATCTGCTCGACCTTGTGGTGAAACTCACCGCTCATGATCCAGCCCCCCTCCTTGTCGATGCCGCCGGTGAGGGCCTGGATCATGGCCTGTACGCGCCTTGTCATCATAATGCTTCCGTAGCGGGCACCGTGCCAGCCCGGGTCGATGATCGCCGGGCGCGTATTGCCGAACTCGTAAGCGATACGGCGGATTGTGTCGGCCGGGATGCCTGTGGTCTTTTGCGCCCACTCCGGGGTACAGGTTTTGATTTCCTCGCGCTGCGCCTGGAACACGGTCATCATCGCCTTGCCCTGGAAAGAAAAGTCCCTCCGAACCTCCAGGGCGGGGTAAAAGGATCTGCCGTCAGTGTCTTGGACGTTGGTATGGCTGTAGGCAGGCACAACGCGCACGCCCCTGCTTCCTTCCTCTGCGGCCATGGGCCGGCCTTCCTTGTCCCTCGCCAACTGCCATTCGCCCTTGTCGTCCTTGTAACAGAGGAAGGGCATATTGGTGTGCAGGCGCAGGAACTCGCCGTCGTAATAGCCGTTGTCCAGCATCTCCTTGAACATGGCAAGGGCGAAGTCCAGGTCCGTCCCAGGGCGAATGGGAATCCACTCGGCGGCCTTAGCCGCCGTCTCCGATAGACGTGGGTCGAGCGCAACCACCTTGGCGCCCTTCTTCATGCCCTGCGCCATGCGCACGATTCGGCACGTGGACACGGCCCCCATGGACGCGTTGTTGCCCATCAGCAGGATGTACTTCGCGTTGTCGTAATCGGGCAGGATCTCGTCATGGACGTTGAAGTTGCCGGTCACCGCGTCGGTGCCGAGGTGGCCCGTGGTGACGCAATGCTGCATCGGCGAGGCGATAATGTTGGGAATCTCGTTCGCCATTGCGAAGGGCACCGACCAATTCATATAGAACACGCACGAGGTCCAGCCGCCAACCATGGTCCATTCCCATGGCTTGAGAGCCGCCTTCCTGGTCTTCTCTTCGATGTATTTCCAGGCCTCGTCCCACTCGACGGCGCGAAACTTCATTTCACCGCGCGCGCTTCCTTCTACACGGATGAGGGGCTTCTTGAAGCGGTCGTTGTCATAGGTCTGACGCAGCCCGGACTGGCCGCGCGCGCACATCTTGCCGCGGTTGAGGGTGGAATTGGGGTTGCCGTCCAGCTTCACGATCCGCTTCACGCCGTTCACCGTGCGCGTCGTAGCCTGGATATTGCAGAGCGTGGAACAGAAGTTGCATATGCTGTAAACCTTCTCCTCGCCGGCTGCGGCGGAGGGCTCTGGTCCGCCGAGCAAGGCGGCCGCCGGTTTCAGCAGAGTCAGACTGGCGGCGCCATAGCTGCTAACTTGAAGGAATGTGCGCCGGGAAAGCTTGGGTAGTGTCCATGCCATAGTCCTCTCCCCCCGAGAGTGCGATTACCGGCGCTGCTCGCGAATTGTTCTTGTTGCCGGTATGATCGGCTCGTCGCCGCCCCAACACCTGCATCCATGCGAGCGTTAGAAATCTAACGCTTTTTTGTTGCGACGCAGCTTGCGCCGCATCAATGAAATTGCAGATTGAACCTACGGAACGTAGTTGAACGCGAACCGGACCAACTTGTTGATGACATTAAACTGCTTAGCATTTTGGAGAAGACTAATTGGGTAGTAGGCCACAGCCCACGGCGCCCGAATGGGGCACCGCTTTGAGCCGCGATCTGCTGGCTAGATCGGCTCACCGAGAACTGGATCGAGGACCACGAGCGGCGAGCCGAGGCCGCGCAAGAAAGGGGGAGAACGCGGTACTCTTGAGTAGAGTGTGGATGGCCTGGAAATCGCGGAATTGGCTCGCCCGCACAGCGGTAACCGTGTCCTTCGGATATCCTGTACCACCTCGGCCAGTATCTACCCTATGGCACGCGCCGGCGGTAGAAGGCACTACCGATCTCCCGCACCAATCCCTGTGAAGCGCTAACCATCAGATTCTTCAGAGCAAGCCCGAAGGCTTCCTGCATCGGAGCCAGAAATATCGGCAGGCGCACCGAAAACCCGACTGCCTGAGTCTCGCGGGCATACAAGTCCAGAATCGCCAGCAGATGCCGCTCGAATTGCTGCTGGCTATACGCATGGCGCACCGCGGCCCGCAGACTCGATTGCCGCTGCCATGATTCCAGAATATGGTAGGAAAGGTCGAGGGAGCACTCGATGCGCGCCAAACGCAGAGGGCCGACGCGCTCATAGGGAATCGCGACACGCACCGGAAGCCCGCGTACGCGATCGAGGAACCGGCGATCGACTTCCTTGGACTCGCCCAACAACTCCACAGCCACAGCGTGCCCCGGTGGCGCGCCTGCCCGCACGCATTCGCTTGCCCGTCCGATCACGAGCGTGTCCTTGGCAACCTCCTTGCCTACGTTCAGTGCCAGGAACGACTCAAGGTAGGGCAATGCCAAGCGCAACGGCAGCAGCAACCGCAACGCCTCGGTCGTGCGACGGCTGAGTGCCTCCAACATCCGCCCGTTGAGGGCAGCGAGAGTGTGCCCCCGATGATGCACGCTGGAGCCCCAAGCGTCCTACGACGCGGGCGGCTTGACGGCGCGATGGAATCCCACAATGCCGGTGAATATCGATTTCACCGTGACATCCTCAAACCCCGAATCGGCGAGTATGATGGAGACCTCATGCGGAGAGTAGAAGATCTGCAGGGCGTGAACAAAGTAATTCTTGCAGTTCAGTGCAGCCTTCCCGCTGCGAAAGATGAGCGCGGTAAACGCGAGGCAGAAACGCAGATACGCATAGTGAAGCGTCGCCACCAGTTGGCTTTCGGGACGCAGCATGTCGCAGTGGTAGAATCGCCCACCCGGTTTGAGCACGCGGCGAATCTCTCCGAACATGTGCCGAAGCCTCAGGTGCCGCGAGGCATATTGCAGCGTGACGACATCGAAATACTCGTCGGGATAGGGCAAGACATGAACATCGCCGATCACGCTGCGAATGCCAAAGCCGTGCGCTTCGGCACGCTGGCGCCCGACCTCCTGCATCTCCGCGCTGCGGTCCATGGCATGCACCTCCAGCGTCGGCTCGCGTTTCAGCAGTGCAATACCGATAGCATTAGTACCAGCGCACACGTCGAGCACCCTTTCGCCGGGGTGCACATCGACGGTAGACATGAAGCTGCGTTGAAACCAGCCCCACAGACCCAGGCTTGCGACGTGGTTCGCTCGGTCGTAGTAGCGGGCGACGTCAGCGAACACATGATTCAGTTCTTCCCTCCAGACTGTGCTGAACCGCTCTTCTCGTACTGCTTCGCGCGTGTCGAGCGGCGGCGGTGTCATTGTTCCGGCCTCCTCAGGATAACTAGATGCGCAGCAGATACAGCGCTGCCGCAAGCGTAGCGACGATTGCGATGGCATACACGACGGTGGCGACCAAGGTATCGGCGCGCACCCCGACGTCGTAGCACGTTATCCGCAGGCGGTGTGCCGCACTCCACAGCGACAGAAAGACGACCCCCACCAGCACCAGCTTGACCAGCCAGTGGCTGGCAAAGGCATGCATACGTTCGTAGGAAAACACATCCGGAGGATGACCAATTGCGACCAGAAGCGTCAGCAGGATCAGCACCGGCGTGACGAAGGCGGTGATGGTACCGCCTGCCGCGAACGGCCCCCAAACGATCGGTTTGTTGGATCTGGCCATGCTTAGAATGCTCCAGCAAGGATGATAAGCACAAGCGACAATACTGCCCATGCGCCGAAGTGCGCTCCGGAAATGACACGATCCGCCACGAATTCGTCCCCCAGAAGCAGTGGTAGCGCCTTGGGCGTCAGATTGAACCAAGTAACACTGTGATATGTAGCGAATCCTAACGCGACCACGTGTAACAGGATGCTGACAGGACTCCTCAGTGCATCGAGGAATGCATCGTAGGCTACCTGTCCCTCCGACAGGCTCTTCATCCCCACCACCAGCAGTAGCGTGTACGCGCCGATGAAGAGGCACGTTACCTCGCGCGCCATGTAGCGCATGTAACGGGGGTGGCGTAGGACCCACCCGAGGCGCGGAATCTCGCGCCGAAATGGTTTGCGGACTATTTGCTCAGCCATGGCATCAGGTGCTCCTTGTACCAGTCTATCGTGCTCGCAATCTTTACTTGCTGCAGCGCGGCCGCGGGATCCACATGCTTGGGACATACCTCGGAACAGGCCCCGGCAAAGGAACACTCCCATACCCCTTCCGTGGCTGCTATTTCCTCCTGGCGCTGATTGCGCCCCCCATCCCGCGAGTCGAGGTTGTAACGGTGCGCAAGAGTGATCGCAGCCGGCCCGACAAACTTCGGGATCAGCGCGAACTCGGGGCACGCGGCGTAGCACAGCATGCAGTTTATGCAAAGCGTAAACTGCTTGTATCGCTTGAGCTCGGCAGGCGACTGGCGGTAGTGGCCTGCTTCGACCGACTTCGGTTCCTTGGGAATGAGCCACGGCTTCACGCGTGCCAGCTTGGCCATGAAATCGTCTACCACCGTTACCAGATCCCGCTCAATCGGGAAATTCCCCAGCGGTTCGACCCGGATCCGGTCCGGATAATCGCGCACGAACGCCTTGCATGCGAGCTTCGGCTCACCGTTGATCATCATGCCGCAGCTGCCGCACACGGCCATGTGGCACGACCATCGGTAGCTGAGCGTGGGATCGATTTGTTCCTTGACGTGGTTCAGCGCGTCGAGCACCACCCATTCCGCGCGCCATGGCATCTGGTACATCTGAAATCGCGGCTCGCCGCCGTTTTGCGGGTCATAGCGCAGCACCTCCAGCTCGATCTGGCGCTCGCTCATTTCTTCGCTCCCGAATAGTCGCGAATCCCCGGCTGCGACTTCGTGATGACAACGTCGCGGTAGTCGATGCGCGGTGCCTCGTGTTCCTGGTACCAGGCGAGCGTGTGCTTCAGAAACGTGGCATCATCGCGCGCCGGATAATCGATGCGCTGGTGCGCGCCGCGTGACTCCTTGCGCGCCAGCGCGCCCGCCGCGACCGCCTCCGCGCAATCGAGCATCGATCCAAGTTCGAGCGCCTGAAGAAGATCCGTGTTGTAGACGTTGCTCTTGTCATGAAGCGCAATGTCCCTGTAGCGGCGGCGCAATTCGCCGATCTTGGCGCAGGCTGCTGCCAGCCCTTCTCCGGTGCGGTAGATACCGGCATGCGCTTCCAGAGTATCCATCATTTCTTTACGCAACCCCGCAATCGTCTCCTTGCCCATGGCGCGCCCAAACAGCTCGCGCATTCGCGCCTGGGCGGCTTGCGCGGCCGCAGCTAGCGCCCGCTCGTCGGCGGCGCGTGACGCCGACCTCACATATTCCGCAGCACTCATTGCGGCACGGCGCCCGAATACCAGCAGTTCAGTGAGGGAGTTCGAGCCCAGCCGGTTGGCGCCGTTGATGCTGACGCAGGCGCATTCGCCCGCCGCAAAGAGCCCCGGCAGCGATGTTGCAGCATTGATGTCGGTATGTATTCCGCCCATCATGTAATGCACTACCGGACGCACCGGCACGGGGTCCGACACCGGATCGACTCCCAGGTAGCTGGTAAACAATTCGCGTACGAAGGGCAGCCTCTCATTGATCCTCTTTTCGCCCAGGTGCCGCATGTCGAGCAGAACGCAGTCGCCCCACGGCGTATCGATCGTGTTACCCTTTTTCTGCTCGTGCCAGAAGGCTTGGCTCAATCGGTCCCGAGGACCGAGTTCCATCGTCTTCAGTACTGGCCTGCCCACTGGGGTCTCCGGCCCCATGCCGTAGTCTTGCAGATAGCGATGGCCGTTGCGATTGACCAGTATGCCCCCTTCGCCGCGACATCCCTCGGTCAGCAAGATGCCGGTATTCGGCAGTCCCGTCGGGTGGTATTGCACGAACTCCATATCCTTCAGCGGCACGCCGGCCCGATATGCCAAGGCCATGCCGTCGCCCGTCTTGATCGCCCCGTTCGTGGAAAACGGAAACATTCGGCCCGCGCCACCACCGGCAATGATCACCGCCTTGGCGTTGAAGCGCCGCATCTGTCCGCTGCGCATCTCCAGTGCTGTCAATCCGCCGCAGCGACCGCCCTCGACCAGGAGGTCGGTAGCGTAATACTCGTCGAAGCGCTCGATGGTCGGGTACTTGAGCGAGGTCTGAAACAGGGTGTGCAGAATATGGAAGCCGGACTTGTCGGCAGCGAACCAGGTACGCATGATCTTCATGCCGCCGAATGGTCGCACCGCCACCGACCCGTCGGAATCCCGGCTCCAGGGACAACCCCAATGTTCAAGTTGGGTAAGTTCCTTCGGGGCCTCGCGGATGAAATACTCTACGGCATCCTGGTCACTGAGCCAGTCGCCCCCTCCCACGGTATCGTGGAAGTGCTGGTCGAGGCTATCATCCTGCTTGATGACGCCGGCGGCGCCACCTTCTGCCGCGCAGGTGTGGCTACGCATCGGATACACCTTCGAAATCAGTGCGATCCGCAATGCGGGATCCGCTTCGGCGAGCGCAATTGCCGCCCGCAACCCGGCGCCGCCTGCGCCGACAATCGCTACATCGGCCTGGACGATTTCCATGGCGTCACCCCCGCATACAGGAAATCAAGCGTGTGTGCCACGTCACCGTCCCCCCTTTCAACGTTCGCATTGGCTGCACCGCGCCGAGAGCCCTCTTGTTGCGGAGCAGCCCCTATTTTTCCCTAGAGTTCTTCGGCATGCAACTCTTTGCTCCGCAAATATTCGATCTGCACCGCCTGGCAGGCTTGACGCGTCCTCGATCCGTTGTGCATGATCGCAACCGCGATCGCTTTTCTTCACGTCGTCGTTCGATTGCTGGCTGACCTTGTCGGCCTGTTTGCGCTCTCTGTCAGACCTTGGCGATCGATCGAAGCGGAAAACCTTTTTCTCCGCCGCGAGCTTGCGCTGTTCAAGGAGCGCTACATCACGCCCAGACGGGTCGATGCCTCGACACGGCTGTCGCTCGCGTTCCTGTTGCGGCTGTTTGATTGGCGCGATGCGCTGGTCCTGGTGCGCCCTGAAACGATGATCCGCTGGCAGCGAGCAGGCTGGCGCCTGTTCTGGCGCTGGAAGGTAAGACCGGGACGGCCCCCGATCGCTGTAGAGCTACGCCGGCTCATTCGGCATATAGCAACGGGAAATCCACTCTGGGGCGAAGAGCGCATTGGCAACGAACTGTTGCTCAAACTTGGGCTTCGTGTATCGCCTTGCACCATACGCAAATACATGCCCAAGCGGCGGCCGGGTCGGCCGCGCGGCGATCAACGTTGGGCCACGTTCCTGCGCAACCACGCCAAAGCGATTGTCGCCTGCGACTTCATCGTAGCCGTCACGGCGACCTTACGGCTGCTCTACGTCCTTGTGGTGATCCACCACCGCTCGCGCCGGCTGCTGCATTTCGCCGTCACGGACCACCCAACGGCGGCCTGGACGCTGCAGCAACTACGAGAAGCGATCGGCTTGGAGGGTGATGATCGGTATCTGCTTCACGATCGAGACAGCATTTTCGCCGGAAGCTTGGACCAATCGATCAAGAATCTCGGGCTGACCGTGCTCAAGTCACCGCCGCACAGCCCGAAGGCCAACGCGATTTGTGAACGGGTGATCGGAACGATGCGCCGCGAGTGCTTGGATTGGTTGATTCCGTTGTCCGAACCGCACATGCGATCGATATTGAAGGTGTGGGTGACTCATTACAACGGGGCGCGCCCGCACATGGGGTTGGGTCCGGGAGTTCCCGACCCGCCCAAGGGAGCGGAATTGCGCGTCAATGACAAATCCCGGCATCGTCTGGGCGCACGACCGGTCGTGTGCGCCCGCTCGTTGCTGGGCGGCTTGCATCACGAATACTCGCTCGCGCTCGCATTGGCCTGATGGAATATTTGCGGAGCACAATCGACCTCGTGCTCGACATGGTCGGCGCGCCCTACCTGCAGAGAGACGTGGGACTCCTGCGCCGCGACGGCCGGCTGGTGCTGATCGCCTTCCTGCAGGGGAGCAAAGTCGAATTCGACTTGATGCCCGTGATGCTCAAGCGGCTCACGATCACTGGCTCCACCATGCGCCCGCGCAGCATCGCCGAGAAAGCGGCGATCTGCTACGCGCTGCGGCGCGAGATCTGGCCGGCATTCGAATCCGGCCGGCTGCAGACACACTGGTCCGCGGCATTTCCGCTGGCGCAGGCCGGTGTGGCCCACGAACTGATGGAGGGCAGCCGCCGCATCGGCAAGATCGTCCTACAGGTTCGCCCATAGGCGCGCCTGCCTCGCGGATCGGGCTTCGGCCCGACATCGATCGCGATTGCGATGCCGCTTTCCGTGACGGCAGGTAGAATCGATCCTGCGATCTCGGGCGCACCCGAGAACTCGCACCGGAATGGCTGTTACTGCGTCCCGCGCGGCCGCTTGCGACGCTCGCCGAGCTTGGGGAAACTCGCCTTGCGCTCGAACCAGCGGGTGAGGCGCGCGATGATCTCGTCGGCGCTCTCCTCGACCGGTTTGTTGGTCACGTTGACAATCCCGAAGCCGCCCTTGCGGAACACCTGGCGCGCCATCTCCATCTCCTCATATAGACCGGACGGATCGGTGTAGGTCCGTCCTGCAGTGCCGGCCATCGCGCGCTGGCGCCAAATTCGATGCTGAGCCAGCTCGGCCTCGTCGAGCACGAGGCCGATCACGCGACGCCGGTCGACCTGAAACAGATGGTCAGGCGGCGGCAGGCCGGGTACCAGGGGGACATTGGCGACTTTCCAGCCGAGCACCGAGAGATAGATGCTGAGCGGCGTCTTGCCGACCCGGGACACGCCGGTGAGTACGACATCCGCCTCGTGCAGCTCCTGCGGATTGCGCCCGTCGTCGTGGTCGACCGTGTACTCGATTGCCTTGATGCGCTCGATATAGGTTTCTTCCTGCCCGTGGTAAAGGCCGGGCTGCCCGAGCGGCTCGTCGCCGAAAATCGCCGCCATGCGCTCGAGCGGATCGCCGACGGTGTCCACCGTGAAGATGTTGCGCTCCTTCGCCATGCGGATCAGCGCCGCCCGCATCTCGGGCTGCACCATGGTGTGGACGATGATCCCGCCGCGCGCCGCGACCTGCTCGATCGAGAGCGCGAGTTGTTCCATGCCGCGCACCTGGGGAATCACGATGACTTCCGGATTGCGTCCCCGAAACTGCGAAAGCACGATCCGCGTGACGTGCTTGCCGAGCGCGCCCGCGCCGCCGGAAACGATGAAGATCGGCGGCGTCGCCGCGTCAATCTCTTGCTGGTCGGTCATGGCTGCCCCCCTGAGAGACATGACGATCCGGCTGCGGCAACACCGGTCGGACTCGTCAGTCGATACGATAGCGCAAAGCGGCGGGGATTCGCAGCGCTGGATATCGCCTTCAAGCAGGACATGTACCGACACTCGGCACGCACCCCCAACGAACCAAAGTCCGACTGCCGGGAGGCATCGTCGCGATGAAGGATAGATACTATGTAGGGCCGTCCCAAGTTGGCCTCCTTTGAGTCAAAACGAAAGTTCGACCCACTCGTTTGACGAAACGGGTATCGAGATGAACGTTGCTGAAACAGCCCTACCAGGAAAGCATACCGGAGCAGCCGGACAGTTGTACATGGCCTTCGAGTTGAGTGACTGAAGCGGCTACTGGTTGTGAACGACGGTGTGCGGGGGCCGAGCCGCCACACGCTGGACGCGGGCGATTGTCGGCGTTCAGGGGCTCGGCAGGCGACCAGGGATGGCCTGAAACAGCGCGAGAAAAGGCGGAAGCGCTTCGGGAACGGCCTCATCGAGCAGGACCGGAACGATCGGCAGCCGCTGCGCGTCGTCGCGGGGGGAGAGATGCCGTACCAGTGCGACCTGCGCCTCCGCCCCCACCTAGCCCTACCTTCGCAATCCAGAAGGCAACTCGGGTGGTTACCGCACCGAGAAGCCTTGCCGAGGCTGGATTTGCCTTCTCCGTTTGCTTCAAATAGAATACATGAAGGAACATGCATATATTCGAACGAGAAGTCAGCGGCCGGCGCTACCGCATCGCTGCGCAGTCAGTGTGGGACGCCAAGGCGGGTCGCTCCGTGGCACGCCAAGTCGTGCTCGGGCCGGCGGCGCCGGCGCCCGTGGCGGATCTGAGTGCGACGCACACGGTCGGGACGCGCGCGCTGGGTGACGTCGGCGCGCTGGTCTGGGTGGCCGAGCAGCTCGATCTGGTCGCGCTCATCGATCGGGCGTGCGGAGGGCTCGGCGCCAAGGCTGGACCCTCGGTGGGCGAGTTGGCTGTGGCAGTGGCGATCCAGCGCGCGTGTTCGCCCGGACCTAAACGCGACCTTGGGGAGTTTCTCGATGCCAGCCTGCCGCGCGTGTCTTGTTTGCCGGGGTCGGCGTTCACCGGTCAGGCGTTTCATCGCGTAGCCCAGCAGGTCACCGAGCGCGAATTGGAGCAGGCACAGGTGGCGATCTCGAAGGTGGCGGTCGCCCGCTTCGAGTTATCGGCAGACGTGCTCGCGTTCGACACGACCAACTTCGACACCCACATTGCCACGTTAACGCCAGGTGAGCTCGCCCAGCGCGGACACGCCAAGAGCAAGCGTAAGGATCTGCGCGTGGTGGGACTCGGCGTCTTGGTCAGCGAGACGGGGCATGTGCCGCTGCTGTATCGGACCTACAACGGCAACGGCTCGGACCAGTCTGTGCTGGCGGCCTGCCTCGGGGGATTGGCAGAATTGCACGAGGCCCTCGATCGTGGTGAGGGTCGGCGGCGGCCGGCGCAGCGCACGCTGGTGCGAGATGGCGGGTTTTGGAGCCCGCAACTCGAGCTGGAACTCGATGCCGCGGGCTACTACAGCCTTATCTCGCTGCCGCTTGGACACAAGGCGGCGGAAGAGGCGTTGCAAATGGCCGCGCAGCGAGGCGCGATGAAGCCGCTGACGGGCAAGCTCAGCGAGGTTCGAGCCGCACGGATGCGAATCCCTGTGGGAGAGTTGGATCGTACGCTGGTCGTGGTGGAGAGCCTGGAATTGCTCGAAGGGCAAAAGCGCGGGGTCGCTGCGGCCCTGCGCAAGGCCAAAGTGGAACTGCGCAAGCTCGAGGCGCTGATCCACAAGGGTCTCATCTCGCGCAGCCGTCTGGAGGATCGAGTCAAGAAGGCGCTTGCTCGAGAGCATCTGTCGAGCTTCGTGGTGAGCACCATCGCGGGAACAGACAAGGCGCCAACGCTGCACTGGGAGGTGGATGCCGCCAAGCGCCGCGAGCTGGAGAAGACCCGGCTGGGCCGACGGGTGCTGTGCACGGATCGCCACCACTGGAGCACGGGGCGCATCGTGTACGCCTTCCGGGGTCAGTGGAACGTCGAGGAGTTGTTCCGCAGAGCGAAGAAGGGCGGCGTAGTCCCCTGGGGACCGTCGCATCAGTGGGCCGATGGGTCGATACGATTGCACACCTTTGCCACTGTTCTGGGTTTGATGCTCGTGAGCCTGGCGAGGATCGCGCTCACCCCGGACGCTTCGGCCCGTCGGATGCTGGAGGACCTGGCACAGATCAAGACCACACTGGTGCGCACTACGACCGGAGGCCCGGGACGAAGGCCCACGGTGATGCTGGCGCCAGAGCTCACCGCGGAGCAGCGCCGCGCGGTGAAGGTCTTCGAGCTAGATAAATGGTTTCCTGATATTCTTTCATCTATTACTGCTCGCCCTGCAAAGCCATGACTGACGGCGGAAAACAAGCGATCCGTCCATGTGCAGTGCGAAGGTAGGGCTAGTGCTGTACGCCGTCTCGCCCGACCAGCAGCACGAAAGCCGAACAGCCTTGCAGGGCCTCCTCCAGCCGCGCCATCCAGTGGTCGCCGACGCGAATTGCATCCTCATCGCGGAAATCCGTGAGCCCGGCCTGCTCGAGCGCCAAGCGCAGCGCGATGCACGCGGCGCGGTCGGCGCGGCTGTAGCTGAGAAATACCTGATTGGAGTTGGCGCCCGGCCGCATCGCGGAAGGTTCGTTGTCGGCATTATTGACTCAGTCCATCGCAAGTCGAACGATGCAAGGGAAGTATGCAATCTGACGCTGAAGAAAGGTCCTATGTGGCAGTTCAGCTCGCAGGTCTTGAGCCGGAGACAACCGCCCGACGAAGCAGTGATGGCACTGGGCCTGCTCCACCCGACCAAGATGATTTCTGGCCCGTCGTGGACAAGAACTCAAGAGTGCCGAGTTCTCCCCCGTTTTCGCGCGGCCTCGGTTCGCCGCTCGTGGTCCTCGATCCAGTTCTCGGTGAGCCGATCTAGCTCGTCCAATTGCTCCTGAGAAGAGGTGGGTGGGGCAAACTCCATTTCGAGCCATCCGATCAGATGCGTTTCGATCAGCTCGAGCGGAAACTCTGGGCAGCCCGCGTGAATGCGTTGCACGGACTCGGTAATCGAAAGCCGTTTCCCATCTTCCCAGATGATCTTGCGACTCTTGGCGTCAACATCGACCTTTTCTAGCAACATCCACACAGCATCCAACACTTCACTGGAGAGCTCCCCTTCGGCAGAGTCCATCCAGCCGGCAAAACCTTCGAGTAAAGGATTGTCCTCGAAGGGATGTTTGTCATGCTGTTTGCCCATCAGGTAAGCATAGCACTGCTGGGTTAGCGCCTGCGCGCGAGTTTCATCTTCAGGCGACTGTGCTCAATGCCCAAGGCGATCCATTCTGCGCTCAGGGCCTTGAAGCGCTTGTAGTTGGCGATCTGGCGGCGCACATCGCGCAGGCTCTCGCGTGCAATGTATTCGGTGCGGCTCTTCATCTCCCGTGTATAGCTGAGCTGGTAGTAGGCCCCGCTTTGGCTCTCGGGATCTTTGTACTGGCGCGTTAGCGATCCCGGCCGCATCTCATCGATTGCCGCCAGTTCTGCCTTGATCCTGGCAATGCGCTTTTGGATCTGCGCGAGTCGCTTTTGTGTCATAAGGATAGCATACACATGCTATACCATATTGACAACTACCGACGGGAGGGGGCGATGTCGCTGTGGATTTCCTGGTGGGACGCAATTCGGTTGCTGCGCCCGGCGTTCTCGCGCCTGCGCAGCTTCATGTGGTTCGCCACGGCCGTGGCAGGCTTGACGGTGCGCACCGAGCTGCTGGGGGTGACCAGCGTCGTGCGGGCGCTGAAGCTAACGCCTCGCTTCTACAACAAGCTGCTCGATAGCTTTCATAGCAGCGCCGTGCAGCTCGATCGGCTCTCGGCGCTGTGGACACAGGCGGTGCTGCACCTGTTGCCTGAGCCGCTGCGCATCAACGGCCGGCGCGTCCTGGTCGGCGACGGCATCAAGGCACCCAAGTGCGGCAAGAAGATGCCCGGCGTGAAGCTGCTGCATCAACAGTCAGAATCGAACACCAAACCGGAATACATCATGGGGCATTCGTTGCAGGCTGTGAGCGTGCTGGTACAGGCCGCTCAGAGTGTCTTCGCGCTACCGCTGGCCGTGCGCATCCACGAAGGTCTGGTGTGGTCCAATCGCGATCGGCGTACCCTGCTTGACAAAATGCTCGCGCTGCTCGGGATCATCGCGATCCAGGATCCGTTCTACTTCGTGGCCGATGCGTACTACGCGGCCCGCAAAATCGTCAACGGTTTGCTCGATCAGAGCAACCACCTGGTCACCCGGGTGAAATCCAATGCAGTCGCCTATGCTCCGTACTTGCAGCCGGGCCCGCGCAAAAGAGGCCGGCCCCGGCTCTACGGCACGAAGCTCAAGCTCAAATCACTGCTGAACGACCCGCAGTCCATGCAATCGGCCGCGAGCCCCGTCTACGGCGAGCACAACGTCACGATCGAGTATCGGGTCAGCGATTTACTGTGGCGTCCGGCCGGCCGGCTGGTGCGCTTCGTGGCGGTCATTCATCCTTCCCGAGGCCCCTGCCTGTTGATGTGCACGGACACCTCCTTGAGCGCCATCGAGATCATTCGCCTCTACGGGCTGCGCTTCAAGATCGAACACAGCTTCAAACAGGCTGTACGTCTGATCGGTGCGTTCGCCTACCATTTCTGGATGCAAGACATGAAGCCGCTTCGCCGCCGCAACGGTAATCAACATCTTCATCGCGAGTCGCTCGACTACCGCAACGCCATCAAGCGCAAGATCCACGCCTATCATGTGTTCATCCAGGCCGGCGTCGTCTGCCAGGGATTGCTTCAGTACCTGGCAGTCGCCTTTCCCAAGCCCGTCTGGAACTCCTTCGGCTCCTGGCTCCGGACTATTCGCCCCGGCATTCCTCCATCTGAGTTCGTTGTCGCCAATGCGTTACGCCAGAGCCTGCCCGAATTTCTCCTGAATGCCGTCCCATGCAATTTCCTCGCGAAATTCATCGTCGAAAGGCAAGACCCCGGTAACGTAGAGATGTTCCGGTTGGCCTCATGAGGTCAGTCCCGGGGACAAACTCGGGACTCTTGAGGACAAGAAGATTGAAGCAATTCACCAGTCCAATTGGCCTAGCTGCGATTCGAGAGCGAACGCAGGACAACGGCAATCATTGGTGAGCGACATCCATCTGCTCTGGCCGAATTGCACCGTCGTACATGGCCGGCTTCGGAGTGAAGCGGCCGTTCAACAGACTGCTCTGGAGAATAGCTGACCGGCTGGAACTGGCCGGAAGTACGTGCCTGCGCTGGCGTGGCGGAGTTGTCGGTACCCGACATTGAAGGAGGCCGCCCCCGAAACGAACTGGCGGCACCGACGGATTGCCGGGCCAAGGCCGAAGGAAGCATTGACAGCTCTCACAGATGTAGCTACATTGAACCTACGTCAGGCGTCCATTCAAGGCTGGGCCGATGTGATGTCGCTTCCTGCCCTGCGCCAGACGGGGAGGCCGCAAAGGAATCCGAGATGCTGTCAACCCTCAAGACTACCGACGTTCGCTCCCGTATTGAACCGGAACTGAAGGACCGCGCTGCCGAAGTGCTGGCCGAGTGTGGCCTGAACCTGAGCGATGCGATCCGGCTGTTCCTGCGCCAGGTGGTGGTCCAGCGCGGATTGCCGTTCGAGGTGCGCACGCCCAATGCGCGGACGGTTGCCGCCATGAAGGAAGCTCGTTCGATCGGCAAAGCGCGCTTTGGCGCCGCTCAGGAGCTGTTCGATGACCTCGAAAAAGCCGGCGCAGCAAAAGCGCGCAAGCCTGCCAAGAAGCAGCGATAGAACCAAGCAATTCGAGAAGGACTGGGTGCGCCTGAGCCATTCGGGCCGCTACGACATGCGTCGCATGAAGGAGGCGATGTTGCTGCTGATTGCCAATGACGGCCCCCTGCCGCCGGAATATCTCGACCACGAACTCACCGGCGACTGGAAAGGCTTCCGCGAATGCCACATCGGCGGGGACTTTCTGCTTGTCTATGATTTGCGCGCCGATGGCTCCATCATCTTCACGCGCGCCGGAAACCACGCAGACCTGTTCGAGTAGATCGAACATTCGGCGCGCCGCCGCCACGATCGAGCCAGAAAGGCCACGCTCGCTCACGGCAACGGCGGGATGATTCCGCCCGGGACAATGCCGATGCAGCTCGATATCTTCGAACACAGCCGCGACGTGATGCTGCGCAACGCGGCAATCGACGCGCTGCGCACCCGTGATGTCGCAGCCATTACCCGAGCCATTGCAGCACTCGCCGCCGAGTACGCAGGCGATCCCCTGCTGCCGGCATTTACCCAATTGCTCGAACGCCTGCGCCTGTCAATAATGGGGCCACCGGATCGGGCGACGGCGACCGAGGTCCTGCGTTTGACCGAGAACGCCGTGACGGCAGCGCAGCGTGTGCTTGGCGCCGCGGCCGGCGCATGGCTGTCGCCGCTGTGGACCGACTTGGCCACGGCTATCGCGGACTTCCGATTCGATCCAAGCAACGAGGAACTGCACGTGGCGTCGCTGCTGCTGCGGGCCGGCAACGCGGCTGAAGCCGCCCGCAAAATCGAAGCCATTGCGTCGTGGAGACGACAGCCCGCGCCGCTGGCGTGGAAAGTGGAAGCCGAGTACCGAGTCTCCGGGTTGGCTGCCGCCTGGCCCCTGCTCGCCGAATTGTTGTGGTTGGCGCCGCCACGGGCTGCGACGCTCGCAGCGCGCCTGCAAGACGCCGAATTGAAAGGACTCTTGTCCCGCTTCGAGTGACCGTCCGCTCATGGCCGGGGGCTGCCATTGGGGATCGTTGCCGTAAAGCAGCCGCTGAACCGTCGAGCCGATTTTGCCACCGTCGGCTTACCGGCGTAATCTCGGATGTCGCGCACGGTCGGCGCCTCGGTGATGAAGGCGATGATCCGCATCTCGGCGCTGCACTTGCGGTACGCGAACGTCGGCAAAGGCATCTACAAGCGCGGCGACTAGTACGATGCCGTCAAGTCGGCCGCAGACCCGTCGGCTGAGGCGCACGAGATCGACTTCCGCAGATAGCGCGCAAATCTCCTCCCAGGGTATCGAGGCCGCCGCCGAGCGGCCTGCCCGATTCGGCGCGGCCTTTCGCGAGCGGCCCCGCGGCAGGGGCCGTGGCGGCCGGGTTCGCCATGCGCTCCTTGCTCGGACAACCGTGGTAACTTCCCCGAATTTCGGGAGGCGCCCACATGGCCGATCGAGACGACCTGGAGGAACTCTGCGCGGCGTCCGGCATCGCGCGGGAATACCACCAGATTGACGGCGCGCACCGCGTCGTGCCGGAGCGAACCCTGCGCACGCTGCTCGCCGCCATGCACATGGAGGCCGCGCAGGGCGCCGAGTTCGGCCGGGCGCTCGACGGCTTCGAGGCGCAGTCCTGGCGGCGCGTTCTGCCGCCGGTGCGGGTGCTGCGCGCCGGCGAAGCCGGCAGCGTCGAACTGACGCTACCTGCGGCGGCGGCCGGGCGGCGCCTCGAATGGCGGCTCACTCTCGAAGACGGGACGCGCCTGGGCGGACAGGTGATGCCCGAGGAGCTCCGCCAGAGCGCCGAGCGCAGCGTCGATTCGGTCGTCTGCCGCCGCTACTCGCTGCCGCTGCCCGCAGTGGAGCAGACCGGCTATCACCGCTTGGAGATCGAAGCACTGGCGGATGCGCCCGAGCGGCTGGCGGGCATGCCGCTCATCGTTGCGCCGCAGCGCTGCCACCTGCCGCCGGCGATCGAGGCCGGGGGCCGCATCTGGGGGCCGGCGGTGCAGGTCTATGCGCTGCGCTCACAGCGCAACTGGGGCATGGGGGACTTCACGGATCTGCTGCGCCTGGTCGAGCTCTGCAGTCAGGCCGGAGCCGGCATCGTCGGCGTCAATCCGCTCCACGCCCTGTTCCCCCACGATCCGGCGCAGGCCAGTCCCTACAGCCCGTCGAGCCGGTTGTTCCTGAACACCCTTTACATCGACGTCGAGGCGGTGCCGGATTTCGCGGAAAGCGAGGCGATCCGGGCGGTGGTCGGCGAGGCGTCGTTCCAGGACCGGCTGCGACGCCTGCGCGCGACCGATCTGGTGGACTACCCGGGAGTGGCCGCGGCCAAGACGGCGGTTCTGCGGCAATGCTACGAGCATTGCCGCGTGCGGCATCTTGCGTCCGCCACGCAGCGTGCCGCCGAGTTCCGCAGGTTCCAGGCGCGCCACGGTGCGGCGCTGCGCGGCCATGCCCTGTTCGAGGTGCTGCAGGAGCATTTCCACGCGGCCGATCCCGGCGTCTGGGGTTGGCCGGCCTGGCCGCAGGCCTTCCGCGAGCCGACTGCGCCGGCCGTCGCGGCGTTCGCCCGCAGCCACGCGAGCGAGGTCGAGTTCCGCGAATACCTCCAATGGCAGGCGGACATCCAGTTGGACGCGGTGGGACGGCGGGCGCGGCAAGTCGGGCTGGCGGCCGGCGTGTACCAGGATCTCGCCGTCGGGATCAGCCCGGCCGGCGCGGAGGCCTGGTCCAGCCGGGATCTGTATGCCCTCGGCGTGCATGTCGGCGCGCCGCCCGACGACTTCAATGCCCACGGCCAGGACTGGGGGCTGCCGCCCCTGGTGCCGCACCGGCTCACGCAGTCCGGCTATGAGATCTTCATTGCCACCCTGCGCGCCGGCATGCGCGGCGGCGGCGCCCTGCGCATCGACCACGTGATGGGCCTGATGCGCCTGTTCTGGGTGCCACGCGGCGATTCAGCCGCGCAGGGCGCCTACGTCGGCTATCCGCTAAGCGACCTGCTCGGCATCCTGGCGCTGGAGAGTCAGCGCAACAGGTGCATGGTCATCGGCGAGGATCTCGGGACCACGCCCGAGGGGCTGCGGCCGGCCCTGGAGCAGGCGGGCGTGCTGTCGTACCGTGTGCTGATCTTCGAGCGCGGCTGGGACGGCGCCTTCAGGCCGCCGCAGGAGTATGCGCGACAGGCGCTGGTCTGCGTCAGCACCCACGACTTGCCGACGCTGCGCGGCTACTGGCTGGGACGCGACATCGACGCGCGCGACGCGCTCGGCCAGTTTCCCTCGGAGGCCATGCGCGAGTCGCAGCGCGCGGGACGCGGCAAGGACCGGATCCGGCTGTTCGAGGCGCTGCGGCGCGAGGCCGTTCTGCCCGAGCCGCCGCCGGCCGGGGAGCCGGACGACATGACGCAAGGATTGGCGCTGGCGGTTCACCGCTACCTCGCCCGCAGCCCCTCGATGGTGATGATGGTCCAGATGGAGGACGTGCTGGGCGCCGCCGATCAGGTCAACCTGCCCGGCTCGGACGAACGTCACCCGAACTGGCGGCGCAAGCTGCCGCTGGAAATCGAGCGGTGGGCCCAGAGCGCCCGCGTTCGCGATCTGTTCGGCATGCTGCGTAAGGAGCGGGGGCGGTAGCCATGGCGGCGATCCGCGATCCCGGATACCGCGCGTCGCCGCTTGTTCCTGATGGCGCCCGCGCGGCACAATGGCAGCAACCTTTCCTGCAGGTCTCGCCGGGCCTTCGCAATCGCGATCGGTGCCGCCGGTCGGTCCAACGCGCCCCGGCCGTCGTCGGCTCGATTTCCGCACCAGCCGCTCACCCGAGCTTTGCCGCGTTGGCCGGAGCCCGAGAGCGCTGCCGTCATATCGGCTCGAAGTCGGTCCGGATCCCGCTGATTACTACCCTGCTTCGGGTGTCAGCACCGCCTTCATTAACGGCCATCCGTTCCTGAGGTGGCCACTGGCCGAAACGGGTCGGGCTCTGCCGTGCGAGCCACGAAAAGATACTATTCATGTGCGGCAGCCGGTCCAACGTCCGGTCAAGTATGTAGAGCGGACGGAACTGACCAAGAGGCCAGTGTCGGCTCTGGCCGAGGAGCCGACGCCCGCGGTGCTCACCTTGAGCATCGGTAAGGAGTCGAGTGCGCCCATCCAGCGATTGCCTGCATAGCGGTGATCGACCATTTCCAGGGCGCCGCGAATGGAGGAGCCAGTGATTCGCGATGCAAGTGGCGCCGTCGCGATCTCGGAATCGGCTATCGCCGCATTCGCTGCGACGTGCCGGGCGCGCACTGGGCTGCGAATCAGGCAGGGCAGCTTGCGCGTACGCGCGGCGGGGTCGCGAACCTGCGGCATGCTGCAGCTCTGCCCGTCGTGTCGTCTGCCTGCGCGCTCTCAGCGATTCTCGTCGTCTCCGTCCTCTTCGATGCTTTCCGGGGCCGGCGCAGAGGGCTGAGGAATCACGGGTGCGATGCCGCCTTTGACGCTGGCAATCTGGTCATATAAAGACGGGATCGGCGGTACGGCTTCCCCAGGCAGGAGTGGGCGGCGGATCTGGCGCAATGTGTTCATCGATCCGCGTGGCCCGACGCCGGCATCAGGCCTTCTTCTTGTCGAGCAACGCCCTGAGTCCTGCACCGGCACTGAATTTCGCCACAGTCTTGACCTTGATCCTGATCGGCTCCCGGTTCTTCGGATTGAAGTCCTTGCGCGCCTTGCGCTTCACCGTCGAGAACGTCCCAAAGCCGGTGACCTGCACCTTGCGGCCGCGCTTGATCTGCGCTGCCGATGGTGACGAATTCGGAATCGACGATGCGAGCTGCCTGCGCGCGCGGCAGCGGTTCGTGCTGCGAAGCATCGATGAACTCCCTCATGTTCACGGCTTGCCTCCGCCAGAACGTTGCGGGCGCTGGCGAGTGTAGCAGAGCCGATGGGGCGCCGAAGATCGTCGGCGGCTCGGGCGCGCTCAGTCGATGTGCGCCGCGCACAATCAGGCATGGGCACAGCGGCGCGGGACGAAACCAGGGGCGCAGCGCAGAGCCGGTGAATCGGCATCCGTCCTGACAGCGGCGCGCCGCGGTGGCGCAGGTTTCCGGTACCATCGCCACAGCGCGGTTGCGCCCCGGCTTTTCCGGGAAGCGACGGACTCAGGTACGCCAAGGAAGACACGGATGGGCCAAGCCAAGCAGCGGCAAGACAAGGGTGAGCGGCTCTATGAGAGCACGCGGGACGCTGCCCGCGTGCTAGACCCCGTGCGCCCCTTGGGTGCACAGGCATTCCTGCTGGTGGTGCTCGTCAGCGCCCCACGACGCGCGCGCTACGACATCCTCGACTACGCTGCATTGCAGCAGACGGCGGATGCGGTTGCCGCGCACTTCCGGCAGAACGTCCCGGAGGAGCGATTCTGCCTCGTTGCCTTTCCGGCCCTGTACCCGCTGTTCGGGCTCTACGACGCCGAGGAGGGCACGCTGCGCTTTCGAGACAAGCGCCCAGCAGGCCGTGCTTGCCGCAAGGTGCGAGCTGGACAGCCAGGCATGGTGCATGGAACGGGCGGTCATGGCCCAGATCGATCAGGCGGCACCCGAACTGGAAGAAAGCGACGCAGAGTTCGACGCGGCCGTGCTGTGCTACCTGCCCGTGGTGCTGATCAGCGAAGAGCCGCTCAGTGATGCGCTGGGGGAAGTCCCCATCCATCTCACGACCGGCGCGGGCTCGGCGCTGGGCAGGCTCGGGGAGTCGCAGAACCTGGAGGTGGGCTGCGTGGGCCTATTTGCCGGCGATCTTGCCCAGCCCGTCTACGAGATGCTCGCCAGCGAGGCCCTGGCCACACGCATTGCTCAGGCCCGTGAGACGCAACCCCGCTTCCACCGGATCGCCGATCGGGTGGTGTTGTCGGCCGGCACCGAGGTGTGGCTGGGTCAGCCCGCGTTTGCCGACCTGGCCGAGCAGGCACAGGACGATCAAGATGCCACCCAGTGGCTGATGGAGGAACAGCGCTTCTTCGCCCAGTTGCGGCGCAAGCTCACCGAGCACGGGCTGGCGGTGCGCACGGCCTTCCTGGAATGGGAGGAAGACGAGGTGCTTGCCGAGGAGACGCTGGAGGGGCTGCGCAGTGGGGAACTGCCCAGCGGCGAGGACTTTCTCATCGAGCCGGTCGAAGGCGAGGCGGGCGAGGGCGCTGAGCCCGAACGCTACCAGCTCACCGAGTACTTCTACGAAGACCAGTTCGTCCTGGGCGTGCTCTCGGCGACCCGCGGGACGCAGAACGCTTTTCAGCACAATCTCTATCCGTGTTCGGACGCGGGGCAGGAGGCCATCGTTGCCTATGCCGAGCAGGCGGCGCGCGCGGCCGGCCGGCCGCTGGAACGGATACGGCACGACGGGGCGGTCCTCGTGTGTTCGCACTGCTTCCAGCCCGTGCCGCTGATGGCGGCGGGCGATGAGGAGTCACAGCCGCTCACGCACAGCCTGCACTAGCGGCGCGGGAACGAGGCGCGCAGGGGAGGTTCACCGCGGCAAGAGCAAGCAGAGCGCACGTACCGCGTTCCCGGTCAGGCGGCAGGCGCATAGAACCACAGCCGCCAGGCGTGCGGGGAATTCGAACCTACGGCATCGACAGGGACGGGATCGAAGTGCCAGGACAGGACAGCAAGCGCGAGCGTTGGGATCTCTTCGAAGCGGAGGCCGCCTACGCGGACAGTGTGTTGCGCAGCGCCATCGGCGATACCGAGGGCTGCATTCAGGCGCTGGAACGGGCCGTCGAAATCAAGCCGGACTATGCGCCCGCAGTGCTTTCTCTGGGGTCGGTGGAGTATCAGCGCGAGCGAACGGCGCAGGGGCGCACGCTTTTCCTTTCCCTGCTGTCGATGCCCGATGACACCCCTGACTGGGTGGAGATCGTCGATGCGGCGGGCGATTTCCTCATCCAGTCCGGCGAATACGCCGATGCGCTGGAACTGTACCGAGGCGCGGCCGCAAGAGCCCCGGCGGTCGGGGTGTTCCATCAGGGCATCGGCTGTTGCGCCAGTCACCTGGGGCAGCATGAAGAGGCGCTGGCGGCCTCCCGGCGCGCGCTGGAAATCGAACCCGAGAACCAGAAGTTTGTGAATGACCTTGGCTGGAGCCTGGTCGAGAGCGGAGCCCTCCAGGAGGCGCGGACGGTGCTGGAGCGCGCGGTGGCGATGGATTCCTCCGATGCGCTTGCACGGGAGAACCTTCGCATCTGCAACCAGAGGATCGCGAAGCGCAGGCCGAAGAAGAAGGACTGACCCGGATCCCGCCGTTCGGCAGCATAGCCTTGCGGGGGGCACCGGCCGATGGACTTCGCCGGCGACAAGACTACCGTGTGAGGCTTGAACCGGAGGAGGGACCGACACGGGGCAGGGCACGCCATCACGCTGTGCCCGCACGGCCGTCGTTCAGGAAGATGAGATATGGCGGAATACGGTGAGTGGACGCGAAAAGGGGCGACCCTGAGCGAGGTGACGGCCCACAAGGAGTATGGGGTGAGCCGGGAGTTCATCGCACGAGGCATTCAGGCGGGCAGACTGGAATACCGGGAAGGAGCGATCTGGGGCAATCCCTATCTGCGCGTCCTTCGCAGTCAGCTTGAGTGTTACATTGCCGAGCAGCTTGGCTCGAACCACCTGGCGAGCAGAAAGGCGCAGACAGAATTGCGCAAGATTGACAAGGAGATCGCCGATCTCAAGAAGAAGCTGGCGGCGCTCGAAGCGCGAAAGGCGGAAATCGCGGGAGGGATCAAGAAATGAAGCGCCAGGCGCCAACATCGTGGCGGTGCGGCAATCGAGGAGCGCATACCGGGCGTTTGCCATCAGACAGCGATGAGCGCCGTGAATCGATATGACCCGTCGCAGCCACCTGATCCAGTCGCGTGGCTCGAACTGGACGAACAGGACAGGGTCGATCGCGTCGAGGACTATCACCGCCGGGCCCGCGTCGATTTGCCGAATGCTACGCTGCACGCGAGCGTGCATGTGATCGTTGAGAATCAGTTGGCCTCGGGGGACGAGCCGGTTATTCGGGCGCTCGCCCGCTTGAGGAAGGCAGGTCTCTCAAGACACGATGCCCTCCACGCCATCGGTTCTTTGGTAGCGGAGATGATCTACGATCTGCTGAATCTGAAAGACACTGCGGAGGCATCGCGCGCCCGGTACTACGCGGCGGTCGAGCGCCTCGATGCCGCGCAGTGGCGCAATGGCAGCGACGGCTGACCCGCCATCGAATCGGGCCTGCCGGCACCATCTGGTTCGTTGGGCGCGCTTGCCGAGCCACGCGTCGTGCAAGAATGCCAAAGCGAGCCCAACTCAAACGAGCGGGTGGATCGCAGCTGGGCTCAGCCGAGCCGCTTGGAGAGCGATGCGCCCGCTCGGCTCGGGGCAGTCAGCGCTGGCGTGGTCGATGTGCGCGGCATCGCTGGCGGGATCCGGGACGAAACGCACCGACGAGGGTTGATCAGGGATTCTTCGGAGTGGCCGCCGAAATTGCGGCTGCACTGGCGTGATCGCATCGTGTGTTCATGATCATGCATTCCGCAGGGCTGCTTCGGCACGATGAATACCGGTCTTCGCGCTTGGAAGGTGTGTGATGGGGCTTTCATGCGGGGCATGTTTCTGCTCGACCAGAACGACAGTCTGTATCGCCTGCCGAGCACTGTGTTGGAGCAGATGCTCCGGGATCCGTCGAGCCATCGCTTTCCCCGCTTTGCCGGCGCTCGCGTGCTCATGACCGATGTTGTCGTTGAACTGATTGATCGCCAGCCGATTCGCGTCCTATGGACCACGTTCAGTATTCTCACCTTCGATGGCGAAGGCTATTTTGAATCCAACGCATTCGAACGTCATCAGCCGGCCCGCGCAGAGCCGGCGTTGGCGCCCCCGGTTGCTGAGCCCGAACGTGCAGCGACCGTGGCAGATGGGGCCAACCGCTTCGTCGCTCAAGGAGGTCGTTGGGCGCCGTCGAGAACTCTGGCGCGTCGTATCGACGAGGCGGCCCAGCGGCGGGTGAAAAGCGGGCGGCTGTAGGTCGGTCGCTATCGAAACCGCGGGCCAACCACGCACGCGGGGAGTTCCCGATGAACGCGCCGGCATCCGATCGGTCGCTGTCGGGACTGGAATCGCGTAGCGCCGGGAGACTGGTTCAATGTCGGCTTCGCGGCGTCTTCTCGCACGCTGGCCGAAGGGCCGGTCACGGCCATCAGCCGCCACTGGATCTTCTGCTCCAAACCGGCCGTTCATTTTCGTGGTTGCTCCGAAGCGGCCATTGGCCGGAGGGTGATCAACTTTTTTTCAGCCTGACGGGCAGGTGTGCAGCGTAACCGGTCAGTGAAACTTCATGACCGGGGAATACAGTTTAGGTGATACTTTTCGCAGGGAGTGGTTTTCTGAGTGGCCGCGCCTCTTCTAATTTCTGCCAGCCTACTGCCGGCGCAAAGGCAGTGCTTGGGGTGCTATTCGGGAGAATTTTCTGCGAATCGTGACGCCCTGCAGAGCCAAGATCGGCGATTGACTGCGGTGCCGGACGTCAGCCATACTCCCCGGAGGCTCGTTGGATTTCCTTTGCTTGTCCGTACAGCCACGCCATGACGAACTCCCGTTCCTTTCAACGCATCATTGATTCGGTCACGGCGGTCATCGACCGGTGCGTGGCGCTGGAGAAGTCGTTTGACCTTCAGCTGAACGAGATTCTGCCGGAACAGCAGGCCAGCGCGCGTAATCTGATCCACTATCTGGCGCTGCGCCAGCACGACGTACGGTCGTTGCAGATCGTGCTTTCCTCCTACGGGCTTTCCTCACTGGGGCGGACCGAGGCGCATGTGTTGGCCAGCCTGTTGACGGTCCGGACGGCGTTGCAGTTAATGGCCGGAGAGAAGAAGCTGGAACGTACCGCGGCGGCGGTGGATTTCAGCATTGGCCCAGCCTTGCTGCAGGGCCACACGCAGCGCCTCTTGGGGAGTTCTCACGCCAACCATCCGGTGCGCGTGATGGTGACCATGCCTCCCAACGCCGCCAGCGACTATTTGCTGGTGCGTGACCTGGTGGGGGCCGGGATGGACATCATGCGCATCAACTGCGCGCATGATGATGAAGCCGCCTGGAGCGGGATGATCGCCAACCTGGAGCGCGCCAACCGTGAGTTCACCCGCCGCTGCCGCGTCCTGATGGATTTGGGTGGGCCCAAGCTCCGGACCGGGGAGATTGAAGGTGGCCTGCGGATCTTGAAACTGCGGCCCAAGCGCGACGTGCGGGACCAGTTGCTGCAACCGGCGCGCGTCTGGCTGACTGATGCCGCGGGCCCGCTGGAGCCCATCGCCGGCGTCCCCGTCGTTCCGCTCACGGGCATCGTCAACAGCCAGCTTCGCGTCCGGGACAAGATCCGGTTCGCCGACACGCGCGGCCGTCAGCGGACGCTGACCATACTCGCACGTGAGGCGGGCGGCTGTTGGGCGGAGAGCGCGCAGGCGGCCATGCTGGAAACCGGCATGGTGGCGGCGGCCTATCGTGGTGCCAAGCCGGTGGCCCTAGGTGAGATCGGCCAGTTGCCGTTGGTGGAACAGCCGCTGGTGCTGAAACGCGGCGACCTATTGGAGGTAACCGGGCCGGCCACTCCCGGCAAACCGGGGGAACTGGACGATCAAGGCCGGGTGAAGCGTCCGGCGACGATCCCGACGACGCTGCCGGAAGTATTTAAGTTTGTCCGGGCGGGGGAGCGGATCTTCTTTGACGATGGCAAGATCGGCGGCATCGTCAAGTCGGTGACCAAGCGCAAGATGAGGGTGGAGATTACCTACGCCGCCCATGCCGGCAGCAAGCTACGCTCCGACAAAGGCATCAACCTGCCCGATACCGATCTTGATCTACCCGCGCTGACGCCCAAGGATTTTCAGGATCTGAAGTTTGCCGCCCGGCATGCGGACATGGTGGGGCTTTCCTTTGTCCGGCATCCCAAAGATATTGAACTGCTGCAGCGCGAGTTGGAGCGCCTGGACGCGGGCGATGTCGGCATTGTGCTGAAGATCGAGAACCGGGTGGCGTTTGAGAATCTGCCGCACTTGCTGCTACAGGGCTTGCAGACCATGCCGCTCGGGGTGATGGTGGCCCGTGGGGATTTGGCGGTGGAGGTCGGCTTTGAGCGGTTGGCGGAGTTGCAGGAGGAGATCCTGTGGTTGTGTGAAGCGGCGCATGTGCCTGTGATCTGGGCCACGCAGGTGCTGGAAAACATGGCCAAGACGGGGATGCCCTCCCGCGCGGAAGTAACCGATGCCGCTATGAGCGGCCGCGCGGAATGCGTGATGCTGAACAAGGGGCCCTACATCGTCGATGCCGTGAAGTTTTTGGAAGACGTGCTGGAACGTATGAAGCGCCACCGGCGCAAGAAGGCCTCGATGCTGCGGCGGTTGTCGATTTCTCACGCGAAGCCAAGAAATAAACCGGAACCTGGGGCGGCCGACCAGGATCCCTCGTGAGCGGCATCCCTGACGCCGGTCCGCGCCCATGCTGTTGAAGAACTTACGGACCATCGACGGCAAGACGCTGACGCTGGAAACCATGGTCCCCGGCGAAGGCGGCGACCTCGTCCGTACCGGTCGAACTGGAGACCATCGAAGCCGACGTCGTCGTCCAGGCGCTCGGTCAGACCGGTGACTTCGGCGCGCTGGGGACTTTCGAGCCTGTTGAAATACTGCTGCCCGACTGCTCTTGGCCGGGGCCGGCGAACGCAATCCTACATCGCTGACCGTTCCGATCTTAAGCCGCCACTCGGTCGAGAAATTCGCTATCTCGTCTGGAACGGCAGCTTTCGTCGTCACCGCTTTCCCCGCGAATGATAATCGTATAGCCGGCCTCCTCGCCGCGGTAAAGCAGCGGGGTTAAAGTCAAGGTGCGAGATGTACTTTGACCCGAAGGAGGCCGAGATGAAATATTGCGGCATAGACCTGCATTCGAACAATAGCGTCGTGATCGTCAGTGACGAGGAAGATCGGATCGTGTTCCACAAGCGCTTGCCCAACGATCTGCGGCAAATAGCGGGGGCGTTGGAGCCCTACCGTGAAGAGCTGGTCGGCGTGGTTATCGAATCGACCTATAATTGGTACTGGCTGGTCGATGGCCTCATGGACGCAGGGTATCGGGTGCATTTGGCGAACACGACGGCGATCAAGAAGTACGAGGGGCTGAAGTACAGCGGGGACTTCGCCGATGCCGCCTATCTGGCGCAGTTGCTGCGCCTGGGCTTGTTACCCGAGGGCTACATCTACCCGCGCGAGCAGCGCGGGGCACGCGACCTGGCGCGCAAGCGCCTGCAACTGGTGCGCTACCGCACCGCCCAGATTCTGTCGATCGAGAACACGCTGGCGCGCCAGACCGGCGCTCGGCTGAGCGGCGAGGCGGTCAAGCGTCTGACGGCGGAACAGGTCGAGGCGCTGGGCTTTGTACCCGATGTGACGCTGGCCCTGGAATCGAACCGCGCGGTCAGCCAAGTGCTGCAGCAGCGCATCGAGGTGCTGGAGCAGCGGCTCAAGGAGCGTGTGAGCTTGCGCTCGGAGTACAGGTTGCTGAAGACGACGCCGGGCATCGGCGAGGTGCTCGCAACGACGATCATGCTCGAAACGGGCACCGTCGCACGCTTTGCCCAGGTGGGCAACTTCAGCTCCTACTGTCGCTGCGTGGACAGCCGGCGCGAGAGCAACGGCAAGAAGAAGGGTGAAGGCAATGCCAAGAACGGCAACAAGTATCTCGCCTGGGCCTTCGTGGAGGCGGCCAACTTCGCCCTTCGCTGCTGCCCGCAAGCAAAGCGATTCTACGAGCGCAAGAAGCGCAAGACGAACACCATTGTGGCGACCAAGGCGCTGGCGCACAAACTGGCGCGCGCCTGCTACCACATGCTGCGCGAGCAGAAGCCTTTCGACGTGAGCCGATGTTTCGCGTAACGGTTTGGCCAAGGACGGCGAGCCAGGATAGCGGTCTGGTGCACAACCCAAGCGACTGATTGGACGCCGTCTTTGCGCCACCTAATGGAATGCAGATTACTGAATCGCCCAAGCTGTGAGCCAGTAGCGGACTGGCGTCGCCATCGCGACAGCCATGCAACTGTAAGCAACCCCTTGGACACGGCTTGGCACCAACGTTTCTCTGGGGCGGCACAAGCCGCCAGGGCGCTCGCAGCGCATCGCGACACGCTTGATCCTGATGGGTGACTGGCGCGATTCGGTTCGCAGCCGGCAGAGCGAGAAAACGGGTGCGGTTGGAGTCTGCAGGAATGAAGGTGGCATGCGTTGTCGTACCGTATAGACGCAATCAGTATGCGACGGTTTGATATTGTCCTTGACACCGGCCGGCTAATGGGTGACCGCTGTCAGATCATCGCAAACGGCCGAACGGGCCCCGTCAAACAAACTAAATCTGAGACACTTGTGTAAGTAAAACTGTGAATCCCGCAAGTTGTGTAAGTAGTTGAGACTCCCCGGGCAGGTGGATGCTCAATAAAACAATAGGTTGCGTGCCATCAATTTGCGAAAGTGAGACTCCGAGCGAAGTCACAGATTAGCGGCGCGACCAGGCGCCCTTCGAATAGATATGTGCCGCGTACGCGCATGAATTGCGTGACGGCGATCGCTGTTGCCAAGGTGCGCTCCAATACCGCGTCAAAATCCTTCATGAGGTTCTTGCGATCCGTTGGATGTGTAGCTATTGCGGGCCGAAGGGCCAACCAGACGCCGATGCCGAACGCTGGATGATGATGTTGGTCGAGGTAGTGAACATGAACGACCCCCTCCCACGCCATGCGCCAGAGAACGGCGGCGGCGAAGCCAAACGAGCAGGCAGTCACTTTCTCTTTGGCGTTCAAGGGTCGAACGGGTACGTCGAACCGGCACGCGAGGCAGGCGAGGGCGGCTACGTAACGACGTTCGAGTCGGACGTACTCTCCGCGAAAGCCCTTCCATTGCCGGCGCGCATAGCGAAGCCCTGGGCGATGCAGGCGTTTTGGAGTGGGCGCGAGCGGCAGGCGCGGGACCGTGACGATGCGCGATAACAGGCAAAGATGGGCCAGCGCGTGGGGGGACATAGGGTGCGCCGCTGCCGGCGGGGCAGGGCGGCCTGCGCTGAGAACGCCATCCCGTGGCCTTTGTTTCATGCCGCGCGCGCTGCATTTCCATTCCGAGCAAGCACGGTGGGACCCGACCGAATTCGATGGACTCCTGATCGTAGGAGCTTGGCGGTCGGTGCGTCGCCGTGAGCAGGCTAGCGCGACGACCAACGCTGCATCGTTGCCAATAGGTAGGTTAGTTCGGCCTGTCGATTCGTCTCGGTCTTGAGGAACATGCTCTTGAGACGGGAACGCGCAGCCTCGAGACCGACCCCCAGGGCACGAGCCGCCGCCGGAAGGTCCTGACCCGCCAGCAAAGCCTGGGCCAATGCGGTCTCACGAGATGTGAAGCTAAAAGCCACGGCAAGCTCCTGCTCGTCCAGAGGACGCGAATCGGGCCCGTCGCAGAAGACAGCCACCCGTGCCGCGCTCCAGTTCTCGGACACCGAACCGTATGGAACCAGCGGCACCACCCGTAACCAAATGTCGGTCCGGCTGTTGGCACCCGGCAGCCGAATCGGCGGCTCCGGTCGGAACTCGGTCGGCTTCAGCGCCGCCTGGATCGCCCGACGTAGCTGGCCGTTGGCCTTCGCCATGGTCACCGACAGCCCTGCGGGCGACGACAGCGACATGGCTGGCGTTGCTCTGACGATGGCTTCGGCTGCCGGATTGGCATAGCAGGGGCGTGCCCGGCCATCTAGCAGGATCACGCCGATCGGCAACAGCGAAAGCACGCGCTCACGCCACCACGTTTCGGCGCCTTGCGAGGACAATCGCCGCCGCAGCCGAAGCGCCGTCTCCAGGTGAGGCAATACTGCCTCGACATGGCGAAGCTGCTGTGTCTCGAACACGCGCCGGCGCGCCGAACGACAAGCCGCGAACAACGCAGGCTGTGCGGCAGGACCGCCCGGCGTCATGGCGAACAGCGAGTGGTAACCACCCATTGGCCGGATTACGTCGGCATAGAATTCGCTTCGCGACTGAAGCGTTCGATCGACGACCGACTCGCCCGGTAGCACAAAGCCCGCCGCCGACCGTGGCAGCAACCTACGCAGGGCGGCATATTCTGCATGCACGGCAAAGCGCTCGACATGAAGCGGCGCGACTCGCGCCGCCAGGACTTCGTCGGGACGTCCGCAGAAATCGGTTCGTAGATCGAGGATGACGTGATCGGCCTGTAACTCGTCCGCCAGCGCAGTAAGCGCGCCGTCCCAACACCCAGGCTCTTCAAGTGCTCGATACAGTAGATGGACCGAACCAGACGTTGCATTACTCCGCCCTCTTCTGATCGCCATGCTCGCCTCCTACCGTGACTTGGGAGGCATGCCCTCGCCCCAACGCACGGATCGCCGTCCGACTTGCCATTTCGCTCGCTTCCAGCGTCGCTTGCCTCGTCGCGTAGCCCACCAGGACGCGGTTCGCTTGCGGGACGGCCTCGCCGGTACGGTCGAATTCGGCGACACAGAGACCTTGGCGACCGAAAGACACCTGAATCACCCGATCGGGTGAAGACATCAGGATTATGCACCGCATATCATGGAGGTCCAGCGTGCCAGAAGCCGAAGCACGAGCATCCTGGCGTTTCGTGGCCACGACATGGGCCGACGACCTGGCTTACGAGTTCGCACGAACGCGGCGGATTCCGACTTGAGTGAATCGAGGAACGCATGACTCAACGGATACTAACCATCAACAACACGCAGTTCGTTAGCGGCTCTGAGCTCATGGAAGTCGGCGAAGGTGGCGACCACACTCGCCTTCTCTGGGCCACCGTTCCGACGTTCTCATCTCGCCCCGACATTACCGTCAGCATCTATTCGGCGGAAACCGACAACCCCTTCTACCCGCCCACCGCCATTGCCAGTTCCGGCACGACGTTTACGCCTTGGTCCATCGAGTATGTGCCAGGCGGCGGGGAAAACGGCGCGGACCTGATCGCCATTTCGGCGGCCAATACGGAAACCGGCGTTGCGAGCGATGTAGCCGTCGTGTGCAGTTATCTGGTGATCGGCGAACGAGCTGCCTAGGCCAGGCCTCGCCGCACTGCCGCTCGTAACGGGCCAGACCGCGACTGCGAAGCGAGATTCTGCAACATATGCGCGCCTTTCAAATCGAGGACACAATCATGCCTAATCGCGAGATCAATCTGACCAACAGTGGGACCAGCCTGAACCTAGGCTCGCCAATTGCTGGAGACTCCAACGAGCAAGAAGTGGCGGGAGTCACCGGCTTCTTTGGTAGCCGGGTGCCGGGTCAGGTCGATATCGATGGGAACATTGATCGCCAATTGCCAATCAAGGCTGGCGTTTACGGCTATGGACGCGGCAATGGTGTTCAAGGAGAGTCCAGTAGCAGGACCGACAGCGGGGTTTGGGGCAATAACTCCGGCGGCGGTTACGGCATTGCCGGAACGAGCGACAAACCGGATGGCATCGGCATTATCGCCAGAGGCGCCGCACTCGCCGGGCGTTTCGAAGGCGATGTCGAAGTATCCGGAGACATCCGCATGTTGAACGCGGACTGTGCAGAGGAATTCGACATCGCAGTCGATCAAAGCGTCGAACCCGGATCGGTGGTGATATTCGGCGAAGCCGGGGAACTCGTTCCGTGCAGTGTGCCCTATGACCATCGGGCGGCGGGTATCGTCTCGGGTGCCGGTGCCTACAAGCCGGCGCTGATTCTGGATCGCCAGCAGCGCTTGGGGAGGGCGCCGGTCGCTTTGATCGGCAAGGTGTTCTGCAAAGTCGATGCGACCCATGGGGCGATACAGACGGGTGACCTACTCACCACCTCGTCAACGCCGGGCCACGCGATGAGAGCGGCCGGCCCGGTGATTCCCGCCGGCACGGTAATCGGCAAGGCGTTGGCTCCGTGTAGCGAGGGACTCGCGCTGATACCCGTATTCGTCACCCACCGCTGAGCTCAGGGAGATTTCCCATGAAGAGCCTCGGAGAAGCCGTTGCACGCTCGTGGTTCCCACGGATATCGCTCATTGGGCCGGAGCTCGGTGCCGCACTTGGCTGGCCCGAACCCCTTTCACTCACGCAACTGGTCCGCCATCTGGATCAACCCGAGGAACAACGGTTCGCCCAGCACGTGGACGGCGACGCGATACATGGCTCGTTCGAGCTGGTGATCCGCAGCGACGGGAGCTATTCGTTCACTGGCCACATGCGCGCAACGGGCGGCCTCTCCTTGTTATACAAGTGGCGCGCATTCGTCCGATCGGCATCCGGAGTGGTGATTGCTGTAGAAACAGTGGGGCGCGTCTTCGGTTCGGACACCCCCGGCGATCGCGAGCGTCGTTGGGATCAAAGCGGCATCAACGAAGACGTACGGCGCTATTGGTGGGCCATCCGATCGGGAACGACGCTGGATGTCGCGTTCGCAAAGGAACTGGCCGGAGTCTTCGGTGCCGCGGTTGACGTCGTTACGACCGCTGCGGAAATGTTCGTGGCGGCCCACGCAGCGGGGCCGATAGGCGCGTTCATTGTCCTGCTTGCCAACGCCACACAAGGCACCGGCGAGATACTGAGCGATCCGAACGCACTGGCCGGTGTCACCATGATGGGAGGGGTGCTGCTGGTGTTTGGCCCCGGCGCGATTGTGCCCGCGGTGATCGCCGGTGGCGTCACGGCAGCCGTCTCCAACGTCAGCCATCGCGCGCTCAATGCCGCAGAGATCAGCCTGGCCGAATCGGTGTTCGGCCAATCGCTACCGATCGCCAAGATCATTCTGACGGACCTGAGTCACGCCCCCAACGAAAACGGGGTTGCCCGGGAGTTCTGCATCCCCACCGTCGGCGGGCCGATTTTGCTGGGGATGGGGCGCAATTACGACAGTACGCTCGGGCTCGATGAGCAACGGTTCCAGCGCGGCAACTACCCCCATGCCGGGCAGGTGTTCATCCACGAACTCGTGCATGCCTGGCAAATTCACCACACGGATTTCTTGCCGGAGGTCGCCTGCAAAGTGATCACCAACACGAATTACAAACTGACCGAGGCCGTCATGAACAAGATCCGGGCGCGGCAGCCGTGGTCCGCTTTCGGCAACGAAGAACACGCGGCCATCGTCGATAGCTGGTATGGAGATTTCGCCGACAACCTGAATCAAAGCCCCGCAATCGACGATCCGCGGTTCTTCTACGTTTCCGAGCTTCGGGCGCGGGCTGCGTGAAGCCTGCACCGCCAACCGATCCACACTCCTGTGCTCCGCAAATATCCGATCTGCACTCCCTGGCAGGCTTGACGCGTCCTCGATCCGTTGTGCGTGATCGCAAGCGTGATCGCTTTCCTTCAAATCGTCGTTCGATTGCTGGCTGACTTTGTCGGCCTGATTGCGCTTTCGGTCAGACCTCGGCGATCGATCGAAGCGGAGAACCTTTTTCTCCGCCGCGAACTTGCGCTGTTCAAGGAGCGTGGCAGCAGGCCCAGACGTGTCGATGCCGCGACACGGCTGTCACTCGCGTTGATGTCGCGGTTGTTTGATTGGCGCGATGCGCTGGTCGTGGTGCGCCCAGAAACGATGATCCGCTGGCACCGAGCCGGCTGGCGCCTGTTCTGGGGATTCAAGTCAAGACCGGGGCGCCCGCCGATTCCTGTGGAGCTACGCCGACTCATCCGGCGCATGGCAATGGAAAATCCGCTCTGGGGCGAAGAGCGCATTGCCAATGAGCTGCTTCTCAAGCTGGGTCTTCGGGTATCACCGCGCACCGTGCGCAAGTACATGCCGAAACGGTCGCCGGGCCGGCCGCGCGGCGATCAACGTTGGGCCACATTCCTCCGCAACCACGCCAAGGCGATTGTCGCCTGTGACTTCTTCGTCGCGGTGACCGCGACCTTCCGGCTGCTCTACGTATTCGTGGCGAACCACCACGGCTCGCGTCGGCTGCTGCATTTTAACGTCACCGCCCACCCGACCGCAGCCTGGACACTCCAGCAACTACGAGAAGCGCTCGGTTTCGAGCAGGCCCATCGCTATCTGCTTCATGATCGCGACAGCATCTTCTCGGGAAGCCTGGACGAATCGATCAAACATCTCGGTCTAACCGTACTCAAGTCACCGCCGCACAGCCCGAAGGCAAACGCGATTTGTGAACGGGTGATCGGAACGATCCGTCGCGAGTGCTTGGATTGGTTGATTCCGTTATCCGAACCGCACTTGCGATCGATGCTCAAAGAATGGGTGACCCATTACAACGTGGCGCGCCTGCACATGGCGTTGGGTCCGGGTGTTCCCGATCCGCCTGCGGGAACTGTACTGCACGCCAATGAGAAATCCCGGCATCGTCTGGGCGCACGAGCCGTGGTGTGCGCCCGGTCGGTGCTGGGCGGCTTGCATCATGAATATCCGCTCGAGCCCGCATTGGCCTGATCGAATATTTGCGGAGCACAGGTATTGAGATGCCGGGCCAGCAGAGCCCGGTCAACCTTCTATCCGTGCCGGCTCGAGGCCAGTCACCACATACAACATACGCGCATAGCGCTGGGCCAACCCCCATTACCAACGCGCCCCATCTATCACGACGGTTACCTTGAGTAACTCTGGAGATCCGCGGGCGCGCTGACCTTCACTCATCACCGTGCATCCATCGCTCAATCCTCATCGTTATGCTTTCGGATTCGTCACGGCGTCACTGGCTTGACGCTAACCGACGATCGGTTTGAGCGTTGCCCCGGCCGGAATCACCCCATGCTCCAAATAACGTCACAGCGCAATCGCCAGGCGCCTGGCCAGCGCCACGATGCCGATGCGCCGCATCCGCTTGCCACCGTGAGCGAAGCGCTGGTTGAACCACTGGCTCAACTCGCTCTGCGGTTGATAGCGCAGCCAACTCCACCCGAACTCCACCATGATCCGGCGCGCCCGCTTGTTGCCGGCCTTGGCAATGCCTTGCTCGGTCTGGCTGTCGCCACTGCTATACGGCGTAGGAGCGAGCCCGATGCATCCCGCCACTTGCCGCCGATTGTGAAAGCGGCGCCAGCCAAACAGCTCCTGGACCAATATCCACGCCCCGCCGAGCCCCACGCCGCGCACCCGCGACAGTTGCGCCACCTGCGGTTGCTGGCCGGCGGCAACCGCGGCGCCTTGCTGCGCTTCGAGCGTCTTGATCTGCGCCTTGACCAACACCAGCCGCGCCATCTCGCGTTCGATTCCCGCCCGCAACGCCGCCGGCAACTGCGGCCCGTGGTGCGCCCACCACTTGCCCCAGTCACGCCCGCCAACGTGCTTGACTCGCAGATTGTGCAACACCAACAGCGCGCCAATCCGATCGCCATGCGCCGTGCGCTCGTGTCTGAGTTGCTCAAGCTCCCGATGCGTACGCCGCGCGTCTTCTTCCTGCGGCGTTGGCACCCGCACGACCGACCAGACTCGTCGCTCGCCCCCGTGGTAGCGCATCAGCATCGTCAGCAGCTTGCCACCGTCGAGTCGATCGGTCTTGGCCCGCCGTGCCCGGCGATTGACTTCGATGCGCGCCGAGTCCACCACGAGGTTGTCGATGCCTTGCTCGATGAGCCAGCGGTGCAGCCAGAAGCCGTCGCGGCCCGCTTCGTAGCAACTGCGCACCACTACGTCGCCCACCAGAGCGCAGCGCGCGTTGGCCTTGACGATGACGTCCAGCACCGCCCCTTTATCGCCCGCGTCCACCGTGAAGCGGCTCGGTCCCCGCACACCGTCGCTCACAACCAGTAACCACTTCTTGTCACTCAACTCGAAGGCCATGTACGACTGCCCGGCTGCTTCGGTATGCTTTCCTGGTAGGGCTGTTTCAGCAAGGTTCATCTCGATACTCCTTTCGTCAAACGAGTGGGCCGAACTCTCGTTTTAACTCAAGGGGGATAACTTGCGACGGCCCTACATAGTATCTATCCTTATCGATTGCCGCTCACTACCGAGGTTCGAGGGCGAAGGTTCCTGCATGTTGGCGTACCCCCAGGGCTGACCTTCGTTTGCAGGCAATACGGTCATGCGCCGATTGCTGAGTCGGGCCGGATGCCATCGGACTTTTCGTCGTTTTTCTGACCAACTTGTTGCGAGCGCAGACGTGAAACACCTCTTCGCACTGTCAACCGCCGTCGCACTCGCCGGCTGCGCTGTGACAGGGCCGGCTCCGCACAGTCTCATGACGGATCCGGGTCGCCTGCCCGACGCGCCCCTGGCGGTGCAGGTCGCGGGCCTCGGTCCCTGCAACGACGCAGCGGACCGCACCATACGCCTGTCGCCCCACGAGCCGGTTGCGATCTTGGTGCACGGCTGCAACGGCTCGGCCGGGCGCTTTCGCGCCCTGGCGGAGGTGCTTGCCTTCCATGGACAGCAAGCGGTGTGTTTCGCTTATGACGATCGCGACAGCCTGATGCGCAGTTCGGGCCAACTGACGCGGGCGATCGATCAGTTGTCCGGGATGGTCCAGACGCCGCAGATCACGGTGATCGGCCACAGCATGGGCGGACTGGTCGCGCGCAAGGCCCTCGTCGGCGACCGACCCGATGCGCTGCTGACGCCAAAACTAGATGTGAAGCTGGTGACCGTATCGGCACCCTTCGCCGGCATTGCCTCCGCACGCATGTGCGCAGTTCCGGCGCTGCGCGTCGCCACCCTCGGACTGAACGACCTGGCCTGCTGGCTGATCAGCGGCGACAACTGGTTCGAGATCACCCACGCCTCCGCATTCATCCGCTCGCCCGGCACCCTGGTGCCCCAGGTGCGAGGCCATCTGAAGGTCCTTACCGATGAACGCAACACCTGCCGGCGCCAGTTCCACGACGGCGGGTGCATCGAGGACGACTACATCTTCAGCCTCGCCGAGCAGCGCCATCCGCCGGTGTCTGACCATCCCAGGACTACAGAAGTCGAAGTCGCGGCCGGGCATGTCGAGATCGTCGGCGAAGCCGGCGTGACCCCTCACAAACTGATCGCCGTCCTGCAACGCGAAGGCGTTGTCCGCCCCACCCCACCTGAGCGCGGGGCGGCCTTCGAATGGCTTCTGGCGCGCCTCTATGGTCAGTGAGACAGGAGCTTCGAAGGCGCCACGTCCTGCCCAGTGGGTGCTATCGGTGCCCAAGCGCCTGCGCCAAGACAAAGCGAGTCGTCTCGCCTCGGTTTCCGCTTGTCACGGGGGCAACTCGTGCTTGGGGTCGGCCGGCCGAGCGGCCAACGGGGCCGCTCGGCTGACCCCAGGCAGTGATCGGGTCGCGATTCCGAGCATTTCTCAGGGCTCTTGGCGCGAGATCCCGTATTGACTGCGGCTGACAGGCGGAGACACACCCTCCGACGCGCCGTCGGAGTTCCTCTCCTTGTCCGTCTGCCGAAGGCGGCTGTTGCGGCTCGGATTATTTCACCGGCTTGGTTTCGCAGTAAATCGTTGGAGTGGGCGCGAGCGGCAGGCGCGGGACCGGGACGATGCGCGATAACCGGCAAAGAGGGGCCAGCGCGCGGCGTGACATAGGGTGCGCCGCTGCCGGCGGGGCAGGGCGCACGCAGGCGAGCCGGCCCGCGCGATGATCCGCTGCGTGGCCCGCTGGGAGGCGGCGCGGCGCTACTACGAGCGGTACGAAGGCGAGGATCTGTTCGGGCAGCGGTGCTCGTGCAGGTGTGGGGTGGCAAGGGCACGCGCCGTGGCGTAGTGGAAAGGAAAGTTGTGAACAAGAGGCAAGGAAAGTTGTCGAACACGCGCCGCTTAATTGATATGCGGTAGGGGTTATCGTGTAGTGTCATATAGTTGCAGCGTAAAGAAAGCAAAGTTGTTAACACGGACGGAGTGCACGGCTAATTGTGCGCAACTCACACCGAAAGACGCAGTCGTGTTTGCGTCAGCGCGATCCGTGCCCGAAGCGGCAGTTCGCGTCGATTGACGAACGAAGGCTGTTGCGAAACATAGTAATTCTAATGCGCGTTCAAGTTGAGACTAACAATCCATGGCCACGCGGTAAGGCTTCGCAGCCCCCTGCGGTTCGACGCCAGTCTGGGCAAGCCGGCTTCGAGTTGAGCCAGAACGCTTTGAAGATCGGCAAACACGCGGTTGGGAAATTCCTTCTCCCGCAGTTCGTCCCACACATGCTCTTGCGGGTTGAGTTCGGGCGCGTACGGCGGCAGCCGCAACAGCCGGATGTTCTCGGGGACGACCAAATCCTTGGCGACGTGGGAACTTGCCCCGTCGACGACCATGATCATGAAGTCTCTGCGATGTCTGGCATGAACCTGGGCAAGGAAAGCGCTCATGTTGGCGGTGTTCATCTGGCGGGTGATCATCCAGTCCAGTTCGACCTTCCAAGGGGCTGACCGCGCCGTAGACATACAAGAATTCGCGCTCGTAACCGTTGCACACCACCGGGCGCTGCGGGGTTGGCGCCCAGCAGCAGCGAATGCGCACCATGCGCCCGAAACGCGCTTCGTCCTGGAACATCAGGCGCACCTTGCGAGCGCGAACGTCTTGCGGTTTCAGCAAGGTCGCCAATGTTTCGGGCAGTTTTTTTTCCACTCCTCTTGCACTGCGGGGTCGCTCTTGGGATGCCGAGTGTCGGGCGCCACCTTGCGCCAACCGTGGCGTGCCAGCAGGCGGTACACGACCGAGGCCGCCACCGGGCGTCCGAGTCGCTGCGACAGCGCCGCACGCAGCGGCGACACCACCAGCATCCCGCCCTCTTCGGATAACTTCGCCCACGGGGCCAAAAAGCTGCGCTCCTCTTCCTCGCTCATCGAGGCCCGGCGCCGACCGCCCCATTTTGGCGGCGGCTGGGCGGGCTGCTCCAGCCGTTTGCGCAACCGCGCTTGGTACCTGGCCACTGTGGAGCGCCCCACGCCCATTAGCGCAGCGGTTTGCTCCAGGGTTGCATCGAGTAGCGCCGGAAGAAGCACCGCCTGCGCGCAGCGCAAGTCCTCCAGCGTCTCCGCTTCCAGAGCCAGCATCTGTGCTTGCGCGACCAGTCCCATGTCCACCTGCCGAGGTCTTGCCATACTGTGCCCCCGCTGTTGTTAACGTCCGGGAGCATGCCACAATTCGTCTCATCTTGATCGCTACTTGGAATAAGCACGGCAATTCCCGCAGCGAAACGGCGCATCCAGCAAACGCGCATTGAGGCGAAAGGGTGTGGGCTGACCGCAGCGCCGGCAGTCCGTCTGCAACCAGCCGCCATGCAACGGGCATTGCTGGAGCAACTCCAGTTGATGAAGGACGCCGTGATAGCCGCGTCGCAGGCACTTCGTACAGAAACGCAAATACGGGCTGGTGATCCGATATCGTTGCGGCGGAAGCAGCGCCGCACGCAGCACCCTGAGCGGCAGGCCCAACGCCTGACGAAGCCGGTGCACATCGACCAGCTCACGTCTGGGCTCGATGCCCTCGTAAGGATCGACAGGGTGTGTTGCCACCTGCGTGGCGAGCACGTGGCCGGCAAGCGCATTCATCCTGGCGAACTTCCACAGAATGGAGACGATCGACTCGCCGGGATCGACCCATTTGCGATGGAACACATAACCGAACGAAGGCGTCAGGCGGCGCTCATCGAATAGCAGGATCGGCAATGTCGCCGTAAGCGCGGTATCCGGGAGATCACGCCGCATCGGGCAGTTCCGAGACGATGCGGCTGGTAGCCACGCGCGTTTGCACGTAACCGGAATCGCGTACCGCGCGCACCCACAGCGGCGCCGGCGGGCGAGCGCCGCGCGCATCGAGCACCATGCCTTCTTTGAGCACGATCTCCACCGCCCGGGTAAAGGACTCCATCGGAATCTCAAGGGTAGTGGCGAATCCCGCCTTATTGTGGATCGACTCGAACGTTTCCCACAGATACGGCGCAGCATCGACGAGCCGGTAGCCGGCCTCGACCGCCCGTGGCAGATAGAAGCGCGTGAAGCTTCACTCGCTCGCGCGCGGAAACGTCGTCTGATCGTAGCCGGCCAGGCGCGGGGAATCGGTCGCCTCGACCGCGATTCGGTCTGCGCAGCTCGCCGGCCATTCGACCGCGCCTGAATCGCTTCTTTCGGCCGCCGATTCGCGCCGCGGGTGCGGTCCGGTTGATCAACAGCGATTCGCCCCAGGTTCCGGAGCGGGCGAAAGCGGCGATAATCAGCGCTCTTGCTTGCAACAAGGAGTCTGAATTGAATCGCAGAAAGAAGTCGGGGGGCCGGACGGTTCCGTGGAACAAGGGCAAACTGCTTGGCCAGAAGTTGGCGTTGAGTTTGAAGGAAGTCCGCGCGATCCGTCATCGTCTGAGGTCGGCCCAGAGAATGCGGGACTTCGTTCTGTTCAGCCTGGCTATCGACAGCAACCTGCGCGCATGCGACCTCGTTGAGCTTCGCGTTCGGGATGTTTCCAAGGGGCGCCACATCGCATCACACGTGACGATCGGGCAGAGTCAGAACCGCCCCGTTCAATTCGAGATCTCGGATGAGACGCGAGACTCGATCGCCGCGTGGATCGCAAAGGAAGGGCTCAAGCCAGACGACTACTTGTTTCCCAGCCGGTTGAGCGCATCCCCCCATCTATCGATACGGCAGTACGCCCGGGATGTGGCTTCGTGGGTGAGCCTGATCGGTCTCGACCCGGGCGCCTATGGCACACAGTCACTGCGTCGAACGAAACCAGCGCTGATGTACCGGAGAACCCGGGACCTCGAAGCCGTGCAGCAACTCCTGGGCCATACCAAGCCGGAAAATACCGCACGGTTCCTTGGAATCCACGAGCCGGCGTGACGCAAGTGAAGCGGCGTCAAACGGTAAACACCTCTGAATGATCGCTGCTGGCAATGGGGGTTGAAGGTGTGCCGGCGTGGTGCGGCTACGGACCGAAGCGCGCGGCATCCGACTACTGGACGGCACTCAATCCCCTGAACGGCCGGTGCATTTTCCGCACTTCTCGCACGTAACACCGCGCCACACCTTACCCCTGCTCAATGTTTCGCAGTTGCTTTCGGGCGTTGCTTGAGCATGCGGGTCGTGATCCGGAGGGCAACGGCCTCCCTATCGGCGATGATCTTTTCAAGCGGACGGTCATTCTGGATCCACTCGGCGAGCCGCAGTACTGGGCGGCATCAGTCTCTTTTGTCTTCACGGGATCTCTGCGCGCGTGAAGATCCAAGTCGATCAGCGAGCAATCAAGACTCGAGTGGGAACCAATTGCAGTCGCGAAGATCGATTATTTTCGACTGTGGTGAATATTCAACCCGTTCGGTTCGGGTATCTGGGCGTGAAATGGCCCAGTAACACGGATGGTGTATAGTGCGCCGTCGTTGCGTGCAGCCTCATCGATGATGAAGGCATTTGAACTGACGCCCCGAGGGCCAAAAACTCTCTGCGTGGGCGCGCGACGGACCCATTCAACAGATGGAGAACAATATGATCACACTGCAGGATTGCATCGCCTTCAGCGAACTGGACACGGACACCCTCCGCGTCGTCGCTGCACATTTCAGCCTTCCCGACCTGATCGCGGCCCAGTGCGTCGGCGCGCAAATGCGAATGCCCGCAGGCAGCGCCGCAATCGCGCCAATCATCCAGCGCCAGGTTTCACGCCCACAGTAGCGCAGGCCACCTGTCAGCCGCCGAGTTTCGGAGCACGCTGACACATCCAGGTACGCCACACAAGGCACGTTGGGTGGATTGCCGGGTTCGTGCCGGAAAGCGCGCCAACCACGCCTTAGTTTCAACCCACCCGTGTATCCACTGATCGCCAGTAAAGGGCGGCGTATCGCTGACCGGGTGACATTCAGCTCATTAGATGGAGGATGTAACCATGCTCGCACTTATCAACGCAAACTCAGGCCTCTTCGCCGGGTTGGGGCTCTACATTGCAACGGCAGCAGTGATCCTGGCTTCGCCCAGTCTCAAGGCGGACGACGAAGAAACGCTCGATTGCCGAGCGGGCTGAAACCTTTATGCCATCGCATCGGCGGAGATCGCGCTACTGCCGGATCGGAGGAGCCGAAGCGGGCGCTCGATCCACGTCACAACAGACCGGCCCCCGCCCGCGGATGAGGGCCCCGGAATGGTATTGAAGACGATCGAAGGGCCGTCGTACGCGAACCCCTCGGGCATAATCCGAGCCCCTTCGGACCACCCGCGCCGCAAGCACACCGAATTCACGCCTTTGGAGGCTCAATGATCTACGACGAGATTGAAAGCATCGGGCGCACCCTAGAACAGGGTAGCCACCATCGAAGCGTCCCTGGGACGCCTGCAACAAGCCAGGTCTTTGCCACGCAAGCACCGAGCGATCTGGACGCCGACGCGGAGATCGGCACTACGGCCGAGTTGGGATACAACTGAGGAGCCGAGCGGCTGACGGCTGCGCGCGCTCGGCTCCCTGCGTCGGGATACGACCCTGTCTTCGCCACGCTACAATCGTTGCGGATGATCGGGGGACACATATTGGAGGAATCGCATGATGACCATACGCCTGCATGAGTTTGTGCCGATCGATGATGTCTTCGATCGCGGATGCTCGCTGATCGAAGAGGTCTTCGGTCGCAACTTCTACGTCGAGGACGAGAGCGGCCGAGCCCTCACGACCCTCAGAAATCAACGCCTGCTGCGATACGCAAAGGAGATGATCGGTAAGACGGATCGCCGGTCAGCAGGTTTGCACAGCGAAGACGTGTCCCGCCTGGGGCAACTGGCGGACATCGTCACAGCGGCGGACTATCGACGGGCACGAGACCGCGATGTTGCGGCAACGTGGCGGCACTGGGAGTTTGATCACGCTCAATCGGCGGGTAGCCTGGAATAGCACGCCCGACGTGCCGCCCATCGGAACACGCTACGTGCTCTCCCGCGGCATTCAAATCGCACTGTGCCGCACAAAGCCGCAAGATACGGCCACAAACAATAATTGCTATTTCCCAGGAGGAGTCATGACCCCACCCCCCAACACCGACCATGCGTTGATGGATAGCGAACACCGCGCCGTGCTGGACTGGGCGCAAGAGGGTGCCAAGCGCCTGCGCGAAGCGCGCCCCACGGAAGAATCTCTGTATGCAGTCGATGTGCTGGTGCATCTGGCACGCAGCCACTTCGAGAACGAGCAGGTCGAAATGCGCGAGCGAGGTTACCCCGACTGGGTCGTTCACAGGCAGGACCATGAGCGGCTGCTCGCGGAGCTGGCGCAATTGCGCCAGGCCATCGTCGAGGAAGCCGCGGGTGCCGAAGCGCCGCGCGACGCCCCCCGCATGAGCGACTGGCTGTGTGGATGCATGCGCATATCGCCCGCCATGACCGGCGCTACGCGAATTGGCTGCGCCAGCACGGACCAAACCCAGTGGGCTCCGTGAAGCCGACATGGAGCGCGCACGACAGCCAGCTCTGAGGGTAACCCCGGTAATTTAGTGGGCCGTGCAAGAGGACCGGCTCTCCGCGGGTGGGAAGGTAATGTCAAGATCGGAGCGGACGTGCTCGATGGGAGCATGGATACCTCGCCCGCCCCAAGCTACTCTGGATATCGCTTCCCAAGGGAAACCAGCGCGCACTGCGTAGGGGTGTAATTCCACTTCTGTCTCAACCATCCCGATGTCCAGGAGCGGACGCTCGATCGTGGAATCGAGGTTTCCTATGAGGCGCTCCGGCTGCGGTGTTTGAAGCTCGGTGCCGGGCATGCGCGGCGGATTCGGCAGGCTCGGGGCCGTTGCGGGGATATCTGGCACCTGGATGAGGTCTTCTGCAGGATCAGTGTGGAATTGGTGTATCGCTGGCCTCAACCCAACCGCCACGAGCGGTGCACGCCAATGAATTCAGTAGATGGACCGGCTGCTTTCGGCGAGGGGCGATGACTCCTTTGTGGCGTAAACGCGCGTTCGGGCTAGGGGCCGCTCCCGGC
>CAVPDA010000018.1:0-723535 GCA_963702495.1 uncultured beta proteobacterium | reverse complement strand
TAGGGGGGCGAAGCATGTCGATGGGGAGTTTCGACCCGCGGCGCCAGCCGGGCGCCATGGCGGACATCAACGTGGTACCGCTGGTGGACGTGATGCTGGTGCTGCTGGTGATCTTCATCATCACAGCGCCGCTGCTCACCCATGCGGTGAAGATCGACCTGCCCAGGGCGGCGAGCGACCCGAACGTCACCCAGGCCGAACACATCGAGTTCGGGATACGGGCCGACGGCAGCTACTACTGGAACGGAGAGGCGGTGGCGCCAGACGAACTCGCCGGCCGCTTCGCCGCCGAATCGAAGCGGCGGCCGCAACCCGAACTGCACATCCGTGCCGACCGCCTGGCGCACTACGAGCACGTGGCGAAGGTGATGGCGCTTGCGGCGAAGGGCGGGCTCACGCGCATCGGTTTCGTGAGCGACCCGTCCCTGCAGCCCTGAGGCGGCGGCGCCGCAAGGCGAACCGCGGACACGTTGCCGCCACGGGACGAAACGGCCCCGCAGCGCCAGCTCTCCGGGGCCGTATTCCCTGCTGCCTCAGAACTTGTAGTTCACGCCGGCATACAGCGAGCGGCCCATGCCCGGCACTGCGGTGCCCCAGCCGAACATGCCGTCGGCGGGGGGGTATTCAGCGCCATGGTGCGCCCCTGTCCGACGTAGGCACCTCCCAGCGGTAGCGCGTAGCCACGGTCGAACAGGTTGTTGACGCCGAGATCGACGCGCAGCTTCTTCCACGTGTAGCTGGTCCGCAGATTGAGAAGGCTGTAGCCAGCAGTCTCGATCTCGTTGCGCACGTTGGAGGTGTCGTCCTTGGCGTCCACCATCACGAGCTCGACGGCGCTGTCCCAGCCGCCCACCTGGTGCGTCAGCGTCAGTCTGGCGTTGAGGGGCATGATGTTGTAAAGCTCATCGCCGGTGTCCCGGTTCTCGCCGTTGGTGTAGTTGAACCGGCCCTGCAGACCCCATTCGCCCCAGCCGGTCTTACCCAGCGGCATGTTCCCCGATACGTCCAGGCCATAGAGGCGCGCCGACTGGTTCGCATACTTGAGCACGACGAACTGGTTGGTCGTGGTCGCGTTGACGGGCGTGCAGGCCGATCCTGCCGGGCAACGGATGGCGTCGATATAGTCGCTGACGTGGGAGTAGTAGGGCGTCGCCTTGAGTTCCCAGGCCTTGTCGGCCGCATGCCAGGAGAGGGTCGCCGATACGGTGTGCGCCTGCTCGGGCTCCAGATCGAGGTTGCCGATGTAGCCGTTGCCGTCGCCGACGAAGTTGTTCATCGCCGCCGCCATCTCCCAGGTGGACCACGTGTAGCGCTCGTAGAGGTTGGGCGAGCGCACCTTGCGGGCGAAGCCGAACTCGATGTCGCGCGTGGCATCCGCGGTGTAGCGCAACAGGGCGGTGAGGTTCCAGTTGTTGTCGGTGCGCTGGTGGTCGCGGGCGTTGAACGCGTTGGCATCGGCGATCTGGTTGCCCACGTCAACTCCGGGCTGCGGCGGGCCGGCGCGGACTGTCTTGTAGCCTTGCACGTCGTCGGCGTCCATCGACACCTGTTCGTAACGCAGTCCAAGGGAAGTCATCCACTGCGGAGCGGCGGTCCACTCCCATTCTCCGAAGAGTGCAGCCCTGTCGCGCTTGCCGTTGTCGATGTTCTCGAAGGTCCCCGGGAACATGCCGCCGCCGGAGGGCGGCCAGAAGTCGTCGAGGCGATAGCGCTGGTACTCACCGCCCACGCGCAGCAGGTCTCTGCTGGGAAAGCGCGACGTCGGCCTTGAGCGTGAGGCCGCTGTTCTGGCTATCGGTTTCCATTGGCATGCCGGCGGCGCAGGTCGGGCCGATAGGCGCGCAAGGTACGCCCACGGGGACGCCGCCGACCACAGCGTTGCTCGCCGGGCCGTACCAGAAGCGCTTGTCATCGCCGAAATCCATCTCGTGGTCGACCTTCTCGTGGTAGGCCCGCGCTTCGAGCGCACCCCAGTCGAAGCTGCCCAGGTAGCGCAGGTTGAGCCGCCACTGGGTGTTCTCGGTCATGTCCATGCGCTGGTTCGGATAATTCTGGAACGGCACGTCCTGGTAGCCGAGTTTGGCTTCGACGAGGTGCTGGCCTCCCTTGAACGCGAGGCCCAGGGTGTGGTTGCGCGTCTCGTAGGCGGTGGAGCCGACTTCGTCCAGCGCCAGGCTGTGGCCGGCGCGCCCCGTCCCGTGTAGTTCTTGAAGTCGTCCCCCGCGGTGTAGTTGTCCGACTGGGCCGTGGCGCCGGAATAGCTGAGGCTGAGGCTCTCGCTGGCCAGGGTGGCGGATACGTTGCCGCCGTAGGCATTGCCGTTGCTCCGGTAGAAGCCCCCGATCTCCCCCTTCAGAAGCGGACCCTCGCCCGCGGCGGCGAACTCCGGCTCACGCGTCGTGGCGATGATGGTCCCCGCGATGCTGTCGCCGCCAGCGCTGACCGGCGATACGCCGGCATAGACCTTGAGTGACGCGACGCCTGTCGGATCGAGGTAAGACAGCGGCGGATTCATGTGGTTGGGGCAGGACGCGATTAGGTCCATGCCGTCCACCTGGATCCGGACCCGGTCCCCCGCCAGGCCGTTGATGACCGGCATGCTGGACACGCCCCCGGCGCCCTGCAGGTTGACCCCGGGCACGTTGCGCAGGAGATCGGCCGTGTCGCTGGTGCGGGCGCGCATCGGCACCAGCGATTTGTCATCGAGGACGCCGGCCGGCGCGGGTGCCGGCTCGACGCGTCCTCCCCGTATCACGACTGGATCGAGGGTCGCCGGTTCCGCTGCTGCGGTCTGTGCGGTGCTTTCCTGCCAGACACCGCCCAATGCGCAGGCGATCGCGATCGCGATCGGTTTCTTGCTAGCCTTCATTTACTCCTCCCAGATGGCGCGTCGCTGCGACGCGTTGTTGGTTGCGCGAAATCCCACGCATCTTTCATGGGTGTTGTGCGGCGTTCAATGCGACACGTTGTCGCTGCGGCAGGATGTCGCATCCGGCAGGAGGCCATGGGCATTTTCCATTGGAGCAAGAAGAATCGCAGAAGTGGATTGGAATAGTGGCGCAACCTATTGAGCCATAGAGCCAATGGCTTTTCTTGCCGCGCTTGAACGCGATTTGCAGCGCTATTCCGGAGGAATCACCCGCAAGGGGGCGCAATGAACAGGCGAAGGGTGCACCTGTTGCGCCGGCGCAACGTAACTGACGCCCTGGCGCTCCCGGATCGGCGCGCCGCCTCGATCCTGGCCGGCTGACTTACCAGTTGCATCCCGCCAGCGTCACACATGCGCGCCGCCATCGCAGCCTCAATTCCTGGCCGGCTGACTTGCCAGTTGCATCTGCGGCGATCCGACGCAGCGGGAAACCCCTCCTTGACGTGCAACTGAAGCTCTGCTCCATCTCGTGAATGGTTGCTCTTCAGCGCGTGACAATCCGTCGCTGCGGCATTTCGCCGCTGGGCAATTCCACCCATTGACATGTCATGGCGCAGCGATCGACGATGCCTGCGGCCCGCCCGTTGGACCGGATGCATCGTCCGGCCAGGTGCGGCCGCAACGCAGTCCATCACGAGCAGGTACGCGCGAAGGTCACGGCAACCCCGGTTGCTTCGAACGGCTACTTGCTTCCACTCATCTACAGGAGAAAACTCAAGATGAAGTTCAATTGGCTCCCGGTCGGTGCGCTCGTATGCTGCACTGCCGCCTCCATTGCCTTTGCCCAGGTCGATACCACCGACCAAGGCGCGCTTGACCTCAGGCTGCTGACGCCGAAGGAGCGTCTCGGACGGCAACTCTTCTTCGACACCAACCTGTCGCAGCCTGCGGGGCAGTCGTGTGGAAGCTGCCATGACCCCGCCGTCGCCTTCACCGACCCGGACAAGATGAGCCCGACATCCGAGGGCGTCATTCCTGGGCTGTTCGGAAACCGCAACACGCCCTCGGCCATGTACGCCGCCTTCAGCCCCGTGTTTCATTTCGACGAAGCCGAGGGGATCTATGTCGGCGGACAGTTCTGGGACGGCCGCGCCGCCACCCTGGAAGAGCAAGCGAAGGGCCCCTTTCTGAACCCGCTGGAAATGGCCAACACCAACAGGCAGGCCGTGGTCAACAAGATCCACAACGCGCCCTACGCGCCGCTGTTCAAGCGCGTCTTCGGGCAGGACGTGTTCGAAGACACGGACAGTGCCTACGAGCGGATGGCCGATGCGATTGCCGCGTTCGAGCGCACCCGCGGCTTCAACCGTTTCACGTCGAAGTACGACCGCTACCTTGCCGGGGAAGCGAAACTGACCGCCCAGGAACTGCGCGGACTGGCCCTATACGAGGATCCGGCCAAAGGAAACTGCGCCGCCTGCCATCCGAGCAGGCCCCAGGACGACGGCACGCCAGCCCTGTTCACCGACTTCACGTTCGACAACCTCGGTGTGCCCAAGAACCCGGACAACCGCTTCTATACAATGCCGGCCGAATTCAATCCGGACGGATTCGCGTTCATCGACAAGGGCCTGGGCGGCGTGCTCGGCTTGGAGGGCGAGATGGGCAAGCAGAAGGTTCCCACGCTGCGCAACATCGCACTCACAGCCCCGTACATGCACAACGGCTACTTCGCCACGCTGCGCGGGGTGGTGAACTTCTACAATTCCCGAGACGTGAAACCCACCTGTCCGAATCCCATGACCACCGAACGACGGGCGCTGCGCCGCGGATGCTGGCCGGCTCCGGAAGTCGCGGAAAGCGTCAATCGCGACGAATTGGGCAATCTTGGGCTGACGGGGCAGGAGGTCGATGACATCGTCGCGTTCCTTGGAACACTCACCGATGGCTGGATTCCCGCACAGCATTAGCAATCCTCACCTCCATTAGGACGTCATAGGCCACAGGATGCGCGGGCCCGGATCTCGCCTTGGGGCGGCAGACCGCCACCCCGGGCCAGGGGCGAGCGGACTGGTCCGCTTTTCCGCCGGGTTTGAGCAAGACTCCGCGACATCATGACATTCGATAATGAACTACGTGGCAGGGAGAATTCCGGGTGCAGGGGGAAGTATCGCCGCGGTCGGTTGGGGCGCCGTAGTGCGACTCCGCTCGCGGGGGTGCGACCTTAGGTCACATTGCGTCCTGGAACCGACCCTCTAGAATTGCAACACTCATAGTAAGTACTATCCCTTGGATGCGACCGGGTTTCCCAGATCCGGTCGCCATTTTTTTGGCGGGCTCGGGTGCAACTGAATGAGGAAGCAAAGGCTGCTGCTGGTCGATGACAACGCGATCTTTGCCCGTGTTCTGGCCAACGCGCTGGAAGAGCAGGGCTACGCCGTGGAGTGCGCGCTGGAATGCGAGGAGGCATTGCGCTGCATCCGGCAGCGGCCCCCGCAGTGCGCGCTGCTCGACCTCAATCTCGACGGTGCTTCGGGGATGGGACTGATCCGGCCGCTAAGGACTGCGAACCAGAGTTGCCGCATCGTCATGCTTACCGGCTACGCCAGCATCGCAACGGCCGTGGACGCGGTGAAACTGGGCGCGGATCACTACCTCGCTAAGCCAGTGGCCGTGCCGGATATCGTGCGTGCGCTGAACGGCGAAGGAGTGCTGGACAAGGACGCGGCGGCCGATTCGCCCTTGTCGGTGCGGAAGCTGCAATGGGAGCATATTCAGCGCGTGCTCGCGGAGAACCACGGCAGCATCTCCGCAGCAGCGCGTGCGCTGCGCATGCACCGGAGAACGCTGCAGCGCAAGCTGGCTCGGCAGCCGCCGGAGTGAGCGGGACGGCAGAAGTGATCACGCAGGCCCTGGGTGGCAACGCGCGCGAGATCGCACAAGCATGGGGTGGCTATTCGCCGCCCAGATACGCTTCCTGCACGCGCGGATTGTCCAGCAGCGCGTCGGCGCTGTCGCTCAGGGTGATGTTGCCGCTCTCCATGACGTAACCGCGGGCGGCAACGGACAGGGCAAGCCTGGCGTTCTGCTCCACCAGCAGGATGGTGACGCCTTCGGCTGCGACTTCCTGAATCACCTCGAATACCTTCTGCACCATCAGCGGCGCCAGGCCCATCGACGGTTCGTCCAGCAGCAGCAGGCGCGGGCGCGACATGAGGGCACGGCCGATGGCGAGCATCTGCTGCTCGCCTCCCGACAGGGTGCCGGCCAACTGTTTGCGGCGTTCCGCAAGCCGCGGCAGCAACTTGAACACCCGCGCCAGGTCGGCCTGGATTTGCGCCTTGTCGTTGCGGCAGTAGGCGCCCATGGCGAGATTCTCTTCGACCGTCAATCGGGCAAAAACGCCCCTACCCTCGGGCACCAGTGTGAGGCCGCTGCCGATCAGCTTGTGCGCCGGCCAGGCGCCGATCTCCTGGTCCTGGTAGCGTATCGTGCCCTGGGACGGCACCATGCGCGCCATTGCCTTGAGGGTGGTGGTCTTGCCGGCGCCGTTGGCGCCGATCAGGCACACCATCTCGCCGACGCCGACTTCGAGGCTGACCCCCTTCACGGCGGCGATGCCGCCGTAATGGACCCGGAGCTCGCTTGCCTGCAGCATCGGCGCATTCATGCGATGGCGCCCCCGAGGTAGGCTTCGATGACTTTGGGATTCTTCTGCACGTGTTCGGGGACGTCCTCCGCGATCTTCTCGCCGTAGTCGAGCACGGCCACGCGGTCGCACAGACCCATCACCAGCTTCACGTCGTGCTCGATCAGCAGCACGGTGATGCCGTCGCTCTGCAGGCGTTCGATCAGGCTTCGCAGCGACGCGGTCTCGGTGGCGTTCATGCCCGCCGCCGGCTCGTCCAGCGCCAGCAGCTTGGGCTCGGTGGCCAGCGCGCGGGCGATTTCCAGCCGGCGCTGGTCACCGTAGGACGAGATGACGGGACATGTCGTTGGCGCGGGCGTCGATGCCGACGTACTTGAGAAGCTCGTGCGCACGGCGGACGATGGCCTCCTCCTCGGCCCGCGTGCGGCGATCGCGGAAGATGGCGCCGAACACCTGCGCCTTGGTGCGGATGTGGCGGCCGACCATGACGTTCTCCAGCGCCGTCATGTTGGCGAAGAGCCGGATGTTCTGGAAGGTGCGGGCGATGCCCTGCTTCGCCACCTCGTGCGGCGCGCCGATGTTGAGGCGCTCGCCATTGAAGATGACATCGCCCTGGTCCGCGGTGTACAGGCCGGTCAGGACATTGAAGAAGGTGGTCTTGCCCGCGCCGTTGGGGCCGATCAGGCCATAGATCTCGCCGCGCTCGATGGTGAGCGACACGTCGCGCAGCGCACGCACGCCGCCAAAGCTCTTGGAAATGGCACGCGCTTCGAGCAGCGTGCTCATTCCTCTGTCCCTGCGGCATCGGCCTTCGCCGCGGCGAATTCGCGCTTGCGGATCTGGGACGGCCACAGGCCCGCCGGACGATAGAGCATCACCAGGATCAGGGCCAGCCCGAACAGCAGCATGCGCAGGCTCTCCGGGTCGAGCATCACCTTGCCGAACAGGGCCATCTGCCAGGGTGCGGCGCCGTGGCGCAGCACTTCCGGCAGCACCGCCAGCAGCAGGCCGCCGAGGACGACGCCGGGGATGTTGCCCATGCCGCCCAGCACCACCATGCACAACACCATGATCGACTCTTCCAGCTTGAAGCTCTCCGGGCTGACGAATTCCTGGAAGCCGGAAAACAGTCCACCCGCCACGCCGCCGAAGGTGGCGCCCATGGCGAAGGCGAGCAGCTTGATGTTGCGCGTGTTGATGCCGCAGGCCTTGGCCGCGACCTCGTCCTCGCGGATCGCCACCCAGGCTCGGCCGACGCGCGAGTCCTCGAGCCGCACGGTGACGAAGACGATGACCAGCGCCAGGGCGACGAACAGGTAGTAGTAGAGATAGACCGAGGGCACCGCGATGCCCAGAAATTCCTGGGTCCTGGAAAGGGACACCCCGCCGATGCGGACCGGATCGATATTGGTGATGCCCTGGGGCCCGTTGGTCAGGTTGATCGGCGCGTTGAGGTTGTTCATGAAGATGCGGATGATCTCGCCGAAGCCGAGCGTGACGATGGCGAGATAGTCGCCCCGCAGCCGCAGTGTCGGCGCGCCGAGCAGTACGCCGAAGATCCCGGCCAGTGTTGCGCCGAGGGGCAGAACCACCCACACCGGAAGGTGCACGCCCTGCGGAAAGAGATCGGGAAACGCGGTCGCCAGATGGGGCGAGGATAGCAGGGCATAGACATAGGCGCCCACGGCGTAGAACGCGATATAGCCGAGATCGAGCAGCCCGGCGAAGCCCACCACGATGTTGAGGCCGAGCGCCAGCATGATGTACAAAAGGGCGAAGTCGATGACCCGCACCCAGGAGTTGCCGAAGTTCCTGCCGATGAGGAACGGCAGCAGCGCCAGCGCCAAGGCGATCAGGACGATGCCCACCCAGGCGAAGCGCGGATCGCGGCGCAGCCGCATCCAGTCCGTCATGCCCGCTCCGCCATCCAATGACCGCCCCCGCGGCGCGCTCGACGCTCCCCTCTCCCCGCGCGGGAGAGGGGCTGGGGGTGAGGGGAAAAGTGCCGCGACTTCGGCCGGCTCATGCCCGCTCCGCCACCTTCTCCCCCATCAACCCCGACGGCCGGAACACCAGCACCAGGATCAGCACGAAGAAGGCGAATACGTCCTGATAATGGGAGCCGAGGAAACCGCCGGTGAGATCCCCGATGTAGCCGGCGCCCAGCGACTCGATCAGACCCAGCAGCAGGCCGCCCACCATGGCGCCGGCGAGATTGCCGATGCCGCCCAGCACCGCGGCGGTGAACGCCTTGAGACCGAGGATGGCGCCCATGGTGTTGTGGGCGATGGAATAGTTCGCGCTGACCATGAGGCCCGCGAGCGCGCCCAGGGCGGAGCCGATGATGAAGGTGATCGAGATGATCTGATTGATATTGACGCCCATCAGGCCGGCGATCTGGGTGTTCTCCGCGGTGGCGCGCATGGCGCGCCCGAGTCGCGTGTATTTCACGAGCAGCATCAGCCCCGCCATCACCAGGGCGGCCAGGACTACGATGAGGATCTGCAGGTCGGTGATCTGGGCGCCGAAGACGTTGCGCGGCGTCGCCGGCAGCAGGGGCGGAAAGGTGTGGTAGTTGCGCCCCCAGAACAGCATCGCGAGTTGCTGCAGCACGATCGACACGCCGATCGCGGTGATCAGCGGCGCCAGCCGCGGCGCGTAACGCAGCGGGCGATAGGCCACGCGCTCGATGGTGAAACCGATCGCCATGCACACCGGCGCCGCCACCAGAAATCCGATCAGCACGATCACCGGTCCCGGCAGGCCGCTGCCCTGCAGCAGCTTGATCGTCGTCAAGGCGGTGAGCGCGCCGATCATCACCACTTCGCCGTGGGCAAAGTTGATCAGGCCGAGGATGCCATACACCATCGTGTAGCCGAGGGCCACGAGGGCATAGATGCTCCCCAGGACGAGGCCGTTGATGATCTGCTGAATGAAGGTATCCATGGCTGCGGCGACAAAGAAACGGCACCCGCAGGTGCCGTTTCAACGATTGGGTATGCCGCGGACTATTTCTTTTCCGCCGCGGCCGCGGCGACCGGCGTACCGCCCATGGTATCGAGCGGATCCCACTTGCCGGCCTTCGCCTGGTAGAGGGTGATTGCGCCGTCCTTGATGTCGCCCTTGTCGTCGAACTGGATCTTGGCGGTGACGCCCGGATAGCCGTCGGTCTTCGCCAGTTCGGGCAGATACTTCGCCGGCTCGACCGATTCGGCGCGCTTCATGGCGTCGATCATCACGCCCACGGCGTCGAACACGTAGGGTGCATAGAGCTGGATATCGGCGTTGAACTTCGCCTTGTAGCGGTTCCTGAAGTCGGTTCCGCCCGGCATCTTGTCCAGCGGCACACCAGGCAGAGAACAGTAATTCCCCTCGGCGGCATCCGCGGCCAGTTTATGGAACTCGGTGGTACAGCCACCGTCGGCCAGCAGCAGCTTGCGCGCGAACGCCGAGACCTCTTCATCTGCTTCGCCAGGGGACCGGCCTGGGCATCCATGCCGCCGTAGAAGACGAGATCCGGCTTCTTCGATTTGACCTTGGTCAGGATGGCGTTGAAATCGGTCGCCTTGTCGTTGGTGAACTCACGCGTCACCACCTGGCCTCCGCTCGCCTTAACTGCCTTCTCCACTTCGTCCGCCACTCCCTGGCCGTAGGCGGTGCGGTCGTCGATGATCGCGATCTTCTTCGCCTTCAGATTGTGCACCGCGTAATCGCCCAGCACCTTGCCTTGCTGCACGTCGTTCGCCATCACGCGAAACGCCGTCTTGAAGCCCTGCAGGGTGTACTTGGGATTGGTGGCGGAAGGGGAAACCTGGGGAATGCCGCTGTCGGAATAGATCTTCGACGCGGGAATCGTGGTGCCGGAGTTCAGATGGCCGATCACGCCGTTGACTTTGGCGTCCACCAGTTTCTGCGCCACCAGCGTGCCCTGTTTCGGGTCGGCCTGGTCGTCCTCGCCCAGCAACTCGAACTTGACCTTGGCGCCGCCGATTTCGAGCCCCTTGGCATTGGCTTCCTCGATGGCGAGGCGGGCACCGTTCTCGTTGTCCTTGCCGAGGTGACCCTGGGGGCCGGTAAGCGGCGCGGAATGCCCGATCTTGACCGTGATTTCGGGCTTGGCGGCAGGCGCCGGAGCGGCGGCGGGTGCCGGCGCGGCGGGAGCCGCAGCCTGTTTCGGCGGCTCCTGCTTGCCGCAGGCGATCAGCGCCACAGCCGCTGCAAGGGAAAGCGTCAAACCTTTCAGGGGAACACGCATCATCATCTCCAGGGATACGGGCTGTGCATGAGCCCGAAAACGCGCGGATTTTGCGCGCCGCCATAGGTCATGTCAATCTTGTTGCGGTCGGGAATCCCGCGCTGTCGCCGCCATCGGCTGCCCCACGCGGTGCCCCATGGCAACCGCATGGGGGCGCGGAATCGTGGGCGCGCGGCAAACGAAAAAGCCAGCCCGCAGGCTGGCTTTTCCTGTCACCGGGGGCGCGATTACTTGGCGCCGGCCAGGATCCAGTCCACCAGTTTCTTCGCGTCGTCGGCATTGACGCTCGGGTTCGGCGGCATCGGGACATTGCCCCACACGCCGGAACCGCCCTTCTGCACCTTCTCCGCCAGCTTGGCAGCCGCGTCCTTTTGACCGGCATACTTCTTCGCCACGTCCTGATAGGAAGGTCCAACCACTTTCTTGTCCGCAGCGTGGCAAGACAGGCAATTCTTGGCCTTCGCCAGATCGGCGTTGGCCAGGGCAGGTGCCGATGCGATCACGCCGGCGGCGACAAGCGCGGAAACGATCAGAGCTTTCATCAATTAGTATCCTCACTCAAGGTTTCGGGGAAACGCAATCGTAACTCAAACCGGGGCTGCGAGCACCTGCTCGAGTTCCGCCAGGTCTGTGATCGGCGGCAAGCATTTAACGCCGGAGCAGACCCAGGCGTTGACCGGATCGCCGGGCTTTTTGTCCAGCATCGGCGGTAATGGCGCCATGCTGTCGCCGATACCCAACACGATGGAACCGGGGTCGTGGCGCGCCCGCAGGCGATGCTGCCACTGCCGGACGACCGGGTCGCGCCCGCGCAGGATCACCGTTCGCGTCGGCACCAGGTGCTCCTCCAGCGCCATCGCCATGGTCGAGTATCCACCCGCCTGACGCCGCATCTGGGGAAAGAACAATTGCAGGGCACGCTCGGCGGCCGCGAGATAACGCGTTTCGCCAGTGAGATGGCCGAGGCGTTGCAGCGCCAGAACCGCGACGCCGTTGCCGGAGGGCGTGGCATTGTCGTGCCCCGGCTTGGCGCGGTGAATCAGCCGCTCGTGGTCGTGACTGGTGAAGAAGAAACCGCCGCTGTCGCGATCCTCGAACTGATCGAGCAGGACATCCGCCAGGTCTTCGGCCCACTCCAGTTCGTCGACCCGGAAATCCGCCTGGAGCAGTTCCAGCAGGGCGCCGAGCAGGAACGCGTAGTCGTCGATATAGGCGTTCAAGTGGGCGCGCCCGTCCTTGTACGTGGCGAGCAGCCGGTCCGACTTGCCGTCGGCCTGCCACAACGTGCGGCGAACGAAATCCAGCGCCCTGCGCGCCGAGGCGAGCCAGTCCGGACGCTCGAACACGGCGGCGGCGCGGGCCATGCCTTCGATCATCAGGGCATTCCAACTGGTGAGAATCTTCTCGTCGCGCCCCGGCCGCACGCGCTTTTCGCGAATCGCAAGCAGTTTCGCCCGCGCCGACGTGAGCAGGCGCTCACACTCCACTGCCGGTTTGCCCAATATCGCCGCGCATTCGACCAGAGCCTCGGCGACGTAGAAATGCCAGTGCCTGTCCTCGAAGTTCGCCGGGCGGTTCAGGCCGTAATGCCGCTCCACCACCGCGTATTCGTCGGCGGACAGGAGCGCCCGCATCTCCGCCGGCGTCCAGATGTAGAACTTGCCCTCCTCGTGTTCCGAGTCGGCATCGAGCGAGGAGAAATACCCCCCCTCCGGCGACTGCATCTCGCGCATCACCCAGCCCGCGGTCTCTTCCGCCACCTTGCGGAACAGGGGATCGCCGGTCAGCACCCAGGCGTCGGCATAGAGTTTGAGCAGCGGGCCGTTGTCATACAGCATCTTTTCGAAGTGCGGGATGTTCCATTGGGCATCGACGCTGTAGCGGCAGAAGCCGCCGCCGAGTTGGTCGTAGATGCCGCCCTCCGCCATGCGCGATAGCGTGGTGACGACGATGTCGCGGCAGCGCGCATCGCCGGTGGCAGCATGACGCCGCAGCAGCAGCTGCAGGTCAGTGGGATGGGGGAATTTGGGCGCGCCCCCGAAGCCGCCGAAGCGCGGGTCGAAGTTGGCCGCCAGGAGGTCGGTGGCATCGGTCAGGGGCTGGGGCGAAAACTCCGAGTGATGCGCCACACCGCTCGGCACGGACTGGGCGAGCGCGGACAACACGCTCTGGTTCTGCTGGTCGATCTCGCTGCGCCGCGTGCGGAATACCTCGGCGATCCGTTCCATCAGTTCCACGAACCCGGGCAGTCCATGGCGCGGCGTCTTGGGGAAGTAGGTGCCGCCGAAGAACGGCGTGCCATCGGGCGTCAGGAACATGGTCAATGGCCAGCCGCCGGCGCGCTGGGCCAGCATCTGATGGGCGAGCTGGTAGATCTGGTCCAGGTCCGGCCTCTCTTCCCGATCGACCTTGATGCTGACGAAAAGCCGGTTCATCACCTGCGCCACTTCCGGGTCTTCGAAGGACTCGTGGGCCATGACATGGCACCAGTGGCAGGCGGAATAGCCGACCGACAGCAGAATCGGCTTGTTCTGAGAGCGCGCCAGAGCGAGTGCTTCCTCGCCCCAGGGATGCCAGTCCACCGGGTTGTCGGCATGTTGCTGCAGATAGGGGGAGGTTTCCCGAGCAAGGCGGTTGGGCAATTCGGACTCCGGGATGGGAGGGGGATGGCTCAGAGACACCGCCCGCGTCAAATGATTCAAAGCTGGATCTGCTGGGCCCAGGCCAAGGCCGCGAAGTGGCCGGCGTTCACCGTCGTCACATCGGTGCTGCATTTTTCGCTCGCGGCACGGATCTGCTCCTGATCGAACGACTCGCAGGCGATCGCCAGTTCGAGGAATGGAGCGTAGGGCCCGGCGTTGCGCAGCAGCGCATCGGAGAACGCCTGCGGCAGGTGCAGCGGCTTCAGGGCATCCGCCAGCGGCACATGCAGCACCAGATCGAGCAGCGAGAACAGGCCGACGACGAACAGACCGTCGCGCTCGCCCTGGGGAAAGCGTTCCTTGCCGACCAGTTCCATGAGCCGCCCGCGCACCAGGGCGTTCTCGAGCAGGGCCGCGGCGTAGGGCGACGCCTGGGCCGAGCCGAACAGCAGCAGGGTCAGCCAGCGGTACATCTGATCGCGCCCCATGATCACCAGGGCTTGCTCGATGGAGGTGATGGTCTGGCGCAGACCCGAGGCGGCCGAATTGATGTAGCGCAGCAGGCGGTAGGACAGCACCGCATCCTGCTTCAGGATCTGCGCCAGTTCGGCGGTGGCGGCGTCGCGCCGCAAGCGGTTGAGCAGATCGTAGACCCGCAGCGTCTGCGGTCCGACCTGGTTGCCGGTCCAGTCTTCGCGGCTGGTCACGAACGGACCCTGAAAGCAGGAGAAACCGAGTTTGCTGCACAACTGGAAGTCGTCGAAGCTCGCCAGGTCCTTCGCCACCAGCACAGCGGAAGCCGACCGCGCCTTCAGCCCTTCGGCCAGACGCGTGATCGCGGCCGGACTGTGCCGCGCCGTCGGCACGATGAAGTAGTTGAACATGCGGCGCCAGCGCCTCGAAGTGCGGCCCGGCGAAGCAGTCCTCCAGCGCCAGCGAGAATCCGCTCTTCCTGAGTCCGGCGGCACGGTCGGCGAGCCCGTCCGCTGCGGCACCCGCCTCCTCCCAGGGCACGACCGTGAGCACGATGCCGCGCCCGGGCAATTGCTCGATCAGCGGATTCGCCAGGAACGAGTCGAGGACGTCGATGAACGCCAGCCGGTGCCCGAGCAGGGTGTCGATCGAATACTGGATCAGGTTGCGGACCAGAACCTCGTTGTAGACATGATGGATGCGGCGGCTCTGGCCGTGGATCCGGTCGCGGGTGCTCTTGCGCAGCATGAACTGGTAGCCCGCCACCCGCTGCTCGCGATTGAGCACCGCCTCGCGGCAGATGACTGAGCGCGCGGCGGCCGCATCCGCTTCGCCTTCGAGCCGGGGCGTCACCTGAGCCGCGGCCGCCGTAGCGTCGGCCACGACATCCTTCACCGGAGCCACGGCATTCAGCGCCTGGAAGCCGCGGCGCTCCGCCTCGTCGCGGGCGCCATCTGCTCCGTGCCTGCCGCGCCCACGGCGGAAAAGCAGCGAAAAAAGCTCGTTCAGCATGTAGGGGTTCCAGGCTGTCGGTATGCTGCGGCCGCGCTGTTTCGGCGCGGTGAACCTTTCCTCGAGAGTCCTCGGTACACCGGCCCTACTCGGCTGCGCTCGAAAACAGACTCTGCCACCAGCGCCTGCGGGCGGCCGGTATGTGACCCGAGGGATTCAGATCCACCGCCGGCACCCGGCTCATGATCCAGCCCGGAAGCGGCGGGTGTTTGCTCGATCCGCACGAGGAGCCGAGATGATTCGGGTCGTAGATCTTGACGAAGCGCGGTGCCTGTACGTCGTCCGCGTAGACGATGCCGCAGTAGTCCTCGTGATGCTCCTTGCGCAGCAGTTCGTCGATGCGATGCACGAACTGCCGCGTCTCTTCGGGCGCAGACGGCAGGGTCGGAGCGGGCTCGCCCACGGCATACAGGTACCAGCCCGCATCCGCATTGATGCGTTGCCACAACTCGCTCAGCTGCTGCCAGGACATGATGCCCCACAGCCGCCCGGCGTAGAGGCGCTCGAATTCGGAGGTCATCCGACTCATTTCCGACATGAAACGTCCCTTTCAGTACTCGGGCTTGGGCAGACGCGCCGCCAGCTCGTCCCAGGTAATCACTACGCCCGGCAACACCCCCACCGGCGTTTCCCCTTCCAGCAGTTGCGTGTCCGGCCTGCCGTACGCGCCGTTCGCCAGGCGATACACCGTCAGGACCCGATCCGTCGGATGCACCAGCCAGTATTCGCGTACGCCGGCCTGCTCGTAGATCCTGCGCTTGAGCACCTGGTCGTGTCCGGCCGTCGCGGGGGACAGCACCTCCAACACCCAGTCGGGCGCGCCGCGCACGCCGCGCCGATCGAGTTTTGCCCCATCGCACACGACCAGCACGTCGGGCTGGACGACGGTATCGATATGCTCGTCCGCCTCGTTCGCCTTCGGCAGACGCACATCCACCGGCGCCATGAAGGCGCGGCACAAAGTGTTCTCCAGCGCTCGCCTGAGTTGATAGAAGATCTCGCCGGCAACGTCCTGATGCTCCAGCAATGGCGCCGGCGCCATCAGATAGGCGACCCCGTCGATCAGTTCGTAACGCACGTCCTCCGGCCAGGTCAGGTAGTCGCCGTAGGTGTGGTAGCCGTTGTCGCGCAGCGCCAGTCCCATGAACGTCTCCGTCGAAGATTCGATAGTTTGTCCTATCAGCGTTCGATCTGCGACACGTCCCGCACCGCGCCCGTATCTGCGCTGGTGGTCATGGCGGCATAGGCGCGCAGCGCCGCCGACACCGGGCGTTGGCGGCTCTTCGGTTTCCATGCCTGCTCGCCGCGCGCCTCCTGCAGGCCGCGCCGGCGCGCCAGATCCTCCTCGCTCACCGCCAGCCGGATGCCGCGATTGGGAATGTCGATCTCGATGCGGTCGCCGTCTTCCACCAGCGCGATCTCGCCGCCCATCGCCGCCTCGGGCGAGACATGGCCGATCGACAGGCCCGACGTGCCGCCGGAGAAGCGCCCATCGGTGAGCAGGGCGCAGGCCTGGCCCAGGCCCTTCGATTTCAGGTACGAGGTGGGATAGAGCATCTCCTGCATGCCCGGGCCGCCCTTCGGCCCTTCGTAGCGGATCACCACCACCTCCCCTTCCCGCACCTCGCCGCCGAGGATGCCGCTCACCGCGTCCTCCTGGCTCTCATACACCCGCGCCGGACCGGAGAATCTCAAGGCGCTCTCGTCCACTCCCGCGGTCTTGACGATGCAGCCGTTGCGGGCGATGTTGCCGTAGAGCACCGCCAGCCCGCCGTCCTGCGAGAAGGCATGCTCCTTGGTGCGGATGACGCCGGCCTTGCGGTCGGTGTCGAGTTCGGGATAGCGGCGCGACTGGGAGAAGGCGACCTGGGTCGGCACGCCGCCCGGCGCCGCGCGGTAGAACTCGGTCACCTTGGCATCGCTCGTCGTCACCACGTCCCAATGGCCGATCGCATCGGCCAGCGAGGGGCTGTGCACCGTCGGCAAGTCGGTCTGCAGCAGGCCGGCGCGGTCCAGCTCGGCGAGGATGCCCATGATGCCGCCGGCACGGTGCACGTCCTCCATATGGACATCGGATTTCGCCGGCGCCACCTTGCACAGGCAGGGCACGCGGCGCGAGATGCGATCGATGTCCTTCATGGTGAAATCGACGCCCGCCTCCCGCGCCGCCGCCAGCAGGTGCAGTACGGTGTTGGTCGATCCCCCCATCGCCACGTCCAGGCTGATGGCATTCTCGAACGCCTGGAACGATGCGATGGAGCGCGGCAGGACCGATTTGTCGTCGCGCTCGTAGTAGCTGCGCGCCATCGCCACGATCAGTCGCCCCGCCTCCAGGAACAGCCGCTTGCGGTCCGCATGGGTCGCCACCACCGAGCCGTTGCCCGGCAGGCCCAGGCCCAGCGCCTCCACCAGGCAGTTCATCGAGTTGGCGGTGAACATGCCGGAGCAGGAACCGCAGGTGGGGCAGGCGGAGCGCTCGTACTCCTCCGATTCCTCATCGGTGACCTTGTCGTCCGCTGCCTTCACCATGGCATCGACGAGGTCCACGGCGATGATCTTGCCACCCCAGCTTACCTTGCCCGCCTCCATCGGCCCGCCGGAGACGAACACGGTGGGGATGTTCAGCCGCAGCGACGCCATCAGCATGCCGGGAGTGATCTTGTCGCAGTTGGAGATGCACACCAGCGCATCGGCACAGTGGGCGTTGACCATGTATTCGACCGAGTCGGCGATCAGCTCGCGCGAGGGCAGCGAATAGAGCATACCGCCGTGGCCCATGGCGATGCCGTCGTCCACCGCAATGGTGTTGAACTCCTTCGCCACCCCGCCGGCGATGTCGATTTCCCGCGCCACCAGCTGGCCCATATCCTTCAGATGCACGTGTCCGGGCACGAACTGGGTGAAGCTGTTGGCGATGGCGATGATGGGCTTGCCGAAGTCGCCGTCCTTCATGCCGGTGGCGCGCCACAGGGCGCGCGCGCCGGCCATGTTGCGGCCGTGGGTGGAGGTGCGGGAACGGTATTCGGGCATCGCGGGCTCCGGAGCGAATTGGCTGAAGTGTCATTCTAGCCGTGTCGGGCCCGGGGGCGGGAGTGGCCGACCGTCTGCATCGGGGGGAAGCGGTGCGCACGGCTGCTACGGAAGCGGCAATCTGTGTGAAACTTGCCGCCATGCTGATCCATCCCCAGTTCGACCCGGTCGCCATCGCCATCGGCCCCCTCGCCGTGCGCTGGTACGGCCTGATGTATCTCATCGCCTTTCTGGCGTTCATGTTCCTGGGCCGCTATCGCGCGCGCCAGAACGTGCTCAACGGCTGGCTGCCACGAGACGTGGACGACCTGCTGTTCTTCGGCGTCATCGGCGTCATCGTCGGCGGCAGACTGGGCGAGGTGCTGTTCTTTCAGCCCGGCTACTATTTCTCCCACCCGCTGGAGATTCCCGCCGTATGGAAGGGCGGCATGTCGTTCCACGGCGGCTTTCTCGGCGTGCTGGCGGCGGTCGGGTACTACGCCCGCAAGACCGATCGCGCCTGGCTCGACGTCACCGACTTCATCGCGCCCCTGATTCCCCTGGGGCTGGCCGCGGGGCGCATCGGCAACTTCATCAACGGCGAGTTGTGGGGGCGGCCGGCCGATCCGGGCCTGCCGTGGGCGATGATCTTCCCGCAGGTCGATACCCTGCCGCGCCACCCCTCGCAGCTCTACCAGGCCGGCCTGGAGGGGCTGGCGCTGTTCGTCCTGCTGTGGTGGTTCGCCGCCAAACCGCGTCCGCGCGGCGCCGTTTCCGGCGCCTTTCTCATCGGCTACGGCTGCTTCCGTTCGGTCGCGGAATTCTTCCGCAATCCGGACGAGGGAATCTTCGGCGTGCTCACGTTCGGCATCTCGATGGGGCAGTGGCTCAGCCTGCCGATGATCCTCGCCGGCGTGGCGCTGATGCTGTGGAGCCATCGCCGGCGCTGACGGGCCGACCCCGGACCGGCGTCAGCGCGGCGCCGTCACGGTCTCCAGGTACATGTCGACCGCCCGCAGCAGGTTCTGCTCCTTGCCGGTGAAGAAATGGTCCGCCCCGTCGATCCTGGCCTGGCGCGACAGCGGCCGGTGGCCCAGACTCCCTTCGCGCTCCTTGGCCGCGGCCAGAACCTGGGGCAGGTCGGCGCTGCCGTACAGGTCGAAGATGGGCGGCCGGGCCGAAGGCAACGGCGGAAACGGCGCCGACAGGCCGACCGCGACATAGGCGGCGAGCGGTGCCTGCGGCTCGCGGCGCAGGTATTCGCCGACCATGCGCGCCCCCAGGCTGTGGGCGACGATGGCGATCGGCTTCTGCGGCACCTTTTCCTGCAGGTACTTCACCGCCGCCGCAATGCGCGACGCCGACTCGGGCATGGTCGGGGTGTAGTCTTCGGGCTTGGCGTCGGCGGCCAGCACCGGCATCTGGATCGAGAGCGTGGCATAGCCCATGTCGGCGAGGCCGGTGCGCAGCGTGCCGATCAGGCCCCAGTCAGGGTGCACGCCGATGCCATGCACCAGTAGAACGGCGGCTCGGGGATTGGCGGTCGCGGCGTAGAGGCCGAGGAACTGGTGGCCTTCCGCCTCCAGCCAGACCGCGTCGCCGACCACGAGGCCGGGCAGGATTTCGTCTGCCCACTTCTTCTCGCGCCCATAGTCGGCGGCGCCGGCGGCCGCGCACGCCACCAGCAGAGCCAGCAGAAGTCCGATGCGTTTCACGTAACACCTCCGTCAGAAAATGGAATCCTCATGGCACAAGGGCCAGGGCGGATCGCGTGAAGCATACCGCGCGGCGGCCGACGACGTCCGGCGGGGTTGACAGTCCGGCAGCCGGCTCTAACATCATCAACCGTTGGTCAACTTCCATGGCATGACGCGACCGATGGCATGAACGGCAACATCGTGACCGAGGGCATCAGGAAGATGCGCGCCTTCGTCGGACGCGGCGAGGCGGACACTCAGCCGTTGCCGCTACGGCAGCGCGAACGTCTGCGCGCGCAATTGCGCGAGTGCGCCCAGGGAACCGGGGGCGAGGTGTCGGCCCGCCTGCGCGCCGAAAAACTGGGACACGCCTACCTGGAACTGGGGGATGCCGCACGACACGAGTTCCTGCGCCTCATCGCCCTCGAATTCGGACCCGACCCGCAGGAGGTGGCGCAAGCCCATGCCGCCTATCAGCAGGCGGTCGGAACACCGTCCCAATGGGAGGCGGAAGGCCGCCTGCGCGCGGCGATGCGCTCGCCGCGCATCCGCATCCTGACCCACTTCAACGCGCTCCCCCAAGGCGTCAAGTTTCTGGTGAACCTGCGCGCCGACCTGCTGCGCTTCCTCGAGAAGGATCCGGAACTGTCGGTGTTGGATCGGGAACTGCAGGCGCGGCTTGGCGCTTGGTTCGACGTGGGATTCCTCGAACTGCAGCGCATCACCTGGAACGCTCCGGCGGCGCTGCTCGAGAAGCTCATCGAATACGAAGCGGTGCACGAAATCCGGTCCTGGGACGACCTGCGCAACCGTCTCGATTCCGACCGTCGCTGCTACGCGTTCTTCCATCCGCGCATGCCGATGGAGCCGCTCATTTTCGTTGAGGTCGCGCTGACGCGGGCACTTGCTGGCAGCATCCAGGCCCTGCTGGACGAAACGGCTCCGGTGCTCCCCGTGCAGCGTGCCACCACCGCCATCTTCTATTCCATTTCCAACACACAGGCCGGCCTGCGCGGCGTGTCGTTCGGGAATTTTCTGTTGAAGCGGGTAATTGACGACCTGAAGCGGGACTTCCCCCGCCTCAAGACATTCGCGACCCTCTCCCCCATGCCGCAACTGCGCACCTGGCTGAAGCAAGACCGCGAAGCATGGACACAGGCGTTCCGGCCCGCCGACTGGAAACGGATTGCGGCCGTCCCCGACGCGCCGGCTTCCGTCATAGCGGTGCAGAACCTGATCGAGGGGTCCGACTGGGTCGCGAACGGGGAATTCGCGGCAGCGCTGCGCGACCCACTGCGGCGCCTGGGCGCCCGCTACCTGATGCACGCCAAGTCCGGCCAGCAAGCTTTCGACCCGGTCGCACGCTTTCATCTCGGCAATGGCGCCAAAGTGGAACGATTGAACTGGCTGGCGGATACTTCCGCCAAGGGTTTGAGGCAGTCGTTCGGACTGATGGTCAACTACCTCTACGAGCCGGATGCCATCGAGGGCAACGTGGAGGCCTACGTGCAGACCGGTCGCATTGCGGCGAGCGCCGAAGTGAGGGTGCTTTCCAAATACCTCGTCGAACCGCCCGAAGCATCAGCGGACGATGCGGCAGAGGCCTAGCTTTTTTTTCCCTTGCGTAGTCTCTTGAGACTGATATCTTGACAATTCTGGCGAAAAGTTTGGCTCGACGGAGGGTTTGGGGGATCTACAAGGGGGCCTGCCCCCTTGTTCCCGTCGGGGGGATATACAAGGGGCATCTCCCCTTGTTCGTACATGGGGTTTCTCCGGCCATGCCGAACGGACAAACCGGTTCGGTTCCGGCTCGGCCGGCTTAGGGAGGGTTATATGAACGAGCGTCCTTTCAAGGTTCTGGGCATTCAGCAGATCGCCATCGGCGGCCCGGACAAGAACCGGCTGCGCCGCCTGTGGGTGGATACCCTGGGACTGGCGTTAAGCGGCAACTACCGCAGCGAGCGGGAGAACGTGGACGAGGACATCGCCGTCCTCGGCAGCGGCCCGTTCAAGTGCGAGGTGGACCTGATGCAGCCGGTGGATGCGGCGAAGAAGCCTGCCGTGCATGAGACGCCGCTCAACCACGTCGGCCTGTGGATCGACGACCTGCCCAAGGCCGTCGACTGGCTCACCGCCCAGGGCATGCGCTTCGCTCCCGGCGGCATCCGCAAGGGCGCCGCCGGCTATGACATCTGCTTCGTCCATCCCAAGGGCAACGAGCAGTTCCCGATCGGGGGCGAAGGGGTGCTGATCGAACTGGTGCAGGCGCCGCCCGAGGTGGTCGAGGCGTTTGCGCGCATGGCGGATTGAGCACCCGGCGCAGGGTAGAGGACCTCCCTGCCGACCGGCGAAAAGAACGGAGAACAGGAACGTGCAACTCAAAGCGGCCGCGCTCGAGATCAAGCTGGCAGCGGAGAATCTGATCGTGGCGCGGCTCCTCGCCGCCAACGGCCACTTTCGCCAGGCAGTCGGCACCCTGTATTTCGCCGCCTACCATACCGTGGTGGCAGTGCTGGCGGCGCAGGGCATCGATGTCGATTACCACGAAGGCGTTCCGGCCATGTTCGGTCAGCACTTCATCCGCTCGGGCCTGGTGGATCCGGGCGCGGCGGAACTGCTCGGTGTCCTCTACCACAGCCGCATCATGGCCGACTACGGCGGCAACGTCGGCTTCGACCGCACCCGCTACCTCCTTGCGACCGGCCAGGCCGCGCGCGTCATCGAAGCCTGCTGCGATTACCTGCGCCGGGACTTTCCCAGCCTCGATCTCGCCGCCCTCGAGCGCGAGCGTGCCGAACTGCGCCCCGGAGCCGTCGCGTAGTCGGCGAACAACCGCGCCGGTGGATCACGCGAAGCGGATGATTGCCTGATCCACGGCCAGGCTCTCGCCCGGCTGCGTCAGGATTTCGGCGACGACGGCATCCCGTTCCGCCTTGAGCACGTTCTCCATCTTCATCGCCTCGATCACCGCCAGCTTCTCTCCCGCCTTCACCTCCTGCCCGGCGGCGACGGCGACCTCGGTCAGCAGTCCGGGCATGGGCGAGAGCAGGAACCTGGACATGTCCGGGGGCGCCTTGTAAGGCATCTTCGCCAGCAGTTCGGCGGCGCGCGACGTCACGACATGGACGTCGGCCTGGGTGCCCCAGTGGAACAGGCGATACTTCAGCCCGCGCCGCTCCACCTGCATGCAGAACTCGACGCCGTTGAGCCGGCCCTGGTAGAGCGGCTGGCCGAAGGTCCAGTTGGACAGTACCTCGTAGGATTCGCCCTTGTATTCCACCATGTTGCCGCCGTCGATGGCATGGACCCGGACCGGGTGCTGGTCGGGCCCCATCAGCACCACGAAGTCCTCGGGAATGCGGCGCGAGTGGCCCGGCATCTGGCCGGTGATGCGCGAGGCGCGCCCCAGGTAGGCGCGGTGGATGGAGGCCGCCACCGCGATCAGCATCGCCGGATCGTCGTGCGGCACGTCCTCGGCATGGAAGCCCTTCGGGTACTCCTCGGCGATCAAACCGGTATTGAAGTTGCCGGACACGAAACGCGGGTGCTGCATCAGCGCGGCCTGGAAGGCGATGTTGCTGGACACGCCGCGGATGCAGAAGCAGTTGAGGGCCTCGCGCATGCGCTCGATCGCCCGATCGCGCGTGGCGCCGTGGGTGATGAGCTTGGCGATCATCGAATCGTAGTACATCGAGATCTCGCCGCCCTCGCTGATGCCGGTGTCGACCCGCACGGTCCCCTCGTGCTGCGCCGGCGGGAGGTACTTGACGATGCGGCCGATGGACGGCAGGAAGTTGCGGAACGGATCCTCGGCATTGATGCGGCACTCCATCGCCCAGCCGTTCAGACGAATCTGGTCCTGGTTGAAGGCCAGCTTCTCGCCGGCGGCGACACGGATCATCTGCTCCACCAGGTCGAGGCCGGTGATCATTTCCGTCACCGGATGTTCCACCTGCAGCCGCGTGTTCATCTCCAGGAAGTAGAAACTGCGGTCCTTGCCGACGACGAACTCGACGGTGCCGGCGGACTGGTATTTCACCGCCTTCGCCAGTTGCACCGCCTGCTCCCCCATGGCCTTGCGCGTGGCGGCATCCAGGAAGGGGGACGGCGCCTCCTCGATCACCTTCTGGTGGCGGCGCTGGATCGAGCACTCGCGCTCCCACAGATAGACCACGTTGCCGTGGCCATCGCCCAGCACCTGGATCTCGATGTGGCGCGGCTCTTCGATGAATTTCTCGATGAACACCCGGTCGTCGCCGAAGCTGGCCTTGGCTTCGTTCTTGCAAGACTGGAAGCCCTCGCGCGCCTCGGCGTCGTTTCCGGCCACGCGCAGGCCCTTGCCGCCGCCGCCCGCGCTGGCCTTGATCATCACCGGATAGCCGATCTCCCGGGCGATCTTCACTGCGTGATCCGCATCCTGGACCACATCGGTGTAGCCGGGAATGGTGCTGACCCGGGCGGCCAGCGCCAGCTTCTTGGAGGCGATCTTGTCGCCCATGGCCTGGATGGCATGTACCTTGGGGCCGATGAAGACGATGCCGGCCGCCTCCAGCGCCTCGCAGAACGCGGCGTTCTCGGACAGGAAGCCGTAGCCGGGATGCACCGCCTCGGCACCGGTATCCTTGCAGGCCTGGATGATGCGCTCCATCTGCAGGTAGCTCTGGGCGGACGGCGGCGGACCGATCAGCACCGCCTCGTCCGCCATGTTGACGTGCATGGCATCCTTGTCGGCCGCGGAATGGACGGCGACGGTCTGGATGCCCATGCGGCGGGCAGTGCGGATGACGCGGCAAGCGATCTCACCGCGGTTTGCAATCAGGATTTTGCTGAACATTCTCGGCAGCCTCTTTCAACGCGGAGCACGCAAAGGCGCAGAGAACGCGGAGAGGACCGAATCCAGGAAATCCCTGTCTTCGCGTCCTTCGCGTCTTTGCGTTCTTTGCGTCGAATTGGGTTCGATCAAAGCGGAATGTTGCCGTGCTTGCGCCACGGGTTCTCCAGCTTCTTCTCGCGCAGCATGGCCAGCGAGCGGCACACGCGCTTGCGCGTCTCGTGCGGCATGATGACGTCGTCGATGTAGCCGCGATGGCCGGCGATGAAGGGGTTGGCGAACTTCTTGCGATACTCCTCGGTGCGCTCGGCGATCTTCTTCACATCCCCGATGTCCTTGCGGAAGATGATCTCCACCGCACCCTTCGGCCCCATCACCGCAATCTCCGCCGACGGCCAAGCGAAGTTGACGTCGCCGCGCAGGTGCTTGGAGCTCATGACGTCGTAGGCCCCGCCGTAGGCCTTGCGCGTGATCACCGTCACCTTGGGCACCGTGCACTCGGCGTAGGCGTAGAGCAGCTTGGCGCCGTGCTTGATGATTCCGCCATACTCCTGCGCGGTGCCCGGCATGAATCCCGGCACGTCGACGAACGTAACCACCGGGATGTTGAAGGCGTCGCAGAAGCGCACGAAGCGCCCGGCCTTGATCGAGCTGCGGATGTCGAGGCAGCCCGCCAGCACCAGCGGCTGGTTGGCGACGATGCCCACGGTGTGGCCCTCCAGCCGGGCGAAGCCGGTGATGATGTTCTGCGCGTGCATCGGCTGGAGCTCGAAGAAGTCGGTGTCATCGACGATCTTGAGGATCAGCTCCTTCATGTCGTAGGGCTTGTTCGGGTTGTCCGGCACCAGGGTGTCGAGCGACTCGTCCATGCGCTCGGCGGTGTCGGGCGTCCAGCGTACCGGCGCCTTCTCCCGGTTGTTCGAGGGCAGGTAGTTGAAGAAGCGCCGGATCAGCATCAGCGCCTCGACGTCGTTCTCGAACGCCAGGTCGGCCACGCCCGACTTGGTGGAATGCGTGACCGCGCCGCCCAGCCCCTCGGCCGTCACCTCCTCGTGGGTCACGGTCTTCACCACGTCCGGCCCGGTGACGAACATGTAGGAGGAATCCTTCACCATGAAGATGAAGTCGGTCATGGCAGGCGAATACACCGCGCCGCCGGCGCACGGCCCCATGATCACCGAAATCTGCGGAATGACGCCGGAGGCCATGACGTTGCGCTGGAACACCTCGGCATAGCCGCCGAGCGAGGCCACTCCCTCCTGGATGCGCGCGCCGCCGGAGTCGTTGAGCCCGATCACCGGCGCGCCGACCTTGATGGCGTGGTCCATGATCTTGCAGATCTTCTCGGCGTGGGCTTCCGACAGCGAGCCGCCGAAAACGGTGAAGTCCTGGCTGAAGACGAAGGCGACGCGGCCATTGACGGTGCCGTAACCGGTCACCACGCCGTCGCCGGGGACCTTCTGCTCCGCCATGCCGAAATCGCTGCAGCGGTGCTCCATGAACATGTCCCATTCCTCGAAACTGCCCGGATCCAGCAGCAGTTCGATGCGTTCGCGGGCCGTGAGCTTGCCCTTGGCGTGCTGGGAATCGATGCGGGCCTGCCCGCCGCCCAGGCGCGCGGCGGCGCGCTGTTCGTCCAATTGGCGGATGATGTCGTGCATCTTGGAGTTCTCCTTGCGTTACGAATCCGGCGCAACGTGAAGCCAGGTGCCGGGTGCGCTGCGCCCGACCGGACCTGCGTCAATCCATGCCGGGCGCAGACTCAGGTCGGATCGAGCGCGCAGCGCGGATCCGACACGCCCGGCATTTACCTCAGCATCGCCACATACACGCCCGCGATGATGGCGGTGGTGATGACGCCGCTGATGTTGGCGCCCAGTGCCTGCGGCAGAATCATCGCTCCCGGGGAAGCTTCCGCGGCGATCTTCTGCACCACCTTCGCCGTCGTGGGAACGCAGCTTACGCCGGCGATGCCGATGATCGGGTTGTACTTGCCGCGATACCAGAAATACAGGATGTAGCCGCCGAGCAGTCCGCCGAGGGCGGAGATGAGCAGCGCCAGCATGCCCAGCAGCAGCAGCTTGAGCACCGTGGGATCGAGGATGGTATTGGCCTCGCACAGTACGCCCAGGGTGAGGCCGAGGAAGAACGTGGCGCCGTACAGGAAGGTGTCGCCGAGGAGCCGGGTGAGGGACTCGATGCCGCTCTCCCGCACCGCGACGCCGACGAACAGCGACAGGAACAACGGAGCGGCCACCGGAAACAGCAGGCACAGCACGGTGCAGGCGACCACCGCGAAGGTCAGCTTCTGCGCGCGGCTGACGGTCCGTCCCTTGTCCGCCGCCATGCTGATGCCGCGCAGCCGCTTCGGCACCAGCCACTTGATGAGGTAGGGATAGCCGCCGTAGGTGAGGCCGAGGTAGAGATAGCCCACCACCGTGATCGGCACGAACAAGTGCTTCGCGAGCACGAGCGAGGCGAACAGCACCATCGGCCCGTCGGCACCGCCGATCAGGGACACCGATGCCGCTTCGCGCTCCGTCAGACCGAGGCCGATGGCGATGGGAAACACGGCGATGGTGCCGAGTTCGGCGAACAGGGCGAGGAACATGCTCTGGAACGGACGCGCCATGACGTAGCCGACATCGAGCAGCACGCCGATGCCCATGAACACGAAGCACGCGATCAGGCCGTTGCTGAAGGTGAACGTGAAGATCGGCTGCAGCCAGTTGATCTGCAGCACGTTCATGAGTTCGACCGGGTCCGACAGCAGCGGATCGACGAACAGCGTGCCGACCTTGCCGCCCTCCAGGAACATCACGCCGGCATTGACCGCCGACATGCCGAGTCCCATCGGAATCATCAGCAGCGGTTCCAGCACGTTGCGCGCCCCGAGATAGATCAGGGCGAACCCCAGCAGCATGAGGAAGATGCGCCCGAACAGGATCTTCGGCTCCGACGCCGCCAGCGTGGCGATGCCCTGAAAGATGTCGAGCAGGTTGAGGGCTTCCACGGCGATCCCCGGCCTCAGACGATCGTGACCAGGGCCTGACCGCCCTCCACCGCGTCGCCCGCCTGTCACCAGCACGCGCGTCACCTGACCGGAGCGGCTGGCGATGACCGGGGTCTTCATCTTCATCGCTTCCAGCAGCAGCAGTCGGTCGCCCTGCTTCACCATTGCCCGACCTTGGCATCGACCAGCACCACCACGCCCGAAAGCTGGGCCACCTCATCGCCGTCGGCGGTAGATGGCGCCGGCGCGCTGGCGGGCAGCGTGGCCGGGCGCACCGCGGCGCCCGGTGCGGCCGCCGCGACGGATGCGCCCTGCGCCGGCAGCGCTGACGATGCCGTGGAAGATTCCGTCATCTCCTCGACCGTGACGTCGTACTCGCGCGCATTCACCGTGACTCGAAATCTTCTTAGCATAGTCCCCCCGTTTCAATGCTTTGGCCGACGGTCCACGGCATGGGAGGTATGGAGGGCAACGCGGCCTTCCGCCATCCAGCTGTGTCCGTGCCCCGCTTCCCCGATATGCACGACCCGGTGCGGGCCGATCATCGCGAAGATCGCCGCGGAAACCGCAGCGACATCGTCGTCCGAAATGCCCGGACCGACCGGACATACTGTTGTCACCGGTGCCGCGGTCGCAAAAATTGCGGAGCGCTCGATGCGCGCGGTGAAGCCCACCAGCAGTTTGATCAGCAGCGCGACCCCCATCGAAATCAGGATCGCGATCCCGAACATCCATAGTACTTTGACGATTGCCGCGCTCACCATGTCGATTCGTCCTGTCCGGCGCCGCTACAAAGGCATGTTGCCGTGCTTCTTGGCCGGCCGCAGCTCGCGTTTCGACAAGGTCTTGCGCAGCGCCAGCGCCAGTATCCAGCGCGTGTCGCGCGGCTCGATGACGTCGGTGATATAGCCCCGCGCCGCCGACAGGTAGGGCGAGGCGAACTCGTCGCGATATTGCTGCGCCAGCTCCGCCGACCGCGCCTTGCGGTCCTCGGCCTGATCCAGTTCCTTGCGGTAGAGGACCTTCACCGCCGCCTCGGCACCCATTACGGCGATTTCCGCCGTCGGCCAGGCGAACACCATGTCGGCGCCCATCTCCTGGCTGCACATGGCGAGGAACGAGCCGCCGTAGGCCTTGCGCAGGATCACCGTCAGCTTGGGCGTGGTGGTGGAGGCATAGGCATGCAGCATCTTGGCGCCGTGGCGGATGATGCCGCCGCGCTCCTGCTCCACGCCGGGCAGGAATCCCGGCACATCCACCAGCGTCACCAGCGGCAGGTTGAAGACGTTGCAGAAACGGATGAAGCGCGCGGCCTTGTCGGCGGCGTTGAGGTCCAGCGCACCGGCCAGAACCATCGGCTGGTTCGCGACCAGGCCGACCACCACACCGCAGATGCGCGCGAACCCGACGATGATGTTGCGCGCGAAACCGGCGTGCACCTCCAGGAATTCCCCCTTGTCCACCAGGCGCTGGAGCACCGAATACATGTCCATCGGCTCGGAGGACTCGTCCGGTACGAGCGCTTCGATCGCCGCGTCCGGTTCCTCGTCGATGGCCTCGCCCAGGGCGTGGGGCGGATCCTCGGTGTTGTTCGCCGGCAGGTAGGACAAGCAGCCGTGCCACCAGGGCGATGGCATGGCGGTCGTCCTCCGCGACGAAATGCACGTTGCCGCTCACCGTGGCATGCATGTCGGCGCCGCCCACCTCGTCCATGCTGACGGAACGCCCGGTCACCGCCTTGATCACTTCCGGTCCGGTGATGAACATATGGGCGTTGGCGCGGGTCATGATGATGAAATCCATCAACGCCGGCGAGTAGGCGGCGCCCCCGGCACAGGGGCCCAGCACCACGGCGATCTGCGGCACCACGCCCGACAACAGGACGTTGCAGTAGAAAACGTCGCCGTAGCCGGACAGGGCATCCACGCCCTCCTGGATGCGCGCGCCGCCGGAATCCTTGAAGGCGACCAGCGGCAGCCCGTTCTTGAGTGCAAAGCGCATCAGCCGCACGATCTTGCGCGCGTGCATGCTGCCGAGCGTGCCTGCGGCCACGGTGAAATCCTGGCTGAACGCCGCAACCTGCATGTCGCGCACGTAGCCGGTGCCGGTGATGACGCCATCGGCCGGAAGATCCTTGCCGGCGAGGCCGAATTGCTGCGCCCGATGCTGCACATAGGCGCCGAATTCCTGGAATGTCCCCGGCTGGAACAGGAGTTCGAGCCGTTCGCGCGCCGAGAGCAAACCCTTGGCGCGCCTCGCCTCGATCTTGTCCGCGCCGCCTCCGGCGTCGAGCGCCGCGCGCTTTCCGCGCAGCGTATCGAGCGCCTCGCGTCGAATCGTCATAGCTCCCCTCCGTCAACCGGTGGCGGTTGCGTGCCGCCCAGGCGCACGCCGCCGCACATCGTTCTTCGTCTTATAGATAGCCGAGCAGCCGATGGGCGGCCGCTGCCGGTGTTATCGTGCCAAGCTCCACCGCATGGCGCAGTTCATTCAGTTCTCCGCGCACACGCGGATGCTCGCGAAAGCGGCTGCGCAGCCCCGTATCGATCAGCGTCCACATCCAGGCCACGGCCTGTTGCCGGCGCTTCGCCGCAAATTCCCCGCTTGCGCTCATGGTAACGCGATAGCGCTCTATTTCCCGCCAGAAATCGGCGATGCGCTCTTCCTTCAATGAACTCACCGCCACCACCGGCACCTGCCAGTTGGGCGAGACGCGCCGCAGCATGCCGAGGGCGCTGCGCAGATGGGAGCGGGCGAGCGATGCGGCATGGGGGTCGATGTCGGACTTGTTGATCACCAGCACGTCGGCGATCTCCATGATGCCCTTCTTGATCGCCTGCAACTCGTCGCCGGCGTTCGGCAGCAGCATGAGGGCGAACGCATCCACCATGCCGGCGACCGCCGTCTCCGACTGCCCCACCCCGACCGTTTCGACGATGACGACGTCGAAGCCCGCGGCCTCGCACACCAGCATCGCCTCGCGCGTCTTCTCCGCGACGCCGCCGAGCGAGCCGCCGGTGGGCGAGGGCCGGATGAAGGCGCCGGGGTTCTGCGACAGCCGCTCCATGCGCGTCTTGTCGCCGAGGATGGAGCCGCCCGACACCGAACTGGACGGGTCCACCGCCAGCACCGCCACGCGATGCCCCTGGGCGATCAGGTGCAGGCCCAGGGTTTCGATGAAAGTGGACTTGCCGACGCCGGGCACGCCGGAGATGCCGACCCGGATCGAATTGCCGGTGCGGGGCAGCAGGCGCTCCAGCACCCGCTGCGCACGCTGCTGATGATCGGCGCGAGACGACTCGATCAGCGTGATGGTCTTCGCCAGTTGCCGCGTCCTGCGCGCCAGCACGCCCTCCACCAGGTCCTGGTCGGCCGCATCGAGGGGCCTCAGATCGACTTCGGCGCGTTTCATGGCGGGACGCCCTCAGCCACGGCAACGGAGAACGGAGGCGCCGGATCCTGCGGTCATGGCGAAGGCCGCGGGTCGGGTCAAGCCGGCAGCCGCGCGGCGCGAATCGCGTCCAGGACCTGTTTCGCCGCCGCCGGAATCGGCGTCCCCGGACCGAAGATGCCTCGGGCGCCGGCCTGGCGCAGAAATTCGTAGTCCTGCGCCGGGATGACGCCGCCGACGAAGACGATGATGTCGTCCGCACCCTGCTCCTGCAGCGCCTTGACCAGCGCCGGCACCAGCGTCTTGTGCCCCGCCGCCAGCGTGGACACGCCGACGGCATGGACGTCGTTCTCGATCGCCTGGCGCGCCGCTTCCTCCGGCGTCTGGAACAGGGGACCGATGTCCACGTCGAAGCCGAGATCGGCGAAGGCCGTGGCCACCACCTTGGCGCCGCGATCGTGGCCGTCCTGGCCGAGTTTGGCCACCATGACCCGCGGCCGCCGCCCCTCCTCGCGGGCGAAGGCTTCGATCTCGCCCTTGAGCTGCTGCCAGCCCTGGTCGCTCGCGAAGGCCGCGCCATAGACGCCGGACACGCTCTGGGTCGTGGCGCGAAAGCGTCCGAACACCTTTTCCAGCGCATCCGACACTTCGCCCACCGTGGCGCGCAGGCGGATCGCCTTCACCGTCAGATCCAGCAGGTTGCCCTGGCCGCTCTTGCCATCGCCGCGGGCGCATTCCGTCAGCGCGTGCAGGGCGTGCTCCACCGCCGCCGTATCGCGGCCGCCACGGATCTTCTTCAGCCGCGCCACCTGCGACTCGCGCACCGCGCTGTTGTCGATCTCCCGCGTCTCGATCGGTGCCTCTTGCTTGAGCTTGTACTTGTTCACGCCGACGATGACGTCCTTGCCGGAGTCGATGCGCGCCTGCTTCTCGGCGGCGCTGGCCTCGATCTTGAGCTTGGCCCAGCCGGAGTCCACCGCCTTGGTCATGCCGCCCATCGTCTCGACCTCTTCGATGATCTCCCACGCCTTGTCCGCCATGTCCTGCGTCAGCTTCTCCATCAGGTAGGAGCCGGCCCAGGGGTCGATCACGCTGCAGATATGGGTTTCCTCCTGAACGATCAGTTGCGTATTGCGGGCGATGCGCGCCGAGGTGTCGGTCGGCAGCGCGATCGCCTCGTCGAAGGAATTCGTGTGCAGCGACTGGGTGCCGCCGAACACCGCCGCCATCGCCTCGATCGTCGTGCGCACCACGTTGTTGTAGGGGTCCTGCTCGGTGAGCGACCAGCCCGAAGTCTGGCAATGGGTGCGCAGCATCATCGACTTCGCGTTCTTCGGCGCGAAGCCCTTCATGATGCGCCACCACAGCAGGCGCGCCGCCCGCAGCTTGGCCACTTCGAGGTAGAAGTTCATGCCGATGGCGAAGAAGAACGAAAGCCGGCCGGCGAACTCGTCCACATCCATGCCCTTGGCCAGCGCCGTACGCACGTACTCCTTGCCGTCCGCCAGCGTGAACGCCAGCTCCAGAGTCTGGTTCGCCCCCGCTTCCTGCATGTGGTAGCCGGAGATGGAGATCGAGTTGAACTTCGGCATGTTGCGCGCCGTGTACTCGATGATGTCGCCGACGATGCGCATCGACGGCTCCGGCGGATAGATGTAGGTGTTGCGCACCATGAACTCTTTGAGGATGTCGTTCTGAATGGTGCCCGACAGCTTGTCCTGGGATACGCCCTGCTCTTCCGCCGCCACGATGTAGCCGGCCAGCACCGGCAGCACGGCGCCGTTCATGGTCATGGACACCGAGACCTTTTCCAGGGGAATGCCGTCGAACAGGATCTTCATGTCCTCGACGGAATCGATCGCCACCCCCGCCTTGCCCACGTCGCCCACCACCCGCGGATGATCCGAGTCGTAGCCGCGGTGCGTCGCCAGATCGAACGCCACCGACACGCCCTGGCCGCCCGCGGCGAGGTTGCGGCGGTAGAAGGCGTTCGACTCCTCGGCGGTGGAAAAGCCGGCGTACTGGCGGATGGTCCACGGGCGCACCGCATACATGGTGGCCTGGGGGCCGCGCAAGAAAGGTTCGAAACCGGGCAGCGTATCGGCGTAGGGCAGATCACTTGACGTCGGCCGCGCTGTAAAGCGGTTTGACGACGAGACCCTCGGGCGTCTCCCAGTTGAGCGCGGCGACGTCGCCGCCGGGCGCCGACTTGGCGGCGGCGCGGGTCCAGGCATCGAGCGCGGGAACGTTTGCGGCGGGTGTGCTGGAGTCGGCCATGGGCATTCCTTTCGAGCGTGGCAATTCAGTAACGACGAAGCAACAGTGTCCCTCGGCGACGGCGGTTCGGCAAGAGTCGAAATCGAGCTGAGCGGATACCGTTGTCGTGCGCAGCCTGCCGCGGACGACGCCGCCACTGTTCAATTATGAACGAAATCCGACCCACGCTGCGCTCCGGCGCATACGCACCCCCGCGGCGGCCCGATCCGGCTTACCATGCCGCAGCTCGCGGGGAGCGAGCATCCTCCGAACCGAGAGACCGATTCCCATGCCAGGCGAAATTCTGAGCGCGCGCGACGGCCACGTCGCCGCCGTCACGCTTCACAACCCGGACAAGCTCAATGCGGTGAACGCCCATATGTGGCGCGAACTGCGGCGGACGCTGGAGGATCTGTCCGCCGACGAGTCCCTGCGCTGCGTCCTGGTGCGCGGCAGCGGAGAGCACTTCGCGGCGGGCGGCGACATCCACGAGTTCGCGACGGTGCGCGACACCTACGAACGCGCCCTCGTCTATCACGACAAGTGGGTGGCGGACGCCCTCGACGCCTTGGCAGGCTGCCTGCATCCCACCGTCGCCCTGGTCCGCGGCAATTGCATCGGCGGCGGCCTGGAGATCGCCGCCGCCTGCGATCTGCGCATCTGCGCCCAGTCCGCCCGTTTCGGCGTTCCCATCAACCGCCTCGGTTTTGCCATCGCCCACGGCGAACTGCGCGGATTGCTGCGCCGCATCAGCCCGGCCGTGGCCCTGGAACTGCTGCTGGAGGGCCGCATCCTGTCGGCCGACGAAGCCTATGCCAAGGGTCTGGTGACGCGGGTGGTGCCCGACGATCTGCTGGCCGACGAAGTTGACGCCACCGCCCGCCGCATCGTTGCCGGCGCACCCCTGGTGGCGCGTGCGCACAAGCGCCTGGTGCGCCGCCTCGCGGCCGACGCCGCGCCGTTGGACGAGGCCGAGGTGCGGGCGAACTTCGCCTACCTGGAAAGCGAGGACTACCGCATCGGCTATGCCGCCTTCCTGGCGCGTTCCCGGCCCGATTTCGTCGGCCGCTAGAACGGGCGAGCCGATCGAACGCTCGCCGCTCCATGTTCGACACCGTACAGACGAGCGCCGGCCGTTGCGGCTAGTCTTGCGTCGAGGTTGCGGCACTTCACATCCCGATTTTCCGTGTAGCCACACCACTCGCCTGCCGTTCGCCTGAATTCCGCCGCGCCCCTTCCGGCCGAAATCGCGTGAGCACGACGCGGCGCGAGCGCTCTGCGCCGCACCGCACAACCCTCGACCGAGAGGCATCGATCGGATGAATTTCCTGCTCGTCGTGCTGCGCCGCATTCTCGGCGCCGGCCTGCTGCCGGTCGCCGCCGGCATCGCCCTGCTGGGGGCGGCCGCCATGCTGGCGATCGTGTCACCCCTGACCAGTTCGGTGCTGGCCGTGAGCCTGACCGGACTCGCCGCCATCCTCGTCATCGGATCGCTCTTCGGCACCGTGGCATTCCAGGTCGCCGGTGCGCGCAAACCTCACGGCCACGGCCACCGCTTCGGGCTGGCGCTGACGGCGCTGCTGGCGATCGACTGCCATCGCCCTCCTGTTCCAGCCCCTCGAACTCACCGCGCACACCGCCCAGCCGCGGCTAGATACGCAATATTGGCAACTGTCCACCGGCTCGCGTCTCGCCTACACGCGGTTTGCCGCCGCCGGGGGGCACCGCGCCGAGCCCATCGTCTTCCTCCACGGCGGGCCGGGCGCGCCGTTGCGCGAATCCGAACACCAGTTCTTCGAGCGCTTCGCCCGGGAGGGCTACGACGTCTATCTCTATGAGCAGGCGGGGACGGGCCGCTCCGATCCCCTGCGCGATCTGCGCGACTACACTGTTCAACGCAATGTGGACGACCTGGAGGCAATCCGCCGGACCATCGGCGCCGAGCGGCTGATCCTGATCGGACAATCGTGGGGCGCTATCCTCGCTGCGCACTACACGGCCGACCACCCGCAGCGCGTGGCGAAGCTGATCTTCCCTTCCCCCGGCCCGATGCGCCACGCCGACCAGGTACGAATCGACGCCAGCCGTACCGCTGCCGCCCGCGCGGACATGACGCCACCGCTGCGCGTGATGGCTGCGTGGTACTTCGCGGAGGTGAACCCGGGGCTGGCGGCGAACTTCGCGCCGCCGCAGGAAATGAACAGCTATATGGGCAGCGTCGCGCCGAGGCTGATGCGCCAGTCCTACTGCGCCGGCGACGCCGCGAGCGTGCCGCGGGTGGACGGGGCAGGCTTCAACTTCTACGCCAACCGCCTGACGCAGCAGGACCTGGAACTCCCATTCCGATCCCCGTCCGGCGTTGCGCCGGGGCTCGACGCCGACCCTGGTGATGAAGGGCGAATGCGATTACGTCCCCTGGCTGGTGGCCCGCGACTACGTGTCCAGCTTTCCCAACTCCCGGATGGTCTTTCTGGAGCGTACCGGGCACCTGCTATGGGGCGGGCAGCCTGACCTGACGTTCCAGGTGATGCGGGCGTTTCTCGCCGACGATCCGCTTCCCATCGGCGAGCTCCTGCTCTGAGCGCAGGTCGCCGCCATCCGCGGTTTGGGCTATGCTTTGCAAGCTGCGCGCGCGGACGTGCCGCCGAACGACCCATCCAAAGGAGACTCTCATGAGCATGCGCAAGGCCCTGCAACTCGTGGTGCTGTTCTTCGCCTTCGCCGCCGGCACCGCCATCGCCGCCGACACGGTGAAGGTCGTCTATCACTTCAGCGACGGCCTCGAACAGGCAAGCAACGGCCTGCGCAACATCAAGAATCACCTGTCGGCCGATCCTGCCGCGAAGATCGTGGTGGTGGCGCACTTCAAGGGCATCGACTTCCTGTTGGAGGGCGCGGAGGACAAGAACAAGAACCCGTACAGCGTGACGGTCGAGGAACTTGCGGACAAGGGTGTCGAGTTCCGGGTCTGCAACTTCACGCTGCAGGGACGAGGCATCGACAAGAGCAAAGTGCTGCCCCAAGCGAAGATCGTTCCCTCAGGCGTGGCCGAGATCAGCATGCTGCAGTCGAAGGAGGGCTTCGCCTACCTGAAGCCCTGACGCGGCGCACCCCGAGGCAAAGCTAGAACAGTCCCCACAGCATCTTCGCGGAAAGCAGAACCAGCACGCCGGCGAAGACGCGCTTCAACGTCGGCACCGGAAGGCGGTGCGCCGTCCGCGCCCCCAAGGGTGCGGTCAGCATGCTGCTCGCCACCAGCCACGCCAAGGCGGGCAGATAGACGAAGCCGAGACTCCACTGCGGCAGTGCGGCGACCGAAAGCCCGTTGACGATGTAACCCACGGCACCGCCCAAAGCGATAGGAAAGCCGATCGCGGCCGAAGTGCCGATGGCGTTGTGCACCTTGACGTTGCACCAGGTGAGAAAGGGCACCGTGAGCGCGCCGCCGCCGATGGCGGCAAGGCTGGAGATGGCGCCGATGCCCGCGCCCACGCCGGAGACGGCGAGCTTGCCCGGCAGTTGGCGCGAGGGCTTCGGCTTCAGGTTGAACATCATCTGGGCCGCGACGAACAGCACGAAGGCGGCGAAGAAGATCGCCAGCGCCCGGGTCGACACCTGCCGCGCCAGCACGGTGCCCAGTGCGGTGCCGATCAGGATGCCCGGCGTGATGTCGCGCACCACCGGCCACATCACCGCGCCGTGGCGGTGATGTTCGCGCAGGCTGGAGATCGAGGTGAACAGGATGGCCGCCATCGAAGTGCCGAGCGCGAGGTGAAGCACGTGATCGGCGGGAAAGTGCTGCGCGCCGAAGATCATCGCCAGCGCCGGCACCGTCACCAGCCCGCCGCCGACGCCCAGCAGTCCGGCAAAGAAGCCGACGAAGGCGCCGACCGCCAGGTACCACGCCCACCATTCCATGTTCTTGCCGCCTCTCCCCTGCCTACCCCGGCGCCGCTCCGCCGGTTGCCGGACCCGCCCCTGCGCCGCATGCCCCGACTATTCTGACACGATCCCGGCCGCGCTCCGGGGCGATGCTAGAATCCTCGGCCATCGGCGCAGGCGCGGCCGGGCGCCGCGCTCGCATGCGCCACCCCACCATCAACCAGGAACGTCAAACGCCATGCAGTGGCTACGATTCGAACATCAGGGCGAAGTCCGCTTCGGTGCCCTCGACGGCGATCGGGTGATCGTGTACGAGGGCGATCTCTTCGGCGACAAGCGCCCGACCGCGGACGCGCTGGCGCTGGACGGGATCACCTGGCTCACCCCCTGCGTCCCGCCCAAGCTGATCGGCCTGTGGAACAACTTCCATGCGGCGGCGCAGAAGAACGGCTGGACCGTACCGGCCGAGCCGCTGTACTTCGTCAAGGCCGCGAATTCGTATTGCGCGCATCTGCAGCCGATCCGCAGCCCCGCCTCCTACGACGGGCGCGTCGTGTACGAGGGGGAACTGGGCGTGGTGATCGGAAAAACCTGCCGCGCGCTCTCCGAGGCCGAGGCCGCCGATCACATCTTCGGCTACACCTGCGTGAATGACGTGACCGCCCTGGAACTTATCAGCCGCGATCCGAGCTTCCCGCAATGGACGCGAGCCAAGAGTTTCGACACCTTCGGCGTGTTCGGCCCGGTCATCGCCACCGGCCTCGATCCCATCCCCCTCACCGTGCGCACTCTGGTGAACGGGCGCGAGCGGCAGAGCTATCCGGTAGCCGACATGATCTTCAAGCCGGCGCAACTGGTGAGCCTGATCTCGCGCGACATGACGCTGCTGCCGGGCGACGTCATCGCCTGCGGCACGTCGCTCGGCGTGCTGCCGCTGAAGACCGGATCGACGGTGGAAGTGTCGATCGAGGGCATCGGCGCCCTGCGCAACGAATACCGATAGTACGGAAGCGAGGCGAAGCATGAAGATCGCAGTGGTGGGCGCCGGCTCGATCGGCGGCTTTCTGGGAGCGCGGCTGGCGCTGGCCGGCGAAGAGGTGACCTTCATCGCCCGCGGCGCCAACCTGCAGGCGATACGCGCCAACGGCTTCAAGATCATCGAGGAGGACGGCAGCGAACGCGTGGCCGCGGGCGTGCGCGCTGCCGCCATCGCCGAAGCCGGCCCCCACGACGTGGTGCTGCTCGCCCTCAAGGCGCATCAGGTGACGCCGGTGGCGCGCGACCTGGGCGCCCTGTGCGGCCCCGACACCGCCGTGGTCACGCTGCAGAACGGCATCCCGTGGTGGTATTTCTACAAGCACGGCGGAGAGTTCGAGGGCCGTGCGGTGCAGTCGGTGGACCCCGAGGGCACGATCGCGGCCAACATCGCCGACGAGCGCATCATCGGCAGCGTCGTCTATCCGGCGGCCGAGCTCGTCGCCCCCGGCGTCGTCAAGGTGATCGAGGGCAACCGCTTCACCCTGGGCGAACCCGACGGCTCGAAATCGGAACGCGTCAGCCGCATCTCCGAGGCGCTCACCCGTGCCGGCTTCAAGGCGCCGGTGTCGTCGGACATCCGCGCCGAGATCTGGCTCAAGCTGTGGGGCAATCTCACCTTCAATCCGGTGAGCGCGCTGACCCACGGCACCCTGGCCCAGATCTGCCGCTTCCCGCAGACGCGGCAGCTCGCCGCCGACATGATGCAGGAGGCGCAGGCCATCGCCGAGAAGCTCGGCGTACGCTTTCGCATTTCCATCGACAAGCGCATCGCCGGCGCCGAAGCGGTGGGCGAGCACAAGACTTCGATGCTGCAGGACGTCGAGCATGGCCGCGTCATCGAACTGGAGGCGCTGGTCGGGTCGGTGATCGAACTGGGACGGCTGACCCAGACGCCGACGCCCCACATCGATGCGGTGTACGCCTGCTGCGCCCTGCTCTCCCGCACCCTCACCGACCAGCGCGGGCGGCTGCAGGTCCAGCCGCTGCCCTGATCCTCCCGCCGCCCGGCGCAGTCAGTGCGCCACTCTGCGCCGGCGCCCCAACAGCGCATTGAGCGGCTGCCAGAACAGCATCAGCATGCCCAGCGCCATGATGGTCGCCACCAGGCCGTTGGCCCAGAATATGGCGAGGCTGCCCTGCGACATGAGCATCGCCTGGCGGAAGCTGGCCTCCGCCAGATCGCCCAGCACCAGGGCGAGCACCAGCGGCGCGAGCGGGTAGTTGAGCTTCTTGAAGATGTAGCCGACGACGCCGAACACGATCATCAGCACCACATCGAGCAGGGCGTTGTGCACCGTGTAGGCGCCGATGGCGCAGATGACGATGATCACCGGCGCGATGATGCTGAAGGGGATGCGCAGGATCGCCGCCCACCACGGCACGGTGGTGAGGACGATGATCAGGCCGACGATGTTGCCGAGGTACATGCTGGCGATCAGGCCCCACACGAATTCCTTCTGCTCGACGAAGAGCAGCGGCCCCGGCTGCAGGCCCCAGATCAGCAGGCCGCCCAGCAGCACGGCGGCGGTGGGGGAGCCGGGAATGCCGAGGGTGAGCATGGGCAGCAGCGCGGCGGTGCCGGCGGCATGGGCCGCCGTTTCGGGCGCCACCACGCCCTCCAGTTCGCCTTTGCCGAAATTCTCCCCGTTCTTGGACAGGCGCTTCGCCATGCCGTAGCTCATGAAGGATGCCGGCGTCGCCCCGCCCGGCGTGATGCCCATCCAGCAGCCGATGAGCGTGGCGCGCAGCGCCGTGAGCCAGTAGCGCGGCAGCACCGCCCAGGTGTGGAGCACGACGCGGGGATTCATCTTCGCGCTGCCGCCCTTGAAGGCAAGGCCCTCCTCCATGGTGAGCAGGATCTCGCCCAGCCCGAACAGGCCGATCACCGCTACCAGAAAATCGAAACCGCGCATCAGTTCATGGGAGCCGAAAGTCAGGCGCAACTGGCCGGTGACCGTATCCATGCCCACGGCGGCCAGCGCAAAGCCGATCATCATCGCCGCCACCGTCTTGGCCGGATGGGTGCGCGTCATGCCGACGAAGCTGGCGAAGGTGAGAAATTGGACGGCGAAGAACTCCGCCGGGCCGAACTTGAGGGCGAACTTCGCCACCAGCGGCGCGAGGAAGGTGATGACGATCACCGCTGCCAGCGCGCCGACGAAGGAGGACGTGAACGCTGCGGTGAGCGCCTCTCCCGCCCGCCCCTGCTGGGCGAGCGGGTAGCCGTCGAAGGTGGTGGCCACCGACCACGGCTCGCCCGGAATGTTGAACAGGATGGAGGTGATCGCACCGCCGAACAGCGCACCCCAGTAGATGCAGGAAAGCATGATGATGGCCGAGGTGGGCGGCATGCTGAAGGTGAGCGGCAGCAGGATGGCCACGCCGTTGGCGCCCCCCAGGCCGGGGAGCACGCCGATCAGCACGCCGAGCACGATGCCCACCAGCATGAACAGCAGGTTGTGCCAGGTCATCGCCACCGCGAAGCCCTGCATCAGATTGGTGAGTTCTTCCACGACCTCCCCTTTGTGGTGTCGGTCCGCGGCCTTGCACCGGCAGACCCTCCCCGGTCAATAGCCGAGCAGGCGCTCCAGAGGTCCCTTGGGCAGCGGCACCAGGAACCACTTCTCGAACAGCATGAACAGGAACAGCGGCACGCCCACGCTCACCGGCAGCGCCAGCAGCCAGCCGAACTTTCCGTGCCGCATCATGAACCAGCCGATGAACACCGCCGACGCCAGGTAGATGCCGACGAGGTAGATCGCGCCGACATAGATGCAGGTCGGCAGCAGCACCGAATAGACGTGCCGCAACTGATTCACGGTGGCGAACCAGGCGCGGTGCTCGACCCAGCTATGCAGCGTGTGGAAGAACACGACCACGGAAGCGCCGGTCATCAGGATACCGATGTAGAACGGAAAATAGCCGGCCTGCGGGCCATCGTCGGCCCAGCCGGTGCCGATGCGCCGGCTGTCGAAGATTACGACCAGGCCGAGCAGGGCGACCACGGCGGCCACCGCCAGGTCGGCCATCGCCACCGTCAGCCGTGACGGCCGATCGCCTTGCTGGTTGGGGTCCATGAACGCGCGCCTCTACTTGGCGAGGAAACCCGCTTCCTGCATCAGGGTGCGATGGGTCGCCTCGGCCTTCGCGCTCCAGTCGGCGAATTCCTTGCCCGTCATGAAGGTGTCCTTGAAAGCGCCTTTCTCCATGAACTCCTTCCAATCCGGAGTGGCACGCACTTTCTTCATCAGTTCGACATAGTAGGCCGTCTGTTCGGGCGTGACACCCGGAGGCATGAAGATGCCGCGCAGCATCAGGTAATCGACACCGACACCCGCCTCCTTGCACGAAGGGATGTCGTTCCACGACTGGGTATCCGTGATCTTGCCCTTGAAGGGCATGCGCTCGTCGTCGAAGACGCAGAGCGGGCGCAGCTTGCCGCCGCGCCAGTGGGCCACGGCCTCGATCGGATTGTTGACCGTCGAATTCACGTGGCCGCCGACCAGTTGCACCGCGACATCGCCGCCGCCCTTGAAGGGAACGTAGATGAACTTCTTGCCTTCGGCCTTCTCGATCGCCACCGTGATGATCTGGTCCTCCTGCTTCGACCCGGTGCCGGCCATCTTGAACGTGTTGTCGGGGGCGGCCTTGACCGCGTCCATGTAGTCCTTGGCGGTCTTGTAGGGAGAATCGGCATTCACCCAGAGCACGAACTGGTCGAGCGCCAGCATCGCCACCGGGGTCATGTCCTTCCAGTTGAACGGGACGCCGGTCGCCAGCGGCGTGGTGAACAGATTGGAGAGGGTGATGATGATCTTGTGCGGGTCGCCCTTGGCGTTCTTGACCTCGAGGAAACCCTCGGCACCGGCGCCGCCGCCCTTGTTCACCACCACCAGCGGCTGCTTCATCAGGCTGTGTTTCGTCACCACGCCCTGGATGAAGCGCGCCATCTGGTCGGCACCGCCGCCGGTACCGGCGGGAACCACGAATTCCACCTGCTTGGTCGGCTCCCAGGCCGCGGCGGTACCTGCAGCGGCGGCGAACACCGCCGCCAGGCTGAACATGATGCCCCGTCCCAGGGCCGTACGTTGACGCTTGAACACTCCTCTGCCTCCTATTTGTTGTCTATGTCGGGAAATCGCGCGTCGGCCACGCCCCTGAAGCCGTTTCATGCAACCGATCGTACCGCACAAGAGCATAGCAGGCCGATGCCCTGCTGTCATGAATGCGCGGCGACAGGGGATGCCGGTTCGCAGCCGTCGGCGGATGTAGAATGAAGCGCCTGCGCGAGACTTGCGGGCAAGTCCCGGGGCACAGCTGCAACCCGTCGGACCACCGCCCAACGCCATTCCGCTTCCACGATTGACGAGAGAGAAAATGACCGCTTTCACCACGCTCAAGGAAATGCTTGTCACCGGCGCCGACGGCGCGACCGCCATCGCCGCGCCCGGCGTCCCCGGGCTCACCCATGCCGCGCTGCGCAAGCTCGTTGCCGACACCATCGCCGCCTACAACGCCCTGGGCGTGGGGCGCAACGACCGCATCGGCATCGTGCTGGCGAACGGCCCGGAGATGGCCACCGCCTTCCTCGCCGTCGCCGCCGGTGCGACGGCTGCGCCGCTGAATCCGGGCTATCGGGCGGACGAATTCGAGTTCTATCTCTCCGATCTCAACGCCAAGGCCCTGATCGTGGCGCAGGGCAGCGACTCCCCCGCCGTCGGCGTGGCGAAGAAGCTGAACGTCCCCATCATCGAGCTGAGCGCCCACCCGGAGCGGGGGGCGGGCAGCTTCGAGCTGAATGCCGCTGCGCCGACCGGGGCCGCTGCGGCGCACTCCGGCTATGCCGCGGCGGACGACGTCGCCCTGGTGCTGCACACCTCCGGCACCACTTCGCGGCCGAAGATCGTGCCCCTGTCGCAGCGCAATGTCTGCGCCTCGGCGCGCAACGTGCGCGACACCCTTGCCCTGACGGCGCAGGACCGGGGGCTGAACATCATGCCCCTGTTCCACATCCACGGCCTGATCGCGGGCGTGCTGGCGCCGCTCTCCGCCGGCGGCTATGTCTGCTGCACGCCGGGCTTCAACGCGCTCAAGTTCTTCGCCTGGATGGATGAAGCGAAGCCGACCTGGTACACGGCGGTCCCGACCATGCACCAGGCGATCCTCGGGCGCGCCGCCAACAACAAGGAAATCATCGCCCGCTACCCCCTGCGCTTCATCCGCTCCTCCTCTTCGGCCATGCCGACGCAGGTGATCCGCGAACTGGAGGAGACCTTCCACGCCCCGCTGCTGGAGTCCTACGGCATGACCGAGGCGGCGCACCAGATGGCGAGCAACCCGCTGCCGCCGAAGGCGCGCAAGCCGGGAACGGTGGGCATCGCGGCCGGACCCGAGGTGGCGGTGATGGATGCGGAGGGCAGGCTGCTGGCGGCGGGCGCCACCGGCGAGGTCGTGATTCGCGGCGAGAACGTGACCACGGGCTACGAGAACAACCCCAAGGCCAACGCGGAAGGCTTCACCCACGGCTGGTTCCGCACCGGCGACCAGGGCGTGATGGACGACGAGGGCTACCTCACCATCACCGGCCGGCTCAAGGAAATCATCAACCGCGGCGGCGAAAAAATCTCGCCGCGCGAGGTGGACGAGGTGCTGATGGACCATCCCGCCGTGCAGCAGGTGGTCACCTTCGCCATTCCGCACGACAAGCTGGGCGAGGAGGTGGGCGCCGTCGTCGTACTGCGCGAGGGGGCGGCGGCGACGGAGAAGGAGATCCGCGAATTCGCCGCGAAGCGGCTGGCGGACTACAAGGTGCCGAAGAAGATCCTGTTCCTGCCCGAGATTCCCAAGGGCGCCACCGGCAAGCTGCAGCGCATCGGACTGGCGCAGAAGCTGGGTCTGGCCTGATTGGCACCGGCATCCGCCAGCCCGGCGGAGAGCCGGCCGCTGGCGGCGGTGCCGCCGCGTCAGCTTCCCGCCGGCCGCTGCGCCAGCTTCAGGATGAATTTCCAGTGCGCGGGATCGACCGGCGTGATCGACAGCCGGTTGCCCCGCTGCAGCACCTGCATCTGCGCCAGTTCCGGGTGCGCGCGCAGTTCCGCCAGTCCCACCAGCCGCGTCTTGCGCACCAGTTTGACGTTGACGTTCATCCAGCGCGGATTGTCGCGGGTCGCCTTGGCGTCGAAGTACTTGCTGTCGGGATCGAACTGGGTCTCGTCCGGGTAGGCGAGCTTCGACACCTGGCAGATGCCGGCGATGCCCGGCTCGGCGCAACTCGAATGGTAGAACAACACCCCGTCGCCGCGCCGCATCTGGTCGCGCATGAAGTTTCGCGCCAGGTAGTTGCGCACGCCGAACCAGGCCACGCTCTGACCCGGCGCCGCCGCCAGATCGTCGATGGAAACTTCGGACGGCTCGGATTTCATCAGCCAGTAGCGCATATCAACTCTTTCAAAATCCTTTAATGCTTTTGATGCATTGATTATATTGGGGTTTGCAAGCGCCGTGACGGAGCGGTCCAAGGGAATCCGGCACCGCTCAGAGACATGTATTGCAGTCCATATGCTGTTAAGTCCATAATTCAGCCGTGAGCTGGGACATTCTCTTTCACGACGACTTCGAAGCCGAGATGCAGGAGTACGCCCAGGCTCTGCAGGATGAGTTACTGGCACACGCCCTGTTGTTGCGCGAGTTCGGGCCGAATCTGGGCCGTCCCACGGTGGATCGCCTGAAAGGTTCCCGGCACGCCAACATGAAGGAGTTGCGATTCAGTTGGGAAGGCGAGGTCTGGCGCGTGGCTTTCGCGTTCGACCCCAAACGCCAGGCCATCTTGCTGGTCGGCGGCAACAAGGCGGGGGCGGATCAACGGCGGTTCTACAAACGCCTGATTTCCGTCGCCGATACGCGCTTTGACCAGCATCTGGCCGAGCAGCAGCGAGCAGAAAAGGAGCACCGACATGGCAAAAAAGCTTGACCAGATCATGGCCGCCTTGCCCGCCAAGCGCCGGGGCAAGATCGAGGCGCGCGCCGCGGATTTGGCGACGCTCAAGGATTTGCGCCAGGCTGTGGCGCAGACGCAGGAAGAACTGGCCGCGACGCTGGGCGTCGGTCAGGACACGATTTCGCGACTGGAAAAGCGCAGCGACATGCTGCTATCGACGCTGCGCCGCTACGTCGAGGCGATGGGCGGCAAGCTGGAGCTGGTTGCCAAGTTCCCTGACCGGCCGCCCTTGGTCATCGACCATCTGGCCGACGAGACTTCAGCACGGCGCGCCGTAAGCGCGCAGGTCAAGGCACACGCCTGATCGCTGACCGTCTGCGAACGTCCAAAGACAGCGCGCCCGAAGTCCCACCCGGATTCCCACCCAAAGCGGATTCTTGCTGCCGGACTCGCCCACCGGCAATTCATTGAACGCCTTACTTCACAAGGCGTTCTGGCCGATTTTGAAACGGATGTTCCCTTTTTAAGGCGATGCCAGTCATGTCCTAATGGGCTGAATTTATTTTTGTTTTCGTCTTTTTTGGAGCTTGGCCTTGGTGGACACGCTGCCCTTCTTGCCGGGCAAGGCAGAGGGCAGACGCACGCGCGCGGCGTCCAACAAACTCTGAACGGCCTGGCTGGGCTGGGGAATCTGGTTGAACGGGACTTGCCCGTTCAACCTGTACCTCGACCAGGCACAGGCTGGCCAGCATGTCGATGCCTTCTTGGACGGTTAAGTCCAGTGCGCTCCAGCGTGAGGCCAACTCCTGGATCAAGCGGTAGGCCAGCATGACGACCAGGGCATGGCCGCGCGTGCGGCTCGCGCGGCGCACGAAGATCGGACGCATCTCGAGGTGCGTGGTCTTGGCGCAGCGAAAAGCCCATTCTACCTGCGCAAGATCCTTGTAACGGGCGTGCACGATCTCCTTGGCGGCACTCGCCGGCGGCAGATCGGTCTTCAACGCGTAGCAGCCATCCAGGCGCGAGAGCTCGGCCAGCGCTTCGCTATCCTCAACGAGGCTGAGGATGCGTTCTTGTTGTCCAAAGCTCAGCCAGGAATTTACGCCGAGCTTGTGCGCATGCGCTTGCAGCTTGCGCAGCGCCACCTCGGGTTTGGCGCGCTTGTGCTCGGCCAGATACGCATTTTGGATCTTCACGGCTTGAGCCAGTACCCGATACTTGTCCTGGCGCGTATCGGCCATCTCCCGGGCGCGCTGCCCATTGCGGCGCAGGACATAGCGCACGCCGCCATGCTCCTGTACCTCGGCCAGGGCATCGTCAAACAGGCCGATCTGAAACGTGCCCTGTTTGAGCAGCCGCTCGATCTGTGGCTTGGTGATGGCGGTGATGTAGTGAAACCCGCGCTCACCCAAGGCCTCGATCTGGGCGCTCTTGATCATGCCCCGATCGCCCACGAAGCTCACCTCCTGAGCGCCGAAACGCGCCGCCACCTTCTTCACCTGCGGGACGAAGGTCGTCGGATCCTGTGTGTTGCCTTCGAACACCTCGATGCAAAGGGGCGTGCCCTGGGCATCGCAGAGCAGCCCGATCACGATCTGGCGCTTGCCGCGTTTGCCATCACGGTTATAGCCGAAGGCGGCCAGCTCATTGTGTTCGCCTTCCAGATAGCTACTGGTGACATCGTACAAGAACAGCCCGCTGTGGTCTTGACGCGAATGCTGATCGAATAGACGCTGCTCGATTCTCGGCTGGTGCTCGCACAGCCAATCCAGATTGGCGTACAGATCGTCCTCGTCAAAGCGCGCCAGGCCCAACAGCTCCTGCGCGCAGTGATGGCGCGCCAGACGCACCGCCGACAGGCGCGAGCCCTGATCGATCCGGGGATATCGAGGGCTGCGACTCTTCATCAGCCAATGACGCATTTTTCGTTTCCGGGATGGGCAACCTGGACCGGCAGCACAGGCGTCGAACCGCGATAGCCTCTGCCAGAAAACGCAAGGCGCGGCATCACCGCGCCTTGCTGATGGGGTCCCCCGCCTGTGCCGTCAGACCGGCATCCTGAACCTGAGGTCCAAGGCGGTCGCCTTCCAGCCGCATCAGGAACGCCCGGCTAGGGGCGCGCACAACAGCAGCATCGAGGGTCGGCGTCCATGATGCCAACGATGTTGGTTCAAGGAATCTATGGCCTTAACGAACACCGCAGGGGATTCTTTGCAACTCTATGCCTATCGTTCCGCTAAAACAATTGTTCCTGCTGCGCCAGCGCCTCGTCGAGGCGTGCACGCAGGGTGCTGATGCGGTGCCTCGTCTGCTCCAGCTCGGGTCCGCTGGCCTGCTTCAACTGCAGCAGTTCGTAGGCGATGTTGAGCGCCGCCATGACCAGCAGACGCTCGCCGTTCGCCTTCGTCTGCTCGGCGATCTCGTGCATCTTGTCGTCCACCAGGGCCACGGCGCCGAGCAGTCCGCCGCGCTCCTCGGGGGCACAGGCGACGCGGTAGGCGCGCCCCATCAGATTGACGTCGAGGATGTGCGGATCCCGGCTGGTCATTGCGGCAATCCTTCGATCAGCGATTCGATGCGGCCGGCGGCCACGTCGATCTTCTCCGAAAGTCTGCGCTTCTCGCCTTCGAGGCCGGCAAGGCGCGCGCGCAGCTCCTGGTTCTCCGAACGCAGGCCCTGGCACAGCGCCAATACCTGCCCGACTTTGTCTTCCAGTTCCACAAGCTCGGCGTTCATGGCGAAAACTATAGTGGCGAAGCAGCGCGACGGTCAAGCAAACTACTTCTCACGAAGCCGCTGATGGTCGGGCCGCGGGGCACATCGGGGGCCGTTCATCCGGCGTATAATTTGCGCGCCGCAGCGGTTGCTGCGGCATTCGTTTCGCGGTGCTCCGCGCGGCCTCAGCCGCAGGAGTGAAACGGGAAACAGGTGAGCCCGCCCGGAATCGAGCCGCCACGCTCGGCTTCATGAATCGGCAGGCAATTCCTGTGCTGCCCCCGCAACGGTAAGCGAGTGCGGGCACATCACGCGCGATCCGCCCGGATCCGCGGCCACTGCGCGAAAGCGCGGGAAGGCGATGCGCCCCCCCGGCGACCGGCCCCAAGCCGGCGCCCCTCGCAAGCCCGGAGACCGGCCCCGGAACGTGATCCGCAATGCCGCGGGGAAGCGGCAGCCGGCGCCCGCGCTCCGTTCTGATCTCTTCCCGCCCATTGTTCATTCAATGCCCGACTGCGGGGACGCATGCGGGACAGAGGGAGAGAAGAATGTCAGTCAATCGCAGCGCCGCCCTGCTCGCAGGCCTGTTCATCGTGCCCAACGCCTGGGCGGAAGAACGCGACGAGGCCGCCGTCGTCGTCACCGCGACCCGCTTCCAGCAGCCGCGCCAGCACCTGCCTTTCGGCGCCATCGTCATCACGGCGCGCCAGATCCAGGAAGGCGCTGTTTCGAGCGTCCAGGAGGCATTGAGCAAACTCGGGGGCGTAGACATCCGCAACAATTCGGGCAGCCCGAATCCGCAGCTCGACCTGCGCGGCTTCGGCGCCGCCGGCGACCAGAACACGCTGGTGCTGCTCGACGGCCAGCGCATCAGCGAGAACGAGCAGACGACCGCCCAGCTTTCGGCCATACCGCTCGACGCCATCGAGCGCATCGAGATCCTGCCCGGTTCCGGCGCCGTGCTCTACGGCAGCGGCGCCACCGGCGGCACCATCAACATCATCACCAAGAAGCCGCGCGCGCGCCAGCGCGAGGCCACCTTGGGACTGATGCTCGGCAGTTACGACACGCGCAGGCTCGATGCCGGCATCACCCTGGCCGGCGAGCGCCTCGGCCTGAGCCTGAACGCCAACGATACCGACACCGACAACTACCGCGTCAACAACCATCTGTCCGAGCAGAACGTGGAGGGCGACCTGCGCTTCCTGCTCGACCGCGGCGAGTTGTACACCAAGTTCGGCGCGGCGCGGCAGCGGCTGGGGCTGCCCGGTTCCCTGAGCGAGGCGCAGATCGCCCAGGATCGGCGCCAGGCGTCGAACCCGGACGATCACTCCGCGACCGACTCCAGCCACCTCAACCTGGGCGGCCGCGCCGAACTCGGCTTCGGAGAGTTCGCCGCCGACCTCGGCTATCGCACCAAGGAGTCGGACGCCCAGTTCGTGAGCTTCGCCAGCGTCACCCGTACCGAGGCGGAAATCTGGTCGTTCACGCCGCGCATCAAACTGCCCTACCGCGTCGCCGGCGTTGATAGCCAACTCGTCATCGGCGCCGACTGGTTCGACTGGCAGTACCGCCGGCGAATCGATGCGGATTTCTTCACCAGCGATGTCACCGCCGACCAGCGCGACACGGCGCTCTATTTCCAGAATGTCACGCAACTCGGACCCGAGACGCGGCTGAGCGCCGGCGCGCGCTCCCAGCGCACCCGCATCGAACAGGCGGAAAACGCATTTCCCCAGCCGCCGCAGGACCAGACGATCCCGCTCAACGCCTTCGACCTCGGCCTGCGCCAGGGGCTGGGCGGCGATTTTTCCCTGTTCGCCAAGTGGGGGCAGAGCTTCCGCGTGGCCAACGTGGACGACAACGGCTTCACCGCCGACGGCAGCCTGCTGCAGCCGCAGAAGTCGCACGACGCGCAAGCCGGCGTCGAGTGGTCGGCCGCGTCGGCGCGCGCCCGGCTCACCGTGTTCGAGTCGCGGGTGAACAACGAGATCCACTTCATCGCCATCCCCGGCACCAACTTCTTCAACGGCTTCAACACCAATCTGCCGCCCACCCGGCACCGCGGCGTGGAGGTGGACGGCGGCTGGCAGATCCTGCCCGCCCTCAACCTCTCCGCCTCCTATCGCTACACCGACGCCCGCTTCCGCGAGGGCGTATTCTTCGGCGTCGACATCACCGGCAACGAAGTTCCCCTCGTGCCGCGCAATCGCGCGTCGCTCAACGCGGCGTGGCAGATCACGGGCGACCTCGTGCTCACCGGCAGCGCGCGCTATGTCGGGCCGCAGCGCTACGACAACGATCAGACCAACACCTTCCCCCTCATGCCGTCCTACCTGCCGGTCGATCTCAAGCTGGTGCAGCGGCTGGGCGACTGGCGCCTGTCCGCCCAGGTGGACAACCTGTTCGACGACAAGTACTACACCTACGCCATTCGCAACAACGCCGGCACCAGCTTCAATGCCTATCCCGAGGCGGAGCGCCGTTTTTTCGTGGCCGCCCAATACGCTTTCCGCTGATCCCCCGCCATGCGCGAGCACGCCCTGAGCCGGTTGCTGCTGCTGCTTGCCGCGGCGGCCTTCAGCCTGCTGCTGGCGCTGGCGCTGGGCAGCGTCGCGCTCAACTGGGGCGCGGCCTGGCGCGTCGACGACGGCGGCATCGCCCGCTCGCTGCTGCTGGAACTGCGCCTGCCGCGGGCCCTGGCGGCCTTTGCCGTGGGCGCGCTGCTGGCCCTGTCCGGATGCCTGATGCAGGTGCTGCTGCGCAACCCCCTGGCCGATCCCTACATCCTGGGGGTGTCCGGCGGTGCCGCGGTGGGCGGCCTGTCCGTGATCGCCGCCGGTGCCGCCGGATCGCTGCTGCCGATCGGCGCCTTCGGCGGCGCCTTCGGCTCCATCCTGCTCGTGTTCGCCCTGGCCGGCTCCGATCGCAGCCACGCCCAGACACGCCTGCTGCTGACCGGCGTGGTGATCGCGGCCGGTTGGGGCGCGGTGACCGCCCTGCTGCTCGCCCTGTCTCCCGACACCCAGTTGCGGGGCATGGTGTTCTGGCTGCTGGGCGATCTCTCGGCCGGCGGCATGCCGTTCCTGGCGGTGGCGACCCTCGGCCTCGCCCTGGCGCTCACCCTGCCCCGGGCGCCCGCCCTCAACGTGCTGGCGCAGGGGGATCTGACGGCGCAGGCGCTGGGAGTGCCGGTGGTGTCGCTGCGCCGGTTGCTCTATTTCGTCGCTTCCGGTTGCGCCGCGATGGCAGTGGCGACTGCCGGAACCATCGGCTTCGTCGGCCTGCTGGCACCCCATCTGGCGCGCCTGGTCCTGGGCAACGACCAGCGCATCCTCCTTCCCGGCTCGGCCCTGGCCGGCGGCGCACTGCTGACTCTGGCCGATACCGTCGCGCGCTCCGTCATCGCGCCCACCCAGTTGCCGGTGGGGGCCGTCACCGCCCTGCTCGGCGTCCCGCTCTTCCTCTACCTGCTGAGCCGCAGATGAGCGCCGTCCTGCTCGAAGCCCGCGCGCTGCGCGTCGACATCGGCGGCAAGACGGTTTGCGACGGTCTCGACCTGGCCGTCGGCCGCGGCGAGAGCTGGGCCATCCTCGGCCTGAACGGGGTGGGCAAGACCACCCTGCTGCACACTCTGGCGGGCCTGCGCGCCCCGGCCGCCGGCGAGACACGCATGGGTCAGCGCCCGTTGGCGGCCTGGCCGGCGCGGGAACTGGCGCGGGCACGGGGCCTGATGCCGCAGGATACGGTGGATGCCTTCCCCCTGACCGTGCTGGAAGCGGCGCTGGTCGGTCGTTATCCCCATACACCCGGCTGGGGTTGGGAGAGCGCCGCCGATCTGCGGCTGGCGCGGCAGGCCTTGCGCCGCGCCGACCTGGACGGCATCGAGCAGCGCGACTGTGCGACGCTGTCGGGCGGCGAGCGGCGCCGCCTGGCCTTGGCGGCCCTGCTGACGCAGCAGCCGGAACTCTACCTGCTGGACGAACCGACCCACCACCTCGACCCGCATCATCAGATCACATTGCTGGACCTGCTGGCGGCGGAATGCCGCGACGGCAAGGCGGCGCTCATGACCCTGCACGACCCGAACCTGGCGGCGCGCTACTGCAGCCACGGCCTGCTCCTGTTCGGCGAAGGCGCCACGGCCAGCGGTCCGTGCGCCGATGTGCTCAGCGCGGAGGCCCTGACGAGGCTCTATCGCCATCCCATGCACCGGATCGAGAGCGCCGCCGGCCGCTGCTTTCTGCCCGGGTAGTCGCCGCCGCGCCCTCCTGCAGACTTGCAGGCCGGCTCAAGTGCAGCGGAGCCGATGCTCGGCAGGAGGCCGGGTCCGCGCTGGAGCGCCGAGGATCGGCGGGCAAGGCCCGCCCTACAGAGCGGGTGCCAGGCTGCGCTTCGTAGGGCGGCCCGCGGCCGCCGGACCACATTTGGCGGGCGCGGCCCGCCCTACGAACTCAGCGGCGCGCCTTGGCGATGCACTCGCACAGCTCGCGGGACACGGCGACCAAGCGGATCGGCGGGCACGGCCCGCCCTGCAGAGCGGGTGCCAGGCTGAGCTTCGTAGGGCGGCCCGCGGCCGCCGGGCCACATTTGGCGGGCGCGGCCCGCCCTACGAACTCAGCGCCGCGCCTTGGCGATGCACTCGCACAGCTCGCGGGCCGCGGCGACAAGACGCGGCCCGGCGCGGTGCATGCGCGTGGCGTTGACCGCGCACAGGGTGCCGCTGCGCGCCGCCGGCAGCTCACGCCGCGCAGCCCAGAAGGCGATCGCTTCGGTACCGGCGCCGCTGGCGATGGCTTCCGGCGCGGCGCCGATCACCGCTTCCGGCGACACGGTGGGCACCAGCGCGGGCAGGTCGGCGAACACGTTGATGGCGCCGCAGCGGGCCAGGATGTCGCTGACGAAATGGCGGCCGCTGAGCGTCATCACCGGCGCGTGCCAGATCTCGTAGAACAGCTTCACCGGGCGCGCGCCGCGATAGTCCTGCTCCAGCTGCGCCAGATCGGCCCGATAGCGATCGGCCGCCGCGCGGCCGGCGGCGGCCGTTCCCGCCAACTGGCCGAGGCGTTCGAGATTCGCGGCCACATCCGGCGCCGTGCGCGGCTCGCTGAAGTACACCACGATGCCGCTCGCCTCCAGGCGCTCCACCTGCTGGCGGCTGTTGCCGGAAAGCCAGGCCACCACCAGATCCGGGCGCAGCGCCAGGATGCGCTCCAGGTCGAGGGCGTGGGCATCGCCAACCTGGGGCAGGGCCGTCGTTGCGGGGGGGTAATCGCTGTAGGCGGCGACGCCGACCACGCGCGCGCCGGCGCCGGCGGCGAACAGCAGTTCCGTGGCGTGGGGCGAGAGGCTGACGATGCGCTGCGCCGGCCGCTCGAGCGTCACGCTGCGCCCGGCGTCGTCGCCGACGACGATCGCCGCCCGTGCCGAAACGCAGGCGAGCAGCAGCCCCAGCAACAGCGTCGTGTACCGTGACAATGCCATCGACCGATTGTAGTGGAGGCGCGGCGCGGATTTCGGGTTTGCAGGCAAGTTTGCTATCGTGCGCGCCATGGTTGATGACCCCGTCCCGATCGCGGACCTGCGGCGCGCCCTGGTGATCAAGCTGCGCCATCACGGCGACGTGCTGCTCGCCTCCCCGGTGCTCACGGTGCTCCGGAACCACGCGCCGCGGCTCGAGATCGACGCCCTCGTCTACGCCGACACGGCAGCGATGCTCGACCTGCACCCGGCGCTCGCCGAACTGCACACCATCGACCGCAATTGGAAGAAGGCGGGGGGACTGCCCCAGTTGCGCGCGGAATGGGAACTGCTGCAGCGGCTGCGCCGCCGCGATTACGACCTCGTCGTGCATCTCACCGAACATCCGCGCGGCGCCTGGCTGGTGCGCCTGCTGTCGCCGCGCTTCAGCGTCGCGCCCCGCGTCGGCGGTGCAAGCCGGTTCTGGCGCAGGAGCTTCACCCACTACTTCTCCAAGCCGTCGAATTCGCGCCGCCACACGGTGGAGCGCAACCTGGACGCGCTGCGGCGCATCGGTGTCTATCCGGGGATGGACGAGCGCCGGCTCGTGCTGGTGCCGGGCGCCGCAGCCGAAGCCCGCGTTGACGCCCTCCTGGCGCAGCACGGCCTGGCCCCGAAGAGCTTCATCCATCTGCATCCGACCTCGCGCTGGCTGTTCAAGTGCTGGCCCGAGGAGCGCAACGCTGAACTGATCCGCGCCCTGCTGCAGCGGGGCGACCGGGTGGTGCTGAGCGCTGCCCCGGACGCCCGGGAGAAGGCCATGGTGGCGCGCATCCTGTCCCAGACCGGCGGCGCGATCGATCTCGCGGGGCAGTTGTCGCTCAAGGAGATGGCGGCCCTGAGCGACCGGGCGAAGCTGTTCGTCGGCGTGGACTCGGCGCCGATGCACATCGCGGCCGCCATGGGCACGCCGACGGTGGCGCTGTTCGGACCCTCGGGCGAACTGGAGTGGGGACCCTGGCAGGTGCCGCACCGGCTCGTCCTGAGCGGCGCGCACCCGTGCCGGCCCTGCGGCATCGACGGCTGCGGCGGCGGCAAGCTGTCGGAGTGCCTCACCACGCTTGCGGTGGACCGCGTAGTGAGCGCGATCGACGACCTGCTTCACCCCCCCTTACTCCCTACCTCCCTCACCAAGGGGGAGAGAAGGTTCGTGCCTCCCCGGTCCCGCCCCGGCGGGACCGGGGACGGGGACGAGGCTGGATGAAGCTGGCGCTGGTGCGACAGAAGTACAACCCCTACGGCGGCGCCGAGCGTTTCGTGGAGCGGGCGCTGGCAGCGCTCGCAGGACAGCAGGTGACGCTCGTCTGCCGCGAGTGGTCGGGCGCGCCGAAGCATCCGGTGCTGACCTGCAACCCGTTCCACGTCGGGCGGCTGTGGCGCGACTGGAGCTTCGCCCGCTGCGTACAGCGCGCTCTCGCCCGCGAACGTTTCGACCTGGTGCAGAGCCACGAGCGCATTCCCGGCTGCGCCATCTACCGCGCCGGCGACGGCGTGCACGCCACCTGGCTGGAACTGCGCGGCCGCACCCAGAGCCCGCTGGCGCGGCTCGCCGCGCGCCTCAACCCCTGGCACCGCTACACCCTGGCGGCGGAGGCGCGCATGTTCCGCCATGCCGCGCTGAAGGCCGTGATCTGCAATTCGCGCATGGTCCGCGACGACATCGCGGCGCGCTTCGCCGTGCCGGAGGGCAAGCTGCATGTCATCTACAACGGCATCGACCTGGAAGCCTTCCATCCGCGCCTGCGCGAGCAGCATCGCTCCCGCCTGCGCGGCGAACTCGGCATCGCCGAGACGGTGCCGCTGTTCGTCTATGTCGGCTCGGGCTTCGAGCGCAAGGGCGTGCCGCAATTGCTGCAAGCGTTCGCGCGCATGACGACCCGTTCGGCGCAACTGCTGGTGATCGGCCGCGACAAACGGCAGCGCCAAGTGGAGGCGGAGGTGCAGCGGCTCGGACTGGCGCAGCGCGTGCGCTTCCTCGGCGGCCAGCAGGACGTGCGGCCGTTCTACGGCGCCGCCGACGCCGCCGTCCTGCCGACCCTGTACGACCCGTTTCCCAACGTCGCCCTGGAGGCCCTGGCCTGCGGCCTGCCGCTATTGACCAGCACCACCTGCGGCGCGCGGGAACTGATCCGGCAGGGCGACAACGGCTACGTCTGCGACGCCCTCGACATCCCGGCGCTTTCCGGTTTTCTCGACCGGCTGGCACAACCGGGCCGCGCTACCGCCATGGGCCAAGCGGCGCGCAGCAGCGTGAGCGATCTGTCGCTGGAGCGCATGGCGCAGCAACTGGTCGGCCTCTACCGCTCGCTGCTGGCGCTGCCGCGGGACGAAATGGCCGCTCCGCTATAATGCGGCTTTCGCCGCGGCCGCGGCCGCGGCCACTTTCACCACCCGATGTCCGCCCAATCCATCTCCAGCCGCCAGCTCTACCTGCGCCTGCTCGGCTATGTGCGCCCGCACTGGAAGGTGTTCGCCGCCGCCCTGCTGTGCATGGCGGCAACCGCGGCGACCGAACCGGTCTTCCCGGCATTCATGAAGTCCCTGCTCGACACCGGCTTCAGCGGCAAGGGCAGTTCCGCGGTCTGGCTGTTTCCGGCGCTCATCGTCGGCCTCATGTTGTTCCGCGGCGTAGCCGGCTTCCTCGCCGACTACGCCATGTCCTGGGTCTCGAACCGGGTGATCCTGGACCTGCGCAATGCCATGTTCGCCAACCTGGTGCGCCTGCCGACGCCCTATTACGACAATCAGTCCACCGGCGCCCTGATGTCGAAGATCGCCTATGACGTCGGCGGCGTCACCGGGGCGGCGACCAGCGTCATCACCGTCGTCGTGAAGGACACCCTGGCCGTCACCGGCCTGCTCATCTGGCTGCTCTACATCAACTGGTCGCTGACCCTGGTGGCGCTGGCCATGATTCCCCTCATCGCCCTGGCGGTGCGTTCCTACAGCGGGCGCCTGCGCCGCGTCAGCCGCGCCTCGCAGGAGGCGATGGGCAAGATCACCCATGTGCTGGAGGAGGCGATCGGCGCCCACAAGGTGGTGAAGATCTTCGGCGGCCAGGACTACGAGAAGGCGCGTCTCGACGCCGCCAACCGCGCACAGCGCGGCTACAACATGCGCTGGACCGTGGCCTCCGCTTCCCTCGGGCCGATCGTCCAGATCTTCGCCGCCATCGCCCTTGCCGTCATCGTCGGCATCGCCCTGCAGCAGTCGGCCAACGACCGGGCGACGGTGGGCAGCTTCGTCTCCTTCATCACCGCCATGCTCATGCTGCTGGCACCGATGAAGCGGCTCACCGACATCAACGCCCCCCTGCAGCGCGGCCTGGCGGCGGCGGAGAGCGTGTTCCAGGTGGTGGACGAGATACCCGAGGGCGACAGCGGCACCGTCGATCTGGGTCGAGCACGGGGAGAAGTGGCATTCGAGGATGTCAGCTTCACCTATCCCGGCGCCAACCGGCCGGCGCTGGAACACATCGACCTGCGCATCGAGCCGGGCGAGAACATCGCCCTGGTAGGCGCCTCGGGCAGCGGCAAGACCACCGTCGCCAACCTCTTGCCGCGCCTCTACCACGTTGACAGCGGGCGTATCCTGATCGACGGCCACGGCATCGAGGACGTGAAGCTGGCCAGCCTGCGCGCCAACATGGCCCTGGTGAGCCAGGACGTGGTGCTGTTCAACGACACGGTGGCGGCCAACATCGCCTACGGCGCCCTGGCCGGCACCTCGCGCGCCCGGATCGAAGCGGCGGCGCGGGCGGCCTATGCCCTGGAGTTTATCGAGGCCATGCCGCAGGGCTTCGATACCGTGATCGGCGAGCGGGGCGTCAAGCTGTCCGGCGGCCAGCGCCAGCGGCTGGCGATCGCCCGGGCGCTGCTCAAGGATGCCCCCATCCTCATCCTCGACGAAGCCACCTCCGCCCTCGACACCGAGTCCGAGCGCCAAGTCCAGGCGGCGCTTCAGGTGCTGATGGAGGGGCGCACCACCATCGTCATCGCCCACCGCCTGTCCACCATCGAGAAGGCGGACCAGATCGTGGTGCTGAGCCGGGGGCGGGTGATGGAGGTCGGCCGGCATGCGGAATTGCTGGCCCGCGACGGCATCTACGCCAAGCTCTACCGCATCCAGTTCGCCGAGAGCGAGCCGCAGGCGGTGGCGGGATGAGGCGGGAGCGCGTGCCGGCGCGGACCTGATCGCTCGCCATGCGCATCCTGCACACCGAAAGCTCGCGCGGCTGGGGCGGCCAGGAAAACCGCACCCTGCAGGAAGCCCTGCAACTGCGCGCCGCCGGGGCGGTGGTGAGTTTCGCCTGCCAGCCCGACAGCCAGCTCGCCGCCCAGGCGCAGCAGCACGGCTTCGGCGTGACCACGCTGGCGATGCGCAGCAATTTCGACATGCCGGCGGTGGCCCGCCTCGCCGCCGCCCTGCGCCGCGACGGCGCGGATATCGTGAACACCCACAGCGGGCGCGACACCTTCCTCGCCGGACTGGCGGCGCGATTCGTGCGGCGGCGGCCGCTGGTGGTGCGCACCCGCCATCTGATCCTGCCCATCACGTCCCGCAGCACTTACACCTTCCTCCCCGACCACGTGGTGGCGGTGAGCGAAGCGGTGCGCACCTACCTCATGACTGTCGGGGTGCCGGCGCAGCGCGTAACCGCCATTCCCACCGGCGTCAACACGGCGCGCTTCGACCCTGCAGCCCATCCCGGCAGCCTGCGCCAGGAACTGGGGCTGCCCGCCGAGGCCGTGCTGATCGGCACCGTGGCCATCCTGCGGGCGAAGAAGGGCCACCTCGATCTGCTGGCGGCGGCGCCGCGGGTGATCGCGGCGGTGCCGGACGCGGTCTTCATCTTCGCCGGCGACGGGCCCCAGTTCGACAATCTGACCAAGGCCATCGCCGAATGCAAGCTGGAAGGACGGGTACGCCTGCTCGGGTTGCGGCGCGACATCCCGCAAGTGTTGAAATCCCTCGATCTTTTCGTCCTGCCCACCCACCAGGAGGCGCTGGGCACTTCCTTCCTGGAGGCCCAGGCCATGGGCGTGCCGGTCATCGGCACCCGCGTCGGCGGCGTGCCCGAAACGATCCGCGAGAACGAGACCGGACTGCTGGTGCCGGCCCACGACCCGGAGGCACTGGCGCAGGCCATCATCGCCCTGGCCGCCGATCCTGCCCGGCGCCGCGCCATGGGTGCGGCCGGCCGCGCCTGGGTCCGCGCCGAGCACACAGTGCAGCGCATGGGAGAGCGCATGCTCGCCCTCTACCAGCGCCTGCTGCAGGAGCGGGCCGCAGCATGAGCGCCTCGGCGCTGCCGGTGCTGATGTATCACCATGTCAGCCCCAGCCCGGGACTGGTGACGGTTTCGCCCGCGACCTTCCGCACCCACATGGGGTGGCTCGCCGCTCACGGCTACCGCAGCGTCGGCTGCGACGACCTGGCCGCATTCCTCGCCGGCAATCCGCTGCCGGCGAAGAGCGTGCTCATCACCTTCGACGACGGCTACCTGGACAATTACGTCTACGCCCACCCGGCGCTGCGGGAGCATGGCCTGCATGCGGTGATCTTCCTCGTCACGGGCTGGATCGGCGAAGGTCCGGTGCGCCCGCACTACGGCGGCAACGGCGCGACGCCCGAATGCCCGAGCCATCGCCGGTGCATGGAAAGCATCGCCGCGGGCGAGAGCGACCAGGTGATGCTGCGCTGGTCCGAAGTCGAGGCCATGCGCGCCGCTGGTACGGTCGAATTCCATTCCCATACCCATACCCACACGCGCTGGGACCAGCGCATCGCCGCGCTCCCGCAGCGCAGGGAAGCGCTGGCGCACGACCTGACAAGATCCCGCGCCGAACTGAGCGCCCGCCTGGGCGGAGCGAGCGGGCATCTGTGCTGGCCGCAGGGCTACTACGACGACGACTACCGGCAGGTGGCCCGCGACTGCGGCTTCCGCTATCTGTACACGGTACGAAAGGGGGTGAATCGGCCCAACTCGCCCGCCGAAGCGATCAACAGGATCGTGATCAAGGACAAGGCCGGTTCCTGGTTCGCCACGCGCCTGTGGGTTTGGCGCCATGCCGCGATCGGCGGCATCTACGCGCGCCTGCGCGGCGACTAGGTCGACGGCCGATGCGACTGCGGCTGCGCGAATCGCTGCTCTATCTCCTGCTGCACCTGGTCAAGAGCTTCGATCGGCGCGACACCTCCCTGGCCGCTTTCGATCCGGCCGCGGTGCGGCGCATTCTCCTCGTCTCGACCACGGCGCTGGGCGACACCGTGATGTCCACCGCTGCCATCTGCGCCGTGCGCCGGCGCTACCCCGACGCCCGCCTCGTCGGCCATTTCCTCGCCGCCTACATTCCGCTGTTCGAGCGCATGCCGCAACTCGACGCGGCGATTCCCTACCACGGCGGCTACCGGCGCTTCCTCGCCACCATCTCCGCCCTGCGCCGCGAACGCTTCGATCTCGCCCTGATTCTGCACGGCAACGAACCGCAGGCGACGCCGATGGCCTATCTCGCCGGCATTCCCTTCATCCTCAAGCTGCCCAACACCAGCCGCGTCCGCTTCCTGCTGGCGAACCCGGAGCCCGTGCTGACCTGGAACGACCTGGGGAACGGTTTCACACAGCGCCTGCGGGTCGCCGAACTGGCGGGCGCCGACCCCCGCGGCGCGCGCATGGAACTGCCCGTGAGCGACGAGGATCGGCGCGCGGTCGCCAAACTACTCGCAGCGCACGGGATCTCCGACAAGACGCTGCTGATCGGGCTGCAGACCGGCGCCTCCAGCCGCGGCCGCATGTGGCCGGCGCCACGCTTCGCCGGACTGGCCCGCACCCTGGCGCAGCGCCATCCGGGCTGCCGCTTCATCCTCACCGGCGCGGCGGGCGAGGCCGCCTATTGCCGCGGCATCGCCGAGAGCATCGGCGAGGCCGCAATCGTCCTCGCCGGGGAAGTACCGCTGCCGCGCCTGCCGGCGCTGGTGCAGCGGCTGGCGCTGCTGGTCACCGGCGACACCGGCACCCTGCATGTCGCCGTCGCCGTGGGTACCCCGATCGTCGGCCTGTTCGCCATCTCCGATCCGCGCATCTCGGGCCCGGCCTACGACCTCGAACGCCATGTCACGATCCACCGGCCGTGCGACCAAGGCGTGCGCAGCAAGTCCGACGATCAGACCTGCATCGAACGCATCACCGTGGATGAGGTGCGCGAAGGAGTGGAACGTATCCTCACGCAAGAGAAGGTGCCGCTGTGACCAGGCGCATCCTCGTCCTCGACACCGGCAAGGAATGGGGCGGCGGCACCAACAGCCTGATCGAACTGCTGAAGCGCATCGACCGCGGCCGCTTCGATGTCACCGCCCTGTTCTACTACAACTACCGCAAGGGCGACTCCGACCTCAAGCGCGAACTCGCCGCCCTCGGCATTCCACTGGAATTGCAGGCGCAACCGCGGCAGCCGCTCACGGCAAAGCTGGGCAAGGAACTGGCGCGCGGCCTGCTGGGCTGGCATCGCTTCTGGCGGCGCGACGCGGTGCATGCCATCGACCGGCGCTGGCGCATCCTGCCCAATGCCCAGCGCATCGCGCGCCGCTTGCGGGAAGGCCGCTTCGATCTCCTCTACCTGAACAACCAGCCGGCGTCCAACCTGGAGGGCTATCTCGCCGCCGAAGCGGCGGGCGTGCCGGTGGTGCAGCATTGCCGCATCGACGTCACGCTCAAGCCGGTGGAAGCCGCCGCAGTCAATCGCGTCGCGCGGCGCATCATCTGCGTCTCCCAGGGCGTGGCCGATTCCCTCGCCGGTCAGGGCGTGGAGCGGGACAAGTGCGTCGTCGTGCACAACGCCATCGACGGCCGCCAAGCGCTTCCCGATGCGGCACCGCTGCCGCAGGTCGTTCCCGGCACGGTCGTGGTCGGCAGCGTCGGCTCCCTGATCGCGCGCAAGGCCAACGATCACCTGCTGCGCGCCGCCGCTGCCGTGCACGATCGCTGCCAGGTTCCCTTCCATCTGCTGCTGGTGGGCGACGGCCCGGAACGCGCGGCCCTGGAGAGCCTTGCGGCGCAACTCCATCTGGCCGAACGTGTAACCTTCGCCGGCTTTCAGAAGGCGCCGCTGCCCTGGGTGGCGGCGATGGACATCCTGGTGCTGGCCTCCGCCAAGGAGGGGCTGCCGCGCGCGATTCTGGAGGCGATGCTGCTGGGCAAGGCGGTGATCGCCTCCGACGTCGTGGGGTCGCGCGAACTGGTGCGGGCGGAGGCCACCGGCCTGCTCTACCCCTACGGCGACGTCGATGGCCTGGCGCGCCATCTGCACCGGCTGCTGGAGCATCCCGAGCAGCGCCGCCGGCTGGGCGAGGCCGGCCGCGCCACCGTGCTGGAGGACTACTCCATCGAGCGCTATGTCTCCGGGGTAGAAGCGATCCTGGGCGAGGCGGCGGGCGCATGATCTACGTGCTGCTGACCCTGCTCGTTGCGCCGCTGCTGCGCGCCCTGGCCGGGAGCGGACAGCCGTCGGCACCGCGCCGCATCCTGGTCATTCAACTGGCCAAGATCGGCGACCTGCTGTGCTCGACGCCGGTGTTCCGCGAACTGAAACGGCGCCATCCACAGGCCGAGATCCATGTTCTGGCCAATCCGGTCAACGCACCGCTGCTGCGCCTCGACCCGCACGTGACGCTGGTGCACGAGGCGAAGGCCGCCGAGTTCAAGGGGCTGTCCGGCAAGTTCCATCTGACGCGGCGACTGCGCGCCGGACACTACGATGCCGTGGTCTGCCTCAATGTCGGCGTCGCCTACGCCGTGTGCAGCCTGTGGGCGCTGATTCCCGTGCGACTGGCCGTCCTGCCCAACTTCTGCGGCCGCGCCTACCGGCTGGCCGCGCGCCTTTGGAGCGCAGTCGAACCGCACCGCGGCGACCGCTTGATCCAGGACACCTACCTCGCCCTGCTGGCACGGCTCGGGGTCGGCGGCGGCAGCCGCGCCAAGGAAGTGCATGCCGCCCCCGGTGCCGATGACAAGGTGCGCGCACTGCTGGCGGCGGATGGGCGGCCGCTGGTGGGCATCGGCGTCTCCAGCGCCAACAAATTGAAGGAACTGGGAACGGAGAAGGTCGCCGCCGTCGCCGCCGGCCTGCTGGCGCGAACCCCGGAACTGCGGGTAGTGCTCATCGGAGGCGATGCCGACCGCGAACAGGCGGGCGCGGTGATGGCGGCGGTGGCCGATCCGGCCCGGCTGATCGACACCACCGGGGGCTTCGCGCTCGCCGAACTGCCTGCCCTGCTGGCGCGGCTGTCCGCCTACGTCGGGGTCGATTCCGGCGTCACCTACATGGCCGATGCCGTCGGCATTCCGCTCGTGTCGGTGGCCGGCCCCTGCAACATGGCGGAAACGCGGCCGCTCGGCCGCCATGTCGTGATCATCCAGCGCGAACTGCCGTGCGCCCCCTGCGCCCATATCTTCCACGCTCCCTACCGCTGCCGCACCGGCACCCACGCGTGCACGAAGGAGGTCGGGGCGGAGGAGATCGTGGACGCCGTGAGTCGCCTTCTGGACGCGGCCGCGTCCCTTCACGCCTGAGCTCAGGGTCGAGGACATGCCCGAGGCTTCACCCCAAAAGATCCTGGTCATCCGCCGCGACAACATCGGCGATCTGGTGTGCACCACACCGATGATCCGGACGCTGCGCCGGCATTACCCCGACGCCTGGATCGCCGCCCTGGTGACGCGCTACAACGCCGAAGTGCTGGCCGGGAATCCCGATCTAGACGCCGTCTTCGCCTACCAGAAGGCGAAGCACCGCGGCGCCGGGGAGACCCGGGCCGCGATCTACTGGCAGCGCCTGAAGCAGGTTTTCGAACTGCGGCGCGCCGGAATCGACCTCGTCATCCTGCCCGCGAGCGGGCCGCAGCCGAGCGCCGAGCGGCTCGCGCGCTGGATCGGCGCGCGGCGTGTGCTGCGCCAGACGGATGCGGCGCCGGGAAAGGTGGCGCACGCGGTGGAGCAGTGCGCGGCGGTGATCCGGCCACTGGGCATAGCGGACCGGCCGCCGGCTCTGGTCCTGGCAGCGGACATCGCCGCCGCGGCGGCGGTGCGCCAGCGGCTCGCGGCGGTCGGAGGCAGCGGGCCCCTGCTGGCGGTCCACATCAGCGCACGCAAGCCCAGCCAGCGCTGGCCCGCCGAGCGCTTCGCCGCCCTGTTGCGCGAACTGCATACCCGCCACGGCGCCCGCTTCCTGCTCCTGTGGTCGCCCGGCGACGAAGACAATCCGCTGCATCCCGGCGACGACCGTAAAGCGCAACAGATCGTCGCCGGCACCCGAGGACTGCCGCTGCTGGCCTATCCGACGCACGCGCTGCGGGAACTCATCGCCGCCTTGTCGCTTTCGGACGCGGTAGTCTGCAGCGACGGTGGCGCCATGCACCTGGCGGCGGGTCTCGGCAAGCCCATCGTCTGCTTCTTCGGCCGCAGCGATCCGCGGGTCTGGCACCCCTGGGGCGTACCCTACGTCGTGCTGCAGCCGCAAAGCCGCGAAGTCACGGACGTCCAGGTGGAAGATGTCGTGGCTGCCTGCGACTCGCTCGGACACACCCGGACGTCGGGAGCGGACGCGGCGCGCGAACCGCCCGAGGCCTGATCGAGCGCGGGCGACCGTGGCTCACATCGACGCCTCGTCGCCGGGATAACGGTGCCAGCGGTTCGCCAGCAACGCGTCCGGCGCATGCCGGCGCAGCGGGCAGTCCGCGGGTGTCCCGTCGCGGGGAAGGACGACCGGCTGCGGCGCGAGATTGGCGCAGGCCTGCTCGATGCAAACGGGATTGCGGCAGGCCTTGACGTCGCAGTGCGCTTCCGCCAGCACTTCCAGGCGCACGCTGGCGGCGTCTTGACGCGGCAGGATGATGCGGCCGGGCTGGGTGGGGCCGAACACGACCGTCGCCGGTATTCCCATGGCGGCGGCGAGATGGTAGAGCCCGGTATCGGCGCCGTAGTACGCCGACATGCCGCCGAACAGCTCGCGCAGCCGCGTCAGGCTGCGGAAATTCACCAGCTCGCAGCCGGCCCGCCCCTGCAGATCGAAGAGTTTCTCCGCGCCTTCCCGCACCAGGACCTTTATCGGCATGCCGGGATGGGAGCGCGCAAGGTGGTCGAGCAGCAGGTCGAGGCTCGACTGCGAAAGGTCCTTGCGCTTCTCGTCGGTGATCGGGCACACGCCCACGAAGCGCTCGCTGGTCGCCGCTGCCATCGGGTGCAGGCTCGGCAGATCCAGCCTGTCGGGCATCGCCAGCGCGGGCTCCAGCACCGCGGCGGCGCGGTAGCTCGCCTCCACCAGCGGCCAGTCCTCCGACTGGAACGGCTCGGGCCACTCGCTGAACACCGGCGCGAGCTTGCTCGTGAAGCTGATCCTGCGCCGCGCCGGAACCAGCCTGCCGAGCTTGCGCACCCGGTCGCCGAAGCCGCGCAGCACCACCAGGGCATCGAAGGGTGGAGCAAACAGGCGTTGCAGCAATGCCCACAGCAGCGCCTGCGCGCCGCCGCGATAGCGCACCAGCGTGAATCCGCCTTCGCCCCGGACGAGTTCGGCGTAGTCCTTGCGCATGAGGACCGTGACATCGTCGCCGGGACGCTGCCTCAGGTATTGCTGAACCGTGGCGAAGGCGAGGAGCGAGTCGCCCAGCTTGTCGCGGATCACGAACAGGACGCGGCGCCGCGCCGGGACGGAGGCGGCTGTGGCGACTCCGGCCGCGTCGTCCTGCTGCCGGTGCAGGACGACGCCGAGGACGAGGAGGAAACCGAAGTAGTTCCAGTTGACGATGTCCAGTTGACCGAGGCTGACGAAGGTCGCCGCCCACGCCGCCAGCAGCGCCAGATTCGTCTGCCGCCGCCGCTCCGTGGGGGCAGTCCGGGCCTGCCGCGCCGCCACCAGCAGGTTCGCCAGAATCAGCAGCGCGTAGGCCAGGGTCCCCGGTAGACCTGCGGCGAACTGCATCGCCAGGGTGTTGCTGTGCGGATCGGTGAGGATCCATTTGATCCATTCCGTATCCACGCGCGGGTCGGCGTGGAGCGTCTTCATGAAGATCTGCTGCCCGAAGCCGTACCCGGCCAGCGGCCGACGCTCGACATACTCCAGTGTCGGCTGCCAGATGTACTTGATGCGATGGTTGTCGTCCAAGCCGCGACTCACCGCCAGCTTCGCCATGTTGTTGGCGGGCAGGAACGGAACCGTCGCGGCAATCAGCCCCAACGCGGCGAGACCCCACAGAACTAATTTCCAGCGGCGGCGGCCGACGATCCACACCGCCACGCCGAGTGCGAAGCCCACCCAGGCGCCGCGATAGCCGGTGGGCAGCAGAAGAAGAACGACGAGCGCAGTCCACGCCGCCGTCGCGAGCCGCAGTCTCTTGTTGCCGAACAGTTCCGGAATCAGCCAGACGAAGGGCGCGAGCAGTATCAATATCTCACCGAAGTCCCGCGTCTTCCACAGATCCTCGTAGCGGTAGGAGGTCGGATCCAGAAACACCGGATGGCGGGCCATGTGAACCATCTGCCACACATTCGTGCCAGCGAAAACGAGCAGCATGCAGACCAGCAGCCGCTTGACCCGATCCGCGTCGGGTCGCTCGTGGCTGATCATCAGGGCGAACAGGATCGCCATGCCTAGATTGTCGTAGCGGTAGAAGCTCGCCCAACTCGCCGCCGCCGACTCGGACATCAGGGTTCCCCACACTCCGGCCGCGAACAGACCGAGCAGGGGCAGGGTCAAGCGGGATTCGAAGGTCGCGCGCAAAACGGCAACCGGCGAGCGCATCAGTCTGTATCCGAACACGAGCAGGCCGAGGTAGAGCCCCAAGTGCTTCGCCATGTTCGCGCCGTCTGCCAACAACGCACAGACGAAAGAGGCGGTGGCGAGTTCCAGCAGTCGGCTCGTCACGACCTCCACGGTCAGGGAAGGCGCGCGCGCATTTCGGTCGGAGATTTGCGACATGCCGAATTCACGCACGGCTAGAGGCGGGCCGGCCAGTTCAGGAATTTGTTCTTCACCTTCAGACGGAACCTGCGCACCGCCGCACGCAGGAAAGCCCGCTCTTTCGGTGTGCTGCTCTGAGCGAGATGGCGCTCGCGGCCGCCGATCTGGGACGGCATCGCATCCCCCGACGGCTGGGACACCAGTTCCGGATAGACCGCGCGGATCGGCGTGACGCCCTTGAATCCGATGTCGTGATACCAGAAATCGATGGGGGCGCGCAGCGGCAGGGCGCGATCGATCAGGCGCGCCGCCGCGCCGGGGCCGAGGACGTAACCGGTGGCGGTGTACAGCGGCTGATTCACATAGACCAGACGCCGGCCGGCCGGCAGGTCCGCCTGGCGGAAGAAGAAGGTGTTGTCGTTGGTCTTCACCAGCACCACGACGTCGTCCGGATTCATAGAGCGCGGCAGGGCGTCCAGGATCTGCGGTGTCGCCGCATCCAGCACGGCGTCATCCTCGAGGACGAGGGCATGGGGCACCCGCTGTTCTGCGACGACCCTCCAGACCCCGATGTGGCTCAGCGCACAGCCGATCTCGCCGCGGTTGAGGGGGCCCCAGAAGGTCTGCCGGGCACGCCCCTCGTCATACACGGCACGCACCTGTTCCTCGCTCAGCGCCGCTCCGTCCACCGCATCGAAAAACTCGAAAGGCATTCGCAGCCGGTCGAGCTGCCCGGACATGTGCGCGCGCCGCTGCACCGCCCGCTCCAGGCTGATGACGAACGTCCTCATGTCGCCCATCCTTGCGGCATCGCTTCTCAGTGCGCCTCGTCCCAGTTCGCCCCTGCCCCCACTTCCACCAGCAGCGGCACGGCCAGTTGCGCCACCTGACCCATGAGCCGGGGCAGTTCCCCGCGCACCCGCGCCAGTTCCGCCAACGGCACTTCCAGCACCAGTTCGTCGTGCACCTGCAGGACGAGGCGGGAGCCGAGGCCATGCTCGGCGAGCCAGCCGCTCACCGCGATCATCGCCAGCTTGATGAGGTCGGCCGCGGTGCCTTGCATCGGCGCGTTGATGGCGGCGCGCTCCGCGCCCTGGCGGCGGGCGGCGTTGCCGCTGCGGATCTCCGACAGCCACAGGCGGCGGCCGAAGACCGTCTCCACGTAGCCCTTGTCGCGCGCCTGCTGGCGCGTCGTCTCCATGTAGCGCGCGACGCCGGGATAGCGGGCGAAGTAGCGGTCGATGTAGGCCTGGGCCGCGCCGCGCTCCAGCCCGAGCTGGCGCGCCAGGCCGAAGGCGGACATGCCGTAGATCAGCCCGAAATTGATGACCTTGGCGTAGCGCCGCTGCTCCGACGTGATCTCCTGCGGCGCGACACCGAACACCTCCGCGGCGGTGGCGCGGTGCACGTCCTCGCCGCGGGCGAAGGCCTCCAGCAGCCTCTCGTCCGCCGACAGGTGGGCCATGATGCGCAGCTCGATCTGCGAGTAGTCGGCGGAGACGATGACGTGGCCCGCGGGCGCGATGAAGGCGGCGCGGATGCGCCGGCCCTCCTCGGTGCGGATGGGGATGTTCTGCAGGTTCGGGTCGTTGCTCGCCAGCCGGCCGGTGACCGCCGTCGCCTGGCCGAAGTTGGTGTGGACCCGACCGGTGCGCGGGTTGACCATGCGCGGCAGCTTGTCGGTGTAGGTGCTCTTGAGCTTGGCGAACTGGCGGTATTCGAGGATCAGCTTGGGCAGCGGATAGTCGAGGGCAAGCTGCTCCAGCACTTCCTCGTCGGTGGACGGGGCGCCGCCGGGCGTCTTCTTGATCACCGGCAGCTTCTCGCGCTCGAACAGGATCTCCTGGATCTGCTTGGGCGAATTGATATTGAACGGCTGCCGCGCCACCGCGTGGGCCTGCGCCTCGACCTCCAGCATGCGCGCCCCCAGTTCCTGGCTCTGCCGCGCCAGCAGTTCGGTGTCGAGGAGCACGCCCTGGCGTTCCATGGCAAAGAGGATTTCGCTCACCGGCAGCTCGATCTCGCGGTAGAGGCGCTCCAGCTTTTCCTCCGCCGCGAGTTGCGGATGCAGCACCTGGTGCACGCGCAGCGTGATGTCCGCATCCTCCGCGGCGTAGGCGGACGCGCGCGCCACCTCCACCTGCTCGAAGCCGATGCGCGAGGCGCCCTTGCCCGTCACTTCGTCATAGCTGATGGTCTTCAGGCCGAGATGGCGCGTCGCCAGCGTCTCCAGGTCGTGGCCCTTGTCGCTTTCCAGGAGGTAGGACTGCAGCAGCGTGTCGTGGGCGATGCCGCCGAGGGCGATGCCGTGGTTGGCGAACACGTGCCTGTCATATTTCAGATTCTGCCCGACCTTGGCGTTCCGCGCCGACTCCAGCCACGGCCGCAGCCGCTGCAATACTTCGGCCAGGGGCAGTTGCGGCGGCGCGCCGGGGCCGACGTGGGCCAGCGGCAGATAGGCCGCCTCCCCCGCCGCCGTGGCGAAGGACATGCCCACCAGCCGCGCCGCCATCGGATCGAGGCTCGTGGTTTCGGTGTCGAGGGCGGTGAGCGGCGCCGACTCGATCCGCTGGCGCCAGGGGTCGAACTGTTCCCAGGTCAGGATCGTTTCGTAATGCGCGCGATGCGAAGCGTCGGCGTCCGCCGCTGGCGCCGGCTCGCCCTGCGCCGGCGGCGGCTGTTCCGCGACCGCCGCTACCGTGCACCTCCCGCAGCCAGGTGCGGAATTCCAGCCGCGAGAAGAGATCGATCAACTTCTCCCGGTCGGGGTCGCGCGGCGCCAGATCTTCCAGTTGCAGCGGCAGTTCGAGGTCGCACACGACCGTCACCAGCTTGCGGCCGAGCGGCAGGAATTCCCGCGCCCGGCGCAGATTCTCGCCCACCGCGCCGGTTATCTCGCCGGCATGCGCCACGATCTCGTCCAGCGAACCGTACTGCTGCAGCCACTTCGCCGCGGTCTTCGGACCGACCTTGTCCACCCCGGGCACGTTGTCCACGGCATCGCCCACGAGCGCGAAGTAATCGACGATGCGTTGCGGCGGCACGCCGAACTTGGCGACGACACCGGCTTCGTCCAGCGTCTCGTTGCTCATGGTATTGACCAGCCGCACATGGGGATTGACGAGTTGGGCCAGATCCTTGTCGCCGGTGGAGATCACGGTGGCGAGCCGCTGCTGCGTCGCCTGGCGAGCCAGCGTGCCGATGACGTCGTCCGCCTCCACGCCTTCGATCACCAGCAGCGGCCAGCCCAGCGCCTGCACGCAGGCGTGCAGCGGCTCGATCTGGCGCGCCAGTTCGTCCGGCATCGACGGGCGATTCGCCTTGTAGGCCGGATACAAATCGTCGCGGAAGGTCTTGCCCTTGGCATCGAACACGCAGGCGCGGTACTCCGCCTTGTAGTCGGCGGCGAGCCGACGTAGCATGTTGATGACGCCGTAGATCGCGCCCGTCGGCTCGCCCGCCTTGTTGCGCAGGTCGGGCATGGCATGGAAGGCGCGATACAGGTAGGACGATCCGTCGACCAGCAGCAGTGTCGGCATGGCAGGTTTCCATCGCGCAGCGTGCGTGCGGCAGGCATCGGCTGCATGCACGCTGCGCGTTTCTCCGCGCGCTCCGCGGCCTCCTCAGGATTTCAACGGATGATAGGCAAAGACAAGCTACCCAAGCTCATCGACCCGGGCACCGCGGCACGGCTGTACACGGCGCACGACTCGTGGCGCATCTTCGCCATTATGGCAGAGTTCGTCGAGGCCACCGACCGGCTGAACCGCATCCGCCCGGCGGTCTCGATGTTCGGCAGCGCGCGCGTGGCGCCCGACCATCCCTATTACATGCAGGCCGAGCACATCGCCCGCCTGCTGTCCGACGCAGGATTCTCGGTGATCTCCGGCGGCGGTCCGGGCGTGATGGAGGCGGCATCCAAGGGCGCCTACTTCGGCAAGTCGCCGTCGGTCGGGCTCAACATCCTGCTGCCGGAGGAGCAGCAGGCCAATCCCTATCAGGACATCTCCCAGACCTTCCACCATTTCTTCGCGCGCAAGTACATGTTCGTGCGCTTCGCCATGGCCTACGTGGTCCTGCCCGGCGGCTTCGGCACGCTGGACGAACTGATGGAGGCGCTGACCCTGATCCAGACCGGGAAGTCGCGCAAGATTCCGCTGGTCCTGGTGCACGAACCATATTGGCGCGGCATGCTGGCGTGGTTCCGCGACCGCCTCGTCGGCGAAGGCATGATCTCGCCCGACGACATGGATCTGATCCAGGTCATCGACCGGCCGGAGGATGTCGTGGAAGCGATCTTCAAGTACTACGAGACGCGCGGCTTCCTGCCCCTGCCCGAAGAGCACGAGATGATGCTGAATCTGTGAACGGCAGGCGCTTTGCTAGAATGGCCGCATTGAACAAGGAAACCGCCATGCGCTTCGCCGCCACAATTCTCGCCCTCTGCATCGCCCTGCCCGCCCTGGCGCAGACCCCGCCCAAACTGGAGCCCATCCCCGAACCGCCCCCGCCTCCGCCGGGACTTCAGCCCGATCCGGCGCTGGAACCGCAGGTCACCATCACCCAGCGCGGCGAGGACAAGGTCGAGGAGTTCCGCATCAAGGGCCGGCTGTACATGGTCAAGGTCACCCCGCCCCACGGCAAGGCTTACTACCTGATCGATCATCGAGGCGACGGTATGTTCTCGCGCGAGGAGTCCCTCGACAGCGGCCTGCGCGTGCCGCAGTGGGTGATCATGGAGTTCTAGCCTTTCGGCCGGCCCGAATGGCCTGCCGATCCCGCGCCAACCCGAATCGTCGAGCGCACTTCCCGTCATGTCCGTATTCACTCCGGTCAGCTTCGACCAGCTCTCCGGCTGGCTCCGCAATTATTCCATTGGCAGTCTGGCCGGGCTGGCGGGGATCGCCGCAGGCATCGAGAACACCAACTACTTCGTCACCACCAGCCACGGCCGCTACGTCCTCACGCTGTTCGAGAAGCTGACGCGCGCCGAACTGCCGTTCTACATCCACCTCATGGCGCACCTGTCGCGGCACGGCATTCCCTGCCCGGCGCCGATTGCCGACCGCGACAACGAGTATCTCGGCACGCTCAACGGCAAGCCCGCCGCCATCGTCACGCGGCTGTCGGGTGCGTCGGTGATCGAGGCAAGCGCGGACCACTGCGCCGCGGTCGGCGAGATGATGGCGGCGATGCACGTCGCCGGCTTGTCGTATGGCCGGCGCCTGGAAAATCCGCGCGGCCCGCGCTGGTGGCGCGAGACGGCGCCCCAGGTCGCGCCCTGTCTCGACGCGGCGGACCAGGCCCTGCTCAGGGAGGAACTGCGCTTCCAGGCCCTCTACCACCTGGCGGACCTGCCGCGCGGCGTGATCCACGCCGACCTTTTCCGCGACAACGTGCTGTTCGACGATACGGACGAGGGCCCGCGCATCGGCGGCATCATCGATTTCTATTTCGCCGGCAACGATGCGCTGCTGTTCGATGTCGCCGTCGCGGCCAACGACTGGTGCATCGATGCCGCAGGCGAACTGGATGCCGCGCGCACCCAGGCGCTGCTGCGCGCCTACCATGCGGTGCGGCCTTTCACGCCGCTGGAGCGCGGAGCCTGGCCGGTAATGCAGCGCGGCGCGAGCCTGCGCTTCTGGCTGTCGCGCCTGCAGGACTACCACCTGCCGCGCCCGGGGCAGCTCACCCACGCCAAGGACCCGAACGAGTTTCGCGACATCCTCAAGCTGCGCGTGGCAGCGGCATCCCGCCTGCCCTGGCTGTAAGCCTGGCGCGATTGAACATTCGGGGACCATGGGCTAGCATGCACCCACCATTCGCGCGTCCATCCCCAAAAGGAAAACTCCGATGACCGAGCAGAACCCTTTTTCCGTGCCCGACAATCAGAATCTGCAGCCTGCGGGCAATGGGGCCGGACGCACGGTGGAAGCCGGGCAGGGCATCGAGTGGCTGAAGGAGGGCTGGCAGCTGTTCGTCAGGAATCCGGGGGTGTGGATCGCCATCGCGGTGATCGTCATCATCATCTTCCTCGTGCTCGGCTTCATTCCCTTCCTCGGCCAGTTGGCCTGGAATCTGATCGCCCCGGTCATCGCCGCCGGCCTCCTCGCCGGCAGCCGCGCCCTGGCTCAGGGCGAGGAAATCAGGATCGAGCACGTGTTCGCGGGGTTCAAGCAGAACACCGGCAGCCTGATCGTGCTCGGCGTCCTGGCGCTGGTGGGCGGACTGCTCATCTTCGTCGTGTCGTTCCTGATCGTCGGCGGCGGGGCCATGTCCGGGGCCATGCTCGGCGACGGACGCGGCATGGGCATGGCGGCGGGCAGCCTCATCCTCGGCGTGCTGGTGATGCTGGCGCTGATGGTGCCGCTGATGATGGCGCTGTGGTTCGCGCCGGCGCTGGTGATGTTCCGCAACACGGCGCCGGTCGAAGCGCTGAAGCTGAGCTTCGATGCCTGCCTCAAGAACATCGTGCCGTTCCTGGTGTATGGTGTGGTGATGTTCGTGCTTGCCGTGGTCGCGGCGATTCCCCTCGGCCTGGGGTTCATCCTGCTGCTGCCGGTGGCCGCCGGCTCGCTCTATGCGTCGTATGTCGATATCTTCGAACGGGCGTAGCGCGGCGGCGCCCCCCCGCTGATCTCCGATGCAGGCTCTGCGGCTGCCCGCTGCGCACGGCTGGCGCTGGATCGCCGAGGGATTTCGCCTCTACCGCCGCAACCCTCCCCTGCTGACCCTGCTCGCCCTGAATTACTGGTTGTTCTTCCTTCTCGTCTTCCTCGTACCCATCGTCGGCCCTTTCGCCGCCAACATCGTCCTGCAGACCTTATCCGTGACGGTGATGAACGGTTGCCGCGCCGTGGACCAGGGGCAGTCGGTGGCGCTGGACATCGTGTGGTCGGGTTTCAAACGCAACCTGCCGACGCTGCTCAAACTCGGCGCCCTTTACCTGGCGTGCGAACTGGCGATCGCGGCGCTGCTGGTGGGCATGTACGGCCCGCAGTTGATGGAGTCGGTGAATCTGGGCGGCAAGTCCGGCGCCGAAGCGGTGCTCGACGACGATGCGCTCATGTCTTTTCTGTATGCCGCCCTCGTGCTCACCCTGCCGCTGATGCTGTCGTTCTGGTTCGCGCCGCTGCTGGTGGCGTGGAAGGACATGGCCGCGCTCAAGGCGCTGTTCTTCAGCATCGTGGCTGTGGCCCGCAACTGGCGCGTGTTCGCAGTGTACGGCGCGGCGGCATTGCTGCTCACCGCCGTGGTGCCGGGCCTGTTGCGGGCACTGTTCGCCTTCTCCGATGCCCTGATCACGGTGGCGAGCGCCGCCGTGACCATCGTACTCGTCTTCGTCGCCATGCCCACCCTTTTTGCCAGCGTGTATGTGAGTTTCCGCGAGGTTTTCGCCGAAGGCGAAAGTGGCGTGACCGATGCCTGAGCGCGGGCCGACCGGCATACTCGGCGGCACCTTCGATCCGGTGCACTATGCCCATCTGCGCCTGGCGCAGGAGGCCTGGGACGCACTGGCCCTGAGCCGCGTCGTCTGGATTCCGGCGGGACAGCCGCCGCACCGGGCGCAGCCGCGGACCGCCGCTGCGCACCGCCTGGAAATGACGCGGCTGGCGATCGCGCACAATCCCGCCTTCGCGGTGGACGATGCCGAGGTGCGGGTGGATCGGCCGAGCTTTACGGTGCCGACGCTGGAGCGCCTGCGGGCGGCGCCCGCCGGCACCCCTCCCCTGGTGCTGCTGCTGGGCGTGGATGCCTTCCTCGCACTCGACACCTGGCATCGCTGGCGCGAGTTGTTCGATCTCACCCACATCGCGGTGGCGAACCGTCCCGGCTACCCGTTGCGGGCGCAGGACATGGCACCGCCCCTGGCCGCCGAGTTCGAGGCGCGCCACCGCCCGGACCCGCTCGCCCTGCGCGAGAAGACGGCGGGCTCGGTGGTCCAGTTCGAGATGACGCCGCTCGCCATATCCGCCACGGCAATTCGCGCTTTGCTTGGCGCCGGACGCAGCGCCCGTTATTTGCTCCCCGATCCGGTTCTCGATTATATTGACCGCAACCACCTCTATTCAGCCGCATTGCATGGACGTTAGAAAGCTGCAGAAAATCGTCGTCGCCGCCCTCGAGGACATCAAGGCCCACGACATCGAAGTCATCAACACCACCAAGCTCACTTCCCTGTTCGACCGCATCGTCATCGCCAGCGCCGATTCGGCGCGGCAGACCAAGGCGTTGGCGCGCCACGTGCAGGACCGCGCCAAGGAGGCCGGCGGCGACATCGTGGGGGTCGAAGGGGAAGAAACCGGCGATTGGGTGCTGGTGGACCTGGGCGAGGTCGTCGTGCACATCATGCAGCCGGCGGTGCGCAGCTATTACAACCTGGAAGAGTTGTGGCGGACCAGGCCGGCGCGGGTGCGCAGGAAGGCAGCCGGCAGCGAGAGTCCGGCGGCCGAGGCGGCGTGACCAGGCGGCGTGAGGCTGCTCGTGGTCGCCGTCGGCACGCGCATGCCGCGCTGGGCTGACGAGGGATTCCAGGAGTTCGCCCGGCGCATGCCGCGGGAAGCGGCGCTGTCGCTGATCGAGATCAAGCCCGAACCGCGCACCGGCGGCAAGCCGGTGGAAGCGCTGCTGGCGGCGGAACGCTCGCGCATCGAGCAGGCGCTGCCGGCCCGCGCCCGGCTGGTGGCGCTGGACGAGCGCGGCGAGACGCTCACGACGCGGGAACTGGCGGCGCGGCTGGAGCAGTGGCTCGCTGCCGGCGGCGACGTGGCCTTCGCCATCGGCGGCCCCGACGGGCTGGCGCCGGAAATCAAGGCGCGGGCCGACGCGACGCTGCGGCTGTCCAGTCTGACCCTGCCGCACGCCCTGGCGCGGGTCGTGCTGGCAGAGGCGCTGTACCGCGCCATGAGCCTGCTGAAGCACCACCCGTACCACAGAGAATAACAATGGCCATTCTGGAGCCCCGCATCTACCTTGCCTCGCGCAGCCCGCGGCGGCGCGAACTGCTGCACCAGATCCACGTCACTTTCGAAGTGCTGCTGTTTCGCAGCGGCGAGCGCGCGGACATCGACGTCCGCGAAGATCCGCTGCCCGGCGAGGAGGCGCAGGAATACGTGGTGCGCATCGCCCGGACCAAGGCGCTCGCCGCCGTCGGGCGCATCCAGTCGCGGCGACTGGTGCCGCATCCGGTACTGGCGGCCGACACCACCATCGACGTGGACGGAGAGATCATCGGCAAGCCGGAGAGCCCGGACCACGCCCTGGAAATCCTGCGTCGGCTGTCGGGCCGCCGCCATCGCGTTCTAACCGCCGTGGCGCTGGCGGACGATCAGCGGTTCGAGCAGGCGCTCAACGAGAACCAGGTTCGCTTCCGCGATCTGAGCGAAGACGAGATCCGCCGCTATACCGCCAGCGGGGAGCCGCTGGACAAGGCCGGCGCCTACGCCATCCAGGGCCGCGCCGCCATGTTCATCGAGGAGATCCACGGCTCCCATTCGGGCATCATGGGCCTGCCGCTGTTCGAAACGGCGCTGCTGCTGCGGCGCTTCGGCTATCCGCTCTAGAAATCGGCTGCGGCCCTCATGCACGCGCGGGAGCGGCGGCGCGGCGCCGCGCGGCAGCGAGTCGAACAACACCTTCCCCGGTTAAACTAGACGCATGTCCGACGAATTCCTCATCAATTTCACTCCCCAGGAAACCCGCGTCGCCCTGATGCAGCAGGGCGTGGTGCAGGAACTGCACATGGAGCGCACCGCCAGCCGCGGCATGGTGGGCAAGGTCTACCTGGGCAAGATCGTGCGCGTGCTGCCCGGCATGCAGTCGGCTTTCATCGACATCGGCCTGGAGCGCACCGCTTTCCTGCACATCGCCGATCTGTGGGAGGCGCGCCACAACGCCGAGCCGGCGCGGCCCATCGAGCGCCTGCTGGCCGAGGGCCAGAACCTGGTGGTGCAGGTGCTGAAGGATCCCATCGGCACGAAGGGCGCGCGCCTGTCCACCCAGATCAGCATCGCCGGCCGGCTGCTGGTCTATCTGCCGCAGGAAAAGCACATCGGCATCTCGCAGCGCATCGAGAACGAATCCGACCGCGAAGCGCTGCGCGCCAAGCTGCACAGTCTGGTGCCGGCGGACGAGTGCGGCGGCTTCATCGTACGCACCATGGCCGAGACCGCGAGCGACGAGGAACTGTCCTCGGACATCGCCTACCTGCGCAAGATCTGGGCCGAGGTGCGCCAGGCCGCCAAGAGCGCGAGCCCGCCGGCGGTGCTGTACGAGGACCTGACGCTGAGCCAGCGCGTGCTGCGCGACCTGGTGACGCGGGACACCTCCCGCATCGTGGTGGACTCGCGGGAGAACTACCACAAGCTGCTCGCCTTCGCGCAGGAGTACATGCCGCAGGTGGTACCCCTGCTCGAACACTATACCGGCGAGCGCCCGCTGTTCGACCTGTTCAACGTCGAGGACGAGATCCAAAAGGCGCTGGGACGGCGCGTGGAACTGAAGTCGGGTGGCTATCTCATCATCGACCAGACCGAGGCGATGACGACGATCGACGTGAACACCGGCGGCTTCGTCGGCTCTCGCAACTTCGACGACACCATCTACAAGACCAATCTCGAAGCAGCCCACGCCCTCGCCCGTCAATTGCGGCTGCGCAATCTGGGCGGCATCATCATCCTCGATTTCATCGACATGGAGAACCAGGAGCACCGCCAGTCGGTCCTGGCGGAACTGCAGAAGGCACTGGCGCGCGACCACACGCGCATATCGGTGAACGGCTTCACCGCCCTCGGCCTGGTGGAGATGACGCGCAAGCGCACGCGCGAATCCCTCGCCCACGTCCTGTGCGAGCCCTGCTCCGTGTGCGCCGGCCGCGGCGAGGTGAAGACGGCGCGCACCGTGTGCTACGAAGTGCTGCGCGAACTGCTGCGGGAGGCACGTCAGTTCAATGCACGCGAGTTTCGCATCCTCGCCTCCACCGCGGTGATCGACATGTTCCTCGACGAGGAGTCGCAATCGCTGGCCATGCTGTCGGATTTCATCGGCAAGCCGATCTCGCTCCAGGCCGAGACCGGTTACAACCAGGAACAGTTCGACGTCGTGTTGCTGTAGGTTTGTCGCAAACGGCGGGCGCGGCCCGCCCTACGCGTTCCATTTCGTAGGGCGGGCCATGCCCGCCGACGAATTCGCGCACATGGGATCCTGACCGGGTCAGGCGGAACTCAAGCCCGCCTGCGCCAGTTTGCGGAACAGCGTGCGCTCGCTGACGCCGAGCAGCGCGGCAAGCGCCTTGCGATCGCCGACGTGGCGCGCCGCCGCCCATCGCAGGTAGCGCCGCTCCGCCTCGGCCAGGGTGAGCACCGTCTCCTCCACTACCGGCGTTCTTGCCGGCGCCGACGCGGCGGCGCCGGCAAGATCATCGATCAGATGCTCGACGCCGATCTCCGGGCCGTCCACCAGCAGGCTGGCGCGCTCCACCAGGTTGCGCAACTCGCGGATGTTGCCTTCGTAGCGGCGCCCCTTCAGGTAGGCGAGGGCCGCTTCCGACAGGCGCAAACCGCGGCCGCCGGCGACGCGCTCCAGCAGGGACTTGGCGAGCAGGGGAGTGTCCTCGCGCCGTTCCTCGAGGGACGGCACGCGCACGGGAAAGCTATTGATGCGGTAATACAGGTCGCGGCGGAAACTTTCGGCCTGGACCATCGCCTCCAGAGCGCGGTGGGTGGCGCACACCAGTCGGAAGTCGGCACGCAGCGTGTCAACCCCGCCGACGCGCCGGTAGGTGCCGGTCTCCAGCAGGCGCAGGAGCTTCACCTGCAGCGACAGGGGCACGTCGCCGATTTCGTCGAGGAACAGGGTGCCGCCACTTGCCGCCTCCACCAGGCCCATCTTGCGGAAATTGGCGCCGGTGAACGCACCCTTCTCATAGCCGAACAGCTCGCTCTCGAACAAGGTCTCCGTCAGGCCCGATCCTTCCACCGTGACGAACGGACCCTCGGCACGGGGACTCGCTTCGTGGATCACCCGCGCCGCCAGTTCCTTGCCGGTCCCGGTATCGCCCAGCAGCAGCACCGCCGCCTCGGAGGACGCGACCCGCATCAGCCGCTCCAGCATGCGGTTGAAGGCCGGGGCGCGGCCGACCAGTCCTTGCGCCGCCTGCCTGCCGCTGGCGTGGCGCACGGTACGCATGGTCTCGACGAAGAACACCACCTTGCCGGCGTCATCGCGGATCGGCGTCGTTTCCACGTCCACATGCTGCTCGCCGCGCGGCGTGTGGTGCAGGTGCAGCACGCGGCGCGAACCGCCGCTCTCCAGGCTCGCCTTCATCGGGCAGGATTCCCCCGCCTGATCGCACGGCACGGTGAAGTGGTGCGACACCTCGTAGCAGTGGCGGCCCCGGATCGGCTGGCCGTTGCCGAAGTCGCGCGCATAGGCGGCATTGGCTGCGACGATGCGGTACTCCGCATCCATGACGATGCGCGGTTCGGGCAAACCTTCGAGAAAGGACAGAAGTTCGGGCAGGCTGTGTTGAGGAAAGCTCACTGGGTCTCGCAAACTGTCATAGATGGCAGTACAGCCTAGCAAATACTGTCATTATTGTCACTGAGAACGGCGGCTCCCTGTCTTTCCCGACTCGGCGACCACGCATTGAACGCCGTAATTCAACGACTTAGCGATGCTGCCGGGGCGCTTCCCCGGATGGCACGAATGTTGAATACAGATTGACCGGAAGCAGTGGCCGTACGAGGGCTAGTAAGATGGAAACAACTCCCAGCCCCGCTGGTGCGCGAGACTCTCCCCCGTTCTCGCCGCCAGGATCGCTCCCGCTCCGCTCTGGTTTGGCTTCGGCCGCGAAACCTCCTCCTCGCGACCGTCGCTGCCCGAAGCAGGACGATTCATCCTCAACCGGCCGACTGCTTCCTTTTTTCTTTGGCTTCGACCTTGCGTGCGCCTCGCCGCCAATGCCCCACCCTCGCGCCGGACCGGTCTGAGGACAATTCCATGATCCGGTTTCGTCAGTTGCACGACACGGCAAGCGGCGCCTTCACCTACCTGCTGGCGGACGCAGCGAGCGGCGAGGCGTTGATCATCGATCCCGTGCTCGAGCACATCGCCCTTTATCTGGGGCTGATGGACGAACTGCAGAGCCGGTTGACCTACGTCCTCGAAACCCATGTGCACGAAGACCATGCGAGCGCCGGCCTGCAGTTGCGCGCCCGTTGCGGCGCCACGGTGGTTTATGGCCGTGCCTCGGGCGTACGTTGGGCGGATCTGCTGGTTAGCGACGGGGATACCGTGGCCCTGGGACAGGAACGCATCTACGTGCGGCCGACCCCGGGTCACACCCAGGGCTGTCTCAGCTATCTATGGCGAGACCGGCTGTTCAGCGGGGACGCCCTGCTCATCGGCGGCTGCGGCCGCACCGACCTTCCCGACAGCAACCCGGGCCAGCTCTACGACTCTCTGACGCGGCGCATCCTGACCCTGCCCGACGAGACACTCGTCTATCCCGGCCGCGACAGCGGCGGCAGGCGGGTGACGTGCATCGGCGAGGAGCGCGAGCACAATCCCTGCGTCACCGGCCGGACGCGCGACGAATTCGTGGCCGGCATGGCGCGTCGAAATCCAGGCCGCGTCTCTCGATCCGAAACGTCGCTGCCGCCCCCGGGTATCAGGCTCGTCTCCGCGGCAGCGACTCATTTCTCCCGCGGCAGCCTGCCCAGCAGATAGAACTCATCGTTGGGTCGCATGTTGGTCAGGTTGGCCATGCGGTTCGACAGCCCGAAGAAGGCGGCGACGGCGCCGATGTCCCAGATGTCCTCGTCGCTGAAGCCGGCGGCGCGCAGGGTGGCGAAGTCCTCCTCGCCGATCTCCTGGGCGCAAAGCGAGACCTTCAGCGCGAAATCCAGCATCGCCTTCTGCCGCGGCGTGATGTCCGCCTTGCGGTAGTTGATGGCGACCTGATCCGCCACCAGGGCATTCCGGGCGCGCACACGCAGGATGGCGCCGTGGGCGACCACGCAGTATTGGCACTGGTTCGCACCCGAGGTCGCCACCACGATCATCTCCCGCTCCGCCTTGGTCAGGCCGCTTTCCTTCTCCATCAGCGCATCGTGGTAGGCGAAGAAGGCGCGGAACTCGTCCGGCCGGTGCGCCAGGGCGAGGAATACATTGGGAACGAACCCCGACTTCTCCTGCACGGCAAGGATGCGGCTGCGCATGTCCTCCGCCATCTGTTCCAGATCGGGGACCGGGTAGCGGCTGATCGGTTTTTCGCTCATGGTGGCTCCTTGCGAGGAAGGTGGGATTACGGGATTGATGATTCGGCTGCGCTATCGTAACTTACACGACCCAACGCCAAGGAGAGACAAGATGACCCAAACCCGTTCCGACTTCGACAGCCTGGCCCCACAGGTGCCTTTCACCCGCCGCAGCTTCGTCGCTTCGATGCTGGCGAGCGGCTTTGCCGCGGCCGTGCAGCCGGTGATGGCGCAGCAGGTCATCACCACCGACACCCAGGGACTTTCCGTCAACGAGATCGTCATCGCCAGCAACGGCACGAGATTGCCGGCCTACCGCGCCCAGCCGGCGACCGGCAGCAAGTTTCCGGTGGTGCTGGTGGTGCAGGAGATCTTCGGCGTCCATGAGCACATCAAGGACGTATGCCGCCGCCTGGCGAAGCTCGGCTACCTCGCCATCGCGCCGGAGCTGTACTACCGGCAGGGCAGCGTCGCCACCATGACCAACATTCAGGAGATTCTGGACAAGGTCGTGTCCAAGGTGCCGGACGCCCAGGTCATGGTGGATCTGGACAACTGCGTAGCCTGGGCGCGGGCCAATGGCGGCGACGTGTCGCGCCTGGCCATCACCGGCTTCTGCTGGGGCGGGCGCATCGTGTGGCTGTACGCCGCCCACAACCCGCAGCTCAAGGCTGGCGTCGCCTGGTACGGGCGGCTGGTCGGTGCAGCCAGTGCGCTGACGCCGAAGCAGCCCACGGATCTGGCAAAGGATCTGAAGGCGCCGGTGCTCGGCCTGTACGGCGGCCAGGACCAGGGCATCCCGCTGGACACGGTCGACACGATGCGCGAGGCGATCAAGGCGGCCGGCGGCAAGTCGGAGATTCACGTCTATCCCGACGCCCCCCACGCCTTCCACGCCGACTACCGGCCGAGCTACCGCAAGGACGCCGCGGACGACGGCTGGAAGCGGCTGCAGGCGTGGCTGAAGCAGAACGGCGTCTGAGCCGGTGAGCGCGGCGGGCGGCAGGCGCTCCTGCCCGCCGCATCAGGGGCGACTCAGGGGCGACTCAGTGGCGACTCAGTGGCGATAATCGTAGCGCGGTTCGGGACGGTCCGGCGCCTGCGAAACATTGCCGCTGGCGCAGGCGGCGACGCCGAGAATCGCCGCACATATCACCAGAACCGCTCTTGCCCTGAGTTTCATGCGATGGCTCCGGCAGGGTGTGGCGTTCACGGTGGGGCAATCCGCCCCACCAGCTTGAGTTCGCCGTTATCGAAGCGGGCGACGACGATCTCCGCCTTGGCGGGGGAGGCGCCGACCAGGGCATTGATGTTGTAATTGTGGGTGACCAGCACCAGGTTGCGCGGAGGCTTCACCTTCGACGCCAGTTCCAGCACGGCGCGCCGCTGCGCCGGCTCCTGGGAGCGATCGGCGAACACCGAATTGATCGCCGGCCACGGTTCGGCGCGGCCGAAGGCGAGCTTCGCCGTCTCCATGCAGCGGCACCATTGGCTCGAGCGCACCTCCGACACCGGCACGCCCCGGCTGCGGAACGTCTCCCCCAGCCGCCGCGCCTCGGCCCTGCCCGTGTCGGAAAGATTGCGCTGCGTGCTGCAATCGTCGAGCTTGAAGCCCGGTGGATCGCCGATGCCGAACTCGGTGCTGGCATGACGGATGAGCACCACGTATCCGCCCTGTTTCAGCTGCGTCCACAGCGCCTCGTCCGCCCACGCCACCGTCGCCGCCAACATGCACAGGAGCATCCCGAGACCGCGCCATCCGCGCCCCGCCAGTCTTTTCTTCATTCGATCATTCCCAGACGTCCGTTGTGGGAACCCATATACCAGTAGCGACCCTGCGCGTCTATGACGGCCTTGCGGATGCCGACGTTCTTCGAGGGCAGGCTGATGACGCGAAACGTCTCGCTCCCGGCATCGAACAGCGCCACGGTATCGGTGTCGATCTCGTTGGCCCAGACGCGTCCCGCCCCGTCCACGGTCACGGCGTAGGGCCCGCCGCCGGCGCCCGCCGGCATCGGATACGCCTTGACGATGCGCCGCGCCTGCGGATCGACCTTGATCAGTTTGCCATTGCCGTAGGCGGTCACCCACAGCATGCCGTCGGGACCGGTCGCCATGCGCCGCGGACGCGATCCGCTGCCGGTGTCCAGTTCGCCCATCTCGCCGCTCGCCGGATCGATGCGCCCCAGCTTGTCCGCCCCCATGCGGCAGAACCACACGAAACCCTGGCGGTCGATGGCGATGCCATAAGGATTGCCCGAGGTCCGGTACTCGGTGATCGCTCCGGTCGCCCGGTCCAGGCGCCCGACGCGGCCGCCGCCCTGCACCGTGAACCAGAGGTCGCCCTTGCCGTCCATCACCACGGTATGGGGGTCGCCGCCCGAAGGCGCACGCAATTCCGTGACCTTGCCGGACTTCGGGTCGAGGCGGCCGATGGTGCCGTTGCCGTTGCCCGTGTACCAGACGATGCCCTCGGCATCGACCACCAGGCCGTGGGGGCGCGCACCCTCCGGCAGATCCCATTCGCGGAACGTCCTGGCCCGCGGGTCGAAGCGCGCGATCCGGTTGCCGTGCATGACGGCGATGTAGATGCTGCCGTCCGGTCCCGGCGCCGGATCGCGCGCGAACCTGGGCGTGGGGACCGGGAACTCGATCACCTTGCCCGCCACCTGCGGCAGCGCGCCGGGCGCGACGCCGTAGTTCGATCCGCCGGCCCAGCCGCTGCCGCAGGCCAGCGCCATCGCCATCGCCGCGGCGGCGCACTGCCATCGCCATGTCATGCTTGCCTCCTCCACGCCTCGGGTTACACTCTGCGTCGAGTTCATCATAGCCAGCGGCCGGACGGTCAAACAAGCCGCAGGCCGGCGACACAAGGGGATCGATGAGAAGCATCGGCAATCGTTTTCGTTCGCCCTTCCTCGGCGATGACCCGACGGGCGGACGCCAGATCACCACGCGCCAGGTGCGCGAAGGCGCGGCGGCGCCGATCGCGAGCTTCCGCCAGCTGGTGGAGGCGGTGGCGCGCCTCTCGTACTACAACCCCGAATATTTCCTGATCTACCGCGGCCAGCGGCGCGACCACCTGATCGAGTCCAACGCCACCAGCCTGTACCCGGCCATCTATCGCAGCGACGGATCGCTGCCGAACGCAGAGTTGCGCTCACGCTTCCAGACGCTGGACCGCGCCGCGGCGCTGCTGCACGCCGAATTCCGCTCCCATGCCATCGAAGGCAGCGCCAAGCTCGGCAAGTTCCCCGAACTGACCTGGGCGATGTTGCAGCACTACGAGGTCTGCCCGACGCCGCTGCTGGACGTGACGCAGTCGCTGCGGGTGGCGGCATCGTTCGCGCTGGAGCGCGCCGCGGACGACGCTCATGTGTTCGTGCTGGGGTTTCCGCACGTCCATGGCAGCATCAGCTACTCGGTGGAAGAGGAACTGCTCAACATCCGCCTGCTGTCGATCTGCCCGCCCGACGCCAAGCGTCCGTACTTTCAGGAGGGTTTCCTGGTCGGGTCGTTTCCGGCGCTGCGCGAGGCCAAGCATCCGGCGCAGGACTGCGCGGCGCGGCTGCTGGCGAAATTCCGCATCGCCGCCGCCGGCTTCTGGGACGAGCAGTTTCAGGCCATCCCGCACGACGCCCTGTTCCCGGCGGAAGACCGGGTGCGGGACATCTGCGCCCGGGTGCGCGCCCAACTGCATGGGGAGAGGCGAATCACCGAGGCGCCCGGCGACCTGTTCTGATGTCCACGCGGGCGGGCGGCAGCGCCATCTTGCTGTCGCCGGCGGCAGCCGGATGCTATCCTCCGCGTACCCTACTTCCTGCGCCCAGCCATGAACCACCAGACCACCACTCCCCGCAACGATCTGGAACGTCTGCTCGTCGAAATGCACGAGGGCGCGCTCGAGCCGGAAGTTTTCGCCCAGCGCCTGATGGACCAGCAGGTGTTCATGCCGGTAAAAGACGAAAAGCACCAGATCGCCGGCTTCCAGACATCCACCAAGGCCGAGCCGCTGGTGATCGAGGACGAGGACGGCAACCGCGTGCTGGTCCTGTTCAGCGTGCCGGAGCGTGCCAAGGACATGGTCACCCATTACCCCGGCTACAGCGGCGGTCTGGTTACCGAGTTCTCCTGGGTGCTGCGCCGCATGGGCGCCGGAATCGGCATCTCCCTCAATCCCGGCGACGAGCCGGGCTTCGACTTCGATCCGGAGATGGTCGCCATGCTGATGGCCGTGCTGCCCGAACAGGCGCAGTGAGCAAGACACGACCGATCCGCCCCGGCACGACCGCTACGCTCCGAGTCGGCGCGCAGCGCCGGCAGTGACCGGGCGATCAGGACTCTACTGATTCGCGCCGAATAATCTTATACTTCGGCGAGCAGTGCCCGGCGTTTCGGCTCGACGCGAAACGCCCCATACCAATATCGAACACGAGGAGGAGAGGACGATGGGTCAACTGGACGGCAAGATCGCGATTGTAACGGGGGCATCGCGCGGCATCGGGCGCGGCATCGCGCTGGAACTGGCGCGCGAGGGGGCGAAGGTGGCCCTCAATTTCCAATCCAACGAAGCACTGGCGCGGGAAGTCGGGGCGGAAATCCAGGCCGGCGGCGGGGAATACCTGCTCGCCCAGGCCAACGTCGCCGTCGCCGACGAGGCGCGCGGGTTGATCAAGAAGGTGGTCGATCACTGGGGCCGGCTGGACATCCTGGTGAACAACGCCGGCATCACCCGCGACAGTTCGCTGCGCAAGATGAGCGATCAGAACTGGCTGGATGTCATCCAGACCAACCTCAACGCGGTGTTCTTCTGCACTACCGCCGCCATGCAGCCGATGATGGCGCAGAAATACGGCCGCATCATCAACATCAGCTCGATGAACGGCCAGGCCGCCGCCTTCGGCCAGGCCAACTACAGCGCCAGCAAGGGTGGCATCATCGCCTTCACCAAGACCGCCGCGCTGGAACTGGCCAAGACCGGCATCACGGTCAATGTGGTGGCGCCGGGCTTCACCCTGACCGACATGCTGGCCAAGGTGCCCGAGGACGTGGCGAACCAGATCAAGGCGCGCATCCCGATCGGCCGCTTCGGCCTGCCGGAGGAGATGGCGAAGGCGGTGACCTTCCTCGCCGCCGACGGCGATTACATCACCGGGCAGCAGATCAACGTGAACGGCGGCGCCTATATGTAGCTGCCGGCCGCCGCTGCTATTTCAGATAGTCGGTGAGCATCACCCAGCGCCCGTCGCGGATGCGGGCGATGCGGCGCTCGCGCGTGCCGAGGTGGTCGCTGGGCGTGAAGCGGAAGTTCGGGCTGCCGAAGTAGTCGCGGCGGGTTTCCATGGTCTCGAAGGCGCGCGCCAGCGTATCGGCATCGAGGCGCGGACCGGCGCGCTCGATGGCGCGCACGAAGAGGTCCGCCGCGACGTAGGCCTGCACGCTCCAGACGTTCGGCTCGGCGCCGAAGCGGCGCCGGTAGTCGGCAATCCAGGCGGCAAGCTCGCGATTCGCGCCTTCGGCATAGGGAATCGGGCTGGCGGCAACGCCGTACAGCCCCTCCACCGCCTTGCCGCCGAGTTCGTGCACCTGGGCCGAGTAGCCGGAGGAGGAAACCAGCATGTCCACGTTCCAGCCGACCTTGCGCGCTTCCTGCATGGCGCCGACCGTCTCCCGCACCACCGTGCCGAGCACCACCAGTTCGCAGCCGGCCGCGCGCAGGCGCGCGATCTGCGCCGAGAAGTCGGTGGCGCCGCGCTTGTAGGAGGTCTTTTCGGCCAGCTTCAGGCCGCCGTCCTGCAGCGCCAACTCGGCGCCGCGCAGCACTTCGATGCCGTAATCGTCGTCCTGGTAGAGAATGCCGACGCGCTGGTAGCCGTTGGCGCGCACCAGGTAGCGCACCGCCGTGCGCATGTAATCCACATAGGGCGTGAAGATCTGGAACTTGAGCCTGCTCACCGGCTCGAAGGTGGCCGGATGCGGCGAGAACGGAAACAGGTGCGGCAGCCCCTGGTCCAGCGCCAGCGGCATCGTCGCCAGCACCACCGGCGTGCCCAGCGTTCCGAGCAGGGCGAACACCCGGTCGCTGCCGATCAGCTTGCGCGCCGCCAGCACGCCCTTCTTCGGATCGTAGCCCGAGTCCTCGACGATCAGCCTAAGCCTGCGTCCGTGCACGCCGCCGCGGGCGTTGGCCTCGTCGAAGCGCATCTGCATGCCGTCGCGTATCGGCACGCCGAGCAGGGCGATCGGCCCGGACAGATCCTGGATGGTGCCGACGCGGATCTGGTCCCGGGTCACGCCCTGAACGGCGTGAGCGAGGGCGACGAGGCAGAACAGCGCGAGCGCTGCGACCAGGCGCAGCATCGTTGCCCCGCCCGGGCGGAGGTACCGGGTCATCCAGGAAGAGGCGGCTCACCGCCTTCGACGCAGAGATCGCAAAGGCGCAGAGTACGCGGAACAAGGAATTTGTGGCACACCCGCTGGGTACCCCTGCCCTGAATTGCAACTCTTTGCGTCCTCACGGTTTTCTCTGCGTACTCCGCGCCGAGTGCGGTTATCAGAAGCATACAGCGCCCGCGCCTCACCCGCCGCGCCGCAGGAGTCCGGCGATGCCCCGTGGCGCGTACAGCACGAACAGCACCACCGCCAGGCCGAACAGGAAAGGCTGCAGTCCGGGCTGGCGGGCGACTTCGGCCGGCAGCCAGTCGCGCAGCAGCGCGATGGCGCCCGGCACGAACACGACGAAGGCCGCGCCCAGGACGGCTCCGGAGCGGCGCTCGGCGCCTCCGATGTACGCCAGCATCAGCAGTTCGATGGAAGCGCCGATGCCGAACTGCTCCGGCGTCACGATGCCCAGTTCGTGGGCCAGCAGCGCACCCGCCAGCCCGGTGAGCGCGGACGAAAAGACGAAGGCGCTGCGTTTCGCCCGCCAGGCATCGACGCCGCACACGGCCGCTGCCGTCTCGTCGTCGCGCACGGCGCGCAGGCTGCGGCCGAAACGCGAATCGAGCAGGCGACCGGTGGCGAGCAGGGCCACCGCGCACAAGGTCGCCGCCAGCAGGTAGCGCTGCCAGGGCGTCTGCAGCACGAGGCTTCCGAGCGCTGCGGGGCCGACCACGAGGCCGCGCGCGCCACTCGTCACCGTTTCCCAGCGCGTCGTTCCTTCCTCGACCAGAAAGCCGAAGGCCAGGGTCGCCATGGCCAGATAGAGCCCGGACAGCCGCTTCGCCGGCAGGCTCGCCAGCCAGCCCGCCACGGCGCCGGCCGCCGCCGCGGCGGCGAGGGAGGCCGGCAGTGGCACGCCGCGCTGCACCAGGAGCGCTTCGGCGTAGGCGCCGACGCCGAGGAATGCGGCTTGCCCCAGAGAGATCTGTCCGCCGTGTCCGGAAAGCACGACCAGCCCGAGGCCGGCAATGGCGTAGGCGGCGACGAAGCTGAGTTGGCTCAGCAGATAGTCGGAACCGAGCAGCGGCGGCGCGATCAGCGCAATGATCGCCGCGGCGGCCGTCAGCGCACGCTCCATCCGCTCAGCCCCGGGCAGCGGCGAGGCCCTGCGGCCGCCACAGCATGGCGCCCAGCAGCACCAGCCACACCGCCGCATCCTGGAAGCCTTGCGGCAGCATGAAGCCGGCAGCCGCTTCCACCACCCCCAGCAGCAATCCCCCGGCCAGCGTGCCGGGCAGGCTCGTCATGCCGGCGAGCACCGCTGCCGCGAAGGATTTCAGCGCCAGATGGCCCATGGCGGCATGGACGAAGGTGATCGGCGCCAGCAGGATGCCGGCAAAAGCCGCCAACGCCGCCGCAACTCCCCAGGTCAGCGCGTGCATGCGCGGCACCGGCACCCCCATCAGGGCCGCCGTCTCGGCACTCTCGGCGCAGGCGCGCAGCGCCAGCCCGGTACGGGTGTGGCGGTAGAACAGCCAGAACGAGAGACAGAGCAGACCGGTCAGGGCCGCGACCGCGACGTGTTCCGCCGCCAGCGCGACTTCGCCGATGCGCCACACTTTGCCCGCCACCGGCAGCGGCAAGGCGTGGGTCTGGGTCGTCCACGCCGGCACCAGGCTGACCAGCCCGCGCAGCATCATGCCCAGGCCCAGCGTCAGCATCACCACCGCGATATGGGCGCCTCCGGCCACGCGGCGCACCAGGAAGCGCTCCACGCCGGCGCCCAGCAGCGCCACGACCGACAGGGAGAACAGCACCGCGAGCCACCACGGCAGGCCGAGAAAGGTGGTGGCCGCCAGCGCCGCGAAGGCGCCGCTCATCATCAGCTCGCCCTGCATGAAGCTGACGGCGTCCGTCGCCTTGTAGATGAGGACGAACGAAAGAGCGACCAGCGCATAGACGCAGCCGCTGGCGACGCCGCCAACGACAACCTGCAGGAACGATATGGACATCAAGCCGCGGATGGAGGGCCGGGATGCGGATCGTCCCAGTATATCCAGCCTGGCGCGGATCGACCGGCTGCGCCGCGGCGCGGCTCGACGTTGCGCCCGGCGGCGATCCTTTCCCGCGACCCCTGGCCCCGTTACACTTCGATCACGGATTCCGCCCTTCGCCCGGAAGAACGCCCATGAAGCTCGACGACGCCAACATCCTGCGCAGACAGTGCTACATCGACGGCCGCTGGGCCGATGCCGACAGCGGCGCCACCTTTGGCGTGCGCAACCCCGCCAGCGGCGAGGTGCTGGCGCAGGTGCCTGACGCCGGCGCCGCCGAGACGCGCCGCGCCATCGCCGCCGCCCATGCCGCCTGGCCCGCCTGGCGCAGCCGCACCGGCAAGGAGCGGGCGGGGATACTGCGCCGCTGGTACGAGCTGATGATGGCCCACAGCGAGGACATCGCCCGCCTCATGACGGCCGAGCAGGGCAAGCCGCTGGCCGAGGCCAAGGGCGAAGTGGTCTACGGCGCCAGCTTCGTCGAGTGGTTCGCCGAGGAGGCCAAGCGCGTCTATGGCGACACCATTCCCTCGCCGGCCGCCGACAAGCGCCTCATCGTCATCAAGCAGCCGGTCGGCGTGTGCGCCGCCATCACGCCCTGGAACTTTCCCGCCGCCATGATCACGCGCAAGGTGGCGCCGGCCCTGGCCGCCGGCTGCACCGTGGTGGTCAAGCCGGCGGAGCAGACGCCGCTGACTGCGCTGGCCCTGGCCGAACTGGCGGCGCGGGCCGGCTTTCCGGCAGGCGTGTTCAACGTCGTCACCGGCGACCCGGCGGCAATCGGCGGCGAGCTGACCGCCAATCCCGCCGTGCGCAAGCTCTCCTTCACCGGCTCCACCGAAGTGGGCCGCCTGCTGATGGCGCAGTGCGCCGGCACGATCAAGAAGATATCGCTGGAACTGGGCGGCAATGCCCCCTTCATCGTGTTCGACGACGCCGACATCGACGCCGCGGTGCAGGGCGCCCTGGCGTCGAAGTATCGCAATACCGGCCAGACCTGCGTCTGTGCCAACCGCCTGCTGGTGCAGGACGGCGTCTACGACGAGTTCGCCGCGGCGCTGGCCGCCGAGGTGCGCGAACTCAAGGTGGGGGACGGCATGGTGCAGGGCGTGGCGCAGGGACCGCTGATCGACGGCCAGGCCCTGCAAAAAGTGGAGGAGCATGTCGCCGACGCGCTGGCCAAGGGTGCGCGCATCCTCACCGGCGGCCATCGCCACCACCTGGGTGGCACCTTCTACGAGCCGACCGTGATAGCCGGCGTCACGCCCGACATGAAGTGCGCGCGTGAGGAAACCTTCGGCCCGGTGGCGCCGCTGTTTCGCTTCGGGACCGAAGCCGAAGCGATCGCCATGGCCAACGCCACCGAGTTCGGCCTCGCCGCCTATTTCTACTCGCGCGACATCGCGCGCTGCTTCCGCGTCGCCGAGGCCCTGGAATACGGCATCGTCGGCATCAATGCCGGCATCATCTCCAACGAAGTGGCGCCGTTCGGCGGCGTCAAGCAGTCCGGCATCGGACGCGAAGGCTCGAAGTACGGCATCGAGGAATACCTGGAGATCAAGTATCTATGTCTCGGCGGGATGTGACGGAAGTCGTTCGAGGCACCGCGGAATGAAGATCCGCGCCGCAGTACTCGAACGTATGGGCATGTCGATGCCCTATGCCGAAAGCCGGCCGGTGGCGATCGAGACGGTCGAGCTCGACCCGCCGGGGCCGGGCGAAGTGCGGGTGAAGATCGACCCCGACCTGCCCGTGGACGTGGCGGCGGTGTTCGGCTGCGCCGTGCTCACCGGCGTCGGCGCCGTCGTGAACTGCGCCCGCGTGCCGCTGGGAGCGAGCGTCGCCGTCGTCGGCCTCGGCGGCGTCGGCCTCTCGGCCCTGCTCGGCGCACTGGCCTGCGGCGCGCGGCAGGTCATCGCCGTGGACCGGCTGGAGGAGAAGCTGGCGCTGGCGCGCGAACTCGGCGCCACCCATGCATTCAACGCCGGCGCCGGCGACCTGGTGGCCGAGGTCAAGCGCATCACCGGCGGCGGCGTCGAGTATGCGTTCGAGATGGCCAGTTCGGTCGATGCCCTGGCGCTGGCCTATGCCGTGACGCGCCGCGGCGGCACCACCGTGACGGCGAGCCTGCCCCATCCGGACCATCGCTTCCCGCTGCCGGCGGTCAATCTGGTGGCGGAGGAGCGCACGGTGAAGGGCAGCTATCTCGGCTCGGCCGTGCCGGCGCGGGACATCCCGCATTTCGTTTCGCTGTTCCGCGCCGGCAAGCTGGCGGTGGACCGGCTGGTGACGCAGCGCATCGCGCTGGACGACATCAACGCAGGCTTCGACCGCCTGGCGAGCGGACAGGCGGTGCGCCAGGTCATCGTTTTCTAGTCCAAGAGGATGGCGCAGCGCGCAATCTTCCTTATCCGTGCCGCGGCAGCATGAACCCGGCGCTTCCCGCGACCCTGATCGATGCGCTGCGCAAGGCGCGCAGCGTCGCGGTCCTGACCGGCGCCGGCATCTCGGCGGAATCGGGAGTGCCAACCTTTCGCCACGCCCAGACCGGCCTGTGGGCGAAGTACGATCCCCAGGAACTCGCCACCCCCGAGGCCTTCACTCGCAATCCGCGGCTGGTATGGGAGTGGTACGCGTGGCGCCGCCGATTGGTGGCGCAGGCGCAGCCCAACGCCGGCCATTTCGCCCTGGCGCGGATGCAGGACCGGTTCGGCGACTTCACGCTCGTCACCCAGAACGTCGACGGCCTGCACCGGCGCGCCGGCTCCCGCGACGTCATCGAACTGCACGGCAACATCGCGCGCGTCAAGTGCTCGGCCGGCTGCGGCGTGGTGGAGCAGTTCGCCGCGGACCAGGCGCCGCCGTCCTGCCCCGCCTGCGGCGCCCCGCTGCGGCCGGACGTGGTGTGGTTCGGCGAAACGCTGCCGGCCGCCGCCCTCGCCGCGGCGGAATCGGCAGCCGGCCACTGCGACGTTTTCGTCAGCATCGGCACCTCCGCGCTGGTGTTCCCCGCCGCGGATCTGCCGCTGCGGGCGCTGCGGGCCGGCGCGACCCTGGTCGAGATCAATCCCGACGAGACGCCGCTCAGCGCCCGTGTCCACTACTCGCTGCGCACCGCCTCCGGCACCGTCCTGCCGCAACTGGACGACGCGCTCGCCGCGCGGGCCTGATCCATGCGCCTGGCCTATCGCGCCTCCTCGCTGCCCGACGCGCAATTGATCGCCGACCTGCTCCACGCGGTGGGCATCGAGGTCCGCGTCTTCAACCAGAACGCCCAGAGCGCGGCGGGCGAGATTCCGCCGGCATCAGCCTGCCCGCAAGTGTGGGTCGCGGACGACAGCCAGTTGGAACGGGCGCGTACTCTGATCGCCGAGTTCCAGGCGCGGCCGGTGCCGGGCAATCGCCGCTGCGGGCGCTGCGGCGAGGAGAACCCCACCAACTTCCTCACCTGCTGGTCGTGCGGCGGCTGGCTGTGAGCGCCGCGACACGGGCGCCATGACTCTGGACCAGATCACCTATTGGATCGGAATGGGCGCGGTGGTAGCGAACGCCGCGGCCGGCGTGCTCGAAGCCGGACGCAAGCCGATCGACCTGTTCGGCATGGTCATGGTCGCCTTCGCCTCCGCCCTCGGCGGCGGCACCCTGCGCGACCTCCTGCTGGACCGCACCGTGTTCTGGATCGCCGATCAGACCTATCTCGTCGCCGCCACCGTGGCGGCGGTGGCGACTTTCGCCCTGGCCCGGCTCAGGCGCCTGCCGCCCAACCTGTTCCTGCTGCCGGACGCGGTCGGACTCGCCCTGTTCACCGTAGTGGGCACGCAGATCGCGCTGCACCTGGGGGCACCCTGGTTCGTCGCCAGTTTCATGGGGGTCGTCACCGGCGTCGTCGGCGGCATCGTGCGCGACGTGCTGTGCAACGAGGTGCCCCTGGTTTTCACCGGACCGCTCTATGCCACCGTGTCGTGGCTGGGCGCATTGCTCCTGCTGCTGTTGCTGCACCTGGAAGTGGGCTATCTGGCGGCGGCCTGGATCGCCATGGCAGCGATCTTCGTCCTGCGCATGGCGGCCCTGCGCTTCGACCTTCAGTTGCCGAAGTTCGTCCCCAGGCAGTAGGCGGCAACCTACTTCCCGAACAGCCCTTTCAGGCTTTCCTGGAGCTTGTCCTGGGCTTTCTTCTCCAGCACCTGCTGCTGCTCCTGCACCTTGGCCTCCAGCTTCGCCTTGGCCAGGTCGGTGACGAGGTTGGCGAATTCGATCTGGTAGCTCAGCTTGTCGAAAGGCCCGGTGACCCGCACCGGCACCGTCAGCCCCTTGAGCTGCGCCAGTTCCTTGCCTTCCTGCCCGGCGGAGGTGCCCACCACCGACGCCTTGGCGACGTAGTTCATCTGCCCCGCGCCGATGTCCATGTCGCCCTCCCCCGCCAGCCGCAGGAACGGCGACTTGGCGGCGAGGTCGTTGTTGTGGGCCACACCCTTGTTGATGCGGAACGAGGCCGTCAGCTCGGAGAAATCGGTCTTGTCGGCCTGGTTCGCCTGGCGCTGGGCATCCTGCTTCATGTTGACCTGGGCCTTCAGCTCGCGGAACGTCTTCGCCAGATTGATGCCCTTCAGCGCCCCGTCCTTGAGCGCCACGCGGGCGCTGCCGTTTAGCCCCTTCTTCATCGCGGTGACGGTGTTGCCGGCGGTGGTGACGTCAACGGAGACATTGCCGCGCCCTTCCACCAGATCCTTGTCGATCGCATCCTTCATCAGCGGATTGACATTCACGCCGGTCAGATTCTGCTTCAGCACCACCTGGTTGCCGCTGGCATTGAGGGCCATGCTCCCCGCCAGCGTGCCTTGGTAGAGATGGGCGGCCATGGGGTTCACGTCCAGCCTGCCCTTGGCGGCCCGGATGTCGAGCTTGATGTTGCTCGCCTTCACGTTCTGCACCTGCAGCGAACCGATCTTCACGCTGCCGCTGGCATCGAGTCCCTTGAGGGCGGAGAAGTCGAACGGCTTCTCCGGCGCCGCCTGTTTGGCCTGGGGCTGCGGCGGGAAGTACTTGTCGAGGTTGATGCGATCGACATCGACGTCGAAAGTCACTGCCAGCGGCGAGAACTTCGGCACGCCCCACTTGGCGCGAACGCTGCTCTCGTCGAAGCGGGTGGAAATGTCGCCGGAGGCATGGGACTTGGCGAAATCCGCGCGCGCGCTGCCCGTGACCGGGAGCTTGACGCTTTTCATCGGCATCTGCGGATGGGTGACGTTGAAGGCGCCGGAGAACTTCGGCAACTCGAAGGACTGCGCCGAGAGGTTGGCCGCGAGCGAGGCGTCGAGCCCGCCGCGGACTGCCGTCTCGCCCTGCCGGGCATCGAGTTCGAGCTTGAAGCTGGCGATGCGCAGCGCCGCAGCCGAACCTTCCACTCCCGTCAAATCGAGCTTGGCCTCCGCGCTGCGCTGCGTCCCGGCGAGCTTGGCCACGATGGCGATCGCCTCGCCGCTCGCCTTGTCCGCCTTGGCGGTCAGCCTCGGCGCGTCCACCTTGATCTCCACGGCGTCGGTTTCGGTCTTGCCCTTGGCCGCCAGCAGCACCTTCTCCAGTTCGATTTCGCTGGTCTCGGGCTTCAGCTCCAGCCGGCCAGCGCCGAAAGCCGCGTCCAGGCCCTGCAGGCCTGCCGCCTCACCCGTCACCTTCACCTCCAGGGCACTGAACGCATACTGCTTCTGTTCCAGATCGTAGCGGTACTCGGCCGCGACCTTGATCGCGGCATCGAGCTTGGGCTTTTCGGCAGTGACCTGCAGGGCCAGCGCGAGCGGCCCCTGCGCGGCGTTGCCGAGCCGCCCGGTGGCGAGGTTCACATTGCCGAGGGTGAACGTCTGGTCCGTCTTGTCGTCGCGGAACACGAGCTGGCCATTGCTGATCTTCACGCCGGCGACGTCGAACTTCACCGTCTCGCTCTCCTGCTTCTCCTTCGCCAGCAGATCGTCGAAATTGAACTTGCCGTCCTTGCCCCGTATCAAGGTCGCCTTGATCCCGTCGAGCTGAATCGCGTCCACCACCAGTTGCTTGGACAACAAAGGCATTATCGCCACCGACACCCGCACCCCTTCCAGCGCCGCGAATTCCTTGTCGCTTTCCCTTTCCGAGAGCCGGGTACGGCCGAGCCTGACACCGATGCCCGGCCAGAAGGACAGGGCGAGGTCACCCTCGATGGCGAGGGTGCGGTTCTTGGTCTCCTTGACGATGCGGGTGAGTTCCCCCTTGACGCGGTTGGCATCGAAGGTGGCGATCAGCAGGATCGCACCGACGGCCAGCAGGGCCGCGATGCCGCCGAGTATGAAAGCGACGTACTTGAGGATCTTCATCGGTCTTCCCCCGCGCGGCGCGGCGTGCGCCGTTCATCGTTCTGGGTGCGCGCCGTGGTCGCGCTCGAATGCCGCGCCACCTGCGACGCACCGGTGTGAGGGTAGCAGAGATGCCGCCGCGGTTGTAGCCGGCGGTTCCGCCCGCGGCGTGGCACCGCCGCATGGGGGCACTTGTGCTATCTTGTCGCCCCACTTGTGCCACGAACAAAAAAGGGGATCTACATGAGCATCATCAGCGAATTCAGGGAATTTGCGATCAAGGGCAATGTGGTCGATCTGGCGGTGGGCGTGATCATTGGCGGAGCCTTCGGCAAGATCGTCGATTCCATTGTCGCCGACCTGGTCATGCCGGTGATCGGACGCATTCTGGGCGGGCTCGACTTCTCCAACTATTTCTTCGCCCTGAAGGATATTCCGCCCGGCGTCGTGCACACCCTGGCCGACGTGAAGAAGGCCGGCGTGCCGGTCTTCGCCTACGGCAACTTCATCACCATCTCGCTCAACTTCGTGATCCTGGCGTTCATCATCTTCATCATGGTGAAGCAGATCAACCGCCTGAAGCGCGAAGCTCCGCCGCCTCCGCCCGCCGCGCCGCCGGAGGACGTGGTGGTACTGAAGGAAATCCGCGACCTGCTGAAGAAGTAGGCCGGTCCCGCGCCATGACGCCGACGGCAGCCACCGTCGGCGTCATGGCTTCAGGCCCAGGCGCGATCGCCGACGAAGGGGTTGCTGCGGCGCTCTTCGCCGAAGGTGGACATCGGTCCGTGACCGGGGATGAAGGCGACGTCGTCGCCGAGCGGCCACAACTGCTCGCGGATCGACCGCAGCAGCGTGTCGAGATCGCCGCGGGGAAAATCGGTGCGGCCGATGGAACCCTTGAACAGCACGTCGCCGACGATGGCGATGCGAGAGACGGGTTCGAAGAAGACGACATGGCCCGGCGTGTGGCCGGGGCAGTGGCGCACCGCGAGTTCCACCTTGCCGAAGCGTACTGTGTCGCCCTGGTCCAGCCAGCGATCGGGGGAAAACGACTCGGCGTGCGGCAAGCCGAAGGATCCGCTCTGCTGCGGCAGGGCCTCGATCCAGAATCGATCCTCCGCCTGCGGCCCCTCGATCGGCAATGCCAAGTCGCGCGCCAGTTGCGCCGTGCCGCCGGCATGGTCGATATGGCCGTGGGTAAGCAGGATCTTCGTCAGCACCACGCCGTGCTTGTCAACGGCGGCGAGAATGCGCGAGAGATCGCCGCCCGGGTCCACCACCGCACCCTGCATCGTTTCCTCGCACCACAGGAGGGAGCAGTTCTGCTGGAAAGGCGTGACCGGGACGATAGTGAATTTCATGGCTGCAGGTGCGGGCGGGATGGGCGAGGCGGCAGTTTACGGCGAAGCATCAAGCGGCGCCACCGCTGCCGCGCGTCAATGCTAAAGTACTGATGTGCACAAGCGATTCACGCACGACGACACCGCGGCGGAGATTGACGCGCTGTGCGCAGCACGAGGATGGAGCGTGAATGAGTCCCCAGGATAGCCAATCCAGCCTGCCCGAATCGGACGAGGAGGACGAGCGCTTCCTGCTCACGGGGCGTACGGAAATTACCTTCGCCTTGAACGGTTTGATTCATCGCGGCGAACTTGTGACGGTGAGCTTCAATCAGGGCGCCGAGCTGATCCTGACGACGCTGCTGTCGGTGAATCGCGACAACGACACCCTGGTGTTCGACTGGGGCGGCAGCGAGGAGACCAACCGCAAGCTGCTCAAGAGCGGGCGCAACATCTTCGTCGCCAAGCCGGACGGCATCAAGGTTCAGTTCGTCACGAGCCGCGTGGAGGAAGCCACCTTCGGCGGCCGCAAGGCCTTCGTCACCGATCTGCCGCAGCGCATCGTCCGGCTGCAGCGGCGCGAATCCTTCCGCGTGCTGACTCCCCTCGGCGCGCGGGTGGCATGCCGCATCCTTGTCGAGGAGAAGGCCGCACCGCTGGTGATTATAGTCCATGACCTGGGCATCGACGGCGTCGGGCTGAGCCTGCCCGATACCATTCCGGCGTTCGAACCGGGCACGAGGCTGGCCGGTCTGCGCATCGACCTGCTGGATGCGGGCGAGATCTCCTGTTCCGCCCAGGTGCGCCATGTGACGGTGATGGATGCGCGCGGCAGCGGCCCGGCATTTCGCGCCGGGCTGCGATTCGACAGCCTGCCCCACGAGTTGCAGGCGCGCATCCAGCGCTACATCGTCGCCATCGAGCGCGCGCGCCGCAGCATGACGCCCGACTGAGATCCGGTGACACGGGCCGCGCCGCGGACAGGCGGCGGCCTTCCCGCCCCGCTCGCTATCGCCGACAATCCGTCCATGATTGGTTCCACCGCTGCCGGTCTCGTCGTTCTCGCCCTGGCCTGGCTGGGCTATTTCGCCCTCCATTCCGGCCTCGCCTCCCTCACCGTCAAGCGCTGGGTGGCGGCGCACCATCCCGCCCTGATGCCGGCCTACCGCCTCGGCTTCAACGTCGTGGCGACGCTCACCCTGGTACCCATCGCCTGGCTGCTGTGGCGCCACCCCGGCCCCATGCTCTGGGCCTGGTCGGGATGGCAGGCGTGGCTCGCCAACGGCGTGGCGCTCGCCACCGTCGCCGGCTTCGCGCGCTCGATGCGTGCCTATGACAGCGGCGAATTCCTCGGCCTGCGCCAGCTGCGCGCCGGCACGCGCACGGTGGAGGACCAGGAGGCATTCCGCATCTCGCCGCTGCATCGCTACGTGCGCCATCCCTGGTACTTCCTGTCGCTGGTGATCGTTTGGACGCGCGATATGAATGCCGCCATGCTGATCTCGGCCGTTCTCATCACCGCCTACCTCTTCGTCGGTTCGAGGCTGGAGGAGCGCAAGCTGATCGCCTATCACGGCGAGCGCTACCGGCGCTACATGACGAAGGTGGCGGGCCTGGTGCCGCTGCCGTGGAAGGTGCTGACGCGGCAAGAGGCCAGGGAGCTGCTGTCCGAAGCGTGATCGGCGGGCGCGGTTCGCCCTACGGTCGCACGGTTGGTTTCGCAGGGCGGGCCATGCCCGCCATGACCGATGCGATGGATGGTCGGCGGGCGCGGCCCGCCCTACGATTTCCCAGGCAGCAGTGCTCAGGTCACCGGGCAGGGCACGGCGCCCCAGATGTCTTGGGCATATTCTGCGATGGTGCGGTCGCTGGAGAATTTGCCGGAACTCGCCATGTTGACGATCGCCATCCGGGCCCAGGCGTCGGGCTGGAGGTAGAGGCGCCCCAGCCGCGCCTGGGTCTCGGCGTAGGCGCGCAGATCCGCCAGGTGCATGTAGGGGTCGCCGTGCGTCAGCAGCGCGTCCCAGATCGGGCGGAAGGTGGCCCCATCGCCGTCGCCGAAATGTCCCGAGCGGATCTGGTCCAGCGCCTGCCGCGTCTCCGCTTCCTGCTCGTAATGCCACCACGGGTTGTACCAGCCGCGGCTGCCCTGGACCTGCTCCGCATCCAGTCCGAACAGGAACAGGTTCGCCTCCCCCGCCTCCTCCGCCATCTCCACGGTGGCGCCGTCGCGCGTGCCGATCGTCAGCGCGCCGTTCATCATGAACTTCATGTTGCTGGTGCCGCTGGCCTCGAAGCCGGCGGTGGAGATCTGCTCGGACACGTCGCTCGCCGGAATCAGGTGCTCGGCGACGGTGACGCCGTAGTTGGGCACGAACACCGCCTTCAGCCTGCCCCGCACCGCCGGATCGCGGTCGAGCACGGCGGCGACGGCGCAGATCAGGCGGATGATGGTCTTCGCCAGCACGTAGGCCGGCGCCGCCTTGCCGGCGAAGAGGAAGGTGCGCGGTGCCATGTCCAGGCCCGGATCCTGCCGCAGGCGGTTGTAGAGCACGACGACATGCAGCACGTTGAGCAACTGCCGCTTGTATTCGTGGATGCGTTTGACCTGGCTGTCGAAGATGGTGTCCGGGTCGAGGATCTGTCCCGTGGTGGCCTTGAGCCATTCGGCGAAGAACACCTTCGCATCGCGCCTGGCGCGGCGGAAGCCTTGTTGAAAGGCGGAATCGTTCGCCAGCGGCAGCAGGCGGCGCAGCTGCGAAAGATCGGTGATCCAGTCCTCGCCGATGGCGTCGCGGATGAGTCGGGACAGGCGCGGGTTGCACAGACGCAGCCAGCGCCGCGGCGTCACGCCGTTGGTCTTGTTGTTGAAGCGCGCCGGGTACATGTCGGCCAGATCGCCCATCACCCGGGTGCGCAGCAGGCGCGAGTGCAGTTCGGCCACGCCGTTGGTGCTGTGGCTGCCGACCACGGCGAGATGGGCCATGCGCACCCGGCGCCGGGGGCCTTCCTCGATCAGGCTCATGCGCTCGATGCGCCCGGCATCGCCGGGGTAGCGCGCGGCGGCGTCCTGCAGGAAGCGGCGGTTGATCTCGTAGATGATGTCGAGGTGGCGCGGCAGGACGCGCTCGAACAGTTCCACCGGCCACTTCTCCAGCGCCTCCGGCAGCAGGGTGTGGTTGGTGTAGGCGAGCGTGCGCAGCGTCAGCTCCCACGCCTCGTCCCAGGAGCGCCGCGCCTCGTCCAGAAGGATGCGCATCAGCTCGGCCACGGCGATGGCGGGGTGGGTGTCGTTCAACTGGATCGCCACCTTGTCGGGCAGGGCCGGCCAGTCGTTGCCGCGGCGGCGGAAGCGGGCGACGATGTCCGCCAGCGAGCAGGCGACCAGGAAGTATTCCTGCAGGAAGCGCAGCGAGCGCCCGGTGGCGGTGGAATCGTCGGGGTAGAGGACGCGGGTGAGGGATTCCGCGGCGATGGTGTCGAACACGGCGCCGAACAGGTCGCCGTGGGAAAACTCGCCGAAGTCGAAGAAATCGGGCGAGCCGGCGCGCCACAGGCGCAGCGTATTGATGGTCTTGCCGCCGAAGCCCACCACCGGGCGGTCGTGGGGAATGCCGAGCAGATCGGTCGGCTGCCCGGAAGTGCCGACGATCTCGCCGCCGTGCATGCCGATGGTCGCGTTGAGCCGCACGCGCACCGTCTGCGCCGGGCGCGCCACCTCCCACGGGTCGGGCCGGCTCAGCCAGTAATCGGGAAATTCGACCTGCGCGCCGTCGCGGATCTCCTGGCGGAAAATGCCATAGTCGTAACGCAGGCCGTAGCCGGTGGCCGGAATCTGCAGCGTCGCCAGGGAGTCGATGAAACAGGCGGCGAGCCGCCCCAGGCCGCCGTTGCCGAGGCCGGCATCCGGCTCCAGTTCGACCAGGCGCCGCCAGTCGACCTGCTTGCCTTCCACGGTCTCGCGCGCCAGCGGGCCGAGCCGCAGGTTCATGACGTTGTTGACCAGCGAGCGGCCGATGAGAAACTCCATCGACAGATAGTAGACATGCTTCGGATTCGCCTCGTCGTGCACGCGCTTGCTCTTCACCCAGCGCTGCGAGAGCACGTCGCGCACCGACCACGCGAGCGCCTCGAACTGCTGGCGCGGCTCGGCGCGCAGCGGGTCGGTGGTGTAGTCGAACAGCAGATGCCGCTCGAAGAGGGAATTGTCCGCGCCCGAAAACGTGACCGGACCGCACCCGTACTGGTGTCGCAGCGCTTCCCAGTCCACCGTCCGCTTCTTCGGCATGCTCATGCTCCTTCGTGATCAGAGGCGATGTTCAACAAGCGGCTCGGCGACCAGACGATCGGCACTCCCGCAGCGCGGGTCGATCCCCCCGCCCGGGTCCGCGGCAATGTCAGTCCGGCGCGTTCCCCGCGCGCTATCGTAGACCTGATCGGCGCTATCGACACCGGCTTCATCGATGCCATAGCCGAACATCGCCATCCCTTCCTGCTGCGGCAGCGTTGGCACCGCTCCCCCGTCATGCGGAGGCAGGTACAGGATGGGAGGGAGAAGATCGGCATCGTGCCCGGAAAGCCCTTCGACCTCAGCGCGCTCGACCCGGCGAATCAGGCGGCGCCGAAGGACATTCCCAAGTCCAGGAACGGCCAAGATCGTCGCGAAGAGGCAAACCCGCGGCACCAAGGTCGCCGGCTGGCAGATTACCGGCGCCGCAGGGCGACTTACTGCTTACCCTGCGAATGTACTGGGCGAAGGAGACTGCGTCGTCGATTTCGGCACCGGGCAACGGCACCTGGGCGTCACCGCCGGTCGTTCGCGTCGCCGCGCCGGCGCAGTGACGAGGGCGCCGGCAAACACGGAATCTCCCTGATCCGGCGCAGACTGGTCAAGGCCTGCGGGCCGGCCGTGCAATTGGACGACATCATCGGCACGCCGCTGACGCCGATGTCGGTGGCAGGCGTGGATTGCCGCATGTGGCACCGCGCCGCGATCGATCGCTGACCCGCGCGATTGCGGTGCGGCGACCGGGCGAGCGAGTAAAATGGTGCGGTTTCCATAGTGCTCGCGGCATCAAGTACATTTTCAACCACCTGCATGAAAGGACGTTCCATGAAACTGATGCAGATCCTCACCACCGGCATGCTGACTTTTTCCCTGATGGCCGGCGGCGCGCTGGCCGAGACCGACAAGGCCGGCAAGCAGGCCGAGATCCGCAAGGCGACGAACACCTCGCTGGAGAAGTTCTACAAGGCCAAACCGGCGCTCAAGGGCGATGTGTCGAAGGCGCCGGGCTATGCCGTGTTCACCACCTACGGCCTGAGCTTCGTCGTGGGCGGAGCCGGCGGCAAGGGGCTTGTCCACAACGCCAAGACGAAGACCGACACGTTCATGGAGATGGCGCAGGCAAGCGCCGGGTTGCAGGTCGGCATCGCGCAGAGCGAGACGCTGATCGTCTTCAAATCGCAAAAGGCGATGGAGGAATTCATCGACAAGGGCTGGGAGTACGGCGGCGGTGGCGCGGTCCAGGCCGGCGTTGCAGGCAAGTCGGTCGGTCCGGCGGGTGGCGAGAACCTGGTCGCCGAAGCGTCCTACTTCACCCTTACCAAGAACGGTCTGCAGGCCGGCGGCGCCGTGGCCGGCACGAAGTTCTGGAAGGACAAGGAACTCAACTGAGAGGCTGCGGACAGGGACCGGAAATCGGGACCTTGCTCCGCAATGGCTCGGCGCACGGGCCGTGCGCCGCTTCCATGCGATGGTCAAACCCGCCGGCTCGGCCTGCAAATCCGACTGCACAAACTGCTTCTATTTGAGCAAGCAGACGTTGCCCGGCGGCCCCGGCGGCGGGCACAGGGACGAAGAGGTGCGCGAACGCTGCGTGCGGGACTACATCCAAAGCGTGACCGGGGACGAGGTGGGTTTCTCCTGACAGGGTGGTGAGCCCACGCTGCTCGGCCTCGACTTCTTCGGCAAGGGTGTCGCCATCGAGCATGACGGCAGCGCGTACGCCTGCGACCACTACGTCTGTCCCGAGTATCGGCTGGGCAACATCCGCCGGCAGTCGCTCGGCGACGTGGTGTTCTCGCCGAACCAGGTGAAGTTCGGCTATGCGAAGTCCGAGAAGCTGCGAGCGTACGGCAAGCATTGCGAATTCCTCGGCGTTTGCTGGGGCGAGTGTCCAAAGAATCGCCTGCTGCGTACGCCCGAAGGCGAACCGGGCCTCAACTATCTCTGCCCGGAACTCAAGCGATTCTTCGCCCACGCGGTGCCCACGGCGAAAAGAATGGCGGCACGCTTGCGCGCAGTTCCGCCGATGCCCCAGCCGCGGATTTGAGCCGCAAGGGCTCTTAACGTGAAAGTCGCGCCAGCGACTCTCGAAGCTCCCCTCTCCCGCTGGGAGAGGGGACCGGTCCGAGAACACCGCTACCCCAGACCGCTCCTTCGACTCGTACGCCGTCTGCGCTGCGGCCGCCGACGCCAGCAGGGCAAGAACCATCCATGACATGCTCATTGTCAGCCTTCCAAGCTCATGCCGCCGTTCCATGCAGACCAGGCGCGACGGCGAACTGTCGACCCACGGAACGATAGCCCTGCAGGACTTCCCCCGCCTCGTCGATGCACGAACCGCGGGCGATCCCGCTGCGGCTGCGCGCAGCGATGTCCGCCTGACTCGGGGCGGAGGCTTCGGCGCCCCGCGCGGGGATGAGCCAGCGGCTCCGGGCGCAGCGCGGCTAGGTTAGAATGGCGCCCGGCGGAGATCCGTCGCCGCCCAAGCCATCCTTCTCCCTCCTCGGCGAACCCCTTGGCGCCCAGACACAAATCTCCGACGCGGCGTCCTGCAGGTTCCAGAGCGTCGGCGGAGTCGCCGGCCGAAACGGGGCGACCCAAGCCGGCGCGGCGCGCCTGGCTTGCGGCCATCGCTCTCGTCTCGGTGCTGGGACTCGCCGCCGTCTACCTGTTTTTCACCGCCCAACGCAGCCCGACGGTGCCGCCTCCGGCCGAGGCTGCCGTTCCTGCCACCCCCGCTCCGTCCGCCCCCGCCGCTGCCCGCTACGTCGGAGTAACCGGCTGCACCGACGTGCCACCGCAAGGAGCACGAAGCCTGGCGCGGCTCGCACCATGATCGGGCGATGGCGGTGGCAAGCGCCGAGACGGTGCTGGGCGACTTCGCCGACGCCAAATTCACCCATGCCGGCGTCACCTCGACCTTTTTCCGGCGCGACGGCAAGTTCTTCGTCCGCACCGACGGCCCCGATGGCAGGCTCGCCGATTTCGAGATCCGGTACACCTTCGGCTTCACGCCGCTGCAGCAGTATCTGGTCCCGCTGCCGGGCGGCCGGTTTCAGGCGCTCGGCATCGCCTGGGATGCGCGGCCGAAGGAACAGGGCGGGCAGCGCTGGTTCCACCTCTACCCGGAGCGCAAGCTCCAGCCGGGTCAGCCGCTGCACTGGACCGGCATCGACCAGACCTGGAACTTCCAGTGCGCGGACTGCCATTCCACCAACCTGCGCAAGGGCTACGACGAGAAGACCGGCAGCTACGCCACCACTTGGACCGACATCAACGTCGCCTGCGAAGCCTGCCACGGCCCGGGCTCCAACCATGTCGCGTGGGCGAAGAAGGAAGGCGACTGGAAGCGCCATGACAGCCCCGGCAAGGGCCTCACCGTCGCCCTGGACGAGCGCCGCGGCGCGAGTTGGTCGATCGATCCGGCCACCGGGAACGCAGTACGTTCCAAGCCGAGGGAGTCGTCGCGGGAGATCGAGACCTGCGCCCGCTGCCACGCTCGCCGCGCCCAGTTTTCCGACGCCTGGCACGCCGGCGACGCCCTCGGCGACGGCTTCCGCCTGTCGCTCATCGAAGCGGGCCTGTACTACGACGACGGCCAGATGCGCGACGAGGTGTACAACGTCGGCTCGCTGCTGCAGAGCCGGATGCATGCCAAGGGCGTCACCTGCTCGGACTGCCACGATCCCCACACCCAGAAGCTGCGCGCGCCGGGCAGCGCCGTGTGCGGCCAGTGCCACGCGCCGGCGCGCTACGCCGGCGCCTCCCACCATCATCACGCCGAGGGCACGAAGGCTGCGCAGTGCGCGTCCTGCCACATGCCGGCCACCACCTACATGGTGGTCGATCCGCGCCACGACCACGGCTTCAGCATCCCGCGGCCCGACCGCACGCTGAGCCTGGGCACGCCCAACGCCTGCGGCCGTTGCCATGCCGACAGGAAGCCCCAATGGGCGGCGGCAGCGGTAACGAAGTGGTATCCCAAGCCGAAGCCCGGCTTCCAGAGCTTCGCCGAGGCCTTCGTCGCCGCCGACCGCGGCGCGGCTGGCGCGAGAGCCGGACTGGTGCGCATCGTGGAGGACCCGGACCAGTCGGAGATGGCGCGGGCGAGCGCCCTGCAGCGGCTCGGCCGCGACCTCGACGCGGCAGCGGTCGGGACTGCGGCGCACGCGCTGAACGATTCCGGCACGCTCGTTCGCACCGCCGCCGTCGGCGTGCTGGCCGAGATCGATGCCTCGACGCGCCTGAAGTTGCTGCCGCGCCTGCTGGGCGATCCGGTGCGGGAGGTACGCATGGAGGCCGCGGCGGCACTGGCCGGAGAACCGGAAGTGCGGTTGCCGACCGCCGACCGCACCACGTTCGCAGCCGCCCTCGACGAGTACGTCGCGGCGCAGCGCTTCAATGCCGACCGGCCGGAGGGCCGCACCAACCTCGGCACGCTCTACGCCAGGCAGGGCAAGTTCGACGAGGCGGTGGCGCAATACCGCGGCGCCCTCGCGCTGGACCCGACCTACCTCCAGGCCGCCGTCAATCTCGCCGATCTCTACCGGGCGCGCGGTCTGGAAGCGGACGCGGAGCGCACGCTGCGGGACGCCCTGAAGCGCGATCCGCGCGCTGCCCCGGTCCACCACGCGCTGGGCCTCGTCGCTGGTGCGGCAGAAGCGCAGCGCCGAGGCGCTGAAGGAACTCGCCGAGGCCAGCCGGCTCGCGCCCGACACGCCGCGCTTTGCCTACGTCCATGCGGTGGCGCTGAACGACGCCGGGCAGAAACGGCAGGCGATCCGCGCGCTGGAGGCGGCGCTCGCGCGGCATCCCAATGAGCGCGAGTTGCTGCTCGGACTGGTGTTGTTCCTGCGCGATGCGGGCGAGGACAAGCATGCGGCCGGCTACGCGCGCCGGCTGGCGGAACTGGAACCCGACAACCCGCAGGTGCAGCGGCTCGTCGGCCAGATCGACGACCGTCGCTGAGCAGGCGCCTGCGATCGGCACGGCGGCGCCCGAATCCGGCGCCTCTTGCCCGGCCCTCTCGGATCTCCCTAAGCCGGCCGCGCCGGAACCAAACAGGTTCGCCCGCGACCTCCGGCCGGAAAACCTGCCATGTCGGAACAAGGGGAGAACCCCCTTGCATATCCCCCAGCGAGGAACAAGGGGGCAGGCCCCCTTGTAAACCCCCTACCCCCGCCGTCCGGGGAATTCTTCGCCAGAATTGCCACGATTGCACCCGCAAGAGATTAATTCGGCGATAGCGCCGGCGGAGCGGTGATTTGCTCCGGTGCGAGCGCGGGATCCTCCGTGACGGAATCGGGCGACAGAACGGCCGGCTCATCCATCTGTTCCGGCTCCAGCGCCGGGTCGGGCGCGACGGCATCGGGGGATTGCGCCGCCCCTTGATCGATCTGTTCCGGGGCGAGCGCGGGATCCTCAGCGACCGCACCGGGCGAGAGGACCGGGTCGTCATTGGGATCACCCATCTGCGCGGCGGCGTGCGACGCGAAGAGGCAGATGAGCACGCCGCAAAGCGCGGCTCGGGTGCAGCGACTACGGCCAGTCTTCATCGACTCCTCCCCATACCTTTGACATGCCCCTGCACTCTGGCAGAGATGCCGCCCTGCGCAAGCGCGCCACTGCCACGATGCCGGTGCGGCGCCTCTCGTGCGCACAGGCGCACCTCACCCCTTCGCCGCACCTTCCGCTCGATCGGACACCGCCGGCGCCGCATACCACTGGTCTTTCGGCACCAGCTTGGGCTGCTGCGGGTCGCCCTCGTAGGCGGGCGTCATGATCTGCACGCCGTACTCGTTGAACAGGTCGAGGATGTTGCGGTGCAGTTCGGTGTAGAGCCGGTTCATCACCTTCGGGTCGTTGCAGTAGGCATTGATCTCGTAGGTGACGCAGAAATCCCCCAGCGCCTTGTGCATCACGAAGGGCGCCGGTTCCCGCAGCAGCCCTGGGGTGCGCTCGGCGGCCATGAGCAGCATGGCCTCCACCTGCCGCCACGGCGTCTCGTACCCGATGCCCACGGTGGTGTGCAGGATCAGCCCCTGCTGCGCGGCCAGCGAACTGTAATTCACCACCTGGCCGCTGAGAATCACCGAGTTCGGGATGGTCACTTCCTCGTTCTTGAAGGTGCGCAGATGGGTCACCTGCAGCCGCATCTCGGTGACGTCGCCGGTGGTGTCGCCGATCTTCACCCGGTCACCGACCTTGAAGGCGCGCCGGTAGGTGAGCATCAGGCCGGCGATGACGTTGGAGATGGCTGACGAGGAGCCCAGGGACACCACCAGACCGAGGAACAGCGAAACCCCCTTGAAGGCTTCCGACCCCGAGCCTGGAATGTAGGGGTAGGCCACGACCAGAGCGAAGGCCACGACCGCGAAGCGCGCGATCTTGAAGGTGGGCCAGGCCCAGTCGGCCTCGAACCCGGCAAGGGTGACCGAACCGTGCGCCACTGCCTCGAAGAACAGCCGTATCAGGCGCAGGAAGAAGCGAACGACCAGTACCAGGACGACGAGAAAGACCAGGTCCGGGATCTCGGCAATCAAGCCTACGCCCATGGTCTTCAGCGGGCGGATCACGATCTCGAGCAGTTGGTTGGCGAATCCGCGCGTCCACGGAATCCCGCGCAGCACGAAGTCGAGGAAGGCGAAGCCGGCGATCACGATCGCCAGGATGCGCAGCGCGGACAATGCGGCGCGCAGCCCGCTCCAGATTCGTTCGGCACGCACGATCTCGAACGACTGGATGCCCAGGTTACGAACGCGGCTGCGGAAACGCCGCTCGATCAGCCCATTGAACCAGCGCGACAGCCAGATCACCAGCACTACCACCGCCGCCAGCACCACCGCGGCCCCTGCGCTGTAGAGGCCGTGGCTGGACAGGACGTCGGACCTGCGATCCCGCCGGTAATCCTCGATCGCCTTTCCGATCCGATCGCGGTAGGCGTGGGCGATGGTCGTGCGCGACACCTCCTCGACGCGCGCGTCCGCATCGACTACCGCCATCACGCGCCGCTCCCCCGCCATGATCGACGAATAGCCGTCCGACTCGACCACCTGCAGCGAGTCCGCCGGCACTGCCGGATCGCGGGCGAGGGCCTCGATGCGATCAGCGATGGCTGCGGCTCGCTGCTCGGCCGGCAAACTGCTCACGCCGCGCACGCTGAACAGGATGCGGCCGTCGATTTCGACCGGCGCGGTCACGAGCCTGGAATCCGGAGGGTCGTCCACCGGCGCCGTCGCTGCGTCCTCCGCCGCAATGGAACAGGTGGTGGTTGCAGTCAGCGCCGCGAGCAGCAGCAGGATTCCCAGCCTATGGACGATCACGGTCGCACTACCCTAAGCCGGCCGCGCCGAAACCAAACAGGTTCGCCCGCGACCTCCGGCCGGAAAACCTGCCATGTTGGAACAAGGGGAGAACCCCCTTGTATATCCCCCAGCACGAAACAAGGGGGCAAGCCCCCTTGTAAATCCCCCACCCCCGCCGTCCGGGGAATTCTTCGCCAGAATTGCCACGATTGCACCCGTAAGAGACTACGCCAGAACAGATGGGGAGGAACCTCAGGTCGCCCGGATCGCCAGGGAGCTCCAAGATTCAGGGCGGGAGCCGATCAACCGAGATACCGCTCCGCCTCCTGCATCATGAACGCACTCGACAAGAGGTCGGCGCGGGGAAACCGCACCAGGGCGAATGCGCGGGTCATGGGCGGGTCGCCCTCGATCTCGGCGACGTGGAAATCGACTTCGCGGTACGGCTCGGTGCTCTGCCCTTCCACCACCACGTTCATCGACGTCAGGCGCAGGTGCCTGGGGGTGACGATCAGGCCTTTGCCCGGGTCGTTGAAGACTTCGATGACGCACTCCAACTCGCGCTCCAGGGCGTCGGCTCCGGCGCCGTATTCGCCGAGCTGCCGCTCGTTTTCCTCCAGGCTGGCTTCCACGCCGCGCAGTTTCTCCTCGCCGGACGCAGCGCCGTCGCCGAACACCCCCTCTAGGCCGGCACCCTGATTCCGCAGCAACCGCAGCCGTGCCTTGAGCAGGGCGCGCTTGTCCTCGAGTTCGCGGCGGCGCGACTGGATGGCCTCGATGCGCCCGAGCGCCTGCACACCGAACTGCTCGAACAGGCGCCGGCCGAGTTCGCGCCGCAGTTCCATCTCCGTGCGGCCGCAGATCCGCGTCTTGTAGTCCGAAAAGCTGATGGTCGTCTGGGGCACGTCGCGGTGAATGACTTCGCCTTGCATCTGCATGCCCAGCACCTTCTGCTCCATCATGGCCATGCCGAGGAGGGTGAAGGCTTCCTGCTGCTCGGGCGCGTGATCGAAGAAGCTGCGCAGTTCGAGGGAACGGCTGAAGGCCCGCACCAGATCGTCGGGCCGCGCGAAGAAAGCATGGATGCAGGGATCGGCGGACCAGCCGGCGGCAGTGGCCTCGTGTGCCGCCGGCAGCGAGCCGATGCTTTCCCGCAGGAAGAGGATGGAGGTCTCGACCGCCGGCGCCAGGCGCTCGCGATAGCGCCTGACCAGATTCAGGCGCGGGTTGGCGATCTTGACGACCAGGTCGGTGGCTTCGCGAATCAGTTCCTCAGATACCCTATCGTCATCGAGCTGCTGCTGCCTGTTCCGCCAGAAATCGAAAATGCCCATTTCTTTCCTTTCCTGATTCGCAGCGTAGGGCGGGCCGTGCCCGCCGCAGACTGGCGGGCACGGCCCGCCCTACGATGTTTGCGGCCCTCAACCCATGATGTTCACGCCGCCATCGACGTACATCGTCTCCCCCGTGATGCGCCGGGCATAGGGAGTGGCGAGGAAGGCGCAGGCGAAGCCGACGTCCATGATGTCCACCAGTTCGCCCACCGGGGCGCGCTGCACGGCCTCGTTGAGCAGCAGGTCGAAGTCCTTCAGCCCGGAGGCGGCGCGGGTCTTCAACGGCCCCGGCGAGATGGCATGGACGCGGATCTTCTGCGGCCCCAGTTCGTAGGCCAGGTAGCGGCACGACGCCTCCAGCGCCGCCTTCACCGGACCCATGACGTTGTAGTTGGGCACCACCTTCTGCGCGCCGTGGTAGCTCATGGCGAACAGGGTGCCGCCCTCCTTCATCAGCGGCGCGGCGAGCTTCGCCATGCGCACGAAGGAGTGGCAGGAGACGTCCATCGCCTTGGCGAAGCCCTCGGCGGAGCAATCGAGCAGGCCGCCCTGCAGATCCTCCTTCGGCGCGAAGGCGATGGAATGGACCAGGATGTCCAGTTCCCCCCACTCGCGCTCGATGCGGGCGAACACCGCTTCCAGCTCCCCCGGTTCCGCCACGTTCAGCGGAACGAAGATCGGCGCCTCGAGCTTCTGCGCCAGCGGCTCGACATGCGGACGCGCCTTCTCGTTGAGGTAGGTGATGGCCAGTTCGGCGCCGAGTTCGCGGAACGCGCTGGCGCAGCCGTAGGCAATCGAATACTCGTTGGCGATGCCGGCGATCAGGGCCTTCTTCCCTTTCAGGATCGGCCGCGGTATTTCCTGGGTCATGCGTCTGTCTCCTTCAATGCGATTCGATCATCCGCCGCGTGTGGCGGGCGATCATCAGTTCCTCGTTGGTGGGAATCACCCACACCGACGCCCGGCTCGACCCGGCGCTGATGCGCGGCCCGCCGGAGGCATTGGCCGCCGCGTCGAGCTCGACCCCGAGCCAGCCGGCGTCGCGGCAGACGCGCTCGCGGATGGCGGGGGCATTCTCGCCGATGCCGGCGGTGAACACGATGGCATCGAGGCCGCCAAGGGCGGCGGCGAGGGAGCCCAGCTCGCGCCGCATGCGATAGACGAACACGTCCAGCGCGACTGCGGCCCGCGCATCGTCGCTCGCCAGCAGAGTGCGCATGTCGCTGGAGATGCCGGACATGCCCAGCAGCCCCGACTGGGTGTAGAGCAGCTTCTCGATGGCGCGGGCGTCCATCTTGCGTTCGTCCATCAGATACAGGATCACGCCCGGATCCAGCGATCCGGTGCGGGTGCCCATGGGCAGGCCCTCCACCGCCGTGAATCCCATGGTGCTGGCCACGCTCTTGCCCTCCAGCAGCCCGCACATGCTGGAGCCATTGCCCAGGTGAAACACCACCGTCCGGCCCTTGGCGGCGCGCTCGTCGAAGCGCGGCAGCACCGACGCGACGTACTCGTAGGACAGCCCGTGGAAGCCGTAGCGGCGCACGCCGGCCTCGTGCAGTTCGATCGGGAGGGCGAAACGCTGGGCCACCTCCGGGTTGGTGCGATGGAACGAGGTGTCGAAGCAGGCCACCTGCGGCAGATCGGGAAGGCGATCGAGCAGGACGCGGATCGGCGCCAGGTTGTGCGGCTGGTGCAGCGGCGCCAGCGGGATGAACTTGGTCAGCGCCTCCAGCACGCCCGCGTCCAGCCGCACCGGCTTCGTATACTCCATCGCGCCATGCACCACCCGGTGACCGACGCCGACCAGCCGGTCGTCGGCCAGTTCGCCGCGCAGGAAGTCCATGATGTGCTCCAGCGCGCCCTCGTGGCCGAGCTTGACCTCGCCCCAGGACTTGTCGGAGCGGACCTTCCCGCTGCGATCCTTGGCGACGAAATGGGGCGAGGTATAGATGCCCTCGATCTGGCCGCGCACGTCCAGGTCGAGTTCTCCGTCGCGCGCCAGAAAGAGGGAGAACTTGATGCTGGAGGAACCGGCGTTCAGTACGACGATGGCGTCTGCCATGGCATATCCTATTTGTTGGTGGCCGGCGCAGGAACGCGCCGGGAATGGGCGACGAGTTTCATCACCGCGGTGGAGGCGAGCCGCGTGCGCACCGAATCGGCGCGGCTGGTGAGCACGATCGGCACCCGGGTGCCGAGCACGATGCCAGCGGAATCGGCGCCCGCCAGGTACTGCAACTGCTTGGCGACCATGTTGCCGGCCTCCAGGTCCGGCACCAGCAGGATGTCGGCCTTGCCCGCCACCGGCGAGACGATCTTCTTGGTCCTGGCGGCCTCTTCGCTGATGGCGTTGTCGAATCCGAGCGGACCGTCGAGGACGCCGCCGGTGATCTGGCCGCGGTCGGCCATCTTGCACAGCATGGCCGCGTCCACCGTGGCCTGCATGTCGGGATTGACCGTTTCCACGGCGGCGAGGATCGCCACCCGCGGCTGCTCGATGCCGAGCACGTGCGCCAGTTCGATGGCGTTCTGCACGATGTCGGCCTTGTCCCGGGCGCTGGGTGCGATGTTGATGGCGGCGTCGGTCACCAGCAGCATGCGCGGATAGGTCGGCACGTCCATGATGAACACATGGCTGACGCGGCGCGCCGTGCGCAGGCCGGTGGCCGACGGCACCACCGCCGCCATCAGCTCGTCGGTGTGCAGCGAGCCCTTCATCAACGCTTCGACCTCTCCCGCCCGCGCCAGCGCCACCGCCTTCTCCGCCGCTTCGTGGCTGTGCTCGGTGGAGATGATGCGGTAGGGCGAAAGATCCACGCCCTGGGCCAGCGCCACCGCCCGGATCTTCTCCTCGGGTCCCACCAGGACGGGTTCGATCAGTCCGCGCTTGGCCGCTTCGACCGCTCCCAGCAGAGAATCGCGGTCGCAGGGATGCACGATGGCGCAGCGTACCGGCGCAATCCCTTCGCAGCGCCGCAGGATCTTGGCGAAGGCATCGTTGTGGCGCAGGATCAGCTCGGGCGTGGCGACATCGTTGTAGGTGATGCGCGCCGTCGGCGCAGCTACCGTCACGCTGCCCGAGACGAGATCCTGCGCGCCGCGGCTGACGCGGCAGTCGAAGACCATGACATGGCCCGCGACGCGCTTCTCCCGCGCGGTGACCGTTCCCACGAGTTCGTCGCCCACGGCCACGCTGCCCTCGAAGCGCAGATCCTGTTGCAGGATGGTGGTGCCGGGACCCGGCAGGCGCCGGCTGAGCAGGCCGGAAACCAGCGCCTCGGCGCCGACGGCCTTGGCCACCATGTCGGTCGCGGGGTTCTCGTCCGCCTCCAGGTGAAACGGGTCCACGTCCCCCGACACGAGGGCGAGGGCCTCGACATCGGTCTGCGTCACCCGCCGCGACACGGTTACCGTGGTGCCGATCTCGATCTCGTCGAAGGTGCGGTTGCTGAACGATGACATCGTGTTCTCTTTGTCCCGCGTGCCGTCGGGCGATCGCTTCACCCCGCCGATTTCTTCACCGGCGCCAGTTGCGCCCGCTTCTGGAACACCGTACCGACTTTGGCGGTGATGTCCTGGGAACGCGAAAGCTGCTTCGCTACGTCGGTCATGGCGGAAACCTTCTCTGTCGATTTGAACGGACCCCGAACACCCGATGCCGCACCGCAGCATTCAATCTAGCACAACCGCGACGCGCATTCATGCGCGTCGTGCAGTCCGCATCCTTCCGTCAGGCGCCGGACGGCTGCCGACCTGCGGATGCCCTCTCGGCAACGCCTCCCCTGCCGCGGGCGGCCCTGCCAATTCTGCCTGATGCAGACGATTTGCCCCAGATCAAATCTGTTCAGGCGGGGGAATGTATCGTCCCACAAGGAGGAGGTTGTCACTGAGAGGTGCTGCCATGAACAATACGCCTTGCGACAGGGCGAGCAAACAGGCTGCGGCGCGGCCCGCGCTGCAGGATTTCAGATTCCTTCTGGCGGGCGTCACGCTCTTCCTCGGCGCCGCAGGCGTTCTTGCGCAGCAACCCGCTGCCGCACCGCGGGCGTTGCCCACCCAGGTGGCCGGCGCGTGGAAAGGGGATTTCGACGGCATGATCGAGCGGCGGGCAATCCGCGTGCTCGTCCCTTACAGCCGCACGCTCTATTTCAACGACAAGGGGCAGGAGCGCGGGGTGTCCGCCGACACGGTGCGGGACTTCGAGCGCTACATCAACCAGACGTACCGGAAGCAACTCGGCAAGCGCCCGATCACCGTGGTCATCCGGCCGACCACGCGCGACAAGCTGCTGACGGGCGTCGCCGACGGACTCGGGGACATCGCCGCCGGCAACCTCACGGCGACCGAGGCGCGCAAGAAGCTGGTCAACTTCGTCGCCCCCGTTGACCAGAAACCGGTATCCGAACTGGTCATCACCGGGCCGAAATCCCAGGCGGTGGCGACCGCGGACGATCTCTCCGGCAAGACCGTCCATGTGCGCAAGACCTCCAGCTACTACGAGAGCCTGATGGCGCTGAACGGCCGTCTGCAGAAGGCCGGCAAGCCGCTGGCCAAACTCGTGCTGGTGCCCGACGCCCTCGAGGACGAGGACATGATGGAGATGGTCAACGCCGGTCTGCTGGAAGCGATCGTGGTGGACGACTGGAAGGCACGCATCTGGGCGCAGGTGCTGCCGAAACTCATCGTCAACGAGGGCGCGGCCGTGCGCTCGGGCGGGCTGATCGGTTGGGCGATTCGTAAGGACAGCCCGAAGCTGCAGGAGATCGTGAACGAGTACTACGCCAATTACGTCAAGAAGCAGAACTTGTGGGCAGTGCGCCTGAAGCAGTACCACAGCCGCGTCAAGCAGGTCGGCAATGCGACCGCCCGGGAGAGCGTCGAGCGCTTCGAGAGCACGCTCGAACTGTTCAGGAAGTATGGCGAGAAGTATCGCTTCGACCCGCTGATGCTCGCCGCCCAGGGCTACCAGGAATCGCGGCTCGACCAGCAGGCGAAGAGCCACGTCGGCGCGATCGGAGTCATGCAGATCATGCCGGCCACCGGTGCGGAACTGAAGGTCGGCGACATCCGGGTCACCGAGCCGAACATCCATGGCGGCGCGAAGTACATGGACCAGCTCATGTCCAGATACCTCGCCGATGCGGATTTCGACGAGACCAACCGCACGCTGTTCGCTTTCGCCTGCTACAACGCCGGCCCCGGCAACATCGCGCGCATGCGCAAGGAAGCCGAAAAGCGCGGCCTCGATCACGACAAGTGGTTCAACAACGTGGAACTGGTCACCGCCGAGAAGATCGGCATCGAGACCACCACCTACGTGCGCAACATCTACAAGTACTACGTCGCCTACAAGCTGATGCTCGACGTTCAGGAAGCGCAGAAGAAGGCGCGCGAGGCAATGTGACGATGGGGCCGAACTCGGCGTACCAAGCCGAGTGCAAACCGGCTCCACGCCCGCAGTCGTAGGGTGCGCCATGCGCACCGATCCAAAGCCTCGTGCGCGCGGCGCACCCTACGGCGACTTCTTTTCCCCCTCCCCCTCGAAATCGTAGAGGTGCGTGTTGTCCGTGGGTTCCCCGATCGCCGTCCCGCTCGGGCGGAACGGCAGGCGCCGCAGAAAGCCTCGGCTGTCCGCTTTGGCGCTCTGAGTCGCGAGTTCGGCCGCCTCCGTATAGGCCATGGGGTCCTTGCTCTTTTCGATCTCGAGCCGCTTCGTCTCGTCGTTCACCCGCACGCTGTACTTGCCCAGGTTGTAGAGCAGGTACATGGCGAAAAGGTTGTCGAAATCCTGGTACTGGCCCTGCTCCTTCCGGAAGTCGCGCGACAGGACGGAGGGGAAGCGGTTGGGCAGGTCCTTGAACGCCACCTTCTCCTCTTCGTGCGGATCGACATAGTTCGAGCCCGCGTACTTCTTGTACAGCACCACGTCCAGCCCGTAGCCGCGTACGTTCCACTCCTTGACGAGTTTCATCGCCATCTCGGTGGGAATGTTGGCGTTGGCCGCCGCCACCAGCCTCGTACGCGCCGGCAGAACCTTCGCGCTGGTCACCTCCAAGTCCTCATACCCAGCGCCATATTTGAAGCCCGCACCGATGGTCTTGGCGCAGTTGAGGTGCATGTAATCGTACTTGATCTCGCGGTCGTGGTACTCGGTCTTCTTGGCTCGGCGGTGATAGTCGCCGTTGATGCGACTGAAGAAGGCGGCCAGGGCCTCCTTCTCCTGGGCCGGCACGCCGTACACGCGCACGCCGATGACCGATCGTTTGTAGATCTCGCCGAAGTCGAGGCCGAACGAGGCCTTTTCGCCGAGCGACGAGGTCGTCCTGAACAGGTACTCCTTCTTCGGGATCCGGACCATGAGGTCGTCGGTGTAGAAGCGCCCCTCGTGCTCGGGCGTCCGGTCGGCGTAGAAGTTGGCCGAGTAGACGAGGTCGTCGCCGGGCACCTGATCGCGGATGGCCAGGGCCAGGTGGCCTGCCGAGCCACCCTTGGAGGTGCCGAAACTGATCAGCAACTCGATGTCGTACGGGTCCTCCCGCAGGACGTCCGCTATCTCGTCGATGTTGGCGGGTTCCGGACCACCCTTACTTCCGAAGTCGGCAGCCGCAACGCTGGCGGCGAACATGAGCGCCGCCGCTAGGCACCGTACCGTGGTCCTCATCCTCGTTGCTCCCTTCACACCCGGAAGTCGCCGCATGAGGCGGCAATACGGTGGGTCGCTTCGGTGCCGGGCCGCGGCAAGCCGATCAACCCACCTTCGCGCCGGCCTCATCGGCAAGCCGCAGCGCCTCGAAAGACATGAAGCGGAACGGCGCATCCCGGAGTATTTGGGACCTGCTCGCCGGAGTCAATCCGGTATCTCCGTGCCGAAGCGCGGTTTCAGGACCGCCGGAATCGCCCCAAGATCGCGACCCAATCGCGACGCAATCACTACTTTCGGCCGGCGGTGTCGTCAGGAAGACCCCTTCCCCGGCCCCCGGCCTCACCGCTTGTCGCCCCGCGCCGCCGGCGAGGCGATTCCTTGATGTGACGCAGACAGAATGCGCACCATTGTCGAAGAACGTCCAGCCGGTGTGGGAAAATATCCACCGCACTCGCGCCCACAAGTGAATAATCGCGTAGGCTTCCCGCAAGCGGCGGCCCAGGTCTGGACCGACTGGCACCGCCATGCCGTCGATGCGAGGCAGCGATCGACCCTGTGCTCGGGCACGCTGCGCCAGCGCGGCGCCACGCCGCCGTATAGTGGAAAAGTTACGCTCCAAATCTCTGAGGAGGTTCACCAATGACCGAACAATCCCAATCCCCCTTCACGCCGCAAAGCGTGCCCGCTCTTGCCCAGCAGGCCGTCGATTACTGGGTCGATGGCTGGCAGCGCACGATCCTGTTCTGGGACGTGCTGCGCCAGCGCAGCGAGCAGTATTACGAGCAGCGGGCCAAGGCGGTGCCGCACGTGCTCAGTTTCGAATCCGAGCTGGTGCTGGACGGCCGGACGCTGGAACGGCCGGTCAATTACGGGCTGGTGCGGATCAAGCCGCCGTCTGGCGTCAAGATCGACCCGAAGAAGCGCCCGTTCGTGGTGGTCAACCCGCGCGCCGGCCACGGGCCGGGCATCGGCGGCTTCAAGGCCGACAGCGAACTGGGCGTGGCGATGCGCGCCGGTCATCCCGCCTATTTCGTCGGCTTCGCGCCAGACCCGATGCCGGACCAGACCATCGAAGACATCATGCGGGCCGAAGCCGTGTTCCTGGAAAAGGTCATCGCCCTGCACCCCGAGGCCGAGGGCAAGCCCTGCGTCGTCGGCAACTGCCAGGCCGGCTGGGCGGTGATGATGGTGGCCGCGACCCGGCCGGAACTGTTCGGCCCGCTCATCATTCCCGGCTCGCCGCTGTCCTACTGGGCCGGGGTGGAAGGCGAGAACCCGATGCGCTACACCGGCGGCGTGCTGGGCGGCAGCTGGCTGACCGCCCTCATGGGCGATCTCGGCGCCGGCAAGTTCGACGGCGGCCTTCTGGTCGAGAATTTCGAGAACCTCAATCCCGCCAATACGCTCTGGACCAAGAACTACGACCTGTGGTCGAAGGTCGACGCCGAAGGCCCGCGCTTCCTCGAATTCGAGAAATGGTGGGGCGGCCACGTGAATCTCAATGCCGAGGAAATGCAGTGGATCGTCGATCAGTTGTTCGTCGGCAACCGCCTGGCCACCGCCGAGATCGTCACCAGCGACGGGGTGCGCATCGACCTGCGCAACATCCGCTCGCCGATCCTCTGTTTCTGCTCCAAGGGCGACAACATCACCCCGCCGCAGCAGGCGCTGGGCTGGATCGTCGATCTCTACGCCAAGGACGACGACCTGCGCGCCTGCGGCCAGACCATCGTCTACGCCATCCACGAAAGCATCGGCCATCTCGGCATCTTCGTTTCGGGCGGGGTGGCCAAGAAGGAGCATCAGGAGTTCGCCTCCAACATCGACCTGATCGACGTTCTGCCGCCCGGCCTGTACGAAGCGGTGATGACCCGCAAGACCGCGGACGCCGCCCATCCGGATCTGGTGAGCGGCGACTGGATCGTGCGCTTCGAGCCGCGCACCCTGGACGATCTGCGGGCCATCGTCCAGCCCGATCCGGAGAACGAGCGTCGCTTCGCCGCCGCGCGGCGCGTGTCGGAGATCAACCTCGGCCTGTATCGCTCCCTGTTCCAGCCCTTTGTCCAGTCCTTCGCCAGCGGGAAATCCGCCGAATGGCTCAGCAAGCTCAAGCCCGCCGAATTGCCTTTCGAGCTGTTCTCGGAGCGCAATCCGCTGATGCAGCAGATTGCCCAACTCGCCGAGCAGGTGCGCGCTCAGCGCCGGCCCGCTGCGCCCGACAATCCCCTGTTCCAGGTGCAGGCCATGATCTCGGACGGGATCATCGCCGCGCTCGACGGCTATCGCGATCTGCGGGATCGCAGCATGGAGCAGATCTTCCTCGGCATTTACAGTTCGCCGCTGCTGCAGGCGCTGGTCGGCCTGCGCGCCTCGGACGAGCCGCCGCGCCGCCACCCCGGCGTCGAACCGGAGCGCGTCGCCTTCATCCAGCAGCGCATCGCCGAACTCAAGGCGCGGCTGGCCGAGGGCGGCTTGCGCGAGGCGGCCATTCGCAGCCTGGTGTACGTCGGCATGGCCGGACCGGGGGTGGATGAACGCGCCTTCGAGGTGCTGCGCCAGATCCGAGCCGAGAGCGGCGGCGTGACCCTGGCGGAATTCAAGCAGAATTTGCGCGAGCAGTTCTTCTCGCTGCTGCTCGACCGCGACGGCGCGCTGGCCGCGATTCCGAAGATGCTGCCCGCCGATAGGGCTGCTCGCACGGAGACGCTCGGCAAGATCCGTCAGGTCCTGTCCTCCATCGGCGAAATCAGCGGCGAACGCGCCGAGCGGCTGGCGCAGATCGAAAAGTTGTTCCAGGGCGACCAGCCGGCCGCACGCGGTTCGGGCAAAGCCGGCTGATCGATACCCAAGAGGAGAACCTTGTATGGAACGTGAGCACGTGAAGTACCAGCGGCTGATCGAGGTTCGCAAGTAGATGGCCGCAGCGCTGAACGTCGACCGGCCCGACAGCGCGGCCTGCGCCGAAAAGGCCGCTTAGCTGCTACGCGAGGGCAAGGCCGAAGCGCCGATCAAAGGCAGCCTGACGGAGCGATTGGCAAGAACAGGGACCGCCAGTTGGATCGGCGCAGAAAAAGGGGCAGGCAGCATGACGCAGCATCCGACTGGCGTGGAGGCGAGCCAATCCGGCACCGCCGCACTGCGCTTCGACGTGGTTGCCGGCCTCACGGCCGCGGCGGTCGTCCTGCCCAAGGCGATGGCCTATGCGACCGTCGCCGGGCTGCCCGTCGCCGTGGGTCTCTATACCGCCTTCATCCCGATGGTGATCTATGCCCTGCTCGGCTCGTCGCGGGTACTCAGCGTCAGCTCCACCACCACGCTGGCGATCCTGGCGGGCACGCAACTCGGCCTTGCCGTGCCGGACGGCGACCCGGCGAAGCTCATCACGGCGACGGCCACGCTGACTGCGCTGGTCGGCGCGATGCTGTTTCTGGCGCGGCTGATGCGTCTGGGATTCGTCGCCAACTTCATTTCCGCGCCGGTGCTGACCGGCTTCAAGGCGGGGATCGGCCTGGTGATCGTTCTGGACCAGGTGCCCAAACTCCTCGGAATCCATATCACCAAACAGGGGTTCTTCGTCGACCTGCTCAGCGTCGTGCAGCACGTTCCCGAGACCTCGCTGATGACGCTCGCGGTGGCCGCTGCCACGCTGCTGGTGCTGATCGGCATGGAGCGTATGTGGCCGCATTCGCCGGCGCCCCTGGTCGCGGTCGGCGGCGCCATCGCCGCGGCTTGGTTCTTCGGCCTGCAGGCGCTGGGGGTGTCGACGGTCGGTCTGATTCCGCAGGGATTCCCCTCGCTCACGCTGCCGGATCCCGCGCTGATCGCGCAGTTGGCGCCGGGCGCGCTGGGCATCGCGCTGATGAGCTTCACCGAAACGATCGCGGCGGGCCGCGCCTTTGCCCGCCCCGAAGACCCTGCCATCGATGCCAACCGCGAGCTGATCGCCACCGGAGCCGCCAATCTCGGCGGCGCGCTGTTCGGTGCCATGCCGGCCGGCGGCGGCACCTCGCAGACCGCGGTGGTGCGCGCCACGGGCGGGCGCTCGCAGAAGGCATCTCTGGTGACCGCGGGCACCGCCGTGGCCACCATGCTGCTGCTGGCACCGATCCTGGGCCTGCTTCCGAACGCCACGCTGGCGGCGGTCGTCATCGTCTACTCGGTCGGGCTGATCCAGCCAGCGGAGTTCCGCGCCATCCGCGGGGTGCGCACCATGGAGTTCCGCTGGGCGCTGATCGCCTGTACCGGCGTGCTGGTGTTCGGCACGCTCAAGGGCATCGTGGTGGCGATCATCGTGTCGATGATCGGGCTCGCCAGCCAGACCGCCCACCCGCGCGTGTCGGTCATCGGCCGCAAGCGCGGGGCCGACGTGCTGCGGCCATTGTCGCCCGAACACCCGGACGACGAGACCTTCGAGGGACTGCTGATCCTGCGGCCGGAGGGGCGCCTGTTCTTCGTCAACGCGCAGCAGGTGGCGGAACGGATCGACGCGCTGGTCACGCAGTACAAGCCGCGCGTGATCGCGTTGGACATGAGCCGGGTCCCCGATATCGAATACTCGGCGCTGCAAATGTTGATGGAGGGCGAGAAGCGCGCGACCGAACGCGGCGCCGTGATATGGCTGGCTGGACTGAACCCCGGCGTGCTCGACGTGGTGCGACATGCCGGGTTGGACCAGCGGCTCGGCCGCGAGCGCATGCTGTTCAACGCCCGCGCGGCGATCGAGCGCTACCAGGCGCTGCAGGCGGCGGCAGGCCACACGGGGGAACCGGCCGCGTCTTGATCAGACACATTCCTGCGCATAGCTGGACGAATAGTCGGCGGCCTCGTAGCGACCGATCCCGCCGGCCGGGGAGAAAGGGCCCGCTGCGGAAACGCCAGGCGCGCTAGAACAGGATGCCGAAGAGCTTTTTCAGCAGATCTTCCAGCGGCATCATGGTGAGCGCCAGCGGCACCATCGGCGCCAGTGTCGCCGCCCCGAGCCGCAGGATCGCATCCTTCGTCACCGGCGCGATGCGCATGCCCCGAACCACCTCGATGCTGTTGCCCAGGTCGGCGAGGGACTGGATGTCGCCGCTGCCCACCAGCGGCTCATCGGCAGGTGCGCCGCCGCGCAGCCACTTGGCATCGAACTCGCGCACGTAGCGTTGGGCCAGGGTACCGTATTCCCGATTGCCCATCCGCTTCGCCTGCGCAAGCTGCGGCGCGAATACCAGGAGCGGGCCGAGCACCATGCACAGCATGAAGACGACGAGGAGGAGAATCTCGAACTTGAAATCAGGCAGCGCGGCGCCGAGGTAGAAGATGCGGTTGGCCAGATTTCCCGCGAGAAGAGCGCCATGCGCCACCAGCAGCGGCATGAACGCGTAGGCCGTCCCGGCGAGAAATCCCAGGCCGCCGGTCCGGTCGGGATGAGTGGGGACAAGACTCAACTCGATGCGGGACACCTGCCAGAGAAAGCGCGTCCAGATGAACAGCCGGAAATACCAGCGCACCAGCAGGAACTGGAAGAACGGCAGGCTGACGTAGCCAAACCACATACCGGCCAGCGAGAGCGTCGGGCCATCGATGGCGGGCGTCGCGTACCACGTGGCCGCATCGAGTGCCATGTACTGCCGCCAGACGACCAGAATCCCGACGCCATACACGACGGCGATCAGCAGCAGCTCGGCCAGCACCGAGTTGCGCAGCCGGAAGGCCGACGCGATAGCGGCATCGAAGCGTGGCATGGCGCTCTCCGGGATCAACTGTCGTTCGAGGAATTGTTTGACCAGGAACCGCATCCGCCGGTGCACCACCAGTTCGGCGACGATCAGCAGAGGCACCACCGCCAGGAATCGGACGTGCACCTCCAAGTCGTGCAGGAAGGGTACGGCCACGCTCCCGCCCAGCACATTCCCTTCCAGGGCCGAGAGCACCAGGAGCGGCAGCCAGCAGAGCAGCGAGATGACGACGATGCGCTGGCGCAGATGCGTCAGCGCATCGTCGGAAAGATGCGCACGGCGCAGGAGCTGGAACAGCGGCCCGCCCAGGACGAGCGAAAAGTCCGGCACGTCCTGGAGCAGTCTCTCGCTGGGCGTTGGCGTGCCGGATTGCATCCGCCGTCCCTCCCTGTTTTTCTAGCGTGAAAGTCGCGCCAGCGAATCTCGAAGCTCCTATCTCCCGCTGGGAGCCTTGATCGAGGTCGGCAAGCGCGTCAGATGGCGCGCTCGCCCCGTGCAGCAGCGCTCACTTCGTCTTCGGGCCCGGCTTCGGCGCCGGCTCCACGCTCAACGCGAGCGCTTCGGTGTAGGTCACCTCGACCTGGTCGCCCTTCTTCACGACCTTGAACTGGTCGGGGTTCTTCACGTTGAGCGTCACTTCCCTGCCCCGCGGCCCCTTGAGGGTGATCGTGCTCTTCTTCGGATCGACGGCGGTGACTTTGGCAATCGCGGTGATCTGACGTGCGCCGGCGACCGCCGGCTTCTCGCCGGGCTGCGCCTTCGCCGCCTCCTCGCGCACCGTCACGTCGCCGGCACCGGCCTTGACTTTCTTCAGTTCCAGCGTGAGCGCCTCGGCGTAGCGCGCGACGACGAAGTCGCCGACCTGGATCTGGTCGAAGTTCTTGACCTCGTCTCCCGCGACGATATCGACGACCTTGCCCTTCGGCCCCTTCAGTGTCACCGTGCGCGTCGCCTTGTCGATGCCCGTGACCTGGGCGGAGATCTCCGCCGCACTGACGACGGACGCCTTGCCCGGCTCGCTGACGACGACCGCGCCCTCCGCTGCGCCGGGCTTTTGCGCAAGCGCGGTTGCAGCAAAGGCTGCCGCGATCAGCGCGACCGCCAACTTGATCTTCATCCTGGACTGCTCCATCAGATTTCTCCAATCAACATAAAAGGGATGATGCGGCGCCGACCGGCCTGCGTCACGATTCACCGGTCGTCGGCAAGCCTACTAGTAAACCACACGGAACGCGTTCGCGTTGGACATTTCCAGACGTCAAGCCAGGGCGGGTCAGGTCGCGGGGCTCTTCTTCATTAACAGCCGCAAGCGGAATCGCCGCCTGAACGCCTTCGGCACCCGCTTTCAGGAACTCGTAGACCAGAGCCGTTTCGAGATCGCCAGGCACATGCTCTCCGACTCTGAGCGGGAGGTGCGCCAGATCGCCGTGGCGCCCGGGTATGCCATGCCAGTGCCTTCACGCGCGCACTCCGGCGCTGGAGCCGCACCACGCCGGCCCACTGGCGAGGGACGCGAGACTGTGGCCACCATAGTGCGGCGCCGGCCCCACGGACGAAACCTCGAATCGGCTTGAACTCGCCGATCGCGCATGCTGTCGGAGACGCATGCTTGACCGGGCCCGGCCGGTGCGCGAACAATGGCGTTCGCATCGCCGGGACCGCCCGGATCGCCGCGACCACGACAAACGCATCCCTGCGCAGAGGAGACATCGACATGGCTGAAGCCGCAACTTCGCAAGCATCGCCGCACGGTCCACTCACCGCCGACGAACTGCGCCGCATCGACGCCTGGTGGCGTGCCTGCAATTACCTGTCGGTGGGGATGATCTATCTGCGTGACAACCCGCTGCTGCGGCAACCGCTGAAGATCGAGCACATCAAGCACCGCCTGCTCGGCCACTGGGGCGCGAGCCCCGCCCTTTCCTTCGTCTGGGCGCATGTCAACCGCCTCATCAAGCGCGACGACCTGGACGTGGTGTTCATGGCCGGCCCCGGCCACGGCGCCCCCGGCGTGCTCGGCCCCGCCTACCTGGAAGGCACCTATTCCGAGGTCTATCCGGACAAGAGCGAGGACGAGGAGGGCCTGCAGAAGTTCTTCAAGCAGTTCTCCTTCCCCGGCCACATCGGCTCCCACGTCACCCCGGAGACTCCGGGCTCGATCCACGAAGGCGGCGAACTGGGCTACAGCCTGTCCCATGCCTACGGCGCGGTGCTCGACAACCCGGATCTGATCGTCGCCTGCGTGGTGGGCGACGGCGAGGCCGAGACCGGGCCGCTCGCCACCGCCTGGCATTCCAACAAGTTCATCAACCCGATCCACGACGGCGCGGTGCTGCCGATCCTCAACCTCAACGGCTACAAGATCGCCAACCCCACGATCCTCGCTCGCATCAGCCACGAGGAACTGGAGGCGCTGTTTCGCGGCTACGGCTACACACCCTATTTCGTCGAGGGCGCGGACCCCGGCGAGATGCACCAGAAGATGGCCGCCACCCTGGAGCAGGCCGTGGCGCAGATCCGCAACCTCCAAGGCGAGGCGCGCGCCAGCGGCAAGGCCGAGCGAGCGCGCTGGCCGATGATCGTGCTGCGCAGCCCCAAGGGCTGGACCGGGCCGAAGGAGGTCAACGGTCACAAGGCCGAGGGCTCCTGGCGCTCGCACCAGGTTCCCTTCTCGGACGTGCGCGAGAACCCGGCACACCTGAAGCTGCTGGAAGACTGGCTGAAGAGCTACCGGCCCGCGGAACTGTTCGGCGCGGACGGCCGCCTGCTGCCCGAACTGCGCACCCTCGCCCCCGCCGGCGGGCGGCGCATGAGCGCCAATCCCCACGCCAACGGCGGCCTGCTGCGCAAGGACCTGAAGCTGCCGGACTTCCGCAATTACGCGGTGGACGTCGCGGACGCGGGCAAGGTGCTGCACGAGAACACCAAGCCGCTGGGCGAATTTCTGCGCGACGTGATGCGCAGCAACATGACGAGCTTCCGCGTCTTCGGTCCGGACGAGACCGCCTCCAACCGGCTGCAGGCGATCTACGAGGTCAGCAAGAAGACCTGGATGGCCGAGCTGTATCCCGAGGATGCGGACGGCGGCGAGCTCTCCCGCGACGGCCGGGTGATGGAGATGCTCTCCGAGCACACCCTCGTCGGCTGGCTGGAAGGCTATCTGCTCACCGGCCGGCACGGCTTCTTCCACACCTACGAAGCCTTTGCCCATGTCATCGACTCGATGTTCAACCAGCATGCCAAGTGGCTGGACATCAGCAAGAACCACGTGCCCTGGCGCGCCCCGGTGGCCTCGCAGAACATCCTGCTGTCGTCCACCGTGTGGCGCCAGGACCACAACGGCTTCTCGCACCAGGATCCGGGCTTCATCGATCTCGTGACCAACAAGAGCCCGAGCGTGACACGGGTCTACCTGCCGCCGGATGCCAACACCCTGCTGGCGGTGGCCGACCACTGCCTGCGTTCGACCGACTGCATCAACGTCATCGTCGCCGACAAGCAGAAGCACCTGCAGTTCACCACCATCGACGAAGCAGTCGTGCATTGCGCCAAGGGCATCGGCATCTGGACCCGGGCGAGCAACGACCAGGGCGTGGAGCCCGACGTGGTGATGGCGTCCTGCGGCGACGTGGCCACGCAGGAGGCGCTGGCCGCCACCGCGATCCTGCGCGAGCACCTGCCCGACCTGAAGGTGCGCTTCGTCAACGTGGTGGACCTGTACAAGCTGCAGCCGGCCAGCGAGCACCCGCACGGCTCGGCCGAACGCGAGTTCGACAGCCTGTTCACCATCGACCGGCCGGTGATCTTCAATTTCCATGGCTACCCCTGGCTGATCCACAAACTGGCCTACCGCTTCCGGAACCACGACAACATGCATGTGCGCGGCTACAAGGAGCGCGGCAACATCAACACCCCGCTGGAACTGGCGATCCTCAACCAGACCGACCGCTTTACGCTGGTGATCGACGTCATCGACCGCGTGCCGGGACTGTCCGCCCGCGCCGCCCATCTGAAGGAGCGCATGAAGAACGAGATCATCCTCAACCTCGCCTACGCCCACGAGCAGGGCACCGACCGGGCGCAGATCACCGACTGGGTGTGGCCGTACTGAGGCAGCGCTGCACGATACGAAGACGAACGTCATGTACGGCGAACCGTCCGCTCCCCGCGCTCCGACCACCGTCAGTCTCGCCGACGAGGACGCGCCAACCCCGGGGCGTCGTGTGACTGGAGGCGCATTCCGGCTGCTGGTTCCGCGCCAATCCGCCGCCGAACGAATGTACAATCCGCCGTCTTCCGGTCCGTTACGCAGCATGCCCAAGTCATCGCCGGAGAATTCGCCGCCCGCCGGGGCAGTAAGTCGAGAGAAAGGACAAGTATGAGAACAACCTTGCTGAGATGGCTGCTGGCCGCGCTGCCGCTGGCGATCGCGGCGCCTCTGCCGGTTCAGGCTCAGGACGCGCCCGCCGCCGCCACCCAGGCGCCCCTTTCCACGGAGCAGTTGGATCAGCTCCTCGCTCCCATCGCGCTTTATCCCGACGGACTGCTGTCCCAGGTACTGATGGCCGCCACCTACCCGCTGGAAGTGGTGGAGGCGGCGCGCTGGGTCAAGGCCAATCCCGACATGAAGGGCGACGCGGCGGTCAAGGCGGCGGAGGACAAGAACTGGGACGTGAGCGTGCAGTCCCTGGTGGCCTTTCCGCAGACGGTCACCATGATGAGCGACAAGCTGGAATGGACCCAGGATCTGGGCAACGCCGTGCTCGCCCAGCAGAAGGACGTCCTGGATTCGGTCCAGCGGCTGCGGGGGATGGCGCAGAAGGCGGGATCGCTGGAATCCAACGAGCAGCAGACGGTCACGGTCCAGCCCGCGGCCACGGGTTCGACGACCCAGACCATCATCATCGAACCGGCCCAGCCGCAGACCATCTACGTGCCGGCCTACAACCCGACGGTGGTCTATGGCACCTGGCCCTATCCGGCCTACACCCCTTTCTACTACCCGCCGAATCCTTACTATTACCCCGGCTATTACCCCGGCGCGGCGCTGGCCAGGGGCTTCGCCTGGGGCGTGGGCTTCGCCGCTGCCGGCGCCATCTTCGGCGGCTGCAACTGGGGCCGCGGCGACATCAACGTGAACGTTAACCGCGCCACCAACATCAACCGCAACTTCAACGCCAACAAGGTCAGCGGCAACAACTGGCAGCACAACTCCACCCACCGCAAGGGGGTGTCCTACAAGGACCAGGGCAGCCGGCAAAAGTACGGCCGGAACGACGCCGGTGCCGCGTCGCGTGAGCAGTTCCGCGGGCGGGACCTCGAACGCGAGTTGGGTGGTGGGGATCGGGGTGGTGATCGTGGCGGCGATCGTGGCGGCGATCGTGGCGGTGATCGTGGCGGTGATCGTGGCGGTGATCGTGGCGGCGACCGCGGCGGTGATCGTGGCGGTGATCGGGCTCAAGCTGGCGATCGCGGTGGTGACCGGGGTCAGGCCGGTGATCGCGGCGGGCAGAAGGCCGGCTCACGCGGCCAGTCCTCGGCGCGCGCCCAGCCTGCAGGCCTGGACGGCATGGGCAGCCGGGGCTCGGACGTGCGTGCCCAGTCTGACCGGGGGCAGAGCAGCCGGCAGGCTTCCCAATCCAGCTTCGGCGGCGGAGGTAGCTCACGCGCGAGCAGCGGCGGTGGCGGAGGCTCCCGCGCGAGCAGCGGTGGTGGTGGCGGCGCCCGTGGCGGTGGTGGTGGTGGTGGTCGCGGCGGCGGCGGTCGTCGCTGAGCACGAGCCAATAAGACGAGGAACACACAATGCTGACCAAACAGAACCGTTTTGCCAAGGCGCTACGCACGGCCGCGCTGACCCTGTGGGGGCTGGTCGCTGTCGCGGCGATCGCACCGATCGAAGCGCAGGCCGCCTCGGCCAAAGCAGATCAGAAGACCTTCGCCTCGCCGGACGAGGCGGCCAAGGCGGCCGCTGCGGCGGTGGCCAGTCACGATCGCAAGACGCTGGTGAGCATCTTCGGTCCCGGCAGCGAACGGCTGTTCTCCTCCGGCGATGCGGTGGCCGACCGCCAGCTCGGCGAGAGATTCAACGAGCTCTACAGCGAGAGCCACAAGGTGGCGCTGGAGGGCGAGGGCAAGGCGATCCTGCAAATCGGCAAGAACGACTGGCCGCTGCCCGTACCGATCGTCAAGCAGGGAGAAACCTGGCGCTTCGACACCGCGGCGGCCCAGGACGAAATCATCGACCGGCGCATCGGCCGCAACGAGCTGTACACCATCCAGACCATCCTGGCGATCGCCGACGCCCAGCAAGACTACGCCGCCAAGGACCGCAACGGCGACGGACTGCTCGCCTACGCGCAGAAATTCCGCAGCAGCCCGGGCAAGCGCGACGGCCTGTACTGGCCGACCAAGGCAGGCGAGGAACCGAGCCCGCTGGGGCCGCTGGCGGCGGAAGCCTCGTCGCAAGGCTACCGCAAGGGATCTGGCGGAAAGCCGCAGCCCTACCACGGCTACTTCTTCCGCATCCTCACCGGCCAGGGCAAGGGCGCGCCGGGCGGGGCCTACGACTACTTGGTCAAGAAGGAAATGATCGGCGGCTTCGCCTTGCTCGCCTGGCCGGCCAAGTACGGCTCCTCGGGGGTGATGAGCTTCATGGCCAACCACGACGGCGTAGTCTGGCAGAAGGACCTGGGACCGAAGTCCGCCACTGTGGCCGGCAAGATCACCCGCTTCGATCCGGCCGACGGCTGGGCCAAGGTGGAGCAGAAGTAGGGATGTATTCCGGCAGGGCGGCCGAAGCCGTCCTGCCGGCCGCAACGTCGATATCTCGCGCTTCGCGAATCACCACGACCAGGGGAACATCCGCCCCCTCCGTCCCATGGTCGAGTCCATGCCCGCGGCCATGACCGGAAGCGCGTACATCTTGGCATTCATCGCGCCTACCTCGCCGTTCATGGCGCCCAATTCGCTGGTCATGGAGTCCACCTCGGCGACCATCTGGGGCATCACCCGCACCGCCTGGACCGTCGGTGACAGGACCAGGGCGATGCGGCCCGTTCGGCAAGGCCAGACGGGGAAAGAAAGACCGGTTCAGCGACCCATGCGCCGGTTGTAGGCCTGGGTGAACAGGGCGTCCAGGCCCTGATCCCGGGGGCCCAGGCCCTTGGTATCGAACTGCACGCGCAGGCTGCCATCGGCCTGCGGGAGGACGCCGATGGTCACGTCGGCTGCGTTGCGCCTTCCGTAGATCCAGCCCGTATTGCGGTCGGCGCTCGAGACGACGATCCCGACATCCTGCGCGGCACCGAGCGCGGCGTTCCACGAGCGGTCGAAACTCGCCGGCACGGCCGATGGTACGCCGACCGGTTCATAGACGACGCAGGCTGCCAGCGGCAGGGCGGTCATCAGGCAAAGCAGGGTGCGGCGCAGGGCGGGCAGCATGTTTTCTCCTCTCGTGGTCGGCGGCGGGCCGCAGGTGCAGGCTTCCACCGCCGAACGGCAGCTACGCGACTGCCTTGCCGGCGTTCGCGCGCCGCGCGTTCGCCACCAGCGCGGCAACGGCGCAGGAGGCCAGACGCGTGGTCAGCGAGTCGGCCCGGCTGGTCAGGATGATCGGCACGCGCGCACCGAGCACGATGCCGGCGGCATCCGCCCCCGCCAGGAACGACAGGCTCTTGGCCAGCATGTTGCCGGCCTCCAGGTCCGGCACCACCAGCACGTTGGCCCGGCCGGCGACCGGCGACACGATCTTCTTGATCCGCGCGGCCTCCTCGCTGATGGCGTTGTCCAGCGCCAGCGGACCGTCGAGCACGGCCCCCGTGATCTGCCCGCGGTCGGCCATCTTGCACAGCGCGGCCGCCTCGAGCGTGGAGGGCACGTCCGGATTCACCGTCTCCATCGCCGACAGAATCGCCACCCGCACCTCGGGCGAGCCCAGATCGCGGGCGAGATCGATCGCGTTCTGTACGATGTCCACCTTGTCCCTGAGCGAGGGTGCGATGTTGACCGCCGCGTCGCTGATGATGAGCGCGTCGCGGTGGCCGGGCACGTCCATGACGAAGCAGTGGCTGATGCGCCGCGCCGTGCGCAGGCCGGTGTCGCGCCGCACCACCGCGCCCATCAATTCGTCGGTATGCAGGCTGCCCTTCATCAGCGCTTCCGCCCGCCCCTCACGCACCAGCGCGACGGCCGCGGCGGCGGAAGCCTCGCTGTGCGGCGCGTTGACGATCTCCAGCCCGGAAATGTCGATGCCGTACTGCCCGGCCACGGCCTCGATGCGCGCGCGCGGACCGACCAGGATCGGCGCGATCAGCCCCGCCTGCGCCGCGTCGATCGCCGCCCGCAGGGAACTCTCGTCGCAGGGATGCGCGACCGCGGTGCGCGTCGGCGGCAGCGCCTGGCAGCGTGCGATCAGAGCCTCGTACTTTTCGTGCCTGCGCCCTGCATCAGGTTGTTTCGGGTCCATTTCAGATGCCCCTTGTTCAATGAGTCGTTGCGCGCGACAACGTATCACCGCAGCGGCAGTCGGGCAATGACTATGAAAACCGGCCCGGCAAGCGCGCCAGCCGATCCCGGGTACTCCGTGCGCACCGCCCCGTTGCCGCCGAAATGGTGCGCGCGGCGCACCCTGCCACTACGACGGTCATTGCCTCGGCATGGGCGGCGGCCGTCGGGCGCGCCACTCGCCGAACGGCGGGCGCGGCCCGCCCTACGCATTGCATGTGCGGGGCAGCACCGGCGCGGTCGTCCGCGCGATCGGCCGATGTGGTCACGGATCGTCGCTGCGCTGCACCGCCGCCTGCAACGCCTGCACGCCGAGCGCGGCGATCAGTGCTGCGAACAGGATTCCGGTGAGACCGATCGACACGGCGAGCATCCGCGCCAGCGGAGCCTTCGCGACGAGGTCGCCGTAACCGATGGTGAGTCCGGAAACGAAGGCGAAGTAAAGACCATCTGCGAGCGGCCAGCCTTCAAGGAGCGCGACGGCGATGCCCAGGGCAGCCATCAGGCCGAGGAGGAAGGAAAGGATCGGCCACACGACCTTGATTCCGGTCCACAGCTCGCGCCGAAAGCGGCGCCTCATTGAATTGGCCATGCTTTCGATCCTTTCACGATGCCTGCGAGACTTGCATCAATGGAGCAGTTCCTCCCCGCCAGCCGCGGCGGCAGCGGCGGACGTGCGGGTTCCTCTGCATGCTCGCCCGTAGGGCGGCTACACCCCGACATCAGCGCATCCGGCTCGAACTGCGATCGGCGCAGACGTCGGACGCCCGTGGCGATCGTATGACGGTCCGTTCTGGCATGGCATCGGCGCCGAGTCGGACCGGCGGTATGGTGCCTGCATCCACAGCACACGATCCAGTGCAAGGCGCGCTGGCCGTGCCTGCGCTCGCTGGCCGCCTTCCCTGCCCGGCCGACCAGCACGGACTTGTCCGCCTCGTGTCCCCTGCGCAGATAATCGAGCGGTCGCCATTGGATGCCATGCGTCGCGTCGTCCGCGGCGATCCGGGGCTGGCCGCGGAGGGCGACCGCCGATCCCGCGGTACTGGCAGCCTCGCCGCAGTGGCCTACCCGGCGAAGTGGGGCATAATCACACGTATCCTAGATCAGCACGGCAGGATCTACCAATCGGATCCGCGACGGGAGACGCGGGCGCCCGCCGCAATGTTGCGGCGATTCGATCCCGGAAAGGGCTGGACGCTGGTGACAGTGCGGTGAGAAGCGGCAACGAACCACAGGAGCGGAACGCGATGGCAAGAGACAGGAAGGGATCGAAGTCGGAGAAGGGTGGCCGGGAACGCAACCGGGAAACGGAAACGCCGGAGCAGCAATCCGCTTCCGCGCAAGAGCGAAAAACTGTTGACCAAGGAGTACGACAAGGTCCTGAAGGGCCTGCACGTCGAACTCGTGCGGCTGCAGGAGTGGGTGCAGCACGCCGGACTGAAGGTCTGCATCGTCTTCGAAGGCCGCGACGGCGCCGGCAAGGGCGGCACCATCAAGGCCATCACCGAGCGCGTCAGCCCCCGCGTGTTCCGCGTGGTGGCGCTGCCGGCGCCGACCGAGCGCGAGAAGTCGCAGATGTACCTGCAGCGCTACGTGCCCCACTACCCGGCCGCGGGCGAGGTCGTCATCTTCGACCGCAGTTGGTATAACCGCGCCGGCGTGGAGCGGGTCATGGGATTCTGCACGGAAGACCAGGCCGAGCACTTCCTCGTGGGGACGCCGCTGGTCGAGCGGGCGATGGTCGACTCCGGCATCATCCTGCTCAAGTACTGGCTCGAAGTCAGCCCCGAGGAGCAGACGCGCCGGCTCGAGGCGCGCATCACCGACGGGCGCAAGATCTGGAAGCTCACCCCCATGGATCTCAAGTCCTACAGCCGCTGGTTCGACTATTCCCGCGCCCGCGACGCCATGTTCCAGGCCACCGACAGCTCGTGGGCTCCCTGGTACGTCGTGCGCTCCGACGACAAGAGGCGCGCGCGGCTGAACATGATCACCCACCTGCTCGGCAAGATTCCCTACGAGAGCGCGCCGCGCGAGAAGGTGAAGCTGCCGAAGCGCCAGAAGCCGGGCGACTACCGGGAGACGGACTATCCGTTCAAGTTCATTCCCGAGGCATATTGAGCACCGTCGGGGCGCGCCCCTTGGCCGGGATCGTCGCCCCGCCACCTGTTCTCACGCCGCGCCCGAGGTGAAGGAATGACCGACCCTCTCAGTTTCTCCTGCGCCGAAACGCTTCGCAACGGGCTGACCGTGACGATCCGGGCGCTCCGCCCGGATGACCGGGAGCGGATCGTCGCGGCGTTCCGGCAGCTCGACCGCGAGTCGATCTATACCCGGTTCTTCTCCTACCGCACCGAGCTCACCGAGCCCGCGCTCGACCGGACGATGCGAGTCGATCCGCAGCGGGAGGCGGCCCTGGTGGTGACCGTCGGCAGCGGCGACGACGAGGTCATCATCGGCTCTGGACGCTATGTGGCCTCGGGTCCGCCCGGCACCGAGCGCAGCGCCGAGGTGGCATTCATGGTGGAGGAGGACTACCACGGCCTGGGCATCGCCGGCCGTCTGCTCGCCCACCTGGCGATATCGCCCGGGGCCAGGGCATCGCCGCCCTGGAAGCCGAGGTGCTCGCGGAGAACAGGGCGATGCTTTCCGTCTTCGCCCGCAGCGGACTTCCGATGCAGCAGCGACGCGATGGCGGCGTGATGCACGTTACGCTGGCGCTGCTTCCGCCTGCGACCTGACGGTCGCGATGCGAGCGGAGTGGCGCAATTGCTCTTGCTATACAATCGCGGCGCGCAAGCATCCAACGCCGCTTGCTTTCATGTGGAGGAGAAATGGGACAGCGAACCGCGTTGCACGCGGCGCCACCGGCAGCCTTGAGCGCTGCCGTCTTCCTGGCCTTGGCATTCCTGCCGGCGGCCGCACACGCATCGTTCCTCCCGCCCGAGTTGATGGACACGGCGGCGATGGGCCTCGCCTGGTTCGTCATCATTTTCGTCCCGATCGGCGGCATCGTGCTGTTCTGGCTGGTGCACGTGTTGCCGGAGAAGATCGCGCACAAGCGCCACCACCCGCAGACGGATGCGATCAAGACGCTGTGCCTGCTCTCCCTGGTGTTTGGCGGCCTGCTCTGGCCGATCGCCTGGTTGTGGGCGTACGTGAAGCCGGTCGGCTACCGGTTGGCTTACGGCACCGAGAAGCACGACGACTACTTCCATCACATGGGCGAGAAGGCGATGGCCGGGGAACTTGACCAGTTCGAACTCGACCACCTGCGCGAAGAACTCGACGTGATGGGGGACAAGGGGTCGCTTTCCGCGGAACTGAAGAATTTGCGCAGAAACCTGGATACGGCGCGGCCGGCGCCTGGCGGTACTGCGGCGGCGCAGGCGGGTCTCGCCCCGGCCGGGGTGAAGGAAGGGAGCGCCTGATGGAAGCACTATTACTCGGCATCTACTCGTTCTTCGTCTGGCTGATCTTCATCAAGTTCAAGTGGCTGCCGTGGAACACCACCTCGCAGGTCACCGTCGTCATCATCCCGATCGTCGCCCTGACCGCGCTGGTCCTGACGCTCAACGTGGTCGCGCCGTCGACGGCCGACGTCCGCGTCATCAAGTACGTGGTGCAGGTGATCCCGCAGGTGCGGGGGCGGGTGATCGAAGTACCGGTCGAGCCGAACCGGCTGGTCAAGAAGGGCGAGCTGCTGTTCCGCATCGACCCGACTCAATATCAGAACGACTACAACGTCGCCAAGGCGAAGCTCGCGGCCGACGAGGCGAAGCTCGCGCAGGCCAGCGCCGGCCTGGTGGACGCTTCCGCCGGCGCGCGGCAGTTGAAGGAACAGTTGAAATCCGCCAGCGGGCAGGTCGCCGCATTGCGGCCGAAACTCGAACTGGCGCGCCTGCGGGTCCGCCAGAACAAGGAACTGGTGGCCACCGGCGCCGGCGATCGCTTCGCGCTGGAGCAGGCCGAGGCCAACGTCACGGAACTTGAAGGCCAGTTGGCGACGACCACGGCCAATGAGGCACAGGTAACGCAGAAGCTGTCGGGACAGGTCAACGGCGAACAGGCGTCGGTCGCGGCGGCGCGGGCGCAACTGGCGACCGCCAAGGCGCAGGTTGACCAGAGCCGCGCCGACCTCGCCAACGCGCAGTGGAACCTCGACCAGACGGCGGTCTATGCACCGACCAGCGGCTACGCGATCAACGTGCAGTTGCGGCCGGGATCCTACGTCACCGCATTTCCGGTCGCCCCGGCGATGAGCTTCGTCGAGGAGGAGTACCAGATCATTGCGCTGTATGCGCAGAACGAGCTGCCGCTTGGTGGAACCCGGCAACCATGCCGAGTTCACCCTCAAGAACTATCCCGGCCGCGTCATCAAGGCGACCGTGGACTCCATCGTCTGGGCGCAGGGCCAGGGCCAGGTGGCGCAGTCGGGCATGCTGCCGCAGACCGGCATCTATCCGCAGGTGCCGGGCCGCTTCCCGGTCAAGTTCGAGGTCGCCGAGCGCGACCGCGAGCTGTTCCTGCCGGCCGGCGCGGCCGGCGCCGGCGCGATCTACACCGAGCACGCGGCGGCGATCCACATCCTGCGCATGGTGATCCTGCGCATCGGCACGATCACCGATTACCTCGTGCTGAAGCTGCACTGATGAACGCGCCGACATTTCACGATCGAGGCGCGGCGCTGACGGCAGCGCTGGCCGCCGCGCTCGCGCTCGGCGGCTGCGCCCTGAAGACGCCGCCGGGTGCCGCCGAGCTGCGCTCCGCGGCGCTGCCCAACCTGAAGGCGCCGCCGGCCTGGAAGGCCTCAAGCGCGGCGGCCGGCGCCGTGCAGCCCGGCTGGGTGGCGAGCTTCGGCGATCCGCAGTTGCCGAAGCTGATCGACGAGGCGCTGCAGTACAACGCCGACTTGGCGGTGGCGGCGGCGCGGGTCGAACAGGCGGCGGCCACGGTGCGCGTGGCCGGCGGTCAGATCTACCCGGCGGTGAACCTCGCTGCCCGAAGCTCCCAGGGATGGCGGTGGCGGTTCCGACCCGCTCACCGGATGGTTCGTCAATGCCTCCTGGGAACTCGACGTCTGGGGCCGGGTGCGCTACGGCGTGCGCGCGGCCGAGGACCAGTACGCCTCCGCCCAGGCGGACACGGAGTACGCCCGCCAGTCGCTCGCCGCGCTGGTGACCAAGTCCTGGCTGCTCGCCATCGAGGCGCGCCAGCAGGGCAAGCTCGCCGCGGAGAGCGTGGCGGCGGCGGAGCGGCTGGTGAAGATGGCAGAGCAGCGTCTGCAGGTCGGCATCGCCGACGAGAGCGAAGCCGTGCAGGCGCGGGCCAGCCTGGAGACGCTGCGCGACTCGAAGGCGCAGATCGACCTGGCCTATGCCCAGGCGCTGCGGGCGCTGGAAGTGCTGCTGGGCCGCTATCCGGCGGCCGAGATCGAGGTGGCCGCAGAGTTTCCGGCGATGCCGGGGCCGGTGCCCGCCGGGCTTCCCTCGGAACTGCTGGAGCGCCGCCCCGACGTGGTGGCGGCGGAGCGCCGGGTCGCCGCCGCCTTCGACCTGGTCGGCGAGGCCAAGGCGGCGCGCCTGCCGCGGATCAGTCTCACCGCCGGCGTGAACAGCATCTCCAGTGACATGGTGGTACTGCAGAATCGCGACAATCCGGCCTGGGGCTTTGGCGCCGGGCTGCTGATGCCGATCTTCCAGGGCGGCGCATTGCAGGCCCAGGTCGAACTGCGCACCGCGCAGCAGAAGGAAGCGGTGGCGGCCTATGCCCAGGTCGGACTGCGCGCCTTCAACGAGGTCGAGAACGCGCTCTCCTCGGAGTTCAACGCACGCGAACGCCAGGCGATCCTGGAGCGGGCGACGGCGGAAAACCAGCGTGCGCTGACGCTGGAGGAGACGCGCTACAAGGTCGGCTCCAGCGACATGCGGGCGGTGACCCAGCAGAATCTCGCGTTGTATGCCAGCCAGATGTCTCTGCTGCGCGTGCGCAGCGAGCAGCGGGTGCAGCGCGTGAATGCCTATCTGGCGCTGGGCGGCGGCTTCGGCGCTTAAAGGCGCGCGCGCCGTGGTTGCCGGCAGCAGACCGCCCCCCGTTTGCCCGCGGGAAGCGCCGGTTGCGCTCGAATGCCGGGTCGGCTCGCGGCGGTTCTGCTGGCGCTCGGAATGGCCTTCGCCGCGCACGCCGGGGAGACGCTGGACGGCGTGAAGTCGCGCGCTTACCTGCGCTGCGGGGTGAGCGAGGGCATCGCCGGGTTTTCGGAGAAGGACGCCGCCGGGCGCTGGCACGGGTTCGACGCGGATTTTTGCCGCGCCGTGGCGGCCGCCGCCCTGGGCGACCCGGAAAAGGTCAGGTTCGTTCCGCTCAAGGCCTCGGCCCGGTTTCCCGCCCTGCAGGCCCGCACGATCGACCTGCTGGTGCGCAACACCACCTGGACCTTCCCGCGCGAGGTGCTGCTCCGGGCGCGCTTCCCGGCGGTGCTCTTCCACGACGGCCAGGGATTCATGGTGCCGGCCTCCTCGGCCGCCAGGAAGCCCGCCGACCTGGCGGGCGCGAAGATCTGCGTCGAGAAGGGCACGACCCACGAGCAGAACCTCCGGGACCGACTGGTTCGTCGCGCGCAATCTGCGCGCGGACGCTGCTGGTGGTCGATTCGGCCGCCGACGCCGCCGATGCGTTGTTCGCCGGCAAGTGCCGCGCCTACACCTCGGATGCCTCGCAACTGGCCGCGGCGCGGCTGCGCGCGCCCGGCGGCCCGCAGGGCTGGGTCATCCTGCCCGAGCGCATCTCCAAGGAGCCGCTGGCGCCGGCGGTGCTCGGCGGCGACGAGGAGTGGTTCCTGCTGGTGCGCTGGGTGCTCTACGCGCAGATCGCCGCCGAGGAGCACGGCATCACCCGCGCCAACGTCGAGCAGACGGTCAGGCAGACGCGCGATCCGGGCCTGCGCCGCCTCACCGGCGCCGAGGGCGGCTACGGCAAGGCGCTCGGCGTGCGCGACGACTGGGCGGTGCGCGCCATCGCGGCGGTGGGCAACTACGGCGAGATGTTCGAGCGCAACCTCGGCCGCGACAGCCCGCTGAAGATGGAGCGCGGCCTGAACCGCCTGTGGACCGAGGGCGGGCTGATGTACGCGCCGCCGCTGCGCTGAGGGCGCATCGAGAATAATGAGCGACCTGCAGATCTACCTCACCATCGGCATCTTCGCCGCGGTCATCGCTGGTCATCGCCTTCGATGTCATCGACATGGCGGTGGCGACGCTGCTCGGCGTCTGCGCTGATGATCGCCGTCGGCATCCTGGACGACAAGGACTTCCTGGCCACCGCCCAGTCGGCCGGCGGCACGCTGTCGCTGCTGTTCGGCGGCATGGTCGTGGCGCGCGTGCTCGAGACGACCGGCATCTTCGAGCGCGTCGGCGGGCCGCTGCTGCGCGCCACGGCGGGCAGCGGGCGGCGCTTCCTGCTGATCCTGGTCGCGATGGTGGCGGTGGTGTGCGCGGTGCTGCCGAATGCGACGACCGTGATCCTGCTGGCGCCGGTCATCATCCGCGTGGCGCAGGCGCTGGAGGTGGATTTCGTGCCGCCGATGATCCTCACGGCCATCGTCAGCAACGCCGCCGGCCTGCTGACCCTGGTCGGCGATCCGGCGACCTTCATCGTCGGCAGCGCCATCGGCATGAGCTTCGGCCAGTACCTGCAGCAGGTCAGCCTGGGCGGCCTGCTCTCGGTGCTGGTGATCGTGCCGCTGCTGCCGTGGCTGATGCCCGAGGTGTGGAAGACGCGCCGCAGCCTGCCCGCCCCGGCCGCCCCGCCGAAGCTGCGCAAGCCGGTCTATGCCGTGGTGGCGCTCGGGGTGCTCGCGCTGATGGTGCTGCTGTTCCTGTTCGGCGAGGCGATGCCGGTCCATCTGGTGCCGCCGGCGGTGGCGATCATCGGCGCCACGCTCGGCCTGTTGGCGGTCTACAGCGCACGGGTCGAACCGGTGGACGACGTGCTGCGCGCGGTGGACTGGAAGACGCTGGTCTTCATCGCGGCGATCATGTGCCTGATGCAGGGCTTCACCAAGACCGGCCTGCTGCAGGCCCTGTCGCTCAAGCTGTACGGCTGGTTCGGCGCCGAATACACCCTGGTCGCCCTGGTCCTGCTGGCGGGCATCGGCGTCCTGTCCAGCGTGCTCGCCAACATTCCGGTGGTCGCGGCCTCGGTGGTGATGGCCAAGGGCTACCTGGTGGCCGCCGAGGCGGTGCCCGAACTGGCGCTGGCCGCGGGCTTCACCGACTGGCCCGCCGCCACGCTGCCGGTGTTCGTCGGCATGATGTTCGGCGGCACGCTGGGCGGCAACGCCACGCTGATCGGCGCCTCGGCCAACGTGGCGGCGGTGGGCATCTGCGCCCGAAGGGGCGAGCGCGTGAGTTTCGGGCAGTTCATGCGTTACGGCGTGCCGATCACCGTGGCGCAGCTCGCGGTCGGCGCGCTCTACGTGCTCGCGCTGGCTGCGCTGCTGCGTTGATCGGTGCATGGTGGGTGCCGGCCGATGACCACCGCCAGCATTCAGATTGATGACGGGCCGATCTGAGCCGATGGACCGAATCGATTCGACCGAGCACCACCTGAAGGCGCCCCGCGCTGCTGCGATCGCCGGGATCCTGTTTTCCGTACTCCTGATTACGGCCTTCCTGCTCTTCCGGCATTCGGTTCCGGCGGATCCCCTCGAGGTCGGGGCCTGGTTGCGCGCCAGATCGAGTACCGTCGGGCTGGGGCTCAACCTGATGCCCTTTGCCGGCATTGCCTTCCTCTGGTTCATGGGCGTCCTGCGCGATCGCCTCGGCGCGCGGGAGGACCGCTTCCTCGCCACCGTGTTCCTGGGCAGCGGGCTCCTGTTTCTGGCGATGCTGTTCGTCGCCGCCTCCTTCGTCGGCGGCATCCTCATCGCGCATGCCGTCGGCGACGAGCGGCTGGTCGGGTCGGTCACGTTCTCCGTCGCACGAGCCGTCGCCTACGAAGCCATGAACGTCTATGCGATCAAGATGGCGGCGGTATTCACGATCGTCACCTGCACGCTCGCGCTGCGCACCCGCTTCGTCCCCCACTGGATCGCCTTCCTCGGCTATGCCGCGGCATTGGTCCTGCTCTTCGCCAACCGCTACGTCGAGTGGGCTCTGCTGGTCTTTCCTCTCTGGGTGCTGCTGATCAGCCTGTACATCCTGGTGGACAGTCTGCGTGCGTCCCGGGACACAGCGGCGCGCCCGTCCGGAGAATAGGGCGGTGGCCGCGCGAAGCATTCCGTTGCCTGCGCGGGCCGTCGCGGCGCTCGCGGCGTGCCTGCTGCTTGCCGTGGCCTGCGGCGCGCGCGCCCAGGACATCGAGCCGCGTGCCTATTCCAACGCGCCGGTCGGCGTCAATTTCCTGATCGCCGGCTACGCCTACACGCAGGGCGCTCTCTCATCCGACCCCGCTTCGCCGCTCACGGACGCGAACCTGCGGACCTCCAGCGCCGTCCTCGCCTATGCGCGCGTGCTCGATCTGTGGGGCATGTCCGGCAAGTTCGATGCGATCGTGCCCTACACCTGGCTGTCGGGATCGGCGCAGTTCGCCGGCGAGCCGGTGCAGCGGGAGGTCGACGGTTTCGGCGACCCCAGATTCCGGTTTTCGGTCAATCTGTACGGGGCTCCCGCGCTGACTTTCAAGGAGTTCGCGGCCTACCAGCAGGACCTGATCGTCGGCGCCAGCCTGCAGATTTCGGTGCCCTGGGGCCAGTACGACCCGAGCCGCCTGGTCAACATCGGAACCAACCGCTGGTCCTTCAAGCCCGAACTGGGCGTGTCCAAGACCGTGGGTCCGTGGACGCTGGAGGTGGCGGCGGCGGCGACCCTGTACACCGACAACGAAGACTTCTTCGGCGGCAGCACGCGCGCGCAGGATCCGCTCTATTCCCTGCAGGGACATGCCATCTACAGTTTTCGCGGCGGCATCTGGGGCTCGCTCGACGCCACCTACTTCACCGGCGGCCGCACGACGCTCGGCGGCACGCAAAGCAACGACCTGCAGCAGAACTGGCGCTTGGGAGGCACCCTCGCGTTTCCCGTGGACCTGCACAACTCGATCAAGCTCTACGCCAGCAGCGGCGTGTCCGCCCGCACCGGAAACAACTTCGACCTGCTCGGGATCGCCTGGCAGCACCGCTGGGGCGGCGGGCTTTGATGGGCGCCGGCCGGGCGGGTCGCACTACTCCTTCAGCAGCGCTTCCCGCGCCGCGGCCAGTTCCTGCTTCTTGGCCTCATCGACCACCGGATAGGCCAGGTCGAGCTGCTCCAGGGTCTCGGCGATCGCCGCCGCCACCACCAGGCGCGTAAACCACTTGTTGTCGGCCGGCACGACGTACCATGGCGCGTGCTCGGCCGCGGTGGCGCGGATCGCGTCCTCGTAGGCCTTCATGTAGGCGTCCCAGTGACCGCGCTCGCCCACGTCGGCGGCGGAGAATTTCCAGTTCTTCTCGGGCTCGTCGAGCCGTTCCATGAAGCGCTTCTTCTGCTCCTCGCGCGAGACGTGGAGGAAGAACTTGACGATCGCGATCCCGTTGCGCGCCAGGTAGCGTTCGTAGGCCGCGATATCCTCCAGACGATCCTTCCAGATGCGGCGGCCGGCGAGGCCGGGACGGCAGCTTCTGCGCCTGCAGGAATTCCTGGTGCACCCGCACCACCAGCACTTCCTCGTAGTACGAGCGGTTGAAGATGCCGATGCGCCCCCGCTCCGGCAGGCATTTGGCGGCGCGCCACAGGAAGTCGTGATCGAGCTCCTCGGCCGACGGCTGCTTGAAGGAGAACACCTGGCAGCCCTGGGGATTGACGCCGGACATCACATGCTTGATGGTGCCGTCCTTGCCGGCGGCATCCATCGCCTGGAACACCAGCAGCACCGCCCAGCGGTCCTGCGCGTAGAGCTTGTCCTGCTCCTCCGCCAGCCACTCGACGCCCCGCTCCAGCCATTCCTTCGCTTCGTCCTTGTCCTCCGACTTCAGCTTGTGGGTGTCGCCGGGGTCGATGTCGGCCAGCCGGAAGCCCTTGCCCCGGCGTGATGCGGTACGGTTTGAGGAGTCGGTCGAAGCGGGTGATGCGGTCTTTGTCGTTCGCCATCGTGGTCCTCCAGGACAAGTGGCAGCGTGCGGGGGGCGCAGCATGCGTCCGCCTCGACGGGAAATTATCCGCCATTCCAGCGGCCCGTCGGAGGACGGCCGGCCCGCCCATGTCGGGCAAATCATTCCGCCAGCAGATCGTCCCACCTGGGGCACCCGGAATATGCCTTCCAGTTTCACCAGTTCATCGCGATGCAGGCGCGCGAGCTTCTCGACCACCTTCTCGCCCTTGGCGGTGAGATGGACTTCCACTCCGCGCCGGTCGGACTGGCTCTGCTGCCGGTACACCCAGCCCAGAGCTTCGCAGCGGGTCACCAGCGCCACCACTCCATGATGCTGGGATTGGAGTTTCTCGGCCAGTTCGCCGATCGTCGCCCAATCCCTTTCCGGATAGCCCTTGATGTGCAGCAGCAGCAGATACTGCAGCGGGGTGACGCCGTGGGCGCGCGTCGCCTGCTCGCTGAAGCGCAGGAAGCGGCGCAACTGGTACCGGAACCGGGAGAGGGTCTCGAATTCCTTCTTGCCGAGAGGCGCTTTCGTCATGGAGCGGCTCGCATTCGTTCTGAGCGTACCCGCCAAAATAGCATATTGCTTTTATATCATGCCGTGATATACCATGGCGGAACCGTGGTTCGATTCCCAAGACTTTTTTCTGGAGGAGACGGATGGAAGCAAAGCTGAAAGCACCGACGATCGACGACGAGGGCTATCTGGTGGAACCGCTGGAGTGGAACGAGGAGCAGGCGCAGTCCTTCGCCCGCCAGGAGAGCATCCAGTTGACGCAGGACCACTGGGAGGTGATCCGTTTCATGCGAGACTACTATCAGGAGCATCAGGTCGCACCGGATGCTCGGTTCGTCATCAAGCATCTGTCGGACCGTATGGGAGGGGCTTCACGCAACAAGCTGTTCGAACTGTTCCCCTACGGTTACGTCAAGCAGGCGTGCCGCATCGCCGGCATGAAGCGGCCGCGCGCCTGGAGCACGGGTTGAGGCAGCACCTGGGCCTCGACCCCCGGCATGCCGGCTGGAGCTTGGGAGAAGGGGATGCCGCATCCCGAATTCTTTGACGCCGTACCGCGCCTGAGGATGCACGATCCGCTGGCGCAGTTCCTCGGCGCGAGCGACGACGGCATGATCGAGTACGGCTACGGCGACGCGGTCAAGCTCGCCGGCCACTCCTGCCCGACGGTGGCGAGCGCCTATGGGCTGACGCGCCTGGCGCTGCGCGCCCTGTACGGCGCCGAGCTGCCGCAGCGCGGCGCGATCCGCGTCGAATTGCGCGAAGACCGCAGCGCCGGCGTCGCCGGCGTCATCGCCAACGTGATCTCCCTGCTCACCGGCGCCGCGGGCGATACCGGCTTCAAGGGCCTGGGCGGGCGCTTCGACCGGCGCCATCTGCTGGCCTTCAACGCCGACGTGCCGCTCGAAATCCGTTTCACGCGCACGGACACGGGCGCGAAGGTGGACGCCGCGGCCCATGTGCGCCAGGTGCCGGGCGATCCGGCAATGCCCGCGCTGCTGCAGCGCTGCCTGACGGGGCAGGCCAGCGCGGAAGAGGCGCTGCGCTTCGGCGCGATGTGGCAGGAGCGGGTGCGCCGCGTCCTGATCGATCACGGCGAGGATCCCGCCGTGTTCGTAGTGCGCGCCGCTCCATGACCGATGCGAAGCCCCGTGGCGCAGGATTGCGATAAGCCGAAAACCGCCGCAGCGGCGGTATACTCGTCGCCCCCGTGCTACGCCCACGAGTTCCCCGGCTGGTTCGGCGAGACGGAAGCAACCGCGACGCCCGTGCCTGCGGCCGAGCCCAGTTCGCGGCGCGGAGACGACGATGCGCCCGAGGATCGGCCGGAAACCCCATCAGCATGTCCGCCGCCGTCTCCCGGGACTCGATGAGCAAGCGCAGCAACAACCGGAAACGACATGCAACTCTCGGCCCATCCGCTGTGGCTGGTCGGCTTTCGCCCCTTCTTCGCCCTCGCCTGCCTCTCCGGGGCGGCGCTGCCGGTGCTGTGGGCGCTGCTGTACACGGGCGCCATCGCCGCGCCGCCGCTGTCGTTCTCCCTCGTCCAGTGGCACGCCCATGAGATGTTCTTCGGCTTCGGCTGGGCGGTGCTCGGCGGCTTCCTGCTGACGGCAACCAAGAACTGGGTCCAGGTTCGCGGCTATCACGGCGAGGCCCTCATGTTTCTGGCGGCCGCCTGGCTCTTCGAACGGGCCGGCATGTGGTTCGAAGGCGCCTGGCCGCCTGCCCTGTTCCGCCTGTCCAACAATCTTTTCCTGATGTCCATCGTCGCCATGCTGCTGTGGACCCTGATCCGGCACCGCAAGGGCGACAGCTACCGCGACAATTTCTTCTTCCTGCTCGTCCTGCCCGCCTTCCTGGCGGCGAAAGCCCTGATGCTGAGCCCCGACCACATGCAGATCGGCTGGAGCATGGCGATCGGCCTGTTCCGCATGGCCTTTCTGGTCATGCTGGAGCGGACCCTGACCCAGTTCATGAAGGGCGCCTTCCAGGTGACGATCCTGCGCCATGCCGCGCTGGATCTGGCGATCAAGGGGCTCGGCCTGGTCCTCGTGTGCGAGAGCCTGCTGCCGCGAGCCCTGTCCGGGTGGATCGCCCTCGCGCTCGCCCTGCTGCTGGCCTTCCGCTTCGCCTTCTGGAAGCCGCAACTGGCGCTGCGGCGGCTCGACATCGGCATCATGTATCTCGGCTATCTGGCCATTGTCATGCAGTTGCTGCTTTCCTTCGGCGATGCCCTTCTCGGCGCCGAATGGGTCGGCACCGTCCCGGTCCATGTGTTCACCTTCGGCGCGATGGGGCTGATCATTCCGGCGATGCTGATCCGCATCACCAAGGGTCACACGGGAAGGAAGGTCGTCTTCGATCGGGTCAACAAGACCGTCCTGTGGGTCATGATGCTCGGTTTCGTGCTGCGCATCGCCGCTCCCCAGATCCATCCCGCCGCCTACGCGCAGTGGATAGCTCTCGCGGCAGCTTGCTGGTTCGTGGGCTTTTCCATCCTGGCCGCGCGCTATATTCCTTTCCTCGTCCGGCCGCGGGTCAACGGCAAAATGCATTGAGCACCGGCGCAGGGGCGCCTTCGCTCCTCCGGAACTCGCGGCGGGCGATGCAATCTGACGGAATCACCCGCTCACCTCGAAAACCATGAACTCGAATCTCCCCCGGCTGTTCGCCGCAGCCCTCGCCCTCGGCGTGTCCGCTTTCGGCGGCACCGCCGCCGCCCACGAAGGCCATACCGCGTCCGCAGGCCCGGCCTGCCTCGCTCCCGCCGCCTGGATCGGCCTCGACGGCGAACGGCCGCGCGCCACCGGCGCCCCGGCCCTGCTGGCGGAGATGGCGAAGCGCGACGTCGTATTGCTGGGCGAACACCACGACGAGGACGACCACCACCGCTGGCAGGTGCAGACGCTCGCCGCGCTGCAGGCCCAGCGGCCGAACATGGTGATCGGCTTCGAAATGTTCCCGCGCCGCGTGCAGCCGGCGCTGGACCGCTGGGTGGCGGGCGAACTCACGCTGCGGCAGTTCCTGGAGCAGTCCGAGTGGGGCAAGGTGTGGAGCATGCCCGCCGAGTTGTACCTGCCCCTGTTCCAGTTCGCGCGCATCAACCGCGTTCGCATGGTGGCCTTGAACATCGACGAGAAGCTCACCCAGGCCATCACCGAGAAGGGCTGGGACGCGGTCCCGCCGGCGCAGCGCGAAGGCGTGGGCCGCGCTGCCGCGCCCGCGGCGGACTACCGCGAATTCCTGTTCGAGGTCTATCGCGAACACGCCGCCCGGCGCGGCAAGGACGGCGCCAAGGCGGCGAAAACCGACGCCGCCTTCCGCTACTTCGTGGAGTCGCAGACCACCTGGGACCGCGCCATGGCGGAGGCCCTGGCGCAGTACGTGGTGCCGGGAGCGGCAGCCGAGAAGCCTCTTGTCGTAGGCATCATGGGCAGCGGCCACATCCGCTTCGGCTATGGCGTGCCGCACCAGTTGCGCGACCTCGGCGTGAAGAGCATCGGCACCCTGCTGCCCCTGCCCGCCGACTTCGACTGCAAGGAAATCCGCCCCGGCCTGGCGGACGCCGTATTCGCGCTGCCGGCGCAGGCCATGGCAAAGCCGGAGCCGCCGCGGCTGGGCGTGCGCCTGGAAGAAGAGGGCGGCGGCGTGCGCATCGCGGAAGTCACGGCCGGCAGCCTGGCCGAAAAAACGGGGCTGAAGAACGGCGATCGCCTGGTGGAGTTGGCCGGCCTTCCGGCAACGAAAGTGACGCCGGTGATCGCCTCGGTGCGCCAGCAGCCCGCCGGCACCTGGCTGCCGCTGCGGGTGAAGCGGGGCGACGAGACGCTGGACATCGTCGTCAAGTTCCCCGCCAAACCATGAGGATCAGCTCGGCGGCGCGGGCCGTCTTCGCCCTGCTGGCGACTCTCTCCGTCCTGGCCGGGGCGCCGGCCCGGGCCGGCGCGCCACAGTTGGAACTGGAGGTCGATCTGGACCCCGGCACGCGCCGCCTCACGGCACGCGCCGACCTCGTCCCGGCGTCGCGCGACTTCCGCTTCGAGTTGCACGAAACCCTGGACGTGAGCGCCGCCTCGGCCGGCGGCAAGCCGCTGCGGGTCGTCGCGACCGGGCGTGACGGCACGGTCCGCGGCTGGCGGGTGGCGCTGCCGGCGGGCGCGGACCGGCTGCGGCTGGAATACCGGGGTACGCTGCCCGCGCTGGACCGCAAGCTCGACCATCGCGACGTGCTGCAGGGTCTGCCGCCCATGGCCGCGCCGGAGGGCAGCTTCCTCCCGTCGGGCAGCGCCTGGTACCCGCGGCCGGCGGCGCTGTTCGCCTACCGGGTGATGCTGTCGGTGCCGGGCGACCAGCGGGCGCTGGTGCCCGGCCGCTTGCAGTCCGAGGAGATTCCCGCGGACGGCGCGGGCCGCTACCGGGCGCGCTTCGAATTCGCCCAGCCCGCCGACGGCATCGACCTCATGGCGGGCCCCTGGGTCGTGCGCGAGAAAATCATGCCGCGGCCGACCGGCGGGCCGCTGCGCCTGCGCACCTATTTCTTCCGCGACCTGGATGCCATTCCCGGTCTGGCGGACGGCTACCTGGACGACACGCGGCGCTACCTGGAACGCTACGGCGAGGAGATCGGCGCCTATCCCTTCAGCGAGTTCTCGGTGGTGGCGAGCCCGCTGCCGACCGGTTTCGGCATGCCCACGCTGACCTACATCGGTGGCGACGTGCTGAAGCTGCCCTTCATCCGCGCCACCTCCCTCGGCCACGAGGTGCTCCACAACTGGTGGGGCAACGGCGTGTACGTCGATTATGCCAAGGGCAACTGGTCGGAGGGGCTCACCACCTTCATGGCCGACTATGCCTACAAGGAGGGCGAGTCGGCCGCGGCGGCGCGCGAGATGCGGCTGGGATGGCTGCGCGACTTCGCCGCCGTGCCGGCGGGCAGCCAGCAGTCTCTGGCGGACTTCCGCTCCCGCACCCATGGCGCCGCGGCGGCGGTCGGCTACGGCAAGGCGGCGATGCTGTTCGTCATGCTGCGCGATGCCATCGGCGAGGAGGCCTTCCGGCGCGGCATCCGCGCCTTCTGGCAGGAGCAGCGCTTCCGCACCGCCTCCTGGAGCGACCTGCGGGCGGCTTTCGAGCGCGCCTCCGGCAGGCCGCTCGAGGCCTTCTTCGAGCAGTGGCTGGTCCGTGCCGGCGGCCCGGCGGTGAAGATCGCCGGCGCCGACGCCAGCCGGGAGGCCGGCAGAACCCGCCTGACGCTGGCCGTGGAGCAGAGCGCGCCCGCCTACGCGCTGCGCCTGCCGCTGCGGGTCGAATTCGCGGACCGCGCGCAGACGCACTGGATCGACGTGCAGCAGCAGCGCCAGGCGGTGACGCTGGAGTTGGACGCGCTGCCCGAAGGCGTGCGCCTGGACCCGGAACTGCACGTCTGGCGCGTGCTCGACCGCGAGCAGCTGCCGCCCATCCTGCGCCAGTGGATCATCGCCCGGGCACCGCGGCTGGTGCAGGCCTCCGCCGCCCCGGACGTGCGCGAGGCAGCCGCGTCATTGGCACAGCGCCTGTTCGAGATCCCGCCGCAAGTCATTGCCCCGGACGAGATGAACCAGGGCGGCGAGCCGGTGCTGCTGGCCGGCCTGCACGCGGACGTGGATGCGGCGCTGGCCCGCGCCGGCCTGCCGCCCCGCCCCGCCGGCCTGGCCGGGCGCGGCAGCGCCCAGGTATGGACCGTCATGGGCGAGGCCCGCGCGCCGCTGGCGGTGGTCTCGGCCCGGGACGCCGAATCGCTGCGCGCCCTGCAGCGCCCGCTGCCGCACTACGGCAGCCAGAGCTGGCTGGTGTTCGAGGGCGCACGGGCGCTGGAGCGCGGCGTGTGGACCGCGCCCGGCCCGCTGATCCCGGTGCGCAGCGCGCCTTGAGGCATTTCACGAGCCGGCCGCTCGCGGCGGCTGTATTGGCGGTGTTTGCCGCCGCGGCGATGGCCGCGGACAATGGCGCCATGTCCCGCGAACTGTTCCGCTTCGAATCCGCCGCGTCCGTCGCCGACTGGTCCGCCGTGGACGACCGCGTCATGGGCGGCGTCTCCCGCAGCCAGATGCGCCACGACCCGGACGGCCACGCCGTGTTCGAGGGCGAAGTCTCGCTGGAAAACAACGGCGGCTTCGCCTCCGTCCGCTCGCGCCCGCTGGATCTCGCCGCGGCGGGGGCCGCCGCCTGCGTCATCGAGGTGCGCGGCGACGGCAAGCGTTACAAGCTCAACCTGCGCACCGACGACGCCTTCGACGGCGTGAACTACCAGGCCGTCTTCGAGCCGCCGGCCGGCGTCTGGACGCTGATGCGGCTGCCGCTGTCCGCCTTCCGGCCCAGCTTCCGCGGCCGCAGCGTGCCCGGCGCGCCGCCGCTGGACCCCGCCCGCTTGCGCCAGATCGGCCTCATGATCGCCGAGCGGCAGGCCGGGCCTTTCGCCCTCGCGGTGCACTCGATTCGCATGGAATGACAGGCCGGCCCGGCGCCGGCCTCACTCCAGCACCAGCACCAGCGCCAGAGGCAGAAAGACCAAGGCTGCGAGGTTGCCGATGAGCACGATGGAGGCGACCCGTTCCGGTTCCTGCTTGTAGCGCTCGGCGAAGAGGAAATTCAGCACCGCCGGCGGCAACGCGCCGAACACCAGCAGCATGGCGGCCTGCTGCGGCGGCAGCGCCAGCGCCCTCGCCAGCAGCCATGCCAGGGCCATGCCGGCCACGGGACGCAGCACGGCCCCGGCCATGGCCACTTTCCAGTCGCGGAACGAAACCTCGGTCAGGCGCACGCCCAGCGCGAACAGCAGCAGCGGGATGGAGATGTCGCCCACCATGCGGATCGCCATCAGCGCCGGCGCCCATACGGGAATCTTGATGAGGGCCACGGCGACGCCCGCCAGCGCCGCCGCGACCACCGGAATCCGCCACAGTTGCAGCAGCCGCGCCCGGGGATCGAGCATGCGCGCGCCGAGGGAGAAATGGAGGCCGGTCCCCACGGCGAACAGCACCACCGCCGCCGGCAGCGCGTCCTCGCCCCAGGCCAGCAGCGCCAGCGGCAGGCCGATGTTGCCGGCGTTGTTGAACATCATGGGCGGGACGAAGGTCTTGATCTCCACCTTCAGCCAGCGCGCGACCGGCCAGGCGAGCAGGCCGGTGCCCAGCAGGACCAGCAGCCCGGCGAAGGCGAGGCCGGCGAAGGCGGCCAGATCGAAGGACTTGCCGGCCATGGTGGCGAAGATCAACGCCGGCACGAAGACATCCATGTTGAGGCGGTTGGCCACCGCCATCTCGGGGCGATGGCGCAGTCCGTAGAGATAGCCCGCCGCGACGATGGCGAAGATGGGGAAGAGGATGGAGGCGATGCGCAGGAGCATGTTGCCGCGTACTATGCCGCACCCGGCGCCGCGGATGCGGCCTTGTTGCCGCGGAACTGACTTTCCCCGGCGCGAATACTACGATGAGAATACCCCTGCGCGCGTCGATGTCGCTTTTTCGTGCTGCGGGGCGGCGCGTGCATTACGATGTCGGGCGCTGCGGGTCGGCATGACCGGGCACGCAACCCTCCTTCGAACCCTCTGCAGCGAGAATTGATCATGAAGACCGCAGCCCAGATTCTGAAGTCGAAACCCGACCAGACCCTCTATGCCATCGCCCCCGATGCCTCGGTGTATGACGCCGTGCAGTTGATGGCGGCAAAGAACATCGGCGCGTTGCTGGTAACCGAAAACGAGAAGATCGTCGGCATCATCAGCGAGCGCGACTATGCGCGCAAGATCGTGCTGCTGGGACGCTCGTCGAAGGAAACCGTGGCGCGCGACATCATGACGACGCCCGTCATGTACGTGCGTCCCGATCAGACCAACGAGGAATGCATGGCGCTGATGACGGACAACCGCCTGCGCCACCTGCCGGTGATCGACGACGACGGCAGGGTGGCGGGCATCGTCTCCATCGGCGACCTGGTCAAGGACATCATCTCCGAGCAGAAATTCATCATCGATCAGCTCGAGCACTACATCCGCGGGGACCACATCTGAGGCCAGGCCCGCCGCTTTCCCGCAGGGCGCGCCGTGCGCGCCATGCCACGAGCGGCGGGCACGGCCCGCCCTACGCGCGGCACCTGTAGGGCGGCCCGTGGCCGCCGTTCGAACCTGGCGGGCGCGGCCCGCCCTACGCATCGCTGCGCCCCAGCAGCAGCCGCGACAGCCACCAACGCTACGCATGGCACCCGCAGCGCGCCAGCCGTAGGGCGGCCCGTGGCCGCCGTTCGAACCTGGCGGGCGCGGCCCGCCCTACGCATCGCTGCGCCCCAGCAGCAGCCGCGACAGCCACCAACGCGTAGGGTGCGCACGGCGCGCCCTACGGCGCTAACCTGCCGCGCCGGACAAACCGTCGCGCGCCGCCTCATCCCGCAGCCACGCCGCGAAGGCCTTCACCTGGGGCTTGCCGGCGGCGAGCGCCGACTCGACCAGGAAATACGCGCGCGGCACCGCTTCGCTCATGTCGAAGGGTGCCGCCAGCGTCCCCGCGCGAACGAGATGCCCCACCAGCGGGCTGCGGCCGAGGGCCACCCCCTGGCCGGCAATCGCCGCCTGGATCATCTGATCGTACTGGGTGAAATGCAGGGCGGCGGCCGGCTTCAGGTCCGCCACGCCGAGCGCCGTGAGCCAGGTTCCCCAGTCGAGCCAGGAGCCGCGCCCCGCCGGGTAATCCAGATGCAGCAGGACATGCCGCTGCAGATCACGCGGCGACTGCAACGGGCGTGACGGATCCCGGATCAGCGCCGGAGCGCACACCGGAAACACTTCCTCGCCGAACAGGCTGACCGACCCCGGCGGCGCCGCCGCGGGCGCAGCGTAGCGGATGGCGACGTCGATCAGGCCGCGCTCCAGATTCACGACGTCGTTCGTCGCCGCGATGCGCACGTCGATCTCGGGATGGAGCGCGATCAGCCGCTGCAGCCTGGGAATCAGCCACAAGGAAGCGAAGCCGGGGGTCGTCGTCAGCGTGACGATGTGCGCCGAGCGATCGCCCCGCAGCCTGCCCACCGCCTGGTGCAGGCGTTCGAGCACATCCGCCGTCACGCGATAGAGATCCTGCCCGGCATCGGTCAGCAGCAGCGCGCGCGTCCTGCGCTCGAACAGGGCGCAGCCCAGGTCTTCCTCCAGCGCCTTGATCTGGCGGCTGACGGCGGACTGGGTGAGAAACAGTTCCTGCGCCGCCTTGGTGAAGGAGAGCGTGCGCGCCGCCGCCTCGAAGGCCGGCAGCAGATCCAGGGGGGGCACGTCGAAGCGCCGGTTACTCATTCCGTTTACGCATGCATTGCGTTCTCACATTCCGTTTGTCGAAATCGCTTGCCTCGCCAAGAATGCGCAGCACAGGGAGAAGAAAGAGAGCCGGCTCGGGACGCTTATACATGCCGGCTCCGCATGGGTCAAGGAGGCACCATGGACACGGATCTGCATCGCACCACAACGCTGATCGGACGCAACGCCACGCTGCGCATCCCCCACGCCCGGGGACGCACTGTGCTCTGCGCCAGCGGCCAGGTGTGGCTTACCCAGCATGGCGACGCCCGGGATGTGTTTCTCAGCACCGGGCAGAGCTTCACCCTCGACCATCCCGGCGACGCCGTCCTGCAGGCGATCGGGACCACCGCCGCCGTCGTCATTCTGGACGGCAGCGGCGTCGATGCGTGGGATCGGGACGATGCAGGTACGGGCTTGTCCGGGGCCATCGACCGCCTGGCCGCCGCCCTGCCCCGCGCCCCGCACTGGCAAAACCCGGCGCATGCGGACCGAATCTCCCTCGAACAGGTCGAGCGGGAAGCGCGGCAACTGCGGGCGGCGACGCTGCGCTACCTGATCGGCGAAGCGGCGTCGGCGCTGCGCCGTGGATGGGAAAGTCTGCGCGCCCGGCTGTATTCGGGCTGGCATGGAGCGCGGGCATGATGACCTACTCCATCCACCACTACCCGACGCAGTTGATCGACGTGTGGCAGATGAGCGACGGCCATCGCGTCACCGTGCGCCCGATCCTGCCCCAGGACGCGGAACCGTCCCAGGCCTTCGTGCGCCGCCTGTCCCGCGAGTCGCGGCGCCGCCGCTTCCTCGGCGCGCTCAACGAACTCTCGCCGTTGACGCTGGAACGTCTGACCCAGGTGGATTACCGCCACCATCTGGCGCTGGTGGCGGAAGTCATCGCCGGCGGCGAGGTGATCCTGATCGGCGAAGCGCGCTACGCCTGCACAGACGACGCCCCCGGCGCCGAATTCGCCCTCGCCGTGGCGGACGAGTGGCAGGGACAGGGCATCGGCGCGCGCCTCCTCGAAAGCCTGCTGCACGCCGCCCGCAGTGCAGGCATCCGCCGTCTGTTCGGCGAAGTCCTGCACGACAACGAACCGATGCTCCACCTGGCCCGCCGCGCCCGGTTCGGCTGCGAGCCCCATCCGGAGGACAACCGCCTGGTGCGGGTGACGATCGATCCGGTTGCCGGCACCGATTTCGATGCAGTCCAAGCGAGGCGTGTCGGGCCTGGGACGCTGCGACGGGCTCGCACCGTCATGAGGAATATGGGTAGCCGGGCCGCAGGCTGGGTCAGTCCGTAGGGCGATCGATTTTAGGCCGACGATGGTGTGCGGGAACGGTCATGACATCCATCTTGATGATCCGATAGTCAGACGGGACCCATACCCGTGTCGGGAAATGCGAACTTGAAGTGGCGCGCCCAGCAGGACAAAACGGAGAACTGGATGCTCCAGTAATGCATCAGATAGACGCAAGAGCGACCGAGGCGTCATCCCGTAGCCGGATCAGATGGCGCCAAACGCACTCGAAGTGCGCGACCTCGATAATCGCCAGATTCCGTCCTAGCAAGGAGGCGCAATTTCGTTTCCGATTCGACCCGAAATGGGGACAATGTAAACATCATGTAGAGAACCGTAGAGCGCACTGTCGCTTGGTCACCGTCGGAATCAAGCGGCCGCCGCTCTACAACGGGCGGCGTCGTCGCGATGACATCACCTGTCTCAATGAGGGGCTTGCCATCTAGCTCCACCGTAATCTCAAGACGCTCAAAAGGCTCTTTGATCGGCGTGACCGCCGTGACATATAGGCAGAGCTTCGGCAGCACCACCGGGAACGCAGATACAAGCAAATCACCAGTATAGATTCCCATCAACGAAGCTTTGTTGCCAAGCTCAAGCCGAATGTCATCGCAATAGATGACCTCAATGTGTCGAGGCGTCGCCGTCGTATTCATCGCTGCGATGATTGACCGATTGCTTCCGCAAGATCATCGCGTGAAACTTCCAATGCCGAGGCAAGTTTCTCGAAGGTAGATAGAAGAATGTCATCTAAACCCGACTCGATTCTAGACAGTCGCGATTGCGAAGTTCCAAGCTTCTCGGCGAGTTGCCTTTGGGACAACCCCTTACGCAGCCGCAAGTCCGCGAGCGTCATCCTTAAGGGACCATTCTGTCGCTGTGCTTCAAACAGCCTTTGTCGTGCCCGAGACAACGCCGCCGCTTTCCTCGCGTCTGCCTCATATCGCATGACAACGTCGTCAACTTCTTTATAGCTATGAGGCAGAGGCGCATAAACAACGCGTTCCTCGATCGAGTAAATGATCGCGCCATCCGTTCTTGTACAAGGCACAACAGAGAACGAGCGCTCAAGACTCGGGGAGGTCGAGGTCGCGATATGCTGCGACGACTCTCTGCGAGATTGGGTGTTGTGGGTCATAATTGAATTCCCTCGGAACTATGCCAAGAACGTAGTACCGATACTCGCGCGGATGGAATGCGTAAATGATTCGAAGTTTCTTAGCATCACCTTCAAGGCCGAGAAGCTTTAGACGCCATAAATTAAGCTGCCTACTCTGTGCCGAAGCCCATACCTCAACCGAATACGGCCAGTCCCCATAAGAGACAAATTTATTCCTTGTCAGGTTATCCAGCAGCGACTGGTTGGTTTTCGCTTCTTCAAAGAATGCGACGACCAGTGCGGCAGCGTCTTCATCTGTCTCCCACAGATCATCAAGATCGGACTCAAAGTCGGGGTGGAATGCGATCGAAAATAACTTATTGGAAAAGTATTTCATATCGAGGTCGATATATCAATACCGTCCCCGGTAATTTGTCTCACTCCTTCGAAGTAACACGGGGCGACGGATACATCTGGTAGGCGCAAAGGCCGAAAGCCTACCGGGATGCAATGCTAATCGCAAGGCGCGCTTCCGGGGTTGAACACGTTTGGCGCTGTTCCGATGCTCGACGCGAGTCGAGTGCCCCGCGGCCCACGCTCTCAGGACTGAAGTTCGCTGCGATCCCTGTACTCGCCGAGCGCCTCCGGATTGGCCAGGGCTTCGACGTTCTTCACCGGCCGGCCGTGCACGAGGTTGCGCACCGCCAGTTCGACGATCTTGCCGCTCTTGGTGCGCGGCACGTCGGCCACCTGCACGATCTTCGCCGGCACGTGGCGTGGCGTGGTGTTGTCGCGGATCTGGCGCTTGATGCGGTTCGCCAGTTCGTCGTCGAGCGTCAGGCCTTCGCGCAGCTTGACGAACAGCACCACCCGCACGTCATTCTGCCAGTCCTGGCCGATGACCAGCGACTCCATCACCTCGGGCAGCCGCTCCACCTGGCGGTAGATCTCGGCGGTGCCGATGCGCACGCCGCCGGGATTGAGCACCGCGTCCGAGCGCCCGTGGATGATCATGCCGTCGTGCTCCGTGAGTTCGCAGAAGTCGCCGTGGCACCAGACGTTAGGAAAGCGCTCGAAGTAGGCGGCGCGGTACTTGGCGCCGTCGGCATCGTTCCAGAAGCCGATCGGCATCGACGGGAAGGGCTTGGTGCACACCAGTTCGCCCTTCTGCCCGCGCAGCGGCCGGCCCGCGTCGTCGAACACGTCCACCGCCAGTCCCAGTCCGCGGCATTGCAGTTCGCCGCGCCATACCGGCAGGATCGGGTTGCCCAGGGCGAAGCAGGAGACGATGTCGGTGCCGCCGGAGATCGAGGACAGGCAGAGGTCCCGTTTGATCTCGCGGTAGACGAAATCGAAGCTCTCGGGCGCCAGCGGGCTGCCGGTGGACAGCAGGGCTCGCAGCGCGTCGAGCCGGTAATGCTCGCGCGGTCTGAGGTCGATCTTCGCCAGCGCGTCGATGAACTTGGCCGAAGTGCCAAAGTGGGTCATGGACTCGGCCTCGGCGAAATCGAACAGGATGCGCCCCTTGCCGACGAAGGGCGAGCCGTCGTAGAGCAGCAGCACGGCCCCGGACGCCAGCCCCGAGGCGAGCCAGTTCCACATCATCCAGCCGCAGGTGGTGAAGTAGAACAGGCGGTCGCCGGGCTTCACGTCGGTGTGCAGGACGTGCTCCTTCAAGTGCTGCAGCAGCACTCCGCCGTGGCCATGGACGATGCACTTGGGCACGCCGGTGGTGCCCGAGGAATAGAGGATGAACAGCGGGTGGTCGAAGGGCACCTGGGCGAACTCGAGCTTGCCCGCCGCGAAGGGCGCGAGGAAGTCGGTCCAGCGCTGCGCGCCGCGGATTCCGGAGAGGTCGCAATCACTGCCGGTGCAATCGATCACCACCACTCGATCCACGCTCGGCATCGCGGCGACGACTTCCGCCACGCGATCGAGGGAGTCGATCTGCTTGCCGGCGTAGAAATAGCCGTCGGCGCACACCAGCACCTTGGGCGCAATCTGGCCGAAGCGGTCCACCACGCCCTGCACGCCGAAGTCCGGCGAGGCGGAAGACCAGATGGCGCCGAGGCTGGCGGTGGCGAGCATGGCCACGATGGCCTCGGGCAGGTTCGGCAGGTAGCCGGCCACCCGGTCGCCCTGCCCCACTCCCGACGCGCGCAGCGCCTGGGCGAGGCGCGACACCTGGGCCAGCAGTTCGCCGCGGCTGACGCGGCGCCTGAGCTTGTCCTCGCCCCAGAACACGAGTGCGTCGGTCGCGTCGCCGGCGGTGCAGTGGCGCAGCAGGTTCTCGGCGTAATTCAGCCGCGCCTGCGGAAACCATCTGGCCCCCGGCATCTTGTCGCCGTCGGCGAGCACGACCTCGCCCCGCGCCGCGGCCCGCACTTCGCAGAAGTCCCAGACCGCGGTCCAGAAGCGTTCGCTCTCGCGCACCGACCAGTCGTAGAGGGCGGCGTAGTCGTCGAACTTGCGCTCGTGGCGCTCGCCGGCAAAGCGCATGAAACGGGTGAGATTGGCCTGTTCCACCTGGGCCGGGGTCGGGGTCCACAGCGGGGTGTCGCTCATGTCGATTCCTCGTCTATCGGGCGCCGGGCTGTGCGCACGGCGATCTTCTTCCCGCTCACGGCAGCGGCGGGAGCACGCGGCCCACCGCCTCGCCGAAGCCGATGCGCGCCGCACCCGGCTTCTCGCACCAGCCGCGCATGACGACCGCGTCGCCGTCCTCGAGGAAGGTGCGCGATTCGCCGCCCGGCAGTTGCAGCGGCTGCTTGCCGCCGGCGGTGAGTTCGAGCAGCGAACCCGCCTCCTGCGGCGTCGGCCCGGACTGGGTGCCGCTGCCCAGCAGGTCGCCGGGCTGCAGGTTGCAGCCGCTCACGGTGTGGTGGGTCACCATCTGGGCGATGGTCCAGTAGGCATGCCTGAAGCTGGTCTGCGACAGGGGGGCCGGCGGCAGGACGGCGGCACGCATCTGCGCCGTCTCGATGCGCACTTCGAGCCGGATGTCGAAGGCGCCGGCGGCACGGTTGTCCGTCGACTCCAGATAGGGCAGCGGTTGCGGGTCGTCCGCCGGCCGCGTCCATGCCGCGCGGTAGGGCGCGAGGGCTTCCAGGGTCACGATCCAGGGCGAGATCGTGGTGGCGAAGTTCTTCGCCAGGAACGGACCCAGGGGCTGGTACTCCCAGGCCTGCAGGTCGCGCGCCGACCAGTCGTTGAGCAGGCAGAGGCCGAACACGTGCGCCTCCGCCTCGGCCATCGGGATGCGCCGGCCGATCTCGTTGCCGGCGCCGATGAACACGCCCAGCTCTATTTCGTAATCGAGGCGCCTGCTCGGCCCGAACACCGGGGCCTGGGCGCCCGGGGGCATCGTCTGGCCGAGCGGACGCGGGAACTGCTGGCCGGACACCGCGATGGAGGAGGCGCGGCCGTGATAGCCGATGGGCAGCCACTTGTAGTTGGGCAGCAGCGGGTTGTCGGGGCGGAACAGCCGGCCGACGCTGGTGGCGTGGTGGATCGAGGTGTAGAAGTCGGTGTAATCGCCGATCCGCGCCGGCAGCGCGTACTCCGCCTCCGCCTGGGGCACCAGGCAGGGGCGCAGCCGGTCGGTCAGCGCGGAGCCCCGGCGCAGGGCGCGCGACAGCGCCAGGCGCAGCGCCGACCATGCGGCCGGGCCGAGCGCCATGAAGGCATTCAGCTCCGGCGCGCCCGCCGCCGCAGCGGCGCCCGCCGCCTCGCCGGAGAAGATGCCCGCCGCATGGGCGGCCGGCAGGTTGACGATGGCATCGCCGATCGCCACGCCGCCGCGGAAGGCTTCCTTCGAACCCGCGCGGCGGAACACGCCGAAGGGCAGGTTCTGGATCGGGAAGTCGCCGGCCGGCTCGTTCGCCGAGGCCAGCCAGGTCTTCAGCGCCGGGTCGTGGGTTTCGTTGAGCAGGCTCATGGGCGGCGCTCCGGGTCAATGTGAAAGTCGCGTCGGCGATTCACGCGTCTCCCCTCGCCCGCAAGCGGGAGAGGGGCCGGGGGTGAGGGAGGCGCTCACGGCTTGGCCGCGCCGGCCATGCTGCCGTCGTGCATCCAGGCGGCATGCCGGGGAGCGCGCCTGGTCCTGGACCACTCTTCGAGCATGTCGACCTTCACGTCGTCGAGCTTCTTCATCATCTCGGGCGTGGCGGTATTGGCGGCCAGTTCCAGGCGGTGGCCGTTGGGGTCGAAGAAGTAGATCGACTGAAAGAGAGTGTGGTCGGTAGGGCCGATCACATCGATACCCTCGGACTGCAGCCGGACCTTGGTCTCCAGCAGGGTTTCGACCGAATCGACTTCCAGGGCGAGGTGCTGCACCCAGGCCGGCGTGTTGCGGTCCCGGTCCATGGGCGGCTTGGTCGGCAGCTCGAAGAAGGCGAGGATGCTGCCCTGCCCGGCGTCGAGGAAGACGTGCATGTAGGGGTCGGGCTCCTTGGTGGACGGTACTTCGTCCTCGGCGATGGCGAGGACGAACTTCATCCCCAAGTGCCGGCCGTACCACTCGACGGTCTGCCTGGCGTCGATGCAGCGGTAGGCGACGTGATGAATTTTGCGGATCAGCATGGGACTCTCCTATTGCGTGCCGGTCGGCGGGCGCGGCCCGCCCTACCGTTCCAGGGCCGCCCACATTTCCTTGTCGCGCTCGGCAGTCCAGATGCGCGGGTCCCGGTACCCGGTGGCGAGGTCGTAGGCGACGTGATGAATTTTGCGGATCAGCATGGGACTCTCCGATTGCGCGCCGGTCGGCGGGCGCGGCCCGCCCTACCCTTCCAGCGCCTGCCACATCTCCTTGTCGCGCTCGGCGGTCCAGATGCGCGGGTCGCGGTACCCGGTGGCGAGGTCGTAGGCGCGCGTGACATCGAAGGGCATGCAGTGGTCGAAGATCACCCATTGGCCGTATTGCGGCTTGAGGCGGTCGTAGGTCTCGCGATAGACGGCGCGCAGGTCCTTGCCGGCGCCCGCACCCGCCTTCACCGTGGCGTACAGCTCGCTGACGAAGGCTCGGGTACCGGCGAGTCCGGCCTGCACCTGCCCGGGCGTGGTGAGCGCGGCGCCGCGGCCGGGCACCAGCTTCTCCGGCGCGAGCGCGGCGATCGCGTCCAGCGTCGCCGGCCAGTCTTCGAAGTAGGCGTCGCCGGCATAGGGCGTGGCCTCGTACTCCACCAGGTCGCCGGAGAACAGGATCTTATGCTGCGGCAGCCAGACCACGGTGTCGCCCTTGGTGTGGCCGCGGCCGAGTTGCAGCAGCCTGACTTCCAGCTTGCCCAGCCACAGGGTCATCTCGCCTTTGAAGGTGATGGTGGGCCAGGTCAGGCCCGGCACCGACTCGACCGCCCGGAACAGGCGCGGGAAGCGCTCGATCTCGCTCTTCCTGTCCTGTTCGCCGCGCTCGACGATCAGGTCGTAGGTGTCCTGGCTGGCGATGATCTGCTGCGGCTGGTAGCCGGAGGCGCCGAGCACGCGCACCGCGTGATAGTGGGTCAGCACGACGTACTTGATCGGCTTGTCGCTGACTTCGCGGATGCGGCGGATGACGTCCTGCGCCATCACCGGCGTGGCCTGGGTGTCGGCCACCAGCACCGCATCGTCGCCGACAACGATGCCGGTGTTCGGATCGCCCTCGGCGGTGTAGGCCCAGGCGTTGTCCGAGAGCTTGTCGAAGCTGACCTTCTTCTCCTGCAGGTCCGCCTGCGACGCGAATTTCTTGCTCATGAGTCGCTCCATCGAAAAGGGGGAATTCGTCGCATCCCCGGCTAAGCCTACTTGACCTGCTCGGTCTTGAGCAATCCGACCCGCGTCCCGGCGGGAACGGCGGGGCGCGCGAAGCAGATGGGGCGGGCGCTCTGCATTTGATCCTGCGCCATGCGCCGCCTATAACGGAAAGACGGATGCGGTGCTTCCGCGGCTACTGCGGCGGGGCAGGAGACCCGAATCCGACGAGGAGGTGCCTATGGCAAGTGCGTTCTTGCACGGGTGGGTCAGCCTGCCCACGCGCGGCGAGGTGTATGTGGACCACGGCGTGCCGCGCCGCATGTGGGTGCGCCCGGACGCGGCGGCCGACGTGGAGCGGTTGCGGGACGAGATCGCCGAACTGACCGGGCTGCGGGTGGCTCTGCGCGGCTGGGAGCCGAGCGAGGAGCCCGGTGCGCTGGAAGCTGCGGTCCGGGTCAGCGCAGAGGATATCGTCGAGGTGCTGCGGCGACTGGCACACGCCTCGGCCGAAACCTTCTACGACCGCTACCGCCGCCCGATCGGTGCCGGCGACACCGACTTCGGCGAAGAAGCCTACGCCCAGGATCTGGGGGTCGCGCTGGAGTTCTGCGGCCTGAGCTGGGAACAGGTGGTCGAGATTCCGGGGCTGCGGGACCGCTATGAGCGCGCGCTCCGCGCCGACAGCGAGGAGATCGCCGGGCATCCGCACTAGCTTCCACGCTTTGCCGCGCCGGCGCCTGCGGTTTCGGTGCGCTTTCGGTTGCGCTTTGCCGCCGGGTGGTGCAGGCTAGTTTCCGATCGCACCGAAGCCGGCGAAGACCCGCGCCGGAGGTTCGTCCGTCCGCAAGCGCCGATCCGCAGCAGAGTCGCTGACCGGGGCGGTGCCTCCCGGCACGGAACGGCCCCCCGCGACCGGCTGTGCCATCCTGATCGAGTGATCGCTCCATGCCACCGCTTTTTCGCGCCCTGCTCTTCGCCGCGCTCATGGCGCCGGGGTTGTTCCTGCCCCTGTTCCAGTCCGAAGCGGCCCTCGCCGCCGACCCGGTGCTCGTCCTGGAGATCGACGGCGCCATCGGCCCGGCCACCGCCGATTACATCCGCCGCGGATTGGAGAAGGCGGTGCAGCGCCAGGCCCAGCTCGTCGTGCTGCGCATGGATACGCCCGGCGGCCTGGATACCTCGATGCGCGAGATCGTCAAGGACATCCTCGCCTCGCCCGTGCCGGTGGCGACCTTCGTTGCGCCCGACGGCGCGCGGGCGGCCAGCGCCGGCACCTACATCCTCTATGCCAGCCACATTGCCGCGATGGCGCCCGCCACCAACCTGGGCGCCGCCACGCCGGTGCAGATCGGCGCGCCGGGGGCCGCGCGCAAGCCCGCGTCCGGCGACGAGGAGGGCGGCAAGGACGGCGCCGGCCATGCCGACGCCATGACCGCGAAGCAGATCAACGATGCCTCCGCGTACATCCGCGGTCTGGCCCAGTTGCGCGGGCGCAATGCGCAGTGGGCGGAGCGGGCGGTGCGCGAGGCGGTGAGCCTGTCCGCCGCGGAGGCGGTGGAACAGAAGGTTGCAGACCTGATCGCGCAGGACGTGCCGGATCTGCTGCGCAAGCTCGACGGGCGCGAGGTCAAGCTGTCCCACGCCACGCTGCGCCTGCAGACCGCGGCCGCCGTGGCCGAGACCATCGAGCCCGGCTGGCGCAACCGGGTGCTCGGCGTCATCACCAATCCCAGCGTCGCGCTGGTGCTGATGATGATCGGCGTGTATGGCCTGTTCTTCGAGTTCTCCAATCCGGGCTTCGTCCTGCCCGGCATCGTCGGCGCCATCTGCCTGGTGCTGGCCCTGTTCGCCTTCCATCTGCTGCCGGTAAATTACGCCGGCTTGGGATTGATCCTGCTCGGGCTCGCCCTGATGGTGGCCGAGGCTTTCGCCCCGAGCTTCGGCGCGCTGGGCATCGGCGGCATCGTCTCGTTCGTCCTCGGAGCGGTATTTCTCATCGACAGCGACGTGCCCGCGCTCGGCATTCCGCTGGCGCTGATCGTCGCCATGGCCCTGGCCAGCGCCGCCTTCCTCTTCCTCGTGGCCGGCATGGCCGCCAGGGCGCGGCGCCGGCCCGTCGTCAGCGGGCGCGAAGAACTCGTCGGCAGCAGCGGCGAGGTCATCGAGATCGAGGGGGCGGAGGGTTGGGCCAGGGTGCACGGGGAGAACTGGCGGGTGCGCAGCGCACAGGCGATGCGGCGCGGCCAGACCGTCCGCGTCGTGCGCGTGGACGGTCTCACCCTCGATGTTCAGCCGGAAAATTCTAAGGAAACGGGAGGCTAGCCATGCTGTTCGACTTCAACCTGGGATTGGGCGGATTCCTGTTCCTGCTCCTCGTCCTGCTCGCCTCGTCGCTGCGCATACTGCGCGAGTACGAGCGCGGCGTGGTGTTCATGCTGGGGCGCTTCTGGAAGGTCAAGGGCCCCGGGCTGATCGTGATCATCCCCGGCATACAGCAGATGGTGCGGGTGGACCTGCGGGTCAAGGTGTTCGACGTGCCTAGCCAGGACGTGATCTCGCGCGACAACGTGTCGGTGCGGGTGAATGCGGTGCTGTACTTTCGCGTGGTGGACCCGCAGAAGGCCATCATCCAGGTCGAGCAGTACCTGGAGGCCACCGGCCAGCTCGCCCAGACCACCCTGCGCGAGGTGCTGGGCAAGCACGAGCTGGACGAGATGCTGGCGGAGCGCGAGCGGCTCAACCTCGACATCCAGAAGATCCTCGATGCCCAGACCGACTCCTGGGGCATCAAGGTAACCAACGTCGCGATCAAGCACGTGGACCTGAACGAAACAATGATACGGGCCATCGCGCGCCAGGCCGAAGCCGAGCGCGAGCGCCGCGCCAAGGTCATCCACGCCGAGGGCGAGCTGCAGGCGGCGCAACACCTGCTGGAAGCCGCCCAAGTGCTGGCCCGCCAGCCCCAGGCGCTGCAACTGCGCTATCTGGAGACGCTGACCGTGATCGCCGCCGACAAGAATTCGACCATCGTCTTCCCCTTGCCGATGGACCTGATCAGCCAGTTGATCGGGCCGGGGCGGGAAGCCGCACTGCCGCAGACGAGCACGCAATCAGCCGGCGGTATTTCCGACTCCCAGGGCGCGAGCGAGCGCGGGAACTGACCGGCGGTTCTGCCGCGCGGGCCGCAGGCCGCAGCGCGCGCGCCCGGCGCCGGGTTCAGCCCCGTTCGAGGAAGCGGCAAATGGCTTCATTGACGATCTCGGGATGGGTGACGGGGCCCATGTGACCCAGAGCCGCAAACTCGACCACCTCCACCCGCGGCAGCACCGCCGTCAGCAGCCGTGCCACCGCGCGTGACGACGCAGGCGACTCCTTTCCGACCATGTACAGGACCGGAACGTCCAGCCCGGAGAAGGCCTGCAGGGGCGTCGGTTCACCCGAACAGTGCACCTGCCCAGCCGCGGATGTTGGCGATGGAAGCGGCGATCGGGGCTTTGCGCTGTTCCGGCATCTGATCCCAGGCGCCGGTGCCCATCCAGAAGTCGATGAAGCACCGGGCCGCTCCGTCCGGGTCGCGAGCTTCGAGCGCGGCGGCGGCGCGGGCGACGGCATCGCGAATCCCATCGGCATCGTTCGGCGGCGGGACTTCAGCGTCCACCACCGCGAACAGCGTGGGCTCGTACAAGGCCAGGGCGCGGATGCGATCGGGCCGTCTCAAGGCCGCGATGAGCGCCACCGCGGCACCGTAGGAATGTCCGACCAGGGCAAAGGGATCACCGGCGCGCGCGAACACCGGCTCCAGCAATTCCACCTCATCGCGAAGCCGGACCGGCCGATCCGCTGGCCAGGCCGGACTCTTGCCCGCGCCGTAACCGTCCGCGGCCAGCACGCGAAAGCCGGGCGCCAGGCTCTCCATCAGCCCCCGCCACTGACTTGAAGTACTCGCATTGGCGTGCAGGCAGACGACGCCCGGTCCTGACCCTGCTTCGCGGAAGAATGGAGTCGGAGGCTGCACTCTGGGTCCTTGGTCGATGGTCATGGGGCAGCGTTGGACACAAGAGCGGCCGGGGGAGATTGCGTCGGCGCAAGGGTCAGGGCGCGTCGTGCTTGCGTGGCAGTGCGTCGCTGCGGCGGCCGGGCGACGGTTCGCACGCGGAAGGATCGGCGACGACGAGCCAACCCGCGGCGACAGCGGCCGGAATCGCCAGGTACCAGTAGGAATTGTCCGTGAGCGCGCTGCCGGCAACGCCCACGAGGACACCGGCACCCAGGCACACCATCAGCCAGGCCAGGCGCTTGTGGATGCCGCCGGACGCGACGGCTGGTTCCTCAGGCGAATTCATGCGGCTACTCGAGCGGAACACCTCGGGCTGGGCTGGCGAGGCCGACGACGTCGGAGGTCCGCCCGATGGAAGGTTCAGGCGGCATCCGGCTTCACGCCACTTTGCGCACCTGCGCGGCGAGGCGATCGAGGTTCTGCTCGTTGGCCGGGATGACGACACTGGCAATGCGCTTGCATTCGGCCGCCGTATCGAAAACCTGGCGCCAGCCGACCAAGGTGCTGTCACCCTGCGCGGCAAACGTGATGGTCATCAGGAAATGGTGGCCGGACAGGTGTTCGAAGACAATCCGCTCCGGGGGCACCACTTCCACGAAGACACTCTCGTTGCTGTAGTTCCTGCCGTCCGGGCCGTGCATCACGAAGCGCCAGGCGCCGCCATGACGCAGATCGAACTCGTGAAACGTGCTGCTGAACCCGGTCGGGCCCCACCACTGGGCCAGGTGGACGGGATCGCTGAAGGCCTGGAACACGCGCTCGCGCGGTGCGTCGATCAGCCGCGAGGTGACGAACTCGCGGTCTGCAGCGGATTCGGCATGGGCAGCGGGTTGCTCGCTCATGCTCCAAATCGTAGTTGACGCAGCGTTCGTTGCAAGCGCCAATGCTCAGGGACGCGCCGCTTTGGACGCGTCCCCTGCGGCGCCTGCTTGGGCGTCTGCCCGCAGCCATGCCAGCACGTCGTCGGCATTGCGATCCGGCGGAAACACGGGATAGAACACCTTCCTTATGCTCCCGTGGTGCGAAATGAGTGTCAGCCGCTTGAATAGCTCCATTCCGGCTGTCTCGAACGTGGGCAGGCGCAGGGTGCGCTTCAGTTGAAGCCGGCTGTCGCTGAGCAATTGAAAGGGCAGATGCAGTCTGTCGCGAGCCTCGCGTTGATATTCGCTGGTTTGCGCGCTGAGCCCAAAGACGCCGGCACCAAGTGCCTTCAACTCGGCGTAGTGGTCCCGGAAGCTGCAGGACTGCGGCGTGCAGCCGCGAGCACCCGGGATCGCGTCCCAACCGTCAGGCAGAGCAACGTCCGGGCGGCCGGTCATCGGGTAGATGTAGATGACCCATCGACCTTCCAGTCGCGCGAGATCGACTGTCGTGCCGTCCGTGCTCGGAAGCGCGATATCCGGCAGGAGCGCCCCCTCCAGATGCGCCGCGGCACCGTCGTCGATCGGCGCCGGAAGATCCGCAGGCAACTGGGACAGATTCGTACTCATGAGACTCCGTTCGATTCGGACGCCCGATGTTGCACGGAAAAGACTCCCTCTCCAAAAGGGGCCGGGTTCGAGATCTTACACACCCGATTTGCCCTGCCCGGCGGGGGAGGCGCTCGCGGCTTCCGAGGACACCTTGGTCCGGTTGAGGACCGTCATCGCGGTCGACACGAACGCCGACACGTCGGTGAGGTTCGCGGGAACGATCAGCGTATTGCCGGTCTTCGCGAGATTGGCGAAGGCGTCGACGTACTTCTCGGCGACCTTCAGGTTCGCGGCCAGCATCCCGCCCTCGGCGCCGATGGCGGCCGCGACCTGTCGTACCGCGCTCGCGGTCGCCTCGGCCACGGTCGTGAGTGCCAGCGCCTCGCCCTGCGCCTTGTTGATCGCGGCCGTCTTGTCGCCTTCGGACTGCAGCACCTTGGCCTGCTTCGCGCCGTCGGCGATGTTGATCTCCTGCTGGCGCTGGCCCTCGCTCTTGGCGATGAGGGCGCGCTTCTCGCGCTCGGCGGTGATCTGCGCCTGCATCGAGCGCAGGATCGCCTCCGGCGGCGTGAGGCTCTTGATCTCGTAGCGCAGCACCTTGATCCCCCAGGTGCGCCCCGCCTCGTCGAGCACGGAGACGACCATCTGGTTGATCTCGCTGCGGCTCTCGAAGGTCTTGTCCAGCTCCATCTTGCCCACCTCGCTGCGCAGCGCCGTCTGCGCGAGCTGCGAGATGGCGAGCACGTAGTCCGACGAGCCGTAGGACGCGAGCTTCGGGTCGGACACCTGGTAATAGATGATCCCGTCCACGGCGAGCTGGGTGTTGTCCTTGGTGATGCAAACCTGCTCCGGGACGTCGAGGGGCACTTCCTTGAGCGAGTGGCGGTAGGCCACGCGATCGATGAACGGGACGATCACGTTCAGCCCCGGCGGCAGGACCTCGTGGAACTTGCCCAGGCGCTCGATCACCCATGCCTGCTGCTGCGGAACGACGCGAATGCCCTCGACGATGAGCACCACGATCAGCGCGATGAGAAACGTGGCGACCGTGACGCCGACACTCTGGGTGAGGAATGCGGCGGCGATCGACAGAATGACGGCGACGAGTAACTTCAAGAACATGGTTGGCTCCCTGGCTTGCTGCTCGTTCAGTTCGGCGACGGCGCAGCACCCACGAGGAGGGTGCTGCCGTCCTGCCCGTTGATGATGAGCGTCGTGCCCGGCTCGGCGTGCGCTCCGGCAGCGACTCGCGCGTCCCACGTCGTGCCCCGGTACTTCACCCGGGCCGTTCTCGAACCCGCGTCGACCCAGGACTCGAGGACAACCGGCTGGCCGAGGTCGAGGAAATTGTCCTTCACGCTGCCCGACCGGCGCGTGCGGCGCCAACGGTTCACCAACCACGTGCCGGCCAAGGCCACGACGCAGGCGCCGATCGCCTGCGCGAGGTAGCCGCCACCCGCCCAGGCGACCGCGGCACCGGCGAAGGCGCCCACGCCGATCACGAGCAGGTAGAACGTGCCGGTGACGATTTCCACGATGACGAGGATGAAACCGGCGACGATCCAGAGGAGGTGGGATTCCATGGCGGTCCTGCGTACGGCGTTGGTCGAGCGGCTATTCTACGGCGAGGATGCGAAGCGGGTGTTTTCGCCGCTCGCGCCGGGTGCTTGGCGCAAGATCACCTTGATATCCACGCCGGCCGAGCCCGACCCGCCGACAAATCGTCCGTGCTCGATCTTCATGCAGCGGTCATCCGCCGCTTCGAGCCCTGCAGCCTCGGCCTTGCGGCGCGCGTCCTCGCTCTTCACGCGCGGCTGACGAGGCCGGGTCAGCGGCGGAGGGTCAGCAGGCGGCGCGCGAACGGGGCCAGCGCAGCGAGCACCAGCACGACGATCGCGATCAGCCACAGCAGGCCCAGCGCGTCGTCGGCGGCGGCGATGCCGAAGATCCGCCCGACCCTGCACGTCAGGTCGTAGCAGTCGTCGCCCGCATAGCGGTTAAGCACGCCTGCGGCCAGCAGCACCGCCGCGCCAGCGGTGATGCCCCCGAGCGCGCGCATCGCGATGCCGGCCGGCGTCAGCGGCGCCAGACGCCATCGCGAGCCGCGCCCTTTCTTCTGGCCGAGCAGGGCATCGAGCAGGTCGTCCATGTCTTCGTCGAAGTACGCCGTGCGCAGCGCGAACGCGTTGACCTTCGGCAGCTCCTTCAAGTCCTCCGGCAAGTCGCCGGCACGCGGCATGCGCGCCTCATCGACGAGGATCGGGACGAGCTTGATCTGGCTCGCCAGCGCCATGCGTGTCTCCAGGCGCACCACGTCGTCCGCATCGAAAATGCGCGGCCTGCCCGAGGCACCGGCCGGGCCTTGCCATTGCGGCCCGATCAACAAGAAGACGTGGGTGGCCTGGGCCAGCGTGCCCTGGATCTTCTGCTCGAAGTTCTCCCCGATCGCGATGTCGTTGACGTCGAGAAACACCTCGCTGACCGCGGGGATGCCGTCCAGGAACTGCGCCATCCGGCCGGCCGTCGCCTGGGTGTCCACGCGGCGGTAGGAGAGGAAGACCTTCATCGCCCGGACGCGCGCTGCGCGTCAGTACAGCCGTGCCTTCTTGAGGTGCACCGTCGCGCCCAGCCGGCCGTTGGGCGGAACGACCTTCGCATCGCCTTCGCGCGGCCCCTTCTCGAACTCGTAGATGAGGGCGACCACGTCGTGCCGCGCCGTGTAGGACACGGCGGCGAACGCGGAGGGCAGTGACGAGGTGCCGTCGCGCGCGATCGCACGCAGTTGGGCCTCGGTCGGAGGCGCCGTGACCTGCGCCATGCGCTGGTCGGACACCACGAACACGATCTGCCGATAGTGGCCGGGCGGCGCGTAGAACAGGCGCTTGATGTAGCTGGTGAGGCTGAACCCCTCTTCCTGGCCCGGCGGCGCAAAGCCTGCGGTGCCGGACTGGCGCGCCCCGTCGGCCGTGATGCGCTCGAGGTCGAGCACGATCGCGAACCCGTCACAGCCCGCGCCGAGGTAGCGCGGCTGCAGGTAGCCCGCGCCCGCGATCGAGCTGTCCAGGCGCGCTGCGACGTCCGACAGCGTCCTGGCCCGGGTGTCGTTGCCGAATAGCAGATACGGCGGGATCAAGGTACTCACGCTGGGCTGCGGCGGGTTCGGCCAGGGGAACGGCGCCATGCCCGCGGTGGCGCAGTCGCGAGGCGGCCCGGGGCTGGCCTCTATGGCGGGTGCGCTCGCAGATTCCGTCTGCGGCGGTCGCCCCCTGACCGGCGGCGATGGCCGCGCCGGGGCGGCGGGCGGTGGTGGTGCCTCCGCGGCGGCCGGTGGCGGCGGCGGTGGCGGTGGCGCCGGCGCCGGCGCAGGTCTCGGTGCGGGTGTCGGCGCGGCCGCCACCGGTGGCGGCGCCGAAGCTGACACCGGTTCGCGGTCCGCCATGCATCCGGCCAGCAACGCGGCCATGGCGAAAGCCATCGCTGCGGCCAGTGTCGTCAGGGCGTTCCTCCTGTGCATCGACATTCCCTTCCCGATCCATGCGGCGCCGATGCTGCGCCCGTGCCATCGGCGAGGCCCGCAAGCCGATTCTCGCAGTCAAAGGAAATCCAATGACATCTTTGTAAGTATCTCGGCCTTGAATGTTGCAGTCAAGCAGGAGTCTCTTCCAACATGGTATGAGTCTGAACGTAGTATCGTGTTTCTACTGAGGTATGAGTCTGAAGCCTGGCGCTGGGTCGATCATCGGGAGCATGGTGATCGACATGAACGACTCGCGGCTCATCACCTTGGCGCAGCTGCGCGCCTTTCTGGCAGCCACCCTGCCAGTCCAGTTTCGCTGTGGCAACGACGACCAGCGCTATCGCCTTATCGACACGCTGCTCCAGCGCTTTGGCTACGCCACTCTAGCGCCGCGACAAGGGGCTGGTGCTGCGTTACCTGGGCGCACCACGGGCTATTCTCGCCAGCAGCTCAGCCGGCTGGTGGCGCGGCCGTCAACGCAGGCGCGCTGGCCAAGCCCTATCGGGCCCCGGCGAGGGCTTCGCCCGCCGCTTCAACTCCGCCGACGTGGCGCTGCTGGCCCAACCGACGCCCTGCACGCCACCCTGTCCGGCCCGGCCACCGCCACCTCCTGCGCCGCGCCTATCCCTGTTCGGCGACACCCGCTACGCGCGCCTGGCCGACCTCAGTGTCGCATCTGTACAACCTCGCGCGTGCCGGCTACCTGGCGCGCCGCAGGTGTGGACCAAGACCCACTCGGTAAGCATTCCCATCGGCGAGCGCCGCGCTCCGGCCCCCGATGGACGTCCGGCTTCATCCGCATCGACAGCGTCCACCAAGGCGACTACGACGGGCTCAAGGCGTCTATCACATCAATGCCGTGGACTGCCTCACCCAGTTCGATCTGGTGCCACCTGCGAGCGCATCAGCGAGGCCTTCCTGCTCCCGTGCTCAGCACTGCTCGCGACTTCCCCTTCACCATCCTCGGCTTTCATGCCGACAACGGCTCCGATACATCAACCACACCGTGCCAAGCTGCTCAACAAGCTGCACATCGAGTTCACCAAGTCGCGCCCTCGCCACACCAACGACAATGCCCTGGCCGAGACCAAGAACGCCGCCATCGTGCGCAAGCACCTGGCTACGCCCACATCCCCCAGCGCTTCGCCACCTCGGTCAATGCCTTTTGCCCCGAGTTCCTCAACCCCTATCTGAACTTCCACCGCCCCTCTCTCTTCCCCGAGCACATCACCGACAACAAAGGCAGGATGCGCAAACGCTATCCGCAGCACATGATGATCGCCCTACGAGAAACTCTCTTTCTCCCATCTCATCTCTTCCTCCCTCTCTCTCTCTTCCTTCACTCCCCTCTCTCTCCTCCTCTCCTCTCTCCCCCCTGTTCCTTTCTATCCACCATCCCTCCCTCCTCCTCCCCTCCTCCCTCCCTCCTCCCCTCCCTCCCCCCCCCCCCCTCCCCCCCCCGGGTCTTGTGCCGACAGCCCCTGACGAATGGCCGGAATGGCGACGCGATTGCTTCCGGGGGGCCACAACACCGGTTGCGGTGGGCCGCTCTAGTGGTCCCAGGCACGGACCGCCCCGCGGCAAGCCCGGGCAGATCCCCTTTCCTGTGCACCTACCACGCGATGCGCTGATCAAACTCGCAGTCCCGCGCCGGGTGGCGCTGCGGATCGCAAGATAAACGGGGTCTGTCCCCTATTATTATGCTTGCTGTCGAAGCCCCGGCCGCGGGCGCTCCGGTGTCGGGCACCCACCGCTTCCACGCGGCGATCCCGGTCTGCGGGTCGGCGGCCGAGGCCAAGCCCGCCGAGAAAACCCAGAGGACGCCGAGCAGCGCCCGACAGGCCGCCGATCTTCGCTGGCCCGGATTCAAAACAGTTCCGCCTGTTCCTCCGGCACCGGATCCGTGGCGGCCGGCGGCCGGCCCGCCTTGCCGCGCGTCACCCGGCGCCCCACCGCTGCCTCGACCTGCTCCAAGAAGCGCTTGCCGCCCAAGGCGTAGCCGCCGTTGGTCGCCTCGCGGATCTCCGTCATCACCTCCGGGTCCAATTCGCTCTTGAACAGCCCCCGGTAGGCGGCCCGCCGCTCCGCCGGATCCTTCGCCAGCCGCAGGTATTCCCGGTGCGGCGTGATCAGGTCGGAGGACTTGCCTTCGGCGTTGCTCCGGTAGCTGCTCCAGCGGTATTCGCGCGGATGGGCCACCATCTCGGCGCGCACCGGGTTGAGTTCGATATAGCGGTAGCAGGCCAGCACGTAGGCCTCGGACTGCGCCAGGCAGGAGCGGAAGCGCCCCTCCCACAGCGTGCCGCTGCGGCGGTAGGCGCGGTTGACGTACTGCACGTAGCGCTGGCCCAGGTGCTTCATGAGCAGGGAGGCGCTGTCCGCTTCCTTCGGCGTCACCAGCAGATGCACGTGGTTGGTCATTAGCACCCAGGCATGCACCGCGCAGCCTAACAGGCGGGCGAGTTCCTCCAGGTGGTGCAGGTAGAGCGCGTAGTCCTCGTCGGCGAAGAAGCAGGCGCCGCGGTTGTTGCCGCGCTGGATGATGTGGGTGGCGACACCGGCAAGCGCGAGGCGGGGGCGGCGGGGCATCGGCAGCCCTTCAGCGCTTGTCGGCCGCGACGATGAATGCCTCGGGCGTCAATCCCGCCGCGCGTATCAGGCTGCGCAGCGTTCCCTTGGCGATCTCCGTGTGGTCGGGCACCGACAACGTCGCGATGTGCTCGGGCTTGATGAGGATGATGTGACTGCCCCGCTGCCGGGCGACGTGCCAACCGAACCGTTCAAAGACCTGCACGACCTGGCGCCCACTGAGGACGGGCAGCACGGGCATCAGGCGGCAACCTCTACCTGCCGCGTCTCGATCGTCAGCGGCAAGCCCTGCTCCGCCCGCACTTCCAGGCAGAGCCGGATCGCCTCCTCGATGTTCGAGAGTGCCTCGTCCTTGGTCGCGCCCTGGGTTACGCACCCTGGGATGGCGGGGCACTCGACGATCCAAACGCCGTCTTCGTCCCTGTCGATCGTCACGTTGAACTTCATCGACTCGACCTCCAATCGTTCAGAGAGGGCATCATGCCAGAGGGACGGAGGAGGGGCAAGATAAACGTGGTCTGTCCCCGCTTACTCCCCCGCAATCGCCAGTCCAGCTTTCCTGGCGAAGAGCGCCATGATGCCTATCTGCACTTCCTAGGGGAACCGCTGAGCAAGCGGCGAGCGCCTGGTCTGGGGTCGAGATATCTTTCCGTCATCATTCAGCAAGATCCGCCACCCTGGCCCCTCGGTGGCCTCCTTAGTAGCTTCACACAGTATGCCGCGGACCCCGGATCGATCGTGGTTCGATTTGAAGGGGCCCGAAGAGCTGCTCTGAAGCCCGGGAATGGTGTAACATTTCTCGGGCGCCCTGGCCGACGATTTCGCGGCATGCGATTCCTGAGCTTTCGCTCGATTGCATATTGTGATTGTGCCCGGCAGCGTCGGCGCAGGACCGTCGCGCGTTGGGCGTCCCTAATCTTGCTCCGGGTAGTCGCGGTAAGGCCGCGCTCAGAGGCCCAGGACATTTCAATAACCACGATGTATGGAGGCTCCCAGTGGAACTCTCAAGGATTGGAACAGCTCTGCTTTGCGCAGCGGTGATCGGCGCCCCTGGAATCGCTCTCGCCGGAGACAAGATGGATGTAGGCAAGCGGGAATATGATTCGAACTGCATCGTCTGCCATGGGCCGAAGGGAAAGGGTGACGGAGCTTACCGGGAAATGCTGAAAACTCGCGTGCCCGATATAACCCTGCTCTCCAAGAACAACGGCGGCGTGTTCCCGTTGGCGCGGGTGTACGAAATCATTGACGGTAGGCAGCAGATACCTTCCCATGGCACGCGAGAAATGCCCATATGGGGTACCGAGTACGCCGGCAGGGGCGCTCCTGTCAGCGACGACTACGCATACGACGCCGAGCCCTTCGTGCGTAGCCGCATCCTTGCACTCATCGACTACCTCTATAGACTGCAAGCGAAGTAGGCGCGAATTTCGCCCCCTTCATAGCCGCTGCCGAGAAGGGTTGGTCTTTCGGCAGCGAAACGCGCGTTTATGGGGTCTGACCCCAAGGCACTACCTTAAGGCGCAAGCAGCATGTCGCTGCTGCTGTCTGCGCAGTCGTTCGCGGCAGACGCGACGGGGTTCGGTCAGCAATGGATGGGGTTTCGGTCGTCGCTTGACGGCGCGAGGTTCAACGCGATCGGAGTAACAGGGGACGACACGTTATTTCGCGCCTGGACCCGATTGCGGATACATGTGCTCTGTCCGCACTTTCTCGGCCCTGCTTCGAGTCGATAATCACGTTGAACTTCACAGCATCCGCCTTCGCGAGGTTCAGGGAAATTGCGTCCACAACAGATAGGCCAGGGCAACATAAACGTGGTCTGTCCCATCTTTTTCCCAATTCCTCAAAAGCGTCCGACGAAGGTCGCGCCGAAGAGCGGCGCCGGGTCGAAGTCCTCCTCCCGGACCAGATCTCCCGATGAATTCTCGACGCGCAGCCTCCCGTTTGCTACGACGCCGCCATAGAGGTGCAGCGCCATGTGGTCGGTGAAGTTGCGCGTCACCCGCACGAACACCGGCACACCGCTCTCTTCGCCGATGCCTTTACGCACCGGGCCGGTCTCGCTCAGGCGAAAGCGCAGAACTCGATAGGCCATGCCGACACCGGCAGTCCAGCCGCCATCGAAGTGGTAACCGAGTTCCAAGCCGGCCGGCCCGGTCGGGCCGCTGGGGAGGGGATTGGTCAGGCGCCAGCGGTCTCCGAAGCGCCAATCGACGACCAGGAACGGGAATACGCTGGTTTTCTCGATCCCGTCGAACACCCCGACGCCAAGGCCGAGACGATTGCCACGCTCGAAGCGCCTGGACCCGGAGACCGTGGCGCCCCAAGTGAGCGAATCGCCGGTGTTCGCCCCATTTTCCTTGAACCAGTCCACCGAGGGTGCGACCCCTACGCTCCAGCCGTCTCCGACCGCGAACGAGAGCGGTGCCGACACGCCGTAACGCTGAACGATATTCCACGGTGCTACCCGGCCGAAAGCGCCTGAACTGGAGAACGAATAGTCGAGGTAGTCGTAGGTGAGGGTGACACCCGCGCGGTTGCCTCCGCCGAGGTCCTTGGAAACCCCAGCGCGCAGTATCCCGCCGCCAACGCTGAAATCACCGCCGCGGTCGAGGTCGGCGTTGCCCTGGTAGACCGGCGTTAGCGAAACGAACTCTTGCCAGTCACCTGTCTCGCCCCCGTGCACAGAACCCGTGACCGCCAACAGCGAGGCAAGAATGGTCAGGGTCGGAACGTGCCAAGAACTTGAATCCATCCCGCTTTCCTTTGATATGTATCAGCCGGCCCGAATGATAACGTTGACCAGGGTGCAAGAAATGGGTCTGGCGTAGGGTCAGGGTCCGGCGTAGAGCTCCGGCGTAGATCTCCGGCGTAGAGCGGGCAGCAAAGGTAGCAACCAGACGAAGCCGGAAGGCGGCGGCTGATCCGCGCCGGCAAGCAGGATGCAAAACCACAGCTTCATGTGTGCCACCTGCATCCGGTAGTAGATGCCCCCCACCACCAGCCCCTCTTCGCTCCAGTCGAACTGGAACGCCTCGCCCATCTCAAAGACCAGCGGTACAAACGCGGTGGTGGATACGCCTTGACCTTGGCCCTGGCGCCACGCACGAATGAAGTCGGTGAGGCGCGTGTAGCCCCCGCCGTAACCGGCCGCCTTGATCTCGGGATACAGCGCGCGCGCCGTGCGCCGCTCGTGCCTGGGCCGACGGGCATCGACCTTGAGCGCCTGCTTGAGCATTTCGTGGAACGGCCCCAGCTTGCCCGGCTTGGGACTGCGCCGGTACTTCGGCTCGCCCTCCACCGGCGCCTTGAACCACTTGCGCACCGTGTTGCGCGACAGGCTCGTGATGCGCGCAATCTCCCTTGCAGACTTCTTCTGACAGTGATGCAGCCGTCGGACCTTGCCAATCATGGCCATGGTGATCACTCCTCGTTCCCCCCTGCTTAAAAAAGCAGCAGGATAGGTTGAACACCCGGGTCAAATTTGGATCGGCATAACCGTCATAGGTGGGTCAATTTTCGGCCGGCGCCAACAAACTTACTGTCCACAATAGATCAAATGTGCAGCTGCACATTTGATCTACACCCACGTGCTGAACCGCGGCGGGCGCGGCGTGGTGAGCCCGCTGGACGCCATCGCCTTCTCCGCCGGGCAGCGCACGCCGCACGACATCGTTTGAGAGGACAACGGCAGGGCCGCTTTCCCCTCACCCTACCCTCTCCCCGCGGGCGGGGAGAGGGAACGGCGTCGTCGTAGCGCTTGGCCATCTGCTCGGGCCCTTTCCCCGCGGGCGGGGAGAGGGAACCTCACGCCATCGGGTCGGTCCGGGGCGGCGCCTGGCGCCGGCTGCGCGGGCTATGATCTGCCCCCATGCCTGCCAAACCTCCCACTGGCGCTGACACCACGCCGGATTTCCACGAATCCTCCGCAGCCGTGAAGCCACCGCACCGGCTGGCCGATTCGCTGCGTCTCGCGGCGACGGTGGTGGCCGAAGTCATCGGCGGCCACAACCTGAACCAGGCGCTGGCCGCGTGCTGGGCGCGGCGCAACGGGCCGGTCGGCGCGGCGCGGGCGGCGGTGATGGATCTGTCCTACACCGCGCTGCGGTCCTACGGCCGCGGCGATTTCTTCCTGGCGCGGCTGATCCCGCGGCCTCTTCAGTCCGCCGAGGTGCGCGCCCTGCTGCTGCTGGCCCTGGCGCGACTCGAAGCGCGTGCCGCCGATGCACACGTCACGGTAAATCAGGCGGTGGAGGCGGCGGAGGGGATGGCGGGCGGGCGCTTCAAGGGGCTGGTGAACGGCGTGCTGCGCAGCTTCCTGCGGCAGCGGGAGGATCTCGAGGCGGCGGCCGGGCGGGACGAGGCGGCGCGCTGGCAGCATCCGGCGTGGTGGCTGGCGCGGCTGCGGGCCGATCATCCGGAGCGCTGGCAGGACATCGCGGCCATCGGCAACGGCCATCCGCCCATGGCGCTGCGCGTCAATCGCCGCCGCAACGCGCCCGCAGACTACCTCGCCCGACTCGACGCCGCCGGCATTGCGGCGAGTCTGCGCGGCGAGGCCGGCGTGCTGCTGGCGAAGCCGCTGCCGGTGGAGCGCCTGCCCGGCTTCTTCGACGGCCTGGCTTCGGTGCAGGACCTGGGCGCGCAGCAGGCGGCGCCGCTGCTCGATGTGCGCGAGGGCATGCGCGTGCTCGATGCCTGCGCCGCTCCCGGCGGCAAGACGGCTCACCTGCTGGAACTGGCCGATCTCGATCTGACGGCGCTCGATGCCGATGCCGTACGCATGGAGCGGGTGCGCGACAACCTGGCGCGGCTGGGGCTGGCGGCGCACCTCGCGGTGGCGGACTGCCGCGCCCTCGACGCCTGGTGGGACGGCCGGCCCTACGACCGCATCCTCGCCGACGTGCCCTGTTCGGCTTCCGGCGTGGTGCGCCGCCATCCCGACATCAAGTGGCTGCGGCGCGACGCCGATATCGCCGCCTTCGCGGCGCAGCAGGCGCAGATTCTGGATGCCCTGTGGCGGGTGCTCGCCCCCGATGGTAAATTGCTGTACGCCACCTGTTCCGTGTTCTGGGAGGAAAATGGCGGGCAGGTCGCGGATTTCGCCGCGCGCCACCCGGATTGCAGGAGGCTGCCGTTCGCCGACGGCGACCTGGAGCGCCACCTGCTGCCGCAAACAGAACATGACGGTTTCTTCTACGCCCTACTGCACAAGCGCGCCTGACCCGCTGCCGCCCCGTCCGCAGCGCGGCCTGCTGCCGTCGCTGCTGGCGTGGCTGGCCTGCCTCTGGTTCGGCGCCGCAGTCGCGGCCGAGTTGGAGGTCAAGAGCGCCAGCGTCGGCCTGGGCGAGGACGGCTATGTGCTCAACGCGGAGTTCCGCGCCGAACTCACTCCGCGCCTGGAGGACGTGGTCTCGCGCGGCGTGCCGCTGTTTCTGGTGGCCGAGTTCGAACTCAAGCGCCCGCGCTGGTACTGGTTCGACGAGGAGGTGGCCAGCCGCACCCAGACCTACCGCCTGTCATACCATGCGCTGACGCGCCAGTACCGCCTGTCCACCGGCGCGCTGCACCAGAACTTTCCGTCGCTCGAGGATGCGCTGGGCGTGGTGTCGCGCATCCGCGATCTGCCGGTGGCGGACAAGGGCGCGCTCAAGCCGGGCGCGAGCTACGAGGCGCAATTGCGACTGCATGTCGATCTCTCCCAGCTGCCGAAGCCGCTGCAGGTGACGGCCATCGGCGACAAGGACTGGAGCGTCGGCAGCGAGTGGCACGCCTGGAGCTACACCGTGCCGGAGCGCGAGGCGAAATGAGGGTGCTCATCATCGTCGCGGCGACGCTGGCGGGAATCCTGCTGTTCCTGCTCACCTCCGCCTCCGCCAACACCGCGCTCTTCTCGCGCCACTATCCGCTGCTGCTGGCGCTGAACGGCGCGGTAGCCATCATCCTTCTCGGGTCGGTGCTGGTGCAGCTGGCGAAGCTGTGGCGCGAATACAAGGCGCGGGTGTTCGGCTCGCGCCTCACCTACCGGCTGCTGCTGGCCTTCGCCCTGATGGCGATGCTGCCCGGCCTCGTGATCTACGGCGTGTCGGTGCAGTTCGTCATGCGCAGCATCGAGTCCTGGTTCGACGTGCGGGTGGACGCCGCGCTCGAAGGCGGCATCAACCTCGGACGCAGCGCCTTGGATTACCTGCTGTCCGATCTGGCGTCCAAGGCCGGCAACATGGCGATCGACCTGGGTGACCGCGGCGGCAGCGCCGGCCGCCTCAACCGCCTGCGCGAGCAGGCCGGCGTCGATGCCGCGACCCTGATCAACGCCGGCGGCCAGATCGTCGCCAGCAGCACGGGCGAGACGAGCACGCTGCTGCCGGAGATGCCGACCCACACACTGCTGCGCCAGGTGCGCCAGGGCCGGACCTTTGCCGCGGTCGAGGGCGACGCGACCTCCGGTCTCACCCTGCGCGTGCTGGTGCCGGTGAGCGGCGCGACGCTGGCGGACGAGACGCGCGTGCTCCAGCTCACGCAGCCGGTGCCGAAGCAGCTCGCCACCAACGCGGAGAGCGTGCAGGAGGTGTATCGCGACTATCAGGAACTGTCCCTGGCGCGCCAGGGGCTGAAGCGCATCTACGCCATGACCCTGACGCTGACCCTGCTGCTGGCGCTGTTCGCGGCGATCGCGGTCGCCATCGTGCTCAGCCGCCGGCTGTCGGCGCCGCTGTCGATCCTGGCCGAGGGCACGCAGGCGGTGGCGGCGGGCGACTACAGCCCGCGCCAGGCGCTGCCGGCACGCGACGAGCTGGGCGTGCTGACCCAGTCCTTCAACCGCATGACGCGCCAGCTCGAGGAAGCGCGCGCCCAGGCGCAGAAGAGCCGCGCCGAAGTCGAGGCCGCCCGCGCCTACCTGGAGAACGTGCTGGCCAACCTGTCGGCGGGGGTGCTCGCCTTCGATGCCGGCGGCAAGCTGCGCGCCGCCAATCACGGCGCCGTCACCATCCTGCGCGACGATCTGGCGGGCTTCGAGAAGATCGGGCTCGCCGACTGGCCGCGCCTGGCGGAACTGCGCGAGGCCGTAACCTCCCACCTCGACGACGCGGACGGCGTGTGGCAGCAGCAGCTCGTCATGCCGCAGGACAGCGGCCCGGCTCTGACGCTGTTGCTGCGCGGATCGCGCCTGCCGCAGGCGTCCGGCGGCGGTCACGTCGTGGTGTTCGACGACATCACCCAGCTCATCTCCGCCCAGCGCATGGTGGCCTGGGCCGAGGTGGCGCGGCGCCTCGCCCACGAGATCAAGAATCCCCTCACGCCGATCCAGCTCTCCGCCGAGCGCCTGCAGCACAAGCTCGCCGACAAGCTGCCGGCGCGGGAGCGCGAGATCCTCGAACGCTCCACCACCACCATCGTGAACCAGGTCGAGGCCATGAAGAACATGGTTAACGATTTCCGCGACTACGCGCGGCTGCCGCCGCCGCAGCTGGCGGCGCTCGACCTCAACCGCCTGGTGGGCGAGGTGCTGGTGCTGTACGAGCATTCCCGCGCCCGGCTCGGCGTGCACCTGGACCCGGCGCTGCCGCCGGTGAGCGGCGATGCAACGCAGTTGCGCCAATTGATCCACAATCTGCTGCGCAACGCCGAAGACGCCCTCAACGACAGGGAGGAGCCGGAGATCGAAGTCGCCACCATCGCGCGGAACGGGCTGCGCCCATCTGGTGGTGCGCGACAACGGCGAGCGGTTTCTCGCCCCAGATCCTGGAGCGCGCCTTCGAGCCTTACGTCACCACCAAGGCGAAGGGCACCGGGCTGGGCCTGGCGATCGTGAAGAAGATCGTGGACGAGCACCACGGCGAGATCCGCATCGCCAACCGCTCGCCCAACGGCGCCGAAGTGCGCATCCGCCTGCCGCTGGCGGCTTGAGCGACAATGACATACTCACCGCGAAGGCTTGCGGTCAAGGTATTGGGCCATGCCACAGATACTGGTAGTTGACGACGAAGTCGGCATCCGCGAGCTGCTGTCGGAGATCCTGCGCGACGAGGGCTACGACGTCACCCTGGCGGAGAACGCCACGGCGGCGCGCGCCGCGCGCAATGCGCGCCGCCCCGACATGGTGCTGCTCGACATCTGGATGCCCGATACCGACGGCATCACGCTGCTCAAGGAATGGTCGGCCAACGGCCAGCTCTCGATGCCGGTGGTGATGATGTCCGGCCACGGCACCATCGACACGGCGGTGGAGGCGACCAAGATCGGCGCCCTCGATTTCCTGGAGAAGCCGATCGCCATGCAGAAGCTGCTGGCGGCGGTGAAGCGCGCCTTGCAGAAGACGCCCAGCGCCGTCGCCGCCGAGCTGACGCTGGCGGCGTTTCCGCGCTCGCCCGCGCTGCGCGACCTCAAGCGGCGCCTCGAGCAGGTGGCGGCGAAGAGCCGCATCGTGCTGCTCAAAGCCGCCCACGGTTCCATCGCCGAGCTGTGCGCGCGCACCCTGCAGGCGCCGGGCAAGGCCTTCATCGACCTGTGCAGCGCCGGCCAGCCGCTCGACCTGAGCGCGCTGGAGCAATCCTCCGGCGGCGTGCTGTACGTGCCGGAACTGACGCAGCTGTCGCGCCTGCAGCAGAAGAACCTGGCGTTCGCCGCCGAGCGCCTGGAGCGCTTCAACCTGCGGGTGGTGGCGGCGACGGCCCACAGCGCCGACGAGCTGATCGCGGCAGGCTGGGAGGAGGCGCTGCTGGCGCGCCTGTTCGACGTGTGGCTGGCGGTGCCGGCGCTGATGGAGCTGAAGGAGGACGTCCCCGACATCGCGGCGCAGGTTCTCGTTCACCTCGTCGAGTCCGGCGCGGTGCAGCTCAAGCGCTTTTCCACCGCCGCCCTGAACGTGCTGCGCAACCACGCCTGGCCCGGCGGCTATGTCGAAATGAAGGCGGTGGTGCGCTCCCTGGCGCTGGGCGCGCTGGAGGAGGAGATCAGCGGCGACGACGTACTGAAGCTGGTGGGAGCCGTGCCGGCGGCGGCCTCGGCGCTGGCGCTCGACCAGCCGCTGCGCGAAGCGCGCGAAGCCTTCGAGCGGCTCTACTTCGAATACCATCTGCGCCAGGACAACGGCAACATGACGCGGCTGGCGGAAAAGACCGGCCTCGAACGCACGCACCTCTACCGCAAGCTCAAGCAGCTCGGCCTGCACGGCGGCAAGAGGGGGGAGATCGCAGGCGAGGAGTAGCGGCGGCCTGCCGGCGCCCGCGGCGCGCAGGCCGCTGCTGCCGCGACGGGAGCGGGCGTAGAATGCGCCCAATCACAACAAGGATCGCATCCGCTCCGTGAAGATCATCATCCTCGGCGCCGGCCAGGTCGGCACGTCCGTGGCCGAGAGCCTGGTCTCGGAAGCCAACGACATCACCGTCGTCGATACCAACCCGGCCCATCTGCACGCACTGCAGGATCGTCTCGACCTGCGCACCGTCGCCGGCAACGCGGCCTCGCCTTCGATCCTGCGCGCCGCCGGGGCCGAGGACGCCGACCTGCTGATCGCGGTGACCCAGAGCGACCAGACGAACCTCTGCGCCTGCCGCATCGCCGCCACCCTGTTCAACCTGCCGACCAAGATCGCGCGCCTGCGCTCGCCGGACTACATCGCGTATCCCGAGCTGCTGGACGACAACAACTTCGCGGTGGATTTCTCGATCTGCCCGGAGCAGATCGTCACCGACTACATCGTCAAGCTGATCGAGTTTCCCGAGGCGCTGCAGGTGCTGGAGTTCGCCGACGGTCTGGTCAGCCTGGTGGCGGTGCGCGCCTTCGAGGGCGGCCCGCTGGTGGGCCATCCGATCGCCGACATCCGCCGCCACATGCCCAAGGTGGACGCGCGCATCGCTGCCATCTACCGCAAGGACCAGCCCATCATCCCGGAGGGCGACACAGTGGTGGAGGTGGGCGACGAGGTGTTCTGTCTCGCCGCCACCGAGGACATCCGCCAGGTCATGCAGGAGTTGCGGCGCATGGACAAGGCTTGCCGGCGCATCATGATCGCCGGCGGCGGCAACATCGGCTTCCGCCTGGCGCGGGCCATCGAGGGCGAATACCAGGTGAAGGTGGTCGAGCACGACAAGCGCCGCGCCGAATACCTGGCGGAGAATCTCAAGAATGCTCTCGTGCTGCAGGGCGACGCCACCAACGAGGAGCTGCTGGAGAGCGAGAACATCGAGGACATGGACCTGTTCCTGGCGCTGACCAACGACGACGAGAACAACATCATGTCTTCGCTGCTGGCCAAGCGCATGGGAGCGCGGCGCGTGCTGGCACTGATCAACCGCCGCGCCTACGTGGACCTGGTGCAGGCGGACCGCATCGACATCGCCATCTCGCCGGCCCATGTTTCCATCGGCTCGCTGCTCGCCCACGTGCGCCGAGGCGACGTGGCCGCGGTGCACGCGCTGCGGCGCGGCGCGGCCGAGGCGCTGGAGCTTATCGCCCACGGCGACCAGAAATCCTCGAAGATCGTCGGCCGGCGCATCGAGGACATCGACCTGCCCAAGGGCGCCACCATCGGCGCACTGGTGCGCCGCATGGGGGACCCGCAGAAGGTGAAGGTGAATTCCGGAGCCCTCCTCATGGAGCACCACAAGGTGATCGTCGCCCACCACGACACGGTGGTCGAGTCCGATGACCACGTCATCATCTTCGTGGTGAACAAGCGCCTCGTGCCGAAGGTGGAGAAGCTTTTCGCTGTGGGATCGGCTTCTTCTGAGGCAGCTGCCATGGTCGCGTATCCAGACGGTTTCGGTCCTGCGGGTGTTCTCGCTGATCCTGATGCATGTTCAGCGCCACCATGGTGCTGCCGCCGGCGATCGTGGCTGGTCTACCAGGACGGCGCACAGCTCGCCTACGACGAAGGCATCGTGATCACCCTGCTGACAGGGACGCTGATCTGGTTCGCTCACCCGCCATCACCAAGCGCGGAGCTGCAGGTCAGGGACGGCTTCCTGCTCGTCGGTCCTGACGCTGGACCGCGCTGCCGGCCTTCGCCGCGATCCCGCTGATGATCTTCTTCTGGCCCACGCTGTCGTTCACCGACGCCTACTTCGAGGCGGTCTCGGGGCTCACCACCACCGGCGCGACGGTGCTGGCCGGGCTGGACCGCTGCCCTACTCGATCAACCTCTGGCGCGCCGAACTGGTCTGGCTCGGCGGCATGGGATTGATCGTGCTGGCGATCGCGATCCTGCCGCTGCTGGGCGTGGGCGGGCGGCAGATGTTCAAGGCCGAGTCGCCGGGCCCGATGAAGGACACCAAGCTCACGCCGCGCATCGCCGGAGACGGCGAAGGGGCTCTGGCTCGTCTACTTCGGCATCTACCGCCGCCTGCGTCGTCGCGCTGCGCTGGGCCGGCATGAGCCTGGGCGACGCCGTGATCCATACCGGTCAGCATCATGGGGCTGGGCGGGTTCTCGTCCCACGACGCGAGCTTCGGCTTCTTCGATTCGCTCGCCATCGAGGTCGTGACCGATGTTCTTCATGACGCTGGCGGGCATGAACTTCGCCACCCACTTCCTCGCCTTGCGTCGGCCGCAGCCTCGCATCCCTACGCGCGCGATCCCGAGGCGCCCTGGTACCTGCTGGTGATCGTGGGGCAGCGTGGCTCGCGGTCGGCGTTCTATCTCTGGTATGCTGGGCACCTACGCCGATTTCTGGACGGCGCTGCGCTATGCGGCCTTCAACGTCGTCTCGATCGCCACCACCACCGGCTTCGCCAACACCGACTACGCCCTGTGGCCGATGTTCGCGCCGCTGTGGATGCTGTTCCTGTCCAGCTTCGTCACCTGCTCCGGCTCCACCGGCGGCGGCATCAAGATGGTGCGCGCCATGATTCTCTACAAGCAGACCTTCCGCGAGATCATCCGCTCCATGCATCCCCAGCGCGTGCGGCCGATCAAGTTCGGCGGCGAGCCCCTGCCCAACAACCTCGTGTTCGCGGTGCTGGCCTTCGGCTTCATGTACATGGTGATCGTCGTGTCTCTGACGCTGCTCATGGCCTATTCCGGCCTCGACATCGTCACCGCCTTCTCCGCCGTGGTCGCCACCATCAACAACACCGGCCCCGGGCTCGACCAGGTCGGGCCGTGCAACGACACTACGCCGTGCTCGACCGATCTTCCAGACCTGGGTATGCACCGATGCCATGCTGCTCGGCCGGCTGGAGATCTTCACCGTGCTGGTGGTGCTGTCGCCGGCTTTCTGGCGCAAGTAAGGGGCGCCGGCCGCATCAGTCGCGCAACCTGCTTGGTTCCGGCGCGGCCGGCATAGGATAATCCCCGCTTTGCGGCCATCCGCCGCCAACCCTGGACTCCGCCACCGTGACCCGTCCCCGCAACGATACTTTCCTGCGCGCCCTGATGCGCCAGCCCACCGATTACACGCCGATGTGGATGATGCGGCAGGCCGGCCGCTACCTGCCCGAATACAACGAGACGCGCCGGCGCGCCGGCAGCTTCCTGGAACTGTGTCACAGCCCGCAGCTCGCCACCGAGGTGACGCTGCAGCCGCTGGCGCGCTATCCGCTGGACGCCGCGATCCTGTTCTCCGACATCCTGGTGGTGCCCGACGCCATGGGCCTGGGGTTGTACTTCGCCGAGGGCGAGGGACCGAAGTTCGAGCGTCCGCTGCGGGAAGAATGGGAGATCCGCGATCTGGCGGTGCCGGATCCCTATGCCAGCCTGCGCTACGTGCTGGACGCGGTGGCGGAGATCCGCCGCGCGCTGGACAACTCGGTGCCGCTGATCGGCTTCTCCGGCAGCCCCTTCACGCTCGCCTGCTACATGATCGAGGGCGGCGCGTCGGACGACTTCCGCCGCACCAAGACCCTGCTCTACGACCGCCCGGATCTGCTGCATCACGTGCTGGACGTGAATGCCCGCGCCGTCACCGCCTACCTCAATGCCCAGATCGAGGCCGGCGCCCAGGCGGTGATGATCTTCGACACCTGGGGCGGCGCGCTGGCCCACCACGCCTACCTGGAATTCTCGCTGCGCTACATCTGCCAGATCCTCGAAGGCCTGACGCGGCAGCGCGACGGCGAGCGCATTCCGGTCATCGTGTTCACCAAGGGCGGCGGCGTCTGGATCGACAAGATCGCGGCCTGCGGCTGCGATGCCGTCGGTCTGGACTGGACGGTCGATATCGGTGCCGTGCGCGAGCGCGTCGGCGACCGGGTGGCGCTGCAGGGCAATCTCGATCCCATGGTCCTGTTCGCCGGCCCCGACATGATCGCGCGCGAGGCGCGCCGCATCCTCGACGCCTTCGGTCCCGGCAACGGCCACGTGTTCAATCTCGGCCACGGCATATCCCAGTTCACGCCTCCGGATCATGTGTCGGTCCTGGTCAACACGGTCCACGAATACAGCCGGGAACTGCGCGCGAAAAGCTGAAATCCCTGTTGCGGCGGGGGTTTAGGTGAGGTCAAGAAATTGTCCGGGGCCCTTGACTTATGCACAGTTCGCTGTTCCGCCAGGAAATACGCGGGTTTTGTGCGCCGCGCCGAACCCGTTTTTCAATGCCTTGATTTTAAATGATTTTTTCTGGCCTATTTGCTGAGCAAAGCGTTGCAGGTCCTTGTCCCAGGCCGTTTCCAGCGCGATCGGCGGCAATTACCCACAAAGTTATCCACAGATTTTGTGGACAACAATATTGCATTTATGTGGCAATAGATTACGAGGCAGATGCGAGCTCGATTCGAGAAATTGTCAGCTAACGCACTGAGCTTTCAGCCGTTGGTGCACAGCGAGATCGACCTTGACGATCGCGCGGGTTGCCCTTGATCTGCCCCTGGCGCGAGCGGCGGAATACCTCGCCGGAGACGCCGACGCCTCGGACATCGGCCGCATCGTGCGCGTCGGCTTCGGCCATCGCCAGCACACCGGCGTATTGATCGGTCTGGCCGAAAGCAGCGATCTCGATCCCGCCAAGCTGAAACCGCTGGTTGCACTGCGCCGCGACCTGCCGCCCCTTCCTCACCGCTGGCTGGAAATGATGCGGTTCTGCAGCGGCTACTATCAGTACCCCCTGGGCGAAGCCATGGCTGCCGCCCTGCCCCCCGGCTTGAAGCGCGGCAGTGGTCTCGGCCGCAGCGGCAGCGATCCGGCGTATCGCATCACCGATGCGGGCGCCGCAGCGATTTCGGGCCTGCGCGCACGCAGCATCGCGCGCCGCCTGCTGCAGGCGCTGGCGGGTGCGGCCTCCCTGCCCCTGTCGGAGTTGAAGCGCGTGTCGCCGCAGGCGACAGCGGTGGCGGCGGACCTGGCCGGCCGCGGTCTGATCGAAGCCGTGGAGCCCGCGCCATCCCGGGTCGATCTGCCGCAGTTGCTGCCCGAGCAGGCGCAGGCGGTCGCTGCCGTGGCGCAGCGCTGCGGCAGCTTCGCGCCCTTCCTGCTGCACGGTGTGACGGGCAGCGGCAAGACCGAGGTGTATCTGCGCCTGATCGAGGCGGCACTGCAGCGCGGCGAGCAAGCCCTGATGCTGGTGCCCGAGATCGCGCTCACGCCGCAGCTCGAAGCGCGCGTCGCCGGCCGCTTTCCGCGGGCGCATCTGGTGAGCCTGCACAGCGGGCTGGCCACCGGCGCGCGCAGCCGCGGCTTCATCGCCGCGCTGTGGGGAGAGGCCGACATCGTCCTCGGCACGCGGCTGGCGGTGTTCACGCCGCTGGCGCGGCTCGGCCTGATCGTGGTGGACGAAGAGCACGACCCCTCCTTCAAGCAGCAGGACGGCATGCGCTACTCGGCGCGCGACATGGCGGTATGGCGGGCGCGGCAGGAGGCGGTGCCCATCGTCCTCGGCTCCGCCACGCCGGCGCTGGAAACCTGGCACCACGCCCAGCGCGGCCGCTACACGCTGCTCACGCTGTCGCGCCGCGCCCTTGCCGCCGCCATGCCGAAGGTGCGCTGCGTGGACACGCGGCGCCGCAAGCTCGATCACGGCATGTCGGAGGATCTGCTCGCCGCCCTGCGGCTGCGACTGGAGCGCGGCGAGCAGAGCCTGGTGTTCCTCAACCGCCGCGGCTACGCGCCGGTGCTGGCCTGCCCCGCCTGCGGCTGGGTCAGCCGCTGCCGCCACTGCTCGGCCAACCAGGTGCTGCACCTCGCCGACCGGCGGCTGCGCTGCCACCACTGCGGCGCCGAAGAGCCCGTTCCCGCCGCCTGCCCGGATTGCGGCAACCAGGATCTCCAGCCCTTCGGCCGCGGCACCCAACGGCTGGAGGAAGCGCTGCGGGAGCGCTTTGCGGCGGCACGCATCCTGCGCGTGGACCGCGACTCGGCGGGCCATCCGCGCCGCTGGAGCGAGATCATCGAGATCATGCGCAGCGGCGGCGCCGACATCCTGGTGGGCACCCAGATGCTGGCGAAGGGCCACGATTTTCCGCGGCTCACCCTGGTGGGCGTGCTCAATGCCGACGCCTCCCTGTTCGCGGTCGATTTCCGCGCTCCCGAGCGCCTGTTCTCCCAGCTCATGCAGGTGGGAGGCCGCAGCGGCCGCGCCGAACTGCCGGGCGAAGTGCTGATCCAGACCGAGTACCCCGACCACCCGCTTTACGCCGCGCTGGCGGCCCACGACTTCGCCCGCTTCGCCCAGACCCAGTTGGCCGAGCGCCGCCAGGCCGGCTTCCCGCCCTTCACCTTTCAGGCCCTGCTGGCGGCGGACGCCCGCGCGCTGGCCGACGCGCTGGATTTCCTCGCACGCGCCGCCGCGCTGGCGCGAACACTGGCGCAGGATGCGGTGCGCATCTATGATCCGGTGCCGATGCGTCTGGCGCGCCGCGCCGACCGGGAGCGCGCGCAACTGCTGGTGGAATCGGCGCAGCGACCGGCGCTGCAGGCCTTTTTGCAGCAATGGGTCGGACAGTTGAACGATTTGCGCGCGGGGCGCGATCTGCGCTGGCATCTGGATGTGGACCCTCTGGAATTCTAGGAATGGCTTTCGCGGAATAAGAAACCCGGCGCAGCGGTTTATTCAAGATGGCCTTCGCTCCCCTCCATGACTGCGCCTGACCCGCGGCGCGCGCTGGATCTCTACCGCGCCCATGCCGCCGGCTACGACGCCTCCGCCGAGCGCACCCTGCCGCTGCGCCGGCGTACCGTGGCCAGGCTGGCGCTGCGGCCGGGCGATACGGTGCTCGACGTCGCCTGCGGCACCGGACTTTCCTTCGGCCTGCTGCAGCAGGGCGTGGGAGCGGACGGGCGCATCATCGGCGTCGAACTCAGCCCGGACATGCTGGCCAAGGCGCAGGCGCGCTGCGAGAGCGAGGGATGGCACAATGTCGCCCTGATCGAGGCGGCGATGGAGAGCGCCGAGATCCCGCGCGCGGTGGACGCAATCCTGTTCAACTTCACCCACGACGTGCTGCGCTCGCCGGCCGCCCTGGCGCGCATCTTCGCCGCGGCGCGGCCGGGCGCCCGGGTCGCGGTGGCGGGAATGAAGCTTGCTCCCTGGTGGCTCGCGCCCCTCAACCTGGTGGTGCGCGCCAAGGCACGGCCGTACATGACGACCTTCGAAGGTCTGGAGCGGCCGTGGAACCTGCTGCAAGAGTATCTGGAACGCTTCGAGTGGGAGCCGGTGATGTTCGGCACCGGCTACATCGGCTGGGGCGTGGCGGGGAACGGCGCGCCCCCTCGCACGTAGGGCGCGCGGACCCTCTCTCCCGACCTCTCCCCCGGAGCGGGGGAGAGGAGGGTCGAGCCTCCCCTCTCCCTTTTGGGAGAGGGGTCGGGGGTGAGGGATGGCGCGCCGAATAACACCAAGAGAACCGAAGGAAAGGCCTTATGGGAAGAAGAAGAATCCTGGTGCTGTTCGCCCAGGAGTGGGACCGGCTGGCGCTGGCCGACCCCGACCTCGCCGCCCGCTACGAGTTCATCCACCGCGGCTTCGACCTCTTCCGCTTCCCCGAGAATGCGCGCCTGCTGAGCTTCGACGTGCGCCGCTACATCGACCGCCTGGTGCGGCTGGCGCGCTCGCGCCGGGTCGAAGCCGTGATCAGCCCGCACGAGCAGTTCGGCGCCCTCATCGCGGCCGAGGTGGCGCGGCGCCTCGGGCTGCCCGGCGCCGACCCGAAGGCGATCCTCACCGCCCAGCACAAGTACTATGCCCGCGCCGCCATCGCCAGACTGGCGCCCGAGGCGATGCCGGCGTTCGGCGTCTTCCCGTACACCGTGCGCCGCGAAGAGGAGGTGCCGCTGCCCTTCCCCTTCTTCGTCAAGCCGGTCAAGGCCACTTTCTCGGTGCTGGCGCGGCGCGTCGACAGCTTCGCCGAACTGCGCCGCCATCTGCGCTTCAAGCCCTTCGAGCAGCACATCATCAAGCGCCTGGTGAAGCCCTTCAACGATCTGCTGAGGGACTACCCCGGCTTCGACATCGACGCCCATCACCTGGTCGCCGAGGGACTGGTGGAGGGCATCCAGCTGAACGTGGACGGCTATGCCGACCGTGGCGACTTCCGCATCCTCGGCATCGTCGACGAGGTCATGTACCCGGGCACCATGGCCTTCAACCGCTTCGAGTATCCGAGTTCCCTGCCGCCGCCGGTGGCGCGGCGCGTGCGGGAACTGGCGGTCACCACGATGCGGGCGGTGGGCTTCGACCACGGCTTGTTCAACGTCGAACTGGCCTACGATCCGCGCACCGAAGCGCTGCGCGTGATCGAGATCAACCCGCGCATCGCCTCCCAGTTCGTCACCCTGTACGAATGGGTGGACGGCATCCGGCTCTACGACATCATGCTCGACCTGGCGCTGGGGGAGACGCCGCGCTGCGAACCCGCGGCGCAGGAGCACAGCCATGCCGCCAGCTTCATCTTCCGCAAGTTCGACGGGCGGCCGCTGCACCCGGCGCCGAGCCGCACGCAGCTGGCGCAGGTACGCCGGCGCCATCCGGATGCCCACCTCATGCTCTACGTCAAGCAGGGGGCCGACCTGGCGCGGGAGGTGAAGTGGCTGGGCAGCCACCGCTACGGCGTGCTCAACCTGCGCGGCCGCGACCGCGCCGATCTCTATGCGCGCTACCGCGACATCCGCGACGCCCTCGGCTTCGCCGGCCACGCCGGGCCCGAACCGGCGCCGCTGTGGCCGGGCGAGCCCGGGTTGGTGCTGCAGCGAGCATCGGACCCGGCCTGAGTGCCGCGGGCGGCGCAAGTTCGTAGGGCGCGCGATCCCTCTCTCCCGGCCTCTCCCCCGGAGCGGGGGAGAGGAGGGTCGAGCCTCCCCTCTCCCTTTCGGGAGAGGGGTCGGGGGTGAGGGCTGGCGCGCCGATCGAACACTGGCCTGAGTGCCGCGGGCGGCGCAAGTTCGTAGGGCGCACCGTGTGCGCCGGGTGTTCGATCGGCGCGCACGGCGCGCCCTACACGATCGCGGCGGTGCCCAATCCGCTTGCCGCCGGCTTGACACGACCTCAGGTCGTGCTAGATTCGCGCCCATGTCTGCCGTCCTGTCGCGCCGCCTGATGCGCCTCGCCGCCCGCCTGCTGGTGGGAATGGTGCTGTTCACCCAGGCGCTGGTGATAGCGCATGCGTGCACACCGGCAGAACGCAGTGCCAGCTTCACCTCTCTCGGCAGCGGGCACGGCAGCGACTGCCACGAGCAGAAATCCCCTGATCTCGGCTCCTGCCTCGCTCATTGCTCCACTGCCGACCAGAGCCTCGATACGCCGCAGGTGACGGTGCCGTCCATGCCGGTCACGCCGCTCCTCACGGTGCCCTTGGCCGCCGATCGCGGCCCCGCCAACGCTTACCTCGACGCCGCCACGGCGTCCGGCGCCGATCCGCCGATCGCGATCCGCTTCCAGGTCTTCCGCATTTAGCCGCCGTTCGCGACCAAGGGTGGCGCGGCTTGCCGTGCCGGGTCTTTCTTCGCGTCGGAGGCGATCATGCGTTCGCGTTTCCTCGTTTTCTGTTTCGTCGTCGTGCCGGCCGCGGTCTGGGCCGGTCCGCCCCTGACCCTGTCCCGCGTGCAGCAACTGGCGCTGGAGAGCCAGCCCTCACTCACCGCCCTCGAGGCCGGAGCGCGCGCTGCGCGCGAGGGAGCGGTGGCCGAAGGCCAGCTCCCCGATCCGCGCCTCAAGCTGGGAATCGCGAATGTCCCGGAAGACTCCTTCGCCCTCAACCGCGACTCCATGACCAGCAGCTACATCAGCATCGAACAGATGTTTCCCGGCGGCGACAAGCGCGACCTGCGCCGCCGCCGCGGCGAGGCGGAGGCCGGTCAGCTCGCCGCCGAACTGACCACCCAGCGCCACGTCATTCGCCGCGACGCCGCCCTGGCCTATCTCGACGTCGTCGGCGCGCAGCGCCAGCTCGCCCTGCTGAAGGATCTGCAGTCGGAAACCCAACGGCAGGTGGAGGCGGCGCGCATCAATATCCTCTCCGGCAAGGCCGGCACGGCGGAAGCCTTGGCGGCGCGCCGGATGGCGACGATGGCCCGCGACCGCGAAAGCGAACTGCGCCTGCAGGCGGCCCGGGCCCGGGCCGAACTGTCGCGCTGGATCGGCGCCGCCGCCGAGGACGAGGTGGCGGACACGCCGCCGGACTGGCCGCCGCCGCCCTCCCTGGCGCAGATGAAGGCGCAGTTGGACGCACACCCGGCCCATGCCGCGCAGGCGCGCTCGGTGACAACCGCCGAAGCCGACCTCGCCCTGGCGCGCGAGGCGACCAAACCGGACAAGAGCATCGAGATCGGCTACGGCGCGCGCGCCACGCAGTTCACCAACATGGTGAGCATCCAGTTTTCCATGGACCTGCCCCTCGCCCCCCGCGACCGGCAGGACCGCGGCGTCGCGGCGCGCAAGGCGCAGGTGGAGCGCGCCCAGGCCATGGAACAGGATCACCTGCGCATGCTGGCGGCGGAACTCGCCGCCCTGTATGCGCAGTGGGAGCTGGTGCGCGAGCGGCTGCAGCGCATGGATGCGGAACTGCTGCCGGACGCGGCGCAGCGGGTGGAGGCCGCCCTGGCGGCCTACCGTGCCGGCCGCGGCGAACTCGCCGCCGTGCTGGAGGCCCGCAGCGCCGAAGTGGAGGCGCGGCTCACCCGCGCCGGGCTGGCGACGCAGGCGGAGCGGGCGCGGCTGCAGCTCGCCTACTTCGAACATGCCGGAGAGAACCATGAACGCTAAGCTGCTCGCCACCGCCCTCCTGTCCGCCGCCGTCGGCGCCGCAGGCTACGCGCTCTACCTCCATTTCATGGTCCCCGGAGCGGATTCGGATCACGCCGGACACGCCGCGCCGGCCCAGAGCGAACGCCGCATCCTCTACTGGTACGACCCGATGGTGCCCCAGCAGCGCTTCGACAAGCCGGGCAAGTCGCCCTTCATGGACATGGACCTGGTGCCCAAGTACGCCGACGAGGACACGGTCGCGACCCCCGGCGTGAGCATCGATCCGCGCATGCAGCAGAACCTGGGCGTGCGTCTGGCCGAAGTGGCGAAGTCGGCGCTGGAAGGCGGAGCCGACGCCGTCGGCACGGTACGGGTGGACGAGACCCGCATCCGCGTCGTGCAGTCGCGGGTCGCCGGCTTCGTCGAGCAGCAGCCGGTACGTGCCCTGAACCAGTCCGTGACACGCGGCCAGTTGCTGCTGACGCTGACGGCGCCGGAACTCATCGCCACCCAGCACGAGTTGCTGCTGGCGCTGCGCTCCGGCGACGCCGCGCTGACGAGCGCCGCGCGGGAACGGCTGCGCCTGGGCGGCATGTCGGAGCGGCAGATCGGGGAGATCGAGCGCAGCGGCCAGGTGCAGGAGCGCGTTGCCATCGTCGCGCCGGAGTCGGGGATCGTCACCGAACTGAATTCCCGGCCGGGCATGAGCGTGGCGGCGGGGGCGCCGCTGATGACGCTGGCGGCCCTGGACAAGGTGTGGGTCGTCGCCGACGTGCCGGAACGCGAAGCGGCGCTCGTTGCCGTCGGTCGCAGCGTGCGCGTGAGCTTCGCCGCGCTGCCGGGCAGGGTGCTCGAAGGCAAGGTCGATTACATCTATCCCGAGATCGCCGGCGCCACCCGCACCCTGCAGGCGCGCATCCCGCTTGGCAACGCCAAGGGCGAGCTGAAGCCCGGCATGCTGGCCCAGGTCAGCTTCCGCGGCGGGTCGCAGGACCAGCGGCTGACGGTGCCGAGCGAGGCGGTGATCGAGACCGGCACCCGCAGCGTGGTGATCGTGGCCGACGGCGCCGGCAGGTTCGGCGTGGCGGAGGTGCGCACCGGCGCGGAACGGGGGGGCCGGACGGAGATCCTGTCGGGACTGGAGGCGGGGCAGAAGGTGGTGGCGTCCGGCCAGTTCCTGATCGACTCGGAGGCCAGTCTCAGCGGCGCCCTGGCGCGCCTGCCTGCGCCGCCGCCGGCCGGCGCCGGAGCGGCCCTGCGCCGGCGCTGGCGCAAGGCAAGGTGGACGAGGTGGACGCGGCGGCCGGCACCATCAAGCTCAGCCACGGTCCGGTCGCCTCGGTCGGCATGCCCGGCATGACGATGAGCTTCAAGGTCGATCCTCCCGCGCTGCTGCGGGGCATCGCCGTCGGGCAAAGCGTCGAGTTCGACCTCGAGAAGCGCGGCACCGACTACGTCGTGACCCGGCTCGTGCCCAAGGGCGCGCACCACCGTCACTGAGCCGCCGCCATGATCGCCAAGCTGATTCACTGGTCGATCCACAACCGCTTCCTGGTGCTGCTGGCCACCCTGATCGTCGCCGCCACGGGCGTGGTCGCGGTGCTGCGCACGCCGCTGGACGCCCTGCCCGACCTCTCCGACGTGCAGGTGATCATCCGCACGCCCTACGCCGGGCAGAGTCCGCGCGTGGTGGAGGACCAGGTCACCTATCCCCTCACCACCACCATGATGTCGGTGCCCGGCGCCAAGGCCGTGCGCGGCTACTCCTTCTTCGGCGATTCCTACGTCTATGTCCTGTTCGAGGACGGCACCGACCTGTACTGGGCGCGCTCGCGGGTGCTGGAGTACCTGAACCAGGCGCAGGGCAGGCTGCCGGCGAGCGTGCGCCCGGAACTGGGGCCGGATGCCACCGGCGTCGGCTGGATCTACGAGTACGCGCTGGTGGACCGCTCCGGCCGCCACGACCTGTCGCAGTTGCGGGCATTGCAGGACTGGTTCCTCAAGTACGAACTGCGCTCCGTGCCCAACGTGGCGGAGGTGGCGACGGTGGGCGGCATGGTCAAGCAGTACCAGGTGGTGGTGGATCCGGACCGGCTGCGCGCCCTCAAGCTGCCCCTGGCGCGGGTGATGGCCGCGATCCGCAACGCCAACAGCGAGGCGGGCGGCTCGGCCCTGGAACTGGGCGAAGCGGAGTACATGGTGCGCGCCACCGGCTACCTCAAGTCGCTGGAGGATTTCCGCGCCATTCCGGTCGCCATGACCGAAGGCACGACGCCGGTGCTGCTGGGCGACGTGGCGCGCATCCAGCTCGGCCCGCAGATGCGGCGCGGCATCGCCGAACTGGACGGCGAGGGCGAGGTGGTGGGCGGCGTCATCGTCATGCGCTCCGGCAAGAACGCGCTGGAGACGATCGACGCGGTGAAGGAGAAGCTCGAAACCCTCAAGCGCTCCCTGCCGCCGGGCGTGGAAATCGTGCCGACCTACGACCGCTCCGACCTCATCAAGCGCTCCATCGCCACCCTGAGCGAACGCCTGGCGGAGGAATTCGTCATCGTCGCCCTGGTCTGCATCGTGTTCCTGTTCCACCTGCGCTCGTCGCTGGTGGCGATCGTGTCGCTGCCGATCGGCGTGCTCGCCGCCTTCATCGTCATGCGGGCCCAGGGCGTCAACGCGAACATCATGTCCCTGGGCGGCATCGCCATCGCCGTCGGCGCCATGCTCGACGCCGCCATCGTCATGATCGAGAACGCCCACAAGCATCTGGAGGCATGGCGGGCGCAGCAGGCCACCCTCTCCCCGGCCCTCCCCCGTGAAGGGGGAGGGGGCACACTCCCCTCTCCCCCGGCGGGAGAGGGGCCAGGGGAGAGGGGGAACGGTGCAATCGCCCCGCACCCTGCCCCGCTCCCCGCGATGCGGGGCGAGGGAAGCGATGAACCCGACGCCGCCACCCGCTTCCGCCTCATCGGCGAGGCGGCGGCGGAAGTCGGTCCGGCCCTCTTCTTCAGCCTGCTGGTCATCACCCTGTCGTTCCTGCCGGTGTTCACGCTGGAGGCGCAGGAAGGGAGGCTGTTCGCACCCCTGGCCTATACCAAGACCTACGCCATGGCCGCCGCCGCCGCCCTGTCGGTGACCCTGGTGCCGGTCTTGATGGCGTGGTTCATCCGCGGGCACATCCGCCCGGAGGAGGCCAACCCGCTCAATCGCATGCTCATCGCCGCCTACCGGCCGCTGCTGCGCGCCGCCCTCTCCGCCCCCTGGCTCACCCTGGCCGTGGCGGCGCTGGTGCTGGCGGCGACGCTCTATCCCCTGCGCCAACTGGGCAGCGAGTTCATGCCGCCGCTGGACGAGGGCGACCTGCTCTACATGCCGACGACTCTGCCCGGCATCGGCCCCGGCAAGGCGGCCGAACTGCTGCAGCAGACCGACCGCATCATCAAGACCTTCCCCGAGGTGCAGCGCGTGTTCGGCAAGGCCGGCCGCGCCGAGACCGCCACCGATCCGGCGCCGCTGGAGATGCTCGAGACCACCATCCAGTTCAAGCCGCGCAGCGAGTGGCGCCCGGGCATGACGCTGGACAAGCTGATCGCGGAGATGGACGCCGCCACCCGCATCCCGGGCCTGTCCAACGTCTGGGTGCAGCCGATCCGCAACCGCATCGACATGCTCGCCACCGGCATCAAGAGCCCGCTCGGCATCAAGGTGTCGGGCGCCGACATCCAGGAGATCGACCGCATCGCCGCCCAGATCGAAACGGCGGTGAAGGAGGTGCCGGGGGCGACCTCGGTGCTGGCGGAGCGCCTCGGCGGCGGCCGCTATGTGGACGTGCGCATCCGCCGCCTCGATGCCGCGCGCTTCGGGCTGTCGGTGGCCGACGTGCAGGAGATCGTCAGCATGGCGGTGGGCGGCGAGAACGTGGGCGAGACGGTGGAAGGGCTGGAACGTTTCCCCATCAATGTGCGCTATCCGCGCTCCCTTCGGGACACGGTGCCGAAGCTGAAGGCCCTGCCCATCGTCACCGAGAAGGGCGCCACCGTTACCCTCGAGGCGGTGGCCGACGTCCTCATCACCGACGGCCCGCCCATGCTGCGGAGCGAGAATGCGCGGCCCTCGGGCTGGGTCTATGTGGACATCCGCGGCCGCGACCTCGGCACCTTCGTGCGCGAGGCCCAGCAGAAGGTGATCGAGCAGGTGTCGCTGACGCCCGGCTATTCGATCGCCTGGTCGGGCCAGTTCGAGTACCTGGAGCGGGCGCAGAAGCGCATGGCGATGGTGGTGCCCCTCACCCTCGCCATCATCCTGCTGTTGCTCTACCTGACTTTCCGCAACCTGGCCGAACCGCTGCTGATCATGGCCATGCTGCCCTTCGCCCTGGTGGGCGGGGTGTGGCTGCTGTATCTGCTCGGCCACGAGCTGTCGATCGCCTCCGCCGTCGGCTTCATCGCCCTGGCCGGCGTGGCGGCGGAGTTCGGCGTGGTGATGCTGATCTACCTCGACAGCGCGGTGCGGCGCCAGCGCGAACAGGGCAGCCTGCAGACGCGCGACGATCTGTTCGCCGCGGTGATGGAGGGAGCGGTGCAGCGGGTGCGGCCGAAGGCGATGACGGTGGCGGTGATCCTGGCCGGCCTCGCCCCCATCATGGTCGGCTCCGGCACCGGCTCGGAGGTAATGCAGCGCATCGCCGCGCCCATGGTCGGCGGCATGATCTCGGCGCCCCTGCTGTCGATGTTCCTGATGCCGGTCGCCTATTTTCTGCTGCGCCGGCGCGACTTGGGCGATGCCGGCGGCGCTTCGCAATGAGCGCGGCGCAGCTCCTCCCGAATGCTGACCCGCATCGCCATAGGCGGGTAAACCCTACCTTACTTATGCGGGTTAACCCTATTCATAAACAATCACTTACCAAATCGATTCCCCACATTTGAGGCCCCGGAATTGGGGATCTATCCCCACGCCTGGGGACGAATTTTCCACGACCGGCGCTGCAGGCCGCCGGCCGATGACGCCTGTCGGAATTTCACCCATCCCTTCAAGTAGTTGAAATCGGACGTCGGCTTGGCACGACGGTTGCGTTAGCGACCCCCGATGCGGCGATTTGTCGCAGCCAGCTTCGTCAAAAAACACCGGGGGGTCACCATGGTTTCGAGAAGGGATTTTCTGAAGACGTCTGCTGCGGGTACGGCCGTCGCCGCCACGTCTGTGCTGCCGAGCCAAGCCTACGCCCAAGCCGCGTCCGCCCACTTATCACCGACGGTGCGGAGGTGTTGTGCTGAACCCGGCCTTCCAGCCCAAGTTCGTGACGCCGGTGCCCAATGCCGCCGCCGCTTCGCTTCACCTATGCCAATACCGGAACGCCCGACACCTACGTCATCGGTGCCGAGCAGACGACGCCATGCCCACCGGTGCTCGCCCATGTCACCGGCCTGATCTCAGGCACCCCGGCGATTGACCACCACGGTCTGGGGCTATGCCGGCTACGGCGCCAACAGCCGCCACCGCCGTCGATGCGCCCACCTTCCCCGGCCGCACGGTGTTTGCCCGCGGCGAATCGCCGGGTGTCGCCGGCACGCCGATTTCGGTGACTTGGAAGAACAACCTCGTCGCACACCGATGGCACCGGGGTACTCCCGTCCCTGCTGCCGATCGACAACACTCTCAACATCGCCCGCACCAACGGCAAGGGCGTGCCTATCGTGGTGCACCAGCACGGCGGCAACACCCCCTTCGAGGACGATGGCGGTCCGGATCAGTGGTTTACGCCGACGCGAGCAGCGCTACCGATGTAGCGGTCGGTCCGGGTTGCATCGAAAGCCCTCTCCTACCTGCAACCTCCCCAGCGTCTATCCCATGGCGCAGGAAGGCGGCTCCGCGGTCTGGTACCACGACCATGCCCTGGGCATCACGCGGACCAACGTCTATGCCGGCACTGGCGGGCTTCTGGATCACCCGTGACGCCAACGAAGACGCCCTGATGGCGATCCCCGCCGGCGGCCGGCCGATCATCCCCTCCGGCAACTACGAGGTGGCCTACGCCATCCAGGACCGCTTCTTCAAGGATGACGGTTCGCTCTACTACCCGTCCGATCCTGCGCTCTACCCGATGACAGAGCTTTCCGACTCTCCCGACACCCGACCCACATGCCGGAGATGTTCGGCGACACGATCCTGGTCAACGGCAAGGCTTGGCCGCTCCAGACGGTGGAGCCGCGTCCCTACCGGGTGCGCCTGCTGAATGGCTCGGACTCGCGCTTCTACAACCTGCGGCTGCTGCCCCAGGCGACGATCCGGACCATCACCGCACTGAACGATCAGGCGATCCGCTTCCCGGCGCTGGCCGCCGCCATCAACCGGCTCATCACCCTGGCGATCAACAGCACGGCGGTGCCGTTCTGGCAGATCGGCACGGAACTGGGCATCCTCAACAACCCGGTACGGCTGCGCAACATCGTCTTCGGCCCCGGCGAGCGGGAGGACTTGGTGATCGATTTCTCCCTCCTGAACGGCGCGACCCTGATCTTCTTCAACGACGCTGCAACCCCCTTCCCGTTCGGCGCGCCGACACCGATCGGCTCCGGTCCGGATCAGATCATGGCGTTCAAGGTCAATGTGCCGTTGAACGCGGCGGTGCCGCGAGCCCGCGCTCTAACCACGACGACCAACCTGCGGCCGGTGCATGGCGCGCTGCCGACCCTGCCTCACTGCAGACGCGGCCGCCGGCAAACCGGTGCGCAAGCTCATCCTGGCGGAAGGTGCGGATCCGTTCGGCCGCATCATGCCTCTGATGGGCGCCTTCGGCTTCAGCACCGCCATCCCGCCAACCAGGCCGAGACCATCCTGCTGGACGAGGAGATCACCGAAACGCCGGCGCCCGGAACCACCGAGTTGTGGGAGTTCTACAACGTATCGGTGGATTCGCACCCGCTGCACATGCACTTGGTGGATTTCCGCATCCTCAACCGCGAGGCCTTCACCGCCACTTTCAGGCCCCGGGGGAAGATCCACTCCACACGGGATGTCCTCGGGCGTGACCGTGAATGACGTGGTGCTAACAGCCGGCGACGGTCACTCCGCCGGACGCCTACGAACTGGGACGCAAGGACACGGCGATCTGCCCGCCCGGCTTCGTCACCCGCGTTCTGGTCAACTTCCCGAACCGCACCGGCAAGTACGTCTATCACTGCCACATCCTGTCGCATGAGGACAGCGAGATGATGCGATTCTACGAGGTGAAGGATCCGGCACCGGCGCAGTCTGACCGCAGCCCTTCCACTCTCGGCCGGACCGGGGAGGGAAGCCCGGACCGAGAACAGAACCCCGCAGGCACGACAAGCTGCGGGGTTCGTCTTTTCCAGTCGGTCAGGGCACGATGCGGCGGCCGAAGGGCTGCAGTTCGTCGAAGCGCGGCGGCCGGTAGCGCAGGATGCCGGCGCTCTTCACCGCGTGGCGCTGGCCGGGGCCGAGGCTCAACAGCGGAAATCCGGCTGCAGCCGGATTGGTTTCGATCCGCTCCAGCGTTTCCATCAGCCATTCGCGGTTCGTCGCTCCGCGCGTACGGGCGAGCGCATTGGCGAAATAGAACAATGCGGCATAGGTATCCGCCTGCAGGCGAAAATCGCTCACGGGCTTGCCTGCCGCCTTGAGCCAGGGCAGCAATGCCATGCCGGCCTGCCCGCGCTGGCGCGCCGGGTCGTCGAACACCGTGACAAAGCGGGTCAGCGGGCGCCAGGCTTCGGGGGGGCGGGCATCCTCGGGCGGCGTCAGCGTCGCCGAAACATACACGCTCGACACCGGCAATTCGTCCGGCGCCGCCGCAGCCAGGCCGGAGACCTCCGCCGGTCGCAGCCACAGGACCAGCGCATCGCCCGCGGCAAGCCCTTTCAGCAGCGACAGTGGCGCCGTCCCGTCGTAGCGCCGGGTCTCGACCGGGATCGCATCGGCGAGCGCTTCCCGCAGGCTTGCCGCTGCGCGCTCTCCGGCCGGATCCGCATAGGTCTGCACGACCCGCGCCGGTCGGTCCGACCCTCCTTGCTCGCGCAGGTACGCCGCCAGAGCGCCGGCCTCGAGGGTCAATCCACGGGAAAAATACAGGGAATAGAAATCGCCTTCCACGGCCGGGGCCAGTTCCAGGTTGGGCAGGACGCACGGCAGTTTGCTGCGTTCGCAGAAGCGGTGGACCGGCATCCACTCCGTCCCGCCCAGGCCCGAGAGGACCGCGAAGACCGGCTGCGTCTTGTACATCCGGTCGAGCTGAGACTCCCAGGTATCCGGGGCGCCTTCCAGGTCCCAGACGTGGAGAATCCAGCGTCGGCCCGTGCGGTACTGCTTGGCCCACAGTTCCAGGGTATCCAGCACCGCCTGGCGCCTGGCCCCGGCCATGCCCGGAGCGATGACGGTGGCCAGATGCAGCGTATCCGCCGTCACCCCCGGAGGCACCGCGACCGAGAGTTGGCGCAGATAGGCATCGAGGGCCTTTGCCGCGGGCTCGTCCAGTTCATAGCGCGGCATCAGGTCGTCGAAGCGGCGCCCGAGCGGGTCAACGCCCTCGCGCAACGCCCTCACCAGAGCGGGGGAATCGTAGGCCGGGCGGATATCGCGCCCGGACGCCACCACCTTCATGCCCGCCGCAGCTTTGCCCTGCGGCGGCGCCTTGCCGTGATAGCGGCCGGGCGCGAACAGCACGTTGCCCGCCAAGGCAGACACGTCGCTCTTGCCTTCGACCTGGCCATAGCCGCTGCGCCGGTGGCAGTTGGCGCAGGCGGCCAGATCGCCGGAGAGGGTGACGCCGCCCGCGCGCAGCGCCACCAGCGGTTTGCCCGAAGGCAGGATCCCGTGCTCGTAGACCTTGCGTCCCGCTTCGATCAGTTCCGCCGAAGCGGCGGGCGGTGGCTCCGCCGCCGCGGCGGCCTGGAACACGAGAACGAGCAGGAGCGCCGGCAGGCGTGGCAGGGCAAAGGGTTTCATGGCGTGGGATTCCATAGCGTGTCAGAGAGCCGCACTCCGGCTTGTAGCACAATTGTCCAGGCAACCGCCATTGCAGAGTCGGCCTGAACACGAACCGTAATGACGTCGCGCAGGGCATTCCTCGCTACTTCGATCCGCGGCGCAACGAGGAGGTCCGGTTCGTGCCGAGCCACCTGTCGGATTTCTCCGGCGATTTCATCCTGGTCAATGGCAAGGCGTGGCCCGTGCCGGAGGTCGAACCCCGACCCGGCCACCTGCGCCTGCCGAACGGTTCCGGCTCCCGTTCCTTCGACCTCGGTCTGTTACCGGGCCAGGAGATGGTGCAGGTCGGCACCGAGCAGGGACTGCTCGATATCTCCGTAGGAATATCCAACCCGCCACTCACGCCGGGGGAGCGCGCCGACGCGGTGGCGGACTCTTCGTGCGTGGGCCGGCCTCGCCCCCATCATGGTCGGCTCCGGCACCGGCTCGGAGGTGATGCAGCGCATCGCCGCGCCCATGGTCGGCGGCATGATCTCGGCGCCCCTGCTGTCGATGTTCCTGATGCCGGTCGCCTATTTCCTGCTGCGCCGGCGCGGCTTGGGCGATGCCGGCGGCGCTTCGCAATGACCGCGGCGCAGTTCCTCCCGAATGCCAACCCGCATCGCCATAGGCGGGTAAACCCTACCTTCCTTATGCGGGTTAACCCTATTCATAAACAATACGTTACAAATCTCATCCCCCATATTCTGAGGCCCCAGAATTGGGAAACCATACCCAATCTCAGGGACGAATCCCGAACGCCAACGTTGCATGAGACGCCACCTTATGACAATCGTTTGAAATTTCACCCATCAATTCAGACGACTGGAATACCCTATCGGCTTGGCACGACGGTTGCGTCAGCGACCCCCGATGCGGCGATTTGTCGCACCTAGCGTCCAACCGTTGTTTGTCCCTTGGGGGGTCCGAATGGTCACCAAGAATCGATATTTGCAGGCAAGTGCTGCCGGCGTGCCTTGCAGCGGCGTCCGTCACCGCCTTCGGCGGCGCTTGTTCGCGCAGGGCGCGGCGGCACAGCACGGTGCTGAATCCGGCGGCTGTGCCGTCAGTTCAGGAACACGCTGCCCAACCCGCTTGCTCCGTCCTTCATCTGCCGAAGGCCGGACCCAGATCCGGGCCGGCAGTGGTCTATACGCTGAAGATCCAGGAGATATCTTCCAGAAGCCTGGGCCTCGACGGTTTTCTCAGATCTGCCCACCACGCGTCTGGGGCTATGGCAAGACCGGCCAGGCACCGTCCTTCCCCGGCCGGACCTTCGAGGTCCAGCGCGGAACGCCACATCCACCGTCAGCTACGTCAACTGCACTCACGAACCTCGCAGGCGCGCCGCTGCCCAACCGCATGCCGAGTGGACACCACCCTGGACTGGGCGAACCCGGGCGCAGTTGGCGGCATCACCCCGGTTCCGGTGGTGGCTCACCTGCACGGCGGCGACTCCGCTTATTCTCAGCGACGGCCTGCCCGACGCCTGGGGAACATCCTGTGCCGAAACTCCGACGCCGCGGGCCTGCCGCAACGCCGCGCAGCGCAGCAGGGCAGGCTGTACGGCAAACCTTACAGGTATGACAACTCGCAGGAGGCAGGCCACCTCTGGTACCACGATCACGCCCTCGGGCATCACCCGCACCAACGTGTACATGGGCCTGGCGGGCTTCTACATCCTGCGCGATGCCAACGAGAATGCGCTTCGGACGGCGGGGGGGCCTGCTCGATCGCGGGGCGGCGCCGGTCCTGCCGTCGGGTCCTTACGAGATCCCGATCGTCATCCAGGATCGCGAATTCACCAACCTGAAGCAGCTCTTCTATCCGTCAGGTGGCGCGGGCCTGCCGGTCAATTCGCATCAGCCAGAGTTTTTCGGAAGGGTGATCCTGGTCAATGGTCAGGCTTGGCCCAAGATGGACGTGGAGCCACGCAAGTATCGCCTGCGCCTGCTGAACGGTTCCGACTCGCGCTTCTACGACCTGCGCGCGGAAGTGTTTGCCGCCGGTGCGTCGATCGTCCCGGGTGCCGGCACGCGCGTGCCGATTCTGGTGGTGGGCAACGAGTTGGGCTTGCTGGACAGCCCGGCCACGCCGAGCCTGGATACACCCGTGGATCCCGGTACGTGGTCCGGTGCGCTCCAACGAGCCGAACGTGCTGCCGATCGGCCCGGGCGAGCGCTATGACGTGGTGGTGGACTTCTCCGCGGTGCCGAAAGGCAGCCGCGTCGTTGTCACCAACAGCGCCAACTCGCCCTACCCGAACGCGGCGGGTCCGGACGCCGGGCTCAACGACCGGCTGATGGCCTTCGACGTGAAAGTTCCCCTGTCCGCCACGCCTAAGGCAACGGTGGCACTGGGGACCGACCTGCGCCGGGATGCAGTGGCCAATCCGGACCTCGGCCCGGTGAACGTCCCATCCGGCACACCGGTGCGCCGCATCATGCTGTTCGAAGGCACCGATGCTCTGGGTCGCCTGCAGACCATGATCGGCCCGATCGACAAGGATCCCGTTTCCGGCCAGCAGGGCACGCTGACCTTCAAGGATCCGATCACCGAGCAGCCCGCCCTCGGTGACACCGAGGTCTGGGAGTTCTACAACACCACGGTGGATGCCCACCCGATCCACATGCATCTGGTCGACTTCCGGGTCATCAATCGCGAGGGCTTCACCGCTGCGCTCGCGCGACAAGACCAACACCGATGGCTCGCTTGGCGCCATCGTGACCAACCTTGACGGCACCGAGGTCGACGTACCGAACGGCATCGTGCTGGACGGCAACGTGGTCGCTCCGAGCACCCATGAAGCTGGCAAGAAGGACACCGCGAAGATGTTCCCGGGCGAGGTGACCCGTGTTCTGGTGAGCTTCAACCGTGCCGGCGAGTACGTCTATCACTGCCACATCCTCTCGCACGAAGACCACGAGATGATGCGGCCCTATAAAGTGCAGTAGAGCGAAGCATCGATGCAGGGCTGCCCGCCGGCGCGGGCAGGATGTGGAGGGGGGGAGACGGGAGGCGCGAGCCTCCCGTTTTTCTTTCTCTTGTCGCCCGAGATGCATGCGGCGGGCACGGCCCGCCCTACGGAGCCTCTTGTGGCCCGTTTGTCCGGCGGGCACGGCCCGCCCTTGCGCCGAAGGACGCTCCGGGTAGGGCGGGCCGCGCCCGCCAGGCTTCGCCGCTGGCGCTCAGGGAACGATCCACTCCTGTTCGGGGGCGAGACGACGCGCCGGCGGCGCGGCGAAGCGCACGATGTGTGCGCCCTTGGAGCTGAACCGCTGCCCCGGTCCGAGGCTGAAGCGCGGAAAAGCCTCGGGCGCCGGAGCGTTGCCCATCTGGGTCGGGTAGTTTTCTGTCAATTCCACCAGATAGTCCCGCAGGAACTGGCCGCGCAAGCGCAGCACTCCTTCCGTCAGCAGGTTGCAGGCGGCCAGGGTGTTGCCCTGCATGCGTTCGTCCTGGCGTGGGATGTCGCGCTCGGCAAGCCAGGTGCGCAAGTTGTAGTCCATGCGCCTATTCCAGCGCTCGGGAGGATCGAAGGGGTAGGTCATCAGCAGGCTCTTGCGCCACGGCGACGGAAGGGGCACGTTCTCCTGTCCACCCAGCAGGCCGGAGGCGAGCAGCAGCCCCGCCTTGGGCACCGCCCGAACAGCCTTTCCCAGGTTCGTGAGGTCCGACTCCCGCAGCCATAGGACGAGGGCGTCGCCGGAGCCGATGCCCTGGAACAGCCGGGCGCCGCCCGCCCCCGGCGCCGCTTCGAGCAGCCGATGCTCCACCGCCAGGGGCGCTCCAGCGAGGGCGGCGGCAAGGGCCGCAGCCGCCTGGGCCCCGGCCCCTTCCCTGCGGCTTATCTGGACCACGCGCGTCAGCCCGAGCGCCTCGCGTTTCTCGGACAGGTAGCTCGCCATGACGTCGGCCTCGAGCAGAGTGCCGCGGTAGAAGTAGAAGCTGTAGCGCCCGCCGGCGGGGCTGCCGGGAACGTCGGTGTTGGGGAACAGGCAGGGCACCCGGTTTGCCTCGCAGAAGCGCTCCACCGGCGCCCATTCGTCGCCACCCAGCCCCGACACCATGGCGAACACCGGTTGCGCGTCGTAGCGCGCCTGGAGCTGGGCAGCCCAGGAATCGGGCGGCCCATCGAGTTGCCACACATGGAGGCGCCAAGTCTGACGGTCGCCATCGGCCGCATCGGGCGGCGGAAGCTTGTCGTCGAAGCAAGCCTGAAGCACCCCCAGGAAGGCGCTGCGGCGCGCCGCGTCGATGCCGGGAGCAACCGGCGTGGCAAAGTGCAGCTCGCGGGGGTTCGCGCCCGGCGAGGGCTGCGACGAAAGCGTCCTGAGGTAGGCGATCAGTGCGGCCATGTCGGCGTCCGTCAGATCGTAGTGGGGCATCATGTACTGGAACACGTACCCGGTGGGAGACACCCCCTGGCGCAGCGCGCTTGCCAGGGTGGCGTCCGTGTATGGCGGTCGGCTCTTGAAGTGGTATTCCTTGAACACGATCCCCGGCGCGCGCCGCGGGGCACGGCCGTAGGTCGCCAGCTTGAGCTTGTCGAAGAGCGCCGTGCCCGTGACCGGCGGAACCGGCACCGAGCCTTCCGTCAGGCCCATGCCGCTGCGCTGGTGGCATAGAGTGCACGAGGCGTCCGGTCCCTGGACCACCACGCCGCCCGGCCGCTTTGCGCGCAAGGGCTCGCCGGAGGGCAGCACGCCCTCCATGTAGATGCGACGCCCGGCCTCGATCAGCGTTGCCCTATCGGCGGCGGGAGGTGCTTCGGCAGCCGCCGCGGCGGAAGTTAGCGCCACGGCAATTAGAATCGCGGGGAGTCGCATGGGGAAAGGCTCTTCTCGACGATGGCGAAGTGTAATCCAGCGTGTAGGATAATCCGTCATCCGGTCGACATGGCACCCAAGTCGCCAAGACCGAAGGAGCACCCATGACCACCCGACGCCAATTTCTCAAGTCGTCCATTCTTGGAGCGCTAGCGGCCGGTCTGCCGGGGAGCGCCTTACCGCGCCCGACCGCAGCCCGCGCGGTACCCGTCCTGCTCGATCCGCTTACCCAGCCCCGCTTCGTCACCCCCCTGCCCAATCCGCTGGACCCCGCCTTCCTCTTTCAGCCTGTTTCTCCCGGGGGGAATCGGTTCGAGATCCATGCCGCCCAGATTTCGACCTCCCTCGGCCTGGTTCATCCCAAGACCCGGGCGCCGCTGCAGACGACGCTCTGGGGCTATGGCAGCGCGGTGCAGGAGGCGACCTATCCCGGCCGTACCTTCGTCGCGCGCCAGGGCGCGCCGATCGAGGTGAAGTGGTCCAACCGGCTGACCGGGAGCGACGGCAAGCCGCTGCCGCACCTCGTGCCGATCGACCGCTCCGTGCACTGGACCGACCCGCTGAAGGAGGGCCCGGTTGCGGGAGGGCAATACGCCGGACCGATTCCCCTGGCCACCCACCGCCACGGCGGCGATCAGGCGGCCGCCAGCGACGGTCTGCCGGAACAATGGGCCACGCCCGGCGACGAGTTGCGCGGGCCGAACTTCAACCCCGACCGTTACCTCTTCGACAACGCCCAGGAAGCGGCGCTGCTGTGGTATCACGACCACGCGCTCGGCATCACGCGCCTCAACGTCTACGCCGGACTGGCCGGACTGTACGTGATCCGCGACGCCAACGAGGATCATCTGATCGAGCACGGGCAGTTGCCGTCCGGCGCGTACGAGGTGCCGCTGGTGATCCAGGATCGCCAATTCCTGGCCGACGGCAGTCTGCATTACCCGCAGCGCAACGAGGAAGTGCGGTTCACGCCGAGCCACGTGCCGGAGTTCTTCGGCGATTTCATCCTGGTGAATGGCAAGGCGTGGCCGGTGCTGGAAGTCGAGCCGCGCCCCTACCGGCTGCGCCTGTTGAACGGTTCCGACTCCCGCTTCTTCGATCTCGCTCTGTCATCGGGCCAGGAGATGATGCAGATCGGCACCGACCTGGGACTGCTCGATGCGCCGGTGAGCATCACCCGCCTCGTGCTGGCGCCGGGAGAGCGCGCCGACCTCGTGGTGGATTTTTCGCGCCAGCGCGGCAGGACGCTGATCCTGCGCAACCGTGCCCGCGCTCCCTATCCCAAAGGGGAGGAGCCGCATCCGCGCAGCGCAGGCCAGGTGATGGCATTCCGTGTGGTGAAACCCCTGTCGGATTTGCCGCACACCAAGCTGCCAGCGTTGCTGCGGCCGGTGAGCGGCGCGCTGCCGCAGCCCGACCCCGCTGCGGCAAAGCGCACGCGCAAGCTGCTCATGGTCGAGGGCACCGATCGCCACGACCGGCTCCTGGCGATGCTCGGCATCGTCGATCCCGCCCATCCCAACAACGGCACTCTGTCCTATCTCGATCCGATCACCGAGAATCCGGGCGTCGGCGATACCGAGATCTGGGAGGTCTACAACGCCACCGCCGACGCCCACCCGATCCATCTGCATCTGGTGGCCTTTCGCATCCTCGACCGCCAGCGCTTCACCGGTACCCTCAGACCCAAGCCGATGCCCGACGGCGCGACCGGCGGCATCCTGGAGAACATCCGCCTGCGCGGCCGGCCGCGCCCGCCGCTGGCGAACGAACGCGGACCGAAGGACACGGCGCTCATGCTGCCGGGGGAAGTGACCCGCATCATCGTCACCTTTTCGCGTCCCGGCGCCTACGTCTGGCACTGCCACATCCTGTCGCACGAGGACCACGAAATGATGCGGCCCTTTCGCGTCGGGGGCGCAGACGGGCGCTAGGGCGCGGCGTGCGCCGGCCGCGGCGACTTGCGCAGGCCGAGCATGAACCAGACGTAGGCGGCAGCCTGCAGCGCCAGCAGCAGGGCGAACGCCACGCGGAAGCTCTGGGGCGCGGCGGCCCCCCCGGCCTTGACCATATCCACCACCGCGCCGAATCCCCATTGCACGGCGAAGGCGCCGACGAAGGCGAGCAGGTTGAGCGCGGTGTTCACGCGCCCCGCGAGTTGGGGCGGGAACTGAGCCGTGAGCAGCGGATAGGAAAGATTGCCGACGCACACGGAGAAGCCGAGCAGCGCCCAGGTCAGCCAGGTCGGTCCTGCGTCGAGCAGGATCGCCGCGCCCAGCATCACGGTCAGGCCGCATCCCGCCGCCAGCAGCGCGACCGGTTTCAGGCCCCGCCGCGCCAGGCGCGTCGTCAGCATCGCCAGCGCCAGATAGCCCACCAGCAGCGCCAGGTTCAGATAGAGCAGATGCTCCGCCGCCACCAGGCGCGAATAACCGTTGACCGACATCAGCCAGGGCACGGCCCACAGGCTTTGCAGCGCCATGAAACCGCCGACGATGAAGCAGGTCTGGGGGGCGAAGCGCCAGAACAGCGGGCTGCCGAAAACCTGGGCCACGCCCCGCAACTGGGCACCGAGGGATTCGGCGGCGATGCCGTGCTCGTGGTGCGGCACGCTCAGGATGGCGAGGGCGACGACGACGCTGAGGGCGGCCAGCGCGAAGAAGATGCCGCGCCAGCCGAACAGCGGCAGCGCCAGCTCCAGCGGCACGCTGGCGCTGAGGGCGCCCAGCGTCCCGGCCACCATGATCGAAGCCATCAGCGAAGGCTGGCGCTCCAGGGCGAACCATTGGCTGAAGCTCTTGAAGCCGGCCATGAGACAGGCGGAAACGCCGAGGCCGATCAGGGCCCGACCCAGCCCCAGTTCGGCCAGGTTCCTGCCCACGCCGAACAGCACGCAGCCGGCGGCGGCGAACAGCAGCAGCGTCGCTTCCACCTTGCGCGGGCCGAAGCGGTCGAGCAGCATGCCGAGCGGGATCTGGAAGGCGGCGAAGGCGATGAAATAGGCGCTGGTGAGCAGGCCGAGGTCGGCGGCGGAAAGCCCCATTTCGCGCGTCAGGTCCGGCGCGATGACGGCATTCACCGTGCGCAGCACGTAGGACAGGTAGTAGCCCAGGGCGAACGGGGCGAAGACGCGCAGCCACAGCCAGGATGCGCCGTGGGGCGAAGAATCGGTCATAGCGGTTCCTTGCGGCGCAGATCGAGTTCCGGATTGCGGCGCAGCCAGTCCAGCCGCTCCGACAGCTTCCTGACCCAGCCCGGAGTCAGCCCCGGCGTCGCAGCGCAGGCGGCGAGTTCGTCGGCATCCGGCCGATGCGCCAGATGCGCCTGCCACAGCCGGCGCAGGCTGATCGGGTCGGGGTTGCGCTCGATCAATTCGAGGGCGTCGCCCGTCCGGAGGTTGCCGGCTTGCAGCACCCGGTAATACCAGCCGGTGACGCCGCGCTCGGCGATGAAGCGCGACAGCCCCGTCGCACCGAACTTGCGGTCGATCTTCCAGCACGGCGAGCGCGGCTGGCTGACCTGGATGCGGGCGCCGCCGAGGCGGAAGGTATCGCCGATGCACACCGTCTCCTCGGTCAGGCCGCGGCTCGACAGGTTTTCGCCCAGGCTGCCCGCCACGAGCTGGCTTTCCAACTCCGGGAAGGCAGCCGCCAGCACCGGGTAGTTGTCGGCCGCGTAATGGTGCAGCGCCTTTTCCGGTCCGCCATGCACCCGCCGGTCCGCCTGGGCGTCCCCGGCGAGTCCATCCTTCCCCAGCGCCACGCTGCCGTCCACCGGCTGCTTGAAGATGCCCGTCGGATGACCTTCGGGCGGCAGCGCGGTAATGCCGCCGACGAAGATGCGGTCGACGACGATCTTCACCGCCGGCGACCCGTCACGACCACAGCCACGCCGCGCCGCGCACGCCGGAGGAGTCGCCGTGGCGGTTGGGAACGAGCTGCGTCGCCACCTGGTCGGAGAAGACATAGGGCTGCCACAGGCGCGGCACGTTGCGGTAGAGCCGCGCGATGTTCGACATGCCGCCGCCGAGCACGATGACGTCCGGATCGAGCAGGTTGATGACGTTGGACAGGGCGCGCGCCAGGCGATCTTCGTAGCGCGCCAGGGTGGCCTCGCAGGCGGCGTCGCCGGCTTCCGCCGCGGCGACGATGGCGGGCGGTTCCATGCGCCGGCCATCGTGCTGCAGGTGGTCGCGCGCCATGCCCGGACCGGAGAGGTAGGTCTCGATGCAGCCATGCTGTCCGCAATAGCAGGCGGGGGCCGGGGCATCCCCGGCGCTGCAGAAGGGCAGAGGGTTGTGGCCCCATTCGCCGGCGATGGCGTTGGCGCCGGTCAGGACATGGTGGCGCACCACGATGCCGCCGCCGACGCCAGTGCCGAGAATGACGCCGAACACCACGTCGGCGTCGGCGCCGGCGCCGTCCACCGCTTCCGACAGGGCGAAGCAGTTGGCATCGTTGGCCAGCCGTATCGCCCGCCCCAGCGCCTGCTCCAGGTCGCGCTGCAGCGGCTGGTCGTTGAGCCAGGTCGAATTCGAATTCTTGAGATTTCCCGAAAGGGCGGAGATCGCCCCCGGCGTGCCGACGCCCACGGTGCCGCGGGCGCCGAGGTCGCGCTCGGCTGCGGCCACCAGTTCGGCCACCGCCTGGATCGTGCCGGCATAGTCGCCCTGGGGCGTCGCCTGGCGGCGGCGCAGCAGCTCCCCGCCTTCCTCATCCAGGACGACGATCTCGATCTTGGTGCCGCCCAGGTCGATGCCGATTCTCATGGCTTTGCGCGTTCATTGGGGCGCCGCCGCGGCGCATGCACGCAATTATGCTGGAAAGCACCGGCGGTTCGAACTGCGGTCTGCAGGTTGATACAATGGCCCATCCATCGTCCACGGGGGGAAAATCCATGCTCGTCACCTTCAAGTCCGGCGTCTGCGCCGATGTCATGATGTTCGTCGAGGTCGCCCAGCAGATGATGGAAATCATGGGCAAGGAATTCACGCCGCGCGGCGTCTTCACCGTGGAGCAACTGCCCCACGCCATCTCTCGTCTCAAGCAGGCGGTTGCCGAGGACCGCCAGTTGCGCCAGGGCGCTGCGCCGCCGCCGGAGGACGAGGAGGAAGGCGAGGAACGCCGCGAGCGTGTCAGCATCACGCAGCGCGCGCTGCCGCTGATCGAACTGCTGGAATGCTCGCTGCGGGAGGAAAAGCCGGTGCTGTGGGGCGTGTGAGACCGGATTTGCGCTGCCCTGCCGCAGGCGCGGCGGCGTGGCGTAACTCAGCTTGTGAAGAAATCGTAGCGAGCGGCCCGAGGGCAAGGCGCACGGAGCGCAGCGACGAGACATATCACGTAGATAGGCGAGGAGCGAGTACCGCGCAACGCAGCCATCGGGACGCGCAGTAGATTTATTCACAAGCTCTCAACAGCCGCACTCGCCCCAGCCCCGCAGTTCGCGCCGTGCCGCGCCGTCGCGGCGCAGGATGAATGCGGCGGCGTAGCCGGTGCCGGCGCAGCTTGCGTGTTGCGTCCGGCAGGCCCGCTTCACCGAACTTGCCACCTCGACCATGTAGTGGTCGTCGCCCAGGATCAGCACCAGCCGATCGGCGTAGCGCGGCACCTCGCGTTGCCGCGGCAGACGCTTTTCCTGAACCACGCGCAACGTACGCACTTCGCCATCGAGCTTCATCGTTGCGCGGCCGCGGCCGGCTTCGCTCCAGCGCAGGATCTCCTTCCCCGCAACCGGACGCGGCGTGGAATAGAAAGTGCAGCCGCAGCCTGGAGCGATCTGCTCTGCCGGCAGCGCTTCGAACTTGACCGGCTCGATGGCTGGGGCGGCGGGATGGGCGGCGGCCACCGCCGACGCCAGCACGAAGGAGGCGAGCATGACCGCCTACCCCAGAACCGGCGCCAGCCAGCGCGCGGCCAGTTCCACCGGCATGCCCTTGCGTCGGGCGTAATCCACGAGCTGGTCGCGGCCGATCTTCGTGACCGCGAAGTAGCGGGCATCCGGATGGGCGAAATAGAAGCCCGAGACCGATGCTGCCGGGTGCATGGCGAAGGATTCGGTCAGGCTCATGTCGGCATTGCGCGGCGCCTGCAGCAGTTCGAACAGCGCGCCCTTCTCGGTATGGTCGGGACATGCCGGGTAGCCCGGCGCGGGACGGATGCCGCGGTATTTCTCGGCCACCAAGTCCTCTTTGCCCAGGCTCTCGTCCGCGGCGTAGCCCCAGAACTCGCGCCGCACCCGCTCGTGCAGGTGTTCGGCGAAGGCCTCGGCGAGGCGGTCGGCCAGCGCCTTGAGCATGATCGATGAATAATCGTCGTGGCGCGCCTGGAACTCGGCGAGCTTGTCGTCGATGCCGGCACCGGCGGTGACGGCGAAGGCGCCGAGGTAGTCGGCGATGCCCGATTCCCGCGGCGCCACGAAATCGGCCAGGCAGTAATGCGGCTTGCCTTGCGGCCGCTCGTGCTGCTGGCGCAGGTTGTGCCAGGTCATCGACAGCCGGGTGCGCGGCTCGTCGGCGTAGATTTCGATGTCGTCGCCCGCCGCATTGGCCGGGAACAGGCCGAACACGCCGTGCGCGCTCAGCCACTTTTCCTCGACGATGCGCCCGAGCATGTCCTGGGCGTCGCGCAACACATTTCGCGCCGCCTCCCCCACCTTGGGATCATCCAGGATCTTCGGGTACGAGCCGGCGAGGTCCCAGGTCTGGAAGAACGGCGACCAGTCGATGTAGCGCGCCAGCAGGCCGAGGTCGTAGTCGCGCAGCACGTGGACGCCGAGCTGGTTCGGCTGCGGCGCGACGTAATCCGGCGCGATGCGGTAACGGTTGGCGCGCGCCGTCTCCAGCGGCACCAGCGTGACGCCTTTCTTGTTCGCATGCTGCTGGCGGATCTTCGCGTAGTCGGCGGCGATCTCCGCCTGGTAGCCCGCCGACTGCTCCGCCGACAGCAGGCTCGTCACCACGCCCACCGCGCGCGAGGCGTCGGGCACGTAGATCACCGGCTTTCCATAATGCGGCGCGATCTTGATCGCGGTATGGGCGCGGGACGTGGTGGCGCCGCCGATCAGCAGCGGCAGGTCGAAGCCCTGGCGCTGCATTTCGGCGGCGACGTGGCTCATCTCCTCCAGCGAGGGCGTGATCAGACCCGACAGGCCGACAACGTCGACCTTCTCCTCGCGCGCCGTATGGAGGATCTTCTCCGTCGGCACCATCACGCCGAGATCCACGATGTCGTAGCCGTTGCAGCCCAGGACCACGCCGACGATGTTCTTGCCGATGTCGTGCACGTCCCCTTTCACCGTGGCCAGCAGGATCTTGCCCTTGGTCTGGCCGGCGACCTTGGTCGCCTCGATGTAGGGCTGCAGGTGCGCCACCGCCTGCTTCATCACCCGCGCCGATTTCACCACCTGGGGCAGGAACATCTTGCCCTGGCCGAAGAGGTCGCCGACGATGTTCATGCCCGCCATCAGCGGACCTTCGATCACGGCCAGCGGCCCGAGCCCCTTCGCCTCGGCTTCGCGCCGCGCCGCCTCGGCGTCCTCGACGACGAAAGTGGCATTGCCCTTCACCAGCGCATGGGCCAGGCGCTCCGCCACCGGCTTGTCGCGCCAGGACAGATCCTCCTTCTGCTCCCTGGCCTGACCCTTCACCGTGGCGGCGAACTCCACCAGCCGCTCGCCGGCGTCGGGCCGGCGATTCAACACCACGTCTTCCACCCGCTCCCGCAGCTCGGCGGAAATGTCCTCGTACACGCCGAGCTGGCCGGCGTTGACGATGCCCATGGTCAGCCCGGAGCGGATCGCGTGGTAGAGGAAGACGGTGTGGATCGCCTCGCGCACAGCGTCGTTGCCGCGGAAGGAGAACGACACGTTCGACACGCCGCCGCTCACCTTGGCATCGGTCAGGTTCTTGCGGATCCAGGCCGTGGCCTCGATGAAATCGACGGCGTAGTTGTCGTGCTCCTCGATGCCGGTGGCGATGGCGAAGATGTTCGGATCGAAGATGATGTCCTCGGCCGGGAAGCCGACCCCCACGAGCAGGTCGTAAGCGCGGCGGCAAATCCCGGTCTTGCGGCGGAAGGTGTCGGCCTGGCCTTTCTCGTCGAAGGCCATGACGATCGCCGCCGCGCCGTAGCGCCGCAGCAGCCGCGCCTGCTGCAGGAACTTCTCCTCGCCTTCCTTGAGGGAGATCGAGTTCACCACGCCCTTGCCTTGAAGACACTTGAGGCCAGCCTCGATCACCTCCCATTTGGAGGAGTCGATCATCACCGGCACGCGGGCGATGTCGGGCTCGGAAGCGATGAGCTTGAGGAAGCGATCCATCGCCGCCTGCGAGTCGAGCATCGCCTCGTCCATGTTCACGTCGATGATCTGGGCGCCGGCCTCGACCTGGGTGCGCGCCACCGCCACGGCTTCCGCGAACCGGTTGTCGAGGACGAGGCGGGCGAAGGCTTTCGAGCCGGTGACGTTGGTACGCTCGCCGACGTTCACGAACAGCGCATCGTCGCCGATGTTGAGCGGCTCCAGTCCGGACAGGCGCAGCTTGTGCTCGATCTGCGGCAACGCGCGCGGCGTGAGCCCGTCCAGCGCATCGGCCACGGCGCGGATGTGGTCGGGTGTGGTGCCGCAGCAGCCGCCGGCGATGTTGACGAGGCCGCTGCCGCCCCATTCGCGGATCTCGGCGGCGAGCATTTCCGGTGTCTCGTCGTAGCCGGTCGGCGCCAGGGGATTGGGCAGTCCGGCGTTCGGATGGGCGGAGACGAAACAGTCGCAGACGCGGGACAGTTCCTCCACGTACTGGCGCAGTTCCTTCGCGCCGAGGGCGCAGTTGAGGCCGAAGGAGAAGGGCCGGGCGTGGCGCAGCGAGTTCCAGAACGCTTCCGCCGTCTGCCCCGAGAGGGTGCGCCCGGAGGCGTCGGTGATGGTGCCGGAAATCATGATCGGCAGCCGCCGGCCGATGGCCTCGAAATGCTGATCGATGGCGAACAGCGCCGCCTTGGCATTGAGCGTGTCGAAGATGGTTTCGACCAGGATCAGGTCGGCCCCGCCCTCGCACAGGCCGCGCAGCGCCTCGGTGTAGGTAGCGACCAGCTCATCGAACGTGACGTTGCGATAGCCCGGATCGTTCACGTCCGGCGATATGGAGGCGGTGCGCGAAGTGGGGCCCAGCACGCCGGCGACGAAGCGCGGCCGGTCCGGTGTCCTGGCAGTCCATTCGTCGCACACCTCGCGCGCCAGCCGGGCGCCGGCCGCGTTCAGCTCATGCACCAGCGCTTCCAGCCCGTAGTCCGCCTGCGATACCGAGGTGGCGTTGAAGGTGTTGGTCTCGATGATGTCCGCGCCCGCCGCCAGGTACCGGGCGTGGATGTCGCGGATGATGTGGGGCCGGGTCAGGAGCAGCAGATCGTTGTTGCCCTTCAGATCGCGCGGGAAATCCCGGAAGCGCTCGCCGCGGTAGTCCGCCTCCCCCAGCCGGTGGCGCTGGATCATGGTGCCCATGGCGCCGTCGAGAATGAGGATGCGCTGTTGCAGCAGGCGCCGCAGTTCGGGAGTGCGATCGGGTTGCATAGAAGTCTTCGACGGTAAGGAGGGCGAGCCGGGAGCAAGGGTGAGGTGCTGGGCCGCCGCATCCGCCCGGTTTCGATCTCGCAAACGAAAAACCCGTTCAACTCGCGCGGACCGGGTGTGGGCCTCGCATTGTCGGGTAAGGATGTCGCATTGCTGCGTCACCCTCCCCTAAGAACCGGGCGTGCGAGTTTCCCCGCACCCGGCTCAAGCCTCTTGAAGCATCGCACTAAAGCGAGCCCGTTTCCAACATTCTACCGTCGGTGTCAAGCTTACGGTGGCACGTTGGTGCGTTCACAATACAAGCCTGCAGCCGTCCCACAGTCCTGCGCAGCTTGGCCCAGTCGTCCTGATGCCAGTTCGGTTGGGCTGCGGAGGCCGCAGACGCCGTTGATGGCGTTCTCACTTGCTTGCCTCCGTTCATGACGGTTCTACAGGGTCTCTTGTGACAAGAGACCACGCGGAAGTCAGCGCTCTTTCGAGCGGGGTGATGCTGCAACCCCTATCCGTCCCATTACAGGACGGCCTTCGCTTTGTCCGCACTCCTTTTCCCCGCAGGCCCATGGGCTTTCCTTGCGGTCGGCCTGCCCTCGCGGGCGGGACTACGGGCTTACCCTGTTCCTCTCCAGTGACACGAATGGGTTAGACCTTGCCTATGCGCCGGCGGTAGTAATGTCAGCGTGCCCCAAGCCGCTTATGGGAGCACCCACCGCCTACCGTTTTGGTTCAGGCCTGACAGCAGCTTGGGCCTGTCAAAAATTACGACGCGTTATCCGGCAATTCACGTGAGTTGGTCGTACCACCCAGCCTGGCACCTCATCCGCCTCGCTGCTGGCAGAATCATGCCGCTCCCCTCGCGGGGCGTGGCATACACCTTTGGGGCGTGGTTACGTGGTCAGGATCGCTTGGCACCCCCTCGTTACCGAGGACGCACCGACCCCTAGGCTACCGCCGGCTGAACGGCGGGTCTCTCTATTGGGGCTTGTCTCGACCACGAGAAATGTTGCGTCGCAGCAATTCTTCGGTTAGTATGGGGTCGTCAGCAGTTCAAATCAGGTCGAGCACGCACGCCGACCGCCATTTCGTTTCAGCAGGCTCCCCGCCTCGATCCCCCTGCCCTTTTGTGGTACGCCGTATCCACGGCGCGGCATCGATGGCAAATTCAGCGATGGGAAACACACCATGTTCGGATTTCCTTTGATCGACGTCTTTGTTCTGGTCTGGTTCATCCTGTGCTGGGCAGGCTATGCGTCGTTCGCATGGCATCGGTCGGGCACGCACGCGAGCTTGGTCGTCGCGATGCGCGTCTACCGCAGAGAGTGGTTCAAGCGGATGCTCGGCAACGAGAACCGCATCGGCGACACGGCCGCGCTCAACAGCCTGTTGAGCGTTTCCACCTTCTTTGCTTCGACCTCCTTGCTGATCCTGGGCGGCCTGGTCGCGCTGCTCGGGACCACCGAGCGCGTCATTGACGTCGTGTCGAACCTGCCCTTCACCCGCCATGATTCGGAGGTCGTCTGGCACGTCAAGATCATTCTGATGATCGGCGTGTTCATCTACGCCTTCTTCAAGTTCACCTGGTCGATCCGGCAGTTCAATTTCTGCTCGGTCCTGATCGGTGCCGCGCCGAATTCCGACCAGCCGGACGAACACAAGGATTTCGTGGACACGATCGTCAGCGTCGCCAGCTTTTCGGAAGAGAGCTTCAATCATGGCCTGCGCGCGTTTTACTTCGCGCTGGCGGCCCTGAGCTGGTTCCTGCATCCGTGGTTGTTCGTCATGGCGTCGGCCCTGGTGGTGTATGTCCTGTACCAGCGGGAGTTCCACTCCAAGGCACTGTATGCGCTGACCAGCCCGAGTTCGGTCACCCAGTCTCTGCACCTGCCGGAACGTATGCTGGAGGAACTGCGCCTCGGCGCGAGAAGCAGCTGAGTCGGCGATCTGCCACGATCTCCTGACCGCAAGAGAAGATCACGATCCTACGGGAGCCGTCCTTCGTGATCGTCGCTCGACTGCGAAGTAAGATTCGGTCAGCAACCGACACAGCAAGGCATCCAGGGAGAAGCGAAGTGTCCGCAGCGCAAGCTCTTGAGTTACGTTCTGCCGCATGGCGCCCCTCGAGGTCGGCGGCGTTTTTCGCGGCGCTGCTGCTGGCGGGCGCATGTCAGACGCCATCGGTAGCGCCTACGGCGCCGGTCCCGACCGGCCCGACGCTGCCGACGGCACCCCCCGCCGCTCAGGCCACCCGCTACGCGATCCGCTCGGACCTGTCGGATGTGCGCTTTCTCGTGTACCGGACAGGCCGCCTCGCAAAGCTAGGGCACAATCACGTGATCCAGCCCCGGACCATCACGGGTGAAATCTACCTGGCCGCCGATTTCCACCGCTCCAGCTTTTCCCTCGTTGTTCCCGTTATGGACTTCCACGTCGATGACCCCGAAGCGAGGTCCGTGGAAGGCGAGGAATTCGCCACGCCGCCGGAAGCAGAAGCGATTGCCGGCACCACAAAGAACATGCTCGGCGACAAGGTGCTCGATGCGGCCCGGTTTCCCCAGATCGACATCCGTTCGGTCGGCCTGGTCGGTCCCGCCTGGGCACCGGACGTGACCCTGCGCATCAAACTGCGCGGCGTGGAACGCGACATTACCGTGCCGGTAGCCATCGACTACCGCGACGGCCAGCTCGCCGTGACGGCGGTGTTCGAGATCAAACAGACGGACTTCGGCATCACCCCGTTGAGCGTGCTGGGCGGGGCGCTTCAAGTCGCCGATACCGTGAGGGTGCGTATACGCGTTGTGGCACAGAAAGGGTGAAACTCGGCTTGGGGCGGCATTCGCGCCTTCACCGCAGGGGAGTTTCCCTTTGGACTTGCCGCTGCGCAGACGGGCGCCGCGACCGGCGGCATGGCTGGCGACGAATCGCCTGCCCGCCGATGCGGTCCAGCCCAGAGAATGCGGCTATTCCTTCGGCACGTCGCGCAGCTCGCGCCGCAGGATCTTTCCGATCGGCGTCTTGGCCAGCGCGTCGCGGAACTCGACGTGGCGCGGCAGCTTGTAGCCGGTAAGCTGTGTCTTGCAGTGTTCGATCACGGCTTCCTTCGTCAGGTTCGGATCCTTCCTTACGATCACCACTTTCACCGCCTCGCCCGATTTTTCGTCGGGCACGCCGACCACCCCGCATTCGAGCACGCCTGGATGCGTCGCGATCACGCTCTCGATCTCGTTCGGATACACATTGAAACCGGACACCAGGATCATGTCCTTCTTGCGGTCGGTGATCGTGACGTAGCCCTCGGCATCCACATGACCGACGTCGCCCGTCTTCAGCCAGCCGTCCTGCAGCACCTTGGCGGTTTCCTCGGGGTTGTTCCAGTAGCCCTTCATCACCTGCGGGCCGCGGATGCAGAGCTCGCCGGTGTGCTTTTCGAGCTCGCCGGCGCCGGTCCATACCGGCAATTCGTTGAAGCTGTCGTCGCGAATCGACATATCTGTGGAAGGAAGTGGCAGCCCGATCGTGCCGTTCCAGGGCGCGTTCAGGGGAACGCAGCAGGCCCCCGGCGAGGACTCGGTCAGGCCGTAGGCCTCCGTGATGTAACGCCCGGTCACTTGCTGCCAGCGCTGCGCCACCGGCTTCTGCACGGCGGCGCCGCCGCCGACCACCACCTTCAGCGCGGAGAATGCGAGTTGGTCGAACCCGGGCGTATTCAACAGGCCGTTGAACAGCGTATTGACGCCAGTCATGACGCTCCACTTCCACCGCCCGAGCTCCTTGACGAAGGCTGGCAGGTCGCGCGGGTTGGTAATGAGCACGAGCAGGCTGCCCCACTTCATGAACGACAGCGTCGAGGTAAGGCAGAAGATGTGATACATCGGCAGCGGCGCGATGACGATTTCGGTGCCTTCCTTGAAGCTGCCCGAGATCCAGATGCCCGTCTGCTCCAGGTTGGCAAGGATGTTGCGGTGGGTCAGCATCGCGCCCTTCGCGACGCCGGTCGTACCGCCGGTGTATTGCAGGAACGCGATGTCCTCGCGCGCCACCGCGACCGGCTTGAGCGATGCTGCCGCGCCGCGCGCGAGCGCCGCCCGGAACCCGACGGCGCCGTCGATGCGCCACGCCGGCACCATCCTCTTCACGTGCTTGATGACCAGGTTGACCATCCAGCGCTTCGGCGCCGGCAGCAGGTCGCCGATCTCGCTGGTGATCACGTGCTCGACCGGCGTGTTTTCGAGCACCTGCTGCAGGACGCTGGCGAAGTTTTCGAGAATGACGATGGCTCTGGCGCCCGAGTCCTTGAGCTGGTGCTCCAGTTCGCGCGGTGTATACAGCGGATTGACGTTCACCACGGTCATGCCGGCGCGCAGGATGCCGAACAGCGCCACCGGGTACTGCAGCAGATTCGGGGACATGATGGCGACGCGCTCGCCCTTGGCCATGCGCGGCAGTCCCTGCAGGAAGGCGGCGAAGTTGCGCGAGAGGCGCTCCAACTCGGCATAGCTTATGGTGCAGCCGAGGTTGTGAAAGGCCGGCTTGTCGGCAAACTTGACGGCCAGCTTCTCAATCAGGTCCGGGAGAGACCCGAATCGGTCGGGGTCGATCTCGGCGGGAATGCCTGCGGGATAGTTCTTGAGCCAGATCTTGTTCACCACGATCTCCTGCTGCTACGGTTGATCGAGCCGCGCCGCTCGACGCTTCCCGCAGGTACATGCCGGGGCAATGACGCCTGACATCTGGCGCAAGCGCGGCCCCGATCCAGTGCCGGGATTCCGGGTCGAGCGTAGGGCCCGAGATCGAGGATGCCTCGCGCGCATCCTAGTCGGACGACGCGTGGGTCTTACGCTTCCTGGCCCTGCAACGGTTCGGGCGTAGCGGACGGCAGAACTCGGATTCGTCCTGCTCGACCCCTAGCTCAAGCCGCGTTGGTGTCAGGGCCGGCGCCGCGCTTGGCACCGGGCTTCCGACCGCGTGCAGGCGCCGGCATGTTGCAGGCTAGCCGGCAGCTCACACCCTCGACCTTCCGTCCGTCGATGTATCGCGTCACTTTGCAGCAGATGACCTCTCCTGCCGAGGATAGTTGCGACACGTGGCTGGTCACCAGTGTCACCGGCACCTGCAGGGCCTCGGCAATCTCCGCGTCGAGCCGCTCGCCGTTGGCTTTCAGGAAATCAAGAATCGATGCGTTCATCCGGGTAGCCCAATGCTGTCTGCGAATATGAGAACTGTGCCCCAGTTTGCGCCACTGACCTTCCCGACGCAAACCCCGGCGTCGGCTCGCAGGGTGTCCAACGAGCGCGTGCTCGTCGATTTCGTGCCGCGGCGCAGCGCAGGCGCCCGCCGTGCCGCTCCGTTTTCATTCGAGGAAGGCCGCAAGTTGTGGCCCCATCCCGATGCCGGGCAACGCGACCGTCGCTCCCTCGGGGGATGGGTCCGTGGCCACGTCGGTCATGCGCCAAAGATCGCAAACGGGTTGTGCCGGAACATGGAGGGCGAATGGAGAATGTCTGGCAGCACGCGGACTCGGCTGCGCTCGTAAACGCACTCAGGCCGGACCAGGGTCCGGCCTGAGTGCGTCGGTCGAATCGGCGCTGGACGCCGATCTTCGGGGTCAGCCGTGCTGCGCTTGAGCGGGAGCCGGCGGCGCCGCTTGGGGTTGCGGCTCGGACTGCGTGCGCATCTGCGCATCCATTTGCTGCGACTGCAGTTCGAACATCCGGTCCTGCAACTGGCTGGCCAGCACCGGGTTGCCCTGGCTGATCACCGGCAACAGCGCCTCCGCCACTTCCGGCTTGTTTTGGTCGATCGCCTTGTTGGCGGCATCGAAGTAGGTCTGGGCGGCTTGCGCGATCCAGCCGGTCGCGTACAGCACGTTGCCCAGCTCGCCCATGGCGTCGATGTCTTCCGGGTTCTTCGCCAACACCTCGCGGTAGCCGTTGACGGCGCCCTGCACGTTGCCACTGGCGAAGGCCTGGCGCGCTTGGGTCAGGGCGTCTTGCGGGTTCGCCGTCGCGGTGGCCGACGCGGGCAGGACGGCGCTCAGGACTTCCTTCGCCTTGTCGGCGCCTGCCTTGAACCAATGCTGCGTATAGCCGAAGGCAAGAACGATCGCGACGATCAGTCCGAGCGTGGCATACATCGCCCATTTCGGGATGCGCTTGAAGAGCGACTTCTTTTGCAGAACGGGGGCTTGCTCGCTTTGCGCTGCCACTTGCGGTTCCATGACGGTATCCATTGCTATTTCCCTTTCAGGGTAGGTTCGTTTGTATGGTTCGACCAGATTCAAAAAAAATGCTGGGCAGACACGCTGCCCAGCATGATTTTTCAGACCGTCAGCGGCTTATTACCAGCCGTTGTTCCAGCCGTTGTTGCCCCAGCCGTTGCCCGAGCCGCTCATGTCGCCGCCGAAGCTGAAGCCGCCGCTTGCACGGCCGGAGCCACGACCATAACCACGGCCGTAGCCGTAGCCGTCGTTATAGGGGCCGTAGCCGTAGCCAGGACCGTAGGCCGGACCATAATAGCCGGGGCCATATCCAGGGCCGGGACCGTAGGGGCCGGCGGGAACGACTTGCTGGCCGGCTTGCGGGGCCTGGACCGGCTGGGCCAACGCCATGGTGCTGGCAGCCAGAACCACTGCTGCGATCAATCCTTTGGTGACGATGCTCATTGCTCTCTCCTCTGCATGTTTGAAAAAGGCGAAGTCGCTGTTTTGAGTTCGCTGTTTGCGCTAACCCCCGCCTGTCCCCAAACTCGGGCGATACAGAAGAACCGTTGACCCTGAACTGCCCTGGATCACGCGGCGTGGAGCATTAGTGGACGCTAATATACACGTTCCCCGGGGCCGTATATCAGAATATTCTGATATACACATTCATTCATTGATTGCTCGGCGTGGGATGCGCGGCACGAATCGGAATTACGAGCCGGTGTGCGCCGCGACTCGGCTGCGCTAGAGCGCGCGCAGGCGCTGGACCAGGACTTCTGTATAGGCGTCAAACCGATGCACGTCGTTGTGTCCGGCACCCGCAATGGGCACAAGCTCCGCCGAGGGCGCCCGCGCCAGGATCTGCTCGCTCTGCGCGATCGGGATGATCGCGTCCTGCTCGCCGTGCAGGAGCAGCAGCGGTGATCGCAGGCGGGCGACATCGTCGCAGGTTGAACAGCGGATAGCGCAGCAGTGCGGTCGGGATCAACGGATAGTGCAGGCGCGCCAGCTCGGCCATGCTGCAGTAGGGGGACACGAGGATGGTCAGGGCAGGCTGGATCTCGGCGGCGAGGCCGCCGGCCAGGGCGCTGCCCAGCGAGCGTCCGTAGATCACGTTCGCCTTGCCGGCGTATTGCGGGGCGACCCAGTCCCAGGCCCGGCGCACATCGGCGCGCAACTGTCCTTCGCTCTCGATACGGCCGGTGCTCTTGCCGTAGCCCCGGTAGTCGATCATGAACAAGTCATAATTCACGCGGCGGTAGAAGCCGGGGTTGGTGAACCACGAGGCAAGGTTGCCGCCGTTGCCATGCAGGAAGAACACGACGCCTTTGGGATTCGGCACCCTCAAGTGCAGGGCCGACAGCGTGGCGCCTTCGACCTCGATGCTCACTTCCCGGGTGTCGGGAATGGCGAAGCTGTGGCTCTTCGGCAGCGGCGCGGGTTGGAACAGGAGGGCTTCCTGATGCCAATATACGGCGCCCAGCGCCGTGGCGCAGACCGCCGTCACGGCCGCGCTGGCAATCGCGGCGACGCGCAGCGCCGCGCGGCCGCGTTGTGACCAATAGAGAGGGCGGGGGTGCTGGCGTCATCCGAGAACCGGGGCGTCGAAGAGCTCTACGAGTATACGGGGACGCTCCGGCGTTGGATGCGCGAGCTTCATCGGATCGGTTGGGGGCAGTCACGGTGCCTGACATCGACGCACTTGCTTGCCCAACCCGGTCCGGCGCGGAACATGACAACCCGAACCTGCCCCGACCGGCACTCCGCCCCGCTGGTCGGAGTTGTCGTAGCAGTCAACCGTGGCTTCCCCGATCAGCTTGTCGAGCCTGGCGGCGCTCCGCTTGAGCGGGGCTACGCGCCCGCTCCGCATACTGAAATTGATGTCGCGTTTGATCGTATCGCCTCACGGGTCGTCCTTCCCGATAGGCGACCGGGATGCCGGCCCATAATCTCCGCCTGCGGCCAGCTCACAGATTTTCCTCGGTGCGCAGCGAAAGCTCCACCATCCTTTCCAGGAGCTGGTCTGCGGGCAGGCCGACGAAGTTGCGCAGGATGAGCTCCTTGGCGTACAGCCGCACCAGGTAGCGCAGCTTGAGCGACTTGTTGCGCGAGGCGTAAACGAAATCCCGGTGCCCGCTGTTGACGACGATGACATTGCGCGTCGCGTCGAATCTCGAGCGCCAGGATTCTCCGGCCGCGCGCTCGAAGGTATATCCGGGCAGGCCCTGAGACGGGACGGTGGTGGTACCGATCTGCGTCAGGAGCTCGTGGGTCACCGTGATCAACGCCTCGGCTTCGCAGACAACGTCACGCTGACGGACGATCACCTTGAGCCGCGTGAGCCCTGGCTCGTCCGGCGCCAGAAATGTCACCGCCTGATCGTGCGCACCGTCGAGGATGCCCGGACCGTCAACAACATGCCAATCGAATTCCAGGTCCGCCTCGACGCGCCGCCGCGACCGATCGCGCGGCAGCGCCCGCAGTTCCTTGCGGTCGCCGACCCGCACGATGCTCGATGCGGGGGAAATCGTCACGCTGAAAAGCGGCCCGGCAAACTCGAAGAACTGCCGTTGCCGTTCTTCACCTCGCTCCGGCTCGCTTGCCCCCGGAACGGCGTCGTCGCCGGTAGCCGATGACACGCCCGGCCCCGCATCGGGCGAATCGCCGGGCAGCGACCGCTGCGATCGGGCCTGAATGTCGAACCAGTCGTACTCCTCCGCCGGCAACGCCAGCAGCGCTTCGCGGAAGGCGCGCTGAATGGTCCGCAACTGTTCCCGGCTGGCCTGCTCTTCCTCGGCACGGCGCTGCTCTTCGATGACCTCGATGAGCTTGTGCTCGAGCGGCTCGAGCCCGGCACATAGGGTCGCGTAGGCAGCATCGTGCACCAGGCCCGTGCGCGTGCCCGGTGTGAGGTTGACGAAGGGCGCATCGACATGCCCTTGCAGATAGCGAAGCGTCCACGGGGAATGGGCGAAATCATCGAGCAGGGCCAAGTCCTCGATGACGCGCGTCCCGTGCCGGAACAAGGCGATGCGATTCGCCTCCGAAGGTTCGTTGAGATAGAGTTCGGCGTAGACGTCGCCGAGCGCGGTGCGGACGGGCGGCAACTGATGCAGAAGTCGGCCCTCGTACTGGCGCGGCTCGACCGCGTATTGCTTGCGTGCGAGCCGGTCGACGACGGTGATGCGCACCCCCGACTGCCGGATGCGATCGCGCAACTCGGCGGCGAGGTACCACTGAATTTTTTCCCCCGACAGCGCGCGGATGCCTTCCAGCAACGGCGCGATGCGAACTTCGGTGCCGCCGTCGGCAAACAGCGTGCGCTTCGGCGCCACGGCGTAGCCCGGATCGCCCTTGCGCATGACCATCTGGTAGGCGCGCTGGTCCGCCCCGGTCGAGGTCATCGTGAGCTCGTCGCCCACCGTCCAGAAGCTCAGCAACCCGATCCCGAACTCGCCCTGCAGACCCGCGGCCCCATCGGCCTTTAGGCGGCGCTTGATGGAATCGCAGATATGCGTTGCCACATAGCGGAAATCGGGCCGCCCGTCGGCATCTCGCGGCACGCCCTCCCCATCGTCGCGAATGGTCAAGAAGTGTTGGCCGTGCTCGCGGCCGCGCGTAATCGTGACGGTACGCGCCCGCGCATCGATGCAGTTTTCGACCAACTCCGCGAGGGCCTTCAGGGGATTGCTCTGGGACAGCGCGATAATGGTGATCGCGTTCCAGTCGTCGCCGATCTTGAGCTTGCCCCGCGCATGCTTCGGCTCTTCGGTGGTCTTCTTCCGGTTTGCCTCCATTTTTCGATCGATCTCAATCCAGCTTGTCGGGTCAGCGCTGACGGGCACGAAAGACCCGGATGAGCGCAACCACCCCGCCCCGGATGCGAAACGGGATGACGCACGAATGGGCGATTACAAGCTCCCGTGTGCCGGCGACGCGGCCGGGGCTACGAGTATCCGAATTCGGGTTGGCGGCGAGATCGTCAACCCGGTTGACGATCTGCCGGATGACCCTGCTGGCCGCATGCGGATTGTCCCGGGCAATGTAGGCGTGAATGCTGTCCAAATTGAGGCGAGCCTTGCGCAGCCACCTAGCGCGCATTCACACCCCACTTTGCAAACCATTCGGCCATTTCCTCGTCGCTCGCAAAGTCGCCCGCGTCGGCTTACTCGATAACCCTCAGGGTTTCCCGGATCTGCCAGGCCTCCTCCGCCAGGTAGCGTCGGATCGCTTCTTCCGCGTGAAAGGCGCGCGACCGGCCGGTTGATTTGGCCAAGCGGCCGAGCTGTTGCTTCTGCTCGTCGGGAAGGCGGATCGTCAAGTTGGCAGGCATCGTGCAGCTCCGTGCAGATTCGTGCGATCGAAGTATAGGCTGCCCGAGCGACGCTTGGTATTCGCGGTCTCGTCCGGCAAAGGGGCGAACCTGAGTGGAATTGAGTTGGACGGCGTCATCGACGACAAGCGTTCTGCTGGGCCGATCGGCGGCAACCAGCCCACGGGCTCAAGACGGCCCGGATTCTCCACTCCGAGAGGACGGCGCGAGACGTTGATTTCCCAGCCGGACCAGCCATTCGCGTCAACCTGCGTACACGCGAATGGCTCTCCACCGTGTTCGATAACCGCGCGACATCGACAGACTTCGCCGAACGCGGGCCGCGCGCCAGCTTTGCAGATCCACCTGTTCCTGCGTCGAGACTGCAGCTTCCTTCCATGCGATTAGTTGACGATCCCGTTGGCGTTGAACGCCTGCGAAGCCATGCGGCCACGCCAGACGTTATCGCCCCCCTCCGGCACCTCCTTCGTCTCGGGCGCACGGTATTCGATGCGGAACGGCGCGAACCCCAGCAGCGCGCCGATCTCGACCGGACTGCCATCCTTGAGCACGTGCCAGCGCGGCTCAGACAGATCCAACTCGACGCTGCGCGCCTCGCCCGCGGCCAGGGTGATCACGGCGGCGGACGTGCCCTTTACGGAGTCGCATGCCCGCGATGCGGGGGGATGTCGATCCACCGGCGCCCAATCCGCCGGCACCAGATGGAAAGCGCAATGGTCGCCGGGATCGACCACGGCCAGCGGCGCATCGGAAACGTTGGCCAGCGTGACGCGAACTTTGGGACTCAGCGGCCCAGGCGGCGGCGGAACATTGGGTTGGCGCGGCATCGGCCGGCGCAGCATCTCCAGCTTCATGCCCAAGCGACTCCAGCGGTAGCCGCGGATCACCGCCGTGCCCGAGGAACCGATTGCGACTTCGACTTCCATCGGCACCTGCAGTCCGTCTCGGCCGCCGCGTCGATCCTCGATCGCCTTGCCGCTGCCCTGCTCGACGAACAGTTGTTCTATGCCGTACTTGACGAACGTATGGCCTCTGCCGCGCCAGCCCAAGCGCCAAGGATCTTCGGCGCGACCGCGAAGGAACACGCCCTCGGTCGGCCGCGCGGTGCCGGTTCCGTCGGCCTCAAACAGCCCTTCGCCGGCCGCTCGCAGCCGAGTGTACATGACCTCGTGGCGCTTGCGTTCGGGCGCCGCCGCCACGGCTGGGTCAAAGCCCAATGGCACTACTTTAAGGAAGTCGAAACAGAAATAGGCTGACGCCTGAATGGGTTACGATGGAGTTTCGAGACAACATCATCACCCATGGAGGGCCAGCCTATGCTACATGCTACCAGTAAGGGGCGTATCGAGAGATTGGTTAGTCGATTTCGATGTGGCTTCTTACAGGAATCTCGTGAGAAGCTTTTTGATGCCCTACCGGCGGCCGAACTGGAACGTGCGGTTCTTGAGGAGGTGGGTAGCTGGCGTGAGCGTCTTTACTCACCGTTGGTCACTTTGCGCTTGTTTATAGAGCAAGTGCTGCACGTAAACCCTGCCTGCCAGGATGTGGTGGTGCGTTATGCCAGTGAGCGTGTAGCACAGGGCGAGGCGCTGGTGGGGCTGAGCACGGGGCCTTACTGCAAGGCACGGCAGAGACTTCCGGTGAAGTTGCTGGTACGGTTGTGCAGGGGGGTTGGCAGACGGTTGGAGGAAAGCTCCCCGCAGGCATGGCGGTGGCGAGGCAGGTCGCTCATCCTGGTCGATGGGGCGACGGTAACGATGCCCGATACCGTGGAGAACCAAGCGCAGTATCCGCAATCGCGCAGCCAGAAGGCCGGGGTGGGTTTCCCGATAGCGCGGCTGGTGGTATTGATTTCGCTGGCCAGCGGGGTGGTGCTTGATTGGGCAATGGCGGCCTGCAAGGGAAAGAAGACGGGCGAGGACACGCTGTTTCGCCAGTTATATGGCTCGCTGAACCGCGGCGACATTGTGCTGGTGGATCGCTACCACAGCAGTTATTTCACGATCGCCCAACTGCGCGCAAAGGGGGTCGATATGGTCTCGCGCCAGCATGCCGGGCGCACTACGGACTTCCGCCGCGGACAGCCACTGGGCAAGCACGACCACCTCGTGATCTGGAAACGCCCGAAGCGCCCCGATTGGATGGAGCAGGATGCTTATGAGCTGATACCCGAAGAGATGACGGTACGTGAGGCCAAGGTGGGGAAATGGGTGCTCGTGAGTACGCTGACGAATCCAGCCCAGGTGAGCAAAGCCCAACTCAACGCCCTGTATGTCCAGCGCTGGCATGTCGAGCTGGACCTACGGTCGATCAAAAGCGTGATGGGTATGGATATTCTGCGCTGCAAGAGTCCGGACATGGTACACAAGGAGGTGAGTGCATTTTTCCTCGCCTATAACTTAATCCGGGCCGTGATGGCGCAGGCGGCAGCCTGTGCCAAGGTGCTGCCGCGACAATTGAGCTTCAGCGGCGCCAAACGCGTCGTGAACAGCTTACTGGATCTGATCAGAGGCAGCGCAACAAAGAGTTTCATCCGGATGTTTGCCACTCTGCGCGGGGCAGTCGCATCTTTACGCCTGCCGTGGCGACCGGATCGGGTCGAGCCTCGTGCAGTCAAGCGACGACCAAAACCACATCGCCTGCTCAACGAATCACGCGATATCGCCCGTGCAAAGATTGTGCGAACACGCATCTGCCTCGCTTAAGGTAGTGCCATTGGGGTCAAAGCCCTCCGGGCGCACGCTGTTGATCTCATATTGCAGGCGCACGAAATCGCCGCGGAAGAGATCGCGTGGGTCGATCGGTGCTGTGCGCGTGCAGGCCTTCGACTAGCCCGTGGTTCGCATTGCTGCGGCGGGCGAGCGCCATGGCGCCGCCGTGGGCCGCGCCGAGCGCGCCCAACACCAGCGCGAGCTTGGCGGCCTTGGGGATATCCTGCCAGTTGTAGGCGAAGAACAGGATGACGCCGAATCCCACCAGCATTGCGCCGATGGCCGAGAAGATGAGGCGCCCCCAGCCGCGGTCAGCGGCGTCGGGATACCGCGCCAGGATGCGCTGCGCGAGGGTCTTGTCGATCAGCCCGTCGGCGCTCCAGTGCGCGACTTCCTGTTTCAGCCACCGCAGGTGTCTGCTCATGCCGCCCCGCTGTTCGTCGTCTGGAATTCGGAAGACTCTCGGTACCTGAGGAAGTATCTTCGACGCTGACACTGCCGGTCAAACGCCGATTTCGTGGAGGCAACGCCCGCGAGGCCGCAGAACGGCGCTCGGAATCGCCAGCCGCTTACCGCCTGCGGGCACCCAAAGGCGCGAGTCGCCCCATGACGGGAGCGTGCAAGCACGTGCGCCCGGCGTTGTTGGCCGGTGGGGTGGTCGGCGCCTCGGCCGGGTCCGACGCTCACGACGTTCCGGCCGTATTCGTCCTGCGATGTTCGAGACCCACAATCTCGACGTATTGCAGTCGATCCCCTTCCTGCCCGTCCCCATTCCGGGAAGATGCCGTTCGTCGGTCGCCGCGCTGCTGTTTTCCCAAGCCCGTAGGCAGGCCCGAGTCAACACAGGAGAAGCCGAATGCGCGAATCAGGACAGCGGCATTGGTCTGGCAGGCTTGTGCACGTCCGGCTGGAGAATCCGCTATCTGGCTCCGTCCCCGATTTCGGAAGACACCGCTCCGAAATCCGAGCCGACTGCCATGAACGAACCTTTCCAAATCCATCGGTCAGCCGGAAATCGCCCGGTTGCGCGGACCTACTTTGACCCGGTTCGCCCCGCTACTGCCCGGCGCTGCTTGACGCGAGATGCGACCGCGGGCCGCATCATCGGATGAATCGGGCGTCGCGGCCAATCGCCGTGAGTTCGACGAACTTCGATCCCGTGCGGCTGCCGGGTGAATAATCGACCACGAATCCACCCAGGTCGTATTCCCGCATCGATTCCAAAGAAGCGACGAGTTTCTCCCGGGTAAGCGCCTTGCCCGCGCGCTTCAGGCCCTCGACCAACACTCTCGCCGCAAGGTAACCCTCGAAGCTGGCATAGGAGATCGTGCTGCTGCCGGCTTCCTTCATCGCCTGGCGGTACTCCCTCGCTACCCTGAGGTCCGAACCCCAGGGGTAGGGCGTGACCTGGGTAACCGCGACGCCACGGCCCTCGTCGCCGAGACCCTTTATGAAGCTGTCGGAACTACCCGTGGAAAGCATGAAGAACGTCGGATCGGCGCCTGCCTTTTTCATCTGCTTGACAATCGCCGTGGCGGCGTTCGCTGCGGAGATCATGATTACCGCCTGGGGCTCCGTTGACAGGACCTTCTTGACCGCTTCGTTGACATTGGTGGTGTTGCGCGGGTACGTGGCGACGATGCCCGCCGCCATCTTGCGGCCGCGAAGCTGGGTTTCGAGTCCTGTCAGGCCGTCCTTGCCAAACGAGTCGTCGGCCCGGATCACTGCGATCCGGCTCAGGCCGAGCGTGGCCACCTGCTCGGCGATCTTGCCCGTCTCGTAGTAGAAACCCGCACGCACCGGAAACAGATAGCGATTCTGGGGGTTGTACATGGTCTGCGCTCCCGTCGAGGGCCCGATCAACGGAACCTTGGCGTCGGCTATGATCGGCAAGGCCGACTCGGTGGTCGGGGTGCCGCGATAGAGGAACAGGGCAAAGACCTTCTTCTCGTCGATCAGCCTGCGCGTGTTCTCGGCCGTGCGCTTCGGCTCGAAGCCGTCGTCCATCGACTCCAGCACGATCTTGCGACCGTGCACGCCGCCACGCCTGTTCACGTCCTCGAAGCATGCCTTGGCGCCGTCCGTGAGTTCCTTGACCAGTGGTCCTACCGCACCACTGAATCCCGCTGATTGACCGATTACGACTTCCTTCGGCGTCACCCCCTCCTGGGCGAGCGCAGGCAGGGCCATCATCAAGCCGCAAAGGCAGAACAGACGAATCGCACGCATCGAACCCTCCTTTAACGTTAGCCCTGCCGAGCCGCAATCGGACCTAGCTTCGCCGCCGCAACCCAGCGGAATAAGTGCCTGTTTGACTCCCTGCCAGTCCCCCAATGCCGCCCGGACGCCGCCGCTAGGATGAGCCTCACCCGAAAGCGATTCCCGCTTGATCGCGGCGGCGAATCCCGGCGCAGGGGGTGTCACGCCTGATGCATCAGCGAGACCGGTCAGCCATCGCTGCCGCATCATCTCACTGCCGCGAAGGACATGGTAGCAACATTGACGGCGGAATGATCGGGGTTGTTTAGAGGGCACGCACGCTGATGCCGGACCGCTCCCGGCGCGATCAGGCGAGGAATCCTGGTTCACGTTTCTCCGGAACACGTTTGCCAAACCGGCAACACGCGTCTGCTTCGTTGCCGGGCTGTCACCCAAGGTGCTTCGTTCGATGCCGCAGCGGCAGTGCCAGGCGCCGGAATAAGAACATTGGTTCCCGGTAGGGCCTTACGCCCATTCGCTTGGAAAACGAAACCCCGCAATGGCGCTCAGCCCTTGCAGGGATTCGCCCAGACGGCGTTTGCTCTTGAGAGAAGCGCGTTGCACGGTCCAGCGCGTCGGTCTTGCTACCCCGGATCGGCGCTGATCGGCCCTCGAGCATCCGAAACGATCCGATTGCAAGCACGCGGGCACGCCGGCGAATTGTCCGATCCGCCGCTGCCCCCGTGGTATACCATCACGCCTGTTTCGCCCCTCGCCAATCTCATTCGCACCAGGAGGTAACGAGCATGAAAGTTCATACAACACTGTCGGCGCTGACTGCTGTTGTGTGCGGCACGCTTGTCGCTCAGTCCGCGATTGCGGATGTAACCATTCCGTACGCTGAGTACAGCGACTCCCCGACCATAGGACGCGGCGCCGGCACCTCTACGGATCCCAAGAATCCCGGTTATGGCGCCATGAGGATATTCATCGAGAAGGTCAAGGATTACACCGACGAGACGGGACCGGATGCATTGCCCGCCGGACAGAAAGTCGTCTTCCAACGAGACCAGAGCACGGGTCGTGAAGTGAGCGCACTGCGGGCCGGGATCCAGTTTGGGAACAAGACTGCCGCACCGAAGCCCGTCTTTTCCGATCCGAGCTGGGGTTTCATCTACAACTCGCTGCCGTTTGGAATGCGGTTCGAGCAGATGCTGGGATTTCTTTACGACACGAAGCTCGACGGATTCGGGGGAAACGGCATCGAGTTGGCCCAATCCATATTGGATAGCCGCGGTGGAACACAAATCGTCCTGCCGGTAGTGGGAAGCACGATGCAGGGTTCGGGCTATTTTTCCAAGCCCATAGGCAAGCCCGAGTGCAACGCAGGAGACGCCGAATGCGCGAATCAGGGCAACGGCATTGGTCTGGCAGGTTTGTGCACGTCCGGCTGGAGAATCCGCTACCTGGCGCCGCCGCAGGATATTGTGGACCGCGCCTGCGATCTGCTGGTGAAGAGGGGCGTCATCCCCGCCAAGACGCTGACGTTCTACCCGCCGGTGGGCGGCCAGTCGGTGCTGTTGCCCATGCAACGAGGCACCATTCAGGGCTTCGAATACGTCAATCCCTATGACGATCTCGTTCAACTTCTTTCCGGTGAAGGAGGCAACGGCCACCGCACCTGTGGGCAACCCGGATGCCGGCAAACTGGATTGCAGCCCTGCCGTTGCGTTCCCCATACCGCCCGGCACCGCGAGCAACTGCTCGCAGAACATCGGGCAGATCGGCGCGCGCTATGTTCACCATCCGTCGTGGCACCAGCCGTTCCTCATTTCTTGGATGCACATCGACAAAGCCATCTGGAACAACTTGAACGATGCCCAGAGGGCGGCTATCAGACGAGCGGCCAAGGACTCGGTGATCGAATCCTACGCTGCCGCCGAATCGGTTCAATGCATGAAGCTCAAAGCCATGCTGGATTTCAACAAGGGCATCGATCAGCGCAGCATCGACGGCAGCGTGCGATTGGTCGCCGGCAAGCCGGTCAGTGCGACCATGACCATGGCCCGTTGGCCGGACGACGCATTGAAAGTTCTGCTCGAAGCGAGGGATGAGTATCTGGCATCGCTTGCGGGACCCGGCAATCAGAACGAAAAGACGGACGCCCAGAAAGACTTCACCGCCGTGCTGAAGGCCTTGACGCAGTACGGCGCGAGTATCGGCGCAACGAAATTCAATCCGGGTACGTTCCCGGCGAAGTCAGGGTTGGCTTCCGGCGAGACCTGCGGCCTGGTGAAATAGAACAGGCCTTGCCGCATCGCCATCGGCCTTGGCCCTTCCCTGGTGTGTGCCGGACCAAGCCTGGCAAGGCAATAGACAGTCGTCGGCGAGCGTCCGCGGGGAGGGAAGGCGTCACCATCGCCGGCGGCCGAGCAGGCCGCGGCCATACCCGTCATCCGGTCGGACCGGTCTGGCGAGCATCGGCGACCCTCGAGACGACGACCGTGACGCCGGCGCATCGGCCTCATTGAAAGCTTTGCGAAAGGCCTAGCTGCGGCAGATCACCATGCCATGGCAAACGTCGGCTATCGACCCACTGCTGCCGTATTATGATTCCAAGGTTGAATGTATCTTACCAAGGCGTTGCTGTCGCCCACGGCGGCAAAGTGGCTGGCTCCCGTTCGGCCTTTATAGTCGGTCATCTTCCACTGACATGCCACTCGTCCAGTGACCGCTCGTCGATGCACTGTCACAGGAGCGGTACTGCGAACCACGTCTGTAATCGAGAGTTCGCCGCGCCGGCCGCTACTGCCTCTGCCCAAGCTCGGCGGTCGAATACGGAGAAAGCCTACGGCAACAGTCTGTCCTCGGCATTGGTCTGGCGCTGCCATCGCCGCCCCCGGTGTGGTAGGCGAGTAACCGCAGCGGCGATCGAGCCGTCAATCTTGCTTACATGTGATAATTTGGCAACAGACGATCACCTGAGCGAGCGGAACCGTATGGAGCAGATAGCAAGTTTTGGCACGCCTCCCTTGATCGAAGTCGCTTTCGGGTGTCAGTTTGAAGAGCTGGCGCCACTCAAGGTTCCACATGTCGGCATTTTGTGGGAACGCTTCCGGAAGGATTACCCAATCGTCGAGCACGCGACGGCGCTTTTGACAGACGCCGGGCTGCCTCCGATAGATTCGGTCACGGGCCTTCCCCTGCCGCGAGTCTGGTTCATTAATAGCGGCGAGAGTAGGCTCATCCAGTTCCAGGCGAACCGCCTTTACTTTAATTGGCGCTCTCGAGATACAGAGCGCCAGTACCCTCGACACCCGGATATCGCAGCGTGCTTCGAAGAAGCATTCACCCACCTCGAAAGCTTCGCTAATGAGTTGGGGCTTGGGGATATTCGACCTCAGCACTACGAACTGACTTATATCAACCATATCCCCAAGGGGAAGGGCTGGGAGATTATTTCCGATGTCTCTAGCATCTTCCCGGACCTCCACTGGAGCGAAAAGAAGTACTTGCCATTCCCTAACAACCTCGCTTGGAACTGGCGTTTCGCGTTGCCCGCGGGCGCCGGGATGTTGCAGGTGAATCTATCTCAGGCGAACCTTGCAGCAGACCCATCTATTCCTGTAATAATCCTCGAATTGACTGCTCGTGGCATTGGCGAGAAGACCGCGGAGGGGCGCCGAAATTGGTTCGATCTTGCGCACGAGTGGATCGTGCGCGGCTTTCTAGATATCACAAGCGCGGATATTCAGAACCAGGTTTGGGGGAGGGAGTAATGCCACAAGTACGAGATGAGCATTCGAGGGCAAGAGCGGGGTCCCTCGCAAACAGCCTCTTGGATCATGGCTTTCAAGACCCGTTCGTGTCACAGCCGACTGTCTCGACGGAAAAGCACCTGCAAACTGGACGGCCGCGCTTAGTGCCTATCCCTGGGGCTGGCTCAGCATTGGCGCACCAGAGAGCTGCGCCCCAATTAGTCTCGTCTTCCATTGTTCTCTTTCACGAAGGAATCTCCCGCGTCGTAGCGCTAGATCCCGCTGTCGCACAAACTGCCTTCCAAGAACTTGACTGCCTGCGAGCAAACGACAAGGAAGTACGCCAGCTGATCGGACGCATTCGTAACGAAATTGATGCTGACGAACGAGAACTGATCGCGCGTAAACTGGAAGTGCTTCAGGAGGGATACAGGGAGGAAAACAATGGAAGAGCACTGTCGGCCGACTCGTTGCGCTCCTTCGTCGCTTTTCTCTTGACTGCCTCTGGATTGAAGAGACCCAGTCTGTCTGCTACTTCGGAGGGGTATCTCTATGGAAGGTGGAAGGGAGATGAGGGGCGTTTGTTGAGTGTCCAGTTCCTTCCGGCTAGCGGGGCCTCGTTCGTGCTTTTTCATCCGAATAGCGTTCGGCCTAGTAAGATGAGTCGTCAGTACGGAATGACGACAGCCGATGCTCTAATGGCAGAGGTAATCATCCCCAACCAAGTTCTGCTCTGGGCCGCAAGTGGCAACGCCCGTCCCTGACTCCGATAATATCGCGCGCCTTTGCAGCTTCACTACGCTGGATGAGGCGGGAGACCCCACGGCCCTTGCGTTCAAACTAAAGCCAGACGAGCCAGCGCTATCGGTGAACTGGCTCGAGCAACTGGGCCTGCCGACGCGAGATACCGAGGTGGCGGAACTGCAAGCTCTTTTCTCACGCAAGTTCAAAAGGGTGGGGACGCAAGCTCGGATCGCCGTCTTGAACGTTGGGGCGGCACGGACCACTGTAAGGACCAACACGCCGGATCGGCGCGTAATTGATGTTCTGCATGATCCGGAAACCGCGCCACCCGCCACCGTGCCAGACCCGTCTCACTCGGGAGTCTACAACCTGCCGACCGACGAATCAGGGGCACATTTCGTGGGGGAACTCTTGGCTGGTCTGCGTTCCGAACTGCATCCAGCGAAGAAAGTCTAGTAGGCAACCAACCCTCGGGGCGCTACCCGGTCTCCTCGGGCTCCGGGATGTATTTGGCAACGGCCGAGGCCTCTTTGTGGGGGTGAAGTCCGCTCATGGAGGCTCTCCGGCGCTTGGATTGCCGCTCTGCTATGCCCACCAACGCTACTGAGCCGACCGCCCTCCCGGCCGTTAGAGCCGTTAGAGCTGCGAAGTGGATGCACGGGGGCATGTTGTACGGCATGCGTGGGGACGAAAGCGTGTTCGCAGGAATCGAAGAGCGGTCACTGGCGACCGCTGTGAATGGAGCGCGACTGGCAGCTGAGGCCGGCCAGGGTCACCGAGCCGGCATCGCCGAAGGACTCGTGTGCAGGTAGCCCCTGACGCTCGGTAACGTGACTTTCGAGCGCAGGAAATGACGCCACCTGGCCGAAAGTGAGCATTCCAGCACCGCGTTTCCACACTCCGCCCTCGTCAGTCCTGGCGCAGATTCCACGCCACCTTCCGCTCGCCCTCTTCTCTTCGCGGCCAAGGCGATGCGGCGCAGTCGTGCCGTCGTGCCGCACAGTCCTGGGCTGACGCTCAGGCCAGGCGATCCATCTCCTCCAGTTCGGCGTGGAGCGCCAGCCAGCGTTCCTCCACGGCTTCGATCTGGCGCATCAGGTCGGATTGGCGCCGCAGCGTATCGCGCAGGGCCGCCGTGTCGGTCGAGCCATAGGTCGCCGGATCGGCGAGCCGCGTCTCCAGGTCGCGTTTCTCGTCGCCCCACTGCGCCAGTTGACGCTCCAGTTGTTCGATCTCCCGTTGCAGCGGTCGCCGCCGAGTGGAACGGCGCTCCCGTTCCTCCGCTTCCTCGCGCCGCTGCTGCCTGCGATTCGGCGCCGGCGCCGCCGCGGTTTCCTGAACGCTGCGCTGCGCGTCGAGCCAGGCCCGGTAATCGTCGAGGTCGCCATCGAAGGCCGCCGCGCCGCCATCGGCCACCAGCAGGAAGCGGTCGACGGTGGAGCGCAGCAGGTGCCGATCGTGCGATACCAGCACCACCGCACCCTCGTATTCCGACAGCGCCAGCGTCAGCGCATGGCGCATCTCCAGGTCGAGATGGTTGGTCGGTTCGTCCAGCAGCAGCAGGTTGGGGCGGCGCCGGATCAGCAGCGCCAGGGCGAGCCGCGACTTCTCGCCGCCCGAGAAGTTGGCTACGGCTGCGCTCGCCATGTCGCCGCGGAAATCGAAGCCGCCGAGGTAGTCGCGCAGATCCTGCTCCCGGGTCTGCGGTTCGATTCGCAGCAGGTGCCAGAGCGGGCTCTCGTCCGGCCGCAGCTGCTCCAACTGGTGCTGGGCGAAATAGCCGACGGCGAGTCCCTTGCCTTCCAGTCGCGTTCCTCCCAGCAGCGGCAGCTCCCCGGCCAGAGTCTTGATCAGGGTCGATTTCCCGGCGCCGTTGCGCCCCAGCAGGCCGACGCGCTCCCCCGGCCGCAGCACCAGCGTCACCCGTTCCAACACCGGATTGCCGGCGTATCCCGCGCTGCCGTCCTCCAGCATCAGCAGCGGATCGGGGCTCGCCGCCGGCTCGAAGAAGCGGAAGGTGAAGGGCGAGTCGACATGGGCAGGTGCGACCTCCTCCAGCCGTGCCAGCGCCTTGATGCGGCTCTGCGCCTGGCGCGCCTTGGTGGCCTTGGCGCGGAAGCGGTCGATGAAGCGGTGCAGATGGGCGATCTCGCGCTGCTGACGGTCGAACATCGCCTGCTGTGCCGCCAGATGCTGGGCGCGGGCGTGCTCGAACGCCGTATAGTTGCCCGTGTACAGCTTGAGGCGGCGGCCTTCGATGTGGGCGATGCTGCCGGCGACGTTGTCGAGGAAATCGCGGTCGTGGGAAATCAGCAGCAGCGTGCCGCGGTAATCCTTGAGCCACTGTTCGAGCCAGATGACGGCGTCGAGGTCCAGGTGATTGGTGGGCTCGTCGAGCAGCAGCAGGTCGGAGCGGCACATCAGCGCCCGCCCCAGGTTGAGCCGTACGCGCCAGCCGCCGGAGAAGCTCGCCACCGGCTGCAGGAACTGCCCGTCGGAAAATCCCAGGCCGTGCAGCAGGGCCGATGCCCGTGCCCGGGCGCCATAGCCGTCGATGTTGCGCAGCAGTTCGTGGCCGTGGGCGAGGCGCTCGCCGTCATGGCACGCCTCCGCCTGCGCGATCTCGGCCTCGACCTGGCGCAGTTCGGCATCGCCGTCGAGCACGTACTCCAGGGCGGGTGCGGCAACGGCCGGCGTCTCCTGCGCCACGTGGGCGATCACCCAGCGCGGCGGCAGTTCCAGATCGCCCGTGTCGGGATGCAGCTCCCCCCGCAGCATGGCGAACAGGCTGGTCTTGCCGCAGCCGTTGGCGCCGACCACGCCCACCTTCTGGCCGGGGTGGATCTGGACGGTGGCGCCTTCGATCAGCGGGCGCGCGCCGCGGGCGAGGGTGAGATTGCGCAGTTGGATCACGGATCGGGGAAGGGACGGCGAAAGGCGGCTATTCTATCTTCCCTTCGCACCGCCCTTTCAGGCGGTACGCGGCGCCAGGGGTCAGGCGCCGGTGGCGGATGCTATGCTTGCGAGGTTCCCGCCGTTTCCGCGGGTCTGCTGCCGCAGCTGCGGCAGCAACCCGCCTTCGAATCCGATGATCGCCTTCGCACGAACCTGCGCCGTTCTCGGCGTGTTGGCGCTGGCCGCAGTGGCGGCCGGACGCGGCGCGCTTGCGGCCGACACCGCCGCGCCGGAGCCGGCCGTTGCCCTGCAGGCCGAGGACGAGCGGCAGCTTGTCGAGCGTGCCGCCGCATTGCGCACCGAAGCAACGCAGCGGCGGCAAGCGGCCGAGCGTCGGCTGGCGGAGCGCAACGCCGCCTGCCAGCGCAAGTTTCTGGTCTCCTCCTGCCTGGAAGACGCGCGCCGGGACCACGTCCAGTCGAAGCAGGAAGCGCGGCGCCTCGAACAGCAGGTCAACGACATGGAGCGCGAACTGACGCGCCGCCAGCGTGCGCTGGACGCGGCGGAACGGGAGCGCCGCGCCGCCGAGAAGCAGCAGGATGCGCAGCGCCTTCGCGCCGAGCGCGAGGCCCAGGCTCAGGAGTCCGCCGCGCGCGACGCCGACCGCACGCGGCGCCACGAGGAAGGCCAGGCCCGCGCTGGGCAGGAAGCCCAGGCGCGCCAGCAGCAGGACGCCGAAAAGGCCAGGCGTCGCGCCGAGAAGGTGGAGCAGGCGCGACAGCGGGCGGCGGATGCGCAGCGCCAGCGCGCCGAGCTGGACCGCCGCATCGAGGAGAAGGAGCGCAGGAAAGCCGAAAAGGCGGCGCGGCAAGGCGAGGCCGCAGCGGACGCGGCAACTGCGAAATAGAACGTGAAGCCTTGGATGTTCCAGTGATTTGACAGGAGTGCGATGAGTATGGGATGGGAATACCTGGTCGCCGGCCTCGCGCTGGCCATTGTCCTGATGCAGATCGTGCCCCTGATCCGTGCCCGGCGCATGCGCGGCCGCGCCGTGCCCGAACTCGACGCGATGCTGAACGACGCGCAACGCGCCCAGGAGCGCCTGCTGGTCTATTTCTGGAGCCCGGGCTGCGGCGCCTGCCGCCCGATGACACCGGTGATGGACAAGCTGGCGGCGGAGCGCGGCAATGTGCTGAAGGTCAATGTCGCCCAGTCGCTGGCGCTGGCGCGGCGCTTCGGCGTGATGGGGACGCCTTCGCTGGCGCTGGTGGAAAAGGGAATCCTGAAGCAACTCGTCGTCGGCGCCCGCTCCGAGCCGCAGATCAGGGCGCTGCTGCAGCAGTAACGCCGCCCGCTTTGCGCGCCCAGATCAGAGCGAACCCGGCTTGACGCGGATCGGCCCCTGCAGCTGCGGATGCTTGCCTCGCTTTGGCGCGTAATAGCCGCGCAGGGCGGCGAGGTTGACTTCGACGTCGCCGCTCAACTCGATGTAGGTGTCGATGCCGATCTCGCGCCGGTTATAATCGATGAAAGCCAGCCCCAGCGGGACGCCGGCCGCGCGCGCCAGGTGGTAGAAGCCGGACTTCCAGTATTCGGCGCGGGAACGGGTTCCCTCGGGTGCGATGGCGAGATAGAGCGAATCCTCGCGCTCGAACTCCTCGCATAATCGTCGCACCAGCCCGGTGGTCTGCCGGCGATTCACCGGAATGCCACCGAGCTTGCGCAGCAGCCCGCCGAAGGGCCAGCGGAACAGCGTGTCCTTGCCCGCCCAGCGCACGGGGAAGCTCAGCGCGGCGCGGGCCAGGATGCCGATGACGAAATCCCAGTTGGAGGTGTGCGGGTAGAAGATGACCACTGCCTTCGGCATCGGCGCCGGACGGAACACCAGGTTCCAGCCCGCCAGCCGCAGCAGCCGGGTTGCAATGCGCCGGACCTGCGTCGTTCCCGGCAATGCCGCAGCGGCCGCCATGGCGGCTATTCGATGCCCTGGCTGTGCAGATAGTCGTCGTAATTGCCGCGGTAGTCTACGATGCCGCCGGCCTTGATCTCGACGATACGCGTGGCGAGCGAGGAGACGAACTCGCGATCGTGGGAGACGAAGATCAGGGTGCCCGTGTATTTTTCCAGCGCGGTGTTGAGCGACTCGATCGATTCCATGTCGAGGTGGTTGGTCGGCTCGTCCATCACCAGCACGTTGGAGCGCAGCAGCATCAGCTTGCCGAACAGCATGCGCCCCTGCTCGCCGCCGGAAATGACCTTCACCGGCTTCTTCACCTCGTCGCCGGAGAACAACAGCCGGCCAAGGGTGCCGCGGATCAGGGTTTCGAGGTCGGCGCCGGCGTAGCCGCCCAGTCGCACCCAGTCGCCGATCCAGTCGGTGAGACTCCGGTCGGAGGCGAAGTCGGCCGCATGATCCTGCGCGAAATAGCCCGGCCGGGCCTTCTCCGCCCATTTGACGCTGCCGTGCTGCGGCGTCAGTTCGCCGACCAGCAGGCGCAGCAGGGTGGTCTTGCCGACGCCGTTCTCGCCGATGACCGCGACCTTGTCGCCGGCGTCGATGGCGGCGGAGAATCCGCGAATCAGCGGCGAGCCGGGACCGTAGCCGAAGCTCAGATTCCCGATCTCCAGCGCGCGCCGGTGCAGCTTGTCCTTGTCGTCGTAGTCGAAGCGGATCCACGGATACTGGCGGCTGGACGGCCTGACGTCCTCCACCTTCAGCTTCTCGATCTGCTTCATGCGGCTGGTGGCCTGGCGTGCCTTGGCCTTGTGGGCGCGGAAGCGGCGCACGAACTCTTCCAGCTCGGCAATGCGCTCCTTCGACCGGACGTTGCTGGCGAGCAGGCGCTCGCGCGCCAGCGTCGAGGCTTCCATGTAGTCGTCGTAGCTGCCGGGATAGACGCGCAGCGTGCCGTAGTCCAGGTCCGCCATGTGGGTGCACACGGCGCTCAGGAAGTGGCGGTCGTGGGAGATGATCACCATCGTCGACTCGCGCGCGTTCAGCACCTGCTCCAGCCAGCGGATGGTGTTGATGTCCAGGTTGTTGGTCGGCTCGTCCAGCAGCAGGATGTCGGGATCGGCGAACAGCGCCTGTGCCAGCAGAACGCGCAGCTTCCAGCCCGGCGCCACTTCGCGCATCGGTCCGTCGTGCCTTTCCGTCGGAATGCCCGCCCCCAGCAGCAACTGGCCGGCGCGCGCCGCCGCGTCGTAGCCGCCCATCTCGCCGAACTTCGCCTCCAGTTCGGCGGCGTGGAGAAAGTCGTCGTGGGTGGCTGCCGGATTGGCGTAGATGGCATCCTTTTCCTCGCGCAGGCGCCACAGCGCCTCGTGGCCCATCATCACCACGTCGAGCACGCGCACGTCCTCGTAGGCGAACTGATCCTGGCGCAGGAAGGCCATGCGCTCGTTAGGATCGAGCGAGACGTTGCCCGCCGTCGACTCCAGCACGCCGGCGAGGATCTTCATCAGTGTGGACTTGCCGCAGCCGTTGGCGCCGATCAGGCCGTAGCGGTTGCCGTCGCCGAACTTGACGCTGACGTTCTCGAACAGGGGCTTGGCCCCGAACTGGATGGTAAGATTCTGCGCCGACAGCACCAGGTACCTTCTTTCCCCGCGGACTCCGCGCCTGTGCGCGGAAAGCCGCACATTCTAGCCGATCCCAACATGAGCCTCCCCACAGTAAGTGTCCCCGCCACGCGCGACGTCGCCGTTCTCGGACAGGTGTTCACGCCGCCCGAAATCGTTGAACGCCATGCTGAACCTGCGGCGCAACCCGGGCCGTGTGCTGGAACCGTCGTGCGGCGAAGGCGCGTTCTCGCTGCGCCTTCCCGGTTGCGTCGCCATCGAGCCGGACCGGCGCCATGCGCCGCCGGACGCGCTGAACATGGATTTCTTCGCCTATCCGGAGTCCGAACAGTTCGACGCCATCGTCGGCAACCCGCCCTACGTGCGCTTCCAGGACATCGCCGCATCCACCAAGGCGCTGCTGCACAAGGAAGGCTTCGATGGCCGCTCCAACCTTTATCTGTTCTTCATCGCCAAATGCCTGCGCCACCTCGCTCCCGGCGGCGAGCTGATCTTCATCACGCCGCGCGATTTCCTCAAGTCCACCTCGAGCGTGAAACTCAACCGCTGGCTGTTCGAGGAAGGGACGATCACTGACTTCATCGAACTGGGCGACGCCCGCGTCTTCGCCGACGCGGTGCCGAACTGCGCCATCTGGCGCTTGCAGCGGGGCGACTTCAGCCGCCGCACTCGCTTCCTCGACGTGCCGGAACACGAGTCGCTGCGGCACGCGCTGGCGGCGGGGCGCTGGGAAGCGCGCGAGTTCCTGGAATGCGCCGGCCATCTGCTGTTCACGCGCAAGCACTATCCGCAGCGCTTCTCCGACCTGTTCTTCGTCAAGGTGGGCGCGGTGAGCGGCGACGACGAGGTGTTCGCCAGCGAGGAGCACGGCACGCTCGATTTCGTCTGCTCGCGCACGGCGCAGACGGGCGAGCTGCGGCGCATGATCTACAACCGGCGCATCCCGTATCTGGAGCCTTTTCGCGAGCGCCTGCTGGCGCGGCGCATCCGCCCCTTCGACGAGTCCAATTGGTGGCAGTGGGGGCGGGGGTATTACGTATCGGAGCAGCCGCGCATCTACGTCAACAACAAGACGCGCAACGCGCGGCCATTCTTCGTCCATCCCAACATTCACTACGACGGCGCGGTATTGGCGATCTTTCCCCGCGATCCGCGGCAGGATGTGCATGCGCTGTGCGCCGCGCTCAACGAGATGGACTGGGCAGACCTGGGTTTCGTCTGCGACGGCCGCTACCTGTTCACGCAGCGCAGCCTGGAGAACGCTCCCCTGCCCGCGACCTTCTCGCGTTTCCTGCCCCGCAACGCCCACGCAGCGGCATTGGTGTAAGATAGTTTTCGACCCCGCGGCCGCCGCGCCGGCCACCCAACGCCTGCAAGCCCATGGTCCCACATCTCACCACCGCCCTCACCGGACCGCTGCTCGACCTGGAGACGCGCTTTCTCGACGCCAGCACACTGATCGAGCAGTGGTTCCGCGGCCAGTGGCTGGACCACACGCCGCCGTTCTATGCCTCGGTGGACCTGCGCAATTCGGGCTTCAAGGTGGCGCCGGTGGATACCAACCTGTTCCCCGGCGGCTTCAACAACCTGAATCCGGCGTTCCTGCCGCTGGCGGTGCAGGCGGCGATGGCGGCAATCGAGAAGATCTGCCCCGAGGCCAAGAACTTCCTCATCGTTCCCGAGAACCACACGCGCAACCTGTTCTACCTGCAGAACGTCGTTCATCTGGCCACCATCCTCCATCACACCGGCCTCAACGTGCGCGTCGGCAGCCTCCTGCCCGAGATCACCGAGCCGACGACGATCGATCTGCCCGACGGCCAGAAGCTCACGCTGGAACCGCTGGTGCGCAGCGGCCGCCGTCTGGGACTGAAGGACTTCGACCCCTGCTCGATCCTGCTCAACAACGATCTGTCCGCCGGCGTGCCGCCCATCCTGCAGGGCCTGCACGAGCAGTTCGTTATCCCGCCTCTTCATGCGGGCTGGGTGACGCGGCGCAAGTCGCGCCACTTCGCGGCCTACGACGAAGTGGCGAAGAGCTTTGCGGCGGTGCTGGGCATCGACCACTGGCTCGTCAATCCGGCCTTCGCCGTGTGCGGCGAGGTGAACTTCCAGGAGCGGCGCGGCGAGGAATGCCTGGCGGCGAACGTCGATGACGTGCTGACCCGCACCCGCGCCAAATACCGCGAGTACGGCGTCAGCGAGAGTCCGTTCGTCATCGTCAAGGCGGACGCCGGAACCTATGGCATGGGCATCATGACGGTGCGCGACGCCTCCGAAGTGAAAGGACTGAACCGCAAGCAGCGCAACAAGATGGCGGTGGTCAAGGAGGGCCTGGAGGTGACCGAGGTGATCATCCAGGAGGGCGTGCATACCTTCGAGACCATCGATGCCGGCGTCGCCGAGCCGGTGGTGTACATGATCGACCGCTATGTCGTGGGCGGCTTCTACCGCGTGCATACCAACCGCGGCCGCGACGAGAACCTCAATGCGCCCGGCATGCACTTCAAGCCGCTGGCGTTCGAGACCGCGTGCATGCTGCCCAACCCGGGCGCCAATCCCGACGCGCCGCCCAACCGCTTCTTCGCCTACGGCGTGATCGCCCGCCTGGCGCTTCTCGCCGCCTCGCTCGAACTGGAGCGCAGCGCGCCCGACGCATGAAGTTCGCCTTCATCGTCGATCCGCTCGACCGGCTCAAGGCCTACAAGGATTCGAGCGTCGCCATGATGCGCGCGGCGCAGCGCCGCGGCCACGAGATCCATGCCATCCGGCGCGAGGCCTTGTGCTGGCGCGACGGCGTCGTCTTCGCCGATGCCGCGCGGCTCGCGGTCAGCGACGACGACCATCACTGGTTTACGGCCCGCGGCACTGCGCCGGCGGCACTGCAGGAATTCGACGCTGTCCTGATGCGCCAGGATCCGCCCTTCGATTTCGAGTATGTGGCCGCGACCTGGCTGCTGGAAGCGGCGGTGCGAGCCGGAGCACGCGTGTTCAACGATCCGCGCGCCATCCGCGACCATTCGGAGAAGATCGCCATCACCGAATTCGCGCAATTCACCGCGCCGACGCTGGTGGCGCGCGAAGCCGGGCGGCTGCACGCCTTCATCGACGAGATGGAGGACGCGGTGCTCAAGCCGCTGGACGGCATGGGCGGCAGCCAGGTGTTTCGCGTGCGCCGCGGCGACCCCAATCGCAACGTCATCATCGAGACGCTCACCCACGACGGCGTGCGCACCGTCATGGCGCAGCGCTACCTGCCCGAGATCGCGAACGGCGACAAGCGCATCCTGATCATCGGCGGGCAACCGGTGCCCTATTGCCTGGCGCGGATTCCGAAGCCGGGCGAGACGCGCGGCAATCTCGCCGCCGGCGGCACCGGCGTGGCGCGCCCGCTGTCGCAGCGCGACCACGAGATCGCGGCGGCGCTGGCGCCGGTGCTCGCCGGGCGCGGCCTGCTACTGGTGGGGCTGGATGTGATCGGCGACTGCCTCACCGAAATCAACGTCACCAGTCCGACCTGCTTCGTCGAGATCGCGGCGCAAACCGGCTTCGATGTCGCGGGCATGTTCATCGACGCGCTGGAAACAGCCTGTCCCTGAGCGCCGGCCAGCCAGCAGGGCTCTTACGGGTGTAATCGTGACGATTCCGTCGGAGTATTGCCTGGGCCGGCTGGGGGGGATTTACAAGGGGAGCCTTCCCCTTGTTCCCTCGTGGCGGATATGCAAAGGGAGTCTCCCCTTGTTGGCAGAGGGCAGGTTTTCCGGCTGCAGGGAGCGGGCAACCTTTCCGGTTCCGGCTCGGCCGGCTTAGCCAATGCGAAGAATCCCGGTCGCCGGCGCGCGCCTGGCGCTGTGCGCTTCCCTCTTACTCATGCTGCTGGCGACCGGCTGCGGCCGCGAGCAGGTCCATCAGCAGGAATCCTATGTCTTCGGCACGCGCGTCGAGGTGCTGATCCAGGGCGCGGCGCCCGACAAGGCGCGCGCCGCCGCCGCCGACGTGCTGCGCGAATTCGACCGTCTGCACCGCATGCTGCATGCCTGGCAGCCGAGCGAGCTGACGCGGTTGAACGAGGCCATCGCGCGCGGCGAGCGCGGTGTCGAGGTGAGCACGGAGCTGGCCGCGATCGTGGCCGACGCGGCGCGCATCGCGGCGGCCTCGGACCGGCTGTTCGATCCCGCCATCGGCAAGCTGATCGGACTGTGGGGCTTTCAGAGCGACGAATTCAAGCCGCTGCTTCCGCCCGCAGCAGAAGTCGAGCGACTGGCGCGCGAGCGGCCGGCCATGGCCGACCTCGCCCTGGAGGGCGCGCGCGTCACCAGCCGCAACGCCGCCGTGCGGCTCGATTTCGGCGGCTATGCCAAGGGCTATGCCCTGGACCGTGCCGCCGCCATCCTGCGCGCGCAGGGCATCCGCAATGCGCTGATCAACATCGGCGGCAACGTCATGGCCCTGGGCGACAAGGGCGGCAGGCCATGGCGGGTGGGTGTACAGCACCCGCGCGCACCGATGCCGATCGCCATGCTGGAGCTGCGGGACGGCGAGGCGATCGGCACCTCGGGTGACTACCAGCGCTATTTCGAAGTCAACGGCAAGCGCTACTGCCATATTCTGGACCCGCGCACCGGCTGGCCGGCGCAAGGCACCCAGGCCGTCACGATCCTGGTGGTGCCCGGCCGCCAGCGCACCGCCGCGATCGGCGCGCTCTCGGATGCCGCGAGCAAGCCGCTGTTCATCGCGGGAGCCGGCGCCTGGCGCGAGATGGCGCGCCGGCTGGACATCGACCACGCCTTGCGCATCGATGCCTCCGGCAGCATCGCCGCCACTCGCGCCTTGCGCGAACGCCTCACGTTCGCCGAGGACGCGCCGGCCGTCGAGGTGATCGAATGAGCGATCCCGCGGCAACCGGCCGCAGCCGCGAGCGGCCCGTCGCCTTGATCTCGCTGAAGGCGGAGGCGGCTCTGGTGCGCGCTCTGCAACGGTCGCGGGAAAGCCAGCCGGAAATCGAGGCCATGCGCGCCCTGCACCTGCGCATCGCGTGCGCCGGCTTCCTCGCCTCCATGGTCACCGTCGCCGCCGGTTGCGCCTTCTGTCTCGCCCGGTAGTCCGCCCCGCGTGGCGCGCCCCCGGCTGGTAGAATTCCGCCAGGAGCGCCATCAGATGATCGGATTGTTTCTCATCACCCACGGCAGTTTCGGCGAGTCGCTGATCCAGTGCGCCTGCCACGTGCTGAACCAGCGGCCGCGCCAGATCGCTCAGCTCGGCGTTTCGGCGCAGGACGATCCGCTCGACGTCCTGCCCACGGCGCGGCGCTGGATCGAGCTCGTGGACACCGGCGAAGGCGTGCTCCTGCTGACGGACGTCTTTGGTGCGACGCCGAGCAACATTGCCGGCAAGCTGATCAGTCCCGGGCGCATCGAGGCGATTGCGGGCGTCAATCTGCCCATGCTGCTGCGCGCTTTGACCTACCGCGACAAGGACATGCAGACCCTGATCACGCGCGCGGTCAGCGGCGGTCGCGACGGCGTGCTTTATCTGAAACCCGAGCGCAATGCCAAGAGCTGACACGGAAATCGTCAACAAGCTCGGCCTGCATGCCCGCGCCTCGGCCAAGCTGACGCAGGCGGCGAGCGGATTCAAGAGCGAAGTGTGGCTGGAGCGCAGCGGCCGCCGTGTCAATGCGAAGAGCATCATGGGTGTGATGATGCTGGCCGCCGCCAAGGGTGCGACGGTCACCGTAGACACCCATGGCGCGGACGAGGACGCGGCGCTGCGGACGATCCTCGAGCTGATCGCAGACAAGTTCGGGGAAGCGGAATGAGGCTGCGCGGCAGGATTTCCGGCATCGTGCCGGCCATCGACGGCAGGGCGGCCCGGGCGGCATCCATGGCCGCGGAAAACTAAATGTCCTTCGCCCTTCACGGTCTGGCAGTCTCCCACGGCATCGCCATCGGCCATGCCCACCTCGCATCGCACGGCACCCTGGAAGTGTCGCATTACGTGATTCCGGCGCGCCACGTGGAGCAGGAGATCGCCCGTTTCGACGGCGCCATCGACACCGTGTACCAGGAGCTGCGCGCGCTCAAGGAAAGCGCAGGCGCGAGCGCGCCGTCCGAGGTGGCGGCGTTCGTCGACGTGCATGCCATGTTCCTCAACGATCCGATGCTGGCGCAGGTGCCGCGGGAGCTCATCCGCGATCGCCGCTGCAACGCGGAGTGGGCGCTGGTGCAGCAGATGGAGCAGCTCGTCGACCAGTTCGACGAGTTCGAGGACGTTTATCTGCGCGAACGCAAGCAGGACGTGGTGCAGGTGGTGGAGCGGGTGCTGAAGGTACTGACCGGCCAGCCGCGCCAACTGTTGCCGCGGCGCAAGGATGGCGCCAATGTCATCGTCGTGGCCCATGACCTGTCGCCCGCCGACGCCATCCAGTTCAAGCAGCATCAGATCGCCGGCTTCGTCACCGATCTCGGCGGCGCCACCTCGCATACGGCGATCGTGGCACGCAGCCTCAACATCCCCGCCATCGTCGGTCTGCACCACGTGCGTCATGTGGTGCAGGACGACGATGTGCTGATCATCGACGGCACGCGCGGCGTGCTGATCGTCGATCCTGACGAACGCATCCTGGAGGAGTACCGGCTGCGCAAGAGCGAGCTGGAACTGGAGCGTTCCAAGCTCAAACGCCTCAAGAGCGCCAAGGCGGCGACTCTCGACGGGGAGCTGATTTCCCTGCAGGCCAATATCGAGCTGCCCACCGACATCCAGCAGGTGAAACAGGTCGAAGCCGACGGCATCGGCCTCTTCCGCACCGAGTTTCTTTTCCTCGGCCGCGACGAAACGCCGGACGAGGACGAGCAGTTCGAGTATTACCGCAGCGTGGCGGCGGCGCTGAAGGGCAAGCCGGTCACCATACGCACGCTGGACGTCGGCGCCGACAAGGGATTGCGCGGCATCGAACGCAACGAGCCGAACCCGGCCCTCGGTCTGCGCGCCATCCGCTACTGCCTGGCCGAGCCGCAACTGTTCCTGACCCAGTTGCGGGCCATCATCCGCGCCTCGCACTTCGGCCGCGTCCGCATCCTCGTGCCGATGCTGGTCCACGCGCACGAGGTGGATCAGACGCTGATGATGATCCGGCTCGCCCAGGAGCAGTTGCGCGCCCAGAACGTGCCCTTCGACGAGGCGATGGAAGTCGGCGGCATGATCGAGATTCCGGCGGCGGCGCTGTCGATCGGTGTATTTCTCAAGCGCCTGGACTTCCTTTCCATCGGCACCAACGATCTGATCCAATACACGCTGGCCATCGATCGCACCGACGAGGCGGTGGCCCATCTCTACGATCCGCTGCATCCTGCGGTGCTGCGGCTGATCGCCCAGAGCATCGAGGCCGGCGCGCGCGCCGGCGTTCCGATGTCGGTATGCGGCGAAATGGCGGGCGATCCCACCATGACCCGCCTGCTGCTGGGCATGGGGCTGAAGCAGTTCTCCATGCATCCGGTGCAGATCTACGAGGTCAAGCAGGAGGTGCTGCGCAGCGACGTCGCCGAACTTCGCGCCAAGGTCGGGCGCATGCTGCGCCTCGACGATTCCGACAAGCTGCGCGAATACCTGGAGCGCATCAACGCCTGAGCGGGGGGCGCGGTCCGCCCTACGACTTCGCCAAGCTGAGTCTGGCCCCGGAAAACGCTGCGCTTGCAACGTCGAGTTGGGTCTCGCTATGGCGGTGCCCTACGGGGTAACACGGCGTTGGCGGGCATGGCCCGCCCTACGACTCGATTCGCGGACTCGCGATTGACAATTCTCGCTGCCGTCGGTAACTTCCCGCCCCACGCGCCGATTTGAACGTCAGCTTGCGGGCGCTCGACAAATACAGCTGTGCGACCTGAGGTCGCTTAGGTAGCTCGCCTAGTCAGGCAGCGTAATCCTGACACAACGAGCACTGGAAGTAGGACGGCACGTGAAATGCGTGCGCTGTCGATACCTAAGAGGCGTAAGCCTCTCAAGTGATTGTCTCACCGGGGTTCATCCCGGCAGCGAGACCCGCCGTTCAGCCGGCGGTAGCCTAGGGGTCGGTGCGTCCTCGGTAACGAGGGGGTGCCAAGCGATCCTGACAACGTAACCACGCCTTCGTGGCGTATGCCGAACCTCGCGAGGGGAGCGGCATGATTCTGCCAGCAGCGAGGCGGATGAGGTGCCAGGCTGGGTGGTACGACCAACTCACGTGAATTGCCGGATAACGCGTCGTGATTGTTAACAGGCCCAAGCTGCTGTCAGGCCTGAACCAAAACGGTAGGCGGTGGGTGCTCCCATAAGCTGTTTGGGACACGCTGACATGATCACCGCCGGCGCATAGGCAAGGTCTAACCCATTCGTGTCACTGGAGAGGAACAGGGTAAGCCCGTAGTCCCGCCCCGCGAGGGCAGGCCGACCGCAAGGAAAGCCCATGGGCCTGCGGGTAAAGGAGTGCGGACAAAGCGAAGGCCGTCCTGTAATGGGACGGATAGGGGTTGCAACATCACCCCGCTCGAAAGAGCGCTGACTTCCGCGTGGTCTCTTGTCACAAGAGACCCTGTCGAACCGTCATCCCCAAGGGGGCGAGAGAGCCCCCGCGGGGGTCATCTTGCCTTCCCGACGGGTTACCGAAAGGAGGCAAGCAAGTGAGTGCGCCATCAGAGGCGTCTGCGGCCTCCGCAGCCCCACCGGACTGGCACCAGCTCGACTGGTCCAGACTGCACGGGACTGTGAGACGGCTGCAGGCGCGTATTGTGAAGGCAACCCAGGCCGGGGACTGGCGCAGGGTGAAAGCCCTGCAACGGTTCCTGACCCGCTCGTCGCGGCGAATCCGTTCGACCCGCAATGGGAGACCTACTTCGAGGACCGGCTCGGTCTGAAGATGCAAGGGTCCCTGCGGGGAAGGCGCAAGCTGCTGTACCTTTGGTGGAGCCAGAACAAGCGATGCGTGATGTGCGACGAGCCGATCACGACGGAAACCGGATGGCATGTGCATCACCGGATTCCCCGTGATCAAGGCGGCACCGACGCGTTCGGTAATCTGGCACTATTGCATCCGAACTGCCACCGTCAGCTTCATGCCAACGGTTGGAAGTTGGAAACCGGCTCCCTTTAGTGGGAGCCTTTGAGAGGCTTGAGCCGGGTGCGGGGAAACTCGCACGCCCGGTTCTTAGGGGAGGGTGACGCAGCAATGCGTCATCCTTACCCGACAAAGCGAGGGCGACCCGGTCCGCGCGAGCTGATCGGGTTTTGAGTTCATATGAGCCTCTACAGCGATCATCAGACCATCGGCCTCGTCGAAGCGCAGCGCCTGCACTTCGGCGACCCGCTGCGCCTGCGCAGCGGCGCCATGATGCCGGCCTACGATCTGGTGTACGAGACTTACGGCCGGCTCAACGCGGCCAAGTCCAACGCCATTCTTGTTTGTCATGCCCTGTCGGGGACCCACCATGTGGCCGGCCGCTACGCCGAAAACCCGAAGAACATCGGCTGGTGGGACAACATCGTCGGTCCGGGCAAGCCGCTGGATACCGAGCGCTTCTTCGTCGTCGGCGTGAACAATCTCGGCGGCTGCCACGGCTCCACCGGACCGTCCACGACCAACCCCGCCAGCGGCAAACCCTGGGGCGCCGATTTCCCGGTGGTGACGGTGGAGGACTGGGTGCATGCCCAGGCGCGGTTGGCGGACCGCCTGGGCATCGACAGTTGGGCGGCGATCGTCGGCGGCAGCCTGGGCGGCATGCAGGCTCTGCAATGGACCCTGCTCTACCCGCAGCGCATACGCCACGCCCTGGTGATCGCGGCGGCGCCCAGGTTGACGGCCCAGAACATCGCCTTCAACGACGTGGCGCGGCAGGCCATCCTCACCGACCCGGAATTCCACGGCGGGCATTTCTACGACCACGGCGTGAGGCCGGTTCGCGGCCTGCGCCTAGCGCGGATGCTCGGCCACATCACCTATCTGGGCGACGACCAGATGGCGGAAAAGTTCGGCCGCGTGCTGCGCGCCGGCAGCTTCCAGTACGGTTACGACGTGGAGTTCGAGATCGAGTCCTACCTGCGCTACCAGGGCGACAAGTTCGCGAGCTACTTCGACGCCAACACCTACCTGCTGATGACCAAGGCGCTGGACTATTTCGACCCCGCCCATCACTGCGACGGCGACCTGGTGGCGGCGCTCGCTCCGGCCACGGCCGGCTTCCTGGTGGTGTCGTTCACCACCGACTGGCGCTTCCATCCGGGGCGTTCGCGCGAGATCGTCAACGCCCTGATCGGCGCCGAGAAGAACGTCTCCTATGCGGAGATCGACTGCAAGTACGGCCATGACTCCTTCCTCATCGAGGACGCCCACTACCACGCCCTGGTGCGCGCCTACCTGGAGAACATCCGCCTATGAACGCCTCCGCCGTGCTCACCCGGCCCGACTACGAGGTCATCGCCGGCTGGATCAAGCCGGGGGAGCGGGTGCTCGACCTGGGCTGCGGCGACGGCTCCCTCATCCGCTACCTGAGCGAGACGCGCCAGGTGCGCGGCGTGGGCGTGGAGATCGACCCGCACAACGTGCTCGCCTCGATGCGCAACGGCATCAACGTCATCCAGATGGACCTGGAGGCGGGGCTGGCCGGCTTTGGTGACGCTTCGTTCACCCACGTCGTCATGTCGCAGTCGCTGCAGATGGTGCACCACACCGAGCAGATCCTGCGGGAGATGCTGCGGGTGGGTCGGGAGGCGGTGGTGAGTTTTCCGAACTTCGGCTACTACCGGCACCGCGAGGCCATCGCCGCAGGACGCATGCCGGTGTCGGAGAGCCTGCCCTACCAGTGGTACGACTCGCCCAACGTGCGCTTCTTCACCATCGCCGACTTCGAGGATCTGTGCGCCACCCGCGGCATCGACATCACCGAGAGCCGTGGTTTCGACGAAGGTCGGCAGGTGACCGACGACCCCAATCTCAACGCCAGCGTCGCGGTGTATCGGCTCGCCAGCGGCCGCTCCTGAAGACCCGGCGGCGGCTTGCTGCGGGCTTCAGTCCGCAGCCGCCACCAAACGCCGCACCGTATCGCGCATCATCCACACCGCGACCACGCCGGGGGCGGCGATGATCACCGAGAACAGGAAGAAGGCCGGCCAGCCGATCGATTCCGACAGCACTCCCGACACCGGGCTGACATAGATGCGACCGACGGCGGCGAAGGCCGACAGCAGCGCATAGTGGGTGGCGGTGTAGCGATGGCTGCACAGGCTCATGAGCAGGGCGACGAACGCTGCCGTGCCCATGCCGCCGGAGATGTTCTCGAAGGCGATCACCGCCACCAGCATGAGGTCGATCTGCGACGCCTTGTCCAGGGAAACGATGCCCCAGTCGAAGGCTTGCAGCATGACGCTGCCCCAGGCTCCCTTGCCCGATACCGCCAGCAGCCAGAATCCCAGGTTCGATACCAGTTGCAGCACGCCGAAGGCGAGCAGCGCCTGATCGAGGCGGATGCGCAGCATCACGGCGCCGGCGGCGAGGGCGCCGAAGATGGTGAGCCACAGGCCGATGACCTTGTTGATGATGCCGACTTCGGCCTGGGTGAAGGCCATGCCCTTGATGAGAAAAGGTGTGGTCAGGCTGCCGGCGAAGGCGTCACCGAGCTTGTAGAGCACGATGAGCAACAGGAATGCCCAGGCGCCGGGTTGCCGGAAGTAGCCGGAGAGGGAACGATTGAGCGTCTCGAAGCCGGCCTTGCGCGCCGCCCACCACCCCAGGGGCAGGGCGGTCACGATGCCGGCCAGCACGAAGGCGAGCCGGATCCACTTGTTGGGGTCGTCCGGATCTAGCCCCGCCGCCACCAGGATCCAGCGCGACAGGAGTGCACCCGCAATCACGCCGGCCATCATGGCGAGAAAGCCGAGGAACTCCCTTCCCGGGTCCGTTTCCAGGGGCCGCGATGCCTTGGGCAAAGGCGGCAGCAGCAGGAAGGACACCGCGGCGGCGGCCACCATGATGCCCGCCATGGTCAGGTAGACCCGCGGCCAGGAGCCCCATTGCTCGGCCCAGATGAAGGCGATGCCCCCCGACAGGATCATCGCCAGGCGGTAGCCGAAGACGGACAGCGATCCGCCCAGGCCGCGCTCGCGGGCCTCCAGCACGTCCGTGCGATAGGCGTCGACAACCACATCCTGCGACGCCGACAGGAAGGCGATGGCCAGGGCCGTCAGGGCGAAAAGCCCCGGCTGCAGGGTCGGCGCCAGGCCCGACATCCACGCCAGCACCGCCGCCAGTGCCAACTGGCAGGTCACCAGCCAGCCCCGCCTCCGCCCCAGCAGCGGCGGTTCGAAGCGGTCCATCAGGGGCGCCCACAGAAACTTGAAGGTGTAGGGCATGCCTACCAGGCCGAGAAAGCCGATGGTGGCGATATCCACTCCATCCACCGTGAGCCATGCCTGCATCGCCTGGCCGGTCAGGGCCAGCGGCAGACCCGAGGCGAAACCGAGGAACAGCACCGCGAACTGGCGGCGGAAGGCAGCGAGGGACGAATGCAAGAATGGTCTCCGTTTTTTTGTTCTGGCGTCGAAGCGCGACAGCGTCGATGTGGGCGCGTCGCCGGAAATCGGCGCGATGCGATGTCGAGCTCTGTTCTACGGGCGCGCCCCGGAGGGGGTCCGGGGCAGGCGGCGCTGTTCGGCACCGGATCGGCGCCCACGGCGCGCCCTGGGTGCCGGCGACGACTGCGAAAGCGGGCCGCCGACCTCCTTCACGCCGTCCGGCGCGGTTTGCCCTCGCGACGGTCCAGCAACCAGGCGATCAGAGGCAGGAACACGATCGAACCCGGGACCAGCAGAATCGCCAGATAGGGCGAGACATGGGCGAAGCGCCGCAGTCGCCAGTGCAGGTCGTGCCGCTCGTCCGTCGCCCAGCGCTGGCCGTTGCGCTGCTTCATCAGCAACGGCAGCAATCCGCTGATCTCGTCATGATGCTCGACGATGCGCTCGCGCTCGCGCAGATGTCGGGCCAGCAGCCGGCGGGCGCGTGCCCGAGACCGGATGCGCTGGGGCGAAGCGGACGCCTGCGTCGATGAGGAATCCTTCGGCTGCGTTGACGTCGCCATCAGTGGGCGCGGGCGGCAAGTGGAAATTCGGCGATCGCGCGGCGCACCTGGCGTGCGACCTGCCAGGCGACGAGGCCCCGCTGCAACCAGCGGAAGAGGGCTCGCGGCCGCGCCACCAGCAGCACCACGGCGGCCCCCACCAGCCATTCCGGATGCTGCCGGACGTAGGCGATTCCCGCCTGCACCGTATCGGCGGCAGAGAACACCGGGGCGAATTCGGTCAGGTCTCGGCGCAGCGCGAGCCGCTGCTCGGCGGACTTGAGTTGCAGGCGCTGCCGCTTGAGGGCGAGTTCGATGACGCGAGGATTCATGCTTCGTCGCGCAGGTTTTCGCGGTCGCGCGCCAGTTCGGCCAGGCTCGCCGCGAACAGCCGGGAGCCGGCGCGGGCGCGCCGCGCCGCCACGGCGGCGGCAACCACTCCGCATACCAGGAACACCGCGGTGAAGCCGCCGAGGGCGAGCAGCCGGTTGCTGTCCCACAGCAGCACGGTCAGGAACAGCGCCAGCAGAACGACGCCGAAACCGAGCAGGAAGAAGGCGGCACCGGCGAAGACCAGCACCGAGCCCAGCCTGAGCTTCTCCTCTTCGAGTTCGGTGCCGAGGAGTTCCAGCCGCGTCTGGAGGATTGCGACGACGGTACCTGCCAGCCGCCGCAACGAATGGGCCAAGCCCCCTCCGGGCCGGGCATTCATGGCGTCCGGAGTCAGCGACGGCCGATCAGCAATCCGACGAACAGTCCGACGCCGGCCGCCACGCCCACCGCGCGCCACGGGTTGTCGCGCACGTAGTCGTCGGTGGCGCGGGCCATGGCCTTGGCATTGTCGCGCACCGCGAGTTCGGCATCGCCCAGCTTCTGTTTGGCGACGACGAGATGGTCCTGCACCCGGGCACGCAGTTCGGAGGCCTTGTCGCCGGCCTGGTTGGCGGTCAGGCGCAGCAGTTCTTCCGCGTCCGCCACCACCAGTCTGAAATCCGCTACCAGCTTGTCCTTGGTTACACCCGTCATGTCGTTCATGGCTTCCTCCGTTTGGTGCAAGCGCCAGGGGCGACGCTCCGACTCGTTACAGCCTATCCATTATGCCTCAGCATCGCAATGAGGATGATCAAGCGCGCCGCAGAGCGTAGTCGATGGTGAGCGGGGCATGGTCGCTGAAGCGCTCGTCCTTGTAAATGGCGGCGCGCCGGGCGCGCTCGGCGAAGCCGGGCGTGGCGACGTGGTAGTCGATGCGCCAGCCTACGTTCTTGGCCCAGGCCTGGCCGCGGTTGGACCACCAGGTGTATTGCTCGGCTTGCGGATTCAGGCGACGGAAAACGTCCACCCAGCCGATGTCGTCGAATACCGTGCCGATCCATGCCCGTTCCTCCGGCAGGAAGCCGGAGTTCTTCCGGTTCGAGCGCCAGTTCTTCAGATCGATCTCCTTGTGGGCGATGTTCCAGTCGCCGCACAGCAGGATGTCCCGGCCGCCGGCCGCCATTCGGCGCAACCGCGGCTCGAACCGTTCCAGAAAGCGGAACTTCGCCTGCTGCCGCTCCTCCGAACTGGAACCGGACGGCAGATACAGCGACACCACGGAGTAGGCGCCGAAATCGGCTTCCAGATAGCGCCCTTCGCGGTCGAATTCCGGCAATCCAAGTCCTTCCGTCACCGCCTTCGGCTTGCGCCGCGAGTAGATCGCCACCCCGCTGTAGCCCTTCTTCTCGGCACAGTGGAAGGATGCGTGGAAGCCCGCAGGGGCAAGCATCGTGTCGTCCAGATCGCCCGCCTGCGCCTTGATCTCCTGCAGGCAGACGACGTCGGCGTCCTGGCGCTCCAACCAGGCAAAGAAACCCTTGCGGGCCGCGGAACGAATGCCGTTGAGATTGAGGGTGATGACGCGTAACATGCGGGCTCGGTCGTGACAGATACGGATTGACTGTGGATTTTAGCCGCGAATTCATCGCGTTCGCCTGCGACCGGGGAGTCCTGCGCTTCGGCCGGTTCAAGACCAAGGCCGGCCGCATGTCCCCGTATTTCTTCAATGCCGGGCTGTTCAACGACGGCGCGTCGCTGGCGCGTCTGTGCGACTTCTATGCCGAGGCGATCCTGGCTTCGGGCATCGCCTTCGACATGCTGTTCGGCCCCGCCTACAAGGGTATTCCGCTGGTGTCCGGCATTGCCATCGCCCTGGCGCAGCGCGGCCGCAACCTGCCGTTCCTGTTCAACCGCAAGGAAGCCAAGGACCACGGCGAAGGCGGCAGGCTGGTGGGCGCCGAGCCCAACGGCCGCATCCTGATCGTCGATGATGTCATCTCGGCCGGCACCTCCGTGCGCGAGTCGGTGGAGCTGATCCGAGCCGCCGGCGCCCGGCCCTGCGGCGTGGTGATCGCGCTCGACCGCATGGAACGCGGCCAGGGCGTGCTGTCGGCGGTGCAGGAAGTGGAACGCGGCTTCGCCATGCCGGTCGTAAGCGTAGCGAATCTCGACGATCTGGTCGCGTACCTGGCGACTCGCCCGGACCTGACGCCCGACCTGGACGCCGTGCAGGAATATCGCGCCACCTACGGCATTGCCCATGCACCTGCAACCTAAGCTCCTCCTCTGCTTCGCGGCCGCACTGGCGGCACTTCCGGCCCATGCCGGGCGCAACACCTTTTGCTGCAACGACGAGAACGGCCGGCAGGTGTGCTCCGACATCCTGCCCCAGCAGTGCTGGGGTCGGGCCTACCGCGAGATCGACGAACGTGGCATCACGGTGCGTCGCATCGAGGCGCCGCTCACGCCGGAACAGCGCGCCCAGCGCGAGGCCGAGTTGCGGCGCAAGAAGGAGCAGGAGCACCTGGCCAAGGAAGAGCGCATGCGCAACCAGGCACTGCTGGATGCGTACAGCAGCGAAAAGGACATCGAGGCGGTGCGAGACCGCACGCTGCGGGAAATCGAGAAGAGCCTGCAACTGGCGAACGAGAGCTATGCGGAGGCGGCCAAGCGTCAGAAAGAGCTGTCCGACGAGATGCAGTTCTACCGCAGCAAACCGGCGCCTAAGGCGCTGCTCGACGCCATGAAAGACAACGAATCGGAACTCCGTGCCCACGCCAGCGTCATCGAATCGAAGCAGAAGGAGATCGATGCCGTGCGCGCCAAGTACGACGAAGAGCGGCGCCGCTACATCGAACTGATGCGCCGCGCCGCATCGCCTCCGGCGCAGAAGTAGGGGCGCTTTACCGGCTCGCGGCTTGGAGTTTCAGCAGGCATGCCGCCCGGGCGGGCGCCGGGCACGGAAGTAACCGTAGGGCGGGCCGTGCCCGCCGATCTGCCGTGGGGTCCAAGCCCGGCGGCGGGCGCGGCCCGCCCTACACGAGCTTGCTGCGCAGCAGATCGTTCACCTGCTGCGGATTGGCCTTGCCCTTGGTTGCCTTCATCACCTGGCCGACGAGGGCGTTGAAGGCCTTTTCTTTGCCGGCGCGGAATTCCTCCACTGACTTCGGATTGGCGGCGAGGACTTCGTCGATCAACTTCCCGATGGCTCCGCTGTCGCTGATCTGCTTCAGGCCCTTTGCTTCGATAACGGCGTCTACGGAGCCTATGGCCGTCACAGCCTCGACACCAACCAATTGAACTGTTACGTCCCTCTTCCAAAGCTCGTCGAACACTTCCTTGGCGATCTTGCTGGATATGGTGTTGTCGGCGATGCGCCGCACCAGCCCCGCGAGCTGTAGCGGCGACACGGGGGCTGCAGCGATGTCCTTCTCTTCGCGATTGAGGCGCGCCGCCAGCTCACCCATCACCCAGTTGGCGCAGAGCTTGGCGCCGTCCCTGCCGACGTCGGCCACCGCCGCTTCGTAATAGCGCGCGGTGGCGAGCGATGCGGTGAGCGTCGTCGCGTCGTAGGGCGACAGACCATAGTCTAGCTGGAAGCGCTCGCGCATCTGCTGCGGCAGTTCGGGCAGCGCCGCCCGGACTTCCTCGATCCAAGCCGGGGAGATTTCCAGCGGCAGCAAATCCGGGTCGGGAAAGTAGCGGTAGTCGTGCGCCTCCTCCTTCGAGCGCATGGAGCGCGTCTCGTCGCGGTCGGGGTCGTAGAGCCGCGTTTCCTGCACGATGCTGCCGCCGTCCTCGATGATTTCGATCTGGCGGCCGGCCTCGTATTCGATGGCGCGTTCGAGGAAGCGGAAGGAGTTGAGGTTCTTGATCTCGCAGCGCGTGCCGAGCTTGTCGTCGCCCTTGCGCCGCACCGAGACGTTGGCGTCGCAGCGGAAGCTGCCTTCCTGCATGCTGCCGTCGCAGATGTCGATCCAGGTGACCAGCGCGTGCAGCGCCTTGGCATAGGCCACCGCTTCCTGGGCGCCGCGCAGCTCGGGCTCGGACACGATTTCCAGTAGCGGCGTGCCGGCGCGATTGAGATCGATCCCCGATTTTCCCTGGAAGTCCTCGTGCAGCGACTTGCCCGCGTCTTCCTCGAGATGGGCGCGGGTGAGAGCGACCACCTTCTGCTGGTCGCCGACCTGGATCGTGACCGTTCCACCGGAAACCACCGGCAGCTCGTACTGGCTGATCTGGTAGCCCTTGGGCAGGTCGGGGTAGAAGTAGTTCTTGCGCGCGAACACGGAGCGCGGCGCCACGCGCCCGCCCACCGCCAGGCCGAAGCGGATGGCGCGCTCCACGGCGCCGCGGTTCAGCACCGGCAGCACGCCGGGCAGGGCGATATCCACCGCGCACGCCTGCACATTGGGCGCGGCACCGAACGCGATCGAGGCGCCGGAGAAGATCTTCGACCGGGTCGTCAGTTGGGCATGGGTCTCGATGCCGACCACCACTTCCCAGTTCGCTCTTGCGTTCATGCAGGAGTTCCTCGCGCGCCCGGGTTCAGCCGCAACTGCCGTTGCGGGCATTCGCCAGAATCGGCCACAGATAGGTATACGCGTCGCCGGAACACATGTTCTGGCAGTTGTTGAAGGCCACCGTCACGCGGCTGCCCTGTTCCCACATGTGCACCACGCAGGACGAGCCGTGGGCCCTCAGAGCCACGTTGGGCAGGGTGGCGGTCTGGCGGAAGTCCTTGAGGTCGAAGCGGCACACGCCCTTGTTCGGAACGTCAACGCGGGCTTCGAAGGCCTTGACGTCGGCGCCGGACACGTTGAGCTTCATGACGCCGCGGTAGCCGGTCGGATCCTTGAAGGAACAGTCGGCGGCGACATTCAGCGCCCGCGTCGGGATCGGTGGCGGCTTCTGCTTCTGGGCGGAGGACCGCTCCTGCGCTGGCGCCGGTGTCGGCCGTTCGACGCTGGCGCAACCGCCGATGGCCAGCGCGAGCGCGAAAGCGGTCCACGCCGCAGCGGAGCGCCCGATGCGCGGGCCGGCGACGCTCACGGCGCGACCCCGTCGGCCGGCGCTCGCAGGTGCCAGTCGGTGGCGAGCTGGTACATGTGGGCGGCGTTGAGCATGCGTGCCTCGTCGAAATAGTTGCCGATGATCTGCAGTCCTACCGGCAGATCGTTTGCGCCGAAGCCGCAGGGCACCGACATCCCGGGCAGGCCGGCGAGGTTGACGGCGATGGTGTAGATGTCGGACAGGTACATCTGCACCGGGTCGGCACTCTTGGCGCCGAAGGCGAAGGCGACGGTGGGTGAGGTCGGGCCCATGATGACGTCGCAGCGCCCGAAGGCGTCGACGAAATCCTGGGCGATGAGCCGGCGCAGCCGCTGCGCCTGCAGGTAGTAGGCGTCGTAGTAGCCATGGGACAGCACGTAGGTGCCGATCAGGATGCGGCGCTTGACCTCGGCGCCGAAGCCCTGCGCCCGGCTCTTGCAGTACATGTCGATCAGGTCTTCGTACTCCGGCGCGCGATAGCCGTAGCGCACGCCGTCGAAGCGCGACAGGTTGCTGGAGGCCTCCGCCGGCGCCAGCACGTAATACACCGGTATCGACAGCTGCATGTTGGGCAGGCTGATATCCACCGTGACCGCGCCCAGCCTGCGGTACTGGGCGATGGCCTCATCCACGGCCCTGGCCACGTCCGGCGCCATGCCCTCGGCGAAGAACTCCTTCGGCAGGCCGATGCGCAGGCCGGCGAGGGGCCGATCGAGGCTGCGCCCATAGTCCTGCGGCGGCCGCTCGAGGCAGGTGGAATCGCGGGCATCGAAGCCCGCCATGACATTCAGCAACCGGGCGCAATCGGCCGCCGACTTCGCCATCGGTCCGCCCTGGTCGAGCGACGAGGCGAAGGCGATCATGCCGTAGCGCGAGACGACGCCGTAGGTGGGCTTGAGGCCGGTGATGCCGGTGAGCGATGCCGGCTGGCGGATCGAGCCGCCGGTATCGGTGCCGGTGGCGGCAGGAGCGAGGCGGGCCGCCACCGCCGCCGCCGAACCTCCCGACGAGCCGCCGGGAACCGTCAGCGGGTTCCACGGATTGCGCACCGGGCCGAACCAGGAAGTCTCGTTGCTCGACCCCATGGCGAACTCGTCCATGTTGGTCTTGCCGAGGATGACGCAGCCGGCGCGGTTCATCCGCTCGACGACATGGGCGTCGTAGGGCGCAACGAAGTTGGACAGCATGCGCGACCCGCAGGTGGTACGCCAGCCGCGGGTGAGGAAGATGTCCTTCTGGGCGACCGGCACGCCGGTCAGGATCGTCGCGTCGCCCGCCGCGATGCGCGCGTCGGCCGCGCGCGCCTGCGCCAGGCTGCGCTCCCGATCGACGCTGATGAAGGCGTTGAGTTCCGGGTTGAGCCGCTCGATGCGGTCGAGGTAGAGCGAGGTCAGTTCGACGCTGGAAATCTTCTTCTGTGCCAGGGCGGCGGACAGTTCGGACAGGCTGGCGTGGATCATCGGATCGGGACGTGGGGGGCCATGGGTCGTCGGCTACTGAACCTCGGGCTGAGCGTCCGCCGCATCATTCGATCACCTTCGGCACCAGATAAAGGCCCGCCTCGACCTCGGGCGCAAGCTGCTGGAACGCGTCGCGCTGGTCGGATTCGGTCACGAGGTCCTCGCGCAGGCGCTGGGCCACGTCCTGAGCATGGGCCATCGGTTCGACGCCGCGCGTGTCCACCGCCTGCATCTGCTCGATCAGGGCGAAGATGTCGTTGAGTTCCCGGCGGGTCTTTTCCGCCTCCGCGGCGGAGATATCGATGCGGGCGAGGTGCGCGATTCGATGCACCTGGTCGAGGGTGAGGGACATGGAAATCCGTGAGGCTTAAAACCAAAGGCGTGATAGGGTATCATACCCGTTTAACTTTTCCCCTGCCTCTGGGGACAGTCAGTGATGATCGGATTCCTTCGCTCCTACTTCTCCACCGACCTGGCGATCGACCTCGGCACCGCCAACACGTTGATCTACGTGCGCGGGCGCGGCATCGTGCTGGACGAGCCGTCGGTGGTTGCCATTCGCACCGAGGGCGGACCCAACGCCAAGAAGACGATTCAGGCGGTCGGCCACGCCGCCAAGCAGATGCTCGGCAAGACCCCCGGCAACATCACCGCCATCCGCCCGATGAAGGACGGCGTCATCGCCGACTTCACCGTCACCGAGCAGATGCTCAAGCAGTTCATCAAGAAGGTGCATGACTCGCGCCTGTTTTCCCCCAGCCCGCGCATCATCATCTGCGTGCCCTGCGGCTCGACCCAGGTGGAGCGGCGCGCCATCCGCGAGTCGGCGCTCGGCGCCGGGGCGAGCCAGGTGTACCTGATCGAGGAGCCGATGGCGGCCGGCATCGGCGCCGGGCTGCCGGTGGCGGAGGCGACCGGTTCGATGGTCGTGGACGTGGGCGGCGGCACCACCGAGGTGGGAGTCATTGCCCTCGGCGGCATGGTCTATGCGGGCTCGGTGCGCGTCGGCGGCGACAAGTTCGACGAGGCCATCATCAACTACATCCGCCGCAACTACGGCATGCTGATCGGCGAGACCACCGCCGAGAACATCAAGAAGGAGATCGGCTCCGCCTTCCCCGGCTCCGAAGTGCGGGAAATGGAAGTCAAGGGCCGCAACCTGGCGGAAGGCATTCCGCGCAGTTTCACCATCTCCTCCAACGAGATCCTGGAGGCGCTCACCGATCCCCTGAACAGCATCGTCAGCGCCGTCAAGTCGGCGCTCGAGCAGACGCCGCCGGAACTCGGCGCCGACATCGCCGAGCGCGGCATGGTTCTGACCGGCGGCGGCGCGCTGCTGCGCGACATCGACCGGCTGCTGATGGAGGAAACCGGCCTGCCGGTGGTGGTCGCCGAGGATCCGCTGACCTGCGTCGTGCGCGGCTCCGGCATGGCGCTGGAGAAGATGGACAAGCTCGGCAGCATCTTTGCCAGCGAGTAGGTCTATGCCAGCCGGGCGCGGATCCGCGTCCGGTGCCGCTTCCAGAACCTAGTCCGGCATGTCGGTCGTCGGCCCTCCGCCGCCCCCGTTCTTCCGCCGCGGACCGGCGCCCCTCGCGCGCTTCGTCTTTTTCGTCACGCTTTCTCTCGCCCTCCTCGTCGTCAACCTGCGCTTGAAATACCTCGAAGTGCTTCGGCAGACGATCGGAGTGATCACTTACCCTCTGCAGCAGGTCGCATACACGCCGGTGGCGGGGCTGCGCGGCATCGGCAGTTATTTCTCCACCGTCAGCGGCCTGCAGGAAGAAAACGGACGCTACAAACGCCAGCAGGTGGAACTCGCCGGAACGCTGCTGCGCCAGCAGCAGTTGGAGCAGGAGAACCAGCGCCTGCGCAGCCTGCTCGACATGAAGCAGCGCCAGCCGGCCAAGGGCGTCGTCGCCGAGATTGCCTACAGCGCGAAGGACCCGTTTTCGCGCAAGGTGATCATCGACAAGGGTTCCCAGCAGGGCATCGCCGCCGGCCAGGCGGTGGTGGACGAGGGCGGCGTGATCGGTCAGGTGACGCGCGTGTTTCCGCTGCAGAGCGAGGTCACGCTGATCAGTGACAAGGACCAGGCAGTGCCGGTGCAGGTGGTGCGCAACGGCCTGCGGGCGGTCATGTTCGGCTCCGGCAGCGGCATGCTGGAATTGCGCTTCCTTGCCGCCACCGCCGACGTGCAGAATGGCGACGTGCTCGTCACCTCCGGCCTCGACGGCGTGTTCCTCCCCGGCCTGCCGGTGGCCAAGGTGGCACGGGTGGAGCGCGACAACGTCTATGCCTTTGCCCGCATCCTGTGTGCACCTTCGGGCGGAGTGGAGCAGCACGGCCTGGTGCTGGTGATGGGGCCGCGCGAGGCATTGCCGACGCCGCCGGAGGAGGTGAAGCAGGCGGAAAAGCCTCCCGTCAAGGCCAAAAGAGTGAAGCGGAAGGAGTGAGCTGAGCCATGCAACCGACCCACAGTTCGCGCCGCATCCTGCAGCCGGTCCGGTCCGGCTTCGTCCTGTTCAGCCTGATCGTCGCCCTGTTCCTGAACCTGATCCCGACCGGGCGCTTTCCCGCCATCCCCGACTGGGTGGCCCTGGTGCTCGCCTTCTGGTGCGTGCGGGAACCGCTGCGGGTCGGCATGGGCGCCGCCTTCCTGCTGGGCTTGATCATGGACGTGACGCAGGGCGCGCTGATGGGCCAGCATGCCCTCGCCTACGTACTGCTGGCGTTTCTCGCTTCCAGTCTGTCGCGGCGCATCCTCTGGTTCCCCTTGTTCCAGCAGGCGGTGCATATATTCCCGATGCTGCTGGTGATGCAGAGCGCGATGGTGCTGGCGCGGCTTCTCGGCGGTGCGGAGTTTCCCGGCTGGAGCATCTTCCTGTCGAGCATCGTCGCCACCCTGCTGTGGGTGCCGCTCAACTACCTGCTGCTGCTGCCCCAGTTCCGGCCGGTGGAGAAGGATGAGAATCGACCGATCTGACGATCCGCTTCCGCGTCCGGCGCTCCGCTTGCCTGCCTTGGGCGTGGCAGCGGCGGGGACGGCGACGACCCGCGGTCGCGCGGCGGACTGACCCGTGCGCCCCGCAGAATTTCTCAATCCCGAGCGCGAGTTGCAGGGCTTCCGCACGCGCCTGGGCGTCGCGGCGTTCGTGGTGCTGGCGGCGTTCGGCGCTTTGCTGGCGCGCTTCGTCTATCTGCAGGTGGTCCAGCACGAGTATTACCAAACCCGGGCCGAGGACAACCGCATCTCGCTCGTCCCCATCGTTCCCAATCGCGGCCTGATCCTCGACCGCAACGGTGTGGTGCTGGCGCGAAGTTATTCCGCCTACACGCTGGAGATCACTCCCGGCAAAGTGGATGACCTCGAGGCCACCATCGACGAGTTGGCCGGCCTGGTGGACATCCAGCCCAAGGATCGCAAGCGCTTCCGCAGGATCCTCGAGGAGAGCAAGACTTTCGAAAGCATCCCCCTTCGCACCCGGCTCAGCGACGAAGAGGTCGCCCGGGTCGCCGCAAACCGTTACCGCTTTCCCGGCGTCGACATCAACGCCCGCCTCTTCCGCCAGTACCCGGAGGGCGAGCTGGCTTCCCATGCGATCGGCTACATTAGCCGCATCAACGAGAAGGAACTGGAAGCGCTCGAGGAATCGGAGCAGGACGCCAACTATCGCGGCACCGACCATATCGGCAAGAGCGGCGTCGAGAAGAGCTATGAGCGCGACTTGCATGGCGAGTCGGGCTACGCCGAGGTCGAGGTCGATGCCAGCGGCCGCGCCGTGCGCACGCTCAACCGCACGGCGCCGGTATCCGGCAACAATCTGGTGCTGACCATCGACGCCAAGTTGCAGGCGATCGCGGAGAAGGCATTCGGCGAGCGCCGCGGAGCTTTGGTGGCGATCGAGCCGGGCAGCGGCGGCGTGTTGGCCTTCGTGAGCAATCCCAGCTTCGATCCGAACCTGTTCGTGGACGGGATCAACCCGGAAAACTGGGACGTCCTCAACAACTCGCCCGATCATCCGATGATCAACCGCCCGATCAACGGCGTGTATCCGCCCGGCTCGACCTTCAAGCCCTACATGGCGCTGGCAGGGCTGACTCTGGGCAAGCGCACGCCGCAGCAGGCGATCCACGATCCGGGGTTCTACGTCTTCGGCGGCCACACCTTTCGCGACGACAAGAAAGGCGGCCACGGCACGGTGGACATGTACAAGTCGATCGTGGCGTCCTGCGACACCTACTACTACAATCTGGCCAACGACCTGGGGATCGACAACATCGCCAATTTCATGCGCGGCTTCGGCTTCGGCCAGCGCAGCGGCATCGACATTCCGGGCGAGTCGGAGGGCGTGCTGCCGTCCCAGGAATGGAAGCGCCGGCGCTTCAAGCGTCCCGAGCAGCAGAAATGGTACGCGGGCGAGACCATCAGCATCGGCATCGGGCAGGGCTACAACGCCTACACGCCGCTGCAGATGGCCCATGCCATGGCCACCCTCGCCAACAACGGTGTCATGTATCGGCCGCATGTCGTGAAATACGTCGAGGACGCCAAGACGGGAGAAAAGCGCAGCCGTCGCCGCCGAGCCGGTCCGTACCATCCCGCTGCGGCAGGACCACGTCAACGTGATCAAGAAGGCCCTGGTGGGCGTGAACACGGAGGGCACGGGGGCGCGCGCCTTCCGCGGCGCGGAATACGTATCGGCGGGCAAGACGGGAACCGCCCAGGTCTTCAGCCTGAAGGGCGAAAAGTACGTCGAAGGGCGGGTCAAGGAGCGGCTGCGCGACCATGCCCTGTTCATCGCCTACGCCCCGGCGGACCGGCCGACCATCGCGCTGGCGGTGCTGGTGGAGAACGGCGGTTTCGGCGCCCAGTCGGCGGCGCCCATCGCGCGCCAGGTGATCGACTACCACCTGCTCGGCAAATCGCCGGCAGGGGCGGCCGGTGAGGACGACGAGGCGACCGACGTTGAATAGGCTGCGCACGCTGCTGCAGCGCCTGCTGGCGCCGATCGATCCGCCGCTGATGGTGATCACGGCGCTGCTCATCGGCTTCGGGCTGTTGGTGCTGGCGAGTGCGAGCAATGACAATCCAGCGCGCCTCTACAGCCAGATCATGAACCTGGGCGTGTCGCTGGTGCTGATGTGGGGGGTGGCGCAGGTCCCCCCGCGAACCCTGATGCGGTTCGCGGTGCCGATCTATATCGGCGGCCTGCTGCTGCTGGTCGCGGTGGCCCTGTTCGGCGACGTGAGCAAGGGCGCGCGGCGCTGGCTCCACATCGGCGTGACGCGCATCCAGCCCTCGGAAATCATGAAGATCGCCATGCCGCTCATGCTGGCGTGGTATTTCCACCAGCGCGAGGCGCTGCTGCGCCTGGGCGATTACGGCGTGGCGGCGGTGATCCTGGCGGTTCCGGTGGGGCTGATCGCGCGCCAGCCGGACCTGGGCACGTCGGTGCTGGTGCTGGCAGCCGGCTTCTATGTGATCTTCTTCGCCGGGCTGAGCTGGAAGCTGATCGCCGGTCTCGGCGTCGCCGGCCTCGCCAGCCTGCCGGTGGTGTGGTCCCTGTTGCACGACTATCAGCGCAATCGCGTTCTCACCCTGCTCGACCCGGAGCAGGATCCGCTCGGCAAGGGCTTCCACATCATCCAGTCCACCATCGCGGTAGGCTCCGGCGGCATCACCGGCAAGGGCTGGCTGCACGGCAGCCAGGCGCACCTGGAGTTCCTCCCGGAGCGCCACACCGACTTCATCTTCGCCGTGCTGTCCGAGGAGTTCGGGCTGATCGGCAATATCGCCCTGCTTACGCTCTACGGGCTGCTCGTCGGCCGCGGCCTGGTGATCGCGGCCAACGGGCCGACCTTCTTCTCGCGCCTGCTGGCGGGCGGCATCACGCTCATCTTCTTCACCTATGCCTTCGTGAACATGGGGATGGTGAGCGGAATGCTGCCGGTGGTGGGAGTGCCGCTGCCCTTCATCAGCTACGGCGGAACGGCGCTGGTGACGCTGTTCCTCGGCATCGGCATCCTCATGAGCATCAGCCGCAACCGCATGCTGGTGCAGAAATAGCGACGCCGATCCTGGCGCGCTGATTCAACCCGCGGCGAGCTTGCCGAGCGCCGCCACGTCGCAGCGGCAGCGGTCGTGATGCTCGTCCGGCACCTGGATCAGACCCGCGCGCCGGAACTCCGCGATGACGCGGCTGGTGGTCTCCGTGGTCAGGCCGAGCAGGGCACCCATCTCCTCGCGGGTGAGCAGGGGGGACTCGTTGTGGTCGCTCTTCTCGGTGAGGAACAGGAGCAGCCGCGCAACGCGGGCGTGGGCGGCACCGGTGGACAGGTCCGTCAGGAAGGTGTCGGCCAGATCGATGCTGGCCTGATATTTCTCCAGCAGCCTGGCGACGAATTCCGGGTGGCCGCGGTTGTAATCCCGCACCAGCGCCGCCGGCACGCGGCACACCTCGGACCTGGACATGGCGACGGCGGTGCGCCGATAGGGCACCGACACCAGGGCAGCCATCCCGATGCTGTCGCCGGTGCGGGCGAGTCCGACGATGCGCTCCACTCCGCTGGACGAATAGCGCACGAGCTTGATCAGGCCGAAGCGGACGATGTAGATGAACTCGCCCATATGCCCCATGTTGTAGATGATTTCCTTCGGCTCGAAGGCGCTGATGTGGAACGAGGCGAGCAAGTCAGCGCGCTGGGTCCGGTCACCCCGGCGAACAGGTCGATGTGCCGGGCCGCACAGGTGGCGCAGTCGACCGGGGTTGCGGGGCGAAAGATGCGCGGGATGTGGTGCGACATGGAGTTCTTGTCCGATCGTTCTGGAGTTATCGGCAGCGGCGGTTTGGTCTTTCGGAGGGTCGGACAAGGGCCGTCAACCGGCACAAGGCCGGCCCTCCTCCTGGGCGATGCATGCGGTGCAATTTCACGGTGCTTGATGTCGGCACGAGGCCGTCCGCCGATGGCTGCACGGCCGGGAAATGTTGCGAATTTGCCACAATCATACCGCCACGGTTTGCGGATTGCCTGAAATGCGAAGGATAATCAGACGATCCAAATATGCCATGTTGCCACATAAGGCAGTCGCGGCGTCAGTCGGCCGCCGAAGATCTCGTCAAGGCGAGTGGTCCGGGGATCCGGCAGATCAACAAAGGGGAGCAACAACATGTCCAAGGTCGCATCCGCACGCGGGGTCGCCATCGCAGTCTGCGCACTCGCCGCCTGCCAATCCGCAATGGCTCAGGAGCCGGCACCGGAGCCGGCATCAGCGCCAGCGAAAGAGCAGCCGCTGCAGGAACCCAAATCCGACGCAGGGGTCGCGCCGATGCGCCGCGTCGTGCGCTCGGACCAGACTCCCGCATCCTCCGGTCCCTGGCGCGCCGGCGGCTTCCTCCTCTATCCGGAGATCAGTGCGACCTACATGCAGGACAGCAACGTGTTCGCCACCAAGAGCGATCGCATCAGCGACTGGGCGATGATCTACACGCCGGCGCTGTGGGTGAATTCCGATTGGGACCGGCATGCGCTGAATTTCCAGGCGGCAGCGGATGTTACCGACTACAACAGTCAGAAGGACGAGAACACGAATGACTGGCGCGTGAGCGGCGAAGGCCGCTACGACTTCACGAACGATCTCAACGCCTATGGCGGCCTGCGCTATGCGCGCGAGCACCTGGACCGGGAAGACAAGGATGCGCGCAACGGCGCCGAGCCGACGGTCTATTACAACGCCCGCGCCTATGCCGGCGTATTCCGCCAGCTCGATGCCTGGTCGGTGCGCATCGCCGGTTCGGCGCAGAACCTGAACTACGACGACGTACCGGGCTCGGAAGGCAACATCATCAACAACGACGATCAGGACCGGGACCGCTACACCCTCGGCCTCCGCGCAGGTTACGGCTTTTCGGCGCGCACGGAGGGTTTCGCGCAGGCGGCCCTCGACAACCGGCGCTACCAGAACCTCGACGACATCGCCGAAGTGTTCCCGGTACAGGCCGGCGGCCTGAAGCGCGATTCGGACGGCTATCGGCTGCTGCTGGGAGCGCGCTACAGCCTTCCGGGAAAGTTGAAGGCGGAGGGCTTCGTCGGCTACCTGAATCAGGACTACGAGGACTCCCGGCTCGCCGACGTCTCGAAGCCGGCCTTCGGCGGAAATCTGATCTGGCAGGCAGCCGAAAACACCAAGTTGAGCCTGTTTCTCGATCGCACGGTGGAGGAGACCAACACCAATACCTCGACCGTGTCGGTCGTCCTGGTACCCGAAGGCGCCGTGATCCAGCCGGTACTGACCGGCATCGCTTCGAGCTACCTCAACACCTACATCGGGGCCACGCTGGACCAGCGCCTGAACCCCAGCCTCGGCCTTTACGGCAATGCCTCCTTCTCGCGCAGCGACTATCAGGGCATCGACCGCGTCGATGACTACACCGGCGTAGGCATAGGGATGTGGTATCGGGCAGCCAAGTACCTTTACCTCGATGGCAGCTACAACTACCGCTACCTGCTGTCCACCGACAATACGCAGAACTTCGACCGCAATCAGTTCTTCCTGCGCTTCACCATCCCCTTGATTCCATGAGCGGGCCGGCGTGAGCTGATCCGGCCTTGCACGAAAATCCGGCCCGCGGGCCGGATTTTTCTTTTTCGACTCCCCGCCCGCAATCAAGCCCACGGAGCGGCCCCTGCGACAATTGGCCGCACTTCGTAAGCTATTGTTTCTACTTAGTTACCAAGACTTGTAGGTTTTTGTCCTACAGCGATTGCGAATTCGCAATGAGCATCTTAGCAACGATCCCTAATATGCGAACCGAGAGTTGAGTCCGGCTTGCAGTTCATTCGGTCCGAGCCGGGCGCGATTCGGGTCCAGTAAAAAACTGCCGGTGGGGGAATATGGGCCCCTGGCTGGCGCAAGTAGCGGAGGTCAAAATGAAAACCCGTAGAGCTACGCTCAAGTCCTTCATCGCCGCCAATGCAGCCGTATTCGCGATGCTTGCTGCCCCGGCGGCAGTCGATCATTTCTATTCCACCGATCTCGGCATGATGCCCGCCGCCTATGCGGGCGACAGCGTGCCGAAAGGCCAGGCCGGCAAGCCCGCGGGCAAGGGTCACCAAGGTCAGGGCGGCGCCACCAACGAAACCGGCGGCTCCGGATCGGGCCAAGGCGGTCCGGGCGTCAACAGCGACGCCAAGGGGCCGCGCTACATGGGCGGAGATTCCAGCCAGCGCGGGAGCGCTGCCCGGGGTGGCAAGCCGACTTGGGGTCAGGACGGTCTGGTGAATCCGGCGACCGGCACGACGTCCGAGTTGGGGCGCTTGAATGTTTCCCGTGCGCCTTCCGGCGTCTTCGATCGGCAGTTGGCTGAGGCTTTTGTGTCCATCGCTGCGGATCCGACCATTCTGGACTTCTACAAGCTCACCGTCAACCAGATCAAGCTTCTGAATCTCGACGACGTGGTGCGTCTCGACTCGCCCCTGGCGAACCTGGCACTGCTGAAGGACTATCTTGCCGATGGCAAGATCGAGGTGAAGGACGCCGCGGGTACCGTGCTGTACACGCTCGACAGCACCAATGCTCCCGCTCTCGAGGCGATCCTGTTGGGTAGCGCGTCGGACAAGACCCTTCCGATCACCCAGGACACCGTCTACGCGATCTACAAGATCATCACCAAGACCGAGCCGACTGCCGATCTGGCTGCAATCGCGGCGGCAGCCGAGGCGGTCCGCGTGGAGATCCTGTACGACCACGACAACTGACAAGGGCTAGTTCTTGAGGCCGGACCGCGGGCGGAAGCAAGGAAACACGCCCGCGGCCCGATCGAGGCTCAGTCTGCGCAAGGCGCGTCGATGGCGCGTCCGCTTGTCGAGGTACGCCCATCGGGTGCGGGCTCCCCAATGCGCACGCACCCAACGCCTTCCGCAGCTGATCGGACAGCAGGACGGAGGGAATCATGAAAAGCAAATCAACGCATTCCCCGTACAAACTGGTTGGTGTCGCCGCCGCGTTATCCGCAGTGTTCGTGTTGCCGCTCGCCATTGAGCAGGCAACGGGGATCGGTTCCGGTGTGGTGAAGCAGGCGGCCGCCGCCAGCGGCTTGGCCGGTCTGGCCAAGAGTGGGGCGGGTGAAACAACGACGGGTAGCAGTAGCAGTCACAGCAGTGGCAGCAGCCACAGCAGCGGCAGCAGCCACAGCAGCGGCGGCGACGATGGCGGGCACAGCGCCAGCGGCCATTCCAGCGGCCATGCCTCCGGCAGCGGTGGCGAGTCCGGCGGCAAGAAGTATCGCTGGAAAGGCCTGCGCCCGGACCATCCGGGTCATGCGGCGGGCGATCACACGTCGCAGGAGGCCAAGGGTCATCAGGCCGGCAAGCGCGCCAACAGCGGCGGGACCGACCACGCCTTCGGCGGCGGGTCCGGAATCGGCGGTTCGGATCAGGTGCCGGAAGGTCTGCCGGCGAGCGGACCGACGGTCGTCTCCTCAACCGAAAGCGCAACGCTCGCAGCCGCCGCGACGACCCAGGCCACGGAACGCAATCGCTGGGGCTACGGACCGCAGTATCGCTACCGCCTGCGCTACTGGGGCGGCCGTAATGTGGATGCTGTCGATGACGGCGACGGCGACGGCGACGACTGTCGTGGACACCCGCTCGGTGGTTCCCACCTCTGACGACGGCCTTAGCGTCGCGGTGCTGTCGACGCCGGTGGTGGGCTCCGCCGGCGGCGGAACGAGCGGCAGCACAGCCACCGCCATGGAAGGTCCGAAGCGTTGCGAAGACCACGTCGGCGGCGATATGCGCGGCTGGAGTCGCTTCATGGGCAACAACATGGGCCGCCTCGACCAGGTTCTGAGCCGCTACGCACCCCAGGCAAGAGGCGGCCGGTACATGGACACGGCGTTCCTGGTGGCGAACTACCAGGCGGAAATCGAGAAGGAGAAGAACGATCACGTTCTCGCCGGCACCTACCTCGGCCTGTTCGCCGGAAGTGACCAGCCGATCACCGCTCAAACGGTACAGGAGGTGAATTTCGCGCTGTGTGTGGTGAGCGCTCCGCAGGAAGCGAATGAGATCGCGGCCGTCGCTGAAGTGCAACGAGTTGCGCTGGCGCAGAAATGATCAGAGGGGCGGGCGCGCCGGGAGGCCCGGACAGCCAGTCTAGTCCCGACGCCCCGCCCACACCGCTTGCCAACGCGGCGATGACTCAGGCCCGCAGCAATTCGGCGATTCTGTTCTTCAGGTCGCCACGGGCCTGAACTTTTTTTGGGCGTGCGCTGGTGGCAGCGCGCCCAATCGTTCACTTCCGGAGGGACAGGCCCACTACGCCTCTCTCTCATGAGCCCTCATCGTGGCGCCGTGCTGCGTCGGCGGCGGTTCGCAGCGGCTGCATGATGATGTAACATGCGCCGGGTCTCCTACACCCCGGAGTAGCGGGATGGACGAAATCCGGAGCCTGAGCATGCGCACGACCGCTTTCGATCGCGACAGGAAATGCCCCTTCCCTGCCTGGCTGATCGGCGTCGGCGCCCTGTTGCTGAGCGCCTGCGGCACCCAGCCGCCGCGTTCCGGCGCCGAGACGCCGCCTGCCCGCGACTCCGCCGCAGCAAAGCCGGCCGACAAGCCGGCGCAGACAGCCAAGTCGGGCGGCTACTACCTGGACGACGGGCCGGACGAGAATCCGCCGGCGAATCTGGATGCCGTCCCGGACGCTGAGCCGAAGCCGGAACCGCTGCACCGCTATGCCAACAATCCCTATACCGTCTTCGGCCGGGATTACGTGCCGGACCAGAAGCTCAAACCCTACAGGAAGCGCGGCACGGCGAGCTGGTACGGGCGCCGCTTCCACGGCCAGAAGACGTCTTCCGGCGAACGCTACGATATGTACGCGGCGACGGCGGCACACCCGACGCTGCCGATCCCCAGCTATGCCCGGGTGACCAATGTCGCCAACGGCAAGTCGGTGGTGGTGCGGATCAACGACCGCGGTCCCTTCCATTCCGGGCGCATCATCGACCTCTCGTACACCGCGGCCTACAAGCTCGGCTATGTGAAGAACGGCAGCACCCAGGTCGAAGTCGAAACCATCCTGCCGGATCAGCCGCAACTGGCCGCGGCGAAACCGGGCAAGGGCGCGGCCAAGCCGGGCAAGCCGACCGTCGCGGCGGCGAAGGCGGCCGGCAAGGTCGGCGGCGAAGCCAACCGCGGGCGCCTCGTCGCTGCCGATTGCGGCCGCGCCACCGCCCTCGTCGAAACCGCCGGGGACCGAAGCGCGCGATCCGATCGAGGCTCTGGCGCTGGCGGACGAACAGCAATCCAAGCCGGCGGTGCTGACGACGGTGAGCGATGCGAGCGGCCTCTTCCTCCAGCTGGCGGCGTTTTCCAGCAACGACAACGCGGAAAGCTTCCGTGCCCACCTGCTCAAGGAGTTGAACTGGCTCAACGAGAAGATCTCGATCCATCCCACGGACGGGACGTTCCGGCTGTATCTCGGGCCGTACCGCTCGCAGCAGGATGCGACGCGGACTGCCGATCGCATCCGCGAGTCGCTGGACCTGAAGGTGATGGTGGTCCAGCGCTAGGCGGCGGCACCCGGGGAGCAAGAACCCCCTCTGTTATAATTCGCCCCTTTTTTCGCCGACCCTGTCCGATGCGCATCCTGATACTGCTTTTCTCCCTGCTCGTCCTCCTCCCGGCCCACGCCCAGCTTGCGCCCCAGCCGCCGACCGTCGCGGCCAAGTCGTGGGTCCTGCTGGACCACGGTTCCGGCCAGGTGCTGGCCAGCTACAACCCGGACCAGCGCTCCGAGCCAGCCTCGCTCACCAAGCTGATGACGGCCTATCTCACCTTCGCCGCGCTGAAGCAGAAGACCCTGACGCTGAAGCAGGTCGTGCCGGTGTCGGAGAAGGCCTGGAAGACCGCCGGCTCGCGCATGTTCATCGACCTCAAGCAGCCGGTGACGGTAGAGGAACTGCTCCACGGCGTGATCATCCAGTCCGGCAACGATGCCTGCGTCGCTTTGGCCGAGGTCATCGCCGGCTCCGAGGAATCCTTCGCGCAGATGATGAACCGCGAGGCGCAGCGCCTCGGCCTGAAGAACACCCATTTCACCAATTCCACCGGCCTGGGAGACCCGCAGCTCTACTCGACGGCGCGCGACCTCGCGCTGCTCGCTTCGGCATTGATCCGCGACTTCCCGGAGTTCTACCCGATCTACTCCAAGAAGGAGTACACGTACAACCGCATCACGCAGGCCAACCGCAACCGCCTGCTGTGGCTGGATCCGACCGTGGACGGCGTCAAGACCGGCTATACCGAAGCGGCGGGCTATTGCCTCATCTCCTCCGCCGCCCGCGGACCGCGGCGGCTGATCTCGGTGGTGATGGGCACCGCCTCGGTGAACGTGCGGGCGCAGGAATCGCTCAAGCTGCTCAATTACGGCTTCCAGTTCTACGATACGGTCGCGCTCTACAAGAAGGGCGAAGCGGTGAAGCAGTTGCGCATCTGGAAGGGAGCGCAGGAGACGGTGAAGGCGGGATTCCTCGACGACTTCGTCCTGTCCGTGCCCAAGGGCCAGGCCGAGAAGCTCAAGGCCGAACTGGTCGGCGCGCAGCCCCTGCTGGCGCCCGTGTCCCAGGGCAGCCGCATCGGCACGCTGAAGCTCAGCGTGGACGACAAGCTCATCGGCGAGTATCCGGTGGTGGCGCTGGAGACGGTTCCGTTGGCAGGCATCTTCGGGCGCACCTGGGACGCCATGCGGCTGTGGTTCCAATAGCGCGGCGATGACCACGGTCTACCTCAATGGGCGCTTCCTGCCCATCGAGCAGGCGCAGATTCCGGTCCTGGACCGCGGCTTCCTGTTCGGCGACGGCGCCTATGAACTGATCCCGGTCTACTCGCGCCGGCCGTTCCGGCTGGCGGAGCACCTGCGGCGCCTGCAGACTACCCTGGACGGCATCCGGCTTCCCAACCCCCACGATGAGGCGGAATGGATCCGCCTCGTCGCAGAGATCGTCGCGCGCAACGAATGGCAGGACCAGTCGGTGTACCTGCAGGTGACCCGGGGCGCGGATAGCAAGCGCAACCATGCCTTTCCCAAGGGCGTGGCGCCGACGGTGTTCATCATGACCGAGCCGCTCGTGACGCCGCCGGACGCGCAGCGCGAAACCGGCGTCTGCGCCGTCAGCGCCGCCGATTTCCGCTGGCTGCGCTGCGATCTCAAGACCGTGGCCCTGCTCGCCAACTGCCTGTTGCGCCAGCAGGCGGTGGAGGCGGGCTGCGCCGAGGCCATCCTGTTCCGCGACGGCTTCCTCACGGAAGGCGCCGCCTCCAACATTTTCGTCGTCCGGGACGGCACCATGCTGGCGCCGCCGCGGAGCCATCTGATGCTGTGCGGCATCACCTACGACGTGGTGCTGGAACTGGCCGCCGCCCACGGCCTGCCGCACCAGGTGCGCGAGGTGCTGGAGGCGGAGGTGCGCGGTGCCGACGAGCTCTGGATGACCTCCTCCACCAAGGAAGTGCTCCCGATCACGCTGCTCGACGGCCGCGCCGTCGGCGCCGGCTCTCCCGGGCCCGTGTTCGCGCGCATGTACGGCTGGTACCAGGACTTCAAAGCGACGGTCATGCGCCGTGGCGAGTGAACCGCGCGAAAGCCTGCTCACCTTTCCCTGCGACTTCCCGATCAAGATCCTCGGGCGCAGGAGCGACGATTTCTCCCAGCGCATGATGGAGATCGTGCTGCGCCACGCGCCCGACTACGATCCCGGTGCGATGAGCATGCGTGCCAGCAGCCAGGGTGCCTACCTCAGCATCACCTGCGTCATCCACGCCCATTCCCGCGAGCAGCTCGACGATCTCTATCGCGAGCTGTCGGGCGACCCATCGGTGGTGATGGTGCTGTGATTGGCTGAGGCAACGCATCCGGCGCTGCGCCGCCTCGGTCTCGTGGAGTACGAGCCGACCTGGCGCGCCATGCAGCGTTTCACTGCCGAGCGCGGGGCGGACACGGCGGACGAGATCTGGCTGCTGCAGCATCCGCCCGTGTTCACGCTGGGGCTGGCGGGCAAGCCGGAGCACCTGCTGCGGGACATCGGCGTGCCCCTGGTGCAGGTGGATCGCGGCGGCCAGATCACCTATCACGGTCCGGGCCAGATCGTCGCCTATCTGCTGCTGGATCTGAACCGGCGGCGGCTCAAGGTGCGCGAACTGGTGCACGCGATGGAGCAGGCGATCATCGACCTGCTGGCGGATTATGCGATCGACGCGGCGCGCCGGCCGGGGGCTCCGGGAGTGTATGTCGGGGAAGCCAAGGTGGCGGCCCTCGGTCTGCGCGTGAAGCACGGCTGCAGCTACCACGGACTGAGCCTGAACGTGGCCATGGATCTGGCGCCGTTTGCGGCGATCAATCCCTGCGGCTATAGTGACCTGCCGGTGACCCAACTGCGCGATCTCGGTGTCGCCGATGCACCCGAGGCGGCGGGGGAGAAGCTGTCGCGGCACCTGAATCGAGTGTTGGCGAAAGGCAGAGGCTGAGCGTGGACAAGCCAGTGGCGAAGGAAAAAGGCGCGGCGAAAACGGCGCGCATTCCGATCAAGGTGGTCGCCGCCGAGCCGCTGCGCAAGCCGTCGTGGATCCGGGTACGCGCGGGCTCGGAGAGCGGACGCTACGGCGAGATCAAGCGCATCCTGCGCGAGCGCTCGCTGCACACGGTGTGCGAGGAAGCCTCCTGCCCCAACATCGGCGAGTGCTTCGGCAAGGGCACCGCCACCTTCATGATCCTCGGCGACATCTGCACCCGGCGCTGCCCCTTCTGCGATGTCGCCCACGGCAAGCCGCTGCCGCCGGACGCCGACGAGCCGCGCCATCTGGCCGAGACCATCGCCGCCCTCGGCCTGCGCTATGTCGTGATCACCAGCGTGGACCGCGACGATCTGCGCGACGGCGGCGCCTGGCATTTCGTCGACTGCATCCGCGCCGTGCGGGAGGCCTCGCCGCAGATCGTCATCGAGACCCTGGTCCCGGATTTCCGCGGCCGCCTCGAAACCGCGCTGGAGGTTCTCGGCGCCGGTTTGCCCGATGTCTTCAATCACAACCTCGAAACCGTGCCCCGGCTCTACAAGCAGGTGCGCCCCGGCGCCGACTACGCCCATTCGCTGCAACTGCTCGGGCAGTTCAAGCAGCGCTATCCGGGCATTCCCACCAAGTCCGGACTGATGGTCGGACTCGAGGAAACGGACGACGAGATTGTCGGCGTGATGCACGACCTGCGTGCCCACGACGTCGAAATGCTGACCATCGGCCAATACCTGCAGCCTTCGGGCGGCCATCTGCCGGTGGCGCGCTATGTTCAGCCAGAGGTATTCCAGCGCTTCGAACAGACGGCGCTCGAACTCGGCTTCGCCCATGCCGCCTGCGCGCCCATGGTGCGCTCCAGCTATCACGCCGATCGGCAGGCGCACGCCGCGGGAGTGGCCTGACTTGGCGCAGCGGCGCGGCTGGATTTGGGGGTTGCTGTTCCTCGGCATCCTGGTGGCCGGTACGGCGCGAGGCGAGGTGGACGTCGGCAAGCCCGTCCCCGCCTTCGATTCCCTGCTGCTCGACGGCACCACCCTCAGGAGCGCGGATCTTGCGGGAAAGCCCACGCTGGTGGTGTTCTGGGCCACATGGTGTCCGACCTGCCGCAAGGAACTGCCGCAACTGCAGCAGCTCTATCAGCGCCACAGGGCGGCAGGCTTCGAGATTCTCGCCGTCTCCATCGACGCCGAGCGTCTGGAAGTGGACGAGTTCTGGCGCGACCACCGCTACACCTTTCCGGTGGCGATGCGCAGCGAGCGGCACTCCGCGGTCTTCGGCCCCACCAAGACGCCGCCGCGCTTCTTCCTGATCGACCGCCAGGGCACGCTGCGCTTCCGTCATCTGGGCGAGATCGCCATCGACAAGCTGGAAGCGCAACTGAGGCCGCTGCTGTAGCCGGGGCGCTGGCGCTACTGGGATATCATTCCCGTCTGCAACTCCCCGTTTCCGACAACAACTCTTCCCGGAGAACACCATGCGTGCCGCCATCAGCGTTTTCGCCCTGTTTTTCCTTTCGGCCCAGGCAGTTGCCGTGTCGCTGGGCGACCTCAGCAACAAGGAAGCATCGGGGGGCCTGAAGGAGGCCCTGACCCAGGGCGCCTCCGCTGCCGTGGCGAAACTCGGCAAGACCGACGGTTTCCTCGGCAATCCGCAGGTGAAGATTCCGCTGCCGGACGGTCTGCGCCAAGCCGAAGGGCTGATGCGCACCATGGGCATGGGCAAGCAGGCGGACGAGCTGGTCACCGCCATGAACCGCGCCGCCGAGTCGGCGGTGGCGGAGGCCAAGCCCATCCTCGTCGATGCGGTGAAGAAGATGACGGTGCAGGACGCCAAGCAGATCCTCACCGGCGGCGACAACTCGGTCACCGAGTACTTCCGCCGCACCACCTCGGAACAGCTCACGGCGAAGTTCAAGCCCGTCGTGACCAAGGCCACCAGCAAAGTCAAGCTGGCCGAGAAGTACGACCAGTTCGCCGGCAAGGGCGCCCAGTTCGGTCTGGTCAAGGAGCAGGACGCCAAGCTGGAGAATTACGTTACACGCAAGGCGCTGGACGGCCTGTTCGCCATGATCGGCGACGAGGAAAAGGCGATCCGCCAGAACCCGGTGGCCGCCACGGGCAGCCTCGCCAAGAAGGTATTCGGCGCCCTCGGCCACTAGCAGCCTGCGGCCAACGCGGACTCGACTTGCGTAGGGCGCGCCGTGCGCGCCGGATCAACCACTGCCATGCTTTCCGCCCTCAACCCACCCCAGCGCGAAGCGGTCAAATACCTCGACGGCCCGCTGCTGGTGCTGGCCGGCGCCGGCAGCGGCAAGACGCGGGTCATCACCCACAAGATCGCCTACCTGATCGAGCAGTGCGGCTACAACCCGTCCCACGTCGCCGCCATCACCTTCACCAACAAGGCGGCGCGGGAAATGCAGGAGCGCGCCGCGAAGCTCCTGCCGGGCAAGTCGCTGGCGGCGCTCAACGTCTCCACCTTCCATGCGCTGGGCGTGCGCATCCTGCGCGCGGAGGCGGCAGCGGTCGGACTCAAGCCGCGCTTCTCGATCCTCGACGCCGCCGATGCCGCTGCCCTCGTCGCCGAACTGGCGAAGGACGCGGACAAGGGCCGGGTGCGCGCGCTGCAGGCACGCATCTCGTCCTGGAAGAACGCCCTCGTCTCCGCCGAGGAGGCGCCCGGTCTGGCCGAAGACGATCTCGGCCTGGCGGCGGCGCGGCTCTACGGCGAGTACGAGCGCACGCTCAAGGCCTACCAGGCGGTGGACTTCGACGATCTCATCCGGCTGCCGGTGGCACTGTTCGAGTCCGCCCCGGAGGTGCGAGACCGTTGGCAGGGCCGGCTGCGCTACCTACTGGTGGACGAGTACCAGGACACCAACCGCAGCCAGTACCGCATGCTGCGGCTGCTGGCGGGGCCGCGCGCCGCCTTCACCGCGGTGGGCGACGACGACCAGGCCATCTACGCCTGGCGCGGCGCCGATGTCGAGAACCTGCGCAACCTGAGCAGCGACTATCCGAGCCTCAAGGTGATCAAGCTGGAGCAGAACTACCGCTCCACGACGCGCATCCTGGCCGCGGCCAACACCCTGATCGCCAACAATCCCAAGCTGTTCGACAAGCGCCTCTGGTCCGAACTCGGCCACGGCGATGCGATCCGGGTCACCGCCTGCCGCGACAACGAGCAGGAAGCCGAGCAGGTGGTGATGAAGCTCTCCGCCCACAAGTTCGAGCACCGCGCCGCCTTCGGCGACTACGCCATCCTCTACCGCGGCAACCACCAGGCGCGCCTGTTCGAGCAGCACCTGCGCGCCCACAAGATTCCCTACCTGCTGTCCGGCGGCCAGTCCTTCTTCGAGCGCAGCGAGATCAAGGACCTGGTTGCCTACCTTCGGCTGATCGCCAACAGCGACGACGATCCGGCCTTCATCCGCGCCATCACCACGCCGCGCCGCGGCGTCGGTCCGCAGACTCTGGAAGCGCTCGGGCGCTACGCCGGCAGCCGCCACGTCAGCCTGTTCGCCGCTGCCTTCGAGGTTGGAGCCAGCGCTCACTTGCAGCACAAGCAACTGGAGACGGTGCTCGAATTCGGCCGCTTCATCAACCGCATGGAATGGCGTGCCAGCCGCGAGCCGGCGCGCCCGGTGCTGGAGGATCTGCTGAAGGCCCTCCGCTACGAAGCCCACCTCTTCGACACCCTCGACCCGCGCGAGGCGCAAGCCAAGTGGTCCAACGTGCGCGACTTCGTGGACTGGCTGGCGAAGAAAGGCGAGGACGAGAACAAGAACCTGATCGAGCTCAACCAGTCGCTGGCGCTGCTGTCGATGCTGGACAAGAACGAAGGCGGCTCCGATGCGGTGCAACTCGCCACGCTGCATGCGGCGAAGGGGCTGGAGTTCCGGCACGTGTTCCTGGTCGGGGTGGAGGAGGGCATCCTGCCCCACCGCGAATCCGTCGACGCCGGAAAGATCGACGAGGAACGGCGGCTGATGTACGTCGGCATCACCCGCGCCCGGCACAGCCTGCATCTCTCCTATTGCGAGAGGCGCAAGCTGGGCAAGGAAGTCCGCACCTGCGAGCCCAGCCGCTTCATCGGCGAGATGGGCGACGACCTGCAGCACCTGTCGCAGCGCCCCGATGCAACGGCGGACCGCGCCGCCGGGTCGCAGCGTCTCGCCGCCCTGAAGGCGATGCTCGGCGGCAAGACCGTAGCCGCCTCCTGAGCCGCGACCCTCGTGAACGAAAACGGGGAGGCTACGCGCCTCCCCCGTTTCTTGGAGCTTTCGCTGTGAGCGATCGCTTACTTCGACTGCGCCACCATGTAGTCCACTGCCGCCTTCACCTCGGTGTCCGACAAGGCGGTATTGCCGCCCTTGGGGGGCATGGCGTTCTTGCCCTTCAGCACACTGTTCAGCAGCGCATCGGCACCGGTGGCGAGGCGCGGCGCCCAGGCCGCCTTGTCGCCGAGTTTCGGCGCGCCGGCGACACCGGCTGCATGGCAGGCAAGGCAGGTCTTCTCGTAGATGCCCTTGCCGTCGGCTGCCGCCGCCGGTGCTGCTGCCGCGGCAGGAGCACCGGCAGGGGCCGCGGCCTGCTCCGCCGGTGGCGGCGCCGCATCCGCCTTGCTGCCGACATGGTTGAACATGTAGAGCAGAGCCTTGGTCAATTCCGCGTCGGTGAGATCCGCCATGCCGCCGCGGGCCGGCATGTTGCCGTGTCCCTTGATGGCGGACTTGGTCACCGCATCGAGGCCGCGGGAAACGCGCGGCGCCCAGGCCTGCTTGTCGCCCATCTTCGGCGCGCCGCCCTCGCCGGTTTCATGGCACTTGTGGCACTGCGCCTTGACGATCTCCTCTCCGCTGCGCTCCGCCGCCGGAGCGGCCGCCGCCGCCGGAGCCGCCGGCTCCTTGAAGCTGGCACCGGACTTGTTGGCCATGAAGACGATGGCGCGCGCAATGTCGGTATCGCTCAGGTCCGATCCGCCGCCCTTGGGCGGCATCGCGTCCTTGCCGGCCACTGCCGACTTGGTCAGGGCGTCGAGGCCGAGCGCGATGCGCGGCGCCCAGGTCGCGTTGTCGCCCGTCTTCGGTGCACCGGCGACGCCCGCGCCGTGGCAGGCGCCGCAGACCGCCGTATAGATCTGCTCCCCGCTCTTCGGCCCCTGCGCCGCTGCACCGCCACCCGCGGCGAGTTCCACGCGCGCCACCGGCTGGATGAGTTTCGCGGTCTGCTCCTCATTGGCTTCTGAAGGCGCCTTGCGGCCGCTGGTGACCAGTTGCGAGAATAGCGCGGGAATGGCGATCAGCACTGCAAACGCTACAACGATGACGATGATCACCTGTTTTGGAGTCTTGATCGGCGATTCGTGTTGGTCCGACATTTCTGGTCACCTCGGGCGCGGAAATATTCAAACGGAGCATTATAGACGCTTCCCGCCGCATCGAGACAGGGTGCCATGGATGGCGGCCGCAGCACCCACGATCCTTCGCCGCCTGATGCCCCCAGGTCAGGGGATGAACTGCCGGCCTCCGAAGGCAGGCGTCATCGGACCAAGGTCGTGTAAAATGACTTCCGCTCTTCTTTCCACCCCGCGCCCGTAGCTCAGGGGATAGAGTGTCGGCCTCCGAAGGCAGAAGTCATCGGACCAAGGTCGTGTAAAATGACTTCTGCTCTTCTTTCCACCCCGCGCCCGTAGCTCAGGGGATAGAGTGTCGGCCTCCGAAGCCGAAGGTCGCGCGTTCGATTCGCGCCGGGCGCGCCAAATTCAAATTTATCAGATAGTTACCAGTTTTCTTAGCTGATTGGCATTCCTCGGATACGTCTTTGGAATGCTCTCCGGCATGATATCGGGCACCAAGTCGTCCGGATTCCGATGCCCGGGGCAATGGTCTGGCCGCGAACCTGTTGCGCCTCCGTGCCTACTGCGTGCCCATGGTGCGCCCAAGTTGTGCCCATGCACTTGCCGGCCAATCGGCCCATTTCCCGAAATCGACGTTCGCCCTCCGTGCCCAAGCGATCACTTGTCGGGGACGAACTCGAGTAGGTCTCCAACGTTGCACCGGAACAGCAGGCATAGCCGGTCGATCGTTTCGAGTTCGATCCTGTTGGCGGTTTCGTTATAGAGCAGGGTCACCGTGTTGCGATGAAGCCCCGTTTCGCGGGCGACGTCGATGATCTTCATCTTTCGCTCGCCCATCATCCGCGAGAGGTGACAGCGAATCATGCCTTCTCCAAGGTGTTATGTCGTTCAGAATGACGAAAAGCACTTGACAACGTCTTTACGACGTGCATAATGTCACTCAGGATAAAGATTGGCCATTTAATCTGGTGAATCTTTATCCCGGATGATACTTCTTAATTTGGGAGAATGTGTATGTCGCAGACCTACCTGACGACCGAAGAACTCTCGGGACGGATCAAGTACGACCCTCGGACGATCCGCGAGCGAATGAAGGACAGTGTGCTGCTCGAGGGAGTTCACTACATCCGCCCGTTTGGCGGACGTAAGATCCTCTACATCTGGGAGCGCATCGAGCAGGACATGGCGAACGCCTCGGGCAACGGCCTCGCCATTCCGATGGCCAACGGGGGGATCTGCCGTGGCTAGCATCCGCAAGCGCAGTGACACCGGCCTCTTGTTCATCGACTTCTACTACCAGGGCGTCCGCTGCCGCGAGCAGACCGCGCTACCAGACAACGCGGCAAACCGCAGGAAGATCCAGAAACTGATCGACAAGATCGAGGCCGACATCAGCCTCGGCAGCTTCGACTATCGGCGCTACTTCCCCAACAGCCGCAACGCCGAGAAGTCCGACGCCGCGGCACTGGCTGCGGGAGTCGCGGGCCTAGCGCAGCCCGCTGGCGCACGTCCTGCCTCCACCGCGCCCTCCTCTCAGGGTCCGATTCCGCCCACCGTTCCCGCCACGCCGCCGTTGCGCGACTTCGCCGACACTTGGTTCGCCGAGAAGGAAGTCGAGTGGCGGCGCTCCCACCGCCGGGGCATCCGCGACATCCTCGACCGCAAGCTCTTCCCCCGCTTCGGGGAGATGGAGGTCGGCCGGATCACCAAGGCCCAGATTCTTGCTTTCCGCGCTGAGCTCGCCAAAGTCCAGGCGCGGGGCAAGGACAAACCGCTTTCCAGGCCGCGGATCAACAAGATCCTCAACCCGCTGCGGCAGATCCTCAACGAAGCGGCCGACCGTTTCGATTTTCGCACACCCTTCCAGGGCATCAAGCAGCTTCGGGTGCCGCGCATCGACGTCGATCCGTTCAGCCTCGACGAGGTGAAGACGATCCTCGATCGCGTGCGTCCGGATTTCCGCAACTACTTCACCCTGCGCTTCTTCACCGGCATGCGCACCGGCGAGGCCGACGGGCTGAAGTGGAAGTATGTTGACTTCGAGCGCCGGCTGATCCTGGTGCGCGAGACCGTCGTCGCCGGCCGGGAGGAGTACACCAAGACCGACGGCTCGCAGCGCGACATCCAGATGTCGCAGATCGTGTTCGACGCGCTCAAGTCCCAGGAGAAGGCCACCCGGAACGTGTCGGCTTTCGTCTTCTGCACCGGGGCGGGCACCCCGCTCGCCCACAAGAACGTCACCTGCCGCGTCTGGTATCCGCTGCTGCGCCACCTCGGGTTCAAGTCCCGGCGGCCCTACCAGTGCCGCCACACCGCGGCCACCCTCTGGCTCGCCTGCGGGGAAAGCCCGGAGTGGATCGCCCGCCAGCTCGGCCATACCACCACCGAGATGCTGTTCCGGGTTTACTCCCGCTTCGTCCCGAACCTCACTCGCCGGGACGGCTCGGCCTTCGAGCGCCTAATCACCGGGGCGCTCGGCGACGGTGAGCGCCAACTCGCTGCCGAACGGGAGGACGGCCATGCCGAGCCCTGATCGTTCCACGCCAATCGCCTCCATATTCGCCGAGCCCTGCCGCTTCGAGGGCACCTACCGGATCCGCGGCATGCGCGAGCGGCGCTCGCGCCGCGGCGAGCACTTCGTCTGCTGCGAACTGGCGGACGCCAGCGGCGCAATCCGCGCCTACGCTTGGCCGGAACGGGTGGGCGAGCTCGCCCTCCTGCCCGACTGGTCGGTGGTCCGGGTCGAGGCGCGCTCGCGCCAGTTCGGCGGCGTGACGCTGTGCGACCTGATCGCCCTGGAGACCAGTGGAGCGACCCCGTTGACCGGGATCCTGCGCCTGCTCCCGGCCCCGCTGTGCCCGGTGCCGGGACTGCTCGGCCCGCTTTCCCGGATCGTCGAAGGCATCGACTCGCACGCTCTGCGCGACTTCGTTCTGCGGGTGCTCGCTGAGGACCGTATCGCTCTGCCGCTGCTCTCGGCGCCGGCCAGTATCCGCTACCACCATGGACACCCGGGCGGACTGCTCGAACACAGTCTGGAAGTCGCCGAGATCGTACAGCTCCTGCCGCTCGCTGAGGCGCAGCGCGACATCGCCATCGTGGGTGCGCTGCTGCACGACCTGGGCAAGATCTGGACGCTCGACCACCGGCTGCGGCGCACCTCCATGGGCAACCTCGTGGCCCACGAGCACTTGGTGCTGGAGATCTGCGCCCCGGCCCTGGCCAGCCTCGACGGCGACTGGCCGGACGCCGGGCTCGCGCTGCGCCACCTGTGGTCCTGCCTCGCCGGCCGCTACCGGCAGGAGCCGGCCTTCCCCGCCGTGTTCGCCGTGCAGCTCGCTGACCGGCTCTCCGCCGAGCGCGACAAGGAGGTGCGCGCCTTCGGTCGCGGTCCGGCAGGTGCCCTCCACGCCCGGCTGGGCGAGGACCGCTTCTGGCGCCCCCAGGACGAGCCAGACGAAACGGTCATCTTACAGCCCGAATGATTAACGGTACGGGCACGGCCACCGGCCTCCGGGACGATCGGATCGTACGGGGAGCACGGATGAAACGCGGGACCGCAACCGGCGGCCGGTTGGCGCGTCCGGCGACGGCGACGAACCCGGAAAAGCCACCGCGGCATGGCCGCCAACGCCGGAACGGGTGGGTGCGATCCTGCGCCGTGCTGGGCCTGTGTGCGGTGCTTTGGCTTGCCGGCTGCACTGTCTCGATCGGCATCACCAACAGCCCGCCGCCGCCGGACCAGTGCCCTGCGGGCCACTACGGGTGCTGAGGGCGTGGGCCTGGCCTGCCGCCCGCATCGCGGCGGATTGTCAATCGCGGAGCACCGTGTGGCCGCGGCAAATCGGCCGACGTCGCGCCGGCCCCGAGGTCCGCAGCGGCGCGGCTTGGACAGACCGATCACGTGCCCGGCCCACCGTACGTTCAAATCGTGGAAAGAGAGGGCCGCGCACCGTCGAGACAATCCGAACAGCTATCGCTTGCGGCCGTCCCCGTGCCGGCGTGTCGCGGTCGGCTCGGTCGTCGGGGAGACGCGCCCGCCGGCGGGGGAGCCCGCTGCGGGGTGGCCGAGTTCGGCCTCGACGAGCCCCACCATTGCCGCGGCATCGGTGTCCATGCCACGGGCGAGCGACAGGATCGTGGTCAGGCTCGGCTGACGCTGGCCGAGTTCGAGCAGGCTGATGTAGTTTCGCTGCAGCCCCGCCGCGAAGCCGAGCGCTTCCTGGGTCAGGCCCGCCTCCTGCCTCAACCGCCTGAGGACGAGACCGAATGCCTCCGCAACGTCCACGGCGCCTCCAACAATAGTTGGAGAAATGTGGCTTCGCGGCTATCATTTGTCTTCACACAATAGTTGGAATTCGATCCATGCGCCTCCATCGGCCACGGGTCCGGCGCACGGGCGCGCCCTGCCACGGCGCAGGGGAAAGGAGAAGCGGAGAATGACTACCGGAATTGAGTACCGGGCCCTACCTGCCGCTCTGGCGGCCGCGGTGCTTTGCGGCTGCACGTCCACCACCCCCTTGACGCGGCCGGAGCAGACCGACTCGGTCATCGAGTTCACCCGCAAGCTGCAGGTCGAGACCTCGGCCTTGCTGGATGTCACGCTGGCCAAGGTGAAGGTTTCAGTGGTGGAGCCGGAGCGCCTGGACGGCTACTCGACCTATGCGATGTACTGGTGCGCACGCCACGCCGAAGCTGTGGGTGCGCCCGGGATCACCCGGCAGTACCGCAAGTTCTGCGAGGCCAAGGGCGGGGAGTTCAGAGCGCCGATGTGTCGCGACCGCAGCGACCCCGACGCGGTGCTCTTCTACGCGGAGGTCAAGAATGACCGTCACTGCACCAACGCCCCCGACCACTCGGTTGACGTCCTCCTCGTCGAGCCCACGGCCGGCTCGGCCAATCCCGACTACGTCGAGAAGCTGCGTTCTCTCGGTTATCGCACCCGCGCGGATATTGCCGCGGCGGCGGACGCCGAGGCACGGCGGATGCAGCGGGCGGCCGACCAGCGTCATCTAATGCTGCCGCGCATGCGCAAAATCGGCGCGAGAATCTGCCGGGAGGAATCCGGTCGCCTCGGACCGGTGCGCTATGTCGGCTACGTGGAGAATCTCGCCGACGAGAAGATCCAGATCCGCGTGGCGCAGGCCCACCTCGCCAAAGCTCCGTCCGTCGCCCCAGGCGGCTTCCAGCCTTCCGTCATCTGGGACTACCCCGCCAACTGGGTGCTGTGCGAGTGAGCGCCGGCCGCTCCGCCGGATGACTGAATCCGGCGCTCCCGACCGGGGGTGACGTGGAATGCCTCAAGTGGGATTGTCCCGGGCGCCCGCGAACGCGGCCGGGCACGAACCAGGCGTACCCGATGCGCACATGACGATGGCTTTCGCTGCCTCGCGGCCGAATGTCGAGGTGCGCCCACAGGTCTGTGCAGATTGCCCTATGGCAACCGGTGGCAAACGAAGGCGTAGGATGGAGCCACGTGCCTCCCTGTGCGGGCCCCCGATTTGACCGTACTTCGGGGAAGATGCCTACCACTTCGGTATCAACCCTGCATCGAACGACCGGGTGGTGGGTCGCGGTCGGTGGACCGGCGCCGACCAGTTCACGCCGGAGATTGACACGATTGCCCGGATCAACCATCTCACGGTGCTGCTCGATTTCGAAGGCGATCAGCTACGGGGCCGAGTCAGAGAGCGCGCGGGACTGATCGGCGAGACAGTACTCAGCGGACGCGCCTGACGCGGATCGTGACCTTGAACGATGGGGGCCTGCACGGCTGATGTCGTTTCGACCGTCTGTGGGTCATGGCAGGCATCGACCCCGACGACTGCTCGACGAACAGCAACAGACCGTCGCAAGGGGCGCGCAGCTGTCAAGTCCTCGGCCATAGGAGTCCAGGGTGAATTTGCCCTTGCAAGAAACCCAGGCAAAACCAAGAGGTTGATTTAGCGAAGCTGGACAAAGCCCAGCGATCCCGGTATAAGCCACGGGATGGAAGCGGCGAAACTCACCAGCGAAGTGCTGGCGCAACTGCGGGTGCGCCCGGTCGAGCCAAGCGAACAGACGCGCTATCAGGAACACTTGGCACGACATCACTATCTTGGCGATCTTGCCAAGATAGGCGAGACGCTGTGGTACGTGGCAACGTGGCAGGATCAATGGGTCGCACAACTGAGCCTGTCAGCGGCGGCCCTGAAGTGTGGCGTACGTGATCGCTGGATCGGCTGGGATTTTCGCACCCAGTACGGTCGGCTCAAGCTGATCGCCAACAACAGTCGATTCTTGATCCTGCCCGAATGGCACCGCCCGAATATCGGCTCACGGGTACTGTCACTGCTGGAGCGGCGCATTGGTGGGGATTGGCAGGCCCGCTTTGGGCATCCGCTGCTGCTGCTCGAAACCTTCGTGGACCCGCGACGCTTCCATGGGGGCGTGTATCGCGCCGCCAACTGGACAGAACTGGGCTTGACCCAAGGCTATCGCCGTACCAAAGGCGGCTATAGCAATGAGGTGGATGCGCCCAAGCGGGTCTTTGTGCGTGCCTTGTGCCGCGATCCTCAGCGGCAATTAACGCATCCCGAGCGGCAACGCTTACAACTGACTGGAGCCCCCAAGATCATGCTCAACGCCGAACAAATGCGCTCGCTGCCCCAGTGCTTTGCCACCATCGCCGACCCACGCCGCGCCCAGGGACGACGCCATCGACTGCCGGTCGTGCTGGCGATCGCCGCCGGCGCGATTCTGTGCGGCATGCGCGGCTACAAGGCTATTTCCGGGTGGGCCGACGCCTTGGGGCAGAAGGCGCGCGAGCGCTTTGGTTGCCGACGCGAGAACGGACTGTATCTCGTGCCCAGCGAATTCGTCATTCGCGATTGTCTGGTGCGCATCGAATCGGGGGCGCTGGACCGGGCACTGGCCGCCTGGAACCAGGCGTGGGGCGCACGCGACACGGCGCTGGCCATGGACGGCAAGACGATGAAGAATGCCCTTGACGAGGCCGGCCAGCAAACCCACATCATGAGCCTCCTCGGCCACGACTCGGCAACCTGCTACGCTCAAAAAAAGTCGCCAGCTTGCCCCTAGCCGGCAGTGACGAAGCCAAGCGCACCAATGAGATCGGCATGGCGATCCCGCTGCTCGCCAATTGCGACATCAGCGGCAAGGACATCACGGCCGATGCCCTGCTGACCCAGCGCGCCTTGGCCTCGTATATCGTCGGGCAACAGGCCGCTTACCATTTCACGGTCAAAGGCAATCAACCCACGCTGCAACGCGATATCGCCTTGCTGTTCGAGAACCGTCAGACTGCGGACTTTGTCGAAGTCACGCCACCCGATCATGGCCGCATCGAGACGAGGCGCATCTGGTGCAGTTCAGCACTCAATGCCTATATCGACTTTCCCCACGTCGGCCAGGTATTTCTGATCGAACGCGAAACCCTCATCAAGAAGACGGGTGAGCTGCGATGCGAGACCGCTCTGGGGATAACGAGCCGTAGCACGCAGCAGGCTTCACCCCAACAGGTGCTGGCAATCAATCGCGGTCACTGGTCAATCGAGAGTGTTCATCACATCATCGACTGGAACTACGATGAAGATCGCTCGCGCATTCGTACCGGCTTTGGCCCCGAAAACATCACCCGACTGCGCCGCTTTGCCGTCGGTATCCTCAAGTCGTTCCAGAAACCCTCCCAATCCATCGCCGAACTCATGCGCAGGCTCTGTTTCCGTACCCGGCTCGTCTTCGACTACTTGCGCATGACGAAAAACTCCGCCCACTTACCCACCCCGGCGTGAGAACAAATTCACCGTGCATAGGAGTCATCGGGCCTCGCGCGCTCTCCGACCGCAGTGTACTCATCACCGGCCACTGGCCTACCCGGGGAGCGCGAACGGCAGCTTCGGTGACATCAGCCGTTCGGAACCGACCCCTATGCATAGTTCGCAACAATGCATAGTGGCCTTGCCGGTATCACTCGTGCCACGAGCAGAAATGGCCTCACGAACGCGGTGACAGCTTTGCATAGTTCCGCCCTGCACGCCATTACGCTGATCGAGACTGCGGCTGACCTGACGAAGCCCGCGACCGATTCACCGGCGGGCCACAATCGGAGCATGGCGACCACCCCGAAACGCGCCCTTGCGCCGCCGATGCTTGCGATGCGGCTCCCCACATCAGGGATGCGGGGGCACTGCCACAATCGTACTCCGGGCCGTCAATCCCCGACTGCGTCCGTCGTTTCGGCTTCTAGGCGAGGATGCATTGGAGCCGAAACTATGCGTAGATTGTGGAGGCCGTCCCCCACGCGAAGCCGCACTACGGCTACCTCTACGCCGTTGGCGTGTGGCAAACTATTCCTAGTTGAGATCTATGCATAGGGGTCGTCATGCATAGATTTGCATGACGACCCACAGCCGCCGGTGGTGGAAAACGGAAGCGGACCTTCGGTACGAACCCTCGAAGGCGAAACTGCTATTCGTTATGCGAAGTGATCTTGTCGCCGAGCACAGGCGCTCAGTGCGGCTAGAACCTATCACCCACAGCTCTTCCGATGAATATTCACCGGTATAAAGGATCCTTACAATTGTGAGATTCTGAAAAAATGCTGGGTACTCGCTCTCCTCCCCAGATCTTGTTTCCGGCGCGTGCCGGATTTGTCTTAAAGTGTGCATTTCGCTCGGAAACATAGCGGTCAATTGCAGCCTGACATTCTTCCACTGATTGATAGTCGCTGTTGTGGATAATTGCCCTGGCCATTCCACTGAATACCGACTCGATAACATTAAGAAATTGTGCGCTAGATGGCAGTGGAGCCAGTGTTACCCGCGGAGTCTTGTGCACAGTTCGGTATGCGTCTGAATTGATTTCATCTAAACGGTCGCTGAGTTTCCCAGAGGCGTGCCATGATGCGGCATCCCAGGAAAAATATATTCGTGACTGGCTAGAATACTTTGCTAAGAGCATATCAATAAGCTTCAGCATTTCCTCAGTGTTCTTGTGACCCGAATAGAAGTGTGTGATTTGATTTTCACACAGTTCAAGGGCGGCGGTGACGATAAGTTGTCCTTTGCTCTTTTGGTACTGAGGAACAACCATGAGTTGATCTCCCCTTACTAGGCTTTTTCCTCCCAACATTTTTACCGAAAATGGTCCGTATTCATCGACAGAAAAAAACTTCTCGTCCGGCTTTAGATTTTCCAGTATGTGCGTGATTTCCTGAAGCTTGGCTTTATATTCTGGGTCAGTACTCGTAAGTGTCGTTTTGGCTTTTCGAAATTTGAAGCCTGCATCTCTTATTATCGACGTTATTGTATGTTCCCCTATGACAAGCCCGTTCTCTCTTAGGACTTTGGACAAAGTTTCTAGTGTCCAAGAAGTGCGGTTTATGTCATGTGATTTGGGGGGAGAATGAAGCAGCGCAAAAACGGCTTCCTTACATTTTGTTTCGTTACGCTTCTTGGGGCGTTCCTTTCTTGGTCCAAAAGGCCCAGCCAATCCTAATGATTTATAGGATTTGTTGATATTGCTGACAACGGCCGGTGTAATCGAAAGAAAGTCGGCGATCACGATGAGCGGAATTTTCTTAATTCCGGCAAGAACGACGATGGCGCGGTTTCGCTTGGATAACCCTCCTTCCACTATGTGGTGTCGTAACACCTCGATGTCAGGACATGTAAGAGTTCCCCCAAGTTCCTTTTGTAGCTCTGCTACATCGAATTGACATTGCAAAAGTCTTAGCATCCATCGGAAAGACAAAAGCGCTTGCTCTTTTGAAAAATTACGACCCGATGCCTTCTCAAAACATTCATTGAACACTGCATAGTGGCTTTCAATATCTTGCTTGGACAAAGTCAAGCGGTGAGATAAGCCATAAGTTGTTAGTAGCCGATGGACGGTTGCCCGTGGCAGACGTTGTGCCTCGGTGGCGATTCCACGTTCGACGGCAACCCGGATGAGTTGCGGAATGGACAATTGGGGTAACTCACCCTTGAGGAAGATCAGACGATCGGCAACCACTGGTGACAGAGTGCGGGATAGGCCACGATCAGAGCGGGGTTGCGGGAGCAATGCGTCAAAGCCGCCTCGGCGGTAGCGCTTGAGCCAATCGCGCAAGGTTTCCAGGGCAACACGGGTACGGGTGCTGCCGGGAATGGCATACGACGACTCGGCCTTCTGCCGCAGTTTGGCGTAGATCCCGGGACTGTTCGGCGGCAGATGAACGAACTCGGCGATCAGTCCGTAGCGAAACAGGGCAACGGTCTGACGAAGATTGGGCGGATTCATGGAGTGCTCCCAAGACGATGGTTGACAAGCGGCGAGACTTCACAGCCTATCGCGGCGGCACAGATCTCTTGAACTGGTTGAAAAGCCTTTTATGCCCAACGCCTTCCCGCCTCATTGCGCACAGGAAGTGAGGTTTTCTACCACAACAAAGGACAGCTCTTGAAATGCTTGATTCAGTGAGGTCAGCGGCCTTGATTGAGTGGCGGCTTACGGGCAAGGGGTCAAACAAACGTCAGCAATGGAGGAGCGGCGGCCAGGTCCGCTTCTGGCCGGGAACGGCGGTTCGCCAAGTTCGCCGAAACCCGACGCTGGAAAATCGCGGATCGGCGAGGGTCCGCTTTCCGGCGCCTCCCCGGAAGGGCAGGCCCCGGCCATCACCGGTCGTTCGCGCATCAGTCAAAGCGGCGAACTCAATGACAGCAATACGCCTGGTAGCGGAAGTCCGGTAAGGCTTGGTGATGTCCTGCAGATCGGCCGGACCGTCGCCGGAAATGGTGGAGTGCTCGCGAATGATCGCATGCGGAGCAAATGTCGTAGTGGCGTTTCTGCGCAAAAACGCGGGGCAACCGTGTGGCTTCGCAACGTTGAAGGCGCGGGCGGGCGGTGATATCCGCGGCGGGGACTAGACTTTTCGTCGATTCCGCTAAGCACGGCGGGACGCGGGCAAAATCGACCGAACGGAATTGCAGTTCCGCCGGCCCCGCTGTCGCTCTCATTGTGGCAAGCTACGTACTATTGAGTGTCAGTCCTTAAGGAGATTAGCGTGAGCACGAATCTGGAAGTCCTGGAAGCGGAGGTCTTGAAGCTTGCTCCGGCTGATCGCTCACATCTGCTGGAGCGACTAGTCGCGAGCCTTGATTCAGATCCTGAAGTCGAAGAAGCGTGGGAACGAGAAGCAGATCGACGGGAAGCTGAACTGGCGTCCGGTTCCGTCAATACCGTTCCGGGAAACCAAGCAATTGCCCGGCTTCGGGCAAGAGTCTCCCAGTGAACTACACGCTCCACCCAGGCGCCGAGCAAGACATCGCCGACGCTCTGGACTTCTATATCGAAAATGCTGGGCCAGCGATTGCGGGTCGGTTCCTGACGGAATTCGAACATGTGGCCGAGATTCTGGTCGAGTATCCGGGTCTCGGTACACCTACGACCGGCGGTCGAAGATCATTCCCGTTGCGGGTATTTCCTTACTCCGTTATCTACCGGGATCTCGGCGGTGAGATTCGGATTCTGGTTGTTCGGCACCAACACAGAAAGGCTGGGCACGGTGGACGCAGAAGATAAAAATCCGACCGTCGGGATGGTATCGCTTTGTCGTCGTCCCTACCACAAATCGAGTCATCCTCCGGAAATTCATGGCGATAACCACTGAACTTGAAGCCGACATTCTGCGCTGCTATCGCGCTGAGAAATGGCGAACCGGAACCATTGCTCGCCAACTGCACGTGCACCACGGCACCGTTCGCCGGGTCCTAGGGCAAGCCGGGCTGGACCAGATGGATGCTAAGGAGCGACGCCCTTCAATAATTGGCGATTTTCTGCCAGTCATCCGCCAGACGCTGGAGAGATATCCCACGCTCGCCGCAAGTTGACTCTACGAAATAGTGCGCGAGCTCGGCTATACGGGCGGTGCCGACCATTTCCGCCACCTCATCTCATGCCTGCGACCGAAGTTCGATTCCCCCGAGTGGATGCTCGCCGTGCTTCAAAAAAAGATCGGCAAAGAGGACCTGATACGTGACATCGGTGACTGCGAAGGATTGGAGATCCTTCTTCATCGACTTTACACGGGATCCCGATTTGACCGAAATAAGGCTCTGTCAATCCTAGCATGCCAACGTGGACTCACAATCGACGTCATTTGTGACTTCTTGGGAATCTCCTCGACCACCTACAGCAGATACAAGCAGCTTTTTGCCAGTGGAGGGAGTCAGGCTCTATTTGCGCGACAACCTCGGCCGCTAAGAAGTAATGATGAGTCACTTAAGAAGCTAATTTTCAAGGTTCTCCACGAACCACCAATTACCTACGGAATTAATCGAACCACCTGGACGATGCTTCTGCTTAGGAAGGTACTTAGTGAGAATGGAAGCTCCGCATGCCCTGGGGTTATCAGAACGATTACGCGCGCAGCGGGATATCACTGGCGCAAAGCGCGCATAGTCCTGACTTCAAAGGATCCTGCCTATTCCGAAAAGGTCGATCACATCCATTCCATCCTCGCAAATCTGCAAACGGATGAAGCATTTTTCTCGATCGATGAATACGGGCCGTTCGCTATAAAAATGTATGGCGGCCGCAAACTCAGCGGTCCTGACGACCGGCCAGTTGTCCCGCAATGGCAAAAATCCCGTGGCAGCCTAATTCTAACCGCAGCGCTCGATCTCTCTAGCAACCAGGTCACTCACTTTTATAGCGACAAGAAGAACACCGATGAAATGATCAAGATGATGGATGTTCTACTTATTAAGTATGCTGATCGCAGAAAGATCTATCTTTCTTGGGATGCAGCATCTTGGCATATCGCTAAGCGGTTGAACCAGCGACTCGATGCACACAATACAGAAGCTGCCGCAAGCGGTCACCCACTTGTTGCAGCCGCGCCCCTACCATCCGGAGCGCAGTTCCTTAACGTAATTGAGTCAGTTTTCAGCGGGATGTCTCGTGCCATCATCCACAATAGCGACTATTCGTCGCTTGAGGAAGCCAAAGCAGCAATAGATCGGCACTTTGAAGAACGAAACGATCATTTTCAAAAGTATCCAGAGCGAGCTGGAAGAAAGATTTGGGGTAAAGAGCGAGAACCTGCTACGTTCTCTGAGTCGAGTAATTGCAAAGATCCACGCTACCGATAGGCCACACCGAAAGACTTCAAGTATGTTCGCATGCGAAAGGTTATCGATCCTGAAAGCGGTCACCCATTAGCCGGCCGGTGTCAAGGACAATATCAAACCGTCGCATACTGATTGCGTCCATACGGTACGACAACGCATGCCACCTTCATTCCTGCAGACTCCAACCGCATCCGTTTTCTCGCTCCGCCGGCTGCGAACCGAATCGCGCCAGTCACCCATCAGGATCAAGCGTGTCGCGATGCTTTGCGAGCGCCCTGGCGGCCTGCGCCGCCCCAGAGAAACGTTGGTACCAAGCCGTGTCCAAGGGGTTGCTCACATTTGTGTGGCTGTCGCGATGGCGACGCCAGTCCGCTGCGGGCCCACAGCTTGGGCGATTCAGTAATCTGCATTCCATCAGGTGGCGCAAAGACGGCGTCCAATCATTGGCGTGGATTGTTTACCAGACCGCTTCTCTGGCTCGCCGTCTTTGGCCATTCCGTTACGCGAAACATCGGCTCACATCGAAAGGCTTCTGCTCGCGCAGCATGTGGTAGCAGGCGCGCGCCAGTTTGTGCGCCAGCGCCTTGGTCGCCACAATGCTGTTCGTCTTGCGCTTCTTGCGCTCGTAGAATCGCTTCGCTTCCGGGCAGCAGCGAAGGGCGAAGTTGGCCGCCTCCACGAAGGCCCAGGCGAGGTACTTGTTGCCGTTCTTGGCATTGCCTTCACCCTTCTTCTTGCCGTTGCTCTCGCGCCGGCTGTCCACGCAGCGACAGTAGGAGCTGAAGTTGCCCACCTGGGCAAAGCGTGTGACGGTGCCCGTCTCGAGCATGATCGTGGTGGCGAGCACCTCGCCGATGCCCGGCGTCGTTTTCAGCAACCTGTACTCCGAGCGCAAGCTCACACGCTCCTTGAGCCGCTGCTCCAGCACCTCGATGCGCTGCTGCAGCACTTGGCTGACCGCGCGGTTCGATTCCAGGGCCAGCGTCACATCGGGTACGAAGCCCAGCGCCTCGACCTGTTCCGCCGTCAGCCGCTTGACCGCCTCGCCGCTCAGCCGGGCGCCGCTCTGGCGCGCCAGCGTGTTCTCGATCGACAGAATCTGGGCCGTGCGGTAGCGCACCAGCTGCAGGCGCTTGCGCGCCAGGTCGCGCGCCCCGCGCTGCTCGCGCGGGTAGATGTAGCCCTCGGGCAACAATCCGAGCCGCAGCAGCTGCGCCAGATAGGCGGCATCGGCGAAGTCCCCGCTGTACTTCAGCCCTTCGTACTTCTTGATCGCCGTCGTGTTCGCCAAGTGCACCCGATACCCTGCGTCCATGAGGCCATCGACCAGCCAGTACCAGCTATAGGTCGATTCGATAACCACGCCGACGAGCTCCTCACGGTAGGGCTCCACCGCCCCCGCTATTTGCCGCAGATCGTTCGGCAATCGTTTCTGGAACACGATCCGATCTTCCTCGTCACTGACCACCACGACACTGTTGTTCGAATGCAGGTCTATGCCGCAATATTTCATCTCGGCCTCCTTCGGGTCAAAGTGAGTTACGCACCCTGACTTTAACCCCGCCGCTTAACCGCGGCGAGGAGGCCGGCTATATGATTATCATTGGCGGATCAATGGCGTCCGCGCTGTGTAAGTGTCGGCAATCGCCTATCAATAGTTATCCGACCCATAGACGTGATCGGCGGCAATGTGCAGTAGGCTGCCTCATGACGAGGGAATGGTCAGGTTCCGCTTTGGGTCGTCATGCAAATCTATGCATGACGACCCCTATGCATAGATCTCAACTAGGAATAGTTTGCCACACGCCAACGGCGTAGAGGTAGCCGTAGTGCGGCTTCGCGTGGGGGACGGCCTCCACAATCTACGCATAGTTTCGGCTCCAATGCATCCTCGCCTAGAAGCCGAAACGACGGACGCAGTCGGGGATTGACGGCCCGGAGTACGATTGTGGCAGTGCCCCCGCATCCCTGATGTGGGGAGCCGCATCGCAAGCATCGGCGGCGCAAGGGCGCGTTTCGGGGTGGTCGCCATGCTCCGATTGTGGCCCGCCGGTGAATCGGTCGCGGGCTTCGTCAGGTCAGCCGCAGTCTCGATCAGCGTAATGGCGTGCAGGGCGGAACTATGCAAAGCTGTCACCGCGTTCGTGAGGCCATTTCTGCTCGTGGCACGAGTGATACCGGCAAGGCCACTATGCATTGTTGCGAACTATGCATAGGGGTCGGCAGTTCGCGTTCGCGGGGTTGGGAGCTGACATTCGATGCCACGGTGGCCCCAAGGTCGGCTGACTGCCGGATACCTGCCGCTCGTTTGGGCAGGCCCTATGACCGCATTGGCCGATCAAGAGTCATAGCACATTCGTTCATGAATGTCGGCTCTATAGGGTGCTCCAGACGTTCATTTCGTTCATTTCAGCAACTACCCTATGGCGGAGAGGCCGTCAGCCCATCATCGCCGCATCGGCTGATCAACGCGTTCCCGCATTTCTTTGCCCGCTTTGAAGTGCGTCGCGTATTTTCAGCAACAGGAACCGTTTCTCCACTCGTCGGATTGCGCCCCGTGCGTGCGGGGGGTAGTTCAAACGGAAACTTCCAAAGCCGCGGATTTCGACCCGACCACCTTGTGCCAATGAACGCCCGATGGCATCAAGAATCGCCCTTACCGAGATGGCAGCGTCCTCCGACTTCATATGGGAGAAGCGGGAGGCAAGGGCGGCGATGAGATCCGAGCGCGTCATGGCGCAGATTCTACCTTCTGGAAAGCGGTAGGCCATGGCGTGCGTTGGCGCTCACAACTGCTGCAGTTGCTGGATCAGGTGCGCGAAGTTCTCCGGCGGAAGCTGCTTGGGATTCGCAGCCATGGTGCGCAAGGCTTCGATGCCGGCCGGTGTGAACCGGGCAGTGGGAACGCCGCGCTCCGGATCGACGATCTCAACCAGGCCGCGATCGATCATGGATTGCACCACGGACTTGATCTTGGGTTTGCCCGCGTTGGGCCCGGCTGCCCAGCGGCGCAGCCAGATGCCCTCGCGCAGGCTCTGAAACTGACCCCAACGGTCGATGAACTCGCTGCGGATCAGATTGCGCTCGGCGGGGGTGAAAACCTGGGGCATGATCGGACACCAAATAGTCTGCTCGGCGCGAATAATAGCGCCGCTGCGCTGCTCCCCGGGCCTTCAGATGCTGTCGCGGTGTCCGCCTGCGCAATACCCGGCACGCCACGCATTGACGCGCCGTGGTCTGATCGTGTCAAATTCGCGCCACGACACGCTTCAAGATCGGATGACGATGGTGACCCCCAGTTGTTTCGTGCTTCTTGATGTCGGGCCGTAAGGGAATTGTCCCGAGCAGATCTCAGGAGGAGACGACGATGGCAACTGGCAAGGTCAAGTGGTTCAACGATGCGAAGGGTTTCGGCTTCATCACCCCGGACGGCGGCGGCGAGGACCTGTTCGCCCATTTCTCCGCAATCCAGGGCAGCGGCTTCAAGACGCTGAAGGAAGGACAGGCGGTTTCCTTCGACGTCACCACCGGCCCCAAGGGCAAGCAGGCCGCGAATATCCGGCCGGAGTAACCCTCAGGCGATCGACAGGAGCCCCGCGCAATGTGTGGCTCTTGCGATCTGCCGTTGTTGGCCGCCGCGCTCATCCAGTGGCGCCGACGGCGCGAGGCTGCATCACTGACATCACGCCTCATCGTCGATTCCAAGGAACCGTGCGGTATTTCGCGGCTTGCTGTGGCCCAGGAGTCGCTGCACAGCTTCGAGGTCCTGGGTTCTGTTGTAAATCAGCGCTGGCTTTGTTCGACGCAATGACTGGGTGCCATAGGCGCCCGGGTCCAGACCGATCAGGCTCACCCACGAAGCCACATCCCGGGCGTACTGCCGGGTCGATAGATGGGGGGATGCGCTCAACCGGCTGGGAAACAAATAGTCGTCTGGCTTGAGCCCTGCCTGTGCGATCCACACGGCAATCGCATCTCGCGTCTCATCCGAGATCTCGAATTGAACGGGACGGTCCATCTGAAGTGGCCTGATCGTGACTTGGGACGCGATCTGGCGTCCCGTGGAAACATCCCGAACGCGAAGCTGAACGAGGTCGCATGCGCGCAGGCTGCTTTCGATGGCCAAGCTGAACAGGACGAAGTCTCGCAACTTCTTGGCCGACTTCAGGCGACGACGGATCGCGCGGACTTCTGTCAGAGTCAACGGCAACTTCTGGCCGGGCAGTTTGCCCTTGTTCCACGCAACCGTCCGGCCCCCCGACTTCGTTCTGGGATTCAATGCAAACTCCCTTGTGCAAGCAAGAGAACTGATTATCGCCGCTATTGCCCGCTGCGGGACTCGGGGCGAATCACTGTTCATCAACCGGACCGCGCCCGCCGCCCGCGGCGCGAATCGGCGCCCGGGAGAAGCGATTTCAGGCGCGCTCGAATGGCCGGCGATCTCCGCAGACCGGATCGCGGTGGTGGCCACAGTCCAATTCCCGACACGACTTCATTGCCCGCCATCGCACATGCGGACCAGCCGCACCAAGGCGTCCGAGAGGCGCTGCCCGCCGGCGGTCAAGGCCGCCTCGTGCCCCGCCCCCTCGACCAGGACCAGCTGCCTGTCCCCGCGGGCCGCCCGATACAGCCGCTCGGACATCGCCACCGGCACCACCGCGTCGGCCGTGCCATGCACGAAGATCATCGGCAGCACCAGACGCTCCACCTTGGTCACGGTGTCGAAGCGCTCATTGAGCAGCCCGTCGAACCGGAATCATCGGATACTCCCTTCGCGCCATCTCCGCCATGGAGGTAAACGCGCCCTCGAACACGATGCCGCAGGCCGGCCCACGGCGCAGGGCCAACTCCGCCGCCACGGCACCACCCAGCGAATGGCCGTACAGAACGATGCGCCCCGGAGCGATCCCTTTCTGCCACACCAGGTGATCCCACGCCGCGCTCGCATCTGCATAGACTTGCGACTCGGAGGGCGCGGGGCCGCTGCTGCGGCCATAGCCCCGATAGTCGATAGCGAGGATCGGGAGCCCGTGGCGGTGCAGTGCATCCAGGCGGGCAACCTCCCTTCCCAGGTTGCCGTCGTTGCCCCGCAGGTAGAGAACGGTCGCCGCAGCCGAAACACGCGAATGCGCCGGCAGCCACCATGCATGGATGACGCCTCCATCCGGGGCAGGAATTTCGATCGCCCGGAACTCCATGCCTGCGTCGCCCGGCGTGCGAAGTACGGCCGCCTCCGGCTGGAAGATCAGCGCCCGCTGCTGCGTCCAGAGATAGACACAAGCGGCGGCGTAAGCCACGCCCGCGACCCCAATTACGCTCAGGGCGAGGCGCCTACCAAAGGGGTGTCGATTGACCATGAACCGTTGAGATGCTTGAGGTGGTGCACTGCATCTGCCGGTCGTGCCGTCGCAGCGATCGTTGCGCCACATGGCGCCATAAACCGGGCGCTCCGCGGCAGGCGTCGGGCAGTTTATCCACAGATTATGTGGATAAGTGGCCATGTTACGCAGGGATTTCGGCGCCGGTACAGGCCTTGGCTGGTGACGCTGAAAATGGTGGCACGCTGGCGCCTGCTCGATCAAGCAACGCATCTGCGGCTGCGCACAATAGGTGACGGCGCAACGGGCAATCGGTCGTCCGTGTGCGGCGTCATCGCGCTTCCATTGTGTAACTTCGGGATCGCCCCGAGAAAGAGCTTGGCCCGCGCGGCACTTCCTCACTCGGGTCGGCGTTCGGCAGAAAGCAACACTTCGTTGTCAGACCGGGTTCCAACGCCGAGTGGCGGGGCGCGCGAGTGCCGGGACGCTAACCAGCGACGACCGCCATCGGCGTGTTCCTGAGCTGACGCTCTGCGACCCAGGAGCAACACTTCTCGATCTTCATTGGCCTCGGGAACTCGGCCGTTGCAGAGGTTCGAGATGCAGTCTTGGCGGTTTGGGTCGGTCCGCCTTGCGGATACCAAACCCAGATGGCGCTCTCGCTCATGCCGCCGTTCGCGTTGCCCGGAAGCCATTCAACAAGAAGGGCGGACAGCAGTTGGCGTTTCACCGATCAGTCGTTTGCGGAAGGGGGCAACGCGACCACGTTACCCGCCCCCGGAAGCGACTGAAACGGGACCGGCCGGTTTCCGATGTCCGACCCCCCGGTGCCTCCTACTTCACGGTGAGCTTGTAAGTGAAATCGAGAGTGAAATCGAACTGCGGGAATCGCCCCTTGAAGTTGAGGGTGTGATCGCCCTTGTGCAAAGGCTTGAGCATCACATAGACACCATCATCGACCCCAAAGTAGGTACCCGCCCCAATCACCGTTTCGCCCAATGCTTGGAGCAGATTGCCCTCCGGCATGATGCTCGTGTAGACGGGCGACTGGACGCGGAAGTCCCTCTTCAGGTGGACCTTCAATGGCTTGCCGTCAAGACTGACCGCCAGATCTGTCGTTTCATCGATAGCGCCCGTCACGAAAGCCCGCATCTCCGTAATGAACGGACCTGCAGTCCCACAAAAACTGTTCTTCGCCTCCGCATCCAGGCAGGAGATGTTGAGGACGGGAAAGTACAATGCCTTGCCTGCCGGCACCGTGCATTCACGAACGGCCGAGACATTCACGCAATCCGGATTTACCTCTGGAACACAGAATCTCCCGCCGAGAAACCAAACGGGGCCCGACTGTCCCTCCGAGCACGGCGCCGTGTCGAACAGCGGGTGTTTCTTCGCCGGCATCGAATCGGCCCACTGGTGCCAAGCGGCAGACCATTCGCCGTAGGCGCGACCAAAGACAACGGAATCACGCGCATACACGCGCGCCGGTGCTGCGTCATCCGGGCGTCCCGGGTCGTCCCAGGGGCCCCTGTCCTCCGCATAAGCTAGCGTAGCTGCTGCTGCCACCAAGAACAGAACGAAAAGTTTCCGCATTGCAATCCCCCCTTCTCGCTTATCGATTGGACCTGGCGCTGCTGATGCGTCACGTTCCAGGCGCTCTGGGCGCAGCGCTTTCCCAGAGTGCCCAAGAGAGGCGCCGACTCCACGGCAAGGATCATTGTTCTCGTGTTCAATGCTACGGGGCTCTTGCAAGCGTCCCGGATGGTCGAGCCAGGGCGTGGCTGCCTGCAGTGCCTTGAGACCCCGTGCCGCCAAGCTACTCGGGGCGCATGAGCATGTCAAACGCTTCGAAGGGCGCTACTGGGCGCCTGCGTGGTCATCTCCCACATACGGCCTTGTCATCCTATGACGGGGCGCAGGAAAGCCGGTTGACGCAGTGCCGTCGAGTCCTGACGTGGCGAAGCACCTTGAGAGGCTCAATGAAGCGAATTGATGAAGCGACTGTTGCTGGGAACGGAAGAAAAGGCGGCTACGGGCCGGCGTGCCCTGTCGCAAGGACCGGAAAGATTGGGCCAAGCACAGAGGGGTAGGGAATTACGCGATCAAGTACCGTCAGGCAGCAGTCGCCCACAACCGAACGTAGCCGCCGTTCCTCCCGAGCGAACGGTGATCGGTCACGATTGGCTAGAAATCCGACCGCAATCCCGTTGGCCACCAAGCTTCGGTTTTGCCCGTCCGGTTTGGGACTATAATGTGTCCCTATAGAGACACATAGGGGGTGTGCGATGTCATCCACTACCGCTAAGTCCGGGTCCCTTGCCAAGTCGCGCCGTGGCGCCGATGCTGCCGTGCCGGCGGTTTCGTCCACCTTGGCGAACGGTGGCGAACCAGCGAACGCGCGGCGCAAGACCAAGACAAAGGGCATCTTGTATCAACGTAACAAGGGCGTTGACGCCTACGTGCGCGCGGTCGCTGGCGCAACGCCCATGGAGATCGTGGAGATTGAACGGCAGGGCGTGCTGGGAGCGTTCATCAAAGACCTCTCAAAGAGGATGGAGGTCCCAACCTCGCGGATATTCAACATCCTGGGTGTGCCCAAGGCTACGGCTGAAAAGAAGGCGGCTGCTGGCGAGTTGGTTAGCGGCAGTGGCGGCCAAGCTGCCGTCGGGATGATCAAACTTCTCGGAATTGCGCAGGACATCGTCCGCAACAGTACCGCGGCAGAGGCGAAGGACTTCGATGCCGCCAGGTGGCTTGGCCAGTGGATCGAGCGCCCCCAGCCCGCATTGGGTGGCCGCAAGCCTGCGGATCTGATCGGCACGCCCACGGGTGTGGAGGTGGTAGTTCGCTTGCTGGGCTCCATTGAGAGCGGCGCCTACCAGTGAAGTTGTGGCGCATCGCGGCAGACACGCGCCAGCACCGGGCGGATGACCTTAGCGGTGGCGGGGCGGCCAAGAGGCCCGGGCGCTGGAACGACACCGGTGAGGCAGTGATCTATGCGGCCCCCACGATTTCGATCGCCGTGCTCGAGACCGCGGCGCACATCGACGACGCGGGCTTGCCGTTGAACCGATACTTGCTGGAGTTGGACGTGCCGGACGACGTCTGGGCATTGCGCGAAGAACTCGACGTAGCGGCGCTGCCTCCGACCTGGTCGGCAATCCCCGCCAGCCACGCAAGCGTGAAGATCGGCTCGGCGTGGCTCGCGTCGCGGCGATCGCCGATCCTGTTGGTGCCTTCCGTGGTTGTTCCCGAAGAACAGGCTTCGCTGATCAACCCCATCCACCCGCAAAGCAAGCGAATCACGGCTCGGGTCGTGCGCTTGTTCGAGTACAACCGGCTATTCAGGTCGTAGCGCTGGGGAGCAACTCTCAGGGAAAACCGAACGCCTGCTTTCGGCCACAACCCGCCGTTCAAGGTTGCCACACAATTCCGGCTTGGGAGGCACCATCCGTTTAGATTGAATGTCCGGATTACGGCGAGCAAATTGAAACCCACACTGCTTCGACTCGGTCAGTTGCTGCCCTTGGCGACAGGCAGCTCCCCAGCAACTCTTCCGTAGCCTCGCGTCGGATGCAACCGCCAGGTGGTCACACGAAGGAGGCCGCGCAGAGTTGGGTACACACAAGTAGTCGGCAGTCTGAGCGATTGAGACGCGGCCCGTGGCTTGAAAGCGTCCGAGGTCACAACCTCGGGAGGAGCAGAGGGCGTTTGGACTTCCTATGGACGATCACGCGGTAGGCCAGCAACGCACGGCCGGATTCAGCCGCGCCGCCTGCCCGCGACCGTTCACAGCCTTCGGACCGCGCGGGATCATTGGCTGACCGTGGATAAGGTGGTGGTGCTTTGCCTGGATGCAGAACACGCGGCGCGAGTGAAGGCGCTGGCGGATGCGCTGGAACGTATCGGCCTGACCTGCGCCGTGTACCTACTCGACGAGTCCAGCGATGCTAAGGGCGGGCCGGCGGTGCTGCAGACATTGGGCACCGCACGGTATGTCGCACTCGGCATCTCCGCAGCGTGGGCGGGGAGTTCTTCCACGGCGTTGGCGCCCGTGCTGCAAGCGTTGACCGAGATGGCGCTGAGTCGGCCACCGGAGCGCCCATTCCTACTGCCGCTGCGGCTGGAACCCTGCCCGGTGCCGGAAGCGCTCGCGCATCTTCAGCATGTGGACCTGTTCGCGCCTGAGGGTGTTGAGCGGCTTACCGAACGCCTTGACTACGACTTGCGGCTATTCACCGATCAGCGCGATGGGGTGACCTATCCGACCGTGCAAATTGGTGGCAAGACGTGGCTTGCACGCAATCTGGACTATGACCTCGATGCCCATGGTGTTTCGTGGCCTGTGCAGCCCCGTGCCCGCGGGCTTGCACGTGGCCGCCTGTACACCTGGGAGGGCGCGCGCATCGCTTGCCTACACGGCTGGCATCTGCCCACCGACGCAGAGTGGCGCGATCTGGCCCTGGCCGTTGGCGGCTACCGCGACATGGACGAGGGCTACCCCGGCGAAGGCGCGTCGGTGGGCAAACCCGAGCAAGCATTCGACGTGCTGATGCGCGGTGGCCGCAGTGGATTCGATGCCCAACTCGCCGGCGTGCGCACCGCCGACGGTGCATTCGAAGAGAACGGCCGGACCGGCGCTTATTGGACCAGCACGGCCTATGAATACAACAGACTGCAATCCGACTTCATGGGGCCGGTTCGGAGTGCGTGGGTATATGTCTTCTACACGCTGAGCGGGCAAGTGCAGCTGCGGCGCGACAATGAGCTGCGGGTGGTGCATTCGAGCTCGCCGCTTGACCAGCGCTGGGGTCTATCGGTGCGGTGCGTGCGCGATAGCGATGCCAACGGGCGCTGACAGTCGTCCCAGGGGTCGTCCAGCCCCCGATACCGAGCCCGGAGATTTGCCAACGAGGCGACCACGAGTTCGAGATGACTCCGGATGCCGCACCACTCTCAATGCCGCCGGCAAGCGGCGGACGGATCTTCCTTTGCCATGCCAGCGAAGACAAGGCCGCCGTGGTAGCGCTGTACGCGGCGTTGGCGCGGGCCGGGCTGCGGCCATGGATTGATGCACGTGATATCCCACCGGCCAGCGAATGGGACCGGCAGATTCGCAGCGCCCTGAGCGGCGCCAGCGTTGTCGTGATCTGCATGTCGCAGCGCATGCTCGCCAAGGGCGGCTATGTGCAACGCGAGATGGAGATGGCGCGCGAGCTCGCCTCCCAGCCGGCGGCGCCCGCGCTGCAGCTCATCGTGGGCACGCTCGACGGCTGCTCCGTGCCGGAGGCCTATTCGGCCTTCTTCACCGTAGATCTCACACACTCCGGCGGAGCGCAGGCGCTGGTTGAAGCGGCGAAGTCGGCTCAGCGGCTCTACACCGACCCGCGTGATGGCCAGCTGTATCGCACCGTTCGGCTCGGCGGCATGACCTGGTTGGCGCAGAACTTGAACTTCGATTCGCCGGGATCGCGCTGGTATGGCGATGAGCCCACCCGTGCGCGGCCGTTCGGGCGTCTGTACACGAGAGCCGCCGCCCAGGCAGGGTGCCCACCGGGGTGGCAGCTGCCCACCGAGACCCACTGGCAGGCGCTGGCGGCCAGCCTCGGCGCAAACTGGGATTCCGACCGTCGCCTCTATGGCCTGCTGATCGAAGGCGGAGACACCGGGTTCGACGCGGTGTTGGGTGGTGTCTTCGATGCTCGGTTTGCGGGCTTCTACGAACTGAGTCAAAACGGCTACTACTGGGCTCTGGATCCTTCGGGGCGCCCCAGTTGGTACGCCTTTGGCGGAATGATGGGCGGACGCTGCATGCGCATTGAGGCAAGCACCGATGACAGCGCCATCTCGTGCCGCTGCGTGCGCGACGGCGCTTGATGCCGACCCAGCGCTCTTTGGCTGTTGGCGCATTGCCCCGCCCGCAGCGAGATAGTCGGCATCCCGCGGGCGCCGCACGAGGGGCAGAAACCACAGCGCTTGGAGCTTGAGGCGACCAGCTTGTCGTGAAGGCGACAGTCAGGGTTTGGAAAAGCGGACGTTCAACGCCAAGTTCACCTGAAGGGCGGGTCTGAGCACCCGCCAGGTGCAGTACTCGGCTGGGCGTGAGAGCAGACGCTATCACCTGACGGAGAATTCCTAATCCGCATCAAACTCCCGATTTGCTGCCGAACGATTACGGCTTGTAGTTGGTCATGCCCGGGCCGGTCTTGTCCCATACGTGAAAAAGCTCGTCCGTCATGATCGTGGCCAGGTTGTTATCCGGAATTTCGATCACGTCCTGCTCCAGCGTCTTGATCCGAAACTTCCAGCCTGCGGGAAACTGCTTGTAGCTGGCAGCCCCTTTGGCAAGGTATTCCTGCCAAGTCTGTTGCGGATTCAGGCCCAGTTGGAATCCCTTCAATACCCATGTGTTGCCTTCTGGATCGTCAAGGAGTGCAACCTTGGTACCCTTGGTCCAGGCCCACTTGCTGTCGCGGGCGATTTGCATGGGCTTCCAGGGCGCACCTTCGATCGTGCCTGATTCTGGCAGGTTGAGCTGCGCGACCCAGCCCATCGTCATGCCACCGAAATCCCTTTCCTTGCCCATCTTGACTTCCACCCAATCCGGCATCCAGATCTTGGGGCCGTTCAGCATCACTTTGGCGACGCCGTGTTCTTTCGCCAGCTTCTCCAGGTCGAGGCTTTTGACCAGCACCTGTGGAGAGGTGTCTTTGGACGCGGGAAGCTTGTTGCTTGAATACATGGTATTGAAGCAGGGTGCGACCAGTTTTCCTGTTTTCGGATCCTTAGTGCCGAAAAACAGTTCGATGAACCGCGTCTGGTGCAAGTTTTCGAACCGCATGGTTTTGGCACCGTCGCCGTCGCGAAGCACCTTGGGTTCAGCAGGGGGTGCTTCCTTCGCAAGAGCCCCCGTCACAGGTACCGCGAAGAGGGCTGCCATCAGCAAAGCTACTTTCATTGTCTTCATCGTTCTTCTCCTTTAGTTTTCCGCCTCGCAGCGGCGGTTCATGCAAGTATTGTCACGTTCTGGAACTTCGCCCCTCACTTTGCCGGCTGTGCTTTCGGAAAGCTCCACGACCCGCTGATGATCTCCTGCTTCGGCTGATACATCCGCACGATGTAGTTCCAACCGGGCGTGATGGGCAGGTTGTTGATGGCACTGGGGTCACCGCCGAAATTGATCGTGATGCTCCCCTCCGCGTCTTTTTTGGCAGTCACGTTGTTGTAGGAGTATACGTTCAGGGCGTTCTTCTCCATGTAACCATCCTTGTTGTAAACGGTAATGGACCAGAACCCCTCCACCGGCACGTCCTTGACGGTGACACGGTAGGGTGTCTTGCCGTCGTTCTTCGCCGGCACAACATTGTCGTAAACGGCGGCTTCTTCGGGATTACCTCCCCAGCCGAAGGCCGTGCCCAACAGGTGGCTGATCGGGTTGAGCTTCGTCTTTTCACCGAACATGCCCTTGGCGCTGGTGCGGGTCGTCGCAAGCACCTTGATTGCATCGCCAACCTTCTTCAGCGACGAATGGTCCCAATCCGGAATCTCGAACGTCCCCGGGTTTTTCTGTCGCACGGCGATCTTGTCCTGCAAGGCGTTGGCGGCCTTGACGTCCGCCGGCTCATTGGCGTCAACGAAGGTGCGGAAGAGGACGATCATGTAGCGCGACCCGATTTGTTCCTTCGTGAAGGTGAACTCACCCGCGCCATGCTCGATGGGAAGCATGGAGTGGTCCTGATTGATGACCATCATCGACTGAAACCGTCCTTCAGCAGTTGGTTTTGTAACGGTAACCGGCGTCGCGAGGTCGAAAACACCAATGGAATACAGCGTATCGCGATTCATGCGGATCACGTCCTGCTTGTCGATCGGCGTGGGCTGGCGAATGTGCAGGAACTTGCCGAAAGCACCTTGCTTGACGTAACGGGCGAGGGTCAGGTCGGTCTCTGCACGGACAAAGTTGTCCACCGTCACCATTTCCGACGCGAAACTTGAATGGGCGCCCAAAAAGATCATTACTGCAACTGCGAACGTGAGCAGATTTCGAATCATTGCGTACCTCAACTATGGGATTTTCCGAGCACAGGGCCATTTTCGACCATGCTTAGAAATTCCCGCGAAGAGTAGCATGCCCCGAAAACACCATAACGATATCAATGCGAAACGCCAAAGTCCGCTTCGCGTAGCGTTGCTTGGGGGACCGCTTGTGGCCGTTTGGGTGAGGTCGCCAACGGCCGCTTCGGAGAATTCCAGTTCGCTGAACCTGGGTCTAGCTGACTGGCCGCTATCGGGAAACCGCTACTACCGCTTTGGGTCGCCAGCCGGCGATCATCTTTTCGGGAAGCTGACGCTCGAAACGAAAAAACTGATTCTTAGCCCAGCAGATTGGGAGTGCCCGCTATCAAGTGCAGAGCGGTCGTTGATTGCAGCGGTGACGCCAAGTTTCGTATTCCAGAAAGCCGTCATCGACCATGCAAATGGCAACAGACGGGTTTGGGTCGAATGCCGCCTGTCGCCTTGTCAGCCTATTCGGTGAAGTTCAACAAGCGGGACCATTTGACCCGATCCGGTTGTTCAACACTGAATCCGGACGCCCATAAAAACAGCCACAGATTTCTCCGTGGTCGATTAGTAGGATTTCTATATTTGAGCGCGCCCTATTACTCACTCACGCGCTAATAGTATCGTTTTTTCTCGGTATAGCTCTGACCAGAGCGGGTTTGAGGTGATGCTATCTCGGACTAGCCAGCCAGATTGCCCGGATGGTGGTCCTTCTTGTCTTCCGCGCGATGGGTGGAGGCGTACCACGCCAGTCCCACCAGAAACACAGTGGCGAAACCCAGCGCAAGCAGCGACTCAATTGCCATTTTGGCCCCCTTTTTTCGCATGATGACCCCTACGAATGCTAGCACAACGAACACCACGCACAGCGTCGTGATGGTCGGCTAGCCGATTTTGTTGTCGATGAATCCGGCAACAATGGTAGTCACCATCGAAGCAGTCGCCAGGTTGTCAGCGATCTTCGCAATACCCTCTCGTTGGTCCTCGTTGAACCGCATGAGTTCCTTTCTCCCGTTGCCACCCGGAACGGTGAGTTCCGGGTGATGATGGTGAAGACGAGATTGTCGCTGGTTCGGCAGAAGCAACAGCCGGCAGGGCAAAATGTCCGGAAAGGACGCCCACCAGCAGCCATGCTCCGCTTCACCTTGGTCAGCCGTCCAATCCTGAGCCAGAGCCAGGCCAGAGCAATCAACCTGCCAAACGTCGCCGCCGTGATCCGGCCGCTGGTCTGATAGATAAACCGCACCCATGCCGGTCCGATCTCTTGCGGTCAGCAACCCCAACTTCAGGATGCCGTCGCGGTTCTCCTGAGCAGTTGCGAGATCACTGCTGTCCGGTTAGAACGCGAACAGATTCAGTTGGTTGTTGATGGCACTGCTGTCGGGACTGGAGTCCCTGCCCGGAAAGGCTTGCTGCAAGGGAATCTTCTCGAAAAGCGTGGCCGACAAGATCTGTAGCAAAACGTAGAGCGAGGCGTCGAGATTGAGGCGCTTCTTGACGATGGCAACGAGGCCGCCTACCGAGAAGACACCCGCCGGCAGTCCAACGGCTGGATCTTTTGCGACATCGTGAAGAAATGTGCCCGTAGCCTGACCAGCCGCAACTGGTGCGGATACTGGCAGGGCAACCACCGTCTGACGGAGCTGCTGGCGGCATAGTCCCGTCAGACAATACCCCAGGTCCGCGCCGCACCCTCGCGCGCCTTCGGCCAACGTACCTCTGGCCGTCAGCGTGTTCAGGGCGATGAGCAGGGATTTCTGCAAGGCGGCCAGCGTTTCCGAAGTGGTCTCCAACCCCTTGACCGACAACGCTCGCTCCGCCATGGCCCGGCTGGTCAGCGCGCCGCCAGCTTGGCGCAAAGTGTCGAGGATGAAACGGGGGACTTCGCCTGGCCGGAAATGGGGATTGCGCCACCGGCGTTCCTTCGCCCGCAGGGTGCGCAGGTCCAGGTCCGGCGCGAACAGCTTGAGCGTGGCCTCCAGGTGCGCCAAGTCGCCAACCAGACGCGCCATTTCCTTGCGGTGATGCTCGATCGGCCCGGCCATCTCGGCCCGTTTCTCTACCAGGCCGCTGACAACCCGAGTTTCCGCCATGATCTCCTCCATCCAGGATGAGGGAGGAGCGAGTGTAGGCGAGCGCTACGCTAATGTCATTGTGCAGATGATACATAATGCCGCAATAGTCAGGCTATCGGGTATCTGTGTCGTCATGTGATCATCATGTACTTGGTCGCCCGGTCATGGCCTTCGACGGCAGGGCTTCATTTCGCGGCACCAGCTGCTCAGGCCAACAGTCTGGTGGTTGGCTCAACTTTGGACACAAACCGGTCGAAAATGAGTTGGTCCGGTCGCATGGGGTCGGGCACAAGTCTGACAATCCAGAGGGCACCCGCCCCGAGTCTTTCGTAGAGTTGTCTGAACGTTCCAGCTCGTGCTCCGAAGTAAGCCGCAGTCCTTGTCCTGCCGTCCTCACTGAGGAATTCCACCCGTCTGTCTGCACAAGCAAGCACATCGACCTGTCCGATGATGTCGACGGGTGCGATTGGGAGAAGGTCCTCCTGCGGTTTCTGTTTGATGTTCCCCTGGACGCGCAACAGTGTGCTCCCGATTTCGATCCACAGCGGTTGTGAGAATCGCGTTCCGCCAAATTGCGCGACGCACTCATCTGCCGCCTGCCTGATCTCTGCTTGGTAGTCTGCACTTGGTGAACAGGCCTCTGGAAAAATGTCGGCTGAGTCGTCACGCTTGTTGAGCACAAGTAGCAGAAAGGTTCGAATCAAGGCTGCGAGGACCTCGTCGTCGGTGGTAGGACAGCCGCGATCATCAGGAGCATAAAGTTTGAAGCCGCAGCTCACCTCACCCTTGAGCGGGTCCCGCAACTCGAACGGCACAGCGCGAAGCTCCGCGATGCTGCATCCGAACAAACGCGATAGCAAGACCACCAAGATTGACGTTAGAACATTGCCAGCAGTCCAGCGTATGTTATCCAGCTCGCCGTCAATCTCCTCCCCTGTGACGCGCACGGGCAAGTTGCGTGTCGCGATGATTCGAATGCAGGTCACGGGGGGCTCCGGAAGTTGATCTAGGCATATGCTATACAAGATCATGGGCGCGTTTCCGCGGCAAAGGAGTGGGTAAACCCGCTGTATCGGCGCGAAATACGGGGATGATCGATAAACCGGGGGCAATTGTCCTGATGACTACCTGCTCATTCTATTTGTGGGCTGGTGCGTCTTGGTCAAGTTGTCGCGCCTTGCCCGTGTCCAAGCGACATGGTGAATACCGCGAAACAAATGACAAACTGGAGAGAGTTTCTCAAGGCTGCCGTGCCGTCGCGGTTCCAGATCACCGCCGCCCGCCGGGGAATATATGCGCCCCATCGGGGCTCCCTGGCAGAGTCAAGCTGCAACGCCCGCCCAGCGGCAGCTTCCGTGGCGACGTCGGTCAGGCTCAATGAATATCGGGCGGCCAGAGTGACGAGGTCCACATCGCCGCTATGCGCGTTCCACACGACCCTGAACTGACCTGACCCGAAGCTGGAAATAGTCAATCAGTCCACGCACAAGAGCAAAGTGTCTCTCCTCCCATAGGAGGAGCTGGCGAACCTCCCCGACCATGTCTAGGATTGTGGTCAAGGTAAACGGCGCCTCCAACGGCTTTGGTAACCGAGCTCTTTCCTCCGCTTCACCCGCCAGCGCCATCAATCTGGTCCAGGTTTCGCCTTCCAATCGCTCAAGCAGGTCTCGATAACCCACAGCGCGGTTCGCATGGAACTTTCCGTCTCTTCCCTTTGTGATCCTCCGCCCTTTTTCCCCCGGTTCGAGCTGCGGATCCTCCGAAGTGCTCACATGGACCCGCACCTTGCGCCCGATGCCGTCCATCAGCTTGTACATGGACTCGCCCGCGCGCGGGTCAAGGTTTAGAAGGCGGACCGCGTCAGTCCAGGGTTTTCCCCGAGAGAGGATCCACAGAAAACGTAGCAACAGCGAGCAGGTAGCCTGGCGTGGTGCCGGCACCTCGATGGTCAACGCGGCCGGCCTTGGGTCTGCGTCGCGGTATGCGTCAAGTCGGTGAACACGCTTGAGACGCCCAAGGACGGCGGGCGTTGTGCCGGCGCCGAGCAGATGGCCGGCCCAGTCGCCGAGGAAATGCAGGTAGCTCCTCAGCATGGTCGTGGTGCCGGAATGTCCGAGAAATCCTCCCACCGCCCACGTTGAGCGACGCGTCGGGCCGGGGCGGCCCAGCAAAGTCAGTCTGATCCTATCGTGCGGGTCTTCCGAGCAGGCCTGTTTCCAATAACTGAGCTCGGTGAGTCCGTGCAGGGCCAGACAAACCCGGTTTGCGGCTGCGTGCCGAAGTCCGTGCAGCGAAGCAAGCGGGTTTCCGCTCGCGGCCTTGAGCGCCGCCGTGGCAAGTGTCTTCAACCACCGGAACCGCTCCTTCGATGGTCCACCCTCCTCGAATATGCCGAACAGTGGTGCGTCACAGTCTGCGCCCGGTTGAAGGTCGAACAGATCCAACCAGTCACGGAGCAATCTATGCTCCTCGGGCTGCAGACGGAATATCAGTGGGACGATGCGTTGCGCCCCCGGCGAACGCTTCAGCTGCCGCCACGGGCGCTCGCGCACGGCGATGACCACGAAGTCCCCGTAGAACCAGACAGTCGGATCGGGCGAGTCCGTATGCGTCGGCGCCGCGCAGGGCAAACCGGTGACACAACATCACGAGGAGTGCCGGCCCGAGACGCTCGCGGGGGTCGGAGTCCTTGCGGGCAAGCAGGTCCCCCACCGCCCGTAGATAGTCCTCCTCGACAATGAAGGCAGGCGCGACCGATGGTCCGGACGCGGCATGAATTTCGCTCCAGTCGGGGTCTTCGATCGGTTCACTGCGCTTCAGCCAGTCGTGGAACCAGCGCAACGCCGCATAGGCATACTCTTCGTCCGCCAAGTCGCGGGCGTCGATGACCGACTGATAGAACTCGGTGATCGCGTCTTCGTCCAGAGCGACCAAGTCCAGGGTCGCGCCCACATCCTCGAAGGCCGGCGAAAGTGCGCTGAGGTATCGCAGCAGGGAATTCGGCGCAAGCAGCGTCTTGGCATGGCGGTTGGCGCTCAGCCAGGAGATCCAGCGGCCAAGGTCGCGCACGGCGGGGCCGACGCGACTGCCTTTGCGCGCGATCACCTCGTCCAGGCGGCCCTTGAGGGTGAGGCGCTGCTCAGCGCTCAGGGAAACGGACAAGCCCTGTGGCATTTCCTTCGCGAGCTCTGCACGCAAATCGGCAAAGAAAGACCGGGCGTGCTCCTGCATCACCCCGTCGTCGAAGGTGGCCGGTGCGCGCAGACTCGCGGCGCCTGCGTGCAGATCGGGCCCGGTGTTCGCTTCGGGTTCGCGAGGGGCGATCGCCGCCGGGCGCCCGCGTGCCAGTCTGAGGCGGTCGCGCCAGCGCAATCCGTACGACTCGACGCGGCCCGCAAGATACCCGGCGATCACACCGGGGCGGGATATCACGTTCGCCTGATCGACAACCCGGCAAAGCGCGGCAACCAGCGCCCCCAGCGTGGGCCGCGGCCCGAGCCATTCTCCTTCCTGCAGGACGGCAAGCAGATCCGCCCAGCGGGGCGCGACAGTTTCTTCGAGTAGGCCTTGCGAGCCCTTCGCGTCGAGCAGAGCGTCGAGAATCAGGGCGGCACGGTCGTTCAGCGGGAAGCAACGCACTGCGGCGTCCGGGTCGTCCGCGTCCAGGTTCGGGGCGTGCTCCAGCCAGCACTGCTCACCCAGCGCCGCAAGACGAATATTGCGCCTGAGCAGCACGTCCTTAAGCAGTCGAGCATCCGCGATGCCCAATTCCACGGACAGCACGAACGCCGCTCGGGTCGCGCGGTCAGCGGTGCGCTCGCGCCCGCCGTTCGGATTCGGCAAGGGATGCAGTAGCCGCTCACGCAGGCGCACTAGCGCGCCGGTCGCTCCGGGCGCGTCCGCGGAGAAGGGGCTTCGGTCGGCCTCAAGGGAGACATAGCGCCGCTTCATCCGCACACGCCGGCCATGCTTGCGCCAGAGGCGCTCGAGCGCGCGCAGCAGGAACGCATAGCGCAGCGGCCCGCCTGGATCGGGCATGCCCGCGGCGTTGAACAGCAGTTTGCGGGCAAGCTCGTCTACCGCGCTCGCGTCGAGTTCGTGCAACTCGCGTTCCTTCTTCTCCAGGAAGTCCCGGATGGTCGTCGCGGCTTCGCCGATGAGCGCCCGCCGTCGCTCCTTGCGGCGTTCTTCGCGTGCCTTCGCCCCGAACAGGGCCCCCGAGGCCGACCGCGCGTGGGCCGCGATATCGGGGACCAGCCCGGCGTGCGGCTGCCAGCGCCCAAGCCGCCCAAATCCGAGCTCGCGAAAGACTTCCTCCAAGGCCGCAAGTGCAAGCTTCATGTCGGCGTGCCACACCCGGAAAGATGCATCGCCGTAGGTTGCCGTACCCGCCTCGGCGTGCCCGAACAGCCCGTCGATGATCTCCGGGTCGAGTCCCCGCTCGCGCAACCGTGTTGCGAGCCGGTGGCGGAACAGGTTCTGTGGCAGCGGCCAGTCAAACAGTCCGAGACGCTCGATGGCCGCCGGTGAGACGCTTTGCCACGTTGAGCCGGGCGCTTCGCCCAGCAAAAAGAAGTGCGGCAGGCGGCCGGTCGGCCTGCCGTCGGCGAGAAGACGGATCTCCGCGGCCAGGGCAGGGTCGTGCGCCTCGAGCAGGCTGGCGATCTGGCGCAGATACGCCGGATAGGCCGTGCTCAGGAATTCCGTCGCGGCGGCCACGAGCGGAACCAGGCGGCCGGTGCGGGCGCCGGCCGTGTGCTTGTCGTCGACGAACACGAAGCCGGCGTCCGGATCGAATTGCCCGATCGACTCGAAGGGGTCGCGCAGCGGGCGCACGCCGGTTCCCGCCCATAGGGCGACCACGTGAAAGGCGACAAACGCGTTGTGAAACGCACGCAGACTCGACGAGGTGGCCAGCGCGTCCAGCCGTGCCCCGGCCTGCGCAACTGCGGCAACGAGTAGCGTGTCAACCGTATCGAGAAGGCTGCCCAGACAATTGGCCGAACCGGACGTGCTCTCAAAGGATTCGGGCGAGCCCTGCAAGTGCTGGGCAACCTGCGCGCACGTCCAGCGCGGATAAGCGGCAGCGGCCGGCAGTCCGGACTGCGGGTGGGATGACAGCAGCCGCGCCAGCACGGCGTCGCCCGTCTGGAGAAAGACCTGCTGGGGAAAGGATTCGCCGAGGAGCCCGGGCGTCACACGAGGTGCAATTCTTTGGAGGACATCGAGCAAGGCGGCCTCGGGTGACCGGCCCCAATCCTGGTTCCACAACGCCCCGAACGAGCTCGCGTGCGGATTGATCGCAAGACAACCGCGGAATGTCGCCGCCACGGCCTCGAGCAGCTGCAACCGGAACACCGGCGCGGGCGTTGTGACCCAGGCCAGTTCCCGCTCCGTTGCGGGTTGCCAACCCGGTTTTCGCCGGGCGGGGATGCGAACCAGTGCGAACGTCTGCCGATGAAACGTCCAGTCTGGCCCTGCAGTGGCGGAAATCCCGATGGCCACGGTGCGATGGAGCGAGCGACCAGTCGCCAACGCGACCCAGGTCAATGCGGCAACCAGTCTTTCTTGTGGGTCTTCGGATTCGGTCGCCGGCGCTAGCCAATTCCGGATAGCGTCGATCTCGAGCGGGCTGGGACGCAGCGCCGACCAAGGAAGGTGGTGCAGTCCCGCGCGGGACTGCAACAGAATGGCGTTGGCCAGGCGCGCCGACTGGGAGGGCGGCAGGTCCGGTTCCTGCGGGACTCCCGCGAGGCTGCTCGCGCCCGCGCGCTCCTCATCCGCGGGGAATAGTTGCGTCTCGTTCGTTTCTTCGTCGGCGGGGCTTGGCACGAAAGCGCGGTCCGCCGGCGCTGGCGTACCCGTGGTGACCGACCATGCGGACTGCAGGTCCGGAACCAGTGCTGACCAGTCCCCTCGAGAGGGGATCGGGTTGTCTTCGTGTCGGGCCACACGCTCGAGTGCTGCCGCCAGTTCGGACAGCTTCCACAGGCGGCGCGGCAGCCGGCTTGCAGCGCGCTCGCGATGGATACGCGCGCGGATGGCACGGTTAACGGATTCGAGGGAGCGGCCACCCGGCTGCAAGAGGGCGAAAAAATCGAGGCGGACCGCATCCCGTTCGCTGGCAAGCCGCAGGGCGTCGCACGCGATTTTGAGCTGCGCGTCGAGGAGCACGCCGCGCCCGGCCCTCTCGACCGCGTGCGCCAGCAGCCATAGCTTGAGGACATGCAGACTGTGGTCCTCGCCAGGAGACCTGCCCGGAAGGTAATTGATGAGCGCTCCAAGGACGTAGGCGTTGTCCAGGCTGCCGCGAAGGATCCGCGATGCTCCCCTGTCAGGCGGTTGGGCTGGCAGGTCTTGCAGCGTCTGCGACCGTGCTAGGATCTGGCCGACGCGGAGGAGCGACTCCGCGGCGGGGTTGGAATAGCTCCAACTGTCCAGTATTTGAATGCTTCGTGCATCGCTAAGCAGCTGAACGAGATTCCCAAGGAGGGCGGTGTGGCGGTGGAGGAAAGTGGCGCCCGAAAGAAGCAAGAGGTCCGGCAAGCCACCTGCGGCGCGAATTTCTTGGCCTAGCAGTGCCCAGTTCCGTGTCGGGGGAAGGGCAAAGGTCGCTGGGAACCAACCGAATCGCCCGGCGGAATTGGCAGCTCCGGACGGGGTAGGGCGGTTCTTTTCGTTTGCGGTTGGCGATGAAGCTCGAGGCGGTGGCATGCAGAACCTAAGGAAAATCAGGGAGGGAGGCCATTTTAAGCCTTCTGACTAGACAATAGAACATATCTAATGTTCTAGATGGCCCGCCCTCCGAAGCCGTCGCGCGTTCGATTCGCGCCGGGCGCGCCAGATTTCCTCGCCATCAAGCGCCTGGCTTTGGCGCGACCGGCAGGGCGCCAGTCCTGCCGATCCAATATCCGTGTGAGGGGTTGGGTGACGCTCCCGGACCGCGGGTCATCGCCTCGGCGATGACCGTTGCCACCGCAGCGCAGCCAACTCTCGCAGCCGGTTTGCGACGCGCTGCCACAGCGCCCCTATCCTCGCGTCAATTCGCTCCGTATCTCGCGCAGCTTGGCCTTCGCTTTCGCCGCGTTCTCCGTGCCCATGCGCATCAGGATCTTGTGGCCGGCCGAGCGCCCTTCGAGTTCCGGGTCGGCGAATTGGTATAGAACCCTCGGCTGCACCAGGGCAATGCTGCCGTCGATTTCGGGCGCAGCGAGCAGATGGTCAACCACCTCGACCAGACGATCGTTGAAATAACCCTTCGGATAGCCGAGTTCTACGTAGGCCTGCTGGAAAAGGGGATAGAAGCGGCGATAGACGGCGACCATGCTGCCGGCATCGACCGCCTGCAATAAGCTCACATACGCGCCGTAGCGCTTGGGATTGCCGGGGCCGATCGAGAGATCGTTCCCGGCGCGCTGAGCGGCAAACGCCGACCCGACCGGCTTGACCGGCATCACTCCCACCGGCGCCTGCTTGCGCGGCAGGTTGTCCACCGTGGCCACGATGCGGCGGATGATGCGGTCGGGATGAACGAGGGCCAGCCACGACTCGTTTCCCAGCAGTTGCCGCAATGCGCTCTCCATCTCCGGATCGCTATCCGCGAGCGCGGGAAGCGCGATGGCTGCGGCCGCGGGTTGCGTCGCGTCCGCGGCAATGGGATGGCGTATCGCCGGTTCACCGCTTTCCGCGGGCGCGGCCGGAACATTCGTTGTCATCGGCGGCATCGGGGGCACGGGCGATTCCTGAGCCCTCTGCCAATAGTGGTAAATGCCGGCGGCAACGCCCCCCATGATCAGGACGGTTGTCACCGCCCGCGTCGCGGCACTCATCGGCAGGGTCTCTCCATGGAATGCTCCTGGTCAGATTTCTCGCTGCGCGCTGCCTGCGCCTCCGCGATTTCTCCCGCGGCGGCGGTCACGGCTTGCGCTTGCATCGCCCGCCCGGCACCGGTTTGGACAGGGCAGGCGCAGGAGGTTCCGTCGCCGTCGCCGGGGCCTCGTTCCGCGCTTCGGTCGCAGGCGGTGGCGGAGTGGCCTCCAGCTTCCGATATGGCGCACGTCGAAAGTCATGTCCTCGGATGCCTGAGCGAGCACGATCCAGTCCTTCTGCCGCGCGTCCGCCAGCCCGGCCTCGTAAGAGACGTCGGTATTCCTGCCGGTGAAGTCCACGATGACCAGGTCCGCGCCGGCGATGCGCTTCTTCACCTCGTCCATCACCGGCCGGGAGATGAGACTTCCACGATCTCCCTGGAGCGGCAGTCTCGACCATGCCCGGCGACCGGCTGTCCGCTTTCCCTCGATCTACCAGCCGTGCATAAAGAGTGAGAGTGCGGCCCAGTCCGGTTCAGTATTGTGGCATCCCCACCTCTCGTCAAGCGCCGCCTTTCGTTGGCCGAAGAGGTCGTTCGGGTGGTGCCCGGTGCAGTCCGTTGAGCGAATCTTGCCGCACAGTTCGGTACCGGGCGCCCCTCAGGCCGGCCGGCCCGGCCACACCAGTTCGATCCAGCCGTTCGCCCCGACCCGCGCCCCGGCGCCGAAGCGCCCGGCCTCCCGGTCCACTGTGCCGGCCAGCCATTGCGCCTCTTCCGCAGCGGGCCGGTTCAACCGGAAGCGCCGCCGCCTCATCGGCGCCATGGCGAGCCGCAGCAGCCGTCCGAAGCCGGCCTCCAGGACGGGGAAGTACATCAGCGCCAGTTCGCTGCGGTATAGCTCGCGGCCCTCGATGCCCTCGTAGTCGTTGATCAGGTCGCCGCAGCCGTAGAGGATCAGCCGTTCGCGGAACACTTCCAGTGCGATCGGATGGTGCGACGAGTGACCGTGCACCACGTCGACGCCAGCGTCCGCCACCAGGCCGCGGGCGAAGCGCTGATGCTCCTGCGGGATGGCGTAGCCCCAGTTCGAGCCCCAGTGGATCGAGGCGACCACCAGATCCCCGGGGCGGCGCAGCGCCGCGATCCGGCCGGCCAACGCCGTCAGCGCACGCTCCGAAAGATCCGGCAGCAGCGCCACACCGGGACCCTGCGGCGTCGCCGCCCATTCCCGCGGTATGCCGCTGCTCTCGGTGCCCACGGCGAACACCAGCACCCGCCCTTTCGCGCCCAGGTCGAGCGTCGCCGGCGCCCCAGCCTGCGACACATTCGCCCCGGCTCCCGCGGTACGCATGCCGGCGCCGCGCAATGACGCCAGCGTCTGCGCCAGCCCGCCGTAGCCCCAGTCCAGGACGTGGTTGTTGGCCAGCACGCAGCACCCCGCAGGAAGCTGCGCCGACTCGGGTACTTCGTCCTGGGGGTTGTCCCTGCCGATCCCATACGTCTGCTCCGCGCCGCGTGCCAGACAGCAGATGGTAGCCCACGCCAGGCGGGCTGCGGGATCGCCGGGCGCACGCTGCGGCCCTTGATTGTTCGCCCCGCTGGGCTACATTTGCAGCATGCGTCGGGCCGCCGCCCCGCACCCCGACCCCGCGACCGACAAGGAGACAGAAATGCCGTATTTCCACGGAAAGTTCGTCTGGTTCGAGCACCTGTCCCGCGACATCGAAGCGGCGCGCCGCTTCTACGGCGAACTGCTCGGCTGGAAGTCCGACCCGGTGCCGATCGGCGACGGCCGGTACCACATGATCATGAATGGCGCCGATGGCATCGGCGGCTTCCGCACGGCGATGCCCGGCATGCCCGCCCAGTGGATGGGCTATCTGTCGGTCGCCGACGTCGACGCGGCCGCGGCGGCGGCGCAGCAGGCAGGCGGCAAGATCCTGATGCCGCCCACCGAGTTCGCGCCCATGGGCCGCGCCGCCACGATCGCCGACCCGCAGGGGGCCGTGTTCTCGGTCTGGAAGGACGCGCAGGGCGACCGCGAGGACCGCCGCCCGATCGCCATGGGCGACTGGTACTGGAACGAACTGACCACCACCGACGACCAGGCTGCGGCCGCCTTCTATCAGAACGTGTTCGGCTACGCCCGCCAGGAGATGGACATGGGCCCGCAGGGCATCTACACCATCCTGGCCAAGGACGACGTGCAGCGGGCCGGGCTGATGAAGAACCCCCAGCCGGGCATGCCGCCCGCATGGACGCCCTACATCCGCGTGGCCGACTGCGATGCCGCTGCGGAAAAGGCGGGCGGCCTCGGCGCGCAGGTCTGCGTGCCGCCGACCGACATCCCGAACGTCGGCCGCTTCGCCTTCCTGCTCGACCCGACCGGCGCGCCGGTCGGCATCATGCGCGGGGACATCTGATCGTGGCCTGGGAGAAGCCCGCCCCGGCGCTGGTGGAGCGCTTCGACGCCAGCCTGCCGCCAGAGCCGACGGTGGAGCGCCGCAAGATGTTCGGCTGCCCATGTGCGTTCGTGAACGGCAACATGTTCGCCGGCGTGCACGAGCAGAACCTGATCCTGCGCCTGGACGAGGCCGGCCGCGCGCGAGCCCGCGAACGCTTCGGCGCCGGCCCCTTCACCGCGATGGGCCGCACCATGCACGAGTACGTCGCCCTGCCGGGCGCGGCGCAGCGCCCGCCCGAGGAGGTCGCGCAGCTCGTCGCCGAGGCGTTCGGCTACGCGCGTTCGCTACCCGCGAAGCAGGCGCGGAATTCCGGGAGCCGGCAGCAGAAGGGGAAAGCCCAGGCTTGAGGTTTCGGACTCGCTCGACGGCCCGGCCTCGCGTGGCCCTGGCCTCGGGCGCGCGGTGACCGTCCGTCGCTGCGGGCGCTCACAGCTTGACGCGCTCCGCCGTCACCGTGCCGATCATCTCCTGGAAATAGCGGTACTTGCGTTCGGCGGCATCGAAGACATAGGGCGTGGCGAATCCGCCGCCGAACACGCGCGGGCCGAGTGCAAGCACGGCGTCGACGAACGCGGCCCCGGGATCGCGTACGACGAAGATCAGGTATGCCTGGCAGTTCTTCCCGTACGCGCGCCGGGCCCAGTCTTCGAAGAACGCGTGGCTGCGACGCGCCGTGTCGATGGCATCGGCATCCGGGGCGACCTCGACCACGCCGACCACACATGGGGTTAGTCCGCCCATCTTGGACTTGTGCAGCACGAAGGCCAGCCCCGGGGGGCCGGGAACCTGCGCAAATCCCTGCGACCGCACCTGCTCGAACACCAACTGCATGGCCGCCTGCCCGCGCTTTTCCGGGATCGCCGGCGCGCGGCTGATCAGCTTCCTGACCCCACCCAGGAGCACGGCGAAGGCAGGCGAATGGGAGGCTCCGTCCCACGTGCGCAGATCGACCGCCTGCACCCCGCCGAACCCCAGGGGCGGCGAGACGTCATCGATCAGGGCGCACAGCAGCTTGCCCGTGCGCTGCCCCCAGTCCGCCTCCTCCTGCACCCAGCGCGAACGTACCGACGTCCGCGACCAGATCACCAGCACGCACCCGCAAGCTTCTATTTCCGCCTGAAGCGTGGTCCGCCAAGTCTGCCCCGGCGCGATCGAGCGGTCCCAGAACACCCGCAGGCCGCTCGTCTCGAACGCCTGCGCCACCGGCTCGACACGAATCCGATCTTCATCGGCATAACTCAAGAAGACGTCGCTCATCGTCCTACCCTCGTCCCGTCCGATGGTATCCCCCGCAATCAACCGCCATGGCGGCGCTGTCCGGGTCCGTCGCCCCGCTCTTCCTTGCGCCACCGCCGTTCATGCCCGGTATGGGCCCGTCCGTGCCCATGGTCGGATTCGCTTTTTTACACGGAATTCAATTCGCACGAAACCGAGGCGGCCCGCAAGATACGGACATCGGGATCTTGAACACCGACCCGGTCTGCAATCCCGCCGTCGAGAACCGGTTGCGCGGAATGTCGGCGTCGGTCTGTAGCCGCCACCGTCGCCACGTCCGCCCTAGACCGGATCGTGATGCGCCCGGAGCAGAGTTGGCCCTGTCCCCAGGTTTGAGGCGCATCCGCGCGGCGCGCGCTCCGAGCCCGGTCAGGTCAAGGCCGCGACAGAGGCGTCACTCGGACGGCCGGACGCCGGGGACGAGGAAGGGCGCCGCGAGGCCGCCGACCTTGACATAGATCAGCGCCCCTTCGGCGCCGGTGAAGGGGGCATGCCGGCTCCAGCGCGGATTGCGCAGCCACGTCCCGGCGGGGTACTCGCCCAGTTCGTCGCGGAACAGGCCCTCGAGGACGATGATCTCCTCGCCGCCCGGGTGGGTGTGCTCCGCGAAGCGGGTGTCGGGTGCCCATCGGACCAGCGCCGTGCTCACGCCATCGTGCTCGTGCAGCGGCAGGACCGACAGGCCCGGCACCAGGCCCGGCAACCACGCTGCGCGGGTGGTGTCGATGCGCACCGGTTCGAGGTCATCGCCCGCGAACTGCCAGAGCTTGACGAAGATCGTGCAGCCGCGCTGCGAGAACGGGGCATGGGCGCTTCCGGGCGGATTGCGCAGGTACGAGCCCGCCGGGTAGTCGCCATGCTCGTCGCTGAACACGCCTTCGAGCACCAGGATCTCCTCGCCCCCGCCATGCGCGTGCCGGTCGAAGCGCGAATCGGCGGCGTAGCGCACGATGCTGGTGGCCCGTGCGACCTCGCCGCCCACCCTGTCGAGCATGCGTCGCTCGACGCCGGGGTGCGGCGAAGCCAACCAGACGGCGTCGCGCGCGAAGAGCACGACCCTGCTGTCGAAATCGCTGTTCAGGTTCATGGTGCGTGACGTTACACGAACGCGCGCAACCCGGTCGGGTCGCCGTTCCGCCCGCCGGGGCCGAGCGGGCCGAAGGGCGCATCCGCCGAGACCCACAGGCGCGGCTGGGGAAACTTTACCTGCAGCCGGAGGCGTGGGCACGGATGGCGAGTTCCGGCAAGTTCTCCAGCGACCGCACCATCGCCGAGAACGCCCGCGACATCTGGGGCGCCGTGCCCTGCCCGGTGCCGTGAGGCGCCGCGGAAGGCGCCGTCCGATCACTCCGGCCTCCGGCGCGCGCTGCCGCAGCCGCCCGCTAGCGCGCCGGCAGGCGGTAGCCGACCTTGTCCCCGTCGACCACCACGTAGCCGGCGCCGACCAGGGCCGCGATCACCGCATCGAGGCTGCCCTCGGCCTCCTTGCCGAGTCGGGCCCGGACCGTGCTGCGCAGCGTCGCCACCTTCCGCGGCTTGGCCGCCTTGCGCTTGATCAGGTCGTCAACCGCGAGCTTCACCAGGCCCTCCAAACCGTTGGCCCCCGCCGCCTCTGGGGCCGGCGGGGGCGGCTGCACCGCTTCCTGTGCAGGGCCCGCCGGCCGGAAGCACGGCATGTCCTGGATCGACTCCGACCTCGCGGCGAAGATCTTTCTCGTCTTGAGATGCTGGATGAGGGGATCGAAGCCGGTGTCCTTCGAGATGACGTGATAGAAGCCCGCCGGATCGGCCGCGGCCAGTTGCCCGAGGTAATAGGCGATGTGGAAGTCCAGCGCGTTCGGCCCGGGCGTTTCCAGCCTGACGTAATTCGCGCGCTCGCCGAATTCGTGCATCGCGATCGCCAGATCGGTCGGCAACCTGGTGTGGTTCGGGCCGAGAAACAGATGCACCCGGAAGTGGTCTGCAGCCAGCAGGGCAAGCGACTTCACCTGCACGTTCTCGAAGTCGATCAGGACGTGGTTCGTCTTCATCTCCTTCCCCAATTGGCTTCCGCGCCAAACAAACTCCCGGCATCAGGCATCCGGCCGACCGTTGCTTCCGTTGAGATCCCCCGCGATCAACCGGAACTGCTCCAGCGCCGCCTCCAGGTCGTCAACGATCTCCTGAGCGATGACTTCCGGCGGCGGCAGGTTGTCGGAATCGGCCAGCGACTCGTCCTTGAGCCAGAAGATGTCCAGGCTCGCCTTGTCGCGCGCCACCAGCTCGTCGTACTCGTAGGCACGCCAGCGGCCGTCCGGCGCTTCGGCCGACCATGTGGCCTTGCGGTCATGCCGATTGGCAGGGTTGTAAAGCTGCACGAACTCGTCCAGGTCTTCGCGCCTGAGCGGGCTGGTCTTCAGTGTGAAGTGCTTGTTGGTGCGCAGATCGTAGATCCAGAGCTTCCTGGTCCACGGCGTCTCGCTGGCCGGCTTCTTGTCGAAGAAGATCACGTTGGCCTTCACGCCCTGCGCGTAGAACAGGCCGGTGGGCAGGCGCAGCAGGGTGTGCACGTCGCACTCGTGCATCAGCTTGCGGCGGACGGTCTCGCCGGCGCCGCCTTCGAACAGCACGCTCGTTTACGTAACTGCGGGGCACCACCACCGCGGCGCGGCCGTGGGGTTTCAACAGCGTCTTGATGTGCTGCACGAAGTTGAGCTGCTTGTTGCTGGTGGTGGCCCAGAAGTCGTCGCGCTCGACGATGTCTTTCTCGGTGGAGGTCTTGCCGTCCTCGCCGATGATCATCGTGCTGCTCTTCTTGCCGAAGGGCGGATTGGCGAGCACCACCTCGAAGCGCTCGCCGGGGTCGGCCGCCAGCGCGTCGGCCACCTTGACGGGCACGCTCTTCTCCGAGCCGATGCCGTGCAGCATCAGGTTCATCGCGCACACGCGCGCGGTGGCCTGCACCAGCTCCCAGCCGCGGAAGGCGCCTTCCTTGAGGTGGCGCTTCTCGTCGCGGGTGAGGTTGGGGTAGTGCTGGGTGATGTAGTTGTGTGCGGTGAAGAGAAAGCCGCCGGTGCCGCAGGCCGGGTCGCACACCGTCTCGCCGGGGCGCAGGGCGATGCAGTCCACCATCGCCTGGATCAGCGCGCGCGGCGTGAAGTACTGGCCGGCGCCGGACTTGGTGTCCTGCGCGTTCTTCTCCAGCAGGCCCTCGTAGGCGTCGCCCTTCACGTCGGCGCCCATCGAAGACCAGTCCTCGGCGTCGATCAGATCGACGATCACGCGCCGCAGCTTGGCCGGGTTCTGGAACTTGTTCTGCGCCTTGCCGAAGATCAGCGCCAGCGTGCCCGGCTGCTTGCCCAGCTCTTCCAGCGTGTGGCGATAGTGGTCGAACAGCGCATCGCCGTCCTTGGCGAGCAGCGCGGGCCAGGCGTAGGGCGCGGGGATGGGGCTGGGCTGGTGGTACGGCGGGCGGCTGCGCTCGTCCGCCATCTTGAGGAACAGCAGGTAGGTGAGCTGCTCAACGTAGTCGCCATAGCTCATCCGGTCGTCGCGCAGGACGTTGCAGTAGTTCCAGAGCTTCTGGACGAGGGTGGCGGTGTTCAACGGGTCAGGCCGAGGGAAGGGAATGGGAGGTCAATGGCACTCCCATTCCGCTCCAATTGATCGCTGCTTTGATTGAACCGGCGCGTGTCGCGCTCGGGAATCAAAGGAAATTCCTTTGACAATCAAGCACGTAGCCAAGGGCGGAGGCGCTGGCGCACCTTGACGCATTGTTTGCCCATTGATGATCGCGCGCCGCCCGTCGCAGCGCCGCGAACGCGCCGCCTCTTGCATTCGCACGCCGAAGCAACGCGCCGGTCATTCGCCGCGAAGCAGCGCCTTGAACCCGGCCTGCTCGAAGTGCTGGTCGTGCGCCAGAGCCTCGGTGATCCCGCGCGACTGCATGACCTCGAACGACGCACAGTCCGTGAGGCTCCATTCCTTATCCATCCTGCGGCGGTACAGATCGTAGGCATGGGCGAACTGCAGCGACGTCTGCGGCACGACCTCCACGTTGGGATTGGCCCGGATCCGGTCCACACCGGAGACGGCAAAGGGGCGCACCGGCAGTTTCGAGAGCGCGGCCAACAGTTCCGACAAGACCATCTCCGTCGTCACCATCCTGACCTTGCCCAGCGCCACGGACGCAGCACGCGCCCGGTCGTGGAGCCTGTCGTTCGGATTGAGTACGGCCTCCCAGTAGCCGGTATCGGCGAACACGACCTTCACTTGCGGCCGTCGTCCGTGCCGTAGACCACCTCGTCGATCCGGGTCGAGAGATCGTCGGGCACGGCTTGCCACGTGCCCGGCGGCGCGCTGTTCCCGATCGCCGCCAGCTCTTCCCAGATCGGCAGCGCCGTCTCGTCGTAGGCGAGCGGTGCCTTCGGCGACACCTCGACCTTGTTGACGCGAACCATGCGGCGCATCTGCCGGTCTCGGGTCGAGAACTCCGCGATGCCCACCACCCGGAGCAAGGCGCTCCGGTGGTTCTTGAGTGCTTCGAGCACGACCGCTTCATGCGCGCCATCGAATCGCCCATCGATCAGCGGCCCGCCCTCCGGCAGTTGCAGCTTGAACGCCCCTGGGCCGACGTTGGCCATCCGCACCTCGCCGACCAGATCGACCGCGTCCTCGAATGTCGGCCCAACCCACTCCGCAAGGCGTTGGCGCGCGAGCGCGTTGTACTCGGACTCGGCAGGGCTCCTGCGCGATCTCACGAACAGCGTCTCGTCGGGTCGCAGCGTTGTCCCGAACCTGCCGAAGAGCGGGACGACGTTGGCCGGCAGAGCATCGGGGAGCAGATCGTCCCGCCCGGCAGCCGTAATGGCCGCGTCGATCAGCGCGGCGGCCTCGTCGAACTCGTCTTCGAAGTCCAACTCCCCCTGGGCAGTGTCGCGAACACGGCGCAGCGGCAAGGCCGCAGAGCCCGGCACGACGCGATCGAACTCCAGACGGAATCCGTCCTCGAAGCGCCTCGGAAGGTAAACGCGATCCGGGTGGTTGCGACGCCACAGTTCCTTGGCGCACTCGAGGACGAGTGTGCGGTACGCCAACAGCTCCTGCGTGCACTCGACGTCCAGCGAGTGGCGTGCGAATCGCGCGCCGTCGAACCGTAACGTGGCGAGTTCTATGGTCTGTTCGCTTGCCATGGTCGTGCCCTCAATGCTGTAGGTAGGAATGTCTCATGTCCCGAAGGCCCGTGCCAGCACCGCCCGCCGCAGCGCCTGCGCGCGCTTCAGGTTCGCCTCAACATCGGCCTCGATTTCGCGGACGATGGAGAGGCGCCGGTCGACTTCGGCGACGATGCGGTGCTGCTCGGTAAGCGGAGGCAGCGGCACTGCAATACGTCGCAGGCCAGCGAGAGGAACGGTCAATTGGGCCGTTCCCGTCGCCGCATCGGTAGCTTGGCGGAACACAACCTCGCAAGACATTGCCACGGCTAAGTACTGCATCGGCGACAGCGAGTGCGGCCGCAAGATGGCCATATGGCGTTGCACGCAAAACCGCTCGTTTGTTCCCACGCGCACGGGAATGCCATAGCTACCTACGAGCGTGTAAAGGAGGTCTCCCTCTTTTGGGCGCCGTGCGGGGTCAAGAGACCTGTAGTACTCCTCGCTGACAAATCGCGTATCCGAGAAGTCGAGCTCGCCTGACCGGACGTCGCCGATCACGAGGAATGAAACGCCAGACGCAGTTTGGGGCGGGGGTTGGTGGTCACCGTCCGTAACGTGGGCAAGCAGCTGGTCGACACTGGACCACACCCAGCCGTTGGGTAGCTCCTCCAAGCCGGCGGTGTCTGCTGCGGCCGGTTCTTTGTACTTACCCTTGCCTTTCCACCCATCGCGACGGGTCTGCAAAATGCGTTTCAGAAGTTGCTCGCCGGTCTCATAGCCGCGGCCATCGCGGTGGGCGAGTTCGGCTTCGGTCGGGACAAGGCGACCCTCGACAACGGCTTTGAGGACGGCCGCCCTGTAGCGCTTGAGGCTGGCCTTGACGCGCTTGAGGTTGGCGACGGCTTCGTCGAGGCGGGAGAACTGCTTTTCGAGTTCGGCGACGACGCGGCGCTGCTCGTCGAGGTCAGCCAGCACGATCGGGAAGTCACCCAGTTGCTTCTGGCTGATCGAGGCCATGCCGACGACCTGCTGCGCATTGCCCGCAAAGTGGCGTCGGCTTCCCGCGAGCAGCTGGTAGTTGATGAACTTCGGGAGGGCCGTCGACGGGTCCAACCGCACCCGGATGTTCTTGCTCTCGAAGACGCTCGGCTCGAGCGACGGCGGAATGAAGGCGGCCTTGCCTACAAGCTCGCGGCTGTTGACGCGATTCACCAGAAGGTCGCCTTCCAGAAGTCCGTACTCCTCAAGCTCTGCGGCGGACACGCGCATCCGCTTGATGTCACGCCAAACGATCGAGCCGGCGTCGATGTTGTACATCCGCAGGCACGGCGTGCCGTCGTCCGCATACTCGGACGCGGGCTTGTAGAGTCCGTTCTTCATCGAGACGACAACGTCGCCGAGGCGCGCGCCACGCATCACGCCACCAACTCCCGATTCAACGCATCAATTGCCCTCGGCAACTCCGCCCCAAAAAGCTGATGCACCCGGCCCAGCCCACCGCGCTGATCGAACGGCGCGTAGCCGAAGTCCTCGGCCTCGATGCCGAGGTTGCTGGCGATGTCCTCGGCCATCTTCTCCAGCCACCAGCGCTGCTCGTTGGTGAAGCGGCTTGCCCCCTCTCCCTGGCCCTCTCCCGCGAGGGGAGAGGGGGATGTTTGCTGCTGCGCGAGCCAGGCCTTGAAGTTGGCCATGACCTTCTCGGGGTAGGGCACCAGCTCGTTCTCCTGGTGCATCGCGTAGCGCATATGAACCGCCTTGCACTCGCAGGTGTGCAGGGTGAGCGCCCTCACGCGGCACCGCCTGTCACGGTCGAGCAAGCAAGGCTCCGAGGGATGCACGCAGGGCATCGAGGTCGGCTTCGATGATGCCCCAGACGATGCGGCTATCGACGTTGGCGTAGGCATGGATCAGGACGTTTCGGAGGCCTACGACCCGTGCCAATTCGGCAATCGAGCCGGCGATCGCGGGGTCGATGCGGCGAAGCTGGCTGAGCGTCTCGCCGATGATGCTGGCGCTCCACGCCCGAACGCAACAGTTCGTCTGCCAAATAGTCGTCGAAAGTCTTGCCGCGCGTGAAGCGTGCGACGCGTTCCGCCGCCTGCATTGCGTCCCACAGCAGCTTGCGGGCGTCAGCGTGCATAGACCGGCCGGCGCTCTGCGTTGATCCGCTCGCGAAAATAGGGGTTTTCGACGCTGGCCTCGGTGACGAGGTCCACCGGCCGCCCGAAGAGCCGTTCGAGGCTTTCCTTCAGGGTGAAGTAGGCGTCGGCGTAGGCCTTCGGCGGCAGCTCATCGAACTCCACCAGGAAATCAAGATCGCTGGTGGCCGGGTCGAAATCATCGCGAATCGCCGAGCCGAAGACGTCGAGCCGACGTGCGCCGGCGCGGCGGCAGAGGGCGGCAACTTCTTCGCGGTGCTGCTCGATGACGCTTGTCATGGTGGCCTCCATGCCGGATTTTATGCCGCGAGGGCCTCGTTGAGCGACGCGAGGACGGCGGGGAAGTGCGCGCCGAAGAGCTGATGCACATCGCCCAGCCTGCCGCGCCGCTCGATCGAGGCCAGTCGCGCGAAACGACCCCTTGCGCCCCCGGCAGGCCTATTCATCCGCTGCGGTCAAGGCCGCAACGTCCGCGAGGAGAGCGGGAATCTCCTGCATGATCGCGTTCCAAACGAGATCGTGATCGACGAGGTCATAGCCGTGGATCAGCACGTTCCGGAACGCAATGACCGCGCGGTAGTCGGTGATCCTGCCGGCCGTGGCCGGATCCTCACGGGAAAGGCGGTTGATTGCTTCGCCAATGATCTCGAAACAGCGTTCGACGGCATGGCGCAGCATGCGGTCTTCGCGGTAATCGTCGAGCGACTTGCCACGGGCACTGTCCCGGATGAACTCCGCCGCCTGGCGGATATCGTCAAGCAGCTTCAGCGTCCTGGGCTTCATAGATGAGCCGGCGCGTCTTGTTTACCGATTCGATGAAATACGGGTTGCGCATCGCGCCGATCATCACGAGGTTGACGCCGCGGCCGAAAAGAGCCTCCAACGCTTCCTTGAAACCGAAGTAGCGTCTGAACAGATCGGTCGGATCCTCGTCGAACTCGATCAGGAAGTCGATATCGCTGCATTCCGGATCGAAGGCATCGGTGGCCGCCGAACCGAACAGCTCCAGCCGTGCCACGCCGTAGCGGCGGCACAGTTCCGGAATTTCGGCGAGATGGGGGGCGAGGACGCTGGCCATGACGGATGCCGATTATGCCACCAGGGCGGCGTTGAGTTCTTCGATCACCTTGGGCAAGGCAGGTCCGAAGAGCTGATGCACCCTGCCCAGCCCGCCGCGCTGGTCGAACGGCGCGTAGCCGAAGTCCTCGGCCTCGATGCCGAGGTTGCCGGCGATGTGCTCGGCCATCTTTTCCAGCAACCAGCGCTGTTCGTCGGTGAAGCCCTGTTCCCCTGCCTGCTGCTGCGCCATCCAGGCGCGGAAGTTGGTCATGACCTTCTCGGGGTAGGGCACCAGTTCGTTCTCCTGGTGCATGGCGTACCGCACCAGTGAAACGAGGTCGGTCAGGATGTGCCGGGTGTTCGCGCCCCTCACTTTCCCCTCGCCCTTCGTCTTGTCCAGCGCGGCGTAGGCCTGCCAGAGCACGGATTCGCTGATCAGGTACGGAGGGGCGTGCAGCGCGTCGGCCAGTGACTTGAGGTCTTCAAAGGTCAGCGGCGCCTTGGTCGGCCGGTTGTAGAGGATCTGCAGCGCGGTGATCTCGTCCTTGTGCTGCTGGATGAACCGCTCGAAGGTACCGACGATCTGGACCGCACGCTCGCGGGCGGCCTCGGAGAAGCCGGCTTCGAGCAACTGGTCCTGCGTCACGGTGTCGATCACCTGCTCGTTCTGGCGCTTGAGGGTGACGATCAGTTCGCGCAGCGCCGGGTTGGAGAAGGGTTTGATCGCGGCCTGCGCGGCATCTGCGGCCTGCCCGCGCGGCAAATCGGGCGCGATCGCATCGACGAGGCCGCGTGCCAGGTTCTTGAGCGAAAGGCCGCCGGCGGCTTGGGCGATGCGGGCCTGCGCATCGCCGGGCAGTTCCTTCTCCAGGCGGGCGAGCCGCGCGGCCACGCTGGACAGCACCTCGGGCTCGGTGTTGCCCAGCGCGATCGCCTGCAGCAATTTCTCGAACGGCACGGACTTCTTCTGGTCCATGGGACGGGAGTCGGTCATGTCCTGGTGGCACACGCCCACCGCGTTGACGATGACGAAGTGATCCTTGGCCCTGGCGTCGGGGGTGACGCTCTGCAGGTCGGCCGGGTTGATGATGCGCACGCCGCGGCCTTTCATCTGCTCGAAGAAGGTGCGGCTCTTCACCGCGCGCATGAATATGACGATCTCCAGCGGCTTGATGTCGGTCCCGGTGGCGATCATGTCCACGGTGACGGCGATGCGCGGATGGTAGCTGTTGCGGAAGGCGGCGATCAGGCGCTCGGGCGTCTCGCCCGTGGTGCGGTAGGTGATCTTCTGCGCGAACTCGTTGCCCTTGCCGAACTCATCGCGCACGATGTTCACGATGTCTTCGGCGTGGCTGTCGTCCTTGGCGAAGATCAGCGTCTTGGGCACCTCGGTGCGGCCGGGGAAGATCTCGGTAAACAGCTTGTCGCGGAACGTTCGGATGATCGTGCGGATCTGATCGACGGCCACCACGTCGCGGTCGAGCTGGTCGGGGTTGTAGGGGAAGTCGTCGTCCAACTGCTCCCAGCTCAGCTTGCGGGTGAGCTTGTCGCGCAGGTCCACGTAGTAGCCGGCCTCGACCTTGCTGCCTGCCATAGTGACCCTGGTGACGAACCGGTAGACGTCGTAGTTCACATTCACGCCGTCGGCCACGGCCTGCTCGTGGCCGTACTCCATCACCAGGTTCTGGTTGAAGAAGCCGAAGGTCTGCTTGTTGGGCGTGGCGGTCAAACCGATCAGGGTGGCGTCGAAATACTCCAGCACCTGCCGCCACAGGTTGTAGATGGACCGGTGCGCTTCGTCGGTGACGATGATGTCGAAGGTCTCGATCGGGAAGGCGGGGTTGTAGTCGATGGGCTCCGGTTCCTTGAACAGGCTTTCCACGCGCTCGGTGGATTCCTCGTCCGCCTCTTCGGGCAGCTCACGGCCCTTGAGCATCGAGAACATGCGCTGGATGGTGCTGATGCACACGCGCGCCGTCTTGTCGAGGTTGTTGCTGGTGAGGTGCTGGACGATGTACTCCTCGCCGAACTTGTAGTTGTTGACAGGCGAGACGTACTGGTCGAACTCCTTCTTGGTCTGCCGGCCCAGGTTGCCGCGGTCCACCAGGAACAGCACGCGCCGCGCGCCGGCAAACTTGATCAACCGGTAGATGAAGCCGATGGCGGTGAAGGTCTTGCCGGAACCCGTGGCCATCTGGATCAGCGCGCGCGGCTTGTTCTGCGCGAGACTGGCTTCCAGATTGCGGATGGCGGTGATCTGAGCGGGCCAGAGCTTGAAGTCGGACCACTCCGTCGCGAGCAGCGGCATGTGACGGACGCGGGTGAGGAAGGTGGCCGGTGCGAAATTGGCTGCGTTGGCGGCGCCGGCCGAGGGGTCGCCGGTGGAGAGCACCGTGGCCTGCGGCAGCTCGGCCAGCCATTCGGCCAGCGTCTCCGGCCGGTGGAAGGAGAAGACGTTTCTTGCGCGCGGCTCCGGGTCGAGGCCGTTGGTGAAGTGAGTCTCGGCGCCGGTGGATTCGTAGAGGAAGGGCAGGGGGCGGCGCCAAGCGGGTAGGGTGACCGGCAGGCCCTGCGCGTAGCGGGCGGACTGGATCTCCACGCCGGTGAGCGTGGCGCCGGCTTTCTTCGCTTCGACCACGCCGGCGTCCTTGCCGTCGATGTAAAGCAGGTAGTCGGCGAAGCCCTGGCCGGCATCGAGCACGAACTCGCGAATGGCCACGCCGCGGGCGGCGTGGATGTCGGCAGCCTTGAAATCCTGAACATCCCAGCCGGCGGCGGCGAGCAGGCGGTCGATCTCTGCCCGCGCTTGTCGTTCCGGGTTCATGAATCCCCCGATGCGGTCGGCAGCGCGGCGGGAGTCATGACGTCATGAGCCGCGGCGTGGTGGTGAGCGCTTGCTCTGCACGCCGCCGATGCGGGCTATTGCTTGTCGCGCTGGTACGGACCGATGCAGTGATCCTTGGAGTCCTCGTGGCACAGCATGAGCTTGTCGCCGCTGGGATGGATCATGACGTAATGGGTGACGGTGGCGCCGGTGTGGTCCTTGTCGATGTCGAAGCAGTCCTTGCCGCCGGAATCCTTGACGATCTTGACGGTGAGCTTGTGGAAGCCGTTGGCGGTCGCCTCGGGCGCCAGCACGTACGTGTTGCTGCTCTTTTCCGCGCCGCTCGTCACGCTCAGGGTGCCGTCGGCGCGATACTCCTGGGTCTCGACACACTTGGTGTCGGGCCGCGTCCAGGTCCATTTGCCGATGATGCGCGCGCTTGCGCTCTGGGCGAGCGCGTCCGCGGCGGCCTGCGCCGACAGGCAGGCGAGGACGAGGGCGGCGGCGAGGGCGGGTCGTTTCATTTCGTCTCCGGATGACGATTGCAGGTACGCGGCAGCGTCAGACGTCGATGTTGCGCGCGTTCAGCGCGTTGGTCTCGATGAAGATGCGGCGCGGTTCGACGTTGTCGCCCATGAGGGTGATGAAGATCTCGTCGGCGGCGATAGCATCGTCGATCTGCACCTTGAGCAGGCGGCGCGTGCCGGGATCCATGGTCGTTTCCCAAAGCTGCTCCGGGTTCATCTCGCCCAGCCCTTTGTAGCGCTGCTTGGACAGGTTGCGCTCGACTTCCGCCAGCATCCAGCTCATGGCTTCGGCAAAGCTCGTCACCGCCAGCGACTTTTCGCCGCGGCGGATGACCGCACCCTTGCCGATCAGGTCGGAGATGAGTTGGGCGGCGTGGTGGATCTGCTGATAGTCGCCGGAGTGGAGGAACTCCTCGTCGATGCTTCCGATGCGCAGGTTGCCGTGGCGCAGCTTTTCGATGCGCAGCGCCCAACGCTCGGATTTCTGATCGAAGGCGGCTTCGATGGCGATGGCCGGCGACAGCCGCGCCCGCAGTCGCTCGGCGCTGGCACGGGCGGCGTTCTCGTCGGCCAGGCTGAGGTCGATGTTTTCGGCCAGCACCGTGTGCAGCAGCTCCGCGTCGATGTAGTCGCGCAGCCGCGTGATGACCGCCTCCGCCAGCAGGTAGGCGCGCGCCAGTTCGTCCAGGGCGTCGCCGCGGATGGGATCGGCGCCCTCGTGCGGCGTCAGCTCGGTGCCTTCGAGGGCGAGCTTGAGCAGGTACTGGTTGAGGGCGTGGTCGTCCTTGATGTAGCGCTCGGTCTTGCCGTGCTTGATCTTGTACAGGGGAGGCTGGGCGATGTAGATGTAGCCGCGCTCCACCAGTTCCGGCATCTGGCGGTAGAAGAAGGTAAGCAGCAGGGTGCGGATGTGGGCGCCGTCCACGTCGGCATCGGTCATGATGATGATGCGGTGGTAGCGCAGCTTCTCGGGATGGTAGTCCTCGCCCTTGCCGATGCCGGTGCCCAGCGCGGTGATCAGGGTGGCGATTTCCTGGCTCGCCAGCAGCTTGTCGAAGCGGGCCTTCTCGACGTTGAGGATCTTGCCCTTGAGCGGCAGGATCGCCTGGAACTTGCGGTCGCGGCCCTGCTTGGCGGAGCCGCCGGCGGAGTCGCCCTCCACCAGGTACAGCTCGCACTGGGCCGGATCCTTCTCCTGGCAGTCCGCCAGCTTGCCGGGCAGCCCGATGGAATCGAGCACGCCCTTGCGGCGGGTCATCTCGCGCGCCTTGCGCGCCGCTTCCCGCGCCCGCGCCGCGTCCACGATTTTGCCGGTGATGATCTTAGCGTCGCTCGGCCGCTCCAGCAGGAACTCGGCGAGCTTGGCGCCGACGATCTCCTCCACCACCGGCCGCACTTCCGAGGACACCAGCTTCTCCTTGGTCTGGGAGGAAAACTTCGGCTCCGGCACCTTCACCGAGAGCACGCAGGCGAGGCCTTCGCGCATGTCGTCGCCGGTGGTTTCCACCTTGGCCTTCTTGGCGAGTTCGGTTTCCTCGATGAACTTGTTCATCACCCGCGTCATGGCAGCGCGCAGGCCGGTGAGGTGGGTGCCGCCGTCCTTCTGCGGGATGTTGTTGGTGAAGCACAGCACCTGCTCGGCGTAGGAGTCGTTCCACTGCATCGCCACTTCCACCGTGATGCCGTCCTTCTGGCCCAGGGCATGGAAGGTGTTCGGATGGAGCACGGTCTTGGCGCGGTTGATGTATTCGACGAAGCCCTTCACTCCTCCCACGAACGCGAAGTCCTCCTCCTTGGCGTTGCGCTGGTCGACGAGCTTGATCTTGACGCCGTTGTTGAGGAACGAGAGTTCCCGCAGGCGCCGCGCCAGGATGTCGTAGTGGTACTCGATGTTGCTGAAGGTGCTGGTGGCGGCGAGGAAATGCACTTCGGTGCCGCGGCGACCGGTGTCGCCGGTGGCCTTGAGCGGCTCCACCGGCACGCCGTGGCGGAATTCCATGAAATACGCCTTGCCGTCGCGGCGGATGGTGAGCCGCAGCCATTCCGACAGGGCATTCACCACCGATACGCCGACGCCGTGCAGGCCGCCCGAGACCTTGTAGGAATTGCTGTCGAACTTGCCGCCGGCATGGAGCTCGGTCATCACGATCTCGGCGGCGGAGCGCTTCTCCTCGTCGTCCTCCTTGATGTCGGTGGGAATGCCACGGCCGTTGTCGGTGACGGAGATCGAGCTGTCGGTATGGATCGTGACCACGATCTCGTCGCAGTAGCCCGCCAGGGCCTCGTCGATGGCGTTGTCCACGACCTCGAACACCATGTGGTGCAGGCCGGTGCCGTCGGAGGTGTCGCCGATATACATGCCGGGGCGCTTGCGCACCGCGTCCAGGCCCTTGAGGATCTTGATGCTGCTGGAATCGTAGCTGGCGTCGCCGTCCTGGCCGTTCTGACCGTTTTCTGACATCAATTGCTCCGGAAAATGCTGCTGATTCAGATGCGCATCGGCATCACGACGTACTTGAAGCCGGCATTGCCCGCGACCGTGAACAGGGCGCTCGAGTTGGGGTCGTTGAGGTGGCATTCGACTTCGTCCACCGAGAGGTTATTCAGGATGTCGAGCAGGTAATTGACGTTGAAGCCGACGTCCAGCGGCTCGCCGGTGAACTCGACATCGAGCTCTTCCTCCGCCTCTTCCTGCTCGGCGTTGGTGCTGATGATTTTGAGACTGCCATCCGCCAGCACCAAGCGCACGCCGCGGAACTTCTCGTTGGTCAGGATCGCAGCCCGCTGCAGCGAGTGCAGCAACGGCAGGCGGGGCAGGTGCAGGATCTTGGGGTGATTGCGCGGCACGACCCGTTCGTAGTCCGGAAACTTGCCGTCGATGAGCTTGGACACGAGTTCGATGTCGCCGAAGCGGAACAGGACCTGATTGCCGCCGATGCGGATGTCCACCGGCGCGTCCGTATCGGAAAGCAGCTTGAACAGTTCGATCACCGTCTTGCGCGGCAGGATCACTTCGGTGCAGGGGTGGGAGCCGCCGATCTCCTCGCTCGCCAGCGCCAGACGGTGGCCGTCGGTGGCCACCATGCGCACCTCGGAACCGGTCACCACCAGCAGCAGTCCGTTCAGGTAGTAGCGGATGTCCTGCTGCGCCATGGCGTACTGCACCAGGGCGAACAGGCGCTTGAGCTGCTTCTGCGTGAGCTGCAGGTCGATGTGCTCGCCTTCGTTGAGGGCCATGCGCGGATAGTCCGCCGCCGGCAGCGTCTGGAGGTTGAAGCGGCTCTTGCCGGCGCGCACCTGCAGGCGCTTGTCCTCCAGGGTCAGGCTCACTTCGGCGCTCTCCGGCAGCGAACGCAGGATGTCCTGCAGCTTGCGCGCCCCAACCGTCACGGCCGCCGCTTCGCCCGCGCCGGCCGGTGCCGTGGTCCGGATCTGGACTTCGATGTCGGTGGCCAGCAGAGTCAGGGCCGATCCCGATTTTTCGATCAGGACGTTGGACAGGATGGGCAGGGTGTGGCGCTTCTCGACGATGCCGCTGACGGACTGCAGAGGCCCCAGCAGGTCGTCGCGTTTGCTTTTTATAAGGAGCATTAATTACATCCCTGATAAAGATAAAGCACCGAGGTTTTTTGTGGATAACCCGAAAAAGCCATGGTCGGACAGTAAGTTGCAGCGTTCATAAGGCTGGGGATAAGGACCCGTGGCGGCTGTGGAGCAAATGTAGAGCAAATTTTCCCGCTTCCGTTTTCACCGGTTTTTCCACAATTCGTCCCGCTCTTTTCAGCCCTTTAATACCTGCGTCAGAACGTGCAGGTCGTGGTTCATGGTCGGATCGGCCAGGCGCAGTTCGGAGATGGTGCGGCAGGCGTGGAGCACCGTCGTGTGATCGCGTCCGCCGAAGGATTCGCCGATGGCCGGGTAACTGGCTGGAGTGAGTTCCTTGGCCAGCCACATGGCCACCTGGCGCGGGCGTGCCACGATGCGCGTTCGCTTTTTCGAGTACATGTCCGCAACCTTGATCTTGTAGTAATCGGCGACCGTCTTCTGGATCGTGTCCAGCGTGATCTGTCGGTTGTGGGCGCCGAACAGATCCTTGAGCGCTTCCTTGGCCAAGTCGAGGTTGATGTCGCGGCCGTGGAAGCGGGCGAAGGCGAGTACCTTCTTCAGCGCGCCTTCCAGTTCGCGCACGTTGGAGCGCAGGTTCTTGGCGATCAGAAAGGCGACGTCGTCGGATAGATCCATGCGCTCGACTTCGGCCTTCTTCTTCAGGATGGCGACGCGCATCTCCAGTTCGGGCGGCTCGATCGCCACCGTTAGACCCCAGTCGAGGCGGGAGATGAGGCGATCTTCCAGGCCGGTGATGTCCTTGGGGTAGGTGTCGCAGGTGATGACGACCTGCTTGCGCGCCTCGATCAGCGCATTGAAGGCGTAGAAGAACTCTTCCTGGGTGCGGTTCTTGTTGTTGAAGAACTGGATGTCGTCCACCAGCAGCAGGTCGAGGGAGCGGTAATAGCGCTTGAAAACGTCGAACGACTTCTGCTGGTAAGCGCGCACTACGTCGGCGTAGTAGTCCTCGGCATGGACGTAGCGCACCGTGTAATTCGGATTGTGGCGATATACAGCGTTGCCCAGAGCGTGGATCAAGTGCGTCTTGCCGAGGCCTACACCACCGTACACGAACAGCGGGTTGTAGGAAATACCCGGGTTCTGCGCCACCTGGAAGGCGGCGGCGCGGGCCAGGTCGTTGGCGCGCCCGGTAACCAGGGTGTCGAAGGTGAAGGCAGGATTCAGGCGCGTCTTCTCGTAGCGGTCATCGGTGGCCGCAGCGGCCGGCGTCAGCGTCGGCAGGACCTCGGGCATGGGGGCTGCTGCGGCATCGGCGGCGGGCGCTCGTGCGGGGCCGGGAGCGGTCGTAGCCGCCGTTTCCACCAGCGATAGGACCACTGTCACCGGTATGCCCTGGGTCTGGCGGGCCACGTCCTGGATCCGCTGCAGATAGCGCTCTCGCACCCACTGCAGGACGAAGCGGTTCGGCGCGGTCAGGCGCAGTTCGTGCGCGGCGCCGTCCAGGACGGCCGCGCGCAAGGGCTTGATCCAGGTATTGAACTGCTGGGGCGGCAATTCCTGCTCGAATCTTACGAGGCACGCCGACCACATTTCGCTCATGTCCGCATCCTCTCCGGGCAGAGCGCGTCGAGCTGTTTGGGGACTGGGAACCATAATATAACCATCTGAAAAATTATATTTATTTTCGCGAGAGGAAATTGCGGGAGCAGAGCGAGGCAAGATTCTACCGTCTGCCGTTTGAGTTATCCACAGGCCGGCCAAAATTTAGAACTTGACAAGGCCGGTGGCGGGCGCTGTAATCACCCGTTTTTCCTCGTTGTCCGGGCAATAAAATCATGAAACGAACCTATCAGCCCTCTGTGGTGCGGCGCAAACGTACCCATGGCTTTCTGGTGCGCATGCGCACCCGTGGCGGGCGTGCGATCATTCGCGCGCGTCGGGCCAAAGGGCGCTCGCGTCTGGGCGTCTGAAGCGGCACAGTCCGTGTCCGTCGTCCGGGCCGCGGCGGAAGGGGGTGTCGGTGCCGGCTTCGGAAAGGCATTCAGAGTCCGCCGGCCGGAAGAGTTCTCTTCGGTGCTGGCGGCGCGGCTAGCGTTTCGCAGTGCTCATTTCGTCCTCAACCACGCGCCGAACGGGCTGGATACGGCACGTCTCGGTCTGATCGTGGGGCGCAAGGTGGCGAAAACCGCGGTGCTGCGCAACCTGGTCAAGCGTCTTGTCCGGGAAGCCTTTCGCGTCCTGCGCCCGCGCTTGTCCTGTTCCGACCTGGTCCTGCGGGTGGTAGCGCCGCTGCAAGGCGTCGAGCGCCGCACTCTGCGCGCGGAGATCGATGGTCTGCTGCAGAGGCTGGCAGCGTGAAAAGGCTGTTGATCGGCTTGCTGCGGGCCTACCAATACGCGGTGAGTCCGCTGCTGGGCCGCAGTTGCCGCTTCTTTCCGACCTGTTCCGATTATGCAGTAGAAGCTATCGGTAGATACGGTGCCATAAAGGGCAGCTATCTATCCTTGCGCCGCGTGTTGCGCTGCCACCCCTGGCATCCGGGGGGTTATGATCCGGTGCCTTGAACTTTCAATTCGCGAAGATGGATCCCCAACGTCTGATATTGCTTATGGTATTTGCTTTCTCGCTGGTGATGCTGTGGGAGGGCTGGCAGAAATATAACCAGCCCATGACTGCAACCGCACCTGCGGCAACGCAGGATGCGGCTATTCCCACGCCGACTCCAAGCCAGGCGCTGACTGCGCAGAGCGGAGCGCCGGCTGCCGTGCCGGTTCCGGGCGGGACGGCGGCCCCGGCGTCGGGTGGCACGGCGAAAGCCACGGTTCGCACGGACACGATGATCGCCGAAGTCTCAGCGCTGGGCGGGGACATCGTTCATCTCGAATTGCCGCAGCACAAGGCCACGGCCGACAAGACCAAGAACTTCCTTCTGCTCGACTCGGGCCAGCAGCACGTCTATCTGGCGCAGAGCGGCCTGATCGGGGAAGGCCTGCCCAGCCACAAGACCCTGTTCACCCTCCAACCGGGCACGTATGAACTGAAGCCGGGCGAGGACACGCTGGTGCTGCGCCTGGAGGCGCCGGAAACGGCGGGCGTGAAGATCAGCAAGATTCTGACCTTCAAGCGCGGCAGCTATGTCATCGACGTCGCCTATGAGATCGCCAACCAGCGGCAGACAGCCCTTGCCGCCCATGCCTATTTCCAGCTGGCCCGGGACAGCAAGTCACCGGAGAGCGAGAACAAGATGGTCCAGACGTTCACCGGGCCGGCCTTGTACACCGAGGAAGGCAAGTTCCAGAAGCTGGATTTCTCGGACATCGAGAAGGGCAAGGCCAAGCTGCCGCAGAAGGTCAATAACGGCTGGATCGGGATGGTCCAGCATTACTTCGTCAGCGCCTGGCTGCCGCCGGACAAGGTGGAGCGGGAGTTCTTCGCGCAGAAGGTCGGCGCGGACCTGTACACGGCGGGAGTGATCGTACCGATTGCCGCCATCGCGCCGGGCGCCAGCGGCCGCATCGACCTGCCGCTGTACGTCGGGCCGCAGGAGCAGGCCAAGCTGGAAAAGCTGGCACCCGGGCTGGACCTGGTGGTGGACTACGGCTGGCTCACGGTGATCGCCGCGCCGCTGTTCTGGCTCCTGGAATGGCTGCACAAACTGGTGGGCAACTGGGGTTGGGCCATCATCCTGCTGACGGTGATCATCAAACTGATCTTCTTCCCGCTCTCCGCCGCCAGCTACAAGTCGATGGCGAAGATGCGAGTGGTCACGCCCAAGATGATGAAGATCAAGGAGATGTATGGCGGCGACCGGGCGCGCATGAACCAGGAGATGATGGAACTGTACAAGAAGGAGAAGATCAATCCTCTCGGCGGCTGCCTGCCCATCGTGGTACAGATTCCGGTGTTCATCGCTCTTTACTGGGTGCTGCTGGGCACTGCCGAGATGCGCCACGCTCCCTGGGTCCTGTGGATCCAGGATCTGTCGGCGAAGGACCCCTACTTCATCCTGCCGCTCATCATGGGGGCCACCATGATGATCCAGACCAAGCTCAATCCCACTCCGCCCGACCCGATCCAGGCCAAGGTGATGCTGTTCATGCCCGTCATCTTCACCGGCATGTTCCTGTTCTTTCCGGCCGGCCTAGTGCTGTACTGGATCGTCAACAACATCCTTTCGATCGCGCAGCAGTGGCAGATCACGCGGATGATCGAGGGTGGCGGCAAGAAACCCAAAGCAGCCTGACCTGATTGCAGCGATCGCCACGGCCCCGGGCCGTGGCGGCATCGGCGTCGTCCGCCTTTCCGGCACCGGCCTTTCGCACCTCGCCCGGGATTTCCTGCGCAAGGATCCGTCACCGCGGCTGGCGACGCTGGCAAAGTTCCACGCCGGCGACGGCAGCATCATCGATCAGGGCATCGCCCTCTACTATCCGGCGCCCCGGTCCTTCACCGGCGAGGACGTGCTGGAACTGCAGGGGCACGGTGGTCCGGTCGTGCTGCAACTGCTGTTGCAGCGCTGCCTGGAGTTGGGCGCGCGGCTGGCGGAGCCCGGGGAATTCACGCGCCGCGCCTTCCTCAACGACAAGCTCGACCTGGCCCAGGCGGAAAGCGTCGCCGATCTGATCGAAGCGTCCACCGCCGCCGCGGCGCGCTCGGCAGTGCGTTCCCTGACCGGCGTGTTCTCGGACCAGGTTCACCTCCTGGTCGGCGAACTGATCGAATTGCGCACCCTGGTCGAGGCGACGCTGGATTTCCCCGACGAGGAGGTGGACTTCCTGCAGGCGACCGATGCCAAGGGGCGGCTCGAACAGTTGCTGGACCAGGTAACCCGGATTCGCGGACGAGCGCAACAGGGCAGCCTGCTGCGCACCGGCCTGCACGTGGTCCTGGCCGGACAACCGAACGTGGGCAAGTCGAGCCTGCTCAATCGGCTGGCCGGCGAGGAGCGGGCCATCGTCACCGAATATGCGGGAACGACACGGGATGCGCTGCGGGAGACGATCCAAGTGGAGGGCATTCCGCTGCACGTGATCGACACGGCGGGACTGCGGGAAACGGACGATCACGTCGAGCGCATCGGGATCGGGCGCGCCTGGCGCGAGATCGAGAAGGCCGATCTGGTGCTGCTGCTGGTGGATGCGCGGCAGGGCGTGACGGCGGACGATCGACGCATTGTCGAGCAACTGCCGCAGAGCATCCAGCGCGTGACGGTCGGCAACAAGAGCGACTTGGCCGGGGTGGATGCCGGGTGGCGCGACGGTCCCGACGGACCCCTGCTGCTGCTGTCGGCGAGGACCGGAGATGGCATCGAACTGTTGCAGCAGGAACTGCTGCGCAGTGCCGGCTGGCAGGCCGGGGGGAGGACGTGTTCATGGCGCGCGAGCGGCATGTCCTGGCGCTGGGCGAAGCCCTGCATCATCTGCGGGCTGCTGGGGACAGTCTGACCCAACTGGAACTGGTTGCCGAGGAATTGCGGCTGACGCAGGAAGCGCTCAACCGCATCACCGGCGAGTTCACATCCGACGACCTGCTGGGCGAAATATTCGGCCGCTTCTGCATCGGAAAGTAGGATCGTGTTTCACGTGGAACACGCAATCCCTGGTGCGCCGCGATGAGCGAACTGCTGCTGCTCTGCGCTGGAGCCTTCTTCGCCGGATTGGTGGATGCGGTGGTGGGTGGCGGCGGGCTGATCCAGGTTCCGCTGCTCTTCAGCGCGCTGCCCGCCGCCTCGCCCGCAACCCTGTTCGGAACTAACAAACTTTCCAGTGTGTTCGGGACCGGTTTCGCCGCCTGGCGATTCGGCCGCAGCATCAGGGTGCCGTGGCACATGGCGCTGCCGGCGGCAGCGGCAGCGTTTGCAGCATCCTATGCCGGAGCGCTGACGGTGGCGCTGCTGCCGAAAGACCTGCTACGCCCGCTGGTGCTGGTACTGCTGCTCGCGGTCGCGGTCTATACCTTCGTGCACAAGGATTTCGGGTCCGACGACGGGGGCAGAATTCACGGCCGGCGCGACATGGCGCTGGCGGTCGTGCTCGGGGCAGTCATCGGCTTCTATGATGGATTCTTCGGACCGGGTGCGGGCAGCTTCCTGCTTTTCCTCTTCGTACGCTTCTTTGCCTGGGATTTCGTGCGCGCCTCCGCGGCGGCGAAGATCGTGAACGCGGCGACCAACCTGGCCGCCCTCCTCTACTTCGTTCCCTCGGGCAACGTGATCTTTCGGCTGGGTCTCGCAATGGCAGCGTTCAACATTGCAGGCTCACTGGTGGGATCGCATCTTGCCCTAAAACATGGCAGCAGCTTCGTGCGCAAGTTGTTCCTGATCGTGGTGTCGGTGCTGATCGCCAAGTTCGCCTACGACACCTTCCGTTAGCGCGATGTTCCACGTGAAACAACTGCTCGAATAACCCTTTTGCCGTCCCGATTCAAGCATGGACAGGGGTGACAGCCACCCGGTATCATGATCGACTTTGGTCGATGGACACCCGCACTTTCGGAGGAGAACCATGAGAATAAAATCGTTGCTGGCGGCGCTCTGCGGCGTGATGGCCGTGACCCTGGCGCATGCCGACATCAAGGTGGGCGTAACCCTGTCGGCAACCGGTCCTGCCGCCTCGCTCGGTATCCCGGAGAAGAACACCTTCGCCTTCCTGCCCACCACGATCGCCGGCCAGAAGGTCGAGTACATCGTTCTCGACGATGCCAGCGACACCACCACCGCGGTCAAGAATACGCGCAAGCTCATCAGCGAGGACAAGGTGGATGTCGTCGTCGGTTCCACCGTCACCCCCAATTCACTGGCCATGATCGACGTCGTCGCCGAAGCCGAGACGCCGATGATCAGCATGGCAGCTTCGGCCCGCATCATCGAGCCCATGGACGCCAAGCGGAAATGGGTGTTCAAGACGCCGCAGAACGACGCGCAGATGGCGGTGGCCATCACCGAGCACATGAGCAAGGCCGGCATCCAGACGGTCGGCTTCATCGGTTTTGCCGACGCCTACGGCGAAGGTTGGTGGAACGAATTCTCCAAGATCGCCGAGGCGCGCAAGATCAAGGTCTTGGCCAACGAACGCTACAACCGTGCCGATACCTCGGTGACCGGCCAGGTTCTCAAGCTCATGTCGGCCAATCCCGAGGCGATCCTCATCGCCGGCGCCGGCACCCCCGCCGCCCTGCCGCAGAAGACGTTGAAGGAAAAGGGTTACAAGGGCAGGATCTATCAGACCCACGGCGTCGCAAATGCCGACTTTCTGAGGGTAGGCGGCAAGGATGTGGAGGGTACTTTCCTTCCCGCGGGTCCGGTGCTGGTGGCGGCCCAACTGCCGGACTCCAATCCGATCAAGAAGACGGCGCTGGAGTATGTAAACAAATATGAGGGCGCGCACGGCAAGGGCAGCGTTTCCACCTTCGGCGCCCACGCCTGGGACGCCGGCATCCTGCTGCAGAATGCAATTCCCGTGGCGCTGAAGAGGGCGCAGCCAGGAACGAAGGAGTTTCGCGCCGCGCTGCGCGATGCCCTCGAAGGCCTGAAGAATGTCGTGGGCGCCCACGGCGTCTTCAATCTCAGCCCCCAGGATCATCTCGGCTACGACCAGCGTGCACGGGTCATGGTGCAGATCCAGAACGGCAACTGGAAGCTGAGCCAATAATCCCGCTGCCGGACGGCACGGGCGCAGGCCCCGGTCCGGCTTGAAGAACAGGGGCGCGTCAGCGCCCCTAGTCTTACGTTTCGGCCAATGGATCTCCAAATCGCCCTCCTGCTGGGGCAGGACGGCATCACCAACGGCGCCATCTATGCCCTCCTGGCGCTGGCGCTGGTTCTGATTTTCACTGTCACCCGCGTCATCTTCATCCCGCAAGGCGAGTTCGTTGCTTTTGGCGCCCTGACCCTGGCGGCGTTCCAGGCCGGCAAGACCCCCGGCACGGTCTGGCTGTTGCTGGGTGCGGGAATATTGGTGGCGGCGATCGATATCGTGATCGCGCTGCGCGCCGGCAATTTCAGGCGGCTGCCGCGAATCACGCTGTGGAATCTCGCCTACCCGGCTGCGATCGCCGCCGCAGCCGTGGGGCTGGCGCCGAGCACCTGGCCGCTGGCGCTGCAGATCGCGCTGACACTGGCGATCGTGGTGCCGCTCGGTCCGATGGTGTATCGCCTGGCTTTCCAGCCTTTGGCGGAGGCGTCGGTGCTGGTGCTGCTGATCGTCTCGGTGGCAGTGCATATCGGACTCGTCGGCCTCGGCCTGCTGTTCTTCGGCGCCGAAGGCTCGCGCACGCCGGCTTTCAGCGAGGGCTCGCTGGAACTGGGTACGCTCAGTCTCTCCGCCCAGACGTTGTGGGTGGTCGGCTGCTCTGCCCTGCTCATCGTCGCCCTCTATCTGTTCTTCGAGCGCTCGCTCTACGGCAAGGCTTTGCGCGCCACGGCCATCAACCGCACCGGTGCGCGTCTGATGGGGATCAGCACGGTGATGGCGGGCAAGCTGTCGTTTCTGCTGGCCGCGCTGATCGGAGCCTTCTCCGGCATCCTGATCGCGCCCATCACCACCATCTACTACGATACCGGCTTCCTGGTCGGGCTGAAGGGGTTCGTCGGCGCCATCATCGGCGGCCTGGCGAGCTACCCGGTGGCCGCTGCCGGTGCCGTCCTCGTCGGGCTGCTGGAGTCCTATTCTTCGTTCTGGGCCAGCGCTTTCAAGGAAGTGATCGTGTTCACCCTGATCATTCCCGTGCTGCTGTGGCGCTCGCTTGTCGCACACCATGTCGAAGAAGAGTGACTTGGCTGCGATGCTGCCCCGCGTCGCCCTTGCCGCTTTCGTTGCTGCCCTCGGCTTGGCGCCGCTCGCTCTGCCCGAGTTCTACATCACGCTCCTCAATTACATCGGCCTCTATGCCATCGTTGCCCTGGGCCTGGTGCTGCTGACGGGCGTCGGCGGCCTGACTTCCTTCGGACAGGCGGCGTTCGTGGGCATCGGCGCCTATGCCACCGCCTATCTCACCACCGGCTTCGCTCTGTCCCCCTGGCTGGGACTGGCGTCGGGGCTGCTGCTGACGGCGGCGGTGGCGCTCTTGCTCGGCCTGCTCACCTTGCGCCTGTCCGGCCATTACCTGCCGCTGGGCACCATAGCCTGGGGCATCAGCCTCTATTACCTGTTCGGCAACGTCCACTTCCTCGGCGGCCATACCGGCATCACCGGCATTCCGGCGCTGCAACTGTTCGGCCGGGAGATCGAGACCGGTCGCGAGTTCTATTACCTGATCTGGCTGGTGTTGCTGGGCGCGATCGCCGCCACCCGCAACCTGCTCGACTCGCGGGTCGGACGCGCCATTCGCGCCGTCAAGGGCGGCACGGTGATGGCGGAAGCGATGGGTGTGGACACGGCCCGCGCCAAGACCATCATCTTTCTCGTCGCCGCGCTCTATGCCTGCGTCTCCGGCTGGCTGTACGCCCACCTTCAGCGTTTCATCAATCCGACGCCGTTCGGCCTGCACATCGGCATCGAATACCTGTTCATGGCTGTGGTGGGTGGCGCCGGACATGTCTGGGGCGCGGTGGTCGGCGCCGGCGTCATCACCATCCTAAAGCAATGGTTGCAGGACGTGCTGCCCAAAATCTTCGGCCAGAGCGGCAACTTCGAGGTGATCGTGTTCGGCCTGATGATGGTGTTGGTGCTGCAGCGCGCGCGCGAAGGCATCTGGCCGATCGTGCTGCGCTTGCTCCCGGAGCGCGACCCTACGCGTGATGTGCCGCAGGCCGATCCCTTGCCGCGGCGCTCTGTGCCGCCCGCCGGGAGCCCGCTGCTGGAGGTGCGAAGCGCGCACAAGGAGTTCGGCGGGCTGGTTGCCAACGACAACATGAGTCTGAGGGTGAGCGCAGGAGAGATCCTGGCCCTGATCGGTCCCAACGGCGCTGGCAAGAGCACCATGTTCAATCTCATCTCCGGCGTGCTGCCGCCCACTTCGGGGGAGATTCATTTCATGGGCGAGCGCGTCGACGGCCTGCTGGCGCGGGAGATCGCCCGGCGCGGCATGAGCCGCACGTTTCAGCATGTGCGTCTGCTGCCGACCATGAGCGTGCTGGAGAATGTTGCCATCGGTGCGCACCTGCGCGGCCGCCAGGGCGTGGTGCCCGCCGCCCTGCGCCTGGAGCGCGGGGAGGAGGCGCGCCTGCTGTCGGAAGCGGCGCGCCAGATCGAGCGCGTCGGACTCAAGACGCACATGTTCGAGCAGGCTGGCAGCCTCGCCCTCGGGCAGCAGCGGATTCTCGAAATTGCCCGCGCCTTGTGTGCCGATCCCTGGCTGCTCTTGCTGGACGAGCCGGCTGCCGGTCTGCGCTTCATGGAAAAGCAGGCGCTGGCCGAGTTGCTGCGCAAGCTGCGCGCCGACGGCATGGGCATACTGCTGGTCGAGCATGACATGGACTTCGTCATGGGACTGGTGGATCGGGTGGTGGTGATGGACTTCGGCGAGAAGATCGCGGAGGGGCTGCCGGAAGAGGTGCAGCAGGATCCAGCGGTGCTGGAGGCTTACCTCGGAGGGGTGGATTGAGCGCTGAACCGGTATTGCGGTTGCAAGATCTGTCCGTTTCCTACGGCAAGGTGGAGGCGTTGCACAGCGCCAACCTGAGCGTCGGTCCGGGACAGATCGTCACCGTCATCGGCCCCAACGGAGCCGGCAAGACCACCATGTTGTCGGCCGTCATGGGTCTGCTGCCGGCCAAAGGGGATCTGGCGTTCATGGGGCGGCCGCTGCGCGAGGTGGAGGTGGAGCAGCGGGTGACGATGGGCATGACCCTGGTGCCGGAAAAGCGCGAACTGTTCGGGGAGATGAGCGTCGAGGACAATCTGACCCTCGGCGCCTTTCAGCGTCACCGCGCCGGCGATCGTGACCATGCCGCAACGATGGAGCGAGTGTTCCGCATCTTTCCTCGCCTGAAGGAACGCAGGGCGCAACTCGCCGGCACCCTGTCCGGCGGCGAGCGCCAGATGCTCGCGGTTGGCAGGGCGCTGATGGCAAAGCCGCGGCTGCTGATGCTGGACGAGCCGAGTCTCGGACTGGCTCCGCTCATCGTGCGCGAGATCTTCCACGTCATCGCCGACCTGAAGAAGACCGGCGTCGCCATCCTGCTGGTGGAGCAGAACGCGCGGGCGGCGCTGCAGATCGCGGACTACGGCTACGTCCTGGAAACGGGCGAGATTGTGCTGGAAGGGCCGGCGAACCAGCTGGCCGACGATCCGAAGATCATCGAAAGCTATCTCGGCCTCGGCGGCAAACACGCTTGAGCATCATCGCTTGCCGGTGGCGGCGGGCCAAGGAGGGAGGCAGGCCGTTCCCCAGCCAGGCCGAGCCTCCCGGACGTTGGTCAGAACGGAACCACCAGCGGCGGAATATCCACGCCGATGACGAGGGCCGGCCGGCGCGGCGCATAGACATAGGCCGGCTCGCGATAGACGTAACGCGGTTCGCTGTAAACATAGCGCGGCTCGCGGATCACAACCACGTTGTCGCGATAGTACGGGCGGTAGCTGTGGCCGTAGTAGCCGTGTTTCCAGCCGTGCTTCCCATGCCCATGTCTGTGGCCGCCGTCGGCCCAGGTTGGTGCCGCGGTAACGGCGAGCACTGCAGTGATGGCGACAAGTATCGATTTGGTGGCGGTGTTCATGTTGCACTCCTTTTTCATGCGATGCCCTGCATCGCTCACTGGGACTCGGGTCTGAGTCGCTGCGTCTTGAGTAACACTATAGGCAGATGCCACGTGTGAATCTGTTTTGCTTTGTAACAAAATGAAATCCCGCCTTGCCCATTGCGGCCGATTCGCGGCACCGGCACGCGTTTGCGAGGAGGTGCCGGTCGCGCGCCCTGTCCATGCGCCGCCGCATGGCGTATCATCTCGCCCCTTCGCAGTCCACTCCCGCTCGCTCCATGCGCTATCCCACCCGTTATGACGTCGTCGTTGTCGGAGGCGGCCACGCCGGCACCGAGGCGGCGCTCGCGGCGGCGCGCATGGGATGCAGCACGCTGCTGCTGACCCACAACATCGAGACCCTGGGCCAGATGTCGTGCAACCCGTCCATCGGCGGCATCGGCAAGGGTCACCTGGTGAAGGAGGTGGATGCCCTGGGCGGGGCGATGGCCGCGGCGACCGACGAGTCCGGGATCCAGTTTCGCATCCTCAATTCGAGCAAGGGCCCGGCGGTGCGCGCCACCCGGGCCCAGGCCGATCGCGTGCTCTACCGGCAGGCGATCCGCACTCGTCTGGAAAACCAGCCCAACCTGACCCTGTTCCAGCAGGCGGTGGATGACCTGACGCTGGAGGGAGAGCGCGTCAGCGGCGTCGTCACCCAACTCGGCATTCGCTTCGAGGCGCGCTCGGTCGTGCTCACCGCCGGCACCTTCCTCTCCGGCCTGATTCACGTCGGACTGACCCATTACCAGGCCGGCCGCGCCGGCGATCCGCCCTCGGTCTCGCTGGCTCACCGCCTGCGCGAATTGAAGCTGCCGGTCGGCCGCCTCAAGACCGGCACGCCGCCGCGGCTGGATGCCCGGACGATCGACTTTTCCGTCATGACGGTCCAGCCGGGGGACGACCCGGCGCCGGTGTTCTCCTTGCTCGGCCGGCCGGATCAGCATCCACGGCAGTTGCCGTGCTGGATCACCCACACCAACGCGCACACCCACGACATCATCCGCGGCGGGCTCGACCGCTCGCCCATGTTCACCGGCGTTATCGAAGGCGTCGGCCCGCGCTACTGCCCTTCCATCGAGGACAAGATCCACCGCTTCGCCGACAAGGCCAGCCATAACGTGTTTCTCGAGCCGGAGGGCCTGCACACCAGCGAAATCTACCCGAACGGAATATCGACGTCGCTGCCCTTCGACATTCAGCTGGCGCTGGTGCGCTCCATCCGCGGCCTGGAGCACGCCCACATCCTGCGTCCGGGCTACGCCATCGAGTACGACTATTACGATCCGCGCGGCCTCAGGTCGTCGCTGGAGACCAAAGCCATCTCCGGGCTCTTCTTCGCCGGCCAGATCAACGGCACCACCGGCTACGAAGAGGCGGCGGCCCAGGGACTGCTCGCCGGCATCAACGCCGCCCGCCTGGTTCGTGGCGAAGCCACGTGGTGCCCGCGCCGCAACGAGGCCTACCTCGGCGTGCTGGTGGACGACCTGATCACGCGCGGGGTGACCGAGCCTTACCGCATGTTCACTTCCCGCGCCGAGTACCGCCTCAGCCTGCGCGAAGACAACGCCGACCTGCGGCTGACCGAGATCGGGCGCGGCCTGGGCGTGGTGGACGATGCGCGCTGGAGCTGCTATTGCCGCAAGCGCGACGCCATCGCCGCCGAGGCGCAGCGCCTGAAATCGACCTGGCTCAGTCCGCGCGTGGTGGATGCGGCGAGTGCCGAACGGGTGCTCGGCAAGCCGCTGGAACGCGAGTACTCGCTGTTCGATCTGCTGCGCCGGCCCGAAGCCGGCTACGACAGCCTGATGACGCTGCCCGGCGCCGGCGAAGCGGTGGCCGACCGGCAGGTGGTGGAGCAGTTGGAGATCCAAGCTAAGTACCAAGGCTACATCGAGCGCCAGAAGGACGAGGTGGAGCGCAACCGCAGCCAGGAAACCCTGCCGTTGCCCACGGACCTGGACTACCGGGAGGTGCGGGGCCTCTCCATCGAGGTGCAGCAGAAGCTCAATCAGCACCGGCCGGAAACGCTGGGCCAGGCCTCCCGCGTGCAGGGCGTGACGCCGGCGGCGATCTCGCTGCTGCTGGTGCATCTCAAGCGCGGCATCATCGCGCGCAACACCCTGGCGAAGGGCGCCGCCAACGAGGAGGGCGGCGACCAGCCGCGCAAGAGCGCATGAGCCACGCCGAACGCCTTTGGCGGGGCCTCGCCGCGCTGGACCTCGATCTGCCGCCGGAAGCTCAGCGCCGGCTGCTGGATTATGTGACCCTGCTGGCGAAGTGGAACCGCACCTACAATCTCACCGCCGTGCGCGACGAGACGGCGATGGTGGGCCAGCATCTGCTCGACTCGCTGGCCATTCTGCCGCACCTGTCCGGCGACTCCGTGGCGGACGTCGGCAGCGGCGGCGGCCTGCCCGGCATTCCGCTGGCCATTGCGCGACCGGCGTGGCGCGTGGTATTGGTGGAGAGCAACCAGAAAAAGGCGTCATTCCTGGAGCAGGCGCGGATCGAGTTGGGACTGGCCAACGTCGCGGTCGTACGTGAACGCGTGGAGTCGTGGCAGCCGGCGCAGCGCTTCGACATCGTCGTTTCCCGTGCCTTTTCCGATCTCGCCGAGTTCGTTCGCCTTTCCGCTCACCTCCTGGCGCCGGGCGGGTGCATGGCAGCGATGAAAGGCGTGTATCCCTACGAGGAAATCGCTCAGTTGCCGGGGGAGTTCGCGCTGGTCGAGGTCATTCCGCTGGCGGTGCCGGACGTTGAAGGCGCGCGCCATCTGGTGCTGATTCGTAGAGGCTAGGATGAAGCTACCCCCACGCACAAAACGTTCGCGCAGGGCCGGCTTTGCACAGCCGGCCCGTTCGGCAGGCATGGCGCGGTGCGCCGCGAAACCCCTGCCTCACCCCTCCGGGGGGGTGCCAGTACCCTTGGGGCGGCCCGGCGGGTACTGACATGGCCAAGATCTTCGCTATCGCCAATCAGAAAGGCGGGGTCGGCAAGACCACCACCGCCGTCAATCTGGCCGCCGCCCTCGGTGTTTCCGGCCAGCGCGTGCTGCTGGTGGATCTCGACCCCCAGGGCAACGCCACCATGGGCAGCGGCATCGACAAGCGCTCCCTCGACCGTTCGGTCTACCAAGTGCTGCTGGGCATGGCGTCGGTGGCGCAGGCGCGGCAGACTTCCCCCAACGCCCGGTACGATGCCCTGCCAGCGAACCGGGATCTGGCCGGCGCCGAAGTGGAGATGGTGGAAATGGAGCGGCGCGAGCAGCGCCTCAAGGAAGCGCTGCAACCGCACGTCGCCGACTACGATTTCATCATCATCGATTGCCCGCCGTCGCTGTCCATGCTGACGCTGAACGGACTGTGCGCCGCCCACGGCGTGATCATTCCGATGCAGTGCGAGTACTTTGCGCTGGAAGGCCTGTCCGATCTGGTGAATACCATCAAGAAGGTGCATGCCAACCTGAACCGCGACCTGAAGATCATCGGCCTGCTGCGCGTGATGTTCGACCCGCGCAATACCCTCGGCCAGCAGGTCTCGGCGCAACTGGAGCGGCATTTCGGCGACAAGGTGTTCCGGGCCATCGTGCCGCGCAACGTGCGCCTGGCGGAGGCGCCGAGCTACGGCATGCCGGGTGTGGTGTTCGACAAGGGCGCGAAGGGCTCGCAGGCTTATCTCGCCTTTGCCCACGAGATGATCGAGCGGGTGAAAGCGCTCTAGAGAGAGGGAAACATGGCACCACCCAAGTTGAAGGGCCTCGGACGCGGACTCGATGCGCTTCTGGCCGGGGACAGCGAGGAAGAGCCGCAGCGTCAGGACAGTCTCGCCATCGACCGGCTGCAGCCGGGGAAATACCAGCCCCGCACGCGCATGGATGCCGAATCGTTGAACGATCTGGCGGCCTCCATCAAGGCCCAGGGCATCATGCAGCCGATCCTGGTGCGCCCGGTCGGCAAGCAGGACGGCGAGGATCGCTACGAGATCATCGCCGGCGAACGGCGCTGGCGCGCGGCACGCATCGCCGGCCTGACCACGGTACCCGCGCTGGTGCGGGACATACCGGACGAAGCGGCGCTGGCCATGTCGCTGATCGAAAACATCCAGCGCGAAGACCTGAATCCGCTGGAGGAGGCAGCCGGCCTGCAGCGGCTGATCGACGAATTCGGCATGACCCACCAGCAGGCCGCGGACGCCATCGGCCGCTCCCGCCCCGCCGCCTCCAACCTGCTGCGCCTGCTGCAGCTCGCCCCTCCGGTGCAGGACATGCTCATGAGCGGCAGCATCGACATGGGCCACGCCCGCGCCTTGCTGCCTCTGGCCAAGGGCGAGCAGGCGGCGCTGGCGACCCGTATCGCCGCCAAGGGCTATTCCGTGCGGGAAGCGGAACGACTCGCGGCACGCACCCTGAACCCGCCGCAGAAGCGGCCGGAACTGCAGAAGAGCCGTGATCTGCAGCGACTCGAGGAAGAGCTCTCGGATCGGCTCGGCACGGCGGTGAGCATCGTCGCCAACCGCAAGGGAGCGGGCGAGGTCAGCATCCGTTTCGGCAGCCTCGATCAGCTCGACGGAATCCTCAGCCTGCTGCGCTAGCCGCAACCCCGCGCGCCGGCTTCTGCGGCCAAAGAACGACGATGCAGGGAGCCGCAGGTCTCAGCGCCATCCTCGTCTTCGCCTGGCTGATCTCCGAGAACCGAAGGCGCGTCTCCTGGCGCACGGTGCTCGCCGGCCTCGCCCTCACCTTCGCTTTCGCCCTGTTGCTGTCGCGCCTCACCGCCCTGCAAGGAGCGCTGGTGGCGATGAACGACGCCCTCGCCGCGATCGAGAAGGCGACGCAGTCCGGCACCGCCTTCGTCTTCGGCTATCTCGGCGGCGGGCCGGCCCCGTTCGCCGAGTCCGATCCGGCCGCGAGTTTCATCCTCGCTTTCCGTGCCCTGCCGCTGGTTCTCGTGATCAGCGCCCTGTCGGCCCTGCTGTTTCACTGGGGGATCCTGCCGTGGGTCGTGCGCCTGTTTGCGCGCCTGCTGCAAAAGACGATGGGACTCGGCGGTGCGGCTGGAGTGTCGGCGGCGGCCAACGTCTTTGTCGGCATGGTGGAAGCGCCGCTCGTGATTCGACCCTATCTGGCGCGGCTCACCCGGAGCGAATTGTTCATCGTCATGGTCTGCGGCATGGCCACCATCGCCGGCACCGTTCTGGTGCTGTATGCCAGCATCCTCGGCCCGGCGGTGCCCGGCGCGCTGGCCCATCTGCTCATCGCATCCCTGGTGAGCACGCCCGCCGCCATCGTCATTGCCGCGCTCATGGTGCCGGGCGAGAGCGGCAGCGACGGCGGGCGGGCGGAGATTACCCGAACCGACCGAAGTGCCATGGATGCGATCACGCGCGGGACGCTGGAGGGACTGGAACTGCTGCTGAACATCGTCGCCATGCTCGTCGTGTTCGTCGCGCTGGTCAGTCTGGCCAACGCCCTGCTCGGCCTGCTGCCTGATGTGGGCGGGCACTCGCTTACGCTGGAACGAACACTGGGATGGGTTCTCTCGCCTCTCGCCTGGGCTTGCGGGGTACCCTGGAGCGAGGCCCAGGTCGCGGGCGCGCTGCTCGGCAAGAAGACCGTCCTGAACGAGCTGATCGCCTATCTGGACATGGCGAAACTGCCGGCAGCGGACCTGTCGCCGCGCAGCAAGCTGCTGATGACCTACGCGCTGTGCGGGTTCGCCAACTTCGGCAGTCTCGGCATCCTGCTCGGCGGCATGGGAGCGATGGTTCCGGAACGGCGCGGCGAACTGGTGGAACTGGGTCTCAAGTCCATCATCGCCGGGCTTCTGGCCACCTGCCTGACGGCCGCGGTGATGAGCGTGGTGCTGTAGGGTGCCCGCAGTTCGGAGGGATAGCTCCCGGTGGCGCGCATAGCGGGCGTCAGCGCAGCACTTGGCACTCCAGTTCGCGCATCCGGCTTTCCAGCTCCTCCATGCGTGCAAGCAGAGTGAGCGCTAACACCAACGCATCTTCGTCAAGCCCGAAATCGGTCTGCAGGCGCCTCGCGCGGCGCGCCATGGCGATGCTGCGCGAGCCGAACGACCAGTCGGCTTCGGCGCGACGCACGCTGCCCAGGCACCCGGCCAGGGCCAACTCCTGCAGCGACTCGGCATTCAGTCCGGACAGCTCCGCCAACTCGGCAAGGCTGATGTCGCCCGTTTCCTCCACCACGACCACGATGTCCGTGTGTTCGTGCTTCGCCATGTCAACTTCCTCCGAAGTGCCGGCGTGGGTCGAAGCGTGAGGACCGCGCCAGATCCTCGAACAGGGCCTTTTCCTTTTCCGTAAGCGACTCGGGGACCGCGATCTGGAGTAGCGCGAACAGATCCCCGATGCCGCGGCCGCCGGGCTTCGGCAGCCCTTTGCCGGCAAGCCGGAGTTTCTGTCCGGCACGCACGCCGGCCGGAATCTTGAGCCGGGCATGACCCTCCAGGGTGGGGATGTCCACCGTCGCCCCCAGAGCCGCCTCCCAGGGCGCGATGGGGACCTCGATGTACAGATCATGCTCCACCGGGCGGAACAGGGCATGGGGACGGAAGCTGATCTTCAGGTAGAGGTCGCCGTCCGGCGCCCCGCCGAAGCCGCGCCCGCCCTTTCCGGGGACGCGCATGACCTGCCCGTCGCTGACTCCACGTGGAATCCTGGCCTTTACCTGGCGCGGCGTTCTATGCAAGTGACCGCTTGCATCCATCTCCGGCACGGCGAGCTGGAAATTGGCTTCGGTACCGTGCAAGGCCTGCTGCAAGGTCAGCTCCACCGTCGCCTCGACATCCTGGCCGCGGGCGGCGAAGCCTTGGCTGCGTCTTCCACCCGCTGCTGCGCCACCGAACAGCTCCGAGAAGAAGTCGCTGAAATCGAAGCCGCCACCCGGTTCACCGGTTTCGAAGCGAAAACCGCGGGCCTGCCTGTCCCAGTCGGGGGGCGGCCGGAAGTCCTGGCCAGGTTGCCAGGTTCCGAGCTGGTCATAGGCAGCGCGCTTCTCCGGATCCTTGAGCACCTCGTAGGCTTCGGCGACTTCCTTGAACTTCTCCTCGGCGTTCGCTTCCTTCGACACGTCCGGGTGGTACTTGCGGGCGAGCAGCCGGTACGCCTTCTTGATCGCGTCGGCAGAGGCGCCGCGTGGGACGCCGAGGGTCTTGTAGTAGTCCTTGTATTGCATTCCGATTCGACAGGGGCGGACGGGCAGTGGTGGCGCCGCCTATTCTATCTGGTGCCGCCGCGGCCGTCTTTCAACGCTGCAGCCGCGCCGGGCTGACGGTGCGGCCAAGGTACACCTTCATCCGCGCGGATCGGGCACGAAGCGGCGCGGGAACGGCTGCGGGTCGGCATAGCGCGGCCGCTGCGGGATGATGCCGCGGGCAAGCAGGTTGTCGTAGCTGTCGTAACGGATCGCCACCACGTCGTCGGGTTTGCTGCCGGCGCGCCTGAAGTCGGTGTATTCGGTCGGTGCGTACTCGCGGGCGCCATGACCGGTGCCGAGCCGCTCGCGCGATTCCTTGCGCAGCGCATCGGGTGCGGCGGATTCGGCCACGGCGTCTTGGGCGGCGCGGCCTGCCCCGGTGGAGGGTGCGGCAGGGGCCGCCTTGGACTGCGGCGCCTCCAGTTCCGGTTGCGGGCGCTGCGGCGCCCGTTCGCGGAACACCGCGACACCGATAACGCCCACGTTCTCCGGCCGATCGGTGCGGGCGGCGTAGGAGTCCGGGAGGGAGGTGAAGTAGAACTGGGCTACTTCCTCCAGGCTCTTGCGCCAGCCCGAGATCTCGGCGGACGAGTAGGGATCCAGCACGTAGCCGGATTGGGACGGGGAAGCGGTCTCGCCGGTCACGGCGTTCACCCCATCTACCGACAGCACGGCCAGCAGGCGAGTGCGGGAGCGATTGACGAGCCGCACCGCATAGCTTTCACCCGGTTTCCCGGCGACATAGGTGCGGCCACGGTGAGTGTAGGTTTCGAGAACTCGTCCGCTGCCGCGGCTGACGATTTCCACGTCGAGCAGAGGGCCGGCTCCGGCGACGGCGGCACATCCCGCAAGCAGGACGGCCGACAGAACCGCGATGACGCTGCGCATGGCATTCTCCTTGTTGAAGTGGTTCGTGCGCGTAAACGACGATCGGAGCGCAACGGGGTTTGCGCACTTCGAACACGACCAAGTGCCAGCGAGGCAAGCATTTCGCGTAAGCTTTTGCCTCGCTTGCCATGATCCCGGCGCCATGACTCTGACCGACCTGCGCTACATCGTCGCCCTCGCCCGCGAACGGCACTTCGGCCGTGCCGCCGACAAATGCCATGTCAGCCAGCCCACACTCTCCGTGGCAGTCAAGAAACTGGAGGATGAGCTCGGCGTGATCCTGTTCGAGCGGAGCGCCGCCGAGGTGCGCGTCACTCCCGTGGGCGAGCGCATCGTGGCGCAGGCAGAGCGCGTACTGGAGGAATCGGCGCGGCTGCGCGAACTCGCCGACCACGGCAAGGACCCCTTGGCCGGACCTCTGCGCCTCGGCGTCATCTACACCATCGGACCCTATCTGCTGCCGCGCCTGATCCCGCTCCTGCATGAAACGGCGCCGCGCATGCCGCTGCTGATCCAGGAAAACTACACTTCGCGCCTCACCGCCGCGCTGAAGCGGGGCGACCTCGACGTCATCGTCATCTCGCTGCCCTATGCGGAACAGGGTGTGGTGACCCAGGAGATCTATGACGAACCGTTCCGCGTGGTGGTACCGGCGGCCCATCCGTGGCACGCGGAAGAACGCATTCGCGCCGAGCGTCTGACGGAGGAGCAGGTGCTACTGCTCGGCGCCGGCAACTGTTTTCGCGACCAAGTGCTGGCGGTGTGTCCGGGCCTGACGCAGGGCGGCGCGCTGCAGCGCACGCTGGAAGGCAGTTCCCTTGAAACCATCCGCCACATGGTGGCGAGCGGCAGCGGCATAACCGTGCTGCCCAGTTCCGCCGCCGATCCCCTGCCGGAATCCCAGCCCCTGTTGTCGGTGAAACCCTTCGGCGAACCGGAGCCGATGCGCCGCGTTGCCCTCGCCTGGCGCGCCTCCTTCCCCCGCCACCAGGCGATCGACGCGCTGCGCGAGGCCGTTCTCGCCTGCTCCCTGCCTGGCACCCGACCCGTCACCCCGAAACCGCAACGCACCTCCGCCCTGGCCGGATAGTCCCCGTCAGGGTCATCCCTGGCCATCGGCGCAGGGGTGCGAGTTTCCGCAGTCGGTGTCTCTGAATAGCCAGTAGCTATCTATCTTATTTCAACTATCAATTGGAACAATTAATAGCGCGCCCCTATCATCACTCCCGTCAACCGATTCATCAATGAAAGGAGCGCAATCATGAGCAAGCCTGAATCCCTCACCATCAAGAACCTCGAATCGGCCTTCGCCGGGGAGTCGATGGCCCATATCAAGTACCGCTATTTCGCCAAGCTGTGCCGCGCCGCGGGCGACGAGGAGATTGCGCGCACCTTCGAGGAAACCGCCGACCAGGAAGTCGCCCACGCCTTCGGTCACCTCGATCTGCTATATCCGACCGAGCGCATGAATCCGGCGCGCTGCCTCGAATTGGCGATCGAGGGCGAGACCTACGAATACACCGAAATGTATCCCTCCTTCCGCCACACGGCGCTGGAGGAAGGCAGCACGGCGGCGGCGGCTGAGATCGACGAGCAGATCGCCGAGTCGCGGGAACACGCAGCTCGCTTCCAGGCGACCCTGGACAAGGCGGCCAAGCGTTTTGCCGCGCTGGCGAAAGTGGAAGAGCGCCACGCGAATCACTACCGCGCCGCCTTGAACAGGCTTTCCAACGGAGGGGAGAAATGATCATGAACAAATGGCAATGCATCGTGTGCGGCTTCATCTACGACGAGGCGGCTGGCATGCCGGAAGAAGGCATCGCTGCCGGCACGCGCTGGCAGGACATACCCGAGGACTGGGCCTGCCCCGACTGCGGCGTGGCGAAGTGCGATTTCGAAATGGCGTTGCTGGCTGCCTGAACGACCGGCAGGGCGCGAAGCGAAGGAGGGGACGACATGGCTGAATTGGTCGCGAAGTTGCGGAACTCCGAGATTGGACCGGTCTCCGCGCACGCTGTGCGCAAGGCAATCGGTTGGTCTGCAGTGATCGGCGGCGGTGTCGTTCTCGCGGCCGACCTTCTCCACAGCGTGGCGCTGGCGCTGCAAGATTCGCCGGCGCTCGCCGCGGGAGTCGCCGCTTCGGCGGTGGCGGGACTCGCGACCGGTGTCGGGGCGCTGGCCGTCGTCTTCCTGCGCAACTTCACGCGGCGCGGCCAGGATGGTCTGATGGGCTTCGCCGCGGGGGTCATGCTTGCCGCCGCCGTGTTCTCCCTCCTGCTGCCGTCCCTGGAGGCGGCGCGTGCGGCGATGGACTCGGCCACCAGCGCCGCACTCTTCGTCGGACTCGCCCTGCTCGCCGGCGGCGGCGTCTTGTGGCTTGCCGACCGCTTCCTGCCCCACGAGCATTTCGTCAAGCCGGGACACGCCCAGCCGCAGGCACGCGCCAAGGGATTGTGGCTGATCGTCGTGGCGCTCGCCCTGCACAACGTGCCCGAGGGCATTGCGGTCGGCGCCGGTTTCGCCGGCGGCAATCAGATCGGCTTGGCCACCGCGATCGGCATCGGCATTCAGAACATGCCGGAGGGCCTGGTAGTGGCGGCGGCGCTTTCCATGCTCGGTCGCTCATCCCTGGTCGCAATCGGCGTGGCCACCCTTACCGGCCTGGTCGAACCGCTCGGCGCGCTGATCGGCGGCACCCTGGCCGGGCTCGGTGCGGTTCTGCTGCCTGCCACGCTGGCTTTCGCCGCCGGCGCCATGCTGTTCGTCATCAGCCACGAGATGGTGCCCGAGTCGCACCGCTCCGGCAACGAAGGCACCGCCACCTTCGGCCTGCTCACAGGCTTCGTAACGATGTTGGTGCTTACCGGCAGTTTCGTCTAACGCTCACAGAAAGGACCACCATGGAAGTGAATATCGGAATCGACAATGCGCATCGCGCTCGGATCGCGGAGGGCCTGTCGCGGCTGCTCGCGGACACCTACACCCTCTATCTGAAGACCCACAATTTCCACTGGAACGTCACGGGACCGATGTTCAACACCCTGCACCTCATGTTCGAGCAGCAATACAACGAACTGGCGCTGGCGGTGGACCTCGTGGCGGAGCGCATCCGCGCGCTCGGCTTTGCCGCCCCGGGAAGCTACCGGGAATTCGGCACGCTCACCTCGATCGAGGAAGCCCAAGGCGCGCCCAATGCCCAGGAAATGATCCGCCAATTGGTGCACGGTCAGGAGGCGGTGGTGCGCACCGCGCGCAGCATATTGCCGCTTGTCGGCGAAGTGCATGATGAGCCCACCGCCGACCTGCTCACCCAGCGCATGCAGATCCACGAGAAGAACGCGTGGATGCTGCGCAGCCTGCTGGAAGAGTGAGGAGACTGTGACCGATGAACCCGATCGTGATTCTGGGCAGCGGACTCGCCGGCTACACCCTTGCCCGCGAGTTCCGCAAGCTCGACAGGCGCACGCCTCTCACCGTGGTAAGCGGCGACGACGGCGGCTTCTACTCCAAGCCGATGCTGTCCAACGCCCTGGCCGGCGGCAAGTCTCCCGCGGCCCTGATGAACCAGACGGCAGACCAGATGGCGCTCCAACTCGGCGCGGAGATTCTCCGCCATACCCGCGCCACTGCCATCGACAGGGCAAAGCGCCGCCTCGAAACCAGCTCCGGCACGGTCGCCTACGACAAGCTCATACTGGCAGTGGGGGCGGAGCCGATCCGCCTGCCGCTCGGGGGCAATGGTGCGGGCGACGTTCTCGCCGTGAATAACCTGGCGGACTACACGGTGTTCCGCGACCGTCTGGCCGGCAAGCGGCGGGTGGCGGTGCTCGGTGCTGGACTCATCGGCTGCGAGTTTGCCAACGACTTGGTCAGCGCTGGGTACGAGGTCGCGCTGTTCGACATCGCACCCCTGCCGCTGGGACGCCTGCTGCCGCCGGAGGCGGCACGGTGCCTGCGCGACCGGTTGGCGGCAGTTGGCATCCGTTGGCAGCTCGGAACGTCGATTTCCCGCGTTGACCGCCAAGACAGCGGCTACTTGCTGGCGACTGCGCAAGGCCAGGCCTTCGAAACCGACCTGGTGTTGTCCGCGGTCGGTTTGCGGCCCCAGGCCGCGCTGGCACGCGATGGCGGGATAACGGTGAACCGCGGCATCGTGGTGGATCGCTACCTCGCGACCAGCGATCCCGCGGTCTATGCCTTGGGTGATTGTGCGGAAGTGGGGGGCTTGGTTCTGCCCTACGTCCTCCCCATCATGCAAGCGGCGAGAGCGTTGGGCTGCGACGCTGGCTGGCGCGCCGCAACCGCTCGCCTACCCCGCCATGCCCGTCGTGGTGAAGACTCCCGCCTGTCCGGCCGTGGTATGCCCACCTCCCGCAGAGATTGCCGGCAGTTGGCGTGAGGCAGTTTCGGCGGAAGGGGTGCGCAGCGTGTTTGTCGGATCAGAAGACGGTCGGGAGGTGGGTTTTGCGCTGATCGGCTCCGCCACCGCAGAGCGACAGAAACTCGCTGCCCTCATGCCGCCGGTGCTGGCGACCGAGCCGGCACCGGCGCTGTGAGGGCCCGGATCAGCGGCGCAGGACGGATTCGAACTCGGCAATATCGAGTTTGCCGTCCTTGTTGGCGTCGGCGCGCTCAAAGGTCTCCTGCATACGCGGCATTTTCGACGCCTCGCTCTCGCTGAGTGCGCCGTTGTGGTCGGCATCCAGTGAATCGAACTGGGCGACGATCTCCTGTTTCGCCGGCGATGCGGATTCCTGATTCTTCTGTGCCAGCGCGTGAGCGGTGACCAAGGCGAGCACTGCGACGGATAAGGCCATCGGTTTGTCGAAGCTCATGCTGTTCTCCTCCTGTTCGGCATGAAATGAATGCCGCCGGAGCGGCAGCCGACACCTGCGCAGCATGCGTGCCAACAAGTCGAAAATATCAATAAATCAGAGGATTGTGACAAACGAGGCGGCGCGTGAGGAGGGATTAGATGTATCCGGGAGGGAATTGCGTCGCCAAACACCGACGAAATCACTAGGCCGGTGCAGGAAACCGCAACGATTCAGCAGCTTGGCATGTCAGGCGCGAGCGACAGGGAGCCATGGGAATGCCGGCCCCGGCGCTGGACAGACGGTCGCACCCGGGCGCGTGAGGAGCGTCAGGCCGTTTTGGCTTTCTTCGCCGCTGCGCGCTTGGGACTGCCGGCGCCGGTATTTCTGGCCTCGCCCTTTGCTGCCTTGGGCGCGCGCGCTTCGAATTCGAAACCCACTTTCCCGTCGGCCCCGCGCACGAGAAAAGCGGAGAATTTGCGCTTCGTGCGCGCCGAAACGAAGCCCTTGAGCAGATCGGTCTTGCCTGTGGCCAGCAGTTTCTGCATCTGCTCCCGCGAGACCTCTTGCTGCAGGATGATCTTTCCGGAGCGGAAGTCGCAGCGACGCTCCGGCCCCACCGATTTTTCACAGACGTAGGCCATTCCGTGCTCGAACACGCGGGAGCCGCACTTCGGACAGTCGCCCAACGCTTCCTGTTCGCCGAAATCGACCGGTTCGGCACTCGCCGCCTCATCCCTGGTCTGGCCGAAATCGAATTCCGGCTCGTGCTGGTCGTTGAGCCGGATGATGGCGGCGAACGGCCGTCCCATCTTGTTGCGGAAGCCCTGCAGAGGGCCCACGCGGCGCTCGCCGAGCAGGGTCTCGATTTCCTCAGTCTCGAACTGGCGGCCGGCGACGATCTTCCACAGGGCAAAGTCGCAGCTCTGGCACTGGAACTTCTTGTAGTTCTCCTTGATCACGCCCCGGCATTTCGGACACGGCGTCTTCAGCGTCGCAAAATCGCCCGGCACGGTATCGCTCTCGTAGGTCTTGGCCTGATGCACGATATGGCGCGCCATATCGCCGATCTCTCGCATGAAGGCATCACGCGACAGCCTGCCGCGCTCCATCTGGGCCAGCTTGTACTCCCACTCGCCGGTGAGCTCGGGCGAGGTCAGTTCCTCGATCTTCAGACCGCGCAGGGCGATGAGCAGCTGGAACGCCTTGGCCGTAGGAATCAGTTCACGCCCCTCGCGGTGGAGGTACGTTTCGGCGATCAGATTCTCGATGATCTGGGCGCGGGTTGCCGGCGTGCCGAGTCCCTTGCTGCGCATCGCTTCCCGCAGTTCCTCGTCCTCCAGCAGTTTGCCTGCACCTTCCATGGCGGATAGCAGCGTGGCTTCGTTGAAGCGTGCCGGTGGCTTGGTCTGGTTGGCGAGGACGACCACGTCCACGGACTTCACTTTTTCCTTCGGCTTCACCGGCGGCAGTTGCGGCGCATCCTCGCCTTCCTGCGCTTCGCGACCGTAGATGACGAGCCAGCCGGCATTGACCAGCACGCGTCCCTCGGTCTTGAAGGCTTCGCCCTCGACGCGGGTGATGCGCGTGGTGACCAGGTATTCGGCGGCGGGATAGAAGACCGCCATGAATCGCTTGGTCACCATGTCGTAGATCTTCTGCTCGGCTTCGGTCAGGTGCTTGGGCGGAAGGCCGGTCGGAATGATGGCGAAGTGGTCGGAGATCTTGGCGTTGTTGAAAATTCGCTTGTTCGGCTTGACCCATTCTTGTTTCAGGATCTCCGCGGCGAAGGGCGCGTAGCGATGCAGCAGGACGTGGTCCGCTCCTTTCAGTACAGCCTCGTCGGCGAACATACCGAGAGTCGATGTGACGGTCCCGAGATAGTCCTCGGGCAAGGCGCGCGAATCGGTGCGCGGATAGGTCAGCACCTTGTGCCTCTCGTACAACGCCTGCGCAATCTGCAGCGTCGTGCGGGCGGAGAAGCCGAAACGGCCGTTGGCTTCGCGCTGCAGGCTGGTCAGGTCGAACAGGAGCGGCGAAAGCTGGCTCGAAGGCTTGGCCTCCTCCTCCGCCGTACCCGGCTTACCGAGGCATTTGGCGCTGATCGCCTCGGCCCGTGTCTGGTCCCAAAGGCGTTCGGCCCGGGCGTGCTCGTTGCCGTCGTCCTTTCTGAACGCTTCGTCGATCCAGCGGCCCTTGTATTCGCCTGCCGCTGCGCCGAACGTCCCTTCCACTTCCCAATAGTCGCGCGGCACGAACTTGCGGATCTTCTCCTCGCGTACGACGACGATGGCCAGGGTGGGCGTCTGCACCCGACCTACCGTGGTGAGGTGGAAGCCGCCGCTTTTCGAGTTGAACGCCGTCATGGCGCGGGTGCCGTTGATGCCCACCAGCCAATCCGATTCCGAGCGGCACACCGCAGCGTCTGCCAGGCCGTTGAGTTCCTTGCCATCACGCAGGCTGGCGAAGCCCTCGCGAATCGCCTGCGGCGTCATGGATTGCAGCCATAGTCGCTTGATCGGCTTGTTGGCTTTGGTGTGCTGCACGATGTAATTGAAGATCAGCTCGCCTTCGCGCCCGGCGTCGCAGGCATTGATCAGGCCGGTCACGTCCTTGCGCTTGATCAGCCTGATGAGGAGGCGCAAGCGTGATTCCGTCTTTTCGATGGGCGCCAGCGTGAAATGAGGGGGAATCACGGGGAGGTGGGCGAACGACCACTTGCCGCGCTTCACCTCATACTCGTCCGGCACCGCCAATTCCAGGAGATGGCCGATCGCAGACGACAGCACGAACTCGTCGCTCTCGAAGTACTCGTCGTGTTTGGTGAAGCCGCCCAGAGCTCGAGCGATGTCCTGCGCGACTGAGGGTTTCTCCGCGATGATCAGCTCTTTGCTCATGCCGGGGCGTTGGACAGGTCGGTTAGGGCCTGCGGTTGCAATAGGAAGCGCTGGATAATATGAAACAACTGCCGCGGCTGGCAAGGAAAAGCTTGAAGGCGACCATGCAGCAGCTGTCTACCCACCCGTGCGTTGCCCGCCCATCGAGGCTGGGGAACTGCCGGAGACGCCGGGGTCGACAGCTTTACTAATGCATGGCGCAGCAATCTGCCGGATCTCGGCTTGCCACGAAGCTGGCAGGTGCCGCGCTTGACGTTCAGTTCAGGCGCTGGAATCGACCGCCGGGCAGGGCGGCGATGCGCCCGTCCAGTTCCAGTTGCAGGAGCATCGCCGACAATCGATCGACGGCGAGCCCGCTGCGCGCGGCGAGCACATCCATGTCGCAGGGATCGAACCCCATGAGATCAAGCAGGCGATCGTCCTCCGGTCGCGGCTGTTCCCGTCGGGGGGCAGGCATCGCAGCCACGCCCAGTTCGTCCAGGATGTCGCGGGCATCGTCCGCCAGTTTCGCCCCGTCCTTGATGAGACGATGACACCCCTTGGACAGGGGGGAGTGGATCGACCCCGGAATCGCGAAAACGTCGCGTCCCTGCTCTGCGGCGAGTCGGGCGGTGATGAGCGATCCGCTTCGCTCCGCCGCTTCGACTACGAGAACGCCGCGCGCGAGCCCCGAAATAACCCGATTGCGGCGCGGAAAATTGCCGGCCAGCGCCGGCGTGCCGAGAGGAAACTCGCTGACGATGAGGCCATCCACCGCGATGCGTTGTGCGAGATCGCGGTTGCGCGCCGGATAGACGCGATCGGCGCCGGTGCCGATTACCGCCACCGTCGAACCGTGGCCTGTAAGTCCTCCGCGATGGGCGGCGGTATCGATGCCCAAGGCCAGGCCGCTGACCACGGTAAGTCCGGCGCGTGAGACGGAAGCGGCGAACGCCTCCGCATTGACCATCCCCTGGGGCGTGGCATTACGGCTGCCGACAACCGCCAGCGCAGGGCGATTCAGCAGTTCGACGCGACCCTTCGCGTACAGCAGGGTCGGCGGATCCGGAGTCTGAAGCAGTTCGCGCGGATAGTTGCCATCGGCGAGGCTGATGAGCGCATTTCCCGGTTCGTTAGCCCAGGCGAGGGCGGCGTTCACCGCCTCCCCTACATCCTCGTTTGCAAGGCGCTCGGCGATGGCGGTCGGGACGACCCGTTCCAGTTCTGCGCGCGAGGCACTGAAGATGCGGCCCGGGAGGCCGAATGCCTGCAGCAACGCCCGCTGGGTTTCTCCCCCGACTCCCGTGATCAGTGTCAGCTTGAGCCATGCGGCGCGCGCGTCGTCGGACACGTTTCCTATGGCGTGCGGACGATGTCGTTCGGCACCACGGACCGCTCCGCGTTGACCACCAGGGCGTAGGACATGCGATCGAAGACGCGGAACACGAACACGAGTCCGTAGCGCTCCTCCGGTAGCTTGTAATACTCCTTCTCCCGCTGATCGGGCTGTCCATAGGTCACCTCCCGGCCATGGCGGTAGATGGCCAGTACATGGCCGACTTCGATATTGTCACGCTTGCCGCGGTTGATGGTCACGATGTAGCCGCGCCCTGTCTCGCCCACATTCACGCCGGAGTAGATGCCGACGAGGCGTCCTTCGACAAAGCGTTCCGGCGCATGAGGCACGTAGGTGATGACTTCGGGTTTGCTCACCGGTATCAATCGGTCGCCCGTTGCGATTTCCTGTTTGGCGCTGACGATCTCCACGGTAGCTGGCTCGCCCTCGCGCACTACCCGCGCATTGCCGAGGAAGAACGCTTCGTAGCCGAGGATCTGATCGTTCTCGGGGTCGACGATCGGTTTGAGCGGGCGGAAGACCTGCCACTGCAGCGCACGTTCCTTGATTCCGGTGACGTAGGCCGTGTTGCCTGGGCCGACCATCACGCGATCCTCCTGGGTGGCGATGATCTTGGGTGCGTTGGCGAGACCTTCCGCCTCCATCACCAGCGGCTCGGAAAGGTATGGATCGATCGCCTTGTGCGGGATGCTCGGGATCGCTATCGCGCTCGACTCGGAATAGATCTGCGGCTCGAGCTTGCCCGATTGCCTGAGGCTTAGGCGCGGTGTCCCGCCGCTGCGATCCAGAACCACCACCTGGCCGGGATAGATGAGGTGCGGATTGCGAATCTGGTCGCGATTCAGGCGCCAGATTTCAGGCCAGCGCCATGGCTCCTTGAGGAATTTCCCGGAGATGTCCCACAACGTGTCGCCTCTGACAACGACATGACGGTCGGGCGCATCGTCGGCGAGGGTGAGGGGTTTCGTTGCCTGAGCGATGGCACAGGCGCTTGAGAAACTGAGAATCAGGGAGAATATAATGCGGACGAACATGGTGGCCTCGCTCGGCGTCAGCTCAGGGCGCAACTTGGCGGTGCGGCGGAACTTGCCGCATGGAATCGCGTGCCGTCCTGTTGGTCAAAACGATGCACGCCGCCTCCCTGAATAACAGTTTTGCATGAGATTGTGAACGTAATTATCTAAATCAGCAAGCATTTATGGCACTGCTACCAATTCTGCGCTTCCCCGATCCGCGCCTCCATAAGAAGGCGGCGGTGGTCGAGAAAGTCGATGACTCCATCCGCAAGCTTGCCGCCGATATGGCGGAGACCATGTACGCTGCGCCCGGCATCGGGCTTGCTGCAACGCAGGTGGACGTGCACAAGCGCGTCATCGTGATCGACGTCTCCGAGGACAAGTCGCAGCTCGTGACGCTGATCAACCCTGAGATCCTTGACCGCGACGGCGAGCAGGTCTGCGAGGAAGGCTGTCTCTCGGTGCCCGGCATCTACGACAAGGTGGCGCGGAGCGAGCGCGTCACGGTTCGCGCGCTCGATCCTCAGGGCAACCCGTTTACCCTCGTGGCCGACGGCCTGCTTGCGGTGTGCGTTCAGCATGAGATGGACCATCTTCAGGGCAAGGTGTTTGTCGAGTACCTGTCACGCCTGAAACAGGCGCGCATCCGTTCCAAACTTGCCAAGCAGGCTCGCATAACAGCCTGAATACACATGGGCCCAGGCGCCGGTACGTGGCGCCTCGTTTGCGTATCCTCACTTCTTTTCCTTTTCCAGACCCATGCGCGTCGTTTTCGCTGGCACGCCCGAATTTGCCGCCCAAGCTCTGACGGCTATCCTGGCCGCCGGGCACGTCGTACCGTTAGTGCTTACTCAGCCCGACCGGCCAGCCGGGCGGGGCATGAGCTTGCAACCCGGGGCGGTCAAGCAGCTTGCCCTGGCACACGGCTTGGCGCTGCATCAGCCGACATCGCTGAAGACTAACGACGCCCGGTCGCCGATACTTGAGGCCGCGCCGGAGGTCATGGTCGTCGCCGCCTACGGCCTTATTCTGCCGCAGGCGGTTCTGGATGTACCGGTCCACGGCTGTCTCAACATCCATGCATCGCTCCTGCCGCGCTGGCGGGGTGCGGCGCCGATACAGCGCGCACTACTCGCAGGAGACCGCGAAACGGGCATTACCATCATGCAGATGGACGCCGGCCTCGACACCGGCCCCGTCCTTCTTGCGCGCCAACTGCCCATCTCCCCCGGCGAAACGGCTGCGAGCCTGCACGACCGACTCGCCGCCTTGGGAGCGAATCTCATCGTCGAGGCGTTGGCGCGGCTGCAGCGCGGGGAATTGTCGCCGGTAGCACAGGCGGCGGACGGCGCCACCTATGCTGCCAAAATCGACAAATCAGAAGCTCGAATCGACTGGCGAACGCCTGCGCGCGAACTCGAACGCGCGGTACGGGCTTTCGACCCCTATCCCGTTGCCACCTGCCAACTCGACGGTGTCCCACTGAAAATATGGCGCGCTGCCGCAGTGTCGGCGGGCGGTCAGCCGCCCGGTACCGTCCTCGCCACGAGTGCCGACGGCATCGTTGTCGCATGTGGCGAGGGCAGCCTCCGCATTACGGAACTCCAGAAAGCCGGCGGCAGACGGTTGAGTGCGGCGGAGTTTCTGCGCGGCACACCGGTCGCACCCGGCACGAACATGGCCTCGGTCCGCGATTGAATTATCGGCGCCCCTCCCCATCTAAGGCGATGACTTCATATCGCTGCGGAAAGGAAAGGTAACGCGACTATGTTCGGTAACTGGCTGAAAACCTCGATCCTAATGGCCGGCATCATGGCGCTGTTCGGCGTGATCGGGCAGATGCTCGGTGGCGGCCAGGGCATGATGCTTGCGCTGCTGTTCGGCGGGGCGATGAACATCTGGGCCTACTGGTTCTCGGACAAGATGGTGCTGCGCATGTACCGAGCGCAGCAGGTGGACGAGACCTCGGCGCCCCAGCTCTACAACATGGTGAAGGATCTCACCGGGCGTGCCAGCCTGCCCATGCCCAAGGTATACCTGATCGACGAGGCGCAACCCAATGCCTTCGCCACCGGCCGCAACCCGGAGAATGCCGCCGTGGCGGCGACGACCGGGATCCTTCAGATGCTCACGCCACGCGAGCTGCGCGGCGTGATGGCGCACGAGTTGGCGCACGTGAAGCATCGCGACATTCTGATCTCGACCATCGCCGCGACGGTCGCCGGCGCAATTTCCGCCCTCGCCAATTTCGGCATGTTCTTCGGTGGCCGCGACGGCGAAGATCGGCCCAATCCCATCGTCAGCATCATCATCATGATTGTGGCGCCGATCGCCGGCATGCTGATCCAAATGGCGATTTCTCGCGCCCGCGAGTTCGAGGCCGACCGCGGCGGCGCCGAAATCTCGGGCGACCCGCGCGCTCTCGCCGACGCCCTGGCGAAAATCGATGCCTATGCTCGCGGCATTCCGATGCACACGGCCGACGCGCACCCCGAGACGGCCCAGATGATGATCATGAACCCCTTGTCCGGCGGCGGTCTGCGCGGATTGTTCAGCACTCATCCCTCGACCGAGGAGCGTATCGCGCGCCTGCATGCGCTGGCACGCTGAAAACGCTGCAGGCAAAGTCGAAGGGCGGCTCGGCCGCCCTTCGACTTGCTGCAACCTGTCCGGTCAGCCGAGCTTGGCTGCAAGATAGGCGAGGATACCGTCGAAGGTGGTGAGCTTGCCGTAGTCGCTTTCGGGAATATCCACCTTCAGCCGCTGATGCAGGCCGATCAGGAAGTTGAGCCAGTCCATCGAATCCAGGTCAATCTGATTGCGCAACGGCCGATCGGTTTGAATTTCCCCCGCCTGGAGTTCCGGCGCGATGGTCTTCAGGGTGGCAAGGACGGCGGCACGGATTTGCTCTTCGTTCATGATTTCCTCGCTCAGAGTCTCTCCGGGTGTTGCAGCTGTTCGCGGATCTCGGCCAGGAACAGCGCCCCGCGGTGGCCGTCGCTGACCCGATGATCGGCCGCGAGACTGGCGCTCACCACCGGCAAGGCGCGCAGCATACCTTGCTCGGCCCACGGCTGGTCGCGCACGCAGCCGAAGCCCACCAAGGCCACCTGCGGCGGGTAGATCACGCCGAACACGGTGTCAGCCCCCTGGTCGCCGAGATTGGTTACCGTGATCGTCGGATCCGACATCTCCGAACTGCGCAAGGAACCGGCCCGGACGCGCTGCACGAGATCGGTCAGGTCCCGCATCAGCTGTTCCAAGCTCTTGCTCGATACGTCGTGAATTGCCGGGGCGATCAGCCCGCCTTGCCTGAGGGATATCGCCACGCCGGCATGCACCGCCGCGCTTGCCTCGAAGCGGCCGTCGCGGAACAGCCCGTTCATTTCGGGATACCGGCAGCAGGCAAGCGCCACTGCCTTGAGGAACAGCACCGCCATAAGCAGTCGCCCGGTCACCGGACGTAGGGAATTCTCGTCCCGCAGCCACGCAGTCGCCCGCTCCAGCGGAATGGCCTGCGCGAGATAGTAGTGCGGAATCTCGCGCTTCGAGCGACTCATGGCGGCGGCGATCGCCTTGCGCATTTCGGCCTGCCTGTCCTGCGGCTCTGCCTGCGCGGCGGCAGCCTGCTCCACGTCCTGCAGCGTCACCGCGTCGTCCGGGTCGGTTCCGGTCACGCTGTCGACGTCGATAGCCAGTTCCTCGGCACGCCTGCGGGCGGCGGGCGAGATGCGCCGGCGCGCCGCCGATGCCGGCGCGCCCACGCTGGGGACGGTCGCGGAAACCGCCTGCGTGGTTCCAAAGTCCATCGACTCGCCGGGGGCCAGCAAGATCGCCAGCACCGTTCCCACCGGCACCGTTGCGCCCGGCGCGACGATCAGCTCCTGTACCGTTCCCTCCTGCCAGATTTCCACGTCCACCGCGGCCTTCGAGGTGTCGACGACGGCGACCACGTCGCCGCGCTTGACCGTGTCGCCGGGCTTGACCTTCCATTCCAGCAGCTTACCCTGGTCCATGTCGGAGCCGAGGGAGGGAAGCTTGAATTCAATCATGACGTTCGCCTAGCGGCCGAGGACCGACCTTGCCGCCGCGACGATCTTCGCCACCTGGGGCAGGGCCGCGTCTTCGAGATGCTTGGGATAGGGCATCGGCACCTCCTCGCTGCACACGCGCGCCGGCGGCGCGTCGAGGTCGTAGAACGCCTGCTCCGTGATGCGCGCCATCACTTCCGCCGCCAGGCTGCCGCTGCGCCAGCCCTCGTCTATGACAACCGCACGATGCGTCTTGCGCACCGATGCGACAATGGTGTCGGCGTCGAGCGGCCGCAGCACCCGCAGGTCGATGACTTCGGCATCGATGCCGAGGTCCGCGAGCTGCCGCGCGGCCTCCAGCGTCTTGCCGAGGCAGCCGCCATAGGTGATCAGGCTGAGCTGCGTACCGGGCCGCCGCACGAATGCATGCTCGATGTCGGCGGTGACGGAATCGGACAACTCGCCTTCCATGTTGTACAACTGCGCATGCTCGAACAGAATCACCGGGTCCGGATCCTGCAGCGCCGGCCACAGCATGCCCCGGGCATCCTCGACAGTGGCCGGGGTCAGGATCTTGATGCCGGGGATGTGGGCGTACCAGCCCTCGAGGCTGTGGGAATGCTGGGCGGCAAGCTGGCGCCCGGCGCCGGTCGCCATGCGGATCACCAGCGGCACGGAAAACTGCCCGCCCGACATGTGACGCAGCAGGGCCGCCGTATTCACGATCTGGTCCAGCGCCAGCAGACTGAAATTCACCGTCATCACTTCCACGATCGGGCGCATGCCGCCCAGCGCCGCGCCGATGCCCGCGCCGACAAAAGCCAGTTCGGACAAGGGCGTGTCGCGGATGCGCTGAGGCCCGAACTCCTCCAGCAGGCCCTTGCTCACGGCATAGGTGCCGCCGTATAGGCCGACGTCCTCGCCCATCAGGAACACCCGCGCATCGCGCGCCAGCGCCTCGCGCAGAGCCTCTCGCAGCGCTTCGCGGTAGGTGATCGTCCGTACTGCGCGGGAGAAATTCACGTCGCTCATGGTGTCGATCCGGCCCGCGGGGTATGGACGTCGCGGCAGAGATCCTCCACCGGCTCCCACTCGCCGGCCTCGGCGAAATCCACGGCGCGCTGCACTTCCCCCGCGACATCCCGGTCGAGGGCGAGAAATTCGTCTTCGCGGAGCATCTCCTGCGCCTTGAGCCGGGCCGAGAAGGTGTGAATCGGCCCGCGTGTCTTCCATTCCTCGACCTCGGCCCTGTCGCGGTACAACTCGGGATCGAACATCGAATGGGCTCGGAAGCGATAGGTCTGGAACTCGGCGAAAAGCGGTTCGCCGCTCTCCCGCACCTGCTCCACCGCCGCCTGGGCCGCGTCATGCACTGCCACCACATCCATGCCGTCCACCTTGCGCGTCGGCACGCCAAAGGCTGCCGCCTTTGCACACAAGTCGATCTGGGATTCGGAGCGCGCCAGCGCCGTGCCCATGGCATAGAGATTATTCTCGCAGCAGAACAGTACCGGCAGCCGCCACAGGGCCGCGAGATTCATCGACTCGTGGAAGGCGCCTTCCGCCATTGCTCCTTCGCCGAAGAAGCAGGCGGTGATGCGCCCGCTGCCCTGCAGCTTGTCGGCCAGCGCCAGACCCACCGCCAGCGGCAGCCCGCCGCCGACGATGGCGTTGCCGCCGAACAGGCGCCGCTGCGCGTCGAACAGATGCATGGAGCCGCCGCGGCCGCGGGAGCAGCCTTCGCGCTTGCCGAACATCTCGGCCATGATGGCCGTCATCGGCACGCCGCGCAGCAGGGCGTGGCCGTGCTCGCGGTAGGTGGCAACGACATTGTCCGCGGCGTCGAGGGCATGCATGGCACCCGTGGCTACGGCCTCCTCGCCGATGTACAGATGCAGGAAGCCGCGGATCTTGCCTTGGCCGTAGAGCTCCGCACACTTCTCCTCCATGCGCCGGATGCGCAGCATGTCGGCGAGCAGGCGCAGCGCAAAGTCCCGCGCATAGGGGACCGGGCCGGAGGGTGGAGGCGCGATCACTCTGCTGCTCCCGCTTCCAGAGTAGACAGGTCGCCTTCGGGCAGGCCGAGTTCGCGCGCTTTGAGCAGGCGCCGCATGATCTTGCCGCTGCGGGTGCGCGGCAGGGTGGCGACGAACGCGATCTCCTTGGGCGCCACCGCGGCGCCGAGCCGCGTGCGGGCGTGGCCGAGCAGCGCCAGGCGCAGTTCCTCCGAAGGCTCGAAGCCGGTCTTCAGGGTGACGAAGGCCTTCACAATTTCACCCACCATCTCGTCCGGCTTGCCGATGACGCCGGCCTCGGCCACCGCCGGATGTTCCATGAGCGCGCTTTCCACCTCGAACGGACCGATCAGATGTCCGGCCGACTTGATCACGTCGTCGGCGCGGCCGACGAACCAGAAATAGCCGTCTGCGTCGCGCTTCGCCAGATCTCCCGTCAGGTAGAGATCGCCGGCGAAGCACCGGCGGTAGCGCTCCTCCTGGCCCAGGTAACCGCGAAACATGGACGGCCAACCCGCCCTCAGCGCCAGTTCGCCTTCCACCTCGGCCTCCCCGACGATTGCCACCTTGCCGCTGTCCCCGCGCTTCACGATCAGGGCATCCACGCCGGGCAGCGGCCTGCCCATGGAGCCGGGCTTGATGTCCATCGCCGGCGTATTGGCGATCATGATGCCGCCGGTTTCGGTCTGCCACCAGTTGTCGTGAATCGGCAGCCCCAGCACCTCCTGGCCCCACCACACCGCTTCAGGATTGAGCGGCTCGCCCACGCTGGCGACGAAGCGCAGATCGGGAAAGCGATAATTGCGCGCAAGCTCGGGCCCGGCCTTCATCAGCATGCGGATGGCGGTCGGAGCGGTGTACCAGACGGTGACGCCCTGATCCTGCAGTATGCGATACCAGCGCTCGGCGTCGAAGTCGCCCTCGTCGATGACGCTGGTCACGCCATGCAGCAGGGGCGCGATGATGCCGTAGGAGGTGCCGGTGACCCAGCCCGGATCGGCGGTACACCAGAAGATGTCGTTGGGGTGGAGGTCGAGGGCATATTTCCCCGTGGCATAGTGGGTGACCGCCGCGCCGTGCACATGCATCGCTCCCTTGGGCGTGCCGGTGGTGCCGCTGGTGAAATGCAGCAGCGCCATGTCCTCGTCTGTGGTCGGCTCGATCTGGAAATCGTCGCCGGCCGCGTCCATCAGGCTCTGCAGATCGAAGGTGCCCGGCACGGCGGTGGGCTTGCCTTCCTCGCTCACCAGCAGCACATGCTGCAGCGTGGGCAGACTGGCGCGCACCCTTTCCACCTTGCGCCGGTACAGCACGTCGGTGGTGACGAGCACCTTGCCCTGTCCCAGGCTGACCCGCGTCGCGATCGGCTCCGGCCCGAAGGCGGAGAACAGCGGGGAGACCACGCTCGCGTTCTTGAATCCGCCGAGCACTGCGACATAGAGCTCGGGAATGCGACCGCTGAGCACGAACATGCGATCGCCCCTGCCCACGCCCAGGGACCGCAGAACATTGGCAAAGCGGTTGGTCAGGCGCGCCAGTTCGGCATACGTGATGACCCGCGTTGCGCCTTCCCGGCCCAGCCAGCGGAAAGCGGGCCGGTCTCGCAGCGGTCCGAGCAGGTGGCGGTCGACGGCTTCAAATGCGATGTTGATGCCGCCGCCCGGCAGCCCTGACAGTTCGTGCCGCACGGAATCCCACGAGAAGAGCCTGCGCTCGGTGTCGTAGTCCGCCAGGTTGGGCGGAACGCGAAGGTCGGCAGCAGCTTTGCGGATGACGCGTGGTCTCATCCTGCCCTCCTCGATCGCGTCCGCAGCAGCGAACGGTCACGCAGCAATTGTTGACCACGCCATCGGAGGCGGCGTTGACAAATCGCAACAGAGCAACCGTATGCGGCCTTGGCGCCGCCTCAGACGACGCGGAAGTTCTTGAACTGCCAAGGATCGCTGCGATCGACGTCTTCCTCGAACAGCCAGCCGCGATCCGCCAGCGGCGTCCAAGCGCTGAATTCCCCCCCCACCTCGCCCAGATAGGGGCGGCACAGGGCCAGGATCTCGTCGTAGGGTATGTCATCGGGATCAATGACATCGCGCGCCGGATTCCGCATGGCCCAGATCATGCCGGCCATTATCGGCGCCGTCACCTGCAGGCTGGTGGCGCTGTTGCAGGGCGCCAGCCGGCGCGCCTCCTGAATCGGAAGCCGCGACCCGTACCAATAGGCGCCACGCGGGTGGCCCATCAACAGCACGCCCAGTTCGTCGGTGCCATCCACGATGTCATCCTTGAGCACGCGCTTCGCATCCTGCAGGCGCCAGTTGCGCCCGGCCAGCTCGTGCACCGAGAGCACGGCGTCGTCGCAGGGGTGATAGGCGTAATGCACCGTAGGCCGATAGGCCGGCGCGTCGCCGTCGCCGACGGTCAGGTAATCGGCGATGGAGATCGACTCGCCGTGGGTGATGAGGAAGCCGTGGATCGGTCCCGCACGCGGCGTCCAAGTGCGCACGCGGGTGCTCGCCCCGGGACGCGTGAGGTAGACGGCAGCCTTGCAGCCGAAATCGTGACGGCGGCCGTCCGCGGGGAAATGCCGCTCGTGGCTGCCCCAGCCGAGTTCCGCCGGCTGGCATCCTTCGCCGACGAAGCCGTCCACCGACCAGGTGTTGCAGAATTCGTTCACCGCCTTGCCCGGGTGAGCCACCTGGGTGTCGCGTTCGGCGACATGGATCGCCCGGACATTCAGGCCGCGCGCGAGCTCGGCCCAGCTTTCGCGCGTCCGCGGCGCGGCCTGCTCGCGCCCGATGCTCGTCGCGATGTCCAGCAGCGCCTGCTTGACGAAGTGGGAAACCAGTCCCGGGTTGGCGCCATGGGTGAGGATGGCCGTGGGTCCCTTCCGGTCCGCGCGCCGCAGCGCCAGCGCCTCCTCGCGCAGCGCATAGTTGGAGCGTTGCGACACGGTCTTGCTCGAATCGATATAGCCGCCGGCCCAGGGCTCGATGCAGGTGTCGAGGTACATGGCGCCGCGCTCGTGGCTCAGCGCGATCAGTGCCGCGCTCGATACATCCACCGACAGATTGAGCAGAAAATCACCCGGACCGAGCCGCGGCTCCAGCAATGATCGAAAGTTCTCGCGATTCAATGCCAGCGCCCGGTGCGCAGCACCCAACTCGCGCGCCCAAGCCGCACCGTTCTCGTCCGCCGCGAAAATCTCGATCCGATCGGGACGCATCTCGATGTGACGCAGCAGCAGGGGCAGCACGCCCTGGCCGACGCAGCCGAATCCGACCATGACGATCCGTCCGCCGAACACGTGATACTTCGGATGTTCTGTCATTTCTAAGGCGACGCACTGCAGTGGTGCACAAAAACCCGGAAGAATAAGGGAGGCGACCCGGAGAATGCAATCCGCGGTCCGCTGCCCGGGGTCCGCGCCGAGCCGCACGGCGAGCGTCAGGCCGTTTTCTTGAAGCCGCGTACCATGGCGTCGAAACCCTTGCGCTGGGCGGCGACCGTCTCCTTCGAGCCGTAGAGCTGAATGGTGACATTGCCTTCTGGCGTCTCGACCACCGCCACCAGCAAGGTCTGGTTCGGCTTCGCCTCGCCCTGGGGCCCCGTTCCGACGCCGCGTGCATAGCTGCCGTTCAACTCCACGATGGTCACCGCCAGTCCGTTCGCCGTCAGCTTCTGGACGCGCGGGATGACGGGCCGGCCGTCGGGGTTGCTGAACTGCGATGCCCAGCGCTCGATGTTGGCTTCCACCGCGCCGCCCTGTCCCTTGCCGAAGTAGAACACCACGGCTTCACCGCCGCCGGAACCGGGCGCGGCGGGGACGCGGTACTGGGCGACGCGCATGGAACTGGACGGCGGCTGGGACTGCCATGCAGTCGGCACCGGCGCGCGGTAATCCTTGAAGACGAGGCTGCCCGGTGCCTGGGCGGCGGCCGGCGCCTGCGCCCTGACCGGCACCGCAGGGGTCAGGGCGAGCGCTGCGATCAGCGGCAAGGCGAAGGTGAGGGTTTCGAGGGTGCGCTTCACGACAAGAACGTCTCCCTAATCGACGGCAGGCGTCGCCTTTTCATGGCGATCGAGGCCGACATCATGCCACGACGCCGGATCCTCGAGGGGCTCTAGGTGGGTGGACACGGTGGCGCGCGGCAACTGCCTGCCGATTTCGGCCTCGATCGCCTCGACCAGATCGTGGCCGCGGGCGACCGACCATTCCCCCGGCACCAAAATATGCACCGACACGAACTGCCGCGCTCCGGCCTGCCGCGTGCGCAGGGCGTGGTAGTCCAGTCCCTGCGTCCGGTACTGCTCCAGCACGCTCACCACTGCCTCATGCTGTGCCGGCGGCAGCGCGGCGTCCATCAGGCCCGCCGCCGAACGCCGCAGCAGTTGCACACCGGTCCACACGATGTTTGCCGCCACCGCCAGGGCGATCAATGGATCGAGCCGCTGCCAGCCGGTCAGGGCGACGGCGCCGACGCCGGCAATCACGCCTACCGAGGTCCATACATCGGTCATCAGATGATGCGCATCCGCTTCCAGCGCGATCGAATGGTGGCGCTTGCCGGCCTGCAGCAGCAGGCGCGCCACGGCGAAGTTGACCACCGACGCGGCCACCGAAACCGCCAGGCCGATGCCCACCTGTTCCAACGCCCGCGGCGTGATCAGCCGCTCCACCGCAGTGACGGCGATGCCGATGGCCGCCAGCAGGATGAGCATGCCCTCCAGACCGCTGGCGAAGTATTCGGCCTTGGTGTGGCCGAAGCTGTGCTCGTCGTCGGCCGGCCTGGCCGCCACCGTCAGCATCGCCAGCATCATGGAAGCGCCGGCGAGATTGACGAAGGATTCCATGGCATCGGAGAGCAGTCCCACCGAGCCGGTGAGCCACCACGCCAGGCCCTTGAGCAGGATGGTGGCGACGGCGGCCGCGATGGAGATCCAGGCGAAGCGCGCGAGGTCGGGATGGTTCATGGGGTGCGAATCTGGGCGAGCCCCGGCAGCGCCGGGGAACAGATCCATTGTGCTCCTGCTGGTGACGCTCCGGCGCGCTCAGGCTGCGAGCGACGAGAACTCGTCAGCATACCGCACCGTGCCGTGCGTTCCGCGCAGGCACCCGGCGCTCAGTTCCAGCAACATGAACTCCCGGTCCGCGCCATACTCGTTATCCAGCCCGAATCCGCTTGCCGCGGCAAAGCCGAAACGCCGGTAGTAGGCGGGATCGCCGAGAACGACGATGAAATCGAAGCCCGCCTGGCGGCAGGCGGCGATGCCCTGCATCACAAGTTGCGAGCCGATGCCCTGGCGCTGGCGTGCAGGCAGCACCGCAACCGTCGCCAGCCCGGCGCCGGCGACGCCGGGCCTCGCCGGTTCGACCGAAACCGGGCTGAAAAGGATGTGGCCGACCACCTCATCATCCGTCTCGGCCACGAGCGACACGGCCTCCCGCTCGTCCGCAGCAGATCCACGAGACGCGCTTCCGCCGCGCTCGGGTAGGCGGCGAGATGCACCGCCGCCACGGCGGCACGATCGGCCGATTCCTCCGCCCGGACGCCGATCGTCACATCTTGCGCACCCGGATGGTGTAGTCGCCCATGCCGCTGGCGCGGTTGTAGTGCCGCACCTGCACGAAGTAGTCGCCGGCGATCAGGGTGAACGCGATGCGGGCGTTGGTGTCGATGCCGGAATCGTCGTCTTCGGCGATCAGCGCGGTTTCGCTGTTGGGGCCGAAGAGCTTCATCACCACGTCGGTCGGACCGCGCGTATCGATCACATAGCGGCCATCCGACGCGGCGGTGAAGCGGAACAGGTCTTCCTCGCCCATCTTGCCGATGGAAGCCGCGGTGCGCCGCGCCGCATTGACCTTGAGTTCGGTCGCGGTCAACACCGTGCCGCCGGTCTTTGGATACATCTTGGCGCCGGCGATGAAATCCCTGTCGATGCGCGAAAGCACATCGTTCGCCTTGGTGGCGATGCCGTTGAGGGTCCAGTCGGCCGGGAAGAAATAGAGCATGATCGATTCGGGATCGAAGGCCGTGCCGTTGAGCTGATCGGCGCTGTACTTGCGCAGGATGTTGTGGCGCGTCGTCTGTTCGTCCCAGAAGTTGGGCGACTTGGCCATTTCCCGGATCACCACCTGCTCGTTCCACTGTATGCCGCCGGCCGGGTTCTGGTGCTCGTGGGCAAGCCCGATGGCGTGGCCGAACTCGTGGGCGGTGGTGCCGCCGTCGAGAAAGCCGAGATTCATGGTGGCGTCGTTCAGCGGAATGCCGCGGCAGTCGGTGCCGATGTAGGACCAGGCGCCGTCGCTCTTGTCGAAGGAGATGCGGATTTCTGCGCTGGGGGCATTGTCGAAGGCGAACTTCAGGTTCGCGACCTTCTCCCACCAGCCCGCCTGCTCGCGCGCGACGGCCTGCTCGGCGGCGGTGCCGCCCATGAAGCGCACGTGCAGCGTCGAGCCGTTCATCCAGGTCTTGCCGATCGGCGATATGGCACGCACGCGGCCCTCGCGCCCGCGCGTGGTCGGCTGCAGGCGCATCAAGTCGCGCGGCAGGATGCGATCGATACAAACCTTGGGTCTGTCAGCCACGTTTCCCTCCTCCTATGTCATGAGATTGAACCTGCCTGCGCCAACGTGCGTTCGTGCTTGTCGTCGAGCCCCGCGCGAATCGCCGCCTTTGAACTATAGCAACATCGGACCACCTCGGGTGACGATCAGCCATCCGGCATAGGCCGTCAGCGTCACCGCTCCAGAAGGCGCTTCAGTGTCGAGAGGTCCTGGCGCACCGTCGCCGCGTCCCGCTCGAATTCTTCAAGGGTCACGCCCGGCAGGCGCAACAGGGTGAAGACGAGCTCGCTTGCGCTGCCGCTGGCGACCACGCGCAGCGGTACATAGACCTCCGCACCGTGCTGCGGCTTGATGTAGTGGTCGAGGACGCCGAAATCGTTGCGCTCGACGAAGCGGAATCTCATCGAACCCTGCGGCGTCCGCGCAATCCATTCGCCGTTAACATTGTCGATGGAACGGCCCAGGCCGCACGCCCAGCGCGGCAGGTTGCGCGCATCCCGGACGAACTCGTACACCTCCTGCGGGCTGCGCTCGATCGATATGCTGACGGTTCGCGACTCGAGAGTTGCCGCCATGGCCTGGCCTCCTGTGCGGTGAGTCATGTCACGGCCCTTCTGGGATTCCAGATCCCGTCCGGGCGCGCCGCGCGCGCCGGTGCGGGGCTCCCGCGCCGCGTCGGCATCAGCAGTCTTCTGCGCCGCTGTTCAGCAGATCTGCTCGTCCGGTGTCGAACATTCTGCGCGCGCCCACCGCAACGGCGAAGCGCTGCGTTGGCCGTATCGTCCTTTCTCCCGCGCCGTCCCGCTCGGCAGCACAGGCGTTCGGATCGAGGGAAACCGGCAGCCGGGCGGGGACGAGGTATGATTCGGGCCGCCCTGCATTGCGCGGTGCGGTGATATCGCCCCTCCCCATGCAACTCGAACGCATTCTCCACAGTCAGGGTTTCGGCACGCGCCGGACCTGCCGCGAGCGGATTCGCGGCGGGCGGGTGCAGGTCGGCGGAGCGCCCTGCCTGGATCCTCGCGCCGAGTTTTCGACCGAGGCCTTCGACTTCGTCGTCAACGGCGAGACGTGGCGCTATCGCGAGCACGCCTACCTTGCCGTGAACAAGCCGAAGGGATACGAGTGTTCCCATCGGCCGCTGCATCATCCGAGCGTGTTCTCCCTGCTGCCGCAACCGCTGGTGACGCGCGGCGTGCAATGCATCGGCCGTCTCGACGAGGACACCACCGGCCTGCTCCTGCTCACCGACGACGGCCCGTTTCTCCACGCTCTGAGCTCGCCCAAGCGCAAGATTGCCAAGGTTTATGAGGTTCGCACGCGACATGCGGTGGATGACGCCCAGATCGCGGCCCTGCTCGGCGGCGTGATGCTGCACGACGAGCCGGCGCCGCTGCGCGCTGCCGCCTGCGAGCGGCTGGACGGCACGGCGCTGCGTCTGACCATAACGGAGGGCAAGTACCATCAGGTGAAGCGCATGATCGCCGCCGCCGGCAACCGGGTCGAGGCATTGCGGCGCGTGGCCATCGGCGGCCTGGAACTGCCGGTCGGAGTCGAGGAAGGCCAATGGATCTGGCTCGACGCCGCGGCACTGGCGCGGTTGCGGGCCTGATCGGGCGCGATGGACTTCGACGTCGTGGTCATCGGCGCCGGCGCCGCCGGCATGATGTGCGCCGCGACCGCCGGGCGGCGCGGCCGGCGCGTGCTGCTGCTCGACCATGCCGCCCGGCTCGGCGAGAAGATCCGCATCTCCGGCGGCGGGCGCTGCAACTTCACCAATCTGCACTGCAGGCCGGAAGCCTTTCTCTCGCGCAACCGCGACTTTTGCCGCTCGGCCCTCGCCCGTTACACGCCGCGCCACTTCATCGATCTGGTGGAGCGCCATGGCATTCGCTACCACGAGAAGACCCTCGGCCAACTCTTCTGCGACGAAAGCTCGCGGCAGATCATCGACCTGCTGCGAGGCGAGTGCGACGGCGCCGGTGTGGGCTGGGCCATGCCGGTACGGGTCGAAGGCGTGATGCGGCGGCAGTGTGCGGATTCGGGTGATGAAGCACGCTTCGTGGTGGCGACATCGCAAGGCAGCTTCCGATGTGCTTCCCTGGTCATCGCCAGCGGCGGACTGTCGATCCCCAAGATCGGCGCCAGCCCCTTCGGCTACCGTATCGCCGAGCAGTTCGGTCTCGCCGTCGTGCCGCCGAAGCCGGCCCTGGTGCCGCTGGCCGGCCCACCCGCGTGGGTCGAGCGTTTCGGCGACCTCGCCGGTGCCTCGTTCGAGGCCATCACCGCCTGTCCCGAGGCTCCAGTGCGCTTCCGCGAGTCGGTGCTGCTCACCCACCGCGGATTTTCGGGGCCGGCGGTGCTGCAGATTTCCTCCTACTGGCAGCAGGCCGGCGCCCACGGCGGGGTGGAGATCGATCTGCTTCCGGAGCAGGATGCCGGTGCCTGGCTGACGCAGCATCGGCACGACCGGTCGAGCCTGGGCATGCTGCTGGCGGAGCGGCTGCCGCGCCGTTTCGCCCTGCGCTGGGCCGAGGCGCAGGGCTGGACCCAGCCGCTGGCCGAGTTCTCGAACAAGATGTGCGAAGCCGCGGCGCTGCAACTCAAGCGCTGGCGCTTCGTCCCCAGCGGAACGCTGGGCTACGACAAGGCGGAAGTCACCCTCGGCGGCGTCGATACCGGCGCCCTGTCGCAGCAGACCATGGAGGCCCGCGCGGTACCCGGGCTGTACTTCATCGGCGAGGTGGTGGACGTCACCGGCTGGCTCGGCGGCTACAATTTCCAGTGGGCTTGGTCGTCCGGCCATGCGGCGGGGCTGGCGGCGTGACCGCCGCGCAAAGTCCGTGCGCGCCGAACCAGATCCTGCCAGCCCTGTCCCTGTCAGCGCGCTATCGCTGCGGGTCGAGTTCCTGAACCAGGCGCGAGTGTTCGGGGTCGTCGGGTGCGTAAACGATGTCCACCCGGTCATTCTCGCGCGGCGCATCCGTTCCGGGGCGCAGGCAGCCGACCCGGGAAAAGCTTGCGCCGCTGAAGGGGTGGCGGAACGTGTAGCGGACCTCGATACTCCCGTTCGGGCCTTCGCGCACCTGATCGACGGTGGCCTTGCCCACCACGCCGTCACGCCGCAGATCGGTGCCGCCTTTGCTTCTGGCATGCGTGATCCACCAGGCGTAGCCCACCCCGGAAGCTACGATCAGGGTACCGATGATGGCAACGGATTCCAGGCGCACGGTGAACTCGATCGACGATGTTCGGTCATTATGGCGCAATGGGCGAGCCGGACAACGCCGGCTGCGGTAAGACCGGCAGGTTCGGGCAGAATATTCATCCGAATGGATGAGGGAATACTCGTGCTCCGAACACGTATGCTTGAACGTTCCGGACATCGCTGCAGGACTCCATGAAAAGGAACATGGCATGTGCTCATGCTGGTGCTCGCGCCTCCGGCATTCCGGGACTACCTGCAGGCATGCGCCAGTGAAACCGCGTCGCGCCGAGTCCCCCAACCCGGCGGGAACAGCAACAGGGAGCGGCCTGCTGTCGAGGCTCTTCTGGGTTGCCGTGCTCCTGCTCGGGCTGATGTCGCCGACGCTCGCGGCCGACGTGGAGATGGTGGTCAGCGAGGAGTCCGGCGCCTATCTGGAACTCGCCGATGCGCTGCAGCACGAACTGCACCCGCATACGATACGTCGGTCCGTGGCGGCCGCAGTGCAGCCCCTGGCAGGGGGAACGCAGCCGCCCGATCTGGTGCTCGCCGTCGGAAGCCGCGCCCTGACCGCGGCACTGAAGGCACGGAGCGCGCCGATCATCGCTTCCCTGGTTCCCCGCCATGCCTTCGAGCAGGCGTTACGAGCGGCGAACGGGTCCCATGGCAGAGCGGCGACCGCCGTCTATCTGGATCAGCCCTATGCACGCCAGTTGGATCTGGTGAACCTGACGCTGCCGGAGTGCCACCGCATCGGCGTGCTGCTCGCCCCGGAGCACGAAGAGGAATTGAAGCTCCTGCGTGCCGCGGCGCTGCCCCACAAGTTCATCATCGTTGCCGAAACGGTGCGATCTTCCGACACCCTCTTTGAAGCTCTGGCCCGTGTCCTGGCCGAATCCGATCTGGTGCTCGCTCTGCCGGACCGCAGCATCTACACGGCTTCGACGATGCAGAATATCCTGATGACGACATACCATGCCCGGCGCCCTCTGTTCGGCTTTTCCGCCTCCCACGTCCGCGCCGGGGCGCTGACTTCCGTCTACTCCACGTCGACCCAGATCGCGCATCAGGTGGCGGAGATGGCACTGCGTTCCCTGGCGGGGGGCGCATTGCCCCGACCCGAGTATCCACGGAGCTTCAGCGTCGATTTCAATCGAACCGTGGCGCGCTCGCTGGGTATCGCGACGGAGGATCCGGGGACCCTGGAAGCGAAGCTGCGGGCTCTGGAGCGCGAGCAATGAAGCGCTGGGACATCGGCAGCCGCGTGCTTTTCGCGGCGGTCGTGCCGGCGATGCTGACTGCCGTCGTCCTGGCCTGGTACTTCACCTATGCGCGCATTGCCGCCCTCGACCGCGAATTGCACGAGCATGGCTACGCCATCGCGCGCCAACTCGCGCCGGCCTCGGAGTACGGCGTCTTTTCGGGCAATCTCGAGTTCCTGCACCAGCTTGCGGAGTCGGCCGTCGGCGACTCCGGTGTCAACGGCGTTGCCGTGTTCGATAGTGCCGGTTCGCTCATGGCCAGCAGCGGCCTGCTGTACGCGGAGGTGCTGCGCAGTGTGCGACCTGCGGCCAGGCTGGAAATGCGCGACAGCCCGCAGGACGCGCTGGTGTTCGTTGCGCCGGTGGGCCCCGTGCACGCCGGCGATCAGGACCAATACGGCGTCGGCGGCGACGGCGACGGACACAACGCAATCCTGGGTTCGGTGCTGGTGCAGATGTCGCTGGCGCCGCTGGAGGCGCGCAAGAACGAGCTCATACTCGCCGCTGCGGCGATTACGACACTGGGCTTGCTGGCTGCGATCTGGCTGGCGCGCAAGCTGAGCCAGGACGTGGTGCGTCCGATCCTGCAGCTGGCGAACACCGTGGGCGTGATCAAGGGCGGAAACCTGAAGGTACGTTCCGACATCGAAGCCGGCGGTGTGCTCAAGCTGCTGGAATCCGGCATCAATGACATGGCGGCCGCGCTCGAGGCGGGACAGCGCGACCTGGAGAAGCGCGTCGCGGCGGCGACGGCGGAATTGCAGACACAGAAGGAAGTCGCCGAACTCGCCAACCGCACCAAGACCCAGTTCCTGGCGGCGGCCAGCCACGACCTGCGCCAGCCGATCCAGGCCGCGGGTCTGTTCGTCAGCGCCCTGCGCCTGCGCTCCCGGGACGACGACACGCAACGGCTGGTGTCCCGCATCGAGCGTGCCCTGGCCGGTCTGGACGCGGTGCTCGACGCCCTGCTCGACATTTCGCGCCTCGATGCCGGCGCCGTCAGTCCGCGCGTCGAGACTTTCCCCGTCGCCCGCATATTGACCGGTTTGCGGGATGCCTTCGCCGCCGCCGCCGGGGAATCCCAACTGGAGCTGCGGGTGGTTCCCACCTCGGCCTGGTGTGTCAGCGATCCGCTGCTGCTGGAGCGCGTGCTGTCCAATCTGGTGTCCAACGCCTTGCGCTATACCGCCAAAGGCGGCGTGGTGGTCGGCTGTCGCCGCAGCGGCGAGCGGCTGCGCCTCGAGGTCTGGGATACGGGCAGCGGCATTCCGGAGAACAAGCGCGATGAAATCTTCCGGGAATTCGTGCAGTTGGGAAATCCGCAACGCAATCGCGACAAGGGTCTGGGGCTGGGGCTGGCGATCGTCGATCGCCTCAGCCGCCTGCTCGATCATCCGGTCGGTTTCCGCTCCCTGGTCGGCAAGGGTACGGTGTTCTCGGTCACGGTGCCGCGAGCCCCGCCGCCGCGCCTGCAAGACGCCGCCGTTCCCCGCCGCGCCCGTAGCGTGGATTTCAGCGGCCTGCGCCTCCTGGCCGTCGACGACGATCCGGACGTGCTCGAATCCCTGGTCGCTTACCTGACCCAGGTCGGCGCCGAGGTGGTCACCGCTTCGTCCGTGGCCGAAGCACGTCAAGCTGCGGCGAGCGGTCGCCCGATCGATGCGGTTCTGTCCGACTATCGACTGCCGGACGGCGACGGCGTGAGCCTGATCGCGGAGCTGAGAAGGACCGGCGGCAGGGAAATTCCCGGCATCATCATGACCGGTGAAACCGCCGAATCGGTGCTGCATCGGGTGGAAGAGAGCGACCTGCCGCTGCTGCACAAACCTGTGCCCGCGGACACCCTGCACGCCGCGCTGCAGGAAGTCATTGCCCGGCGCCTGCCGGCCTAGCCGCTTCTGCCGGGATCGGCATAGGGCCGCGTCGCGGCACGCGAACGAAAGTCGAAGGGCAGCTGCACGCCGAGCTTGCTGAGCGCGAACAAGGCCTGGGTGCGGCTCGACACATTGAGCGCGCGCAGGATCGCGGTGATATGCGTCTTGACGGTTCCCTCGGCAAGGCCGAGATCGCGGCAGATGACTTTGTTGGGCTTGCCCTGGACCATGTGGGCCAACACTTCCACCTGCCGCTCCGTCAGACCGAGGTCGGCGAGAGTCGGATGTCAACCGGTGGCGGCGTGCTGTCCCTCCCATGTCGGATCCAGCGGCGGCGTATCGCTGGCGGCCAGCGCCTGCGGTGGAATGTACACCGCCCCGGAAAGCACCAGCCGCAGTGCGCTGACGAGCACCGAAGTGGCGGAACGCTTGGTGATGAAGCCCATGGCGCCGCTGTCGATCGCCTGACGCACGATCTGCGGACTGTCCTTGCCCGACAGCACCACCACCGGTACCTCCGGACGGTCCTCGCGCACCTGGGTCAGCAGGCTGAGGCCGTCCGCCCCCGGCAGGACCAGGTCCAGGAGCACGAGGGAGATGCCCTGCTCCCGTTCCAGCGCAGCCAGCGCCTCGTCGCCGCTTTCCGCCTCGATCACCGTCAGGTCGTTGTCGAGCTCACGCAGGACATTGGCCAGCCCTTCGCGGATCAAGGGGTGATCGTCGACGATCAGGATCTTCATGTTGCGTTCGCGGTTGTCATCGCGCTGTTGCCGGGCGGAGCCTGCTACGTTAGTACCGATCCAGTCCCGATGCAACGCGCACGCTTCCATGATGAGCCCTCGATCGTTCCGGCAAGCAGGAAAAAAAATGGCGCGGTTTGAGGCCGCGCCGGGGGCAATTCCGGCAGCGCTGGGAGTCGCTGCCGGGATGTTTGCTCAGTGTTGCGAATTCCGAGGTGGGTGCCTGCGCGTTGCCGCCGCGTCATGCACCCGTACCATGGCCCCTAGTATGACTTGCTGCGGCAGGCATTGGAATCATGCAGACGGATTAGCCGCATCATCCAATTGGACTAGTCCGCGCCCGGATTGGATGTCGCGGACGCGCAAACGACGGGATTCTCTTTCGGGCCGGCGCACGGCCGCGACGCACGATGGGCGGAAAAACGGGGGCGGTTGGCCAGGCCCGGCTATGGCCAGAAGGAGGGCTTGTCTAGCGTTTCGATGCCGACCTTGGCGCCGGCCCAGCGCCACTTCGGGACAAGAACCAGGGGATAGACGTCGGAGCGGGAGGTGAAGCCGGCGAGGAACTGCGCGCCGTTGGTAAGCTCGCCGTCGCGCATTTCGACGTGGGAGCAGGACCAGTTGCGGGCATCGCGCACGGTACAGCCTTCGAGCCGGTTGAGCAGCACCGATGCGCCCCACAGCGTGATGCTGCGGCCGTCCTCCGACGCCTTGAAGCCGATCGCCGTGCCCGGCTTGAGGGTGCAGGTACGGGCGGCGCTCATTTCGCATACTACCGGATAGAGGAAGCGCTCGCCGCTCACCGCGTGGTGCAGGTCGAGCAGCCAGCCGCCGAGGGCGACGAGGGCAATCAGGAGCAGGGTGCCGGGAAGGTCGCGCATAGCGCGCATTCTATCCCAACTGCACGCCGCCGTTTGATCCCGATCAAGCGGGACGCCTGCTGCAAGCCGTTGCGGCGAAAACCGACCGGATCAAACACGGGACGCCGGGCCCTCGACGCCGGCCTTGGGCGGCGCCGGGGCGAAATAGGCGGCGGCCAGCACCAGCAGCGCGACGCCGATGAGCGAAGCGGTCCAGGTGAGCGTACCCGAGTTGGCCAGGTCGATGACGAGCAGTTTGGCGCCGACGAGGGTGAGCAGGCCGAAACCGCCGTACCACAGCTCGCGCCGCAGCCTGCGCGTGGCAAGGATCATGAGGCCGATCGCCACCGCCGTCCACAGCAGGGACAGCAGGGATTGCAGCAGCACCGAATGGAACAGGTCATGGTAGCGGAAAGGCACCTCGCCCCAGTGATGGGTGATGCGTGCCGCCATGGCGCTGAGCCAGAGGAAGCCGAGGCCGAATGCGATCGGATCGAAAAGGCGCCGTAGCGGCGACGCGGGGGCGGCCTCGCTGCCGCGCGCCCAATGGCCGAGGCTGGCGAGCGCGATCAGTTGCACGAGGTCGAAAGGATTGAGCAGCGGCACATAGGACAGGGCGAACCCTGCCCCGGAATGGCTCAGATTGGCGAAGGCCGACCAGACGGCGAGTACCAGGGCAACGGGCAGCGCCCCGGCTTCGAGGTAGTCCGAGGGGCGGGCGGCGAAGGGCCACAGGTTCTTTCCCACGCCGAGGACGACGGCGTGCAGGGTGGCTGCCGCGACGGCGCCCCAGGCCAGCAGCGGCCACAGCCTGGCGCCGGGGGCGAGCTCGCCGGCGATCCAGGCCAGTTCGCGCGCGGCAACCGCGGCCAGCAGCCAGAACGCGACGAGGTGGCGCAAGGCGCCGAAGCGGTCCAGGCCGTCGTCATCCTGGCGCGAGAGCATCCAGTAGTGCGCCAGCATGGCCAGCGGGAAGGCCATCACCATGAACCCCGCCAGCACGTGGCGCTGGGCTTGCGTGCTCAGAACCGCGCAGGCGATGGCGAACGGCAGCAGGAGGAAGGCAGGCCAGCGCAGGTCGCTCCACCGCTTGCCACGTCCGTAGCCTTCCAGCGCCGCCGCCGACGCCGTGGCGAAGAAGAGCGAGTAGGGTACCCGCGTCGCGCGGCCGGCAAATTCCCCGATCTCGCTCAAGCCGGTGCCGAACCACCACGCCAGTCCCCACCACAGCAGCACCGGCGCGGGGACCAGCGCGGCCGGCGCGACTTCACCTTCTTCGTGCAGCAGCCAGGCGCCGATGAATCCCGCGCCGGCGATCAGCATGCCGCCGACGAACACATCGTTGAGCAGCGGCGTCGCGCGCTGCAACTCGTCGATGCCGAGTACGAACCAGATGCCCGCCGCCAGTTGCACCAGCAGGCCGAAGACCTGGGCCGGCCGGCGCTTCTGGCGCAGGCCGAACCACAGCATGGCCACGCCCTCCGCCGCCCAGAAGGCCGACGTTACCTGCACGCCGAAGGCCAGCGGCACGGCGATGGTGAGGAACACCGCCGCGATGCCCAGATGGCTCGTCTCCATCAGGCGCGTCTGCGCATCGCGCCCGCCGGGGAGCAGGCCCCACAGCGACAGATAGTAGAGACCGGCGGCGAAGGCGCTCCAGGCCAGGCCGTATTCGTATTCGCGCACCAGCGGAACCTGCAGCGCCGCGGCCACGAGCGGGGTGCCGAACACCAGCAGGCCGTCGCTCCAGCCGCGAAAGCCGGGGGCACGGAATCGGGCGGACAGCACCGGCGTCGCCGAGTACATGAGGAAGAACAGGATCAGGAAGGCCTGGGTTTCGGCATAGAACTCCGGACGATAGCGGCCCAGCGCCCAGCTCATGCCGATGACGAAGGTGAACACGAAGCCGGTGAGGTTGAGGGGCCGCCACGACTTGAACCAGTCCACGCCGATGATGAAGGCGTTGAGCAGGGCGAAGTAGCTGAACAGGGCGACGTGATTGCCGCTGCTGGTGGCGGCGAGGACCGGCGCCAGGAAGGCGCCGGCGATACCCAGCACCGCCAGTGCCACGCCGTCCTGACGCACCGCCAGCAGCACGCAGGCGAAACCGAGGACGGCGAACAGGGCGAAGGCCAATCCGTTGCCGATCATGTGGTAGCGCGCCAGCATGAAGAACACCACCAGATACAGCAAGGCGAAGCCGCCACCCTGGAGCGACAGACCGAAGACGCGCCGTTCCGGCATTTCGCGCCGCGTCCAGCCGAAGACGAGCATGGCAGCGGCGGTGACGCTGGCCATCAGCAGACGAACCTGAACCGGGAACAGGCCGTGCTCGACCGCCAGTTTCAGGGCCGAGGCGACGCCGAAGAAAAGGAGCACGACGCCGATCTTGGCCAGCAGATTGCCGGCGACGAGCCGCGACCACAGGCTCGGCTCCGCCGCTTCGGCCGCACTCGCGGCCGGTTCGGCCGGTTCGGCCGGCGGCGGCTCGAGGCGATGCGGAGGCACAGTCGGCGTCCCGGACTCGGGCCTCGCGGCGGCATCGGCGGCGGGCGTGCCAGCCTCGGCCTGATCGGGAGCGGCGGGCGGCGCAGTTGCGGCAGGCAGGGCCGTGCCTTCGAGCGCCTGGATGCGGGCCTGCATTTCCCGATGTTGGCGGTAGAGCCAGTCGAGCTTGGCTTCCAGCGCGCGCAGGCGATCCTCGCCGCCGGGCCGGTCCGCGCCGCGGCTGCGCTGGAAGAAGGCGCCCGCCACCGCTCCCAGCACTGCTCCGCCGAGGGCGAGCTCGAAGCTGCCGCCCAGGACGCCCAGGATCAGGCCGGCGAGCATGCCGAGAAGCCACATTGCCGCTCCCCTACTTCCAGTCTCCGCGCAGCTCCGCCACGGCGCGCTGCAGCGCTTGCGGTGTCGCCTGCTGCGGCGCCATGGCGGGCGCCACCGCCAGCCCGATGCGGCTGAACAGGCCGCGGCGGAAGGGCTTGGTCATGGCCGCCCCGCCCATACGCGAGAAGAAGCTGCCCCACAGGCCGCGCAATGCCATCGGCACTACCGGAACCGGGGTGCGGTCGACGATCTTGCCGATGCCGTTGCGGAATTGCGACAGCTCGCCGTCGTCGGTGATGCGGCCCTCGGGAAAGATGCCGACGAGATCGCCCGCGGCCAGGGCGCGGGCGATCTCGTCATAGGCGCGCCGCAGCAGCTGCGGGTCTTCCCTGCCCGGTGCGATGGGGATGGCACCGCCTTCGCGGAACACGAAGCTGAGGATCGGCAGCTTGAAGATGGCGTGGTCCATGACGAAGCGGATCGGCCGCCGGCAGGCGGCGGCGATCACCAGCGCGTTGACGAAGCTGACGTGGTTGCACACCAGCACCGCCGCGCCCTCCTCCGGGATATGTTCGAGGCCTTGCTTGTCCAGGCGATACACGGAATGGATCAGCAGCCAGACGATGAAGCGCATGAGGAATTCGGGAACCAGCCGGTAGATGTACAGCGCCACCGCCGCGTTGCACAGCCCGACCACGAGAAAGAGCTGCGGGATCGTCAGCCCGGCCCGCAGCAGCGCGATCGATGCGACGGCGGCGATCACCATGAACAGGGCGTTGAGGATGTTGTTGCCGGCGATGATGCGGGAGCGGTGCCGGGCTTCGGAGCGGCTCTGCACCAAGGCGTAGAGCGGCACGATGAAGAAGCCGCCGAAGACGCCGATCATCAGCAGGTCGAACAGCAGGCGCCAGGCATGGGCTTGGGCGACGAAATCGGCGACGCCCAGCGGCGGGCCATGGGGCGCGGCGGCGGGGCCGGCGAAGGCCAGGTCGACGGCGAACAGCGTGAGGCCGATGGAGCCGAAGGGCACCAGCCCGATCTCCACCTTGTGCCCGGACAGGCGCTCGCACAGCAGGGAACCGGCGCCGATGCCGATGGAGAAGACCGCCAGCAGCAGGGTGACGACCGCTTCGGCGCCGCCGAGCACGTCCTTGGCGTAGACCGGAAACTGGGCCAGGAAGACGGCGCCGTAGAGCCAGAACCAGGAGATGCCGAGGATCGAGAGGAAAACGGTGCGATTGCGGCGGGTGAATTGGAGGTTGCGCCAGGTTTCGGCGACCGGGTTCCAGTCGATGCGCAGATTGGGGTCGGGTGCGGCGGCGGCCGGAACGGCGCGGCTGGTGAAGTAACCCAGGATGGCGATGCCGATCACGGCCGCGGACACCAGGCTGGTGCCGCCGCTGCCGGCCAGCAGGCCGCCGGCGAGGGTGCCGAGCAGTATGGCGATGAAGGTGCCGGCCTCCACCAGGGCGTTGCCGCCGACCAGTTCCTCCTGCCGCAGGTGCTGGGGCAGGATGGCATATTTCACCGGCCCGAACAGGGTCGAGTGGGTTCCCATCAGGAACAGGGCGGCGAGCAGCAGCGGCAGGCTGTCGCGGGCGAAACCGAGGGCGGCGATCAGCATGATGCCGATCTCGAACAGCTTGACGAAGCGGATCAGACGCGACTTCTCGAACTTGTCGGCCAGTTGGCCGGCGGTGGCCGAGAACAGGAAGAACGGCAGGATGAAGAGGCCGGCGCTCAGGTTCACCAGAAGCTGGGGGTCGGCGCTCGTCATGGTGCCGGCACGATAGGTGAGCAGGATCACCAGCGCATTCTTGAAGACGTTGTCGTTGAGCGCGCCCAGAAACTGGGTGACGAAGAACGGCAGGAAGCGCCTCTCCCCCATCAGGCCGTACTGATTGCTCACGGGAACCTCAGGTGCGGGTGTGGACATAATCGAGCACGCTCTGCAAGGTTTCAGCGAGGAACGCCTTGTCGAGCCAGAAATACACTTCTTTCCCCTGCTTGCGGCTCTGCAGTACCCCCGCTTCGCGCAATACCTTGAGATGATGCGAAACGGCGGAGCGCGACAGGGTCGAAACTTCCGCGATCTGGCCGACATTGAGCCGCTCGCCGGGCTCGAAGGTGAGGAGGATGCGCTGGCGGTGTTCGTCGCCAAGGGCGACGAAGACGCGGGCCAGGCGGGACCACTCGTCGGGGATGCGGCGCGAATACTCTCGAAACATATCGATATATTTCGTTATATCGTTTCGTTTGTCAACGGCAGTCGCGCTCAGAATGTGATTTTGCACCGCAACATTTTATTGACCTCATATAATTCGAAAGATATACTCATAAAGTTTCCCGATGGCTGAAAGCATGCGCGGCAATGCCCGGCGCGTCGTCCGGCTGCAGGTGCTGGTGACGGTCGCGATCGCCCTTCTGTTGCTGGCTCGGGAAGGGGTTACGGTCGCGATGTCCGCGTTCCTGGGCGGCACCATCGGATTCGTTCCGGCCTGGATCTACGTGCGCAAGATGAGCGCCGCCGCCAGCGGCGATCCGCAGAGTCTGCTGCGCGCGCAGTACAAGGCCGAGTTCTACAAGTTCGCGGTGACGGCATTGATGTTCGCCCTGATCTTCGTGCTGTTCAGGGACGTGGCTGCGCTGCATTTGTTCTTGACGTATTTCGCCACTCTCGCGGTGTATTGGGTGGCCCTCGTGATGTCTTAGATATTGGGACGGGCAATGGCTTCCGGCGCGCAAACCACCTCCGAATATATCGTTCATCACCTGACCAACCTGCATGTCGGTCACGGTTTCTGGACCCTGCACCTCGATACCCTGATCGTTTCCGGCCTGCTGGGATTGATCTTCTTCCTCGGCATGGCGGCGGTCGCCAGGCGCGCCACCAGCGGCGTGCCGAGCGGCTGGCAAAACTTCTTCGAGATGGTGGTGAGCATCATCGATTCCCAGGTGCGGGACACTTTCCACGCCAAGAGCGAGCTGGTCACGCCGCTCGCCATCACCATCTTCTGCTGGGTGTTCATCATGAACGCCATGGATCTGATCCCGGTCGATTTCCTGCCCCAGATCGCCCAGCTCGTCGGCTCCGGCGTTTTCGGTGCCGACCCGCACCACGTCTATCTCAAGGTCGTGCCCACTACCGACCCCAACCTGACTTTCGCCATGTCCATCAGCGTGTTCTTCATGATGTACTGGTATAACCTCAAGTTCAAAGGCGTCGGCGGCTTGCTCAAGGAGATCTTCACCGTCCCCTTCGGGCCCTGGCTGGCGCCGGTCAACCTGCTGTTCCGCATCATCGAAGACATCGCCAAGCCGATCTCCCTGGCCCTGCGTCTGTTCGGCAACATGTACGCCGGCGAGATGGTGTTCATCCTGATCGCGCTGCTCGGTGTCTGGCAATTGCCGCTGGCCCTGCCCTGGGCCCTGTTCCACATCCTGATCATCACCCTGCAGGCCTTCGTGTTCATGATGCTCACCGTCGTTTACATGAGCATGGCATCGGAACATCACTGATTCGCTCGTATCACCTGTCCTCACGTTAAGGAGAAAAAATGGAAGCTGCTCTGTCCCACCTCCTGGGTAATGTTTCGATCGCCGTGGCCATCCTGATCGGTGCCGGCGCGCTGGGTACCGCCATCGGCTTCGGTATCCTCGGCGGCCGCTTCCTCGAAGGATCGGCACGCCAGCCGGAAATGATCCCCACCCTGCAGGTCAAGATGTTCATCGTCGCCGGCCTGCTCGATGCCGTGACCATGATCGGCGTCGGTATCGCGCTTTATCTCCTGTTCGCGAATCCCTTCATCGCGATGATCAAGGGCTGATCACGGCCTTGGATTGGAATCTCTGCCGGTTCTCCGGCTGCGCGGCTTCGCTGCCGGCGCAATCCGCTCGGGACGGCAGTTTCTTAGGAGGTTAGCGTGAATATCAACGCGACGTTGTTCGGTCAGGCCATCTGGTTCGCGGTCTTTATCTGGATCACGATGAAGTACGTGTGGCCGCCGCTGCAGAAGGCCATGCAGGCGCGCCAGAAGCAGATCGCCGACGGGCTGGCGGCCGCCGAGCGCGGCAAGCTCGACCAGGAACTGGCGGCGAAACGCTCGGCCGACGTGATCCGCGAGGCCAAGGAAAGGTCGAACGAGATCGTCAACCAGGCCGAGAAGCGCGCCCAGCAGATCGTCGAGGAAGCCAAGGAAACGGCCAAGGGCGAGGCGGCTCGCATCGTCGCCGGCGCCAAGGCCGACATCGATCAGGAAGTCATGCGCGCCAAGGAGCACCTGCGGGAACGGGTGGCGGAACTCGCCGTGGCCGGTGCGACCAAGATCCTGCGCCGCGAGGTCGATGCCAAATCCCACGGCGAACTGCTGGGCCAGTTGCGCCAGGAACTGTAAGCGCGGATTCCAGCCATGGCCGAAACCCTAACCATCGCCCGCCCCTACGCCGAAGCGATCTTTCGTCTGGCCGACCAGAAGGGCGCCCTCGGCGCCTGGTCCGGCATGCTGGACACCATGGCGCAGGTGGCCGCGAATCCCGACATGCAGGACTGCATCGGCAATCCCAAGCTCACCCGCCGGCAGCTCGCGGATCTTTTCCTGTCCGCGGCCAAGGGTGTGAACGAGGAAGGACGCAATCTCGTCGAACTGCTGGTCGAGAACGGCCGCCTCGCCCTGCTGCCGCAGATGCGTGATCAGTTCGAGGAACTGAAGCACGAGCGCGAAGGCGTGCTCGACGCCCAGATCTACTCGGCATTCCCCGTCGACGAGGCGCAGAAGTCCGGCCTCGTGGCTGACCTCGAGCGTAAGTTCGGCCGGCGTATCCAGGCCACCGTCGCCATCGACCCGGATCTGATCGGCGGCGTGAAGGTGGTGGTCGGCGACCAGGTGATAGACGGGTCCATCCGTGCCAGGCTCGCGGCCATGTCCGTCGCGCTCAAGAGCTAGGCGATGGGCGCGATGCACAGACAGGCTTCCCTCACCCCCAGCCCCTCTCCCGCGAGGAGAGGGGAGCTTCGTGAGTCGCTCGCGCGACTGCAACGGTACGGCGCAAGGAGAAAGACATGCAACTGAATCCATCGGAAATCAGCGAACTGCTAAAGAGCAAGATCCAGGGCCTGGGCGTCGGCACCGAGATGCGGACCCAGGGCACGGTCGTGTCGGTGACGGACGGCATCTGCCGCGTGCATGGACTGGCGGACGTCATGCAGGGGGAGATGCTGGAGTTTCCCGGCAACACCTTCGGCCTGGCGATGAACCTGGAACGCGACTCGGTCGGCTCGGTCATCCTCGGCGAATACGAGCACATCACCGAAGGCGACACGGTCAAGTGTACGGGCCGCATTCTGGAAGTGCCGATCGGCCCCGAACTCATCGGCCGCGTGGTCAACGCCCTGGGCCAGCCGATCGACGGCAAGGGACCGATCAACGCCAAGCAGACGGACGTCATCGAGAAGGTCGCGCCGGGCGTGATCTGGCGCAAGTCCGTCGGCCAGCCGGTGCAGACCGGCCTCAAGGCGATCGACGCCATGGTGCCGATCGGCCGCGGCCAGCGCGAGCTGATCATCGGTGACCGCCAGACCGGCAAGACCGCGGTGGCGATCGACACCATCATCAACCAGAAGGGCAAGGACCTCATCTGCATCTACGTCGCGATCGGCCAGAAAGCCTCGTCGATCATGAACGTGGTGCGCAAGCTGGAAGAGCACGGCGCCATGGGCAACACCATCGTCGTCGCCGCCTCCGCCTCCGAGTCCGCGGCCATGCAGTACATCGCGCCCTACTCCGGCTGCACCATGGGCGAGTACTTCCGCGACCGCGGCCAGGACGCCCTGATCATCTACGACGACCTGACCAAGCAGGCCTGGGCCTATCGCCAGATCTCCCTGCTGCTGCGCCGTCCGCCCGGCCGCGAGGCCTACCCCGGCGACGTGTTCTACCTGCACTCGCGCCTGCTGGAGCGCGCCGCGCGCGTGAACGAGGAATACGTCGAGAAGTTCACCAAGGGCGAGGTCAAGGGCAAGACCGGTTCGCTCACCGCCCTGCCGGTGATCGAAACCCAGGCCGGCGACGTCACCGCCTTCGTGCCGACCAACGTCATCTCGATCACCGACGGCCAGATCTTCCTCGAAACCGACCTGTTCAACTCCGGCATCCGTCCCGCCATTAACGCCGGCATCTCGGTATCGCGGGTGGGCGGCGCGGCCCAGACCAAGGTCATCAAGAAGCTCGGCGGCGGCGTGCGCCTGGCGCTGGCCCAGTACCGCGAACTGGCGGCCTTCGCCCAGTTCGCATCGGACCTGGACGAGGCGACCCGCAAGCAGTTGGAGCGCGGGCGCATGGTCACCGAACTGATGAAGCAGCCGCAGTACGCGCCGATGCAGGTGGCGGAGATGGCGGTTACCCTGTTCACGGTCAATCGCGGCTACCTCGACGACATCGAAGTCAAGCGCGCACTGGCGTTCGAAGCGGCGTTGCATTCGTTCCTGAAGAGCAAGCATGGCGACCTCATGAACAAGATCGAATCCACGAAGGACATGGATGCCGATGCCGAGAAGGCACTGGCGGCGGCGATCGAAGAGTTCAAGCAGAGCTGGACCTGAGCGGGGGACGACGCCATGGCGGGCGGCAAGGAAATCCGGAACAAGATCAAAAGCGTCAAGAGCACGCAGAAGATCACCAAGGCCATGGAGATGGTCGCGGCCTCCAAGATGCGCCGGGCGCAAGAGCGCATGCGCTCCGCCCGCCCCTACGGCGAGCGGGTGCGCACGATCATCGCCAACCTGGCCCACGCCAACACCGAGTACCACCATCCCTACCTGGTGCGGCGCGATCCGGTGAAGCGCGTCGGCATCGTTCTCGTCACCTCCGACAAGGGGCTGTGCGGCGGGCTGAACACCAACATCCTGCGCATGGTCCTGCACCGGATGAAGGAGCTGCAGGCCGGCGGCGCCGACGAAATTCGCGTCACCTGCATCGGCAGCAGGGGCCTCGGCTTCATGCAGCGCATGGGCGCCAAGGTCGCCTCGCATGTCATCGGACTCGGCGACACGCCCCACCTGGACCGCCTCATCGGCCCGGTGAAGGTGATGCTGGATGCCTACGGCAGCGGTGAACTCGACGAGGTACTGCTCGGCTACACGCGCTTCGTCAATACCATGAAGCAGGAGGCGGTGATCGAGCAGCTGCTGCCGCTGAAGTCTGAGGACCTCGGTACCGCCAAGCACGCCTGGGACTACATCTACGAACCCGACGCCAAACAGGTCCTCGACGAGCTGCTGGTGCGCTACGTCGAGGCGCTGATCTATCAGGCGGTGGCGGAGAACATGGCGTCCGAGCAGAGCGCGCGCATGGTGGCGATGAAATCCGCCTCCGACAATGCCGGCAGTGTCATCGACGAGCTGCAGATGATCTACAACAAGACCCGCCAGGCGGCGATCACGAAGGAGATTTCGGAGATCGTCGGCGGCGCGGCGGCCGTGTAGCCGCGGCGACGTAAGGATCGGGCGAGACTAGCGTGAGCGCAGCGAACGTTACGGCGAGACCAGATCTTCCAGGGGCGGCTGCCCTCTAAAGAATCGAAACCAGTTTGAGGAACCTGCGATGAGTCAAGGTGAAATCGTTCAATGCATCGGCGCCGTGGTGGACGTTGCGTTCAAGCGCGAGGAGCTGCCCAAGGTACTCGATGCCCTGGTGATGGATGAGATCGGGCTGACCCTCGAAGTGCAGCAGCAGTTGGGCGACGGCATCGTACGCACCATCGCGCTCGGTTCGAGCGACGGCCTGCGCCGCGGCATGATGGTGAACAACACCGGTGCGCCGATTTCCGTTCCCGTCGGCCCCAAGACCCTGGGCCGCATCATGGACGTGCTGGGCCGCCCCATCGACGAGATGGGTCCGGTGGGCGAAGAAAAGCGCATGAGCATCCACCGCCGCGCGCCGGTATTCGAGGATCTGTCCCCGTCCACCGAGCTGCTGGAAACCGGCATCAAGGTCATCGACCTCGTCTGTCCGTTCGCGAAAGGCGGCAAGGTCGGCCTGTTCGGCGGCGCCGGCGTCGGCAAGACGGTGAACATGATGGAGCTGATCCGCAACATCGCCATCGAACACAGCGGCTACTCGGTGTTCGCCGGGGTCGGCGAGCGCACCCGCGAGGGCAACGACTTCTATCACGAAATGAAGGAGTCCAATGTTCTCGACAAAGTGGCGCTGGTCTATGGCCAGATGAACGAGCCGCCCGGCAACCGTCTGCGCGTCGCCCTGACCGGTTTGACCATCGCCGAGAATTTCCGCGACGAAGGCAGGGACGTGCTGTTCTTCGTGGACAACATCTACCGTTTCACGCTCGCCGGCACGGAAGTGTCCGCCCTGCTCGGCCGCATGCCTTCCGCCGTGGGCTACCAGCCGACGCTGGCGGAGGAGATGGGCCGCCTGCAGGAGCGCATCACCTCCACCAAGACCGGCTCGATCACCTCGATCCAGGCCGTGTATGTGCCGGCGGACGACCTCACCGATCCCTCGCCGGCGACCACCTTCGGCCACCTCGATGCCACCGTCGTGTTGTCGCGGGACATCGCCGCCCTCGGCATCTATCCGGCGGTCGATCCGCTCGACTCGACCTCTCGCCAGCTCGATCCGCTGGTGGTCGGCGAGGAGCACTACCAGACCGCGCGCGCGGTGCAGCAGACGCTGCAGCGCTACAAGGAATTGCGCGACATCATCGCCATTCTCGGCATGGACGAACTGGCGCCGGAAGACAAGCTGGTGGTGGCGCGGGCGCGCAAGATCCAGCGCTTCCTGTCCCAACCCTTCTTCGTGGCCGAAGTGTTCACCGGCTCACCCGGCAAGTTCGTGCCGCTCAAGGAGACGATCCGCGGCTTCAAGGGCATCGTCAGCGGCGAATATGACCACCTGCCGGAACAGGCCTTCTATATGGTGGGCGGTATCGAAGAGGCGGTCGAAAAGGCGAAGACGATCCAGTAACCGGTCCAGGAGCCAATCATGGCAATGACCATACACGTAGATGTCGTCAGCGCGGAGGAGTCGATCTTCGCCGGCCTGGCGGAATTCGTCGTGCTGCCCGGCGAGACCGGCGAGCTCGGCATTCTGCCCGGCCATACCCAGCTCATGACCCGCATCCGGCCGGGCACGGTGCGGCTCAAGCTGCCCGACCGTGCCGACGAGGAACTCATCTTCGTCGCCGGCGGCCTGCTCGAAGTGCAGCCCAACTGCGTCACCGTGCTGGCCGACACCGCCATCCGCGGCCACGACCTGGACGAAGCCAAGGCGCTGGAAGCGAAAAAGCAGGCGGAGGAGGCGCTGCGCAACCGCAGTTCCGAACTGGAATATGCGAAAGCCGAAGCCGAACTGGCCTCCGCCATCGCCCAACTGCAGGCGATCCAGAAGCTGCGCAAGCGGCGCAGCTGAAACTCCCTCGCCCGAAAGAAGAGGCAGCAGCGAGGTCTGGCCGTTCAGTTGATGCGCTGAAGTTTGCAGTCAGAAATGGCCCCGCCTGGGGCCATTTTTTTGGTTCTTCGCCGCTTTCATACGGTGATCTTCTTGGATAAGTGCGAGAAGAGCATGGAAGGGGCGTCCGGAGTGTTGGTTTGATAGATTTTGAGCTTCAAGTACTCGGTGTCGCGGAAGCCGCGGGCGCGTCGGCGCAGCAGAGCGATGCTGACGTTGCCGGCCTCCAGACGGGCAGTGCTGATGGGGTGATCGGCCCAGTTGCAGATGCCGCTGCGGTGGGACTGCAGGGTTTTGACGAACTTCGACAGGCCCGTGATCTTTGCGGCCTGCGCCATGCCGCACCAGTCATCGAGGCGTGCGGCCATCTGGGCCGTCGAGCCTGGCTGATGCCACAGGCGCTGCAACTGCTCCTTCAGCGTATAGAGCTTGTTGAGGGGCTCGTTTTGCGCCAGCAACTTGTCGAGCCGGCCCTGATCGCTCTCCTTGAGCTTGTCGCGATTGGACAGCAGCAGGTAGAGGCTGCCCTTGATGGCCTCCTGTCCGCTCAGGTCGCCCAAGGTCTTGGCGGCCTTGAACTCGGCACGGCGACAATCGCGGATCACCGTCGAGAACAGCTGCATGATGTGAAAGCGGTCGAAGACGATGACGGCGCTGGGCAAGCTCGCCTTTGTGGCGGCGATGTAGGCGGCCCCCATGTCCATCGCCACAGCCTCGATGCCAGCGGCGCATTGCTCGCTCAGGGCATCGAGAAACTCACACAGCACCGCGCTATCGCGCCCCTCCTTGATCCACAGAATCCGCCCGCAGTTGGCGCCGGGCGACAGGTCATAGACCAGCGTCAGGTAGTCCTGCCCTTTGGCGCGTGCCACCTCGTCAACACCGAGATAGCGAATGCCTTCCAGCGTCTGCGGCGACACCGGCTTGATCGTGTGCGCCAGATACGCCTTGTCGATCGACTTGATCGTGCCCCAGCGCAACCCCGTGTGCCGCGCCACCGCCGAGATCGGCATGTGGCGGCAAAGGCCCGAAATCAGCAGCGCGTAGCGTCGCGTGACACGCGTGGTGGGCTCGACAAAGGGCAGCTGCTCGACCCGCACCACAGACGGACTGATGAACACCTCGGCATATTCAATCTCGACCTGGCACGCCTGACCGAAGAGCGGCAGGTCGCTCACCCAGCGCCGCTTGAGCCGATGAACGCTCCCACAGCGTCCGATCCCGGCAGCAATCGCCTTGACACGCTGATCACGTCGGCAAGAAATGCGCACGGTTCCACACGCTGCGTCGTGCTCAACCCGCTCAATAACCTGCCCCTGATACCCCATAATCCCTGCCGGGATGGCTGCTCCCATATCGTGTACCCGCCTGTGTCCTTAGAGAACCCAGGTCGATACAGGATTTCCGGGATGTCAGCCATCCCTTTCTACCGTAGAGAAGCGGCGAAGAGCCATTTTTTTCGCGGTACGCAGCTTGACGGCAATGCCGCGACAAGCGCTAAGAGCCCCGCCGTCGGCCGACAGTCATCGTAGCTACGCGAACTCCCGCAGATCGGCCGCCGCCGCCGCTCCCCACGCCCAAATGGCAGTCGCTGGCGACCGACAGCCTTCTCCCTCAATAGCGAATGGATTTGGTCCAGGCGCTCCCACCGTTCGCGATATCATTATCGACCTTTCGGCGTTGCTTCACCGCGCACGCTCAGTGGCGCGCTTTCAGCGCGCCCCCTGCAAGCGGGGGTTGGGCATCACCATAGCGCCCAAGTCCGGCCACAATGACTCAGACTCCCATTTCACGATTTCCTCAAGATTGAGGTTCCAGTAATCGTGAGCTGCTTCTAAGGCATCGTTGGCAATCCACCCCTTTTCAAGATTTTCGAGGTGGTCATACTGGGGCGTTCCAACGGCACCATACGAGCCTTCGCACAAGAGGGGGCCGTACACGAAGGCAGCAACTTGGTATATCGCCCGTTGGCAGTGACGGAGTCGATCAAGCGTAACGCCAGTCTGGGCTTCGGTGAGGCCTGTGCGACTGGAGGGTTCAGCAGCATGGGCGACAAACTTGTCCGTGAACTTGCGTATGTCGTCGCAGATGTCAAGGCGTGACGCCAGCCAGTCGAGCCATTCTGGTGCGATTAGGTCATCGCGAGACCGAGTCTCAGGACCCCGTTTGGCGAGCTTGTCGAAGTTATCGTGAACCATCTGGGACGTAGCCCAAGCTGTTGGGCCAGTGGTCGTCAGCCATTCGCATCCAGTTAGGGTTCCGGCTGCCGCCTTCCTTTCCATCCACGCGTCTTGGACGGGAGCCGGGTCGTAGGGGAGCCCATCATAGGAAACGTATGAGTCCCGCTTTATCAACTGGCGATTATCCCGGATATCCGCAACGAGCCTCCTCAGTGAGATCACCCCTTTCGTCGGGTTCCTGGGCTGCCGGTCCGTAAGCCGCCGGATCGTGGTGACCTGCGTTGTGACGAATCCGGCGTCGAAGAGTCGCAACACCGCACCATTAAAGCCGACACCCTCAGAAGGGCGTTCGAGAGCTACGCGACGCAGATCGTTGACAGTTCGAAAGAGCACGTCGTCCCAAAGAAGGGTAGTAATTTGTCGCCATATTGAATGTGGATCGTCGCCGCGTAGCCAAGCTATCCACTCGGCCCTCTTGACGCGAAACTGGCGCAGGCTTTCCCGATCACTGACGTCGCATTTCTCAACGGGATAACGATACATGGGTTAAGTTGCCAGTTTGTCATGCCCAACGTTCAAGGAGAGCCGTTGGCCCTCGCCTCGACCGTGGGGATAGCGCCGCTGTGCTTCGGCCGCTTGGCCGTGTTGGACTCATTCTAGTTGCAGAACAACATTCCGCTCAGCGCTTTACAGGTCGTTTGAAGCCGAATCGCCTGAGGTTGCACTGGTGGGGCAGGCACTGCAGCAGACTGTTTGAGTGACTGTTGAAGAACGAGGTAGGTACTTAGCCGTTGAAGTGCCGCCTGTTCGGCGGCTAGCGCTTCAGCGGCGATCTTGCTTTTCATCCGGTCGCGTGCCTCATTGGCTGTTACGTCGATTTCCTGTCGCTTCCTTGCAGCCTCGCCGTAGGTTATTGCTCCGTTGTAGAGGTCAGCCCAGACCGCCGAAACGGCCTGCTGCTGCCTTTCGGCAACGCGTCTGAATGGATTCTGGTAGCGCTCATCAACCTCGTGAAGCCGCCGGATGAAAGTCTCGCGAATCGCGGCATACTCAAGGATGGCTGCACGCTCACTCTCGGTCGGTCGGCTGGTGTCCGTCAACATTGCGAACGTTATATCGCGCGGCGACATCAGGGCAGTCTTCGTTCGAATCGGACCGAGCTGACGATTGGTTGCTACCTGCGACCGGAAGGCGGTTCCGATTTCTGCCGATTCATGCTGCCATAGTTCTGCGGGGTCGGGTGACTGAGGAACGGTAACGCACCCGGTCATTACGACTGCAAAAAATACGACCGATCGTGAACGTGCGTTCATCGGAGGGCTCCCAATTGGACTGGTGACTGTGGCGCAAACAATCATTCAGGTGAGCATAGTCACCAATCTCGATGGCAATCGCTACCGAAATGGTCAAGCAGCGTGATGTTGAGTAGGTGATCCCCTCGGGGAACTTGAACAAGAGAACCCTTCGGGGGAGTCTCTGGTTACCAAGCCTGGAGACGGTTCAAGTGAGCCATGCCCTGCTGCAAGACCCCAAATTTTTCCGACTACTGCTGAGCATTGACGAGGAACTGGCGGCCGAAGTGCATGCTGGCCGGTGCGCGTGTGGCGGCGTTTTCCACCGCGCCAACTATCCGCGAAAGCCGCGTGCCTGTCTGAACGAGGTTCGCGCCGATTTCGAGTCGCGTTTCAGCTTCTGCTGTGCTGATTGCCGCAAGCGCAAGACATCGACATCGGTTCGTTTCCTCGGCAGGCGCGTTTATCTGGCGCTGGCGGCGGCGCTGATCTCCACTGACCTGGCCGTTCCGGTCCGTACCCTTCAGCGCTGGTGCCGATGATGGGTGGATCTGTTTCCGCTGACGCCGCTGTGGCAGGCCAGTGGCGCGCGCTTCATCCCGCCGGTTGACAGCGATCTGTTCCCCGCGGGTCTCCTGGAGCGGGCGATAAGGGGCCGTGGTCGAATTAGACCGGCATACAGTCTACTTTCGAATGCGCGTAACGGTCCTCAACTGATCGATGTCAAGTGCTTACGCGGCGCGTGCCAACAAGCTCTCGTAGGGGATGCGCAGGCCGTCGTGCAGGCGCTTGATCATGCGCAGGCTCAACGGTCGCTTGCCGTTCAGCACTTCGGACACTCGTCCGCTGGGGCCGATATAGGTCTCGAGATCGCGCGCAGTCAGTCCCTGTTGATCCATCCTGAATTTGATGGCCTCGATGGGATCTGCCGGACCGATGGGGTAATGCTTGTTCTCGTAGGCCTCGATCAGCGTCACCAGAATCTCCATCTCGTCGGCTTCCGGCGTGCCCTCGTCCGCCTGGAATATGACGTCGAGACGACGCAAGGCAGCGCGCAGGTCCTCATCTGTGCGGATTGGCCTAATATTCATTCACGGTCTCCACGTCGATCCTGTCGTATTGCGCATGGGTGCCAATGAATTTCACCCAGACGATTTTTGCGCGATACTGGACTTCCACGTTCCAGTCGCACCCCGAAGGAAATAGGCTCTTCGCCGCTTCTCTACGGTAGAAAGGGATGGCTGACATCCCGGAAATCCTGTATCGACCTGGGTTCTCTAAGGACACAGGCGGGTACACGATATGGGAGCAGCCATCCCGGCAGGGATTATGGGGTATCAGGGGCAGGTTATTGAGCGGGTTGAGCACGACGCAGCGTGTGGAACCGTGCGCATTTCTTGCCGACGTGATCAGCGTGTCAAGGCGATTGCTGCCGGGATCGGACGCTGTGGGAGCGTTCATCGGCTCAAGCGGCGCTGGGTGAGCGACCTGCCGCTCTTCGGTCAGGCGTGCCAGGTCGAGATTGAATATGCCGAGGTGTTCATCAGTCCGTCTGTGGTGCGGGTCGAGCAGCTGCCCTTTGTCGAGCCCACCACGCGTGTCACGCGACGCTACGCGCTGCTGATTTCGGGCCTTTGCCGCCACATGCCGATCTCGGCGGTGGCGCGGCACACGGGGTTGCGCTGGGGCACGATCAAGTCGATCGACAAGGCGTATCTGGCGCACACGATCAAGCCGGTGTCGCCGCAGACGCTGGAAGGCATTCGCTATCTCGGTGTTGACGAGGTGGCACGCGCCAAGGGACAGGACTACCTGACGCTGGTCTATGACCTGTCGCCCGGCGCCAACTGCGGGCGGATTCTGTGGATCAAGGAGGGGCGCGATAGCGCGGTGCTGTGTGAGTTTCTCGATGCCCTGAGCGAGCAATGCGCCGCTGGCATCGAGGCTGTGGCGATGGACATGGGGGCCGCCTACATCGCCGCCACAAAGGCGAGCTTGCCCAGCGCCGTCATCGTCTTCGACCGCTTTCACATCATGCAGCTGTTCTCGACGGTGATCCGCGATTGTCGCCGTGCCGAGTTCAAGGCCGCCAAGACCTTGGGCGACCTGAGCGGACAGGAGGCCATCAAGGGCAGCCTCTACCTGCTGCTGTCCAATCGCGACAAGCTCAAGGAGAGCGATCAGGGCCGGCTCGACAAGTTGCTGGCGCAAAACGAGCCCCTCAACAAGCTCTATACGCTGAAGGAGCAGTTGCAGCGCCTGTGGCATCAGCCAGGCTCGACGGCCCAGATGGCCGCACGCCTCGATGACTGGTGCGGCATGGCGCAGGCCGCAAAGATCACGGGCCTGTCGAAGTTCGTCAAAACCCTGCAGTCCCACCGCAGCGGCATCTGCAACTGGGCCGATCACCCCATCAGCACTGCCCGTCTGGAGGCCGGCAACGTCAGCATCGCTCTGCTGCGCCGACGCGCCCGCGGCTTCCGCGACACCGAGTACTTGAAGCTCAAAATCTATCAAACCAACACTCCGGACGCCCCTTCCATGCTCTTCTCGCACTTATCCAAGAAGATCACCGTATGAAAGCGGCGAAGAACCAGGAAATAGCCCCGAGCGGGGCCATTTCTGACTGCAAATTTCAGCGCCTGAAGTGGGCAGCTACGCCGCAAAACCTCGCTTTCGTCGCGTTCCCTCGCCTAGATCGGCCGCTTCACGCTCACTCCACCGCGAATCTGCCCGGCGCTGTAGCCGGTGGCTTTGTCGTGGGGATACTCGGACGAGAGTTTGGCCTTGACGTTGGGCTGGATCTTGTCGGCGGCACCGTGGCAGTTGAGGCAGACTTCCTGGGTCGGGATCGCCTTGATGTAGCGGAAATATTGCCTGTCACCCTCCTTCACCAGTTCGCCTTTTTCCAGCTTGGCGAGCTCTTCGCCCGCCGCGGCGCGCTTCTCGAAGTCCATCAGCGCGGCGCTCTCCCAGGCGTCCGGCGTCCCGAGCAGGGGATTGCGCACCTTGAGGCTGACGCGCGACACGCGCCAGCCGTTCTGGCGCGACAACTCGCCCGCCGCCTGCGGCGCGATGTCCTTGCACACGCCGATGGCTGCCTCCGGCCCGCCCTTGCCCATCTCCGCCTGCAAGGCGCCGGCGAGCTTGGTGAGCAGGGACACCGCCACTTTGCGCGTCTCGTCGGTCATCGCCTGGTCCTGCGCCAAGGCCGGCTGCAGGGCGAGAGCGGCAAAGGCCACCATCAGAGTCTTCTTCCACATAGCGAGACCTCCCAGGGTTTGCATCAATGACTGGCCGGGTTCCGTGAAACACGGCCTTCGATCCGTTCGATGCGCTTCTCCAGCCGCGCCAGGTCATCGCGCAGTACGTCCACCGCGCCGGCGAATTCGCCGGCCGGCCCGCGTCCCGTCAGCGTCGGCTGCTCCTCCCGCAGGTATTCCACGACGTTCTCGACTGCGTTGCGCGCCGCGTCGCGCTGCCACCCGGCGAAGCGCTGCACCACGCCCGCCACGCGGCGGGCGGCGATGTCGCCGATGACACGGCTCAAGTCCTCTTCCCAGTCCCAACGCAGATTGCGCAGGACGAAACCGAGCGTATCGGCCATTTCCGCGGAGCCCGTGACCCGGGTTTCGCGCAAGACGGCATCGGCTCCCTGCAGCGCGTGCAGCGGCGTCCCCGCCGGCAGCGTGATGGTCACGTCCGGATGTTCCACGGACGCCTCGGTGATGGTGCCGTCGGATTGGATGGCAAAGGCGAATCGGAAGGGGGGCAGCGCCAGACATGCCGTTCTCCCCGCCAGGGGGGCGAGCCGGTCACGAGCCCACTGCGCGTCCCGCAGCAGATGGTTGAGGGCGAGGATGGCTGCCTGCTCGATCATGGCAAATGGGAGCTTCCTGCTCCCATTCTATCAAACCCGGGATTCAGGTCGGCTAGCTGACCTGCTGGATGCCGGCGATCACCCAGCCGCCGCCCTCCCTCGGCTTGGCGAGATGCCACACTTCGTTGAAGGGGGCCGGAGCGGCATCCTTGGCTTCACGGATGGCGCCGTGGAAGCGCACGCTCGCCAGGTAGCGCTGGCCTTCCTCGCTCACATCCAGCAGTTCTGCATTCAAAGTCACCACATCCGTCTGCTGGGCCGATGCGCCCCGGCCCTGCAGATCGAGCCGGATTTCGGCGAACATTTCGGGCGTGGTGAACTCGCGGATGTCCTCGAGATTGCCGGCATCGTGCGCCGCCTGCAGGCGCAGGAAGTTGAGCTTGGCGTGGCGCAGGAAACCCTCGGCATCGAAGCCGGCCGGAACCGAAGCCGCCGGCTGGCTTGGCGCAGCACCGGCGGAGCCGGGCATCGCGGCGGAGGGTGCATAGCCCGGCGCAACCGTGGGTTCGCGCCCGACCCCGGCGTATTGCAGCGGCGAACTCGGAGTCTGCATCCGGCGGCGCAGCATGCGGAACAGGAACACCGCGCCCGCGATCAGCAGCAGCAGCATGACGAAGGTGCCGAAGCCCTCGCCCAGGCCGAGCTGGGAGAACAGCGCCGCCAGGCCCAGACCGGCGGCCAGGCCGGCGATCGGCCCGAGCCAGCGGCTCATGCCGCTCGCCGGTGCCGGGGCGGCGGTTCCGGGTCGGGCCGGGGCCGCCGCGTTCTGGCTCGGCGCGGCCGGCGCCTGGGAAGGCGCGGCGTCGCGCTTGATGACTTGGTCGCGCTGCATGCCGAGCGACTTTCCTCCGCCCAGTCTCTTTGCTTCAGCGTCAGTAAGCACTAACCCAGTAGCCAGGAAGGCGGCCAGCAAAACAGTCCACAGTCGTTTCATATGCGTGTCTCTCCGTGTTCGTCAGAGCTTGTAACCTCGGTGCAGGGCGACGATGCCTGCGCTCAAATTGAAGAATTCGACGCGTTCCAGCCCCGCCAGTTCCATCATCTGCTTCAAGCTGTTCTGGTCCGGATGCACGCGGATCGACTCCGCCAGGTAGCGATAGGAATCGGCGTCGTCGGCGACGCGCCGGCCCAGCCAGGGCAGCACCTTGAAGGAATAGAAATCGTAGAGCGGCGCCAGGGGCTGCCACACCTTGGAGAATTCGAGCACCAGCAGGCGCCCGCCGGGGCGCAGCACGCGGTGCATCTCCGCCAGGGCGATCTCCTTGTGGGTCATGTTGCGCAGGCCGAAGGCGACGCTGACGCAGTCGAAATGATTCGCCGGGAACGGCAGTCTTTCGGCATCGCACTGCGCCAGCGGCAGCAGCAGGCCGGAATCCGCCAGGCGGTCGCGCCCGACTTCGAGCATCGAGCGATTGATGTCCGTGATCCAGACTTCGCCTTCCGGGCCGACCCGCTTGGCGAAGGCCCGCGCCAGGTCGCCGGTTCCGCTCGCCACGTCCAGCACCCGGTCGCCCGCCTTGACGGCCGAAGTCTCGATGGTGAAGATCTTCCACAGCCGGTGCAGGCCGAGCGACATGAGATCGTTCATCACGTCGTAGCGCGTCGCCACCGAGGAGAACACGCCGGCGACCCGCTTCGCCTTGACGCTCTCGTCAACCTGCTCGAAGCCGAAATGTGTCTTCGAATCCGTCATCGTGGGATCAATGCCGGCTGCAGCCCGCCTGCGGCCCGCTTTGCACCGGGATCGGTCCGGCTTCGCGGCTGGCACCGGCCACCTTCATGCGCTCCAGGTACTGATCCCACATCTGCTGCTGGTGCTCGCCGAGCAGATACAGGTAGTCCCAGGAGTAGATGCCCGTATCGTGGCCGTCGGAGAACGTGGGCTGCACGGCATACGAACCCACCGGTTCGATGGTCTTGATCTCTACGTCCTTCTTGCCGACCTGCAGCACCTCCTGACCCGGGCCGTGGCCGCGCACTTCCGCCGACGGCGAATACACGCGCAGCAACTCGTAGCTCAACTGGAAATGCTTGCCGTCGGAAAAGGTCAGCTCCATCAGGCGCGACTTCTGGTGCAATTTTATTTCGGTGGGAACGGGGGTATTCTTGTCCAAGCCTGCCATTCTCGTCTCCTGTCTTTCAGGGGTTGCTGATATTACCTCAGAAACATCGGCCGGGACCGGGGCTCCGGTGTCATCAAATTGTCATCTCGCGGAAATAAACTGCAGTCCAATCCGCACTTTTGACAGGCTATGGCAGCAAACATTCTCGTTGTCGAAGACGAACCGGCGATCCAGGAACTGATCGCGGCCAATCTGGCCCGCGCCGGCCATCACGTGCTGCGCGCCGGCGATGCCGAAGTCGCCCAGCGCCTGGTGCGCGACGCCCTGCCCGATCTGATCCTGCTGGACTGGATGCTGCCCGGCATCTCCGGCCTGGAGCTTGCGCGCCGCCTGCGCGCCGAGGAACGCACGCGCAATGTGCCGCTCATCATGCTCACCGCGCGCGGGCAGGAACAGGACAAGATTTCCGGACTCGAGGCCGGCGCCGACGACTACATCACCAAGCCCTTCTCGCCGCGCGAACTGGTCGCTCGCATCAAGGCCGTGCTGCGGCGCCGAACGCCCCAGGCAACGGAAGACCTGGTGGAGATCCGCGGGCTGCGGCTGGATCCGGCGACCCACCGCGTCGCCGCCGGCAATCAGCCGATCTCCCTGGGGCCGACCGAATTCCGCCTCTTGCACTTCCTGATGACCCATCCGGAACGCGTGCACAGCCGCACCCAGTTGCTGGACCAGGTGTGGGGCGACCATGTCTTCGTCGAGGAGCGGACGGTGGACGTGCATATCCGGCGCCTGCGCAGCGCCCTCGAAGCGACCGGCCACGACAGCCTGATCCAGACCGTGCGCGGCAGCGGCTACCGGCTCTCCGCCGAGCCCGAAGCCATGCCGGCCGCCGCGCCCGTGCGATAATCCGCGCCTTCATCCCACGGCCGATCCCAGCGTGAAAGAAATCTGGGTTGGCGCCGCGGTTCGTGGCGCCATCCTGACCGCCGTCGCTCTCGTCGTTGCCGCCGCTGCCGGCGCAGCCTGGGGTTGGGCGGTGGCGGCGGGAGCTCTGCTGCTGGCCCTCATCCAGCATCTGCGCCATCTGGCCAGGCTGATTGCGTGGGCGGGGGCGCCCATCGGCACTCCCCTCCCCTACGGCTCGGGCAACTGGGGCTGGGCCTTCGCCGCCCTGAGCCGACGCGCCCGCGCCGCCCACGATCAGCGCCACGAGTTGTCCACGGCGCTGGAACGGCTGCTCGACGCCGCCCACGCCATGCCCGATGGTGTGATCATCCTGAATCGCCAGAACGGCATCGAGTGGCTCAACGCCGCCGCCGAGTCCCAGTTCGGCCTGCGCGCGGACCACGATCTGGGCTTTCCGATCACGAATCTCGTGCGCCACCCGGGTTTCGTCAGTTTTCTGGAGGCTGAGACATTTGCCGAGCCGATCGTGATCCGCCCGAATTGGGATGCCGGCCAAGCCTATTCGGTGCAGGTGATTCCATTCGGCGAAAGCGAGAAACTCATCGTGTCGCGGGATATCACCCACCTGGAACGGCTGGAGACCATGCGCCGCGACTTCGTCGCCAACGTCTCCCATGAGCTGAAGACGCCGCTCACCGTGGTGCTCGGCTTCAGCGAGACCCTTGCCGATCACCTGCGCGAGATGAGCGCCGACGAGGCCGAGCAGTACCTCGCTCTGGCGCGCGAGCAGGCCGTGCGCATGCAGCGTCTGGTGGACGACCTGCTGACCCTGTCCGAGCTGGAAACGGGCAGCCCGCCGCCGTTCGACGAGAAGGTGGACGTGCACGCCCTGATCGCGGATGTGGCGCGCGACATCCGGATCCTGTCCGCCGGGCGCCACTCCATCGATGTCTCCGGGGACACTGCCGGCCACCTGCTCGGCAGCACCCGTGAACTGCGCAGTGCCTTCGGCAACCTGGCCAGCAACGCGGTTCGCTACACGCCGGAAGGTGGTCTCATCAAGCTCGACTGGAGCGTGGCGCCGGACGGCAGCGCAGTATTTTCCGTGAAGGATTCCGGGATCGGCATCGCGGCCCACCACATCCCGCGGCTGACCGAGCGCTTCTACCGCGCCGACCGCGGCCGCTCCCGGGAATCGGGCGGGACCGGGCTCGGGCTGGCGATCGTCAAGCATGTGCTGACGCGGCATCAGGCCATCCTCGAGATCAGCAGCGAACCGGGCAAGGGGAGCGTGTTCACGGCGCGCTTCCCGGCGCGGCGCGTGGTCTTGCCGGCTACCCGGCGGACTTCAGTTGCGCGTACCTGACGCGATCGAAGTCGGCGCCCGGGCTCACGACGTCGATCAGTTTCACCTCGAAGCGGCGGTCGGTGTGGATTTCGACCACCCGACCGCGCTGGAACCAGCCCTTCGGCAGGACCACGGTCGGCTCCTGCTTCAGCGAAGGCATGGCCGGAAGCAGAAACGCCGGCGAATATTTCTCGGACGACGAAAACCCCAGTCCCTTCTGGCGCGCGGCGACGGTCTGCGGCGCACCCGGCAGCACATACACCCCGACCATCAGCGCTCCCGACGCCAGGTACTGCAGCCAGCTCACCTGGCACAGAAGAAAGCGCTCGCCGTCGGGCGGGCGCAGGCCGAGCAACTGGCCGTGCTCGACGCGCACTCCGGTGCCGAAGCGCAGCAGGCGGAAGCCGCTGGCGGACTCGTCGGCCACCGCCCAGTTCTCCATCGTGTAGCCGATCTGGGCCGCGCGTACATACAGGTGATGGGTCGGATCGATCTGATGGCGGAAAGTCCAGATGGCGTCAACTTCCTGCCGGGAATAGACCCGGACGTGTTCCGGCTGCACGAACTCCTCGCCGCCGACGTAGAAGTGAATCGCCTCGAAGCCGTAGCTCAGTTGCGCCGTGCCGCTCGCCGTGCGCCGCTGGAAACGCCGCGGCCTGGCGGCCAGGCACCAGGGCCGGTACAGGCTCACCAGCAGCCGCGAGCAGGCCGGCTCGGAGCAATCCTCGCCCAGGCCGAGCTGACCCGCCGCGGTCTTGCGCTTGAGTTCGGCGAGAACCTGGTGCATTTCCGCGCTCAATCGTGTTGTCGCCAGTTGCCGCAGATGCTCGCTGCGTTCGAGGATTTCCACCGGCACCAGTCCGCGGTCCTTCAGCAGGTCCACGGCGTAGGTACGGTCGCTGCTGGTCGGGTCCACCTCCAGCACGTCCGTGAGCGGCGCGAAGCGCTGGCACCAGCGCACCAGCCAGCCGAATTCCCGCGGCGAGCGGCCGTAGGGGTTGCCGATGTCCAGCAGCAGGACCTCGGCAAAGGCCTGGGCGCAGCTTTGCTTGCGCTGCGACTCGTTGAGGGGGTCCGCCACCTCGACGCGGGCGATGTTCCATTCCTCTGCCGTCGCGTAATAGCCATGCAGATCGCTCCACAGGCCCCGCGGCAGCTCGCGCCGGGCGCGGAAATACTCGACGATCGCCTTGCCGCTGTAGTGGACGCAGCGCTGGCAGATCAGCGCCAGCCGGCTCTGCACCTGCGGATCTTCGGCGCCCAGCTGCGCCACCTGGGCATAGGCGCGCGCCATCGCCTGCCACAGCGTCACCACCCGGCGCAGCGTTTCTTCCTCCGGGCTGCCGGGCGGCAGGGCGGTCTGGGCGTAGCGGCCCGCCATTTCCTCCTGCACGAAGGCGAGCGACGGGCGGGCCAGTTCCAGCACATCGAGGTAGGCGCGCGGGGCGGGGGGCGTGGCCTGCATCCCGCCCGCCAGCACGGCCAGGGTCTCATGAACCTGCTGGAGCTTGGTCAGCGGCAGGTTGTTGATGAGCCCGAGGCACTGCTGCTCGTTGCTGAAATCGATGCTGGGGGGAATCTGGGCGCTCACGCTTTCTGGTACTCGGCGCGCTCGAAATCCATCCCATGCTCGACGATGCGCTTGAGCTTCACCTGCGTGCTGCCGTCCGCCAGAATTTCGACGATGCGCTCGACGCGGAATGCGGCCGCGGGAAAGACCAGGCTCGCCGGACAGCGCAGAGCTTCCACCGCCGGCAACAGGAATCCGGGTCGACAGCGCGGCCCGACCACGCTGCTCAGGCCCGTCGCGCACACCGATACCGGTTGCGGGGCGCCCGGGATCATGCGTAGGCCGATATGCATTTCGCCGCTGACGGTGAGGGTGAGCCAGCGCACCGCGGCGAGTCGGAAGCCGGCGCTGCCGGGCGGCTGCAGCGCCAGCAACTGGCCTGCCGCCACGCGCTGACCGCCCTGACCGACCGGGCGCATCAGGCGCATGCCGCCGGGGCTCTCGTCGACGATGCGCCACTGCTCGGATTGGAATCCCTGCTCGCGGACGTACTGCTGCTCGAAGCGCGTCGCCCGCTGGCCGAAGAGGGCGATCTCGTCCTGCTGGCGCTTGGTCAGTTCTTCGCTGTTCGCAGGTTGCTGGAACAGCTTGCCGGCGAGCTGGTAGTAGATGCCCTCGTACCCGGCCACCAACTGGGTGGTGCTGGTGCCGGGGCTGCGCGGCTGGGAGCGGGGCGTCCCGCCCTTGCAGCAACGGTCATAGACGTGCCGCAGCAGCATTTCGCAGGCCGGCTGCACGCAATCCTCGCCCAGACCGAGGGAGGCCGGCGTCAGATCCTTCTGCAGCGACACGATGCGCTTCTTCAGACTGTGGGCCAGCCCGTCCACTGCCAGCCAGCGCAGATTGCCGGATTCCTCCGGCACCGTGCTCCCCGGCCGCTCGCCGGCCACATCTACCGCCAGCGGCGGCAGCTTGAAGGCGGCGGGCCGGGTCGATGACAGCACGACTTTCCCGCTCCAGCGGCCGAGCCAGCGCTGCACCTGATTGAGCTGCCGCGGCGACAGCTCGTAGGGACTGGCGGCGTGCAGCAGCAGCGAATAGACGTAGGCGGCATGTACCGTGGTGCTGCGCAGGTCGAGCAGGAGGTCGCGCACCTCCTGGCGATCCGCGCCCAACTGCTCGCCGACGGCGAAGATGGCATGCAGCCGCCGCCAGAAGCCGGGGCCGGTTTCGTGCCACGCGCGGTAGAGGTCGAGCTGCTCGCCGGCAAGCGACCACAATGCCCGCTGGACGATCAGCGATCCCTGCGGAACCATTTCCTGGTCGCCGTCGAGACAGGCTTCCAGGCAGTGCTGGTAGCCGGTGCACAGGGCCTGCCACAGCTTGCCGTTGGCGTCGAAGGCCGCCTGCTCCACTTCCGTGAGGGGCAGAGGCCGGGCGGCGAACTTCTTCGCGCACTCGCTCTGCACGAAGGCCACCGACTCGCGCAGCAGTTCGAGCAGGCGCAAGCGCTCGCCCGCGGGCATCGCGAAGCGGTTGAGCAGGTTGATCTGCTCCAGCAGCTTGGCCTGCGCCTGGGCCGGATTGGCGAGCGGCAGCCCGCTGAGCCACTCGCGGCAGGCGGATGCGTTGGCGAAGGCCGGCGGCTCGCCCCGGCCCAGGGCCGGCAATGCAAAACCACCCATCATAGGTCCCCCCTTCTTCTACCGTTCATGCCGTCGCCTCCTTGCTGGCGAGGCAGGATGGACAATCGTCGTGTCGGTGCCAGGCGGCATTCGCCTTGCTCGCATCCCCGGCGCTGGTGCGCCGGGGCCCCTGCTCGGTGGCTCATGCCGTCGCCTCCGTGCCGGCGACGCGAGACGGATGACCGCGCTGTCGGCGCCAGGCGGCATTCGCCTTGCTCGCATCCCCGGCGCTGGTGCGCCGGGGCCCCTGCTCGGTGGCTCATGCCGCCCCCCCATGTTCCTCTGCAAGTGCCTGCACGATGGCGTCGTGCAGGGCCTGGCTGCTCACTGCCGGACGCGTCGCGGCGGCAGCGCGCAGCGCTTCGCCCCAGATCGGCCGCGGGAAATGGCGGTCATCGCGACGGCGCGGGATCACGTGCCAGTGCAGATGCGGCACCAGGTTGCCGAGGCTGGCGAGATTGACCTTGTCCGGCCGCAGCAGGCTGCGCACGGCCGCCTCCACCGCGAACACCAGGGTCATCAGGTGGCGGCGATCGGCAGCCGGCAGGTCGGTCATCTCGGCCACATGACCGTTCCAGATGACGCGGCAGAAGCCCGGATAATCCGTCTCTTCAACCCGCACCACGCGGCACAGCGCGTCCTGCCAGACGACCTCGCCGCCCGGACCCTGGCACAACTCGCACGCCGCCATCTTTTCAGCCATATCTGCGCACCCGGTGCCGACTCGTTGCCCTCGATGCTCCCCGCACTGCGACCACGACTTGCTTCAGGGCACGCCGGCGCTACCCTGCGGCGGATCGCCGCGGCGAAGCCCCGATTACGGTAGTCAGCCGCGCGATTCTACCCCCGCAGCGGCAACTTTTCAGGTTGCGGACGCGACCGTTCTCGCCGCAGCGACCGGGGCGCCGTCGGCGAACAGGAGCAGGGTACCCGGCGCCACGGTGTTCCAGATCTCGTTGTCCGTAAGTGCCGTGGTGGCGATGACGGCGACGCGGTCGTCCGGGTTGGTGACGTCGTTGAAGTCCACCGCCACGTCCTGGTCCTTCAGGTGCGCCACGGAGAACGGCGCCTGGCGCACGATGTAGGAAAGCCGCGTCGAGCAGTGGGCGAACAGGCATTCGCCGTTGGACAGCAGGAAGTTGAATTCGCCGTGAGCCCCGATCTCGCGCGCCAGTTGTGCGACGTCGGCGAACAGTGCGTCGCGCGCCGGCATGCCCTGCGGGAATGTCGTGCGCATACGCTGCAGCATGTGGCAGAAGGCGCGCTCGGAATCGGTGCTGCCGGCCGGGAGGAACTGGCCGTCCAACGCCGGCAGGAAGCTTTCCAGATCGCCGTTGTGGGCGAAGATCCAGTAGCGTCCCCACAGCTCGCGCTGGAACGGATGGGTATTCTCCAGGCCGACGCTGCCCTGCGTCGCCTTGCGGATGTGCGCGATCACGTTCTTGGAGCGGATCGGGTAGCTGCGCACGAGCTGGGCGATGGGCGAGTCAACGGTGGCCTGCGCGTCGATAAACAGGCGGCAGCCCGCGCCCTCGAAGAAGGCGATGCCCCAGCCGTCGCGATGCACGTCGGTAAGCCCGCCCCGCGCCTGGAACCCGGTAAAGGAAAAGCAGATGTCGGTCGGCACGTTGCAGTTCATGCCGAGCAACTGGCACATGCGTCCTACTCCCCGATCAGATGCAGCAGCGCCTCGCGCCGGTGCGGCGCGGTGCGATGCTCGTAGAGATAGATGCCCTGCCAGGTGCCGAGCGCCGGCGCGCCGCCGGACAAGGGAATCGACACCTGGGTCTGGGTGAGCGCCGCGCGCACATGCGCCGGCATGTCGTCGTCGCCCTCCTGATCGTGCTCGAACAGCGGATCGCCGTCCACCACCAGCCGCGCGAAGAACCGCTCCAGGTCGCGCTGAACGCCGGGGTCGGCGTTTTCCTGGATGAGCAGACTGGCCGAGGTATGGCGCACGAACACCGTGAGCAGGCCGGTGCCGATGCCGCTGCCGGCGCACCAGCTGCGTACCGCGGACGTAATCTCGTACAAGCCGCGGCCGCGGGTCGCAACGGTCAGGGTCGATGAGGCTTGGCGCATGGACATCGCTCTCCTGTCACTGGCGGCAGATCACAGCCGTGCATCCCGGCCGACGATGCGGTGTGCCGCGACGCGCGGCATCTCCTCGATCTGCCACCGCTCACGGCCACTTGTGCGCGCCCTGCCATGACGCATGGATTCAGTCCCAGATGAGCGACCACCGCGGCTACGGCTTGCTGCTCAGAGGACCGGCAGCGACGGAATACGCGCCCGGCAAGGCGCCTCATCGATGCCTCAGCGGCATGCATTGCGGCGGGCGGCGGCGTAGGGAAGATCCGCCTCTTGGTGCGTTCGCTCCGATGGAGCGGAAACACGCCGGCGCCGGTGATCCGAAAGTGATTTGAATTTGACCAGCCTCGAAGCGTCATTCGTCCGATCGGCCTCGCAAGGATCGTCCTGCCGGGGGCATGGAGCGATGACACGAGCTTCCTCGTCACTTGACGAAGAAGCCCTCCTGGGTGGTGTCGGTCAGAAGCGAGGCCCGCAGTTGCTGGTCCATCGTGACCCGGGTGCGCGGATCGCTGGCGACGCGCAGCGCGGGGGCCTTCTTCCCCGCATAGGCTTCGATGACGCGATACATCCCATTGCCCATGTGCTTGTAGTGCCTGCGCTCGCTCAGGCCCGTCTCGACGCAGATCGGGTTCTCATGATCGGCGAGGTTTTCAGCTTCGATCGCATCGGTGTTGCTCAGCCTCTTGCTCCACGCATCGTCGGTCTGCAGACGGATGCCATCGACGTCGCCGAAGTATTCGAACTCATAGTCAGGACACCAGAACACCGTGGGGCGCGGCAGCAGGCGAGTGCCTGTATGGCGTTCATAGACGGCTTTGGCCTTCTGAACTTCTTCACCGTCTGGATCGTCCTTGGTCATCATCTGCCCGAAGATCTCACCCGCCGACAGAATCACGACGTCGTACTCGCGCTCGCCGTGGCTCAGAAAAGTCTTGATGCGCAATCCCGTTGTAGTGCGCGCACCGGCGTCCAGCGCCAGCCGGAATGCCAGGATGTCGTTTCCGTGGATTTTTGCAATACCCATCGCATCTCTCCATCTGAAAGTCGCCGGCCGCGCGCCGCGGCGTCGGCGTCACTTGGAAGCGCAGCGAAAGCGCCTCTCGGCCGTGGCGACTGCCACACGCCAGATGGCCATCGCTTCCATCTTCTGCTCTTCTGCATCAGGAACTCCCGACTGCCGCCCGGCAACATCGTGTCAATCAGGATGCGCAGCGCCCGCGCCGGCCGACCGCTCTCGGTGCAGCGGTTCAGGACGAGCGTGACGCGACCCCCGCAATCGACGGATACTTTCACCGCGCCTCGCCCCGCTTCCGGATGCGGTTGAATTGCCGCTTGACGACGCGGCCGAGCATACGCCGGAGCGAGTATCCGGGACGTGACGGGAGCCGTCAATCGGCGACGTGCCTTCAGTTCACGCAGTGCGGTCGATGATGGGTTAATATGCGAAGCGAGCGCCCGCGGGGCCGGTATTGCTTACCGGACGGATAAGGGCGCTCGGCCGTGTCGCCCATGAAGTTCGCCGCCGAGAAATCCCCTCACGTCCGCCCCGTTGTCCTCGCACTGGCGCTTGCCTTGGCCGTCGTCGCCGTGCAGGAAGCGTTGGCACTGGCCGGTTTGCGCATTCCCAATCCGGGGCCGCTGTTCTTTCTCGTCGTTGTCTATGCCACCTATACCGGCGGATGGGCGGCTGGCGCCGTCGGTGCGGCAGTGGCCGCGCTCCACGTCTCGGGTGTTCTGACCTCCGCCGCCGCGGACGCCGGCGCCGGGCCGCCGGATATAGCGCTGAGGCTGGCTGTGCTCCTGCCGTCGCTGGTCGGAGTGGTCGCGCTGGTGCAGGGACTGAAACGGCGCGCCGATCGGGCCCATGCGGCCGAGCGCAATGCCTTGCACGAGCAGCAGCGGGAGCGGGAACTGGAGAATGCGCGCCGCATCGGCGCGACCCTCGACGCACTGGACGAGGTGGTGTGGTCCACCAGCGTCGACAGCAGTCAGGTGCTGAGCGTGAGTGCTGCGGTGCAACGACTCTACGGCTATCCGCGGGAGCAGTTTGTGCGCGAACCCGACCTGTGGCAGCGCCTCATCCTGCCGGAAGACCGGCCGATGGTGGCCGCGCAGTTCGCCAATGTCGAGGCGGCGGGGGTGGTGGACCTGGAATACCGCATCGTGCGCAGCGACGGCACGGTGCGGCGCGTGCGCGACCGAGCCCATCTGAGCCGCGATACCGCGGGCCGCCCGCTGCGCCTGGACGGGTTCGTGATCGACATCACCGCCGAGCGCGAGGCCGAGGCGCGCCTGCACCGAGTCACCAACCTCTACGCCGCGCTGTCCGAATGCAACCAGGCGATCGTGCGCGTCGCGGATCGCACCGAACTGCTGCGTGAGATTTGCCGCGTGGCGGTGGAGTACGGCGGCTTGCGCATGGCCTGGATCGGAGACCTGCGGGAAGGCCGCGTGGTGCCCGCAGCTAGCTTCGGTGCGCGCCTCGACTACATCGAGGGCGTCGACATCAGCCTCGATCCGGGCTCGGCTGCAGGCCGAGGGCCGACGGCGCGAGCCGCGCGCGAGGGCCGACACGTGGTCTGCGACGACATCGAAAGCGACCCCGCCATGCTGCCCTGGCGCGAGCGGGCGCTCGGCTGCGGCTTCCGTGCTTCGGCCGCTTTCCCCCTGCGCTGCAGCGCAGAACTCGCAGGCGTGCTCAACCTGTATGCGCCGGTGGCGCGCTTCTTCGACGCCGAACTGGTGGACCTGCTCGACAAGATGGCGGCGGACATCTCCTTCGCCCTCGACCGCTTCGCGCTCGAGACGGCGCGCGAGACGGCCGAGCGGCGCTTCCGCACACTGGTGGAACAGGCTGCCGATGCCATTTTCGTTACCGACGTGGATGGGCGCATCGTCGATGTCAACGCCCTCGCCTGCGCCTCCCTCGGTTATACCCGCGATCAACTGATCGGGATGAACATGACTGCCCTCGACCCGGTAGCCGCGCACCTGGGCGATGAGGAGGTGCGACGCATGCACCTTGCGGCCCTGGAGCAGGGGCAGATATTCCTCGGCCAGCACCGCCGCAAGGACGGCTCTTTGTTTCCGGTGGAGGTGCGCATCGGTGGTATGCGGCTGCCCGACGGCGACTATGTCATTGGACTGGCGCGCGACATCACCGAGCGGCAGCAGGCGGAGCGGATACTGCGCGACAGCGAACGGATGTTCCGCCACATCTCCCGGGCAATTGCCGATATCGCCTATTCCTGCCGCAGCGGCCCGGACGGCAGTTTCGAGATCGACTGGGTGGTGGGTGCGGCCGAGCGCATCACCGGATACACGCTGGAGGAGATCAAGGCACGGCGCTGCTGGGGTTGTCTCGTGGTGGCGGAGGACCAGGAGACCTTCCGGAGCCGGGTCAGCGGCCTGACGCCCGGCACCAGCGGCGCCTGTGAATTGCGCTTGCGGCGCAAGGACGGCGGCACGGTCTGGGTCGGCTCCTCGGCCGAATGTGTGTGGGAGGAAGGTCAGGCCGGAGCACTCCGGCTGTACGGAGGCTTGGGGGACATCACCGAGCGCAAGCGCGCCGAGGAAGCGTTGCGGGTCAGCGAGGAGAAGTATCGCCTGCTGATCGAGAGTCAGACCGACCTGGTGGTCAAGGTTGACCCCGAGAGTCGTTTCCTGTTCGTCAGCCCGTCTTACTGCCAGGTCTTCGGCAAGACCGAAGCGGAACTGCTGGGCAACGCCTTCATGCCTTTGGTTAACGAAGAGGACCGGGAGCCGACGGCCAAGGCGATGGAGGACCTGTTCCGTCCTCCCTACCGGGATTATCACGAGCAGCGCGCGCTGACGGACGCGGGTTGGCGCTGGTTCGGGTGGGCCGACAAGGCGGTGCTCAATGAGAATGGCGAGGTCGTTGCCATCGTGGGCGTGGGGCGGGACATCACCGAGCGCAAGCGCGCCGAGGCCGCGATGCGGGCCCTGCTGAACGGCACTACGATCGTGGGCGAGGCTTTCTTTCCGGCGCTGGTTCGGGAGTTCGCCGCCGCGCTGCAGGCGCGCCATGTCTTCGTCGGCGAATTGCTGCCCGGAACCAGGACGGTTCGCACGGTGGCAGTGTGGACCGACGGCAAGCCGGCGGACAACTTCGAATACGATCTGGCGCACACGCCATGCGCCAGTATCGTCGGCGAACGTCCGTGCTATTACCCGAACGGCGTGCAGCAGCGATTCCCGCAGGACCCTCTCCTCGCCCAGATGGAGGCGGATGCCTACATGGGCACGCCGCTTTTCGCCTCCGACAATTCACCCCTCGGCGTGCTGGCGGTCGTTCACGACGGCCCCCTGGCCGATCCCGAGATCGCCGGCTGGCTCTTGCCGATATTCGGCGCACGCGCCGGCGCCGAACTGGAGCGCATCCGCACCGGCAAGGCGTTGCGCAAGAGCGAAGAGGATTTGCGCGTCACGTTACACAGCATCGGCGACGCCGTGATCGCCACAGACGGCAAGGGACATGTCGTGCTGATGAACCCGGTGGCGGAGGCGCTGACCGGCTGGCGCGAGGCGCAGGCGCGCGGACGGCCATTGCCCGAGGTGTTCCACATCCTCAACGAGGAGACCCGTCGCACGGTCGAGAGCCCGGCCTTGCGCGTGTTGCGCGAGGGACGGGTGGTGGGACTGGCGAACCACACGCTGCTCATTGCCCGCGACGGAACAGAACGCCCGATCGCCGACAGCGGTGCGCCGATTCGCACTGCTGGTGACGGCGAAGTCCGCGGTGTCGTACTGGTGTTCCGCGACCAGACCGAGGAGCGCCGCCGCATTGACGCACTGGCCGAAAGCGAGCGCCGCTTCCGCACGCTGTTCGAGCAGGCCGCGGTCGGCGTGGCCCAGATCGACAGCACCACTGGACGCTTCGCGCGCGTCAATCGTCGCTATTGCGAGATTACCGGCTATGACGCGACGGAGCTGATGACGCGTTCGTTCGAGTCGGTTCACCCATCCCGAGGATCTTGCGACGCACCGAAAGAACATGCACGCCCTTGCCGCCGGGCTTGGCCGCGAGATCCGCATGGAGCAGCGTTACCTCTGCAAGGATGGGGGAACCGTCTGGGTAAACCTTACCGTTTCGCCAATGTGGGCAGCAGGGGAGGCGCCCGGCTTCCAGATCGCGGTGGCTGACGACATCACCGCCCGCAAGCGTGCCGAAGAGGAGATCCGGCGCTTGCAAGACAGTCTCGAGCAACGGGTCGAGGAGCGGACGGCGGATCTGGCCGCCGCGGTGCGCGAACTGGAGTCGTTCTCCTATTCGGTTTCCCACGATTTGCGCGCTCCGTTGCGGGCGATCAACGGCTACTCGCGGCTGCTGGTGGAAGCGGAAGCGCAGCATCTTGGAGCGGAAAGCCGGGCTCTGCTCGATCGCGTCATCGCCAACACGATGAAGATGGAGCAGTTGATCGACGACATCCTGGAGTACTCGCGCGCCGGACGGCGCCCCTTAGTGCCAGGGGTCGTGGATCTGAAGCAGTTGGTGAGCACCGTCGTCAGCGAGCTTGCCGAGACCAGCCCGCTGGCGCGGGTCACCATCGGCGAACTGCCGCAGGTGAGAGGCGATCAAGTCATGCTCAAGCAGATCTTCGCCAATCTGATCGGTAATGCCTTGAAGTTTTCATCCGGCCGCGCGCAGCCGGTGGTCGAAGTCGGTGCCACCGACGAGGACGGACGGACGGTCTTCTTCGTCAAGGACAATGGGGTTGGCTTCGACATGCGTTACGCGGGGAAGCTGTTCAGCATGTTTCAGCGTATGCACGGCGATGCGGAGTTTCCCGGTACCGGGGTCGGTCTGGTCCTGGTGAAACGGCTGGTTGAGCGGCACCATGGCCGCGTCTGGGCACAGGCCGAACCCGAGCACGGGGCGATATTCTCTTTCACGTTGGGGCGCTAGTGCCCAACGCGCGCCGTCGGGCGATGACATCCGCACGAAGCAGTCGGAAGCGGTGATCGGCGAGGCTCGCCTTCCTGGATGATGCGAGGGACGGCCGAGCTGCCCTCAGCCGGAAGCCTTTCGCGACGGTCCGCTCCACCTGCCGAAGCGGGCGCCGTCAGTCCCCAGCACGAACGAGTCTCATCGGGTTGCTGCCGGATGAGCACGCCGCTATCGCACGCCATCTTCCGGGTACAAAAAAACGGGCGCCCGTGGGCGCCCGGATGTGTCACACAGGAAGCGAGATCAGACGTGGTAGGCCGATTCGCCGTGGGAGGTGATGTCGAGGCCTTCGCGCTCGTTGTCTTCCGGCACCCGCAGCCCGACAACCAGATCCACGATCTTGAAGGCCACCAGGGAGACGACGCCGGACCAGACGATGGCCGTGCCCACCGCCCACAACTGGCTGATGACCTGGGTCGTCATGTCGAAGTCGCCGACCTTGTTCGCCACATAGTCATAGACGCCGGTGCCGCCGAGGGCCGGCGAGACGAACACGCCGGTGAGGATGGCGCCGAGGATTCCGCCCACGCCATGCACGCCGAACACGTCCAGCGCGTCGTCGGCACCGAGCAGGCGCTTCAGGCCATTGACCCCCCACAGGCAGATGGCGCCGGCCAGCAGACCGATGATGATGGCACCCATCGGACCGACGAAGCCGCAGGCCGGTGTGATCGCCACCAGTCCCGCCACCGCGCCGGAGGCCGTACCCAACATCGAGGGCTTGCCCTTCATCATCCATTCCGCCAGCAGCCAGGACAGCGCCGCGGCCGCCGTGGCGAAGAGGGTGTTGGCGAAAGCCATGCCGGCGAGGCCGGTCGCTTCCAGGTTGGAGCCGGCATTGAATCCGAACCAGCCCACCCACAGCAGCGAGGCGCCGATCATGGTGGTCGTCAGGCTGTGCGGCGCCATCGACTCCTTGCCGTAGCCGACGCGCTTGCCGATCATGTAAGCACCCACCAATCCGGCGATGCCGGCGTTGATATGCACCACCGTGCCGCCGGCGAAGTCGAGCGCACCTTTCTGGAACAGGAAGCCCGCGGTGGCCAGCGCCTTCTCGCCTGCGGCGGCATCGGTGTAGGCATCCGGACCCGCCCAGTACCACACCATGTGCGCCATCGGCAGGTAGGCGAAGGTGAACCAGATCAGCATGAACAGCAGCACCGCCGAGAACTTGATGCGCTCGGCGAAGGCGCCGACGATGAGCGCCGGGGTGATGGCGGCGAAGGTGGCCTGGAACACGATGTAGATGTACTCGGGGATCACCACGCCCTTGCTGAAGGTGGCCGCCGCGGATTCCGGCGTGACGCCCTTGAGGAACAGCTTGTCGAGGCTGCCGATGAAGGCGTTGCCCTCGGTGAAGGCGAGGCTGTAGCCGTAGATCGCCCACAGCACCACCATCATCGAGAACACGACGAACACCTGCATCAGCACCGACAGCATGTTCTTCGAGCGCACCAGGCCGCCGTAGAACATGGCCAGGCCGGGGATGGTCATCAGGATCACCAGGGCGGTGGCGATGAGCATCCAGGCCGAGTCGCCCTTGTTGGGGACGGGGGCGGCAGCGGCGGCGGGAGCTGCCTCGGCCGAGGCAGCGGCGGCAGGCGCCGCCGTGGCGGCCATTCCGCTCATGCCGGCCATGCCTTCCGCCGGCTTGGCTTCGGCCGCGGCGGGCGCCGCGGCTTCGGCCGGTTTATCCTCGGCATGGAGCGCGCCGCTCAGGCTCATGGCGCACACCGTGAGGAATACGGCAAACAGTTTCTTCATGGCGACGCTCCCTATAGCGCGTCCACGCCGGTTTCACCGGTGCGGATGCGTATGACCTGCTCCAGTTCGAAGATGAAGATCTTGCCGTCACCGATCTTGCCGGTGCTGGCGGACTTCTCGATGGCTTCGATAACCTGGTCGAGCATCTCGCTCTTGATGGCGGCCTCGACCTTGACCTTTGGCAGAAAATCCACGACGTATTCGGCGCCCCGATACAGTTCGGTGTGACCCTTCTGCCGGCCGAATCCCTTGACCTCGGTGACGGTGATGCCCTGCACGCCGATGGCGCTGAGAGCTTCGCGCACCTCGTCAAGCTTGAACGGCTTGATGATGGCGGTTACAAGTTTCATGTCTGGTTCCTCGTATTCGCTGATGCGTGGCGATGGCTTTGCTGCCGGTCAGAACGTCTTCTGCAGGAACACCACCCACTGGCTGTCGCCGATGAACTTGTTGTTGATGGTGTAGCTTGCCCGCTTGGCGTCCGTGTCCGTATAGAAGGCGCCCACCGTGAAGCTCTGGGGCAGGGCATAGCTCACGCCGAGCTTCCAGTCGTCGTAGGAGAAGGCGTCGTCATTGGATACGCCATTGGTGCTGCCGTCGAACGTCTGGATGCCATAGTGGGCGTTGACGGTGAGCCCGGTTTCGCCGATCGGCACCGCGGCGCTGAAATCGAGATACCAGGTACCGTCGCTGTTGGGCACGCCGAAGGTGTCGTCGATGCTGTAGGAGTACTTGGCGGAGAGCCATTTCCAGCCCAGGGCGCCGTAGAGTTCCTGGGTATCCGCCTTGATGAAGCCGGGCGCGACATCGCCGGGGTAGTAGTAGTAGAGGAAGCCCACGTCATAGGTGAAGTCGGAACTGCCGAACGTACCCTTGAAGCCGCCGTAGAAATCCCACTCCATGCTGGAACTGGTGTACAAACCGGAATCCTTCAGCCAGCTGATGTTGGAGGCCCAGGTTCCGGCGTAGAAGCCGCTCGCGTGGCTGTAGTCGAGTCCGCCCTGCACCGCCGGGTCCTCGTTGGTCTGGGACAATCCGCGGAACACGTACTGGCTGAAGAGACCGACGTTGCCGGTAAAGGTATGGGGGCTGGCTGGAGCGGCTGCCGGCGCGGCAGCGGGAGCCGCGGCCGCCGGTGCCGCTGCGGGAGCTGGAGCCGGAGCCGGAGCCGTCTGCGCCCCGACCACGGCTGGGAACGAAAGCGCGCCGGCGATGGCGGAGGCGATGAGCGTCTTGTGCATGAGATTTCTCCTGGTTATATGAAAGTCTTACGCGGAGCTCCAGTGCAGCATCTGTGCCAATGGACTGAAGGCGCAATAGATCAATGAGATAGCCTGGTTTTTCGGCCCGGTTTCAGTTTTTGGTGCACTGCCGCGCACCAATGTATCGCGCCCAGAATCGAGTCATGCACCAAAATAGTGTGCGGCAATCTCCGAGCTTATCGGGCCGGCGGGCCGGTGCAGGGCCTGTGCTACACTCGACCGTCCGCACCCGAGGACCGACCATGTTGAATCCCAATTTGCTGGATGAAGTGAGCAAGCGGCTGTCGGAGTTGTTCGCCGCCAGTCCGGCCAAAGACTTCGAGAAGAACGCCAGGACCATGCTGGGAAGCATGTTCGCCCGTCTCGATCTGGTCACGCGGGAGGAGTTCGATGTGCAGCGGGAAGTGCTGGCGCGTGCCCGCGAGAAGCTCGCCGCCCTCGAAGCGCGCATCGCCGATCTGGAGGCCAGGCTCGGCGGCCGCGAAGCTAACCCCCCTGGCTGATCCCCGCCGCTCCCCCACCCCGCACTGCCGGGCGATCCCGACGCGCGGCAGGATGTCCCCAAGGCGCACCGCAGGCAACCGGTAAACCGCTGTTTCCCCTTGCGCGATGCCGCGCATCGCAGCCGTTTTCCTGTCTTCGCGAAAAGGGTTCACGTATTGTCCTAGTTAGAACTACTATGGTTCTAACTAGGACAAAGTGCGCTGCCCTCCATGCCTCAGGAAGTATTCATGCCCGTCTTGCGCGAGCTGGTTCGCTGCTACCAAGCATTCGAGGCCTTTTCCTCGATGCACATCCGCGCCGTAGGGCTCACACCGGCCCAGTTCGACATCATCGCCACGCTCGGCAACACGGCGGGCATGAGCTTCAAGGATCTGGGCGAGCGCACCCTCATCACCAAGGGCACGCTCACCGGTGTGGTGGACCGGCTGGAGGCACGGCAACTGGTGCGCCGGGTCGCCTCCGAAACCGATCGCCGCAGCCAGATCGTGCAATTGACGGGCGACGGCGAGACGCTGTTCGACCGGATCTTTCCCGAGCATCTGGCGCATCTGCGGATCGGATTCGGCCGCCTGGAGCCGGCGGATCTGGCGCAACTGGAGATTCTCCTGCGCCGGCTGCGCCGCGAGTTCGCGGCCGCGGGGCGCGGCGCGCCGCAACAAGCGTCGGGCGCGCCGGCGCCGGCCCTGAACGCGCAGCCGCGACGCTCGCAGTGGCTGACGGAGGACGCCCAGTGACCACTCCCGCTACCTACTCGCGTCCGGCCATCGCCCTGCACTGGCTCATCGCGCTCATCATTTTCGTATCGTTCCCGGTCGGCCTGTACATGGTCGATCTGCCGCTCTCCCCCACCAAGCTCAAGATCTACTCGTATCACAAGTGGGCCGGGGTAACGGTGCTGATCCTGGCGTTCGCGCGGGTAATGTGGCGCGCGACCCATGCCGCGCCGCCGCTGCCGGCTTCGATACCGCGCTGGCAACAGGCGCTGGCCGGCGCCACCCATATCCTGCTCTATGGGCTGATGCTCGCCATCCCCGTTTCCGGTTGGCTGATGAGTTCGGCGCTGGGATTCCAGACAGTGTATTTCGGTGTGCTTCCCATCCCCGATCTGATCGCCAAGAACAAGCTGCTGGGCGAGCAATTGAAGTTCGTTCACATGTTCCTCAACTACACGCTCGCCGCCCTGGTAGTCACCCACGTCGCCGCCGCGCTCAAGCACCACCTGGTGGACCGGGACGACGTGCTCACGCGCATGCTGCCCCTGCTCGGGCGCAAACAGGAGAAACTCCGATGAGCCGTTCCCGCATTGCCGCCGCCCTGCTGTCCTGGGCGATTCTGGTGCCGGCCCACGCCGCCGAGTTCAATCAGGTCCAGCTCGACAAGAGCCAGATCGCCTTCGTCTTCAAGCAGATGGGCGTCGCGGTGGACGGCCGCTTTCCGAAATTCAACGCCCAGATCGCCTTCGACCCGGCCAAGCCGGAGGCCGGACGCACCCAGATCGAGATCGACCTGGCTGCCATCGACGCCGGCAGCGACGAGGCCAACGACGAGGCGAAGACCAAGAACTGGTTCCACATCCAGCAGTTCCCCAAGGCCAGCTTCGTTTCCAGCAGCGTCAAGGCCCTCGGCGGCAACCGCTACGAAGCGGCGGGCAAGCTGAACATCAAGGGCAAGGCGCGCGACGTGGTGGCACCCTTCACCTTCAAGCCGGAAGGCAGCGGCGGCACGTTCGAAGGAAGTTTCGTTCTGAAGCGCCTGGAATTCGGCATCGGGTCCGGCCCTTGGGGCGACACCGAAACGGTCGCCGACGAAGTTCAGGTCAAGTTCAAGTTCCTGGTGGCCGCCGCGGCCGCCAAGAAATAGCCGTCGCAGCGCCTGCTGCGTTTCGATTCAACCCCTCAGGAGATCGCCATGAAGAAAATCGCTGTCGCAATCGTATCCGCCGCGCTCGCCGGCTCCGCCCTGGCTGCGCCCGAGTCCTACACCGTTGACCCGCGCCACACCTTCCCCGTGTTCGAGATCAATCACCTCGGTTTCTCGACCCAGCGTGGACGCTTCAACAAGGTCACGGGCAAGATCGTGCTCGACCGTGCCGCCAAGTCCGGCTCCATCGACGTCGCCATCGATACCACGTCCATCGACATGGGTCTCGACAAGTGGGACGAGCACATGAAGTCGGATGAATTCTTCAACGTGGCGAAATTCCCGACCATGACCTTCAAGTTCACCAAGGTCGTCTTCGACGGCGACAAACTGGTGGGCGCGGAAGGCGATTTCACCCTGCTCGGCGTCACCAAGCCGGTGAAGCTCGCCGTCAGCGGTTTCCACTGCGGCCAGAATCCGGTGGCCAAGAAGGATGCCTGCGGCGCCGACGCCTCGACCACCATCAAGCGCTCCGAATTCGGCATGACCAAGTTCGTTCCCGGCGTCAGCGACGACGTCAAGATCATGATCCCGGTCGAAGCGTTCAAGGACTAGGCGCGGGCACGCCGGACCGCAGTCCGGCGCCTGCGCCCCCAGAGCCCCCACTCGGGGTGCCGGAAAACGGCCCGTCGCCGTCTTCCGGCATCCCCATTTTTTTCCCCGGTGCGCCACCGCTCATCTCGGCTACACTGCCCATCCGCATGGAATAGACGCCGCACGAACGGCGTTCTCTCACCGCAACCACTTCCGCACCACGCCATGTCGCTCGCCGTTCTCAGAAGCCGCGCCCTCGCCGGCATGGATGCGCCCGAGGTGGTAGTGGAAGTCCATCTGGCCAACGGCCTGCCCAGCTTCACCGTGGTCGGCCTGCCGGATACCGAGGTCAAGGAGAGCCGCGACCGGGTGCGGGCGGCGATCCAGAATGCGCGCTTCGAATTCCCGGCGCGGAGGATCACCGTCAATCTGGCGCCCGCCGATCTGCCCAAGGAGGGCAGCCGCTACGATCTGCCGATGGCGCTGGGCATCCTCGCCGCCTCCGGGCAGATCCCCGCCGATGCTCTCGATCGCTACGAATTCGCAGGGGAACTGGCCCTCACCGGCGATCTGCGCCGGGTGCGCGGCGCCCTGGCGATGAGCTTCGGCATCGCTCGGACCGGCCGCAGCTTCATCCTGCCGGCCGCCAGCGCCGACGAAGCGGCGCTGGTGACCGATAGCGAGGTCCTGGCCGCAGGCTCGCTGCTCGAAGTGTGCGCCCACCTCGCCGGACGGCAAGCGCTGCGCCGTTGCCACGCGGCGGCGGCGGCGGACACGGTGCTTCCCTACCCCGATCTGCAGGACGTCAGGGGCCAGCTCGCGGCCAAGCGCGCGCTGACCGTGGCTGCGGCGGGCGGTCATTCGCTGCTGATGGTGGGGCCGCCCGGAACCGGCAAGTCGATGCTGGCGGAGCGCCTGCCCGGCATCTGTCCGGCGATGACGCAGGAGGAGGCGCTCGAGTCGGCGTCGATCCAGTCCCTGTCCGACACCGGTTTCGACGTTGCCCGGCTCGGTCGCCGGCCCTACCGCCATCCGCACCATTCCGCTTCCGCCGTCGCGCTGGTGGGCGGCGGATCGATCCCCAAACCGGGCGAGATCTCCCTTGCCCATCGCGGCATCCTGTTCCTCGACGAGCTTCCGGAATTCGAGCGCAAGGTCCTGGAGGCTTTGCGCGAGCCGCTGGAGAGCGGACGCATCACCCTGTCGCGGGCGGCCGCCAAGGCCGAATATCCGGCGGCATTCCAGTTGGTGGCCGCGATGAATCCCTGTCCTTGCGGCTACCTCGGCCATCCGAGCGGGCGCTGCCGCTGCACGCCGGACCAGGTCGCGCGCTATCGCGGCAGGATTTCCGGCCCTTTCCTCGATCGCATCGACCTCGTGGTCGAAGTCCCCTCGCTGGCCCATGCGGACCTGACCGGCACGGCAGAAGGCGAATCGAGCGCCGCCGTGCGCGCAACGGCGGAACGCGCCTTTCGCACCCAGACGCAGCGGCAGAGCAAGGCCAACGCCAGGCTGGGTCCGCGCGAAGTCCAGCGCTTCTGCGCTTTGGGCAGCCAGGCGGACGACATGCTGCGGCACGCCATGGAGCGTCTGCATCTGTCGGCGCGCTCCTATCACCGCATACTCAAGGTGGCGCGCACCATCGCGGATCTGGAGGATGCCGGCGCCATCGCGACCCACCACGTGGCGGAAGCGATCCAGTATCGCCGCAGCCTGGCGGATCATTGACGCCGCCGGGGCGAAGGGAATGCGATTGGCTGTTCGATCTGCCGCCGCGGAAGTGAAAGAAACCGGGTAGCGGCCGCGATGCAAGCCGACCTGCGCATCCTCGCCCCCCTGCTCGCGGCGCTGGCCGCGATCGGCCCCTTTTCCATCGACACCTACCTGCCGGCTTTTCCCGCCATCGGCCGCGATCTCGGCGCCAGCCAGATCGAGGTGCAGCAAACGCTGACGGCCTACCTGGTTCCCTTCGGCTTCATGATCCTGTGGCACGGCGCGTTCTCCGACGCCCTGGGGCGGCGCCGCGTCATCCTCGTCACCCTGTTCCTGTTCGCCCTCTCCTCGCTGGTGTGCGCCTTCGCCACCGGCATCGAGATGCTGTGGCTGGGCCGCGCCCTGCAGGGCATGTGCGCCGGCTCCGGCATGGTCGTCGGCCGCGCCATCATCCGCGACGTGCTGCACGACGGACCGGCGGCGCAGCGGCTGATGTCCACCGTGGCGGTGATGTTCGGCCTGGCGCCGGCCATCGCCCCGGTCATCGGCGGCTGGATCTTCGCGGCGCTGGGCTGGCGCGCCGTGTTCGGCTTCCTGGTGTTGTTCGGCGGCGCCCTGTTCGCGCTGTGCTACTTCTTCATGCCCGAAACCCTGGCGCCGCAGAAGCGCCAGAGCCTGCACCCGGCCTGGCTCGCCAAGTCCTACCTGGGGGTGTTCTCCCATGGCGAATTTCTGCTGCTGTCGGGCGCGCTCGCCTTCAATTTCAGCGCCTTCTTCATCTACGTGCTGTCGGCGCCGGTCTTCCTGATGCAGCATCTCCGGCTGTCGCCGCAGGAGTTCGGCTGGATGTTCATTCCGGGGGTGGTCGGCATGATGAGCGGATCGTTCACCTCCGGCCGGCTCGCCGGCAGGCTGTCCCAGCGGCGCACCATCGCCGTCGGCTATGGCGTGATGGGCGCCGCCGCGGCGTTCAACGTCGTCATCAATCTGGCACTGCCGCCGGGGCTGCCGCAGTCGGTGCTGCCCATCGTCATCTACAACTTCGGCATGGCTCTGGCGATGCCCAGCCTGACCCTCCTGGTGCTGGATCTGCTGCCCAGCCAGCGCGGCCTGATCTCCTCCTGCCAGGGTTTCGTGCAGACCACCACCAATTCGATCGCCGCCGCCATCGTCGCGCCGCTGCTGTGGAGCTCGACCCTGACGCTGGCCCTGGGCATGGCGGGCCTGCTGGGCATCGGACTGGTCGCCTTCGGCGCCCATCTGTGGGACAGGCACAGGGCGCGCTAGCCCGTCGCGGCCACCGTCCCGGCCGATGCGACGGCCAGCGCACGGCTTACGCCAGCGGCTTGCAGTAGGTCTCGCGCGAGAGCGAGATCAGCACCAGCGACACCGCCACCCAGCCCAGCAGCAGGGCGAAGCCGGACTGATAGGCGGCCAGGTCGTAGAAGCGCACGCCGCCTTCCTGCGCGCCCTGCCAATGGCGGTCCAGCATCCAGCCCACCGCCGGCTGCAGGACCATGGCGCCGATCATGACGCCGGTGTTGATCAGGCCGGAGGCGGTACCGGTGAGCCGCGCCGGCACCGATTCCTTGATGAAGGCGAAGCCGATGATGATGTTGCCGGAGGCGAAGCCGAGCACGATCAGCAGCGCGAGCAGCGCCGGCATCGGCAGCGGCGGCAGGAACACGAATACCGACCAGCCCGCCAGGGCCACGGCGCAACTGGCGACATAGAGCGGCTTGCGCCGCCCCAGACGCTGGGAGGCGGTGCCGAGCAGCGGCCCGCCCAGGGCCCACGCCACCAGCATGGTAGAAGTGAGCAGGGCCGCCTCCTTGGGCGTCATGCCGTAGCTCTGGGTGAAGTAGGGCACGCCCCACAGACCGGCGAAGGTGAGCACCGCACCCGCCACGCCGCCCGGCGTGAGAAAGAGCAGCCAGGTGTTGCGGTAGGACAGGATCTCCGCCAGGCCGCGCAGTACGGCGGTGTGCTGCGCCCCGTCGTGGCTGCCGGCGAAGTGGCTGGCGTAGCCGGAGTCGGCGGGGTCGTCGCGCACCCGCAGCCAGATGACGACGGCAAGCACCGCGGTGAACGCCGCCGACGCCGCCATCACTTCGCGCCAGCCGAAGCTCTCCACCACCGCGCGCAGCGGCCGGCCGGCGAACACCGCGCCGACGATGCCGACGAACAGCGCCATTCCCGACACTAGCGGGAACTGGCGCGGCGCGAACCAGTGGCTGGCGAGCTTGAGCATGGAGACGAAGGCCACCGCGACCGAGGCGCCGATCAGCAGGCGTCCGGCGTTGGCCCACCACAGGCTGGGAGCGGCGGCGAACAGCGCCGTGCCGACGGCGGCGACCGCTGCCCCCGCCGTCAGCAGGCGGCGCGGTCCCCAGCGGTCGGCGATGATGCCGGTGGGGATCTGCATCGCCACGTAGCTGTAGAAGTAGAAGGCGGACAGATTGCCGAGAGCCGCGGCGCCGATGGCGAACTCCGTCATCAGCTTGTCGGTGATGACCGCCGGCGCCACGCGCTGATAGAACGCGACGAGATAGAGCAGGCCACCCAGGCCCCACACGCCCCAGGACAGAACGGCGGGCGGATGCCGCGCCGGGCTCATGCGCCCGGCCGCGGCATGGAATTCCGGGATTCGGAGCCTAGCACTGTTCCCAGGGCAGGCCGTCGAAGCGCCATCCGGCGAGCGTGCCGCGCTGGTGATGGTCGTCCAGTTCGCCTTCGAAGCCGTGCAGCACGTTGTAGACCTGGGTGAAGCCGGCCTGCTCCAGGGCGTGGCCCGCCTCGCGCGAGCGGTTGCCGCTGCGGCAGATGAGCACGATGGGGCGATCGACGCTGGACGCCTTCTTCACGTGAGCAGTGAAATCGGGGTTGATGTCCCAGTTCGGGCCATCGTTCCAGGGAATCATCATGGCGCCGACCGGGTGGCCGACGAACAGGAATTCCATTTCGCTGCGGCAATCGATGAACAGCGCCAGCGGATTTTCCTTCAGGAACTGATGGGCTTCTTTGGGAGTGAAGTGTTCCATGGACAAGCTCGCGGTCAGGGGTTGCATGGGGACGTGGGGTCCACGTCAAGGGGGAGCTAGAATTATAGCCGAGAGCTCCCAGCCCTCCGCCGCCGCGAAGCGGACGAAAACCCGAACAACACGCACAGAGGCCTCCGACCATGAACGAAGAGCGACAGCGGCTGAATGAAGCCAAGCACAACGACATCGCCTGGAAGAAATGGGGCCCCTATCTTTCGGAACGCCAGTGGGGCACGGTGCGCGAGGATTACGGCGACAGCGGCAACTCCTGGGACTACTTCTCCCACGACCAGTCGCGCTCCCGCGCCTATCGCTGGGGCGAGGACGGGCTGGGCGGCATCTGCGACGACAAGCAGCGGCTGTGCTTCGCCCTCGCCCTGTGGAACGGCCGCGACCCCATCCTCAAGGAACGCTTGTTCGGCCTGACCAACAGCGAGGGCAACCATGGCGAGGACGTCAAGGAGTACTACTTCTACCTCGACTCGACGCCGACCCACTCGTACATGAAGTACCTGTACAAGTATCCCCAGGCGGCTTTCCCCTACGACGATCTGGTGCGCACCAACCGCAACCGATCGCGCGACGAACTGGAGTATGAACTGCTCGACACCTGGGCCTTCAACGAGGACCGCTATTTCGACGTCTTCGTCGAGTATGCCAAGGGCGCGCCGGAGGACGTGCTGATCCGCATCACGGCGCACAACCGCGGACCGGAGGCGGCGACGCTGCACCTGCTGCCGACGCTGTGGTTCCGCAATACCTGGCGCTGGCACGAGGGCGGCGCGACGCCGCGACTGACGGCCGTGGGTGACGCGGACATCGGCGCCAGCCACGCCGAACTGGGGGAATATGTCCTGCACTGCGAAGGTGCCCCCGAACTGCTGTTCACGGACAACGAAACCAACAACCAGCGCCTGTTCAACGCGCCCAACGACACGCCCTTCGTCAAGGACGCCTTCCACGAGCGCATCGTCATCGGCCGCAAGGACGCGGTCAATCCGGCGCGCAGCGGCACCAAGAGCGCGGCCTGGTACAAGATCGAGATCGCCGCCGGACAGCAGGTGCAGGTGCGCCTGCGGCTGTCGTCCGGCGCCGCGGCCGGAAACGATGCCCCGCCCTTCGGCCCGGGCTACGATGCAGTGTTCGCCTCGCGCATGAGCGAGGCGGACGGCTTCTACGACTCGATCGCACCGCCCGGCCTGGACGAGGACCAGCGCCTGGTCATGCGCCAGGCGCTGGCCGGCATGCTGTGGTCCAAGCAGTACTACTACTTCGACCTCGACCGCTGGCTGGAGGAGCACCAGGCCCACCCGCTGCACGGCGTGAAGCGGCCCAACGTGCGCAACCGCCACTGGTTCCACATGATCAACGACGACATCATCTCGATGCCGGACAAGTGGGAATACCCCTGGTATGCCGCCTGGGACCTGGCTTTCCATACGGTGGCGCTGAACATGGTGGATCGCGACTTCGGCCGCGAGCAGCTCGACCTCATGCTGAGCAGCGCCTACCTGCATCCCAACGGCCAGATCCCGGCCTACGAATGGAACTTCGGCGACGTCAATCCGCCGGTGCATGCCTGGGCCACGCTGTATTCCTACTACTCCGGCAAGGAGGGAGAAGCCGGCGAAAACGACATCCGGTTCCTCAAGGAAGCGTTCCAGAAGCTGCTGCTGAACTTCACCTGGTGGGTGAACCGCAAGGATCCCGGCGGGCGCAACGTGTTCGAGGGCGGGTTTCTAGGCCTCGACAACATCGGCGTGTTCGACCGCAGCGCGGCCCTGCCCACCGGCGGCAGCCTGGAGCAGGCCGACGGGACGGCGTGGATGGCGTTCTACACCCAGAACATGCTGGAAATGGCGCTCGAACTGGCGCGGCACGATCCGGTGTACGAGGACATGGCGGTCAAGTTCCTGGAGCACTTCCTCTGGATCGCCTCGTCCATGGACCGCATGGGCGAGCATGCCGACGAATTGTGGGACGAGGAGGACGGCTTCTTCTACGATGTGCTGCGCCTGCCCGACGGCAGCGCCACACGGCTCAAGGTGCGCTCGATGGTGGGCCTGCTGCCCTTGTGCGCCACCACCGTGATTGCCGACGAGGCGCTGGACAAGCTGCCGCGCGTGCGCGCCCGCATCCGGGAGTTTCTCGAGCGGACCCCGGAACTGTCGGCAAACATCGCGCCGCCGGAAAGGAAGGGGGTCAATGGCCGGCACCTGCTGGCGGTGGTGAACGAAGACAAGCTGCGCCGCATCCTGACGCGCATGCTGGACGAGGAACGCTTCCTCAGTCCCCACGGCATCCGTTCCCTCTCCAAATGGCACCAGGACCATCCCTACGTTTTCACGGTGCGCGGCGAGGAGTTCCGGGTGCAGTACCTGCCGGCGGAATCGAACAACGGCATGTTCGGCGGCAATTCCAACTGGCGCGGTCCGGTGTGGATGCCGGTGAACCTGCTCATCATCCGCGCCCTGTTCCAGTTCTATCTCTACTATGGCGACGCTTTCCGCATCGAATGTCCCACCGGATCGGGAAGGCAGATGAACCTGTTCGAAGTGGCGCAGGAACTCTCGCGGCGCATCTGCGCGATCTTCCTGCGCGACGAATCCGGCCGGCGCCCGGTATACGGCGGCAGCGAGACGTTCCAGAACGATCCTCACTTCCGCGATCACATCCTGTTCTATGAATACTTCCACGGCGAAAACGGAGCGGGTTTGGGCGCCAGTCACCAGACCGGCTGGACCGGCGCCGTCGCCAAGCTGTTCCAGGTGTTGGGGCACCTCACGCCCGAAGCGGCGCTGCAGGGCGGCACCCGGCCGAGCATGAGCGTCTACCGGCGGGACGAGGCGGCCGACACGGCGGAGGACGAGAAATGAAGCGGTTGGTGGCGCGGATCTGCGCCCTGCTTGCGGCGCTCGGAATATTCGGTTGTGATTACGGCATGAAGGATCTCAAACCGGGCGTCTCCACCGGCTTCGACGTGCGCGACCGGATGGGCACGCCGACCCTGGAATGGCGCAACGCGGACGGCAGCGTGACCTGGGAGTTCGCGCGCACGCCGGAAGGCAAGGTCAATTACATGGTCACCATCGGTCGCGACAACATCCTGCGCGAGATCCGGCAGGTGCTCACCGAGGAGAATTTCGCCAAGGTGCGAAAGGGCATGACGCGCGACGAGATCCGCCACCTGCTGGGCAGGCCGGCTCATGTCACGCTTTTCGACCTGAAGCGGCAGGAGGTGTGGGACTGGAAGATCCAGACGCCGTTCCCGAATGCGGAGATCTACATCGTCGTGCACTTCGACGAGTCGGGGCGCGTGGTCGAAACCAGCCGCCGCGAGGAGCATCGCGGCTGATCGAGCGGGGGAGAACAGCCTCCGCCGGTGTGGCTGGTTCGGCGAGGTGATTGGCACGGCGCGGCCGATCACCCCGGTGTCAGAGGCTCAGTGCTTGCCGCCGCGTTCCGGCTTCTCGGGGCGTTCCGGCTTCTCAGGCTTCTCTGGGCGTTCGGGCTTCTCCGGCCTCTCCGGGCGGTCCGGACGATCGAGCCGGTCGATCCGAGCCGGACGCTCAGCACTCACGACCTTGTCGATGCGCCCGACGTCCCTCGTCCCGTCCTGCTTTGCCGCCTGCCGGTCCACCTTCGTGGCGTCGTTGCGATCGACTGACGAAGTTCCACGCCCGCTGGGGCGAGGCACGTCCGCCGTGCGCGCAGCCGCACCGACCGTGTCGTCGGCGACGAGGGCGCGGGCACGGCGTCGATCATCGTCCTTCGCGATGAACTTCACCTGCTGCGCGGGAATGAACGGCGCGGAGGAAGGACCGTGGCCGGTGCTGTGCTTCACTCCGGTCTCCTTTGAGATCTGGCCCCAGCCCATGCCGTCGGCGCGCAGCTGCAGCACGCCGGCAAGCTCCACCGTCGTGCCGTCGGCACGGGTGATGGTCCCACCCATCAGCGCCGCGGCCAGCTGCCCGGGCGTCGGATCGACGATGCCTTCCCGTACCAGCACCCGGCCGGCCACGTTCAGGGAGTGCATCACGTTGCCGACTCCCATGTGACCGGTGGGCGGCGTGAATGTCACGGTGACCGGCTGGTCGTTCGTCTCGAACCCCGTCAGCCTGACCGGAGTACCGTTGCGCAGCCCGATCGCCAGGCTGTCGGCATTCTCGGTTCCGCCGACGAAGGTGCTGAAGCGCGATTCCACCTTGCGGATCAGGCTCGGTGGTGCCGCACCCGGCGGCAGCGGTTCCGCAGTTACGACGGCCGGAGCGGTTTCCGCAGCTCCGGCGATCATCGGCACAGCGACCGCGAGTGCGGCGGCGGCCAGAAGTGATTTCAGCAAGTTACTTACGGTCTTGGGTCTCATGGCTGCTCCTGATCGTGCCTGGTACAAGAATAAGGGGAGAAAACGTTTCTGGGAAGTCGCAGCCGCCAGCCGACGCGCAGACCGGGAGCGACCTCGTAGGGCGGGCCGTGCCCGCCGCAGCCAACGAATGGCGGGCACGGCCCGCCCTACGGCTTCGGTTCGCCGCAATTACGGCTCGCCGGATCCCGATCCTGAGTCCCGGCAGCGCTTGACACCATCCGCGACTACCCGTAATTTCGGCCTTCGCGCCGATTTGAGCTTCCGCTTGCGGGCGCGTAAAAAATGCCGCTGTGCGACCTGAGGTCGCTTAGGTAGCTCGCCTAGTCAGGCAGCGTAATCCTGACACAACGAGCACTGGAAGTAGGACGGCACGTGAAATGCGTGCGCTGTCGATACCTAAGGTGATTCCCCAGAATATTCATACCGTGCAGGTCGGTCGGATGAGGATGTCCCACTTGGGTAGGAGCGGGTTTCGTTCCAGCCTGGACTCGACAGCTTGCATGGCATCCTTGGCCACGGTGATTCCTTTTTCATAGACCGTACGGTTCAATTCGACGACGGGATGAACGCCTTTCCAGGTCATGCTCTTGGCCCACTCCAGCATCGTTTGGGTATCCGTTAGTTTGGCCCCGTTCCAGTGCTTTTCCAGGATTCCCCAGCATCGCTCCACCGGATTGTATTTGCTGTGGTAGGGCGGAAAGTACAGCAGGCGAATGGACTTGCCGATGTGATCAGCGAACTGAACCATCCGCTTGAGAAATTGCGTGCGCCGGCCATTGCTCTCGGGCCCGTTATCAGCCTTGATCTGGAGGTGCGTAACTCGAGCGCACACCTCAGGCGATTGGCTCTGCCACCATGCGTAGAGGCTGTCGACGACGAAATCGCTGGTCTTGGCCGAGCTTCCGAAGGACAGATACAGTTGCCCACTGTCTTCATCGACGACACCAAACGGCGTGTGTTTTTGCTCGCATCCCATATCGTGGTCCGCTGCCTGGTTATCGCCCCGCGTCTTGCCGCCCCGGGAGTAGTCGCCAATATTCACTGTCGCCTTGCAGTCCATGCTCAGGCGCATGACGGCTTCGCCTTGGCAAGCGCGCTCATGTTGTTGGATATTGGCGAAGATGGCGTCGGTTTCTGGGACTTTTTTTGGGGTTTGGCCTTGAGCACCGGACGCAGCCGGTAGCCGTTGCGGTTCAACACTTCCGACATGCAGCTTCGTGAGGGCAACACGTCCTCGGCAAACCCTTGTCCCCGCAACTGCTTGATGGCTTGCTCGGCGGTCAAACGGGTGAACGACAACGTGGTGCGAAAAGTCGGATCTTGTTGCGAATGACTTTGCGCTATCTCCCACAGCGCGCGCGCTACCTCCGGATGTTTCTCCTCCCACAGTTTCGCGCCGCAGCAAAACCTGTGATGCCCAAGACAAACGATCCCGCTACGCTTCTCATGCAGGCCAACCTGCACGGCCTGCCGACCCCATCCGAAGACGTCCTCGGCACGCCGAGGATTGCCGCCACAATATTTCAGCGCCATCTGCGCCTGAAACGCCCTTCGGTCCGCGCCCGTCATCTTGGTCGAAGCAAGCCGGATATCTTCAATGTGGCCGGCTTCCATAGAAATTCCATTTTCAGCTACCGTGGCGAGCTTCATCAGTGATCCCTTTCATCTTAGAATCTACTGTAAGTGTCGAATATAACGGTATGGCCAATATAGGATATATCCTAAGAGGCGTAAGCCTCTCAAGTGATTGTCTCACCGGGGTTCATTCCGGCAGCAGTCAATTCCAATTCAGGTATGAGTCTGAACGATTGGTTCTGACTTTCGAATTGCATATCAAAACCGATGGGGGCCTGTGGAGCTTGTGGGCAAAGGGGTGCGCGGTGGGAAAGTCGCGGCTTTTCGCGACTTTTCCACGGCAAGCGCCCCGGTTCGCTGGCGGTTTTTTGCCAGCGAATTGTCCGCAAATCCACAGGCCCGGTTTTGGGGTGGGTTTTTCGGTGGCGAGCTTCAAGCGGCTTTGTGGGATCGTTGGCTGATGGAAAGAAACAGTTTGTGCCGGGCCTGATTCATCTGGTCGGCCGCCGCGTTGTCCGACATCGCCGTGGCGGTTGTGCGCAAGGTATCGAGCGTGACGCCCGGGCGCAGGAAAGTGGCCGCGTGCGGCAGGCTGGCAAGCTTCTCGAAGGGCGTCCTGACCCAATCGAGCGGATAGCGCTTCCTCGTCTTGCCCTTCTTGTCCGTGATGTCCTTGGCGAATAGACAGGGACGATGGAAATTGACGTACGGATTCAGGTGCTCGGCACACCAGGCATTGATCTGGGCGGCGAAGCGCTGCGGGATATGCCCGTAGCCCAGATGCTTGCGGATGACCGCGCCGTTCTTGGTTTCGGCCAGGCCGTTGTCGTTGGAATGGCGCGGCCGCGACTTGGTGAATTCGGCCGCCAGCTTGTCGAGCATCTTGGCCACCTTGTGATTGATGTACTCCGATCCGTTGTCGGCATGAAAGCCCAGGATGCGAAACGGGAAGCCCCCCAGCAGCGCTTCGATGACCGGCAGCAGATAGGCTTCGCTGATCTTCTCGCAGGTAGCCACAAGCTCCCACTGGGTGAGGCAATCGACAGCGTTGATGTGATAGACGCCCTTGAGGCCGTCCTGATCGCCCTGATGGACGCTGTCGATGCGGATGAAGGCGGGACGACCGTCGGGGGCTGGCGCCCGGCGCTGGCCGATGGCGATGCCCGTCGGCCGCGTTTTGGTGAAGACGCGGCGGCGGTCGAGGTAACCCTGCCGTTTGCGCAGGTTGTACAGGTGCCCCACCGAAATCGCTGCCAGCCGCTCGTAACGCACATCGCCGAACACTTCCAGCGCTCGCGCCATGAGGTGCCGGGTGGCCGGCCCGGACAGGGTGCCGTGCAGAGTGTCCGTCTCGGCCAGCACAATGAGGTCGGCATCGGTGAATTTGCGCGCCAGACCGTGCGTCGGCGTGCGATAGGCCTTGACCAGTTTCTTGCCCGCTCGCCAGCGTTTGACGATCCGCGTGAGTTGTTGGCGCGAGTAGCCCTTCGTCCGCCCCAGGTAGCGCAGGATCAATCCCTTGTCCGGTTTCTTCAACCGTTTGTAACCGAACCGATTGAGCACTTCTGCGATGTACCCGTATCGGTCCTCGCCCTTGCCGCACGCCGAAAACTCGACCGCTCCCGTTCCCGCAAGAAACGCCCTGACCTGCTCCAGCGTCGCGAGCTTCGCTTCGTTCATATCGATCACCATGCCTCCGATGATCGATCCCTTTATCCGCGTTCAGACTCATTCCTCCTTGGAAATACACGCCCCCGTTCAGACTCATACCATTATGTAAAAGACTAATAGTTGACGGATTTGCTCGGGTTCGGTAGATTCCGATCGTCCCAAGGGGGAGTAGCTCTCCGCCGCGGCGTCGTCAATACGGAAGTCATGGTTGGACTACAGCTTCCCGGCGCCCGGGCAGCATCAGAAGACCGATGCTGCGAGTCAGACCTTTGCCGCGATGGCGAAGGTCCCATTGTCAGAACATACGATGGCCCTTCGTCCGCGCTGGACGCAGGGCCGTTGCGCTTTCAGGCGCCGGCCGTTGGCGATATCTGACAAGGAGAGCAAGCGTGGAAAGCATCGGAACGTGGTGGATGTGGGCGGGCTTTTTCGCCCTCGTTCTGGTCATGCTGGCGATCGACCTGTTCATGGTCGGCGGTGGCAAGCAACATCGTGTGTCGTTCAAGGAAGCGGCCACCTGGTCCGGGATCTGGGTCGGCGTCTCCCTGCTCTTCGCCGCCGCGATCTGGTGGTACCTCGACGGGGTAGCCGGGCGCGAAGTCGCCAACACCAAGTCGCTGGAGTTCATCACCGGCTACCTGATCGAAAAATCGCTCGCCGTTGACAATGTCTTCGTCTGGCTGATGCTGTTCTCGTTCTTCGCGGTGCCGCTCGAACTGCAAAAGCGCGTGCTCATCTACGGCGTGCTCGGCGCCATCGTCCTGCGCACGATCATGATCTTCGCCGGCGCCTGGCTCATCGCCCAGTTCCACTGGATCCTCTACGTCTTCGGTGCCTTCCTGCTCCTCACCGGCGTCAAGATGTGGTGGTTCGCCGACGAGAAGCCGGACCTGGAAAACAACCGGGTGGTGAAATGGCTGCGCGGGCACATGAAGATCACTACCGAATTGGAGGGCGAGCGCTTCTTCGTCTTCAGGGAAGAGGCGGGCCGACTCGTGCGCTACGCGACCCCGCTCTTTCTGGTGCTGGTCCTGGTCGAGATAACCGATCTGATCTTCGCCGTCGATTCCATCCCGGCCATCTTCGCCATCACCACCGACCCGTTCATCGTCCTGACCTCGAATGTCTTCGCGATCCTCGGCCTGCGGGCGATGTACTTCCTGCTGGCCGACGTCGCGGACCGTTTCTCGCTGTTGAAATACGGCTTGGCGCTGGTGCTGATGTTCATCGGCGTCAAGATGATGTTGATCGACCTGTACAAGATCCCCGTCGGAATCTCGCTCGCCGTGGTCGCCGTCATCATCGGCGTCTCGGTGTGGCTGTCGCTGCGCAGGAGCGCCAGCGCCCGCGCGCTCAAGTCGAGCACCGGCGCCGACGACGTGTGACGACGGCAATGCTCCCTGAATCGCTCCTCCGCATCGACGCGGATGGCACGGGTAATGGCCGCGCGCTGGAGCAGGTGATTAACGCGGCGGATCGGACGTTCGCGGTGGAGACGCGGCCGACGCAGGGCAGCATCGAAAACGTCGCCCTGCTGTCGGCACGGCGGAGCGAAAATGCTGAATCATCGACCTGCGCGTGCAGTTCGCCTTCAAACTCGGAGTCCGGTGATCCACCATGAAGATGACCAACCGCCGGAACCTCGTCGTCTATCGTCTCTGGGCGCCCGTCTATGACGCCGCGGTCGGCCGCCTGTTCCTGCCTGGGCGCCGCAGAGCAATCCAACTCCTCGCGCTCCAACCGGGGGAACGTGTGCTGCTCGTCGGTGTGGGAACGGGCGCGGACCTGCCGCTCTTGCCCTCCGGGGTGCAGGCAACGGGGACCGATCTCAGCCCGCAGATGCTGGAGAGGGCCCGCCAGAAACTCGGCCAATGCCCTGCCTCGGTGGAACTGGTTCAAGCAGACGCACAGAGCCTGCTGGCGCCGGGGGGAAGCTACGACGCTGCCATCCTGAACCTCATCCTGAGTGTCGTTCCGGACGGGCATGCCTGCCTGGACGCGACGCTGCAGGCGCTGAAGCCAAACGGGCGAGCGGTCGTCTTCGACAAGTTTCAGGCGGACGGCACGAAGCCGTCGCTGTGGCGGCGCTGCGCCAACGGGTTCAGCACCGCGTTCGGAACCGATATCACCCGCACCTTCGGCGATCTTGCGCGCGGGCTGGACGTGACGATTACGCTCGATGAACCGAGTCTGCTGCGCGGGATGTACCGAATCCTTCTGATCCGTAAAGCTGCGGCGGCGGTGCCCCAGGGCTGACGGGCGCTTCGAGCCCAATAGGAGTCGTTGGCCATGGCGGCAAACGACGCTTCCGAGGGTCCGATGCTCCCCACAAACGAGACGCTAACCAGCGCGGGCTCGGTCACTCCGCCTCGGCCTGACCTGCCGTTCGAGCGTACCGACAGCAGCCGCTCGCGGGTGGCCGGTTGCCCCATCGGGTGACGGCTCCCGGCGACCCGGAACTGCCCGTCGATCCTCCCAATATCGGCCGTACGAAGCCATCGAAGCTGACGTTCAACACCCCGACCGAACCGCCACGCGTTTGCTCGGCGATCTCAAATTGGGCGGCCCGTTCCATTCATCTAACTGCTCGTCGCCTTGCTCGTTGCCAAAGCCCGGGTCAGAAGCACCGTCAGGATCGCGTGCAGGAGGACTGCCGGCCATAGCAGGATTCCGGTTAACCCGCCGACAAAGCCAACGTAGGCGAGATACAACGTGACGGTCGTGCTGTAGGCCAGCATGCCAATCAGCGGCGGGCCCGGCCAGCAAGCGACCCCTAGTCCGATCAGAGCGATCCCGGCCACGCGCGCCACGGTTGCGGCAATGCCGGTCAGTTCTGCGCCGAGCAGAAATTGACCGACCAACTGTGGGACAAGCAACAGAGCCACTCCGGTTGCCGCTTCACCGACAGCAGCGAAGATCAGCACCCATTTCATGGCATCGCGTCCATTCTGTCTCATCATTCTCATGCTCTCCTATCGCAAGGACCAACCCAGCAGCAGCAGTCCGCTCGCCGCGATCCAGCTCCCGACGACGCGCCAGGCGATGCGCAGCCACCCCGACTGCCATGCAACGGCGCACGCTGCGCCGAGAGTCGTGACAACGAAGACGGCTCCGACGATGCCGATGCCGCCGCGGACACCGGCACCGGCCTGCGCCATCACGTAGCCGTTGGAAAGACCGAGGAAGAGGCCGAGAGCGGCTGCAAGCGCGGTCGTCACGGCGATCGGCAGCCGGAAATCAGCCGCGACGAGGCCGCCCAGCACGAGCAAGGGCACCCACGAGAGCGAGCCGGGCAGCGAAACGTTCGCCGATGTGCCAAGCAAATATGCGAGCAGCCACGCCAGGGGCAAGACCAGGATCACGCGTCGCGCATGGTCCCTTCCGCGCAGACCGGCGAGCACCGCCAGCGCGAGCGCCGGCATCAGGTCTTCGGGCGTCAGCGCGAAGTGAGCGATGCCGTCGTACACCGGTCCGAGACCGGTTTCGATCAGGTGTGCGTGCGCCTGCGAGGCACCGGATGCCGACACGAGCGCGGTAGCGGCCGTCCAGCCGGCGGAGCCGACGCGCAGCGGTTTCATCCGATGGCCCGCCAAAGGAAGAAGATGCCAGCGAATCCGACGCCGCCACCCGCAACCCGCAGCGCGATTCTGCCTGCCGGCCAGCGGTGGATGGCGCCGATCGCGATGCCGATCGCGTGCAGGCATCCCGTGGCCACCACGAAGCCGAGGCTGTAGAGCAGGCCGCTCTCGCCGGGGGGCAGCTCGGTGCCGTGTGCGTGCCCGTGGAAAATCGCGAAGAAGCCGACCAATGCGGCGGCGGCATACAGGGGAATGCGGCGCTCCGTCATCAAAGCGGTGCCCAGCAGAATCGCAGAGGCCGCGATGCCGGCCTCGACGCCCGGCAGCGCAATGCCGAGCAAGCCGAGGAAACCGCCCAGCGCCATGGCGATCGGAAACGTGACCGGCAGCAGCCAGATCGCCGGCGCGCCGAGCTGCGCCCCCCAGAGCCCCACTGCCACCATGGCGAGCACATGATCGAGTCCCGAGATCGGATGAAGGACCCCGGTCAGGAAGCCCGTGCCCTGCCCCGCGTGCACGTGCGCAAGCGCGGGCGAGGCCCATACGGCCAGCCACGCGGCGGCCCAGCAGTACCGTCTCATCCGCCCTCCACCATCAGCACAAGCCGCTGGATTGTCCAGAACGCCCCGAGCGAGCCGACGGCGTAGGCCGGCAGCAGCTCGACCGGCCGTGGCCAATGCACCTGGAGGACCTTGAACGCGCGAACCAGGAGCAGGATCAAGGCGACGAAGGCGAGCTGGCCGACCTCGACGCCGACGTTGAACGCGAGCAGCGCGAGCGGGATCTCGTTCTGCGGCAGTCCGAGCGCGGCGAGGCCGCTCGCGAAGCCGAACCCGTGCAGCAGCCCGAAGGCGAACGCGACCACCCAGGGATGGCGGATCGTGAAGCTCGTCTCGCCGCGCCACGCGCGGACGATCTCGGGCCCCAGGAAGAGAATGGACAGCGCGATCGCGACGTTGAGCGGCGGGGCGGGAACGCTCGCGTAACCGAGCGTGGCGATCGCGAGCGTGATGCTGTGGGCCACCGTAAACGCGGTGATCGTCTTCAGCAGCATCCACGGCGTGCGCACGATGGCGAGCAGCCCGAGCACGAAGAGCAGGTGGTCGACACCGAGCAGGATGTGCTCGATACCCTGCCCGAGGAATACGCTGATCGTGGCGAACGTGCCGCGAGGTGCCGCGACCTCCATCCAGGGGCGCGACGGGCGGACGAGCTCGGTCGAGCGCGTGCCGTCGAGCCGCTCGATGCGCACCAGCACATCGGTGATCGTCAACTGGAGCCCGGGGAACTCGATGCGCCTGCCCGCGAGGCCGGTCGGCCCGGCATCGACCGAGCGGCGCTCGAGCAGCGAATCGGGCAGTTCCTGGACGCTGGGCTCCTCAATGTTGCGCACGCCGTCGGGCAGCTTCAGCGCGACCGGGAGGCGCCTGCCCGCGAGCACCGGCGTACGCCAGAGCACGCTGAACCGGCCGGCTGCTGTTTCCTTGAGCTCCAGGTAGGCGGGCGCGACTCGTGGGCATGCGCTATCGGCAAGCCGGCGAGCAGGACGAGCAGCGCCGCCGCGAGGTATCCGGCGATGCGGCGCACGCCGTTCACTTCGGCGCCGCGCCCGTTGATGCAGGCTCTTTCGTCAGCTGCGAAGACGGCGAGGCTGCGGCACTCGCGGGCGGCGCCGGCAACAGCACCGTGTAATTCGCGCGCATCTCCTTGTACGACTTCTCCCAGGCAAGCGCCTTCTGCTCGCCGAGCCACGCGGTCCTGACGTCGGCCTCGATCTCCTCGAAAGCGGGTACACGGCCGGGAATCACGGTGTCTACGAAGACGAGGTGCCAGCCGAAGCCGGACTCGATCGGCCCCTGCCACGAGTTGGGCGCAAGCTTGGCCACCGCCAGCGCGAACGGCGGTCCGAACTCCTTGGCGATGTAGTCGGGCGCGCGATCACGGTAATAGTCCTGGGACATGAACGGGTCGGCGAGCGCGCTCGCGCCTTTCGAGTCGACCGGCTGGCCGGCGAGCTTCGCCAGCGCCTGCTGCGCTTCGTCTCGCGCGCGGGCGCCGCGCCGGTCGGGCGAGAAGTACAAATGCCGGAAGCTCAGCCGGGGCGGCTGCGCGAATTTCGCGCTGTTCTTCTCGAACCAGCTCCTGAGCTCGGCCGTCGTCGGCTCGCGCGCGGCGGCCACGTCCTCGGCCAGGAACTGCATCTTCTGCGCCATGCGGCGCTTGACGATCTCGTCATCCTTGTCGAGGCCCATCGCGAGCGCCTCGCGGTAAAGGATTTCCTGCTGGATCTTGTTCTCGACCATGCGCTGCAGCTCCTGCTGCGTCGGCGGGCGGCGCCACTGCGACTGGTGCAGCAGGGTGAGCTGGGCGATCTCGTCGAGCGTAAGCCGGATCTCCTTCGATGCGGCCGGCCCGGCCCGATCGTCAGGAGCCAGCGCGTAGACGCCGAACAGCGCGCCGCCGATCAGCAGGAAGTGAACCAGTGGCTCGCGCAACAGATGCTTCATTGGATTCGCAATAGATGCTGCAGTGCTACCAGAACCGCGCCGCATTGCGCGTTTGTTCTAGGAGGAGATGGAGATTACTGCGGCATCGCCGGCAACGCCGGGGTCCGAAGTGCGATCTCGCGCGCCTCGGCTGAGGTACTTTGCCGCAGGTACGCGAGGATCGCGATGCGGGACGGGTACTGCTGCCGGACGTCGGATTTCATCAGCGCAACGTACTCCGGGACCGCGTCCCAGTATTGCCAGGCCGCAAGGTCCTGGGCCACGTATCCGGCGATCTCCTGGTGCGCCTTCATGAACACCCGGTAAGACTGGATCACTCGCTCGCGCGGGATCACGCCGCTCGCGTTGCCATGCACGGAAAGCGCCAGCAGTGCGGCCGCGATCTCCGGCGCCGAGCGCGAGCGGTCGCGCAGGTATCTCTCTTCGATCCACGCCATTCGCGCCGCGCCGCGCAGTTCGAGGTTCGCGGCCAGCATCGAGGCGAGGTTCGTCGCATCGCCCGATTTCCATGCCGCTTCCAGGCGCTGCTCGATGGCGGCGGCGTCCCGATCGTTGCCGGCAACCCCCAGCAGCAGCAGGTAAAGCCGGCGTCGCGCGGCGAGCTGCGGGTCGTCCAGCCACGCCCGAACGGCGCGCGCGCCCAGCTGCGACTTCGCCGTCCGCATCGCGGCATACGGCGCGGCGGCGAGCTCGCCGTAGGCAAGCTCGGCCACCAGCGGGTCGGAACTCTCGAGATGGGGCAGCACGAGCGCGATGCGGGCTCGCCACTCCTCCGCGCTCATGTCCTCGACGTGCTTTCCCACGGCAAGCTTGCGCAGCCAGCCCGACTGCTCGGCGCCGATCGCCCCGAGGATGGCCCACGTCGGGAACGGATCGTTTCGCACGAGCAGCAGCGCCTTGCCTTTCGGCACATTCTCGTCCGCCGTGGAAGCGCGGCGGGGATATCCGCCTTCTACGGTAGTGCCCGAAGGCCGGTCGCCATGGACGACTTCGATAACGCGGTACCGGCTCGCGTCGGCAGTCGGGACTGCCAGCACCGCCTGCTGGGCGGACGCCAGTTCATGTGCCTTGGTTGGCTGGCCTGCACCCAAACAGATGGGACATGCCGCCGATGCGGCGCTCACGCACAGCAGCACGGCGGCGAGCCAAGCCCGTGTCGCCCACGGCTCCCGATTCACCGGATAGCCTGCGGCTCGCGGTCCAGCCTGCTCAGCTACTTCTTCGTGTTGGCGAACCACGCCTGCACTCCCTCCTTCGCCTTCTGCAGGCCCTGGCTGGCCGCCTCCTCGAGAATCCGTCGCCGCATCTGCTCGCGCAGTTCCTGGAACCCCTTCTGCTGCTCCGGGTTGAGCAGCGGCGAGATCTTCTCGTCGAAGGAAACGCCGAGCTTGCGTAGGGCCTCCACCTTCTGCAGACCGCTGAGCTTGGTGTCAGTCTTCAGCGCACCGAGCTGCTTGAGCTCGGCCTGCAGGATCGGAACGATCTGCTTCTTCTGCTCTTCGGTCAGCTTGAGCTCGAGCGAGAACTGGTTGGACAGCGCCGTCAGCGGATTGGCTGCGATCTGCTGCGTCGGAACGATTTCGTAGTTGGCGTAACCGAACTCGTTGCTGCGCGCCGCGAAGTAGGCGTCGCCGACCTTGTAGAAGGTGAACGAGTAAGGATCCTGCGACACGGGGATGACGAGCCTGCCGCCCTCGATGCGGTAGGGAGTGGTCGTTCCCTCGTAGCTGCCGCGCGCGACGTTGCCGAACGCGCTCGGGAAGACAGCGCCCGTTCCGAGGCGCATCACGTTCGTCTGCCCTTCGGCCGTGAACGGCTGGAAGAACTGCTCGCCGGTCACGTTGTTGCGCAGCCAGATGGCCTTGCCGACGAGCAGCGCCTTCAACTGCGCGTCGTTCAGCGCATTGATGCCCTTCGCCTTGAGATCGGAAACTGTCGTGCCCGCCGCGGCCGCCTTGCGCGATTCGGCCGAAGGCGTGTACCAGATCGGCGTGGTCCAGGCCCGCTCCTGCCCGGTAAGCGGTACTACGTCGGGCGGGGGCAGCCCGGCCTTCACGGCCTGGATCAGCGTCCAGCGCGGTGTCGGGATTTCCAGCACGCGCACGTAGTAGAAGGCGTGCAGGCTGGCATCGAACTCCGGGTCGGACCACACCGTCTTCAGCTCGGCCGCGCCGACGTCGTTGGTGTAGGTGGCCTTGTCGAGATCCACCGTGCTGCGGATGGCCGGCACCTGGCCGGTCCACTTGTCGGACTTGCGGTCGCCGGACCACGCGACGTCGAAGACCCTCTCGAAGCTCTGGCCGTTCTGCGTCCAACCCTTCACGACCTGGATGCGGTCGAGATTGCCCGAACTCGGGTCCTTCACCGCCCAGACGACGAAGCGCGGCGCCGTGCCCTTGCCGCCCGCCGGCATCGGTGGCAGGTCCGCGCCCATCGGCACACCGCCCGCATACGACTGCTTGACCCAGTCCTTGGCGTTGACGATGTCCTTGTCGTAGCCCCAGCCTCCGAACATCCGCACCTTGATGTGCGGGCCGCTGACGCCGAAGGTCTCCTTGCGGTACATCGCGTCCCAGATCGAGGCACGGGTGTTCTCCTCGGCCCACACGCCAGCCAGCCCGCCGGGGTTGGTCAGCCGCACGTCCATCGTGCCGCCGATCAGCACGCCGGCAAAGCGCCGCTCGACCGAGGCGTCCGCACTGGCGTGCAGCCCGAAGAAGTTGTCCTGGCGGTACGGGCTGGCGCTGTTGTGCGAGTCGGAGCCGCCGGCCATGCCGAACTTGTACGGGTTGTAGCCGCGCGCGTCCTGCATCGCGATGCCGTCCTTGTAGGCCTGGCGCACGTAGCTGCCGGTTATGCGGTCGATGCGGCCGACGTCGGCCGGCAGGCCGAGAAGGCCCTGGAACAGTTCGTAGCTGGCGAACTCGTCGTTGGGCGACAGCAGCGGGTGCGTCTCCGACTGGCCCTTGCCCTGCTTGATTTCGGTGAGGCGCTCGTTGCGGTCGCGTGCGGCCGCCCAGGCGGCATCGATCGGCCGCCCGGTGGTCTGATCGACATCGACCGGAAACATCCAGCCGTCGCTGACGTTGGCGTTGTGCGAGATGGCGAGCAACTCGTTGCCCGCCTTGCGCTGCGCGTCCATCCAGTTCCACAGTTCGGTGGGGCGAGTGGACTCGAGCGAGCTGAAGGGATAGTCCGGTACCTTGGCACAGTCGCGGAAGAAGATATTGCGGTGCAGGTTGCGGTTGTCCGGCATCGAGGTCCACTCGTACGAGCAGAACGCGGTGAACTTGCCGGGCTTGTTCTGCTCGTTGGCGATCTGCACGTTCTCCTTCCACACGGTGGCCGTGATCTTCGGGTCCATGAACGCCTTCACCGGCGCGCCCGCGCCCAGCTTGAGCAGGTAGGAGAAGACCCGGTCCTGCTCCTTGGGATCGGTCGGGTCCTTCATGATCATCGGCTGCGCCTCGGGCAGCTTGCTCACATCGGAACCCGGCGTGTTGGCCTGCTTGGTGACGCCGACGTACTCCGAGTGGTCGGTCACGCCCATGAAGTCCAGCGGGGTGTCGATCTTGATGTCGTAGCCCATCGGGTGCTTGATCGTCTCGCCCTGCGCGTACTTGTAGGCCTCGGCCGGGCCTGTGAGGCGGTTGCCCATCACCCAGGCGTTGACCGACCAACTGGTGTGCAGGTGAGTCTCGCCGAAGTACGCGTTGCGCTCCGGGTTCGGCTGCGACGCAGCCGCCGGCGCCGTGGCCGGCTCGGCAGGGGCAGGGGCTGCCGCCGCCTTCTTGGCTGCCTCATCCGCCACGGATTTCGCCGGCGCGGGGGGGGCGGGCTCCTTCTTCTGGCAGGCGCCGAGCGTGACAAGCGCAATGATCGCGAAGGTGGCTGCGTAAGGGCGTGAATGCATGCGCGTGGCTCCGACGTGGCGTTAGGTGGAAAGTACTGGAGGCAAGGTGCGGCGTGATTCTACGCGAGGCACGAGGTCACACATCCGTCTCCTTTTGGGATGTTGCCGCTCCCGATCGATGTGAAACTGTCGGTCACGAAACTCAAGAGCCTGTTTGTCCCGGTCTGGACAGAACTGTCCGGGTGCCTAGCCAGGGTCGTCCGAATGATACGCCGCGCGGGCGCATCGGACAGCCAGCGAGTTATGCAAGGTCCTTGACACCGGCCGGCTAGTGGGTGACCGCTTTCACGTGAAGTTGGGAACATGGCCGACGGATTGCTTCTGGCCGGCAGTATTTATCGGCGTTGGTGGCGCAAAGCGGTCGCAAGTACAAGCTGGCGGCCTACCGCGAGTGACCGTTGAGGCCGACGAAGAGTCGTCGGAACCGAAATCCACGATGACAGCTGCACGTTCGTAAGCCGCCGCTGACTGCCGAGGATCCCAACGCCAGGCATGGTTTGCAGTCAAAGGCATTCAGCGTGAACTGCACCGAAATCCCAGCGATCCGGCGCGCACCGGATCAGCCCCGGATTCGAGAGCGCCGTATCCGAATAGCCCCGGCGGATGCGGCAGCCGCCTGCTGTCCTCGCCCCGGGCCGGGAGGCCGCCCGACGGCGCCTTCTGCCCACCTCGGGCCGGGTCGGGCACACTGGCGGGAGCGCGTCCGCGGATCGGCCTGAACGCTGCTTCGCTACAGCAACACCCGCTCGATGCCGCCGGCATTGGCTTTGGCGACGTAGCTCTTCAGCCAGTCCGGGCCGAGCAGCCGCTTTGCCATCTCGACCACGATGTAGTCGGCCTCGGTGCCGGTGTCGGCGCTGTAGCGCGACAGGCCCTGCAGGCAGGACGGGCAGGCGGTGAGGATCTTCACCTCGCCCGCGAACGGCAGCTTACTGCCGTTCGTTTCCAGCCCTCCATCGGCGCGCAGCCTGGCAGCGACCCGGTTGATCTCCTCTTCCTTGCGGAAGCGCACCTGCGTCGATACGTCGGGGCGCGAAGCGGCCAGGGTGCCCGATTCCCCGCAGCAGCGGTCCGACAGTTCCACCTTCTGGCCCATCAGTTTGTTGACCACCGCCAGCGGCTGGTGCGTCTTCATCGGCGTGTGGCAGGGGTCGTGGTACATGTAGCGCACGCCCGGCACGCCCTCCAGGCCGACGCCCTTCTCCATCAGGTACTCGTGGATGTCGAGCAGGCGGCAGCCGGGGAAGATGCGGTCGAACTCGTATTTCAGCAACTGGTCCATGCAGGTGCCGCAGGACACGATCACCGTCCTGATGTCGAGGTAGTTGAGGGTGTTGGCGACGCGATGGAACAGCACCCGGTTCTGCGTCGTGATTTGCGTGCCCTTGTCCTCGTCGCCCGATGAGGTCTGCGGATAACCGCAGCACAGGTAGCCCGGCGGCAGCACGCACTGGGCGCCGACCTCGTACAGCAGCGCCTGGGTGGCGAGGCCGACCTGGGAGAACAGCCGCTCCGAGCCGCAACCGGGGAAGTAGAACACCGCGTCGGAATCCTCGGTAACCTTGGCCGGGTTGCGGATGATGGGAACGACGGTGTGGTCCTCGATGCCGAGCAGCGCGCGCGAGGTCTGCTTCGGCAGATTGCCGGGCATCGGCCGGTTGATGAAGTGGATCACCTGCGCCTTGAGCGGCGCCCGGCCCAGGGTGGACGGCGGATGCTTCACCTGCTCGCGGGCGAGGCCGAGGGCGCGGCCGATGCGCCAGCCCAGGCGCTGCGCCTTGTAGCCCCACTCGATCATGCCGGTGCGGATGAGCTTGATGGTGGCGGGATCGGTGGCGTTGAGGAAGGCCATGGCCGCCGCGGTGCCGGGATTGAATTTCTTCTTGCCGTGGCGGCGCAGGAAATTGCGCATGGCGACCGAGACGTCGCCGAAGTCGATGTCCACCGGGCACGGGTTCACGCACTTGTGGCACACGGTGCAGTGGTCCGCCACGTCGCCGAACTCGTCGAAATGCTGCAGGCTGACGCCGCGCCGCGTCTGCTCCTCGTACAGGAAGGCCTCGATCAGGAGCGAAGCGCCGAGGATCTTGTTGCGCGGCGAATAGAGCAGATTGGCGCGCGGCACGTGGGTCGAGCACACCGGCTTGCACTTGCCGCAGCGCAGGCAGCTCTTGATCATGTCCGAGATGTCGCCGATCTCCGACTGTTCCAGGATCAGCGACTCCGCGCCCAGCAGGTTGAACGAAGGCGTATAGGCGTCGCGCAGGTCGGCGCCGGGCAGCAGCTTGCCTTTGTTGAAGCGGCCTTCGGGGTCGATGCGGCGCTTGTAGTTGACGAAGGGTGCGATCTCCTCGGACGTGAGGAACGCCAGCTTGGTGATGCCGATGCCGTGCTCGCCGGAGATGACGCCTCCCAGGCTGCGCGCCAGCCCCATGATGCGCACCACCGCCGCATTGGCCTCCTGCAGCATGGCGTAGTTGTCGGAGTTCACCGGGATGTTGGTGTGGACGTTACCGTCGCCGGCGTGCATGTGCAGCGCCACGAACACCCGCGAGCGCAGCACCGCGGCGTGGATCGCCTCGATGCGCTCATTGATGTGGCGGTAGGCGACGCCGTCGAAGATCGAATGCAAGGGCGCCTGCAGTTCGATCTTCCACGAGATGCGCCGGCTGCGATCCTGAATCACGTTGAACAGGGTGGCGTCGGGCTGCGATGCCAGCGTGGCGCCGATGGCGTGGGCCAGTGCCGGGTCCGGATAGTCGTGGGCGGCCACCATGTCCACCAGCCCGGAAAGCGCCTCGTCCAGATGCTCCAGCACCCACTGCCACTGCCGGCGAACGGCCGCCATCAGATCGCGCGCGTAGTCCGCCTTATCGCCGATCATCTCCGCCTTCGGCAGCGTGGCCTCACCTTGATAAACTGGCAGTTCGCCGCGCAGGAATTCGTCCAGGGCGTCGCACAGCACCAGCTTGTTCTTGATGGAGAGTTCGATGTTGATGCGCTCGATGCCGTCGCAGTAGTCGCCCATGCGCTGCAGCGGAATCACCACGTCCTCGTTGATCTTGAAGGCGTTGGTGTGCCTGGCGATGGCGGCGGTGCGGGCGCGGTCGAGCCAGAACTTCTTGCGCGCCTCGGGTGAAACGGCGATGAAGCCTTCGCCGCCGCGGGCGTTGGCGATGCGCACCACCTCGCTCGCCGCCGCCATCACCGCCGATTCGTCGTCGCCGACGATGTCCGCCAGCAGCACCATCTTCGGCCGGCCTTGGCCGCTTTGGCGTGCCTTCGCCTTCGTCGCATAGCCCACCGCCCGCACATAGCGCTCGTCCAGGTGCTCCAAGCCGGCCAGCGTGGCCGCCGGGTGCGCGTCGAGGTAGGTCTTGATCTCGACGATGGAGGGCACGGCTTCGCGCACCTGGCCGAAGAACTCCAGGCAGACGGTGCGCGTATGCGCCGGCATGCGGTGCACGATGAAGCGCGCCGACGTGATGAGCCCGTCGCAGCCCTCCTTCTGCACCCCCGGCAGGCCGGCGAGAAACTTGTCGGTGACGTCCTTGCCCAGCCCGCTCTTGCGGAAGCGTGCACCCCGGATCTCCAGCACCTCCTCGGCCAGCATCTTCCCGCTGCCCGAGTCGATGCGGCGCAGGCGGAAGCGGGCGAGGGGGACGGTGTGGATCTTGCCCAGGTTGTGATCGAGGCGCTCGACTTCGAGCCAGTTGCCGTCGGGCGCTACCATCTTCCACGACGCCAGGTTGTCCAGCGCGGTGCCCCACAGCACCGCCTTCTTGCCGCCGGCGTTCATGGCGATGTTGCCGCCGATGCAGGAAGCGTCTGCCGAAGTCGGGTCCACCGCGAATACGAAGCCGGCCTCTTCCGCTGCTTCCATGACGCGCCGCGTCACGACGCCGGCGCCGCAATGCACCGTCGGCACCGGGGCGGACACGCCGGGCAGGGTCGTCGCTTCCACGGCGTCCAGCGTGTCCAGTTTTTCGGTGTTGATTACTGCGCAGTGGCGAGTCAGGGGAACGGCGCCGCCGGTGTAGCCGGTGCCGCCGCCGCGGGGGATGACGGTGAGTCCGAGGCCGAAACAGGCCTTGATGATGGCCGGAACTTCGTCTTCCGTGTCGGGACAGAGCACCACGAACGGATACTCGACCCGCCAGTCGGTGGCATCGGTGACGTGACAGACGCGTGACAGGCCGTCGAAGCAGATGTTGTCCCGACGCGTAGCCTTCGACAAGGCCTTCATCGCCCGTTTGCGCAGTCGTGCGGTGTCGGCGAAACCGGCGGCGAAGGCATCGACTGCCTTGTGGGCGGCCGCCACCAGTTGCGCCACCCGGGCGCTGCGCTCGGGCCGGCCTTCGCTTTCCGCCCGCGTGTCGTAGGCGAGGCGGCGCTTGTCCACCTCGTTCAAGCGATGGCGCAAGGCGCCGATAAGGGCTTCCTGACGGTCGCGGTTTTCGAGCAGATCGTCCTGCAGGTAGGGATTGCGCTCCACCACCCAAATGTCGCCTAAAACCTCATACAGCATGCGGGCCGAACGGCCGGTGACGCGTTCGGCCCGCAGGCCGTCGAGCACCCGCCACATCTCCTCCCCCAGCAGGCGGATGACGATCTCGCGGTCGGAGAAGGAGGTGTAATTGTATGGAATCTCGCGCAGGCGCGGGGCGGCCTCGGAGCGCTCCTGGTTCGACGAATTCGGGCGTGGGTTGCAAGGGTGAAATTCGACCCGTTCCGGAAACATTCCATTTTAGGCTATTGCAGCGCAGCAGGAAGTGAAATGAGGACTTGGATGCGCGCGACGCGACGAACTGTCAAACGCGTGGACGGAAGTGTTGCCCGCCAGCAACAAAGAAAAAAGAATTCGCGCAAAGCTCTACCCAGTTTGAATTCAATCCGCGAAAATTGGACTAAAGCATTACAAGAGAAGATTTCACCCCCTCCCCGAGCCGTGCAAACCGATCCTGTTCGCCCGCAGAGTCCTTTGCGGAGCACCGTCCGGCCGGCGGCAATCGTCGCCGTCAGCCTCGCTGCGTTCGCGGTGACCTTCGTGGTCGTCAGGGAGGTGCAATCCTCACGCATCCAGGCGGCCCACTTTACCGATCTGGCGCGGGAGTTGACCTACCGCGTCGAGCAGGGACCGAGCACGGCGATCCGTTTCCCGGAGGCCGGACCGTTCGACGAGCGGCTCGGCTACAGCCGGCTGCCGGCGCTGGTGGCACGGCTGGCGGAGAAGAACTTCACGGTGGACGCCCAGGCCCGGCTGTCGCCGGCGTTGCTGGATTTCAGCGATCGCGGCTACTTCGCGCCCTACCGGGAAAAGACCCAGGCCGGGCTGCAGATCTTCGACTGCAGCGGCGAGCCGCTGTTCATGGCGCGGCATCCCGAGCATATCTATCCGCGCTTCGATGCGATTCCGCCTCTCGTCTTGAACACCCTGTTGTTCATCGAGAACCGCGAACTGCTCGATGCTGCCAATCCGACCCGCAATCCCGCGGTGGAGTGGACCCGGCTCGCGAAAGCGGTCATGAGCAAGGCGGTGAAGGTCGTCGACTCCGATTTCGACGTGCCGGGCGGCAGCACGCTGGCGACGCAGATCGAGAAATACCGGCACTCGCCCGACGGCATCACCACCTCCGCCACTGAAAAGCTGCGGCAGATGATGTCCGCCAGCCTGCGCGCCTATCGCGAGGGCGAGGATACGCTCGGTGCCCGGCGCCAGATCGTGCTCGACTACCTCAACACCGTGCCGCTGGCGGCGATCGCCGGCTATGGCGAGGTGAACGGCCTGGGCGACGGCCTGTGGGCCTGGTACGGCGCCGATTTCGACGAGGCCAACCGCCTTATCCGCGAAGCGGCCACCGACCGTGGCGACCTGCGCTCCCAGGCCCAGGCCTACCGCCAGGTGCTGTCGCTCATGATCGCGCACCGGCGTCCGTCGTATCTGCTGGCGTCGGGGCGGGAACAGCTCAATGCGCTGACGGACAGCTATCTCAGACTGCTCGGCGGGGCCGGCGTCATCACGCCGGAACTGCGCGACGTCGCCCTCGAACTGCGACCCGCCTTCCGCGATCCCCGGCTGGAACCCGCGGTCCAGCCCACTGCCGCCGGAAAGACCGCGAGCGTCGTGCGCGGGCGGCTGTCCAGCACGCTGGAACTGCCCGTCTACAGCCTGGACCGGCTCGACCTCAGCGCCGGCACGACGATCGACCGGGACATGCAGGACACGGTGACGGCGACGCTGCTGCAGTTGGGAGATCCGAAGTATGCGAAGGCGGCCGGGCTGATCGGCGAGCGCCTGCTGTCCGAGCGCGGCGCCGCCAAGGTGTATTACAGCTTCACCCTGGTCGAGCGCGGTGCCGACGCGAACCGCGTGCGGGTGCAGACCGACAACTTCGACCAGCCGCTCGACATCAACGAAGGCACCAAGCTGGAGCTGGGTTCGACGGCCAAACTGCGAACCCTGGCGACCTACCTCGACATCGTGGCGGCGCTGCACCAGCGCTATTCCGCCCTGCCGGCGGCTGCGCTGCGCAAGGCGGACGTCGATCGCCGCGACCGCCTCAGCCGCTGGGCAGTCGATTACCTGATCGCGACCAAGGACCGAGGCCTCGAAGCGATGCTGAAGGCGGCGCTGGAACGCCGTTACTCGGCGAGTCCGGGCGAGGGCTTCTTCACCGGCGGCGGACTGCACACCTTCGAGAACTTCAAGCGCGAGGACGACTCCCGCAATCCGACGGTGCGCGAGGCGCTGCGCGATTCCGTGAATCTGGCATTCATCCGCATCATGCGTGATGTCGTGCGCTACTACATGTATCAGCCCGGCTCGCCCGCCCGCGCGCTGCAGGATGCCGGCGGCGCCGGCCGCTCTGCCTACCTGTCGCGCTTCGCCGACCGCGAAGGCCGCGTTTTTCTCCAGCGCTACTACCGCAAGTATCAGGGCACGTCGGCGGATGAACTGCTGGCGAAGCTGGTGGCGGGCATCCGTCCGAGCGAACATCGCCTGGCCGCGATCTATCGCCTGGTGGAGCCGGAGGCCGGACCCGAGGCGCTCGCCGCGTTCCTGAACCAGCATCGGCGCGGCGAGCTGTCGGAGAACCAGGTCGCCGATCTGCACGAGCGCTACGCGCCGGGCAAGTTCTCCCTTGCCGATCAGGGCTATCTCGCCCGCGTCCATCCGCTGGAACTCTGGCTCGTCGGCTACCTGCGCCATAACCCGGGAGCGACCCTGACCCAGGTGTTGGACGCCAGCGCCGCCGAGCGCCAGGACGTGTATTCGTGGCTGTTCAAGACGCGCCACCGCAATGCCCAGGAGCAGCGCATCAATTCGCTGCTGGAGATCGATGCCTTCGAGGAAGTGCACCAGCAGTGGAAGCGCCTCGGTTATCCCTTCGAGCGCCTGGTTCCCTCCTATGCCACGGCTATCGGCAGTTCGGGCGACCGGCCGGCCGCCCTCGCGGAACTGATGGGCGTCATCGTCAACGACGGTGTGCGGCTGCCTACGGTGCGCCTGGAGCGCCTGCACTTCGCCGCCGGAACGCCCTACGAAACGGAGATGCGGCGTAGCGCCTCGTCCGGCGAGCGGGTCATGGCGCCCGAAGTCGCGGCCGCCCTGCGCGAGGCGCTGGAGGGTGTCGTGGCGGCGGGCACCGCGCGGCGGTTGTTCGGCGCCTTCGATCTGCCCGACGGCACCGAAATTCGGGTCGGGGGAAAGACCGGCACCGGCGACAACCGCATCGAGTCCTACGGCACGAAGGGGCAACTGGTCGGTTCGCGTGCACTCAATCGCACGGCCACCTTCGTCTTCTATGTCGGAGACCGGCACTTCGGCACGCTCACAGCCTTCGTCGCCGGCGCCAAGGCGGACGAATACAGCTTCACCAGCGCCCTGCCGGTCCAGATTCTGAAAGTCCTGGCGCCCCAGATCCTGCCCTTCTTCGACCCGCAGCGTCCGGCGCGCTGCGCCCCGGCCACTCCGGCGATTCTGGCGCAGACGCCGTCCGCCCCCGACACGCCGGAGTTGCCTCCGGCGGCGGCAGACGGCGCGGCACTCCGCCCCAACTGATCCGCGCCCGGCGTCAGGGCGCGGGAGTCTTGCGGGCGGTGAATTCCACCGGTCCGCCTGAGCCGCTGCCGCCTTCGGTGATCAGCAGAAAGCGGATGGAGTCGCCGCTGAGTTTGCCGCGGTAATGATGCGTGAGATCCCGTGCCGCATCGCGGCCGAGGATCTCCTGCGTCCGGGTGGAAAAGGCGATCTCGTCGCCGCGGATGGTGCCGCCGACGATGGGGCGCGCGACGCCGAGGAACCCGGCCGCGCCCAGGATCTCCTCACCGTGCACCGCGAGCACGAATACTTCCTCGTGCTTCGCCCCCCAGCCGTAGGTCACGGATGCCTTCCAGGTACCGTCGACATTGCTGCTGCTGCCGGAGGCTTCCGGTTCATTGGTGGCTCCCGCGTCGTTCCCACGCAGCAGGCTCAGCACCCAGTAGCTGAGGCCGGCCAGCAGCAACGGCGCTCCCAACAGCAGGGCGCGCCGCTGCGAGGGTCCGCGAACCGCGCTGCGGCGGGCGGCCGCCGCGCCACCGGCCGCCGGCGCCGGATCCATGGCTTCCAGCAGTCGCTCCACGTCCTGATCGAAGCGCGCATCGCCGATTTCCAGGGCGTTGTAGCGGCTCAGCGGTGCAAGCTGCGGCGGCAACTGCGCCGCGCCCGGCATCGCAGCCCCGCCGACCAGCACGGGGATAACGCGCTTGCCGAGCCGGATCGCGGTTTCGATCTCGAAACGCACGTAGTCGCGCGGGTCATCCAGCCTCGGATTGCCGTCCGGAGCGCGCGCGCCGAGCCAGCCGGGACCGATGAGCACCAGCAGCACGTCGGTGCGGGCGAGGGTTTCGGCGAGAACCCGCGGGAAGTCGGCGCCCAGGGCGATATCGTCGATATCCATGAACACCGCCTCGGCGCCGAAGCGCGCCACGAGGCGGTCGGAGAGGCGGCCGGCGTAGGGCGCGGAATCGCCCCGCCGGTAGCTGATGAATATCGTCACCATGATCCTGTCTGCATGGGATTGCCTACTGCAGCATGAACGTTTCGTACTCCAGCCGCCACAGCTTGCGGTCGAGAAGGTACAGGCCGACGCCGAGGGCGACCAGAACTGCCGCAGCGTAGCCGTAGCCGTAATAGGGCGCGCCAAGCTTGAGCGTGATCGCCGTGAACAGAATGTTGAGGCCGAGGAACAAACCGCACAACAGCACGATGATGCGGCGCCGGTCGAGGTAGAAGAAAACATTCAGCAGCGCCAGGAACAGCACCTGCAGGCTGGCGCCGATGGTCTGGATGTGCAGCAGCGAAAGATACAGTTCCGAGATCCCCAGCGCATTGAGCAGCGCCGGTCCGGCGACGAAGGTCACGAGCACCGCCAGCGTCTGGATCTTGGCGATCTCCGCCATGCCCTGGCGGATGGCGTAGGTCATCTCGTCGCGCATGGTTTCGATGTACTCGAGGGAACCGCCGGTGCGCACCGCATCGTAGAAGCGCTCGTAGTACTCGGCGAAGTCGGTCTCGATGCGCACCAGGAACACCGCCATGCCGGGGATGACCGACAGATAGGCCATGAACACCGGCAGATCGTAGATCACCGAGGCGCGCAGGGGACCGATGATCGGCTCCGAGGTATCGGGGAAGTACCAGAACATGAATTTGTCGGCCCAGATGCCCAGGTTGTAGAGCAGGCCGATGGCCATCAGGCTGGGATAGATCAGGTCGCGGCGCGCGAACTCGAAGGAAATGGCGTGGGGCGGCCGGTAGTGGTAGTAGGTGAGCAGCCACATGCCGAGAAAGAGCACGAAATGGCCGAGCACGAAGCCGACCATCAGTCCCTCCAGGCCGTAGGATCGCAGCAGCAGCGCCGCCGCCACCGTGACCGCGTAGCCCACGGCATACAGCGCCACGATGGACTTGTAGAGCTTCAGGCCCGACAGGAAGATGGTGGCGATCCAGATGCCGCACAGCAGGACGAATCCCGCCAGCATCAGCAGCCGGTAGGCGATGGACAGGCCGGCGAAGGGCAGGAACATGAGCAGCAGTCCCGCCACGCCGCCGGCGCTGATGACCACCAGCAGCACGCCATTCAGATTGGGCAGCACCAGGTCGTCGCGCTTCTCGAACAGGCGGTCGGAGATGAAGCGGGTGAAGGCCAGTTGCAGGACGCCGGTGAAGATCAGGCTGACGGCGATGAGATAGGTCACCGACACCTGGAATTGCGTCACCAGGAACGACGGCACCACCACCGTCGCGCTCAGCAGACCGATCACCAGGATGCCGATGATCGACAGCACCCACGGCCCGGAGCCGATCACGCCGGCATAGGCGTAGGCCTGCACCAGCCCGACCAGGCTGTCCTTCTTCAGCAGTTTTCTCAGCTCGAAGCCGATGCCGGCCATGGGTTCTGCTCACTCCCGATCAGGGTGTCCGTCTTGCCCCGCCATGTCTGCCGACGCGGCGCGCTGGGTTGACGGCACAGCCCAGTTTACAGCTTCTCGGCGCGGCGCCAATCGCACGTCGCCGCCGACTCCGCGGTGGTCACCCGCGTTGCTGATCGACGCGCTCCAGCGCGCCGCGATAAACCTCGCGGTAGCGCTCGAACATCAGTTCGTCGGTGTAGTACTTTTCCACCCTTCTGATCCCCGCCGCCTGGGCGTTGCGCCACGCCCCCGGTTCGAGCAGGGCCAGCGCCGCCTCGGCCAGCCCCTGCGGGTCGGCGATGCGCACGATACGGCCGGCCGCGCCGAGGGCGCGGTCGGCTTCGTCCAGCCCCTCGATCAACTGGCGGCAGGAGCCGACATCGGTGGACACGCAGGGCACGCCGGCAGCATAGCCTTCCAGGATCACCAGCGGCAGGCCCTCGCTGATGGAGGAGAGCACCACCAGCCCGATCTTCGGCAGCAGTTCGTCGATCTTCTGGAAGCCGAGGAACTTGACGCGATCCGTCAGATCGAGGCTCTCCGTCAGGTTGCGGCATTCCTCGGCGTAGGCGCGGTCCTCGTCTTCCGGGCCCGCGATCCAGGCTTCGGCTGCCGGCAGGCGGGTGGCGATGATGCGCATGGCGCGGATGAAGGTCTTGATGTCCTTGATCGGCACGACGCGGCCGATCAGGCACAGCACCGGCGGCGGATCACCGGCCGGGCGCCGTTGGCGCAGGGCGGCGAGCCGCTTCAGGTTGATGCCGTTGGGAATGTTCCGGGTGCGCGCGGCGGCGGCGCCGTCGCTGATCTGGCGCACTCGGTTGGCCTCGTAGAGCGCGACGATCGGGTCCGCGGCGTCGTAGCACAGCTTGCCCAGCCACTCGAAGAAGCGGATCCACAAGTGGCGGAAATAGGACAGCTCCGCCGGATCCTTCTGAAACACGTTGCGGTTGTCGCGGATCCATTCGTTCTGATAGAGGTCGATCTTGCGTTCCTTGGTGTAGATGCCATGCTCCGAGAGGATCAACGGCAGGCCGCGGGTGTTGGCCAGCAGCGCGCCGAGGAAGCCGGCGTAGCCGGTGGACACGGTGTGGAAGGCGCGCACCGGAATCAGTTCGCTGGCGATGCGCGCCAGCATCCACAGCGGCTGGTGCATGATGCGCACGGTCCAGAAATAATCGACGAAAGACGGATCCGTGCACTGGGTCCGGTAGCGCTCGGTGATCGCGCGCCACGACCGTTCGCTGTGAAGGAACCCCTGCAGAGTGAGCTGACCGCCGGGCAGCAGATCGCGCCCGACTTCGCGGAACAGCGCCAGGTCGGCGGCGGCGGAAGGCGGCGCCTTGAACACATCGTGCAGCGCATCGGCCCGGGCGAAGGCGTCGGCGTCGCCGCCCATGCCGCGGATGCCCTCCGCGGCGCCTCCCCACTGCTCGTGCAGGTAGTGGGTCTCCAGATGCACCACGTTGTCCGGCAGGGCGTATTTCATGTCGCCGTAGTCGCTGCGGCGGCTGCCGAGAAACACCAGGGCGAAGCGGTATTCGGGATAGGCGCGGATGATCTGGTTCACCCAACTCGACACGCCGCCGGAAACGTAGGGAAAGGTCCCCTCCAATAGCAGCGCGATGTCAGCGGCAGCGGCGCGCGGGAAAGTCATGGCAGCGACCAGTAGCTCACGACGGGCGCGATGCGCGGCATGGCGGGCCATCCCTGCAGCATGCCGAGCAAGCGGCGCACCTCGGCAAAATCGCGCTGGTCATACGCCAGCTCGGCCAGATACGGTACGACGCGGCTGGTCGGCAGTCCCAGCTCGAGCGCTCGTTCGTAGGCGCGATGCGCCTCCGCGTGGCGCATGTCCTCGTGCAGCAGGCGGCCATGAAGGAAATGCAGGGCCGGGTCCTCGCCAATGGCTGCCAGGGCCTCCGCCGCATAGCGCAGACCCTGCTCGGAGGCGTGGCGTCGAAGGTCGCCGTGCACCAGGCCCTGGTAGATCAGTTCCCAGTACAGCAATGCAAGCTTGCGCGCCGCCTGCCCCCGCGCCACTGCGTCCGCGGCGCCGTTGTAGCCCTGCAGCGTGAGATGGATGGCACTATTGAGCTTCTTTTCCTGGCCGTCGAGCATGCCGTAGGCGAGCAGGCGCAGATCCTCCGCCGGATCGGCCAGAAGGTCGCGCAGCAGCGGGCTCGCCAGGCGTGTCGGTACGTTCGACAGCGCGACCAGGGCGCGCAGACGCACCGTCACCGGTGCCTGGACGTTGCCGAGAAAGCCGCGCATGCCCGGCTGACGGAAACCCATGCCGCCGACCTGATCGTGGGGATCGAGCTGCGGCAGTTGCACCGAGCTGAACTTCACCGGCCGCGCCAGGCTCGGGACGACGCGAATCAGCAGCATGCTGGTGATCCCGCCGATGAAACCCAGCACCGGTATGAAGAAGATCAGCCCGAACAGCAGCAGCAGGATCGGCAGCCGTGGCTTGCGGTAACCCGCGGGCAGGAACAGGTAATTGAAGGCCGCCAGCAGCCCGGATGCGCCGCCGTGGGCGAGCAGGTAGACGGCAAGGTCCTGCTCGCTGCTGCTGCCGAGCGCAAGCTGCGCGTAGGCCGCCGTCTCCAGGGCAAGCGCCGAGAGGCCGAGCTTAGTCGCTGCGAGGGACACGGCACACCCTGAACAGCTGCTCCAGCAGCGCCACCGGCTCGACCTCATCCACCAGCAGCACGTGCTGCGACACGCCCGCACCCGCAAGATCCACCTCATGCAGCTTGCGCATCCAGCTTTCGATGCGGGCGAGGTAGCCCTCGGCGCCCGACAGCGACGCCAGCGGCATGAGGGTGACGAGGACCGGGGCCGGGGCCGCCTCGATCAGCCAGGTGACGTCGAGCGAGCGCTGTTGCCGTCTTACGGCGAAGGGCAGATCCTCGTAGATCCCCTTCTGGCTGAACACGAGGGCGACCAGCGCGCTTCTGACCCCGGATTCGACGCGGATGCGCCACAGGCGCATCAGCTCGAAGGCGAAGTCCATCGGGCAGTCCGGCACCGCCGCCAGCACCGGCTGGGCGGTAAGCCGCGCGTCGAGGCCGTCGCTGTAGTACCCGAGCATGAGGTTCAGGGTCTGCAGCGTATCGTCGGTGAGGGCGAAGAACGGCATGCGATCCACCACCAGCAGCGCCCGCTGCACGCCGTCGCCGCCGGTGACGGGGGCGGCGACGATATAGCGGGAGCGCCGCTCGCTGCCCTCGGACTGGATGTGGCTGAAATGGTCCTGCGCCAAGGCGAACCGTACCAGCGAATCGCCGGCATCCAGTTCGAACGGCGCGCCGAGCTGGGCGGCGCGGGCGGGCGGCTGCCCATCGCCGCGCAGGGCGTAGAGCGCGGCGCTTTCGAGCTGGCAGAACTGGGCCAGCAGCCGCAACAGCATGTTCGCCCCCGGCAGCACCTCGGCGTAGCCCGCGTCCGCCGTGAGCCTGCGCAGGGCGGTGAGGGCGTCGCGCATTGCCATCGGCCGCGTGATCAGGTCCTGCTCGAGCCGGTCGTGGGACAAACGCAGCAGATAGTGCTGATGGGTGAGATGTTCCAGCCGCTGGTCGAGATAGACCTGCATCGCCTCGGCGCGCCGCACGCGGATCCGCCAGATCGAAGAGAACTCCCCGCACAGCATCACCGCGATCAGCCCGCCGAGAAAGTACACCTTGGGAAAATCGCCGCGGATGAAGCCCAGGGGCTGCAGGCCGAACCAGGCGGCCAGCAATATCGCTGCCCCGGTCAGGCCGGCGAACGGACCGTAGCGCAGTGCGAGGATCAGCGGTGCCAGCCATGCCCAGGGAAACTGCGCCGACACGGCGAGGGGGTCGAGGGGGCTGATCCAGATGCCGACGGCCAACACCAGGACCGGCAGCAGCAGCGACTCCATGACGGCGACGCGGCTCGCCGTCAGCGGCGCGATGAGCCGCAGCAGCGTCATGCGGGGTGACTTGGGCGAGGCGGAAGAGGTCACGGACACGACGACGAACGGAAATCCGCCCACAGAGGCATGAGGGGGCCATGCACCGGTGCCGGGCGTGGGGCGCGAGCGAGCCGCGTCATGGCGCGCCGGGCTTTACTTGCGGGGGGATGCCAGCGCCTGGTCGAGCAGGGAGCCGATCAGCTTCTGCGCCACCGCGGCCAGTGCCTCCCGGCTCCAGCCGCTCTTGCCGCCGACGCCGTTCCAGATCACCTTGTCGCTGGAGAGATCGATGATGGAAAGGGCTATGCCGACCGCCGGCTCGCCGTCCACGCCCACCTTGTAGCGCCACTCGTCCACGCTGCCGACGATGGCGTAGCGCGCGCCCTGGCTGCGCGCCCAGGTGCGCGCCTCGTCCTGCTGCTTGCGCTCGGCGCCGGCGTCGAACAGGGATTCCTGGGACAGGCCCGCCGGGTAGCGCGCCAATTCCGCCACGCCCTTGGCGGCGAGCAGGGCCGCGGTGATCGCCTCCGCCCGGTTTGCCGCCAGCGGCGTCTCGGTGTTATTGGCGAAGGGCAGCAGCGCCCAGCGCGCAGCGGGGTCGGCGCCGGACGGACCGCTGGTATCCAGCACGGCGCAGGCGGTGAGCCCCAGAACCATTCCCAGGACCACCAGCAGCTTGCCGATCCATTTGTTTTTCATGTTGGTACTCCCTTGTCTGCCTCAGAAATAGAGGCGATAGCTCACTCCCACGTCGCGCGTGCGATTGAAGGCGGCACTGCCGCCCTTGGTCAGGCTCCAGCCGATCTGGAAATGATCGTTGCCCACGATGCTGCCGGCAATCCCGAAGAGCAGATCGTAACCCGCTCCCAGGGTGCCGCTGCGGGTCAGCGCCGCGGAAAACAGCGGTTGCAGCGCGCGTGTGTAATCTTGCCGCAGTCGGACATCGGATGATAGCCGCAGGCCCCACAGGCGTGATCCCTCGGGAATGAAGAATGCCGCTGTGGCCGGCCCGCCGCCCGGCACCAGGGTGCCGAGCGCCGCATCGCTGGCGCCGCCGTCGCCGCTGAAGGTCGACCCGGAAATGAAGGCGGAAACCTGCATGTCCGGCAATTCGGAGCGCAGTGCGTGGGCGTACTCGGCATTCCACTGGTCGCCGTTGCCGAATCCGGTGCCGGTCTGGCCGAAGTAGCGCGAGCGGCTCCACTCGGCTGCCACGCGGTCGATGCGCGAGATCTGATAGCGCGCCGCGACCCCGAACAGGTCCTTCATGCCCGCCACGCGCAAGGCGGCGCTCTCCGGCGCCGGCAGGTGATGGCCGAGGCGCAGCGTGAGGCCGAGGCGTTGGTCGATGTACTGGTCGCGCTGCAGGGCGATCGGTTGGAAGGCGGCGAAACTGTCGCGCCATCCCACGGCGAGGCGGGTCTCGCCGTCGCCGTGGCGCCATGCCAGCTCTGCCTGCGCATAGCGCTCCGCCGGCGGCACGTTGGTGATGGTGCTGTCGTTGCTGCTGCTGCGCGCGATGCGGCCGAGGTCGAGCGAGAGTCCGAGGTCCGGCGCCAGGCCGAGCCCGAGATCGAGCGCTGCCTCGCGCTCGTTCAGTTCGCCCACCTGGCGCCGGTTGAATGCCAGTTGCGCCCGGTCGGCGCCGCCGAGCAGGCTCTCGGCGAGCTGCTGGTGGATGGCGTCGTCCTCGGGCTGGACGCTCTGCGAATCGAAGGCGTAGGTCTGGGCCAGCGCCAGATCGCCGACGCGCAGCGCGGCATTGATGCGGTCGGAGCGCGGCAGGCGCTCGCCATGACGGTCCAGCAGTTCGGCAATGTCGGCGCGGTCATCGAGGGCCAGCGCCGCGGTAATCTCCGCCCACAGGGGCTTGCTCAGATCGCGCGCGTACTGCTGCCACAGGAAGCCGCGGACCGCCGTGTACTCGCTGGCATTCTGCAGCCAGGCGGTGACCATCTCCTTCACCGGCGGCGACAGGGCGCCGCCCTCCTTGCGGTCGAGGGCGACCAGCTCCCGCAGCAGAACGAACTGGGCGTCTCCCGGCCGCTGCGCCGCCGCCAGCCGCGCCCGCGCCACGCGCCGCACGGCTGCCAGCTCGCGCTCGCCGAGGACGAAAGCGGGCGCGCGCGCCTGACGCCACAGATGTTGGCGCAGGCGCCAGGCCCGATCCGCGGCCCCATCCTGTTCCAGCGCGTCCGCATAGTTCATCAGCCACAGGAAATCGTTCCGGTGCGCCTGGAGGCGCGGCGTGAGGTAGCGCACGAGCGCGATGTGCGTCTGTGAGAGAGCCTGGTGCGCCGCCGCCAGTGCATCGTGCAGGCCGGCGTCGCGCGACCAGGCCGCTTCGTGGCGCGCCAGCAGCGCCCGCAGGCGGTGCGGGTCGTTGCTGTCGATGGCCTGCCACAAGAGAGCTTCGCGCAGCGCGGCGTCGTCCGGTGCCAGTGCCAGTGCCCGTTCCATGTCGCGCCGCGCCAGCCGCAGCTGTCCGGTGTGCTGGTAGTACTGGGCGCGCAGGCGCAGGAAATCGAGCGTCTGTTCCGCCTCAGCGAGCTGGGATCGGGGCAGGGCCGCCAGCAGCCGCCCGGCCTCGATCCATTGCGCCTCGCCGACCCACAGGCCCAGGGCCTGCAGGAAAAACGTGAAGCGTCCGAACCGGCGCCACATATCCGCTGCCAGGCGCGCCGCCCGGACCGGATTGACGTCGCGCAGCAGCGCCAGCAGCGCCGCGTAGTCGGCCTCGCCGGCCTTGCCGCCGGCGATCAGCTTGTCGTAGGCGAGCACAGCGCCCTCGTCCTCCTGACTGAGATGGGCGAGTTCGGCGTAGAAGCGCCAGAATTCGGCGTCGTCTCCGACCTGATCCTTCGCCTGCTGCAGCAGGCCGAAGGCGCCGGCGATGTCGCCCCGCGCCACCAGCAGGCTGGCGAGGTGGACGGCGCGCTCGGGAGTGGCTCCCTCGGCGGCGATGGCCCGGCGCCAGTAGCCGGTCGCCTTGTCGTCGTCGCCTGCGCGCTCGGCGAGTTGCGCCATCGCCCCCAGCAGTTGGGCCGAGGGTTGTGACGCGTACAGACGGCCCAGCATGGCCAGTCCACCCTGCGGGTCGCCCATGCGCTCGTAAAGCGCCACCAGCTCCCGGATCTGGCGCGCATCGGGGCGCTGCCGCGCCAGTTGGTGCTGCAGCGCTGCCAGCAGCGCGGTATCGTCGAACAGTCCCGGCGCCAGGCGCAGCACCGCCTGCCACGCCTCGTCGCTGCCCTGCCGCTGCGCCAGCCAGTGCCAATGGGTGAGGGCTTCGGCGGGACGCTGGGTCCAGTCCGCGGCGCGGGCAAGCTTGAGGCGCCACGCCGCGTTTTCCGGCGCCTGGCGCACGGCGGCGGCAGCCACCTGGTAGGCGTCCTCCAGCTTGCGGTTGGCGAGGAAGACGTCGTAGCCGAGACTGTAGATCTTGTCGTCGAAGGGCAGTTGTGGCCCTCCGTGCGGTGCATTCGGCGCCCCGGCGGCCGGGGCCGCGGCGCGCACCACCTGGAAATCCCGCACCGCGGCGACGTCGCGGGGCAGCAGCTGCTGCAGCAGCGACAGCTTGAGCAGCAGGCGCACATACTTTTCCGCCAGATCGAGCCGGTTCGCCGCCCGCGCCAGCTCCACCATCCGGTACAGGGCGTCCTGGTCCTGGCTCAGTTCGCCCAGGTTGGCGTCGGCGAACTGCACCGCCTCCTCCGGCAGATTGCCCGACTGCAGTGCTCCGACGGCGGCGAAGAAGTACTCGCGCCGCTCGGCGCGACCGGCGGCGCGGCGCCGCGCATCGAGGTAGAGTTCGGCGGCTCGGCGGTAATCGCCGTGGCCGAGGGCAAGCTGCGCGACCCGTCCGAACCAGCCCGCATCCAGTTTGCGTCCGCCCTCTTCCAGCTTGCGCTGCAAGCCGACGGCCAGGTTCAGGTCGCCCAATTGCAGCGCCTGGGCCGCCAGCTCGGTCAGGGTCGATTCGTGCCAGTCCTCGCCGGCGATCCGTTCCAGTTGGAGCAGCAGCTCCCGATGGCGTTGCTGCCGGGAGGCCGCGTCGCCCGGGCTGCGGTCCAGTTCGCGGCGGGCGATCAGCCAGGATGTCCACAATGCCTCGCGGCGAAGTGCCGGGTCGCGAGAGGCGATCAGGGGCGCCAGGGTCCGGCGCGCCGCTGCCGTGTCGCCTGCTGCCCCCTGTTGCCGTGCCAGGGAAAGGCGCAACTCCGGATTTTCAGGGTCGGTGCGCAGCAGGTTGCGCAGGTAGCTGGTGGTCAGGGGATCGCCGCGCTGGGTGGCGACCACCCGTTCCACCAGGGTTTCGAAGGGAAAGATCGCCATCAGGACGATTACCGTCAGCCCGCCCAGCGTCAGCAGCAGCCAGGGCTGGACCAGGCGCGGCCGCTCAAGGCTGGCTGCAGATAACCTGGATCGTTGCAGCAGCATTGGGCTGGCGGTAGTGGCTGATGTTTGCCGCGCTGCGCTGCGGCGCCAGCGGACGGCCGTCGGCGCGCACGGTGCAGCCGGCGGCACGTCCGAGGGCGAATTCCAGGGGCACGTACCCTTTGAGGTCGAAGCGCAGGCCGCGCGCTTCCGGCTGCCACGCGCCGAGCCGCGCGTTGGCCTCCGCCAGGTAGGGGCCGAGCGCACCCCCGGTGGCGAAACGCAGGTCGGCGCTGCCGCCGGCGAGATGGATGTAGCGGCCTTCCACTGCCTCGCTGTGGCCGGCGACGCCGGCGGACTTTGCCAGATCCGGCGTGCCGAGCGCCGCGGGTGCGCGCAGGGTGCGCAGTTCGCCCGCGCCGCGCACGATCCAGGCGCTCTCGTCGCGGGCGATCACCATGCGCTGGAAGTCCGCGACCTTGCGGATGAACTCGGAAGCGTAAATGGGGTGGACCGGCTGAGCCAGCGCCCAGCGATAGACCTTGTGCAGCGCGTTGAGGGCGGCGCGCTTGGATGCCGAGTAGGTGTGGTAGTAGATGTCGATCGGCTTCAGCCGGCGCGGCTTCTCCGTCAGTTCGAAGGTTTCGATGACGCGTTCATAGCCGTAGAAGGGTCCGCGCCACAGATTGGTGTAGACGTTCTCGTTCATCACCGGGGCATAGGTCTGGAACAGCCCGCCTTTCTCGATGCCCAGCGACGAGACTGCCGTCAGGCTGGGATAGCGGCGGGTTATGACGGTGTTGCCGCCGTTCATGTTTAGCAGCCCGTCGTCGGCGGCGATGCGCAGGGAGCGCTCGCCCGGGGCCGCGTCGCCGGACCACAGCAGGATCTTCACCGGCTTGCCGGCCGGTGCCAGCCGCTTGCGTATGTAATCCACCGAGCCGGTGATCTCGCGCTCCACGTCGATGCGGTAGCCCGGCACCTTCAGCGCGTAGTAGGCATCCGGGTCGTCCGGATTCCCCTTGAGTTCGGCCTGGTCCCAACGAAACGGGTGGGAGTAGGTGTGGCTGGCGATCTCGACATGGGGCAGGGCGAACATCTGCCGCGCCAACCCCTCCATTTCCGGCGCCATCTCGGGATGCAGGCCGTCGGCGGCGACCTCGGCCTCGATCACCGACATGGTGTGGGGAATGCGGAACTTCTGCAGCACTTCCTTGAGCAGGACCTCCGCCGCAAGCGGCGAGCCGGGGAATTCGGCGCGCGAGGGAAAGCCGTCGCCATCGATATGGGCGAACAGCAGGCGGCGCCCGTTCTCCGTGGTGGTGTCCGGCACCGGCATTTCCGGCAGGCGCAGCGCCGCCTGCAGAAAGGCGAACGGGTCCACCACCCAGCGTGCCTGATCGGCCACACCGGGAGGCTCGATGACGGCGAACGGATCGAGCACATAGCCGCCCCAGGCAGTGACGGCGGCGGCATCGAAGTTCTTGCCGCCCCCGTCCTTGAGGGTCAGCAGCGGCCGCCCGGACTTGTCGGCCAGGCGCACCGCCGCCAACGTGCGGCGATCGGGCAGCGGCTGCATTTCCAGACCCATCATCGCGTCCTGGACGGCGATGGCGAGTTTGCCGCTGGGCGAGGCATTCGCCAGGTCGAGGCCGAGCGGTTTGAGGTTGGCCTCGGTCGCGGGGATGCCGAAGTCGCCCAGCATTGCCACTTTCATGCCGGCATCGATCTCCCGCCGCAGCCACTTCGCCACCCCGGCCCCCGGCGCGCCCTGGATGCCACCCGCGAACCAAGTCACGATGCCGGCGTAACGCGGCGCCAGCGGGCCTTCGGGCAGATCCCTGGTGACGTCCGCATACTCCGGCACATAGCCGAGATGGTTCAGCGGCATGGCGATGTAGCGGTGAGCATTGGTGTAATTGAGGGCTTTGGCCTCGCGCCCGTCGTGCAGCACCAGGATGCGCCGCGGCATCACCTCGCGCGTGCCGATGCCCAGGGTCGCAAGCTTGCCATCCGCCACCCACGGCACGAAGCCCGCCGCCCGGATCTTCTGCGCCGTTGCCCGGGTCAGGGCGCGGTCGCGCGGGTCCACATAATCGATGGCGATCGCCGGCAGGCCGTGGGTGTCGGTCACCGTGCGGAGTTGGCCCAGCAGCCACTCCCGGTCCTTCTCGCTCACCTCCACATAACGCTGGTTGGCCTGGTCCCAGCCGCGATAGAGCGACTCCGCCGCAACCGCCATGACATCCCCTTTGAGCGCCGGCAGCAGTTCGAAACCGCGGTTGAGGATCAGGCGGATGCCCGGAAAGCGGGCGCGCAGGGTGCGGATGACTTCGATCAGCCCCAGCTGCTGCGCCTTGGCATTCGCCTTGTCGCCGGCGAGATGGTAGGAGTCGAGGGTGTCGAGAAACAGCCCGCGATAGCCCTTCTGCCACAGAGGGGCGACGAGGCGGTCGGCGACGAACGCCGCCCAGCCCGGCTGGGTCTGGTCGATCACCACGGAGCCCCAGGCGGTGTTGCCGCCGATCTTCCAGGCTTCGGGCAAGTCCTTGAAGTAGCCGCGGCTGGGATGGAGTTCGCCCAGGCTCACATAGGCGAAAAGCTCGCTGGCCGGCGACCGGTAGGCCTGGGGGTCGTAGCCGTGGTCCGGTTCCACCACCACGACGTCGAAGGCGCGCAATTCGTCCAGGGGTGCATTGCGGCCGTAGAACAGCGCCACGCTCGGCGGCGGGCCGGCGAGGGCTGGGCCCGCGAGCAGCAGCAGAACCAGCCAGCAGGATGCGGCGAACCGTGTCAAGCGGTGGCCGCCCACAGTGCGCGCAGACCGTCCTGCAGGGAGGTGAACGCGGTGCAGGCGAGTTCCTGCCGCAGGCGGGCATTGTCGGCGGCGGAGTGACGAATGTCGCCGCTGCGGGCCGGGGCGAAGCTCACCTGCGTCGTGGCGCCGGCGACGAAGGCGAGGCTATCGATCAGCTCCAGCAGCGTCACCGTCCTGCCGGTGGCGACGTTGCAGGTGCCGGTGCACATACCCGTCAATGCCGCCACGTTGGCCCGCGCCACGTCCCCGACGTAGATGAAGTCACGGGTCTGCAGGCCATCGCCGAACACCGTCAGTCCTTTCCCCGCGCGCAGCCGGTCCACGAAGATGCTGATCACCCCGGAATAAGGCGAGCCGGGATCCTGGCGCGGGCCGAACACGTTGAAGTAGCGCATGCCCAGGGGCGCCATGCCGTACAGCCCGGCGTAGAGGGCGCCGTACTGGTCGTCGATCGACTTCTCCAGACCGTAGGGGGAGATCGGTCCGGTGGCAGCGGTCTCGTCCAGCGGCAGGCGGGCGGGTACGCCATACACGGCGGCGCTGGAGGCATAGACGAAGCGCTTGATGCCGGCGCGGCGCGCGCCGTCCAGCACATTCAGGTAGCCGGTGATGTTGTTGGCCGCCGATGTCACCGGGTCGTCCACCGACGCCTGCACGGAAACCTGGGCCGCGAGGTGCAGAACGTGGGTGATGTCCTGCAGCGCCGCGGTTACTACGGCGGCATCGCGGATATCCCCCGCCACCACCTCCAGGCGCGGGTCCTGCGGCAGGTTCTCCCGCTTGCCCGAGGAGAAGTTGTCCAGTACGCGCACGCGCGCGCCGATGGCGAGCAATTGTTCGACGGAATGGGAGCCGATGAAGCCGGCTCCGCCGGTGACGAGAATGTGCATGGCGGCAGGGGACATGATTCCAAATGAAAAGGCGCTATTTTGCGACAAATCGCCGGAGTGGGCGCGAACTCATGCCGCGGCCGCCTCGCCCAGGCCGGCCAGCAGGAGGAAGCATATGACGCCGTAGCGGCCGAGCTTGCCCAGCCCCATCCAGAAGGTGCACGCCACCCAGTTCAGGCGCAGCCAGCCGGCGGCAGCGCACAGGGCATCGCCGATGAACGGCGTCCACGCCAACAGCAGGGCCGCGCTGCCATATTTCCTGACGGTGTCCAGGCGCGGCGGCAGGGGCCGCTGCGGAAACAGCCGGCCCAGCATATAGGTGCTCATGCCGCCGGCGGTATTCCCGACGGTCGCCACCGCCAGGGCCTCGGGCCAGCGGCTGGGGTCGGCGCTGATCACCGCCAGCAGCACCGCCTCGGAGCCTCCCGGCAGCAGGGTGGCGGCAAGAAAGCCGGAGACCAGCAGTCCGACCATCCCCAACTGGCTGCCGAACGGCAGCAGACCCGCAATATCGATCATCGCTCTCGTGCGCCGGCCGCGCTCCCCGGCGCCCTGCGGCTTGCCGCCCTTCGCCGGCTGCTGCTAATCTCCGCCTCTTTGCCCACTCGCCCCTCCATGGAGCCGGATTATCTCGAAAGAATCCTCACCGCGCAGGTTTACGACGTGGCCATCGAGACTCCGCTGGAGCCGGCGCCCAATCTGTCGGCCCGTCTGCAGAACCGCATCCTGCTCAAACGCGAGGACATGCAGCCGGTGTTCTCCTTCAAGCTGCGCGGGGCCTACAACAAGATGGCGCAGCTTTCCGCGGCGCAACTGCGCCGCGGCGTGATCGCGGCTTCGGCAGGGAACCATGCGCAGGGGGTCGCCCTGGCAGCGCAGAAGATGGGTTGCCGCGCCGTCATCGTCATGCCGACCACCACGCCCCGGATCAAGATCGACGCCGTGAAGGCGCGTGGTGCCGAAGTCGTGATGGCTGGCGACTCCTACGACGAGGCCTACACCCATGCGGTGGAATTGGAACGTCGGGACAAGCTCGTCTTCGTGCATCCCTACGACGATCCGGACGTCATCGCCGGTCAGGGCACCATCGGCATGGAGATCCTGCGCCAGCACCCCAAACCGATCCATGCCGTGTTCTGCTGCGTCGGCGGCGGCGGACTGATTTCGGGCGTCGCCGCCTACGTCAAGCGCCTGCGTCCGCAGACCAAGATCATCGGCGTCGAGGCCGTGGACGCGGATGCCATGGCGCGCTCGCTGGCCGCCGGCAGGCGCGTGCGCCTGGCGCAGGTGGGGTTGTTCGCCGACGGCGCCGCCGTCAAGATGGTGGGCGAGGAGACCTTCCGCCTGTGCCGGCAGTATGTGGACGAGATGATCCTGGTGGATACCGACGCGATCTGCGCCGCCATCAAGGACGTGTTCGAAGACACGCGCTCCATCCTGGAACCGGCCGGAGCGCTGGCGGTGGCCGGGGCCAAGGAGTACGTCGTGCGCAACCGCATCCGCGACAAGACGCTGGTGGCGGTGGCGAGCGGCGCCAACATCAATTTCGACCGTTTGCGCTTCGTCGCCGAGCGCGCCGAGGTGGGGGAGCAGCGCGAGGCAGTGCTGGCGGTGACGATTCCGGAGAAACCGGGCAGCTTCAAGAAATTCTGCGCCCTGCTGGGAGAGCGCAGCATCACCGAGTTCAACTACCGCTACAGCGATCCGGACGAAGCCCATGTCTTCGTCGGCGTGCAGGTGCATAGCCGCGGCGAGTCGCGCAAGCTGGTGGATTCCCTGCGCCGTCACGGCCTGCCGACGCTCGATCTGACCGACGACGAGATGGCCAAGCTGCATATCCGCTACATGGTGGGCGGCCATGCCCCCGACGTGGATAACGAAGTGATCTACCGCTTCGAGTTTCCCGAGCGGCCGGGCGCGCTGATGAAGTTCCTCAACAGCATGCGCCACGACTGGAACATCTCCCTCTTCCATTACCGCAATCACGGCGCCGACTATGGCCGCGTGCTGGTGGGCATGCAGGTGCCGCGCGCGGAGATGGAGGAGTTCCGCGCTTTCCTGGGGCGGGTGGGCTACGACTACGTCGAGGAGACCGCCAATCCCGGCTACGAGTTGTTCCTTGGCTGACTGCCGGTGTAGGGAGCGCCGTCGCAGCGGGAGAAGACGCCGGCTTCGCTGACCACGTAGTCCATCGGGATGTCGAAGGGGCCGGGGTCGATCGATGCCACCCGCGCCAGTTCGAACCCGATGCCGACCGCGACCGGCCGCGGCGCCAGCGCCGCCAGGGTGCGGTCGAAGTAGCCGCCGCCGTAGCCGAGGCGGTAACCCTGATCGTCGAAGGCGTTGACCGGCATCAGCAGCAGGTCCGGCACGATGTCCGCGCCGCCTGCCGGAACCGGGATGCCGAACCGCCCTGCGCGCATGGGGCTGTCCGGCGACCATTGGCGGAACGGCATCGGCGTTGCCGGTGCCACGATCACCGGCAGCGCGGCGCGGCGTCCGGCGGCACCGCGCAACCAGCGCGCGACCAGGGGCCGGCAGTCGAATTCGCCGCGGTAGGGCCAGCAGAAGCCGACGACTGCCGGAGAAAGCCGGCTCAGCAGCTGCTCCAGGGACTTTTCGATGGTCACGCCCGCGGCCAGGACCTGGTGCGCGGGCATCGCCTCGCGCGCGGCGATGAGGCGATCGCGCAGCGCCTGGCGCGGCTCGTTCCCTGTGCTCCGAACGTCATTTTTGCCGGATTTCACGTGTGCTATGCTCGAATCACTTTGTTGCGACTTCGACTATAAGGGATGAGACTCGGCCTGTGCGGCTGGCGGCGTTGCGTCGCGGCGATCGTTCTGGCTTTGGGCATGCCGATCGCCGCCGCGGCTGCGACGGCGGACGAGAGTGTCGTCGCCGCCCAGGAAGCCTTTCGCGCCGGCGACAAGGTGAAGCTCGCGCTGCAGCTCGAGGCCAGCCGCGGCCATGAGCTGGAAGCCTATGTCGGGTATTGGAATCTGCAGTTGCGGCTCGACGACATGCCGGCGGCAGAGGTGGCCGGCTTCCTGCAGCGTCACCGCGGCACGCTGGTGGCCGACCGGCTGCGCGGCGAGTGGCTGAAGCAATTGGGCAAGTTCGGTCGCTGGGAAGAATTCGAGCGCGAATACCCGGCACTCGTCTACGGCGATCAGGAGATCGGCTGCTACGCCTTGCAGAGCCGACTGGCGCGCCGCGATCAGGCAACGCTCGCCGAGGCGAGGGAACTCTGGCTCGATCCGACGCTGCCGCCGACCTGCGAGCCGGTGCTGGAAGCATTGTTGAGCGCCGGCCGTGTCAAGGACGACGAGATCTGGCAGCGTCTGCGCGCGCTGCTGGAAACGAAGCGACTGAGCGCCGCGAAAACCACCGCCGCGTATCTGCCGCCGAACCAGCAGCCGGACGCCGGGACGCTGGAGCGCATCATCGATGCCCCCGCCGCTTACCTGCACAAGCTGAAGCCGAACTTTGCCGCGACGCGCGCCGGACGCGAGCTGGCGATGGCTGCGCTGGCGCGGCTGGCGCGGCAGGACGCCGAGGCGGCGGCGCGCGCGTTCGAGCCGCTCAAGGGCAAGTTCTCCGGCGCCGAGCGGGGCTACATCTATGCGCAGCTGGGATGGCAGGGGGCGCTGCGGCATCTGCCCGAAGCGCGGGCCTGGTACAAGGCCGCCGGCGACACCCCGTTGAGCGAACCGCAGGCGGCATGGAAGGTGCGGGCGGCGCTGCGGGCGCAGGATTGGCGCATGGTCCGGGACGCCATCGAGGACCTGCCGCCGCAGCTTTCCACCCAACCGGACTGGATCTATTGGCGCGGCCGGGCGCTGGCGGCGCTCGGCCGACGCGACGACGCCCAGTTGCTGTACCGCGCGATCGCCGGCCAACCCAACTTCTACAGCAATCTGGCAAGCGAGGAGTTGGGTCTGCCGATAGTCGTGCCGCCGCGTGCAGTGAAGCCGACCCGGGAAGAAATCGATGCCGTGTCGAACACACCGGCGATCCGCACGGCACTCGCCCTGTTCCGCTTCGATCTGCGCCCCGACGCCGTGCGCGAGTGGTCGTGGGCTCTGCGCGGCCAGAACGACCGCTTCCTCCTGGCCAGCGCCGACCTCGCCAAGCGCAACCAGATCTTCGACCGCGCCATCAGCAGCGCCGACCGCACCCGCGACGAGCACGACTACGACCTGCGCTATCTGGCGCCTTTCCGCGATCGGGTCGAGCCCAGGACGCGCGAGCTGGCCCTCGACGAGAGCTGGGTTTACGGCCTGATGCGGCAGGAATCGCGCTTCGTCATGGATGCGAAATCCACCGCCGGGGCGCGCGGCCTGATGCAGGTCATGCCCGCCACTGCCCAATGGCTGGCGCGCAAGCTCGGAATGAAGGATTTTTCCGTCTCCCAGATGAGCGACATGGAGACCAATGTCGCCCTCGGCACTCAGTATCTCAAGCTCATGCTCGACGGTCTCGACAATCACCCGGTGCTGGCATCGGCGGCCTATAACGCCGGTCCGAACCGCGCCAAGCGCTGGCGCGACAGCCGGCCGCTGGAGGGCGCCATCTATGCCGAGACCATTCCCCTCAACGAAACGCGCGATTACGTCAAGAAGGTGATGAGCAACACGGTCTATTACGCCACCCTGTTCGAAGGCATGCCGCAATCCCTCAAGGCGCGCCTCGGCGTGATCCGCCCCGGCGGTGCCGTGGACGCACCCGAAGGCAAGGATGTACCGTGACGCCGGGGGTCAAGGCGGCGAATTCGAGCTAGAATCCGAGCGGTCCGGCGGCGCTGGGCCGCCTGCACTTTCCCTCCACTGAGCAATCATGGAAATCAACAACATCCTCCTGATCGGCGGTTCCGGGTTCCTCGGCAGCCATGTCGCCCATCTGCTGTCCGGACGCGGCTATTCCCTCACCGTTCCGACGCGACGGCGCGAACGCGCCAAGGACCTGCTGCCGCTGCCGACCACCGACGTGGTGGAGGCCAATGTGCACGACACCGCCGAGCTGGAGCGAGTGCTCGCTGGCCAGGACGCGGTCATCAACCTGGCGGGCGTCCTGCATTCGCGCAACGGCACGCCCTACGGCCCGGATTTCGCCCAGGCGCACGTCGACCTGCCGAAGAGGATCGTCGCCGCCGCCGGAAAGCTCGGCGTGCAGCGCCTGCTCCACGTGTCCGCCCTCAAGGCCGATCGCAACGGGCCTTCCCAGTACCTGCGCTCCAAGGCGGATGGCGAGGCCGCCATCCGCGCCGCCGGCGATGCCCTGCCGTGGACCATCTTCCAGCCCTCGGTGGTGTTCGGCCCCGGCGACTCCTTCCTCAACATGTTCGCCCAACTGGCGCGGATGTTCCCGATCCTTCCGCTGGCCTCCCCCAATGCCCGCTTCCAGCCGGTGTTCGTGGAGGACGTGGCGAACAGCATCGTGGACAGCCTCGACAAGCCGGAATCCTTCGGCAAGACCTATGAACTGTGCGGCCCCAAGGTCTATACGCTGCGCCAACTGGTCGAGTACGTATCGGAAGTGATCGATTGCCCGCGGCTCATCGTCGGCCTGTCGGGCGGGCTTTCCTATCTGCAGGCCATGATGCTGGAATTCGCCCCGGGCAAGACCCTGATGTCGCGCGACAACTACCATTCGATGCAGATCGATTCGGTGTGCGGCGGCTGCGCCCTTCCCTTCGAGCGGCAGCCGGTGGCGCTGGAATCGGTGGCGCCGTCCTATCTCGCCCATCATGGTCCGCGGGCGCGCTATTACCCGTTCCGCGAGAAGGCAGGACGCTGAGCCGATCCGGGCCGTGAAGATCATGCAGGGCAGGAGCAGGCGATGCTGACGCTGGTGATCGGCAACAAGAACTACTCGTCCTGGTCGTTGCGCCCGTGGCTGGCGCTGAAGCAGGCCGGCATTGCGTTTCATGAGGTGGCGGTCGATCTCTACGGGCCGGATTCGAAGGCGCGGATCCTCAAGCATTCGCCCTCCGGCAAGGTGCCGGCGCTCATCGACGCCGGGCTGACGGTGTGGGATTCGATGGCCATCTGCGAATACGCCGCCGAGGTCGAACCGACGCTGTGGCCGCTGCAGCGCGCGGCGCGCGCAGTGGCGCGTGCGGTCAGCGCCGAGATGCACGCCGGCTTCGCCGCCTTGCGTTCCAAGATGCCGATGAACTGCAAGGCAGCGCTGCCCGGGCAGGGACGCACGCCCGAGGTGGAGCGGGACATCGCCCGCATCGCGGCGTTGTGGGAGGAATGCCGCGAACGCTTCGGCGGCGGCGGGGCGTTTCTGTTCGGCGCGTTCTCGATCGCCGACGCCATGTACGCCCCGGTGGTGTGGCGCTTCCGTACCTACGCGGTGGCGCTGCCGCCCGCCGCCCGCGCCTACGCCGAAGCCATGGAAGCGCTGCCGGCGATGCAGGAATGGCTCGCCGCAGCCCTCGCCGAACCCGAGCGGAAGTCCTAGCCGCATGGACGAGAGCGCGATGCAGATCTATGCCGTGGGCGGTGCGGTGCGCGACGAACTGCTCGGCCTGCCGGTGCAGGACCGGGACCATGTCGTCGTCGGCGCCACGCCCGAAGCCATGGTCGAGCGCGGCTTCCGCCCCGTGGGCAAGGACTTCCCGGTGTTCCTGCATCCCGAAACCCAGGAGGAATACGCGCTCGCCCGCACCGAGCGCAAGACCGCGCCGGGCTACAAGGGCTTCGCCTTCCACGCCGCTGCCGACGTCACCCTGGAGCAGGATCTGGCGCGGCGCGACCTGACCATCAACGCCATCGCCAGGGCCGAAGACGGCACCCTGATCGACCCCTTCCACGGCATCCGGGATCTCGAAGCGCGGGTGCTGCGCCATGTCAGCGCGGCGTTCGCCGAGGACCCGGTGCGCATTCTGCGGGTGGCTCGGTTCGCCGCGCGCTTTCCGGAATTCACCATCGCTGCCGAAACCGTTGCCCTGATGAGGCAGATGGTGAGCACGGGCGAGGTCGACCACCTCGTGCCAGAGCGCGTCTGGCAGGAATTGTCGCGCGGGCTGATGGAAGCGCGGCCCTCGCGCATGCTCGAAACGCTGTGGGAATGCGGCGCCCTGGCCCGCATCCTGCCGGAGGTGGAAGGTCTGTTCGGCGTGCCGCAGCCGGCCGATCACCATCCGGAGCGCGACACCGGCGTGCATGTGCTGCTGGTGATCGATCACGCCGCGCGCCGCGGCTATCCGCTGCCGGTGCGCTTCGCCGCCATGACCCACGACCTGGGCAAGGGCCTCACGCCCTCGGACGAGTGGCCGCACCATTACGGCCACGAGGCCAAGAGCGAGGAACTGGTGGAAACCATCTGCCGCCGCATCAAGGTGCCGAACGACTGCCGCGATCTGGCGGTGCTGGCGGCGCGCGAGCACGGCAACATCCATGAAGCGGAGAAGATGCGGCCCAACACCATCGTCAAGCTGCTCGAACGCTGCGACGCGCTGCGGCGGCCGGAGCGCTTCGCCCAACTGCTGGACGCCTGTGCCTGCGATTTCCACGGCCGCCCCGGCTTCGAGCTGCGGCCCTACGCACCGCGCGAACTGCTGCTCGGCGCCCTGGCCGCGGTGCAGGAGGTGGATGCGGGCGCCATCGCCGCCGCCTGCAGCGACAAGTCCCGGATTCCGTCGAGTATCCATGAAGCGCGGGTGCATGCCGTGCGCGCCCGGCGCGACTGACCCGCCGCCAATTTCCCCGTACTTTCTGCGCGCCTGGCACGGTGGCCGTTGCGCGCTCCGGAGCAAGCATGCATCGCCGATTCTTCCGTGCCCTGGTCCTGGCCTTTCTTGCTGGCACGGCTGTCGCGGCTGGAGCCGCGGAAGCGGTGGAACTGTTTTCGCCGCAGGGCGAAGTGAAGCAGGTGCGCCAGGTGACCGCCCGCTTCGCCGAGCAGATGGTGGCGTTCGGCGAGCCGCGGGAAGTGGCGCCCTTCGACATCGAATGCCCCGTCTCCGGCAGCGGCCGCTGGGTGGATGGCCGCAACTGGGCCTATGACTTCGCCGAGGATCTGCCGGCAGGCGTCGCCTGCCGCTTCGCCCTCAAGAGCGGCGTCGCAGCGCTTTCCGGAAATCCCCTCCCCGCCGGCCAGCGCTTCGATTTCCATACCGGCGGTCCCGCCATCCGCCACAGCCTGCCCTACGAAGGCGACGAGCGCATCGACGAGAATCAGGCGTTCATCCTCGGCCTCGATGCGCCCGCGCGCCCCGAGAGCATCGAAAAGCATGCCTACTGCGCCGTGGACGGCGTGGGCGAGCGCATCCCGGTGCGACTGGTCAAGGGCGAGGAGCGGCGCCGCATCCTCGAGGCGCGCAAGGACTTCGTCCGCCAGTACGCCCGCGCCATCCTGACCGGCGGCGGCCGCGCCTGGCTGCTGATCCTGCGCCTGCCGCGTTCCGGCAGCGACGAGGAGCGATTGCTGCGGCTGCGCGATGCGGAAGACTCGCCGCTCGCGGTGCTGCAGTGCCGGCGCGCCCTGCCGCCGGAAGCGCAGGTGAAGCTGGTGTGGGGCAAGGGGATCGAGTCGGCCAGCGGCATCGCGTCGTCCCAGGATCAGGTCGTGGCGTTCAAGACGCGGCCGGCATTCCAGGCCAGATTCCGCTGCCAGCGGGTGAATCGCAAGGCGCAATGCATTCCGATCCTGCCGATGAGTCTGGAGTTCAGCGCTCCCGTGCCGTTCGCCGCGGCGGCCGGGATTCGTCTGGTCGGACCCGGCGGCCGCGTGTTCAAGCCGCGCCTGGACAAGGCCGAGGTGGTGGAGGGACTGGTCGACCGGGTCACCTTCGCCGGCCCGTTTCCCGAGCGCTCGTCCTTCAAGCTCGAGATTCCCGCCGACCTGAAGGACGACGCCGGTCGCGCGCTGGTCAATGCCCGGCGCTATCCGCTCACCGTGCGCACCGACGAAGATCCTCCCCTGGCCAAGTTTGCGTCGCGCTTCGGCATCATCGAGCGCGGCCCCGACGCCGCCCTGCCGGTGACGCTGCGCAACGTGGAGCCGCAACTGGCCGCGAGCCTCGCCCAGCCCGCCGCCGCGAAGTCTGCCGCAGTGGCGGGCGAACTGCACCGCGTTCGACGGCGAGATGGAGATCGTTTCCTGGCTGCGCCGGCTGCGCAGTGCCGAACAGAACCGCTCGCGCTGGGACCCGAAACAGGAGCGCGAGGTGATCGAGCGTCACGCCGGCGCCCAGTCGATCTTTTCCAGGGCGGACCGGCGCCAGCGTTTCGTCCTGCCCAAACCGCTGGGAAGCCGCGCCTTCGAGGTGACGGGCATTGCGCTCAAGCGTCCCGGCTTCTACGTCGCCGAACTGGCCAGCCCGCGGCTGGGCGCGGCGCTGCTCGGCAAGCAGCAGCCCTTCCATGTGCAGAGCGCGGCGCTGGTGACCAATCTGGCGGCCCATCTCAAGCTCGGGCGCGAGAACTCCCTGGTGTGGGTGACGACGCTGGACAAGGCACAGCCGGTCAGGGGTGCGGAGGTGGCGGTGCGGGATTGCGGCGGCGCGATTCATTTCCGCGGCCGCACCGACGCCGCAGGCATCCTGCGCATCGATCAGGCCCTGCCGGCGCGCGACAAGCTGCCCGGCTGCCTCGACAAGTACGATCGGCAGTATTTCGTCACCGCCCGCTCCGGCGACGACCTGACGTTCACCTTCTCCGACTGGAACGAAGGCATCGCCCCGTGGCGATTCGGCGTGCCGACGGTTGCCTGGGAGGGTCCCTATGTCGCCCATGCCGTGCTCGACCGCACCCTGTTGCGCGCCGGCGAAACCGTGCATATGAAGCTGTTTCTGCGCCGTCAGACGGGCAGAGGGTTCACGCTGCCTCCGGCCCAGGATCTCGGCGACAAGGTCGTCGTGCGCCACGCCGGCACCGGCAAGGATTCGGAACTGGCGGTGAAATGGGAGGGCGGCGTTGCCGAGGCAAGCTGGTCGATTCCCCGGGACGCGAAGCAGGGCGCCTACGAGATCTTCGTGCAGGATTCCCTGCAGGACGGGCGCAAGGGGCGCGGGAGCGGCAATTTGCGCCGTGCCGGTTCGTTCCGCGTCGAGCAGTTCCGCGTGCCGACCATGAAGGCGACGCTGCAGGGGCCCGCCTCGCCCCTGGTGAATGCGGACCAGGCAACAGTGGATGTGCAGCTCAACTATCTTGCCGGCGGTGCGGCAAGGCTCGCCCCGGTCAAGCTGCGCAGCCTGGCCCAGCAGAAAGGGGTGCAGTTCGCCGACTACGATGATTTCGTCTTCGCCAACGGCGATGTCCAAGTGGGTACGGAAACGGAGCAGCCCGGATCCTGGCGTTTCGGCGACTACGAGCCGGACGAGGAGGAGACCGAGCAACCCGGAGCGGGCACTCCGGCCGGCGAAGCCGGGCCGGCGGCGACCCGGAGCCTGACCCTGGACGCCAACGGCGCGGCGCGCGTCACGCTCGCCAATCTGCCGCAGTCGGACAAGCCGCAGGATCTGCAGGTCGAACTCGAATACCGCGACGCCAACGGCGAGACGCTGACCAGCAGCACGCGCCTGCCGTTGTGGCCGGCGAAGGTGATCGTCGGCATCAAGCCGGACTCCTGGGTGGCGACGAAGGATCATGTCCGGTTCCAGGCCCTGGCCCTGGATCTATCCGGCAAGCCGGCGGCGGGCGTGAAGGTGCAGGTGGACCTGCTGCTGCGCGAGCATTACTCCCACCGTCGGCGGCTGCTGGGCGGCTTCTACGCCTACGAGCACAGCAGCGAGGTGAAGCGCCTGGGCGAGGGCTGTGAAGGCGTCACCGACGCCAAAGGTCTGGTGATCTGCGACATCGTTTCCCCCAAGTCGGGCAACCTGATCCTGCGCGCCAGTGCCAGCGATGCGGATGGCAATCGCAGCATCGCCAACCGCGAGGTGTGGGTGGCGTCGGGCGAGGACTGGTGGTTCGACGTCGCCGACAACGACCGCATGGACCTGCTGCCCGAACGAAAGCGCTACGAACCGGGCGAGACGGCGCGCTTCCAGGTGCGCATGCCCTTCCCCCGCGCCACGGTGCTGGTGACGGTGGAGCGCGAAGGGGTGATGGAAAGCTTCGTGCGCCAGGTCGCGCGCGACGACCCGGTAATCGAGGTGCCGGTAAAGGGCGGCTATGCGCCCAACGCCTTCGTCACCGCGCTGGCCGTGCGCGGCCGCGTCGCCGGCGTGCAGCCCACCGCGCTGGTGGACCTGGGCAAGCCGGCGTTCAAGATGGGCGTGGCGGAGATCAACGTCGGCTGGGCGGCGCGCGAACTGAAAGTCAAGGTCGAAACGGACAAGCCGGTCTACCAGGTGCGCGAGAAGGCGAAGGTGAGCGTCGAAGTGCGGCGCAACGACGGTACGATGCCGCCGCCGGGCAGCGAAATCGCCCTGGCGGCCGTGGACGAAGGTTTGCTGGAACTCCTGTCCAACGACTCGTGGAAGCTGCTTGAGGCCATGATGAAGCGACGCGGCCTGGAAGTGGAAACCGCGACCGCCCAGATGCAGGTGGTGGGCAAGCGCCACTACGGCCGCAAGGCGGTGGCGGCGGGCGGCGGCGGCGGTCGGCAATCGGCGCGCGAGCTGTTCGACACGCTGCTGTTCTGGAAGGCGCGCATCAAGCTCGACGCGAACGGCACGGCGCGGGCCGAAGTGCCGCTCAACGACTCGCTCACCCGCTTTCGCATCGTCGCCATCGCCAGCGGCGGCGACGACCTGTTCGGCAGCGGTTTCGCCACGCTGCGCTCGACCCAGGATCTCATCCTCGTGTCCGGATTGGCGCCGGTGGCGCGGGAGGGTGACCGGCTGCGCGCAGGCTTCACCTTGCGCAATGCCTCCGAGCGGGCGCTCGAGGTCGGCCTCGGAGCCACCATGAGCGTAAAGGCTGGCGGCAAGGCGGTGAAATCGACCTCGCTCCCGGCGCAGACGGCAAAGCTGGAACCGGGAGCGGCGCAGGAACTGGGCTGGGACATCGCCGTGCCGCCGGATGCGGAGATCCTCGACTGGGAAGTCAAGGCGAGGGAGAAGGGCGGCGCTGCCGCCGATGCCCTGAGGGTGTCCCAGAAGGTCTCAGCGGCAGTGCCGGTGAGCATCGTCCAGGCCACCATTGCGCGCCTCGATCAGCCGCTGGATCTCGCGGTGCGCGCGCCGGCGGATGCGCTGCCCGGACGTGGCGGAGTGAAGGCGCGCTTTCAGGACCGGCTCGCCGGCGACCTCGCCGGGGTGCGGGAGTACATGGAGCGCTACCCCTATACCTGCATCGAGCAGCGGGTGTCGAAGGCGGTGGCGTTGCGCGACGGCGAAATGTGGCGGCGTGTCACCGCCGAACTCGGCAGCTACCTGGATCGCGACGGCTTGGTGAAATACTTCCCATCGATGCATGAGGGCAGCGACACCCTCACGTCCTATCTCCTGGCCATCGCGCACGAGGCCGGCTGGCCTTTGCCGGAAGCGGACCGCGCCCGCATGCAGCAGGGCCTGCAGGGCTTCATCGAGGGCCGCATCAGCCGCGGCTCCGCACTGCCTGTGGCAGACCTCGCCCTGCGCCGATTGGCGGCGATCGAAGCCGTATCACGTCACGGTGCGCCAGTGCAGCCGCAGTGGCTCGATTCGTTCTCCATCGAACCCAACCTGTGGCCCACCTCTGCGGTGCTGGACTGGTATGCCATCCTCGAGCGTGCGCCCGGACTGCCCGAGCGCAGCGATCGCCTGCAGCAGGCGGAACAGATCCTGCGGTTGCGGCTGGACTTTCGCGGCACCACCATGGGTTTCTCCACCGAACGCAGCGATGCCCTGTGGTGGCTGATGGTTTCCGCCGATGCCAATGCCAACCGGGCGCTGCTGGCGCTGCTCGACAACGAGCGCTGGCGCGAGGACGTGCCGCGGATGGTGCGCGGAGCCTTGGGGCGTCAGCAACGCGGCCACTGGAACACCACCACGGCGAACGCCTGGGGCGTGCTGGCAATGGAGAAATATTCCGGGCGGTTCGAAGCCGCGCCGGTCACCGGCAAGGCGGTCGCTGTCTTGGATGGTGCGACATTCGAGCACGTCTGGTCGGCAGGCAGGGAAGCGAGGGACGGCGGCGAGGTCGGCGAGAAGCTCCTGCCCTGGCCGTCGGGGCCGGCCAGGCTTGCGGCGCGCCAGGAGGGCAAAGGCCAGCCGTGGCTGACGCTGCAAAGCGTTGCTGCGGTTCCGCTCAAGCAGCCGCTTTTCAGCGGCTATCGCATCGCCCGCAGCGTCACGGCGATCGAGCAGAAGGTCAAGGAGCGCTGGTCGCGGGGCGACGTGGCGCGCATCCGGCTCGACCTGGAGGCCCAGTCCGACATGACCTGGGTGGTGGTGAGCGATCCGATTCCCGCCGGCAGCCAGATCCTGGGCGGTGGCCTCGGCGGCGACTCGCGGATACTGGGACGGGGAGAGAAGAAGCGCGGCGTGGTCTGGCCGGCGTTCGAGGAGCGGAGCTTCGAAGCGTTCCGCGCCTACTATCAGTTCGTGCCCAAGGGCAAATGGAGCGTGGAATACACCGTTCGCTTCAACAACTCCGGCGAGTTCCAGTTGCCCGAGACACGAGTCGAGGCGATGTACGCCCCGGAGATGTTCGGCGCGTCGCCGAACCAGCCGGTGGTGGTGAAGCCCTGATATGGCGCGATCGGCGTGGGCGTTCCGATCCCGCCGCCTGGTCGTGGCCGCCGCACTTGCCGCGGCGACCGCGGCGCAGGCGGCGGCGCTGCCCGGCTTCGATCAGGTACGCAGTGCGCACGTGTCGTCGGAAGCCAGACTGCTCGACCGCAACGGCGAACTGCTGGCGGAAGTGCGCATGGATCCGCGCCAGCGACGCCTCGACTGGGTGGCGATCGAGCACTTCTCCCCGGCCCTCAAGGCGGCGCTGATCGCTTCCGAGGACAAGCGCTTCTACGAGCACGCTGGGGTGGACTGGCAGGCCTTCGCCGGCGCCATGTGGGACAACCTGCGCCGCGGCCTGGAGGGAAAGCGTCCGCGCGGCGCGAGCACGATTTCCATGCAACTGGCGGGCATGCTGGACGATGCGCTCCGGCTCAAGGGTCCGGCGCGCACCCTGGGCCAGAAGTGGGACCAGGCCCTGGCGGCGCGGGAACTGGAGAAGAACTGGAGCAAGGCGCAGATCCTCGAGGCCTACCTCAATCTGGTCACCTTTCGCGGCGAACTCGTGGGCATCGGTGCCGCCGCGCGCGGCCTGTTCGGCAAGCAACCGGACGGACTGGACGCGCGCGAGTCGGCGATCCTCACGGCGCTGCTGCGCGGGCCGAACGCCGCGCCGCAGATCGTAGCGCAGCGCGCCTGCGCCGTGGCTGCCCAGGCCAGACAGGGCGCCGCTTGTGCACCGATCCGCGATTTGGCGGTGACCAAGCTGTCGGGACGTTATCGCATCGACGCGGCGAACGTCGCGCCCCATGTGGCGCGCAGACTGCTGAGGAACGGGGGAACGGCGGAATGGTCGACCCTCGATGCGAATATCCAGCGCCATGCCATCGATGCGCTGCGGCGCCAGTTGGGCGAACTCGCCGGCCGCAACGTGGAGGACGGTGCGGTCGTGGTGCTGGACAACGCCACGGGCGACGTCCTCGCCTATGTCGGATCCAGCGGCGAGCTTTCCGGCGCGGCGGAGGTGGACGGCGTGATCGCGCTGCGACAGGCGGGCTCGACCCTGAAGCCTTTCCTGTATGAGCTGGCGCTGGAGAAGCGCTGGCTCACGGCGGCGTCGGTGCTCGACGATTCACCGGTGAATCTGGCGACGCCGGGCGGGCTCTACGTGCCTCAGAACTACGACCGCGATTTCAAGGGGCCGGTAAGTCTGCGCAATGCGCTCGGCTCGTCCCTCAACATTCCCGCCGTGCGCACCCTGGTGCTGACGGGAGTGGAGGCATTTCACGAGCGTCTGCATGCGCTGGGCTTCGACAGCCTGACCGAGCCGGGCGATCATTATGGATATGCTTTGGCGCTGGGCTCCGCCGATGTCACCCTGCTGGCTTTGACGAATGCTTTCCGCGCCCTCGCCAACGGCGGTGAATGGAGCGGCACCAGGCTGCGCGAGGACGACCCGGTGCCGCCGCGCAAGCGGGTGATGCGTCGCGATGCGTCTTTCATCATCAACGACGTTCTCGCCGACCGGGCGGCGCGAGCATTGACCTTCGGCCTCGACAATCCGCTGGCGACGCGGGTGTGGAGCGCGGTCAAGACCGGCACCAGCAAGGACATGCGCGACAACTGGTGCGTCGGCGCCACTTCCCGTTACACGGTGGGGGTTTGGGTGGGCAACTTCAGCGGCAGCCCGATGCGCGACGTGTCCGGCATCACCGGCGCGGCGCCGGTGTGGCGCGACATCGTGCACTTCCTGCATGGCGAGGTTCCGAGCATGGCGCCGAAGCCGCCCCAGGGTGTTGCGTCGCGGCTGGTGCGATTCGAACCGCCCCTGGAACCGCCGCGGCGCGAATGGTTTGTCGCCGGCACGGAGGTGGAGGTGGTGGCGGCCAAGGTGGAAGCATCTGAGCCGTCGCCCCGCATCACCTATCCCGCGGAGGGTACGGTCTTCGCCCTCGACCCGGACATCCCTGCGGGGCGCCAGCGCATCATGTTCGCTGCGCGCGGCGGCGCCTCCGGTCTGCGGTGGCAACTGGATGGGGTGCGCTTGGAGGCGGAAGGCGGGCAGGCACCGTGGCAGCCGGCAGCGGGCAGACATCGCTTGGTGCTGCTCGACGTGCAAGGCAAGGAAGTGGATGCGGTGAGCTTCGAGGTGCGCGGAGCCTCTCCCACCCTACAGGAATCGCAGCAGCAGGGTGGCGAGCAGTGACAGCAGCAGGGTGGTGGCGAAGGGAAGGAAGTAGTCGCGGCCGCGAAACCGCACCGTGACATCCCCCGGAAGGCGGCCGACCTTCATGCGGGCAGTAAGCCGCGGCAGGAAGACCGCGGCGACGACCACCGTCACCGCGATCACCATCGCCCATTTCAACATACGGCAATCCTCATCGCCGGAGCGGACCCATGGCTACCAGGCCGCTGAATTCCCGCTACACTGCGCATGGTCGAAAACGGGAAAGAAGAAAGCGTAACCATGATCACACTCTACACTTGGGGCACCCCGAACGGACGCAAGATCTCCGTCATGCTGGAGGAATGCGGTCTGGCTTACCAGGTGCATCCGATCAACATCATGTCCGGGGCCCAGTTCGCACCGGAGTATGTAGCGATCAGTCCCAACAGCAAGATTCCGGCGATCGTAGATGACGACGGCCCCGATGGCGAACCGATCAGCATGTTCGAATCCGGGGCGATCCTGGTCTACCTCGCCGCCAAGACCGGCAGGTTCCTGCCAGCGAGCGACCGCGGCAAGTACGAAGCGCTGCAATGGCTCATGTTCCAGATGGCCTCGATCGGCCCGGGCTTCGGCCAGACCCATCACTTTTTGCGCTTCGCCGCGGAGAAGGTGCCCTACGCCATGGAGCGCTTCAGCAGCGAAACGCGCCGCCTCTATGGCGTGATGAATGCGCGGCTGGAGAAGGTCGACTACCTGGCGGGCGAGTATTCCATCGCCGACATTGCCACCTATCCTTGGGTCGCGCGCCACGAGTTCCACGAGGTCGAACTGTCCCTGTTCCCCGCGGTCAAGCGCTGGTTCGACGCCATCGGTGCGCGACCAGCCGTGCAGCGCGGGATGGCGGTACCGAAAACGGCGTAAGCCCGTGATCAAGGCGCGCTTCGGTGGTCTGGAAGTCCTCGCCCGATTCCCTCCGGGCGAGCCGCGCCCGGTACCGCTGCTCTTCGTCCACGGTGCCTATACCGCAGCCTGGTGCTGGGACGAGCATTTCCTGCCGTTCTTCGCGCAGGCCGGCTACGCCGCTTATGCGGTCTCGCTGCGTGGTCATGGCAGGAGCGGCGGACGGGAGTACCTCGACAGCTTCAGCATCGCCGACTATGTAAAGGACGTGGCGACGGTGGTGGCGGAACTGCCGGCGGCGCCCGTACTCGTCGGCCATTCCATGGGCGGCATGGTGGTGCAGAAATATCTGGAACAGGCTGCAGTCCCCGCGGCCGTGTTGATGTGCTCGGTGCCGCCGCAGGGCCTGTGGACCTCCGCCGTCGGCTTGGCCCTCAAGAAGCCGGGGCTGCTCGGCGAGTTGAATCGCCTGCTCGGGGGCGGTCGCGTAGCGCTCGACGCGCTGAGTGAGGCATTGTTCGCCCAGCCTCTGCCCCCTGAGCTGTTGCGCCGGTATTACCAGCTCAGTCAGCCGGAGTCGCACCGCGCCATCTGGGACATGACTTTGTTCAACCTGCCCAGCCCCGGGGCCATGCACCGCGTACCGATGCTGGTGCTGGGCGCGGAGTTCGATCACCTCATCCCGGCGTCCGTGGTAGAGATGACGGCCCGCACCTATGGCGCGGAGGTCGGGATTTTCTCCGGCATGGGTCACGGGCTGATGCTCGAACGGGACTGGTCGCAGGTGGCCGCGCGCACCCAGGGCTGGCTGCAGAGCGCCGGAATCTGATCGATCGTTCAGCGCGCCAGGTTTGTCGCAGCGTGTCGCTTCAGGTAGTCGACGATGGCGTCCACCGTGAGTTGAGGCTCGCCCGGGTCGGGCTTGGAGCCTGCGATCCGGTTCATCCACTGCATGTTGCGCTCCATGCGCGCCACCACGTCCGGCCATTCCCTGGCGTCATGAGACTTGGGATCTGGCAGCGCATGGCACTGCGAGCAGGCTTCGCGAAAGGCATGTCCGCGGGTGGCGAGATCGGGATAGCGCCTGGGATCCAGCGGCTTCTGAGCGTGTCGCGACAGGTAGTCGAGAAGAACGTGGAGTTCTTCCTGGCTGGGGGCTGTCACCTCCGCCATCATGTCTTTCATCAACGCGCCCATGTTGCCCTTGCCTTGCATGCGGGCCACCATGCGCTCCACCACCTTGGGCCACCGGTCGGGCGGGTGCATGGCAGGGTTGGGCAGATGATGGCACTGCACACAGTAGCGCGAGACAAGTCGTGCCCCGCGGGATTCGGCCTGCGGCAGATTGCTGGGGTTTCTCCAAGGTGGCAGGATTCTTGCGAGCAGTTCCCCGTGAGGACTGGTTTTCCAGCGGGTCTGAGCTTGGACCACCAGCGCCTGATTGTCGGTAGCAGTGGCTTGACCTGCGCTTGATGAGGACAGCGCCAGCAGCAGGGTGCTCAGGGTGGCGAAGGCATAGCGCGCGGGCATGGTAGTTTCGGTCGGGTTCGGGAAAGCTTACGCGTCCGGCCGGTGGCTGAGAACCCCAGAAATGGGGGGGGATTTAACCCTTTCCCCGCTGCAGACGTTAGAACAATTGACATCCTGTGCGCACCGAAAGCGTTGTTTTGGAGGTCAAAATGATCGTGACGATGGATATGAGCAGTGGCAGACGGATCGACGAGAAGGAATTCGGCCCGTTCGAAGATGAGGTCTCGTGCGCCAACTGGATGCGTCTGTCCATGCCGCGGACGGAGCTTCAGGAAGCCGTGCCGGAAATGCGGCGCCGCCCCGCACGACGCGAGCTACCGCGGGATGTGGAGGCATTTCTGCGCACGGTGTATTTGAATCAGGAATGAGCCGGCAGGATTCCGATTGGTGCGTAGCTGCTGGGATCGGTGCCTCCCGGTTGTCGATAGCGGAAACCGCAGCCGATGGCGCACTACCCCTATGCGCGGGCAGGCACATGCCTCTTCTTGGTCATTCCGACGCGCTCGATGGACAACGACGTCTACGGTGACGTCAATGAACGAGTACCTGATCCGCGAAGGCAGGCTGGACATTCACCACGACCAGATCGTGGGCTTGCACTAGATCCCTTCTGCCGCTTCCACCGGCCGTACCTTTCCCGAAGCCATCGATGCCGGGCTGTGAGGTTGTCTGCGGCGCCTGCAGTATCACCAGGAAAAGCAATCGAGACGTCCTGAAACGGTTCGGCTGAAAAGCACCATCCCGCGGCGTCTTGCACCAATGTGAGGCGTTATTGGAGGGAAATGCCGCTGATGGTGCGATTGCCTCCAGGCGACGACAGATCCGTTCCGTGTAAGCGTTGACCAGCAACCGAGCAGTAATCGACCCGTCGCGGCGGGATTGGCTCTCTATAGCCGGTGACTGCGGTCACCACGGTCAAAACCGATCAGGGGCGTCTCGATGCCCTTGCCCAATGCCATGACCTTGAACAGTTCGCCCATCTCGGACGGGCTGAGGAGCTTGTGGGCGGCGGACGCTTGCCGCGGATAATTCGTCATGTCTTCCGGGGAGATGCGCGCCAGAACCTCTGTGATGCCGCAATTGAGAAGGAACTGCGCCTGCGAGGTATAGCCATACAAATCCAGGGTGCGGTCTGCTCCGGCTTCCGCCACGGCAGTGAAATCGACATGGGCAGTGATGTCGTTCAGGCCCGGCAGGTACAAGGGATCGTCGTGAGCATGGTGGCGATAATGGCACATGAGGGTGCCGCCCGAGCGTTGGGGGTGGTACAGTTCCCGCGCCGGAAAACCGTAGTTGACCAGCAACAGGATCCCCTGATCCAGGATTTCACCCCAAGACCCTACCCAAGCGCGGGCGGCGAGACCGATTTCCGACAGGTATGGAGGGGTGACCGGAATCGTCCGGGCGGCTTCCAGCAGCGCTCCCGTGGCCGGCCGATCTGCCCAGCGCAATCGGTTCTGCCTCTCCGTCGCCAGCCCGCGTTCGAAGATGCCATCCTCGCCCCAGGCAACGAGGTGGGTCGGTATCGCATCCAGGACCTCGTTGGCGATCACGGCGCCGGAAAAGTGCTGCGGCAGCCCGTCCAGCCAACTGACGCGCGTGGCCAACTTTGGTGCCCGCCGCTCGATCGTGGCGCGCTGGCGGGAACGCAACTCGGCCGAGAGCTCCAGGAGCATGTAACGCTCCGGCAATGCGCCGCGCCGCTCCAGCTCCAGCAGCATTTCAGCGGCAAGCGCACCGGTTCCCGGACCGGCCTCGATAATCTGCCCCGCGCTTCTCGCCATGATCTGGGCCACCTGAGCGGCCAGCGTGTCGGCGAAGAGCGGCGACAGTTCGGCTGCAGTGACGAAATCACCGGCGCCGCCGAACTTCGCGGCACCGCCGCTGTAATAACCCAGGCTGGGAGCGTACAGGACAAGCTCCATATAGCGCGCGAAGGGAATCCAGCCGCCGGCCAGGTGGATCTCGTCGGCGATACGGGCACACAGCCTCCTGCTCTGCGCAGCGGCATTCGGGTCGGGATCAGGCAGGCTCAAGGATGCAATAGGACTCTTGTATGAGCGGGGATGATCGGCGATTCCGCTAGAATTCGCAATTCTGCGGACTTGCCATGGGAGCGCTATTGGACGGACAGGTGGTTCTCATCACGGGGGCGGCGAAACGCGTGGGTGCCGAGATCGTACGCCACGTCCATGCCGCCGGCGCGTCGGTGGCGTTGCACTACCGTTCCGCCACCCATCAGGCTGAGGCGCTGATGCAACAGTGCAACGCAGTGCGTGCCGATTCCGCCGCCGTGTTCCGGGCGGATCTGCTGGACCAGCCACGCCTCGCCGAATTGGTGCAAGGGGTGCTCGAGCGCTTCGGCCGACTCGATGGGCTGGTCAACAACGCCTCCAGTTTTTTCGCCACGCCGCTCGGAGCGATCGATGAAACGCAGTGGACGGACCTGATCGGAACCAATCTGAAGGCCCCCCTGTTTCTCAGCCAGGCTGCCGCGCCTGCCCTGAAGTCGAACCGCGGTGCGATCGTCAACATCGCCGACATCCATGCCGAACGGCCGCTCAAGAACTATCCGCTGTATTGCGCCGCGAAAGCGGGACTGGTCGGCCTGACGCGCGCCCTTGCCGTCGAGCTTGCACCCGAGGTACGGGTCAATGCCGTCGCGCCGGGACCGATCCAGTGGCCCGAGAGCGACGACTTCGACGCGGCCGCACGTGCCGCGATCGTGGACCACACATTGCTCAAGCGCGTCGGCGAGCCGGCGGATATTGCCCGCGCCGTGCTGTTCCTGCTGGCTGATGCGCCTTATGTCACCGGACAAGTGCTCGCCGTTCACGGCGGCCGCTCGGCGCATCTTTGATCCCGTCGGCCACTGCTATAGTCAGCACATGCAACTAGCGAGTGCCAACACGGAAGCGCCGACCGCCACCGTCCATCCGGTGAAGCCGCCGCGCTCGCTTCTGGTTGCCACCGGCCGTGCCATCGGCGACTACGCCATGATCCGTCCCGGCGATCGCGTGCTGCTTGGAGTTTCGGGCGGGAAAGACTCGCTGTCCCTGCTGCACGTACTGCTCCACTTGGCGAGCAAGTCTCCGGTGCGCTTCGAATTGGGCGCAGCCACCGTCGATCCGCAATCGCCGGATTATTTTCCGGCGCCGCTCAAGCCCTACATGCGGGCACTGGGCGTGCCCTACTTCGTCGAGAGTTACCCCATCGTCAAGCAGGCGGAAACCTCAATGAGCGGCAACTCGTTTTGCGCTTTCTGCGCGCGCCTGCGCCGCGGCATGCTCTACGGGGCGGCACGGCGCGAAGGCTACAATGTGCTGGCTCTGGCCCAGCACCTGGACGACCTGGCCGAGACATTTCTCATTTCTGCCTTCTATGGCGGCCGCCTGCGCACGATGCAGGCTCACTACATCAATGACGACGGCGATCTGCGCATCATCCGGCCGTTCGTGTATGTGCGCGAGCGCCAGACTGCCGCGTTTGCCAAGTCTGCGGCATTGCCGGTGATCATGGAGAATTGCCCGGCCTGCTTCAGCATGCCCACCGCGCGCTACAGCATGAAGCAAGAGCTGGTCGCGCTGGAGGCGGAAAATGCGAAACTGTTCAATAATCTGCGCACCGCCCTCAAGCCCCTGATGGGCGGTATTCCGTGTACCGCAAGAGGAAATGTGACATGCGAAACGACGCCCATGGCGAACATTGTGAAGGCCGACACACTACCAGACGGGCCTTTTTGCTAGAATATTCTATCGAAATAACAGGCGCTTGCCCTGACAATGCCTAAGCTGCAGCAAAACCTGTGTGTGCTCTTTGCGGATGTCGCCGGCAGCGACCGGCTGTACGAGAAGCTGGGGAATGCCGAGGCATTGTACGCGGTTGACCGCTGCATGAAGCGGATGGAACGCGGCGTTGCCATCCACAGCGGCCGGGTCGTCAAGATCATCGGTGACGAGATGATGGCGGTATTCCAGGACGCCGATTCGGCTATCCAGGCAGCATGCGAGGTTCAGCAGCGCATCGACAGCCTGCCTCCGGTGTCGGGAGTAAAGCTATCGATCCGGGCCGGTCTCCACTTCGGACCGGCGCAGGAACGGAACAAGGATCTGTTTGGCGATGCGGTCGATATGGCAGCACGTATGGTGGCGCTGGCCACGGGCGGTCAGATCGTCACGACCGCTGCCACAGTTGCCGTCCTGTCGCAGCTTCTGCGGGAAGCGGCCCGGGCCCTCGATGCGCAGGGCGCTCAGGGCAAGCCCGAGGGCGTCGGCGTATTCGAGGTGATCTGGCGCGACAATCCCGAGCTGACGATGAAGACTTCGCAGTTCATGAAGGTGGAGCCGCTCCCCATGCTGAGGCTGCGCCACGAAGGCATCGATGTGCAGCTCGACGCCATGCGCGATGCCCTCAGCTTCGGACGCGATGCGGGCAACGATCTGATCGTTGCCGACCGGCGCGCGTCGCGCATCCATGCGCGAATCGAGCGCCGCGTCAATCATTACTTCCTGGTCGATCAGAGCACCAACGGAACCTATGTGACGTTCGACGGCGAACTCGAGATTGCGCTGAAGAAGGAAGAGGTTCCGCTGCGCGGCCGCGGCCGCATCGCCTTCGGGCATTCATCCCGCGACGTCTCCGCCGAGATCGTCGAGTTCGAACTGGACGATTAGCGGCCGTTTCTGGCCATGCAGGCGTCCGGTGGCTCACCGGCTCGGCGAACCTGCGCGCTGCCGAAGCGGATTGCGGCACCCGATTGCAGCGCCCACGATCTGAAGGCTCCCTCCCCCCACCGTTCCCCGGTCGGATCTGAACCGTCGCCTTGGGACGACAGCGCGATTCCGCGCCGGACAGGCCTTTGCGGCGCTGCGCCGTTCAAGCGTCGCCCTACGACGACGATAAGCGTGCGGCGGACGCACCCAAACCGGCGTCGCTTGTCTGCAAATATACGCTAAGTAACTGTTGTCAAACGATGAGACCCATCCCTGGCATGAGCTGTGCAGAGGGGATATGAAAACTAGTCCGCACACAAGCGGAACCGACCAAAGGAGACGAGCGTGATAATCGAAAAATTTCTTGCCGTTTCGATGATAGCCCTGGGGATCACTGCAGGCAGCTCAATGGCAGAGGCAGGACGCAATCGGCGTCGGCGCACCATGCGCTCCTTCAGGCGACGCGTACGCTGGCTGCGACAGCACCTGGAACATGGCGCAGGTACGGCCAGTGAGGTCACGGAACCATCGATGCCGGATAGGCATTCTGCGGTCGGCGAATGACGACCGCCGCCGCCGACGGCGTCATCGTGGTCCTTGCTCGCCTGTAAGGGAGCGTTTCTGGCGCTCAACGAACTCCATAGTGGAATCGATGCCGCGCAGCGCGAGGATAGTAGACCGTACGGCGGCTTCCAGGAGCACGGCGAGGTTGCGTCCGGCCGCGACCGGGATGGTGATGCGCCGCACGAGCGCACCAAGGATGTCCTGCGTCTCCGCATCGAGGGGCAGGCGCGCCGATTCCGGTTCGCCCATGATGCGCCGCTGCAGGTGCACGACCAGCTTGAGCTTCATCTTGCGCCGGCAGGCCGTTTCGCCGAACACCGTTCGGATGTTCAGGACACCGAGACCGCGGACCTCGAGGAAATCCTTGAGAATCTCCGGGCAGCGACCCTCCAGCATGTCGGGCCCGACACGCAGGATCTCGACGATATCGTCGGCCACCAGCCCGTGACCGCGGCTGATGAGCTCGAGCGCCAGTTCGCTCTTGCCGACGCCGGATTCTCCGGTGATCAGTACACCCATTCCCAGCACGTCCATGAGCACGCCATGCACGGATATGCGCTCGGCCAGATGGCGCGCGAGGTAAATGCGCAACTGATCGATCACGCCTGAGGCGGACGCGGGCGTTGCGAGCAGCGGGATATTCCGTGTGGCGCAGCTCACGCGCATGCTGTCGGGAATGGCGCAGCCGTCGGCGACGATGATCGCGGGCGGCTCTGCCTGGACGATTTCCTCGAACAGATGCCGCACTTTGGCCGGCGGATGGCGGCGCGACCATTCGATCTCGGCAGTACCGAGCACTTGTATGCGATCGGGATGAATCAGGTTGAGATAACCGACCAGATCGGCCGGCGTCGCATCCGACCGCGTAACCTGAATGATCGCCTCGCGGGAACCCGCGATCCAGCTCAGGCGCAGCCGGTTGACATTGTGCTCAAACAGCTGCGCGACGCTCGCCTGCTGCATGCGGCTCCCAATTGGAGAACAGCGCGTGAATGGCGGCGGAATCGGCAGCGTTGGCCAGGTTGTCGCGAAATCCCTTGTCGCTGAACATCTGCGCCAGCTCAGAGAGGATCTGCAGGTGGTGTTCGGTGGCCTGTTCAGGCACGAGCAATACGAACAGCAAGGTCACCGCCTTGCCGTCCGGGGCGTCGAACTGAACCGGGGTGGTCATGCGGATGAATGCGCCGACCGCGTCGCGCAGGCCCTTGATACGCCCATGCGGAATGGCGACGCCCTGGCCGAGGCCGGTCGAACCCAGCTTCTCGCGGGCGAACAGACTATCGAAAACCTGGCTGCGGGCGATACCCTGGTTGTTCTCGAACAGCAACCCCGCCTGTTCGAAGACGCGCTTCTTGCTGCTCGCCTCGAGATCGATCACGACGTTCGAGGCTGGCAGAAGTTTGGAAACGAGATTCATCGGTCGCTCGCAAGTTCGACGCGCTTTTGGCGGATCATCCTGCGGAAAGTTGAGACTCTGGAAGCGATAGGGTTGCTGGCTCCGTCAATCGGCGGGGATTATACGCTCCCGAGGGGGCGGTGCAACAACCCGGTTGCCCTATTCGGACGGCTGTCGTTTCAGGGTGTCACGCGTATGGTCGCCGGTCTTTTCCTTGTACTTCAAGACCTGCCGGTCGAGTTTGTCCACCAGCAGATCAATCGCGGCGTAAAGGTCGCCGTCGATGGCTTCAACGAAGATGTCCTTGCCGCGGACATGCACCGTAACCTCGGCTTTCTGTTTCAGCTTTTCCACCGACAGGATCACACTGACACTCGTCACATAGTCGAAGTGTCGAATGACCTTGTCCAACTTGCCGCCGACGTAATCGCGAATGGCCGGCGTGATCTCAAGGTGGTGTCCGGTGATATTGAGGTTCATGCTCGCTCCTCCGGGAAGTTTAGATGGACTTGCGCAGATTGACCGGCGGGATACTGAGCGCTTCGCGATACTTCGCTATGGTGCGCCGGGCCACCATGATTCCTTGCTGACTGAGGATTTCCGCGATCTTGGAGTCCGACAACGGTCGGTGGCCATCCTCCGCGCCCACCAACTGGCGGATCAGCGCGCGGATGGCCGTGGCCGAACACGCTCCGCCCGTCTCGGTCGCGACGTGACTGCCGAAGAAGTATTTCAGCTCGAAGATGCCTCGCGGTGTAGCCATGAACTTCTGGGTCGTGACCCGGGAAATGGTGGATTCGTGCAGGCCGAGTTGCTCCGCAATTTCCCGCAACGTCAGCGGGCGCATCGCCACTTCCCCATAATCGAAGAACTGACGCTGACGATCCACGATCGCCTGCGATACGCGCAGGATGGTGTCGAAGCGCTGCTGGACGTTCTTGATCAGCCACTTCGCCTCCTGCAACTGGCCGGCGAGACCTCCGGCGCTACCGTTGCCCCGCTGGCCCTGCAGGATGTCGGCGTAGAGCCGATTGATCCTGAGTTTCGGCATGGCATCCGGGTTGAGAGCGCAAGTCCAGGCGTTGCGGGCTTTCCGGACGATGACGTCGGGAACGATATAGCGCGCGTCGAGCGGCGCGTATTCCGAGGCGGGACGCGGATTGAGGCCCTTGATCAAGGCGTGCGCGTCGCGCAGGGCCTCGTCGCTGCACTGCAGGACTTTCTTCAGGCGGACGAAATCGCGGGCGGCGAGCTGATCGAGGTAGCGCTCGACGATCGCCAGCGCCAAATCGCGGGCGGCGGATACCGGCAAGGCCTTTAGCTGCAGCGCCAGGCATTCGCGCGGATTGCGCGCGCCCACCCCCGTCGGATCGAAGTTCTGCAGGTGGTTGAGTGCGATCTGAAGGTCGTCCAGGTCGATTCCCAATTCCTCCGGCAGCAGTTCGGCCAACTCGTCCAGGCTCTGCGTCAAATAGCCGTCGTCGTCCAGAGCTTCGATCAGGAAACGGACCAGGGCCTGATCCCGCTGCGACAGCTGCGTCATGGCCAATTGGCCATTGAGATGCTCGCGCAGGGTGGTCGCCGCCGCCTGGATGTCCGCATAGTCCGTATCGTCGTCGTCACTGCGTGGCTGCTGCGGACCGGACTCGCTGGCCCAGTCGGTTTGGCCCGGAGCCTCGCTCGGCGCCGCTTCGGTCTCGGCGGGCCGCGGTTCCTCCGAAGTCTGGGACATCGCATCCCCCGATTGCCCGAAACTGCGGGTATCGGGTTCGATATCTTCCCTTTCCAGCAGGGGATTGTCCTGCAGGAACTTTTCGATCTCCTGATTCAGCTCGAGCGTGGACAACTGCAGCAGGCGGATGGACTGCTGCAGTTGCGGTGTCAGCGCGAGATGCTGGGAAAGCCGGAGCTGAAGCGTCTGCTTCATGAATCGAAGCGCGATGGTTGGCGGCGGAAGACGAACAGGGAAATGCTACAGCCTGAAATGCTCGCCGAGATAGACTTTGCGCACAGTTTCATTATAAATGATCTCGCTGGGGCGGCCGGCGGCGAGAACTTCACCCTCGTTGATGATGTAGGCGCGGTCGCAGATGCCGAGCGTCTCGCGCACGTTGTGATCGGTGATGAGTACACCGATGCCCCGTTCCTTGAGGAAGCGGATGATCTTTTGGATGTCGAGCACCGCGATCGGATCGACACCGGCGAAGGGTTCGTCGAGCAGGATCAGCCGCGGATTGGTCGCCAGCGCGCGCGCGATCTCGACGCGCCGGCGTTCTCCGCCCGAGAGCGATATGGCGGCACTGTCGCGCAGATGGGCGATGTGCAGCTCATGCAGCAGTTCGTCCAGCCGCTCGGAGATCTCCTTGTCGTCGAGGGGCTGAAGTTCCAGGATCGCGCGTACGTTTTCGGCCACGTCGAGCTTGCGGAAAACCGAGCTTTCCTGCGGCAGATACGACAACCCCATGCGCGCCCGCCGGTGTATCGGCAGGTGGGTGAGGGCAGCATCGTCGAGCCGGATCTCGCCGCCGTCCGACGGAATGAGTCCGACGATCATGTAGAAGCAGGTCGTCTTCCCGGCGCCGTTGGGGCCGAGCAGGCCCACCACCTCGCCCGAGGCGACTTCGAACGACACATCCTTGACGACGGTGCGCGACTTGAAGCGCTTCTTCAGCCCCGTGACCCGCAGCAGGCTCATGGTTGTCCGCCCATCATTCTTCGGTCTCGCGCAGAATCTGTTTCAGGACGTCCCCGGCGAATCCGCGCGATTGCAGGAATCGGGCCTGTCGCGCATGGTCGCGGACGTCCGCGGGGGGAACGCCGAACTTGCGCCGCCACACCTCTCTCGCGCGCGCCAGCTCGTCGCCGCCGGACTGATCGAGGGCCTGCGCAATCAGTGCATCCGCAACGCCCCTGTCGCGCAGCTCGCGCCGCAGCCTGAACGTGCCGAGGCGATTGCGACGCGAGGCGATGTAGGCTTCGGCGAAGCGTGCGTCCGAGAGCAGGCCGCATTGCTCCATATGGTCCAGAATCGCATCGACATCCTCGCCGCTGCCATGGGCTGCAAGCTTCTGCCGCAGATCGGCGCGGGAGTGCTCCCGGCGCGCCAGCAGTTTCAGCGCCAAGCCGCGCAATTCGTCGCTCACGCCGCTGCGGCAGCGAGCTCCCGGGCGGGCAGGTCGACCGCGGCGCGGATCTTGTTCTCGATCTCGCGCGCCGTGTCGGGATGTTCCTTCAAGTACTCGCGGGCGTTGTCCTTGCCCTGTCCGATGCGATCGCCCTGATAGGCATACCAAGCTCCCGACTTCTCCACGATGCGGTGCTGGACGCCCAGCTCTACGATCTCGCCCTCGCGCGAGATGCCCTCGCCGTACAGGATGTCGAACTCGGCCTGCCGGAACGGCGGCGCGACCTTGTTCTTGACGACCTTGACCTTGGTCTCGGAACCGATCACTTCCTCGCCCTTCTTGATCGAGCCGGTACGACGGATGTCCAGCCGCACCGAGGCGTAGAACTTGAGCGCGTTGCCGCCGGTGGTGGTCTCGGGGTTGCCGAACATGACGCCGATCTTCATGCGGATCTGGTTGATGAAGATCACCAGCGTGTTGGTACGCTTGATGTTGGCGGTGAGTTTGCGCAGCGCTTGAGACATGAGGCGCGCCTGCAGGCCGGGCAGTTGGTCCCCCATCTCGCCCTCGATTTCGGCTTTGGGCGTCAGCGCCGCGACCGAATCGATGACGACGATGTCGATGCCGCCCGAGCGCACCAGCATGTCGGTGATTTCCAGTGCCTGCTCGCCGGTATCCGGCTGCGAGATGAGCAGGTCCGGCACATTGACGCCCAGCTTGGATGCGTACTGAGGATCGAGGGCGTGTTCGGCGTCGATGAAGGCGGCGGTGCCGCCGATCTTCTGCATTTCCGCGATGACCTGCAGGGTGAGCGTCGTCTTGCCGGACGATTCCGGCCCGTAGATCTCGACCACGCGGCCGCGCGGCAGTCCGCCGATGCCGAGGGCGATGTCGAGTCCGAGCGAGCCGGTCGAGACGGTCTGGATATCGGTCTCCACCTCCTTGTCGCCCAGCCGCATGATCGAGCCTTTGCCGAACTGCTTTTCGATCTGGGCCAGGGCGGCGGTCAGGGCTTTGCTCTTGTTTTCATCCATGGCGTGTCCTTTCGAATGCGTCGAAGCATTATGGCACAGAAATTGCGCATCTTCCGCGATCCGGGAGGGTGGCGGCACGCGGCCCCAATCAAACCTTCGGGAAGTGAGTGCTGGCTTACTGTCTATCGAGCCTTCGCAGGAGTTCTTCCAGTGCGAACACGACGGATTGCCGCCGCACCTGGTCCCGGTTGCCGTCGAAGTGCCGGGTCGCGCTTGCGGTCTCAACGCCCGGCAGGCACCAGGCGAAGCAAACGGTGCCGACCGGTTTTTGCGGCGTACCTCCGGTGGGACCGGCGACGCCGGTAACGGACAAGGCGACCTGGGCATGGCTGCGGGCCAGCGCGCCGGCCGCCATCTCCCGCGCCGTTTCCTCGCTCACTGCTCCGAGCTCGCGCAAGGTTTTCTCCGCGACGGCCAGCATCTCCTGCTTGGCGCTGTTGGAGTAGGTCACCCAGCCGCGGTCGAACCACTCCGAACTGCCTGAAATCGAAGTGATAACTTCCGCGACCCATCCCCCAGTGCAGGATTCGGCGACAGCCAGCACTAACTGACGACTCTTAAGGCAAACGCCGACACGGTGCGCCAGAGCTTCCAGTTCCGTGTCCATGTTAGCCCAGCATGCGCACCAGAACAGCCAGCGCCAGTACGGTGAAACCGGCGGCGACCAGGTCGTCCAGCATGACGCCAAGGCCGTTCTTCATGCGCGCGTCGATCCAGTTCGCCGGGGGCGGCTTGACGATGTCGAAAGCGCGGAACAGCAGGAACGCCGCAGCCTGCCACGACAGGCCGGGCGGTGTCAGCAGCAGCACCAGCCAGAACGGTACGATCTCGTCCCAGACGATGGATCCGTGGTCCGGTACCCCGAGGTCGCGGCCGGTCCGGTCGCAGGCGAGGACACCGATGGCGAAGGCGACGGCGAGGAAGACCAGGAATGTCCCGTCACTGAACTGGGGCTTGATGAGCCAATACATGGCCCAGGCGAACAGGGTGCCGACGGTGCCCGGAGCCCAGGGCGAGAGCCCGCTGCCGAGGCCGCAGGCCAGGAAATGGGAGGGGTGGGCGAAGAGGAAAGCGCGGTCGGGTCGTCGCATGGTGTCAGAGAAAATGGTCGAAGCCGCGCACCTCGGCAGCTGCCAGCAGGCCGTCCGGACTGCGCAATAGGATCCGCCCGCCGGGCCCGAACCGGTCCTGCCGATCATGGTCAGCGGCAGGCCCAGCCGTCCGCCGAGTTCGCGGATCGGTTCCTCCGTGTCCGGCGCTGCGGTGAAAGCCAATTCGTAATCATCGCCGCCCGACAGCAGGCACTGGCGTGCCAGCGTCTCGTCGTGCGGCGCCGCCTGGAAGGCGTCGCGGGGCAGCAGCGCCTCGTCCAGTTCCGCGCTCACGCCCGATTGCTCCAGTATGTGTCCCAGATCGGCCAGCAGACCGTCTGATACGTCGATGACGGCGTGGGCCAGTCCGCGCAGGGCGATTCCCAGTGCCACCCGCGGCTCCGGTCGCTGCAGTGCCTTCAGACACGAACTCAATTGCGGTTCGACCAGCACGACCCGGCCCTGCAGGTGGGCGAGGCCGAGTGCCGCCAGGCCGGGAGTGCCGGAGACCCAGATCAGGTCCCCGGGCTGTGCGCCGGAACGGGTCAGCGCCTGGCCCGCAGAAACCTCGCCGAATATCGTGGGCGTCAGATTGAGGGGCCCGCGCGTGGTGTCGCCGCCGATCACGTCCACCCCAAAGCGCTTGGCGATGTCGAAGAAGCCGCGGCAGAAGGCGGCGATCCAGTCCTCGTCGGCCGCCGGCAGCGCCGCCGCCAGCACCACCCAGCGCGGCTCGGCGCCCATCGCCGCCATGTCGGAGAGATTGACCGCCAGCGCTTTCCAGCCGAGACTTTCCGCATCGGCGTCGGGGAGGAAATGGGTGCCGGACACGAGCATGTCGGTGGATATGACGAGATCCATCCCCGACCGCGGCCGCACGATGGCAGCATCGTCGCCCACGGCCAGTACCGTGTGTGTGGTTGGCCGAGTGAAGTAGCGGCGGATGAGGTCGAATTCGGAAGCCATGCCGGATTGGGCGGCGGAGGCGGGCGGAGGGCTCGGAGGGACCGGATTGCGCGACCCTGGCGCCTCAACGTCCTGGTGCGGCAGCCCTCGCGGCTTCCAGGGGGCGGATTTGGATGGCCACCTTGTCGAGCACGCCATTCACGTACTTGTGGCCTTCGGTACCGCCGTAGTCCTTCGCCAGTTCGATGGCCTCGTTGAGCACCACCCGATAAGGAGTCTCGGGGTGATGCGCCAGTTCGAACGTGGCGAGCAGGAGGATGGCGCGCTCCACCGGAGACAAGGCCTCGATCCTGCGGTCCAGGTGCGGCGCCAGCATGTCCTGCAGGCGAGGTGCCTCGTGCACCGCACCGCGCAAGAGCGCCGCGAACAATTCGCGGTCGGCCTTGTCGAAACCGGTCACCTCGTGCAGTTGGGCCTCGATCGCAGCCACGTCATGGCCGGTAAGCTGCCATTGATAGAGCCCCTGCAGCGCGAACTCCCGCGCTCTGCGGCGCGCCGACCTCATGCGCCGAGGGCCGTGATGCGGCGTATCAGTAGGGCCATCTCCACCGCCGTCTGGGCGGCGTCGGCGCCTTTCTGCTGCATGCGCGCCAGGGCCTGATCATCGTCCTCCGTGGTCAGCACGCCGTTGGCGATCGGCACGCCGGTCTGCAGTTGCACATCGGTGATGCCCCGTGCCGATTCGTTGGACACGATCTCGAAGTGGTAGGTCTCGCCGCGCACCACGCAGCCCAGCGCCACCAATGCGTCGTAGCGTCCGCTCTGGGCCAGATGCTGCAGGGCGAGCGGCAGCTCCAGCGCTCCCGGAACGGTGGCGATCAGCAGGTTTCCGTCTTTCACGCCGAGGCGCTTCAGCTCCGCCGTGCAGGCGCCGAGCAGGCCCTCCCCCACGTCCTGGTTGAAGCGGCTCATGACGACGGCGATGCGCAAGCCGGCGCCGGCGAGACTGGGTTCGATTTCGAAGATGTTGTCGTAGCGTGACATGGTCGTACCTTGGATGCGTCAGCGTTGCTTTTCGGTCGGCGCCAGATAGCCGGTGATTTCGAGCCCGAAGCCGGTCATGCTCGGCATGCGGCGCGGGTTCGCCAGCAGCCGCATCTTGCCGACGTTCAGATCGCGCAGAATCTGCGCCCCGATGCCGTAGAGGCGCGGGTCCCATTTGGCGCCGGGGCGCGCCGCCGGCCGCTCGTCGCCAAGCGCGGCGAGCAGATCCGGCCCGGATTCGGGGCGCCGCAGCAGCACGATGACGCCCGAGCCATGCTCGCTGATGATGCGCATCGCCTCGTCCACGCTGAAGCTGTGGCGGCGACTGCCGCAATCGAGAAAGTCCACTACCGAGATCGGTTCGTGCACCCGCACCAGGGTTTCGGCGTCCGCCGAGATTTCGCCCTTCGCCAGCGCCAGGTGCACCTCGCCGCTGGTCTGGTCGCGGTAGGCGCAGAGCCGGAACGCGCCGTGCGCGCACACGACCTCTTTTTCGGCGACGCGCTCCACCAGCCGCTCGGAAGCGGCGCGGTAGTGGATGAGGTCCGCGATGGCGCCGATCCTGAGCCCGTGCGCGCGACCGAACTCGATCAGGTCCGGCAGGCGCGCCATGGTGCCGTCGTCCTTGAGGATCTCGCAGATCACCGTTGCCGGCTCCAGTCCCGCCAGTGACGCCAGGTCGCAGCCGGCCTCGGTATGCCCGGCCCGCACCAGCACCCCTCCGTTCTGCGCCATGAGAGGAAAGATGTGGCCGGGCTGGACGATGTCATCGGGCCTGGCATGCTTCGCCGCCGCAGCCTGCACCGTGCGCGCCCGGTCCTGGGCCGAGATGCCGGTGGTGACGCCTTCGGCCGCCTCGATCGAAACCGTGAACGCGGTGGAATGTGGCGAACGATTGTCGCGCACCATCAGCTGCAGACCGAGCTGCCGGCAGCGCGCCTCCGTCAGGGTGAGGCAGATCAGGCCGCGGCCGTGCTTGGCCATGAAGTTGATCGCTTCCGGCGTGACGTGCTCGGCGGCGACGACGAGGTCGCCCTCGTTCTCACGGTCCTCCTCGTCCACGAGGATGACCATCTTGCCGGCGCGGATGTCGGCGACGATGTCCTGGATGGGGGAAAGCGCCGTCATGATTTCACCGTTTCCTGTTCCGCCGTCAGCATGCGCTCGACGTAGCGGGCGATCAGATCCACTTCCAGATTGACGCCGGCGCCGGGCGCGAGACTCTTCAGGGTGGTCGCCGCGATGGTGTGCGGAATGAGGTTGATCGAGAACTCGCTGCCTTCGACCCGATTGGTGGTCAGGCTCACGCCATTGACCGTGATCGACCCCTTGCGCGCGATGTACTTCGCCAGTTCGCGCGGCGCGCGGATCACCAGTTCGTGGCTCTCGCCCAGCGGCGAGAACTTCACCACCTTGCCCACGCCGTCCACATGTCCGCTCACCAGGTGCCCGCCGAGGCGGTCGGCAAGCCGCAGCGCCTTCTCCAGATTCACCTCGCCGGGAGCATCGAGCCCGACCGTGCAGTCCAGCGTCTCGCGCGATACGTCCACCGCGAAGTGGTTGTCCTCGATCGAGATTACCGTGAGACAGACGCCGCTCACCGCGATGCTGTCGCCGATGGCGACGTCGCCGAGGCCGAGCGCGCCGGCATCGATGGTGAGGCGCAGGCCCTTCTCGGCGCTGGCGATGTGGGCGATGCGGCCGGTGGAAGCGATGATTCCGGAGAACATGGGGCGGGCAGGATGCGGAAAGGCCTGTATTTTAGCAGGTTGTCACCGCTGCCCGTCCGCCGTGGCCTCGGCCGCGAGCGACACAGAAATCAATCGGAGGCGCTGGCGACGCCGGGGGTCAGCGCTTCAGCACCTGCTCCAGGGCGAGCGCGAACTTGTCCGCCGGTTGGTAGCCGATCACGCGCTGTCCTTCGATTTCGTTGCCGGACTGGTCGAAGAAGATGATGCCCGGCGGACCGAACAGCTTGAAGCGTTTGAGCAACTGCTTGTCCTCCTCCGTGTTGCCGGTGACGTCCGCCTGCAGCAGCAGCATCTGCCCCATGCGGGTCGCCACTTGGGCATCGGCGAAGGTGAACTTCTCCATTTCCTTGCAGGAGACGCACCAGTCGGCGTAGAAGTCCAGCATCACCGGCTTGGCCGCAGTCTTCAGACGTGCGTCCAGTTCGGCAACGGAGCGGACGCGGTCGAATTTCACATGATTCTCGGCCGCCGCCACCGCGCCGCGCAGGACCGCCAGCGGCTGCAGCGGGTCGCGCGAGCCGGCGAGCGCGCCCACCAGCAGCGAAGCGCCGGTGAGCAGCGCCACCACCCCCATGCCTTTCCAGAAACGCTGCCAGCCGTGGGCGTTGGCCGGCAGCGGATCCAGGGCGTGCAGGTACATGGCGGAGAAGATGAGGAGCGCGGCCCACGCCAGCATGGCCATCACGCCGGGGATGACCGGCGACAACATCCAGATCGCCACCGCCAGCAGCATGACGCCGAAAAACTTCTTCACCGCTTCCATCCACGGCCCGGCCTTTGGCAGGAAGGTGCGCGCCGACAGTCCCACCGCCAGCAGCGGTACCCCCATGCCCAGCGCCATGACGAAAAGCGCGGTGCCGCCCAGCACCGCGTCCCCGGTCTGGGCAATGTAGAGCAGCGCCCCGGCCAAGGGTGCCGCGACGCAGGGGCCGACGATGATGGCCGAGACCGCTCCCATCGCGGTGACCCCGGCGAGCGAGCCGCCTTTCTGGTGACTTGCCGTTTCCGACAGCTTGCTCTGCAGCAGCGTCGGCATCTGCAGTTCGTAGAAACCGAACATGGAGAGCGACAAGGCGACGAAAACCAGAGCGAAGGCGCCGAGCACCCATGGGTTCTGCAGCGCATTGGACAAGAGCGTTCCGGACAGACCGGCGGCGACGCCAGCCAGGGCGTAGGTCACGGCCATGCCGAGAACGTAGGCCAGTGACAGCAGAAAGGCGTGGCTCTTGGTGATGTTGTGGCCGTGGCCGACGATGATCCCGGACAGGATCGGGATCATCGGAAAGACGCAGGGCGTGAGCGCCAGCAGCAGGCCGGCGCCGAAGAAGGTGGTGAGGATCAGCCAGAAGTCGGCGTTCTCGAGCAGGTGCGCAAGCTGCGAGGATTCGTCGCCGCTCGAAGGCTGTCCGGCCGCCGGCGCGGCAGCGGAAGAGGATTGCGGCCGCTCGCCGAGCAACGCACCGCCCGCGCCACCGGCGGGCGACGACAGGGCGGCGAGGCTGATGCGGGCGCTCTGGGGCGTTGGCGGGTAGCACACGCCGATGTCGGCGCAACCCTGGGACGTGACGGTGAGCTTGAGATCCGATATGCCATCGGCCGCTTCCACCGGCAGGCGGATGGCGATGTCGTCGCGGAACGTCTCCACCTTGCCGAAGAACTCGTCGTCCTTGACCTTGCCCGGCGGGTATTGCGCCGTCCCCAACTTCACGGCGGCCGGGTCGGCAGCGTACTTGAACTTGTCCTTGTACAGATAGTAGCCGTCGGCGATATCGAAGCGCACCTCGATCGTCCTGGCGTCCAGCGCGCGCGCCGAGAACTTGAAGGCCTGCTCCACTTCCAGCAATTCCTGGGCGCCCGCGCCCAGCGGCAGCAGCAGATACAGGGCAATGAGCAGTCTCTTGAACATGAGATGTCGTAATTCAGGCGGTCGCGGGACCGAAAGCGGTTTCGGCGGCGACCCATGCCAGATATTCGGCTAGCCCGCGCTCGATAGGGACAGCGATGATTTCGGGAAGTTCGTAGGGATGTCCGGCGCGGATCGCCGCCTCCAGATCGGCGTAGCGTTCCGCGCTGGTCTTGATCAGCAACGGCACCTCGACCGCTGTTTCCACCGCATTCTGCCAGCGGTAGACGGAGCGGCACGGCGCCAGCACATTGACGCAGGCGGCGACCCGCTGCTCGACCAGCATTCGCGCCAGCGCCTCGGCGGCGGCCTGGTCCGGCAGGTTGGTGATGACGAGCAGGCTTCCCATGAGCCGATTCTAATGCACCGGAGCGGGTTGTATCCGCCCATCGTTCCGAGACGAAGATCGGCTGGGGGCCCAGTACAGGGACCGTTGTCCTCTCATTTCAGCAGCCTGCGCCGCGCCAGCAGCAGCGCCAGGTGAAAGCCGAGCGCCGCGTAGGCGAGCAGGACGGCGAGATGCAGCGGCACGTCCTGCGGCATCCGCCCCAGCAGCAACGGACGCACCAATTCGACCGCGTGGGACAGCGGCAACAGGTGGGCGACGGTCTGAAAGGCGGCGGGCAACTGGTCCAGCGGAAAGAACACTCCGGAGATCAGCGCCGCCGGCGTCACGAACAGGGTGAAGTAGTACATGAAGAAGTCGTAGCTCGGCGCCAGAGCCGTCATGATCAGACCGAGCGCGCCGAAGGCGAGGCCGATCAGGAACACCAGCGGCACCACCCACAATGCGAGCCAGGACTCGGTCAGTCCGAGGGCCCAGATCACCAGCAGGATGGCGGCGCCGGAAAGGAAGCTCTTCGAGGCCGCCCAGACCAGTTCCGCCAGCATCACGTCATCGAGGGTGACCGGGGCGTTCAGGATGGCATCCCAGGTGCGCTGCACGTGCATGCGCGAGAAACCCGAGTACATGGTTTCGAACGAGGCGCTGTTCATGGTCGAGAAGCACAGTGTGCCGGCGGCGAGGAAGGTGATGTAGGACGTTCCTCCCACCTCGGGCAGCATCGCCCCCAGACCGTAGCCGAGGCCGAGCATGTAGATCATGGGGTCGGCCAGGTTGCCCAGCAGGGAGGGAATCGCCAGCTTCTGCCAGACCAGGAAATTGCGGCGCCAGACCGGGACGAAGCGCAGGCTCAGGCTCGGCAGTTGCATGACTCCACTCATGGAGAATCCAGCGGCGGTGACGGATAGCGGGACCGGATCGGCCCGGTTCGCTGCGCTGTGTCCGGTTACCGCGTCGGACACGAAGCCCGGAATACTAGATCAGACCCCCAGGGTCGGCCAAGAACCACGATGCATCTCGTCCATCACCCCGAGCTTATATTGTGCACGGCAGCAATTGCGTCACGGCGTACTTGCCAAGACACGAGTAATGTGTGACTTGTCTCATAAGGAGATCTCTGCTGCGATGCAGCAGATAAGGTCGGCGGGGCGAGGAGGGGGGCCAAACTGCCGACAACGACAGAGAGGAAGGGCAATATCATGACAGCACTCAAAATGTTGCCGTGGCTGGCACACAAGGCGGGTATCTCCGAGGAACGCGCCGAAGAACTGTGGGTGGAAGCCGTCCGTTACGCTACCAACCAGACCGGGACGGTGGGCAGTTCGGAACATTCCAAGGCCGCAATCGACCGGTTGCAGGAACTGATCGAGGCCGAGCAGGTGGCCGCCCAGAGCAGCGCGCGCTGGCCATATTCGCTGATCATGAAACTGAAGCGTCAACCGCAGGGAGATGCGGAGCGCTCCGCTGTGGACGCGTTCGACGCCTCCCACGGCGTCGGCGTCCTGCCCTGAGCCGCTTTCCTGCCGCCCTTCCCCGGCGAAATCAGTTCCGGCAGGGAGAGGTGCCGCTCAGTCCCGCAATTCCCGGCCGGTCAGCTTCAGGAATACATCCTCCAGATTCGCCGGCCGGTGCAGATAGCGCAGCCCCGGGCGCCCCTCCAGATCCTCGATCAGCGGCTTGGCATCGTCGAGATAGCAGAACGCAGTCTCGCCGGTGACTTCGAAGCGCCGCGCGTGACGCGCGGCGTGTGTGTGCGCCCAGCCGCCCGCATCCTCGCCATACACTTCCACCACCTGCGGCTCGATCTGGGCGGCGATGAGCTCGCGCGGAGCGCCCAAGGCGATCAGCTTGCCCCGGTCGAGAATGGCGAGGCGATGGCACAGGCGCTCCGCCTCGTCCATGAAGTGGGTGGTCAGCAAGACCGTCTTGCCTTCCGCGCGTAGATGCTTCAGCCGCTCCCAGATCAGGTGACGCGCCTGCGGGTCGAGGCCGGTGGTGGGTTCGTCCAGCACCAGCAGGTCCGGATCGTTGACCAGAGCCCGGGCCAGGGTGAGGCGCCGCTTCATTCCCCCGGACAGGGTGACGATCTTCGCGCTGGCGCGCCCCTCCAGTCCGGCGAACGCCAGCAACTGCGGAATGCGGGCGCGGATCGCGGCGTCCGCCAGCCCGAAGTAGCGCCCATACACCACCAGGTTTTCGCTGACGGTGAAGTCCGGATCGAGGTTGTCCATCTGCGGCACGATCCCCACACGCATGCGCGCCTGCCGTGCCTGTTCCGGGACCGGCAGTCCGCCCAGCATGATGGTCCCGGCATGGGGTCGGGAAAGACCGAGGATGCAGCGCAGCGTGGTGGTCTTGCCGGCACCGTTGGGACCGAGCAGGCCGAAGCATTCGCCGGGGCGAAGCTCGAAGCTTACGCCGGCCACCACTTCGTGGCCGTTGTAGCGCTTGCGCAAGCCGTTACGACCAGGGGAGACACGTCAGTGCGGCCAGCAGCGCGTGATGATGTCGCGGATGAGGTGGAGCCGGCCGTGGAAGAAGTGGTCGGCACCCGGCACCACGATCACCGGCAGATCCTGCGTCCGCGCCCAGTCCAGCACGTTGGACAGGCGCACGGTGACGTCGAGCTCGCCATGGATGACGATGGTATCGGCGGACACCGGCTCCGTGGTGTAGCTTCGCGCTCCCGTGACCCGGCCGGCGGCGGTGCCGACCAGGATGACACGCCCGGGCGGCATTCCGCCCTCGGTGAGGCGCTTGGCGACCCGCGTCTGCACGTAGGCGCCGAAGGAAAAGCCGCCCAGGACCACGGGCAGATCGCCGAAGCGCTGCCGCGCGTAATCGATCACGCGCAGCATGTCATCGGTCTCGGCGACGCCGTGGTCGTGACTGCCGGCGCTGTTGCCGACGCCGCGGAAATTGGGCCTCAGGCTGGCATAGCCGAGGTCGCGCAGCGTTCGGGCGAGGGTCTGCGCCACCTTGTTGTCGAGGGTGCCGCCGAACAGGGGATGAGGATGGCAGACCAGAGCCAGGCCGCGCACCTGCTGCGGCAGGTCGATGACTACCTCGATCGGACCGGCGGCGCCCTCGATCAGCAGCCTCTCGGGTGGGGGGCGGGTCATCGCCGCTCAGATGCGCAGCCGTTTGACCACGTTTCCCTTGACCAAGTGCTCCTCGATGATCTCGTCGATGTCGCTCTGGTCCACATATGTGTACCAGACGCCCTCCGGATACACCGCGATCACCGGGCCCTCGTCGCAGCGGTCCATGCAGCCGGCGGAATTGATGCGCACCTTGCCGGGTCCCTTGAGCTTCAGTTCCTTGATGCGGTCCTTGGCGTAGTCCCGCATCAACTGGGCGCCGTGGTTGTTGCAGCACGTGGCGCCGGGTTCGCGCTGGTTGCAGCAGAAGAAGACGTGGTACTTGTAGAAGCTCATGGCGATCTCCGCGAGGGATGCCGGGATTATAGCCGGCCGTACCGCCAGGCCCGTCCGGGACTGCCCCGAGCCGGACCCGCCGGGCGGGTCAGGGCCCGGCCGCCTTGTACGAGGCGACGAACTGCTCGAAGGTCGGCAGGTCGCGGGCGAAGTAGTGGGTGTCGAGCGCCTGGTAGGTGAACAGCAGCACTTCCGTCCCCTGCCGGGCGCCGTAGATCAGGCGGTCGAAGCGTGCCCCGCGCTCGTTGCGGTACTGGACGAGGACGCGGAAGCCGGGTAGCCCCGCCACGGTGCGGGGCGTGTTCTCCCGGACGCCGAGATCGGCCATCGCCGGGAAGGCGCGCAACTCGGCCAGCTGCAGCGCGGCGACTTCGGCGGGCAGCGCATCGGTCGGCAGGGTTTTCTTGCTCTTCGGAAAAGTCTTGTCGCCGGCGAGCAAGGCCACTTCCATGAACTGGATCGGAAGGCCGTCGCGGGTGATGGTGATGCGATCCTGATTGAAGGAGATGCGCACCCAGCCCGGCGGCGCCTCGACCCGGTAGCGGTTCTCCGGGCCGCTCACCATTGCTTGCTCGATGCGGGTCCACGTCGTGACGCAGCCCGCCGCCAGCAGTGCCACGGAGAGCAGCGCGGGGATGCGGGCACTCACGATTTCTTCTCCGCCAGTTCCCGGTCGATCTGTTCCAGGTAGCCCTTCACATACTCGGCATCGCCGGCCTGGGGCGCGCGTTCCAGGTACGCCCGCAACAACTCCCGCGCCCGCTCGCGGTTGCCGCGCTTGAGCTCGAGCAGCCCCAGCGCGCGGTAGCTGGGAGCGAAATCCGGTGCCGCGGCGATCGCCGCGTCGAATGCCGCCTGCGCTCTTGTGTTGTCGTCCGCCTCGGCGCGCAGCAGGTAGGCTTCGCCCAGATAGTAGTCGCAGTAGGGCGGAAAGCGCTCATGGGCGGACGCTTGGCTCAGATGGTGAATCAGGCTCTTGTACTGGGCGCGGCCGAGTTCCGCCTCCAGCCATGCCTGGCGGGTACTGTCGGTGCGTGCCAGGAAGCGCTCGGACTCGGTCCGGCCGTTGCCGCCGGCATTCTGCGCCGCGATCTCCCGGTAGCTGTCGATGCGTTCCTGCAGCCGGGGGTGGGACGAGAACATGAAGGGTTCCTTCTCGTCCAGCAGTTTGGCTTCCGCATCCAGCAGTTCGAACACCCGCGTCGCCTCGCCGGCCGAATAGCCGGCCCGCATCAGGCGCTCGAAGCCGGTGCGATCCGCTTCCCGCTCCATGTCCCGCGAATAACCGTAGATGGAGGACACGGCGGCCAGGTTGCCGAGCAGCGAGCCGACGCCGCCGCCGGCGATGCCGAGACCGAGGGCGAATGCGGTGTTGCTCTTGATGGTCTGGCGCTGGCGCAGGCCGTGCCGCTGGATGAAGTGCGCTCCCTCGTGGGCGATCACCGGCCAGCCCGGTGTCACTTCGCCGGCACCGCTATAATCGCGCGACGACCTTCGCGCCCCGAACCCTGCGCAAGCCCGCTTCGCCACGGCCGGCCAATGGACACCCTCGACTACCACCAGCTCAGCAAGCACCACCTGCAGCGCTACGCGCCGGGGCCGGGCCATCTCGACTGGGCCAACCAGCCCGATCCGTTTCGTACCTACGATGGTGCGCCGCGCACGCAACTGCCGCTGCTCGCCGACCGCCTAGCCACCCCCTACAGCGATCTGCGGGCCGGCCGTCTGCCGCCGCCGGCCGCCTTCGACCTCGACTCCGTCGCCGTACTGTTCGAGCTGGCCCTCGGCCTGTCGGCCTGGAAACAGGTTGGTTCGTCGCGCTGGGCATTGCGCTGCAATCCATCCAGCGGCAACCTGCATCCGAGCGAAGGCTATCTGCTCGCGCCTGCCCTGCCAGGACTCGCGGCGGGAGTTCACCACTACGTGAGCCGGGATCACTGTCTCGAGCACCGTGCCGGGATTTCCGATCCGCGCTGGAACGACGCCTTCGCCGGCGGCGGCATTTTCGTCGGCGTAACGTCGATCTTCTGGCGCGAGGCGTGGAAATACGGATTGCGCGCCTTCCGCTATTGCCAGCACGATGTCGGCCATGCCATCGCCGCCATTGCCTATGCTGCGGCGGCCTTGGGGTGGCGCGCGCGACGTCTCGCGGCCATCGGCGACGATGCGCTGGCTGCATTGCTGGGTGTCGATCGCGATGCGGACTGCGGTGCCGCGGAGCGCGAAGCCCCCGACTGCCTGATCTGGATCGGAGCGGAAGATGCGGTCCCGGACCCGGCGCCGCTGCTGGAGGGCGCCGCGACCGCGGCGTGGCAAGGCCGCGCCAACCGCCTCAGCCCGGATCACCGCGACTGGTCCGATATCGACCGCGTCCACGCCGCCTGCCACAAGCCGGACACCGTCGAATCCGTGCCGGGGCGGCCCGGGCTCCTGCCGCCTCCCGCCGCGCCCGCGCACGATTCCCCTGCAGCCAGGATCATCCGCCAGCGCCGCAGCGCGATGGACTTCGACGGAAAGACCGAGATCGGCGCGGAAGCCTTCTTCGCCCTGCTCGACGCGACCCTGCCGCGCTCTGAGGCGCCGCCGTGGAACGCCTGGAACGAGCCGGCGGCGGTCCATCTCGCCCTGTTCGTGCACCGCGTGAACGGGCTCGAACCGGGCCTCTACCTCCTGCTGCGCGACGCAGCCGATCGCGACGAACTGCGGGCGGCGCTACGCGACGACTGGCTGTGGCGCAAGGTCGGCCCGGAACATCTTCCGCTCTATCTGCTGTTGCCCCATGACTTGCGCGAGGCGGCGCGCACGATTTCCTGCCATCAGGACATCGCCGCCGATTCGTGCTTCTCTCTCGGCATGCTGGCGCGCATGAGCGACATCAAGCGCGAACCCTGGCGCTATCGACTGCGCTACTGGGAATGCGGCATGATCGGTCAGACGCTCTATCTCGAGGCGGAGGCGGCCGGCGTGCGCGGCACCGGCATCGGTTGTTTTTTCGACGACGAGATGCACCGCCTGCTGGGTCTGCGGGATCGCAACTGGCAGAGCCTGTATCACTTCACGGTGGGCGGAGCGGTGGACGATCCGCGGCTGACAACCTTGCCGCCCTACGCTGGTCCAAGGCATGTCGAGGACGCACGAAACGGGGGATGAAAATGAACGGCAAACTTTGGTTCGGGATCCTGGCGGCTGCCGTGCTGGCGGGCGGTTGCGCCCTTAATCCGTTGTACCGCGTCCCGCCCGGTGCCACGCCCGACGAGGTGCGCGGCGCAATGGGCGAGCCTTGGGCATCGACCCGGCAGGCCGACGGTGGCACGCGCTGGATCTACCCCACCGGTCCGATGGGGCGTCACACCTATGTGGCGGAATTCGGTGCCGACGGCAGAATGCGGACTTTCGAGGACGTGCTGAACGACAAGGGCTTCGCCCGCCTGCGCGTCGGCAAGACCACCGAGCAGGAGGTGGAACAGTTGTTCGGTCCTGCCTACCGGGTCACCCGCTTCGATCGGCTCCGGCAGACGGCGTGGGATTACTTGTTCACCGACACCTGGAACTATCCGGCCGTCTTCAGCGTCATGTTCGACGATCAGGGCATCGTCGTCTCGACCATGCAACAGCGCGAGTTCTACGGCGGCGAGCGCATGAGATAGCCGCGATCGGGGGGATCGGTATCCCGCTGCGGCCGCGCGGCCATGAGGAATGCCAGGGCGAGGAAAGGCCATAGCGTCGATGCCAGCCGCGTCAGGCCGTTGAAGTTGAGGAAATGGCCCTGCTGCCACTGGGCCTGCACCTGACCCAGGTAGGGATTCTCCGGCGCCAGGTTCACCATGGCGGTGCTCGCCAACAGCGCCAGCGCCGCAACTACGGTCTGGGCCTGGCGCGGCAGGAACAGCGTGGCCACAAGCAACGCCAGGCCGATCCCAAGCCCGATCAGACTGCCGAGGGTGATCCATTGCCCGAGTTCGCGGGCATCGACGAGGATGGCGCCGGCCAGCGTCTTCACCAGCAGGGCGGCCACGAACAGCGCCGCCAGCAGCCACGGGCTGGGTGTTCGCATCATCTGCCAGAACACCAGGCCGGCGGCGACCATCCCGCTGGCGACGATGCCCTGCTCGATGGCGAGATAGCGCTCGACGGTGAAGGCCAGGGGCGCCCCCAGCCCCAACAGCGGGCGCAGGTCCCCATGGCCGAAAAGGAAGTTCTCCGGGCTGAGCAGCGCGACCAGCCATATCAGGATCAATGCGAGCCCGGCGTCCCCGGTCCTGCCGTGGATGATGCGGCGCGTGCGCCACCGCACCAAGCCGCTGCGCGCGGCGAAAGTACGGCCGAAGCGCACTCCCAGCAGCCCTCCGATGAAGGCGCCGAAGATGTTCGTCGCCAGATCGAGGTTGGACGGCACGCGGCTTGGCAGGAAGTTCTGCAAGGTTTCCAGGGTCAGACTCAGTGCCGCGCCTATCGACACCGCCACCACCACGGCGGCCCCCGGTTTCAGCCACGGGCGCAATGCGGGAACCAGGAGCAACCCGAGCGGCAGGTAGGCGCAGACGTTGAGGATCAGGTCCAGTACGGTGTAGTAGCGCGGCCAGGGCGCCCACAGGTACTCGAACAGGGGCGCACCGGTGTCGCTCCAGCCGGAGAGCGGATGCAGGCTGGCGTAGATCACCAGCAGCAGATAGGCCTCCGCCAGTTGCCGCGCCATCGCCGCCCCGTGCCGTATGATCACGGCAGGGCTCCGGTCAGGCGCAGAGCCAGCGGCAGCAGCAGCGCGGTGAGCAGGCCGTTCAGCCCCATGGCGAGGCCGGCGAAGGCCCCGGCCGACTCGCTCATCTGGAAGGCACGCGCGGTGCCGATGCCGTGTGCCGCGACGCCGATGGAAAAGCCTGCCACGGCGTCGTCGTTGACCCGAAGCCAGCGCAGCAGCGGCGGACCGAGCACGGCGCCGACGATGCCGGTGGTCACCACCAGGACCGCGGTCAGCGAAGGCAAGCCGCCGATGCGCTCGGCGATGCCCATAGCGATGGGCGCGGTGACCGATTTGGGCGCCAGCGACAGTATGGTCGAATGCTCCGCCCCCAGCAGCCAGGCGATCGCCATGGCGGAAGCCGCGCCGGCGGCCGACCCGGCCGTGAGGGCCGCCGCCAGCGGCAGAGCCATGCGCCGCAGGCGATCGAACTGGGCATAGAGCGGGATCGCCAGCGCGATGGTGGCCGGTCCGAGCAGGAAGTGTACGAACTGCGCGCCTGCGAAGTAGGTCTCGTAGCGAACTCCGGTCACCGTCAGCACCGCGACGATGACGCTCACCGCCAGGGCTACCGGATTCGCCAGGGGATGCTGCCGTGCCCGGCGCGACATCCACAGCGCCAACTGGTAGGCCGCCAGGGTGGCGGTGAGCCACACCAGTGGCGAGGCCGACAGATAGACCCAGATGTCGCCCAGGCGCGGCGTCATGGCCGGGTCCCGCCGCGCCGGCGCAGCAGCGAGCGCAGCACCACAGCGGTAACCGCCACCGACAGTGCCGTACTGCCCACCAGGGCCACGGCAATCGGCAGCCAGTCCTGCCCGAGACGATGGAGATGCAGCAGCACGCCTGCGCCGGCCGGAACGAATAGGATGGAGAAATGCTGCAGCAGAGCGTTGGCCGCGTCGCGCAACGGCACCGCCACCTCGCCGCGCAGTGCCAGGCTCAGGAACAGCAGCATCAGGCCGAGTACCGGGCCGGGCACCGGCAGCTTCGCCGCCTGGACCAGGAGTTCGCCGACGAGCTGGAAAACGAGCAACAGGGTCAAGCCGCCGATCATCGCGCCCTCCGTACATCAGAGAACACGATTCTACGGCCTGGCAGCGCCGCGGCGCGCGCGCGTCAGCGCGGGGCAGCGCGAAACAGCAGGCGTTCGATCAGGCGGACCGGATCGAGGCGCGGCAGCGACAGACGGGGCAGTTCCACCGCGTCGAGGGTGTTCTTCACCAGCAGGCCAAGGTCGGTGTCCCCTTCCATCAGCAGGCGCCGGCTGAAGAACAGGGTGTCCGGATCCTCCTCGCGCAGCGCCAGGGCGAGGAAATCACGCGCCGTGGCGCTGACGACGAGGTCCGGGTCGGGGTGCGGGGGGGTCGGCACGAAGCCGCGCGCCGTGAGTCCGAAGTCCAGGCTCAGACCGGCGTCGGAAACCCGGATCCGCAGGTGCTTGCCGAGCAGGGGTTCAAGCTGCTCGCGCGGCAGGATGTGTCCGAGAGCGAGATTGAGCCCGGTCACCAGCAGCAGCGTCGGCGGCAACTGGGGCAGGCGGGCGACGGCGCGGCCGATCGCTGCGGGAACGACAAGGTTGGGCAACTTCATGATCGGTTCCTTTCAGGCGGCCTCGGCAAGATACTCAAACCCGGGCCGCCCATGCCAGAAGCCGTTGCATGGGGCACCGGGAAGGAGCGACGCGAGGCGCGCGGCCGCCTCGCGCGGCGTAAGGCCGCCGTCCGCGGCGGCGCGGAAGATGCCGATCACCGCCGCGGTGCCCACCGCCTGCGGGCTGATGCGTGCCACGTCCACGCCCAGGCGGCGCAGACCATCCATCTCTCCCGCCAGGCTGAACACCTGGGACGATTGCGTCTGGATGCCGTTCAGGGTGAGGAAAGGCTGACCCTCGGACGTGTTCAGGGGCAGGCCGTCGGCCAATCCGAGGCAGCGGAACTCGCAGGCATCTTTCTGCAGGTTGAAATGGCGGGCGGTGAAGCAGCGCGCCGAGTAGGCCAGCGGTAGCCGGCCCCAGGCGAATACTTCGGTTTCCATCGCTGCCGGCCGCGTCTCCAGCAACGGCTGCAGCATGGCGGCGGACATCTCCGGCGGCATCACCCAGCGCGTGGCGCCCAGCCGACGCAGCAGGCCTAGCGTGTGGGCGTTGAAGACGTTGAGCGACGGTCCGGCGACGAACCCGACGTGGCCGGAGAGCAGGCGCACCGCGCCCATCTCGTTGGCTTCGACCCGGTGGCGGCCGATCTCCGCCAGCCTGCGCAACTGCTTGAGATCCGACTCGGATTCGACCAGGGTGAGGGAGGAGAGCACCACTTCCTTGCCGGCGGCGGCCATTTCGTCCGCCAGCGCCAGCCAGTCGTCGAAGCGCAGTTCGTGGCGGCGCGAACATACCGTTTCGCCGAGGTAGACGATGTTGACCGGGCTCGCCGCAATGTCTCGGTAGAAATCCAGCACCTCCTGCCTCGGCCAGTAATACTGCAGCGGCCCCAACGCGAGCCTCATGCGAGCGTTCCAAGCATTCCGAGCTTCATGCGAACGTTCCAGACAGTCCGAGCTTCATGCGAGCGATACAAGCGATGTGAGCTTCACGCTACTTCCACGGCCGGTGGTAGGCGCCGAGGGTGTGGCTCTGCCCCTCGGACACCTTGTCCAGGTCCGCCATCCAGGCCGGGGCGACGCGGAAACCGGCCCCATCGCGGCGGCAGCAGTCGATCGCTTCGCGCCAGACGCGCGTCACTTGGGCGACGTAGGCCGGGCTGCGCTGGCGACCCTCGATCTTGATGGCGCGCACGCCCATCGCCATGAGCTGCGGCAGCAGTTCCAGGGTGTTCAGGCTGGTGGGCTCCTCGATGGCGTAATAGGTTTCGCCCGCCACCTCGAAGCGGCCTTTGCACAGTGTCGGATAGCCGGTGCGCTCGCCTGCGGCATAGCGGTCCACCAGGATGCCGTTCACCCGCGTCTCCAGACCCTGGGGCGTCTGCTGCCAGCGCACCGCGCTTCCCGGCGAACAGGCGCCGTTGCAGTTGGGCGAGGTGCCGGTGGCGTAGGCCGACAGGGCGCAGCGTCCTTCCACCATGACGCACAGACCGCCGAAGCCGAACACTTCGATCTCCACCGGCGTATTGCGCACCACCTGTTCCACCTGGGCCAGCGATAGGACCCGCGGAAGCACCGCGCGCTGGATGCCGAACTGCTCGCGGTAGAACTCGATCGCCTCGTAGTTCGTCGCCGACGCCTGGACCGACAGGTGCAGCCGCAACCCGGGATGGGCGCCGCGGGCGTACGCCATCAATCCGGTGTCGGCGAGGATGATCGCATCGGCGCCGAAATCGGCGGCGCGGTCCACGGCGCGAGTCCAGCGCTCCCAGTTGTCGCCGCTGGGGTAGGTGTTCAGCGCCAGCAGGACTTTGCGCCGGCGGTCGTGGGCGTAGCGGATGCCGTCGCGCAGAGAAGCGTCGTCGAAGTTGAGTCCGGTGAAATTGCGCGCGTTGGTGGCGTCGCGGAAACCGGCGTAGATGCAGTCGGCGCCGTTGTCGACGGCCGCTTTCAGCGCCGGCAGACTACCGGCGGGGCAGACGAGTTCGAAACTTCCAGCCGCAGTCACCGCAGACCCCACGCGAAAAGCGGCGACTATAGGGGGCACGATGGTGCCTGAACTTGACCCAGATCAACGCCGGGAAGAGCGCAGAAACTTGAAATCTCGATGCTTCAGGTCTTCCGCCGGGAGGCGTACAGACGGTCGGGCGAAGGGGTGGCAGTGCGGCCCGTCGCTACCTGACCTTGATCTCCGTCCACATGCGGTTCAGCAGGCGCCGCGTCCTGCGGTCGTGGTCCCGCACCATTTCCAGGCGTTTGCGTTTCTGCTCATCGGGGAACACGGCCGGGTTGGCCTTGATCTCGTCGCGGATGTACTGCATGGCGTCGGCATTGGGGTTGCCGGAGCCGATGAGATTGGTGAGATCGGCGGAATTGCGTCCGTCCAGCATGAAATTCATGAAACGGTGGGCGAGATCCGGGCGCCGGCCGCTTTTGTGCAGCACCATCGAGTCGATCGCCAGGATGGCGCCCTCTTTCGGCGTTGCGTAGCCGATGGCGAAGGGCCGCTTGGCGTTCCTTGCGTCCTGCTGTGCCTGGAACATATCGTTCGAGTAGCCGTGAGCGAGCCAGATGTTGCCGATGGTCAGCTCCTTGATGTAGGACGAGGCATTGAACGCCGCCCAGTAGGGTTTGGCGCGCACGATCAGGTCGCGTGCCTGGCGCAACCGCTCCGGGTCGGCCTCGTTGACCGAATGGCCGAGGTACTTGAGCGCTGCGCCGATCAGCTCGCGCTGGTCGTCCAGCACGGTCACCTTGCCCTTGATCCGCTCCAGATAACGCGGTTCGAAGATCACCGCCCAGGTGTCGGCGGGCAGCCCCAGTTCCTTCATCTTCTGCTCGTTGTAGCCGAGCAGGGTGATCGAGTAGGCATAGGGCACCGAGTAGCGGTTGCCCGGATCGAAGTGGGTGTCGAGGAATTCCGGCTTGATGTTCCTGATATTGGGCAGCAGCGACTTGTCGAGCGGCCGCAGCGCGTTCTGGCGGATGAGCGTCTCCACCGCGTTCCCGGTCGGCACCAGCAGATCGTAACCGCTGGCGCCCGCGGCCAGTTTCGCCAGCATTTCCTCGTTGCTGGAGTAGTAGTCCTGCTTGAGCTGGCATTGGCACTCGGCCTCGAAGCGCTGGACCGTCTCCTCGGAGATGTAGTTGTTCCAGTTGTAGAGATAGACGATCGGCGCGGCGGCCCTCGCAGGAACGCAGGCACCAATCAGTACGCCGAGGGCGAAAAGGAAGGAATGTACCCGGAGCGTCACGCGGCTCGCGCTCATGCCTGAGTCTTGATCACGTCCGGTGCGATGCGCGAGGCCGCCGCGATCATCGCCAGCGTCAGGGTCATGAGCAGGGTGGACACCGCATTCACCTCCGGCGTCACGGCGATCTTGATCATGGAGTAGATCTCCAGCGGCAGCGTCTTGACGCCGACGCCCGCGGTGAAGAAGGTGATGACGAAGTCGTCGAGAGAAAGGGTGAAGGACATGAGAAAGCCGGCGATCACCGCCGGGAGGATCAGCGGCAGGGTGATGAGGCGGAAGCCCTGCCAGGGCGTGGCGCCGAGATCCCGTGCCGCCTCGAAGATGCTCTCGTCCATGCCCGACAGCCGGGCACGCACGACGATGGCGACGAAGCCGATGCTGAAGGTGATGTGGGCCAGGATCACGGTCGCCAGACCGAGGGACTCCTGGCCGAACACCGAAATGAAGAAGATGAGCAGGGAGACGCCGAGCAGGATCTCCGGCATGGCCACCGGCGTCAGCACCATCGGCAGCAGGAAGCGCGCCTTGTAGCGGTGGATGGCGATGCCGGCCATGGTGCCGAGCAGCGTCGCGACCAGGCTGGCGACGAGGGCGATGAAGAGCGAATTGCGCGCGGCGAGCAGCATCTCCTCGTTGCGGAACAGCTTGCCGTACCAATCCAGGGTGAAGCCGACCCACTCGGCGTTGAGCCGGGAGTCGTTGAAGGAGAACAGCACGACGACGGCCAGCGGAATGTAGAGAAAGGCATAGACCGCGATCGCGGCGGCCCACAGCCACCAGCTCCTACGCATATCGCACTGCGGCCGCAGGCCGCTGCCCGCTCTCTTCCGAAGCGAGGAAAGGAGTGGGGGGCGAGGATCTGCTCGTCATGTGGTACGCCTTCCGCCGAGCCAGGCGGCCATCCCGGCCACCGCCAGGACGGCGACCGTGAGCATGATCGAGAGCATCGAGCCGAAGGGCCAGTCGCGGGTGCCGAGGAACGACTCCTTGATCATGTTGCCCACCAGCCAGTCGTCCTTGCCGCCGAGGATCTCGGGAATGGCGAACATGCCCAGCACGGGAATGAATACCAGGGCCGAACCGGAGAAGATGCCCGGCAGCGAAAGGGGAAAGGTGACGCGCCAGAAGCGTTGCCAGGCATTGGCGCCGAGATCCTGTGCGGCATCGAGCAGCACGGGGTCGTGCTTTTCCAGGTTGGTGTAGAGCGGCAGGATCATGAACGGCAGGTGCACATACACCATGCCGATGATGACGGCGGTGCGCGAGAACAGGAGGTCCAGCGGACCGAGGATGATCATCCACGCATACACCCGCACCAGGAAATTGCTGGCGAAGGGCAGGATCACCAGCAGCGTCATCAGATTGCGGTGGCGCTTGGGGCTGCGTGCGATCAGCACCGCCACCGGGTAGGCCATGACGAGGCAGATCAGCGTGGTGAGGGCGGCCACGCCGAAGGACTTGGCGAAGATGGCGGCGTAGATCCAGTCGCCGAAAAAGAACTGGTAGTTCTCGACGGTGAGTCCTGCCTCCTCGCCCGGCGTTTGAGCGATCAGGGGCGCGAGGCCGCCGAATTCCCCCGGATAGCGCAGCGATGCGACCACCATGATCAGGCTGGGCAGGACGAAGAACGCTACCAGGAATAGCAGCGGCGGTCCGCTCACTGCCCAGCGCGAAAGCCGCGGCGCCAGCCCGGAACCCGGCGCGTTGTCCCGCGTATCACTCACCGAGGAAAGCTCCCGCATCGTGGCGCCATTCGAGGATGACCGGATCGCCGACCTCGAAGAATTCGGCCCGACCCGGCGACGAGTTGGGCAACAGCGCCTCGAATTGCGCGCCCTCGGCCAGATCGACGATGTAGGTCGTCACGTCTCCGATGTAGAGCAGATCGCGCACGCGGCCGGAAAAGTGATTCTTCAGTTGCGGCGCATCGAGGTGGCTGCTGATGCGCACCTGCTCCGGCCGGATGGCGAAGGAGCCCTCTTGCCCGAGCCTTGCCGCTGCCGGCGGCGCGCGCACCTCGCCCAGTCCGCGGACCTTGAGCCGCAGTTCGGCGTCGCTTGCCTCCGTCACTTCGGCGTCGAGCAGGTTGATGTTGCCGATGAAGTTGGCGACGAAGCGGTTGCGCGGAAATCCATAGATTCGCGACGGTTCGTCCAACTGCTCGATGCGCCCCTCGTTCATCACCGCGATGCGGTGCGACAGGGCAAGCGCCTCGTACTGGGCATGGGTGACGAAGACGAAGGTGATGCCGACGTCGCGCTGCAGGTTGATCAGTTCGAGCTGCATCTCCTCGCGCAGCTTGGCGTCGAGGGCGCCGAGCGGCTCGTCCAGCAGCAGCACGCGCGGCTTGTTGACGATGCCGCGGGCCAGGGCCACACGCTGTTTCTGGCCGCCCGAAAGCTCGTGCGGGTAATGCCGCGCCTTGTCCGAGAGGTGCACATTGTCCAGCGCTGCCCTCGTCTGCCGTTCGATGTCCTGCGGCGACTTGCCCGACATGCGCAGCGGGAAGGCGACGTTCTGCGCCACCGTCATGTGGGGGAACAGGGCGTAGCTCTGGAACACGGTGTGAATCGGGCGCCGCTCCGGCGGCGTGGCCGCGAGGTCGCGGCCGTCCAGCAGGATCTGCCCGGCGTCGGGCAGATCGAAGCCGGCGATCATGCGCAGCAGCGTCGTCTTGCCGCAGCCGCTGGGGCCGAGCAGGGTGAAGAACTCGCCCGCTTCGATGGCGATGCTGACGTTGTCCACGGCAACCAGGCTGCCGAAGCGGCGGGTGACGTTGCGGATTTCGAGGAGCACCATGGCAGGCGGCAGTGGGATCTATTCGCTCGTGCCCGTGGACGGCGGGGATCGTTTCACGACTCGCGCCGTGCCGCGGGGCGGTGGTGGCCTTCGCTCACGTGGTGGGTCTGCGCTGCCGCATGGTGATGAAGATGGGCGTGGGCCGGCTCGACATGCCGCGGCAAACCGATCCGCTGGGGCAGCAGTGAACCGGCGACCATGCCGACGGCGCTTACCCCCAAGCCGATGAGCTGGGGCGGCACCAGACTCTCCCCGCCCACCAGCACCTCGATCAGGATCCAGGAAATCAAACCGCCGAAAGTGGCGCAGAGCGCGCCCTGGGTCGTCGCGCGCTTCCAGAACGCGCCGAACAGGAGCGGTATGAAGGCGCCGGCCAGCGTGATCTTGTAGGCACTCTCGACCATGTGGAAGATCGAGAGCTCGGAATTGAGCGCATACGCGAGCACGATGCATGTGAAGCCGACCAGGGTGCCGCGCATGACCCACAGAAAGCGGCGGTCGCCGATATTCGGCACGAATCCCCGCACGATGTTTTCGGCGAAAGTGACCGAAGGTGCGAGCAGGGTGGCCGAGGAACAGCTCATGATGGCCGACAGCACCGCGCCGAAGAACAGCACCTGGGCGAACAGCGGCATGTGCTGGATGACCAGGGTTGGGAGGATCAGCTGCGAGTCCTTCTCCAGCAATTCGCCGAAGAACTTCGGATCCACCAGGGTGGCGGCATAGGCGATGAACATCGGCACGAAGGTGAAGCAGAAGTAGATCGCGGCGCCGAGCACCGAGCCGGTGATCGCAACGCGGGCGCTCTTGGCCGAGGTGATGCGCTGGAATACGTCCTGCTGCGGAATCGAGCCGAGCATCATGGTGAGCCAGGCGCCGAGGAACGTGATCCATGCCCAGGGATCCGCCGCCGGGAAAAAATCGAACTTCCCCGCAGCGGCCGCGTGATCGATCACCGTCTCCACTCCCCCCGTCATTCCGCTGACCGCGTAGCCGATGTAGAGCAGCCCGCCCATGCTCACCAGCATCTGCACGAAATCGAGGATGGCGATCGAGAACATGCCGCCGAAGGTGGTATACGTGAGCACGATCGCGGCGCCGAGCAGCATGCCCAGGCCCTGGCTCACCGCACCGTCGGTGACGACGTTGAAGATGAGTCCCAGCGCCTTGATCTGGGCCGAAACCCAGCCCAGGTAGGAGATTACGATGCACAACGACGTGATCACTTCCACCGTGCGGTTGTAGCGCATGCGGTAGAAGTCGCCGATGGTCAGGATATTCAGCTTGTAGAGCTGGGTGGCGAAGAAGAAGCCGGCGATGATCAGGCACATCGACGAGCCGAAAGGATCGGCCACCACTCCGTGCAGCCCTTCGCGCACGAACTGGGAGGAAACGCCGAATACCGCCTCGGCACCGAACCAGGTGGCGAAGACCGTTGCCGTGACCACCGGCAGCGGCAGACTGCGGCCGGCGACGGCGAAATCCTTGGTGTTGTGGACGCGGGTGGCGGCGTAGAGTCCGATCCCCACGGAAACCATCAGATAGAGAACGACGAACCAGATCAGCATGAACAGTCAGGGCGGCGGCGCAGGGCGGGCCCGCAGGGGTGGCGCTAGTGTAGCAAAAAGCGCGGCGGCCGCTGTCGCAGCCCGCCGCGCTTTTGTAGCGCCGGGCGTCGGTTAGAAGCCGTATCCCACCGTCGCGCCGAGACCCCAGTCCGGGCTGGCCTTGGAGAACCCGGCCACGCCGTAGCCCTGCAGCTTCCAGCGTCCCGTCAGCTTGTGGGTGACGAACAGGGTTGCCTCGCTGATGTTGTCCTGGCCATCGAAGAGCTTCTCCCGCCAGTCATAGGCCAGACCCATGGATGTCTCCTGGGTCAGCTTGTAGGAAGCGCCGATGGATACGTACCAGGGATCCTTGGGATTGGCCGTTTCCCACTGGTTGGTGGCGCGGTCGCGAAAATCGATATCGCCCTTCGCCACCCAGCCCAGCGTGCCGAATGCAGTCAGTGCGCCGAAGGCCTTGTAGGCATCGGCCTGCAGCGAATAGTCCATGTTGCCGGTGGTGATCAGATCGTCGTCCTTGTCCGCGGTGACGAACTTCACCTTGAGGCCCAGATCGAGACCGACGACGGCCCTGCTCGGATCGAGCAGGGAATAGAAAACGCTGCCCACAGTATCGCCGAGTCCGGACTGGGTTTCGGAGGCAGCGACCTGGGCGATGCCCACCTCGCGGTTGACGCCTTTGGTCCTCACGTAGGGCACGTTCAGCTTCAAGGTCACCGGGCCCGTTTCGTACTTGACGATGACCGGAACGACCCAGGTCCAGTTGTCGCTCGAACCGGTGTTGTACTCGCCTTCCGTGTAGTTGACACCGGTCGTGACCGTCAATCCTGTCCCCGCGGCTGCGCCCTGGACGGGTGCCTGCGCCACTGCGGACTCTCCAACCATTGCGATTGCCGATACAACGGCAATCGACATGAGGAGTCGTTTCATGATGCTCTCCGGAGAACCATTGATCTTCCAACAACGGCAATATTAGTACGATCGTTGAGGCCGTGCGGAGCACTGTCGCGCGGGTGCAACAATTAATTCGGGCCGCTCAATTCTTGCTGCTGGCGGAGCCGGAGCTTTCCGGCCGTTCGATTTTTTCGATGCGCTCCACCTTCTCCGGTCGCTCGACGTTTTCGATGCGCTCCACCTTCTCCGGTCGCTCGACGTTTTCGATGCGCTCCACCTTCTCCGGCCGCTCGACTTTTTCGATACGTTCCACCTTCTCCGGTCGCTCCACCTTCTCCGGCCGATCGAGCTTCTCCACGCGCTCCACCTTCTCCGGCCTATCGCTTGAATCGACCTTCTCCGGTCGATCGCTGCGGTCGGCGCGGTCGACGACGTTTCGGTCGCTCCCGCCGGAGCCGCTGCGATCGCTTCCGTCGCGTCCGGAGCTGCGCTCGGCCGATCCGCTGCTTCCGGAACTGCGATCGTCCGATGAGCCGCTTCCGGAACTACGGTCGTCCGATGAGTCGCTTCCGGAACCGCGATCATCCGATGCGGAACGGGCAGCGTCGTTGCCATCGCTGCCACGCCGATCGTCTGCGCTTCGGTCATCGTCGCCATCGACGCGCGAATCGCTGCCGCCGCGATGCTCGCTGCCAGACCGCGAACTGCCCGAGTCCACATCGCGCTCAATCTCGATCCGCTCCGCGCGGATGCGGCGATCACTGTCGATGCGGCCGGTGATCTTGACGCGCTGATCCTCCTGCAGGTCGCGATCGGCGCTGTCCATGCGGGTGTCCGGCGACAGGCGCACGCCGATGCCGCCGACGCTCAGTTCGCCGCGGGCGCCGCCGTGCACCAGCCCCTCCAGGACCACGTGTTTCGCGCCCTCGATCGCCGCCAGGGTCGGCTCGGCGCGGACATCGCTCGCCCGCAGCCGGCCATCTTCCCAACGACCCCGAACCAGGACTTCCTCCCCGTCGCGCAACGCTGCCGCCCGCCCTTCGACCTGTGTGCCGCCCACATCGAAGCCGCGATTCGACGGCCTTGCGACCTGGCCGATCGAGCTGTGCCCGGCAAGACCATCGTCGTACTGCACGCGGGTTGCCACAATCTCCCCGCGCGCATTCCGATATCCGCTCACCTGCACCACCGCGCCGGGCTGCAGGGAATCGTGCGAAACCATGCCTCCCGCTCCGGCAACCCGCGTGGCCCCGCTCAGTCGGACCGGCTGGCCCATGACGCGGAGCATGCCGTGGGATGCCTGGCCTTCCGTGATCGGACCCACGACCGCATGCAAGACCGAGATTCGCTGCGCGCTCAAGCCGCGCTGGGAGGGCACGGCTTCGATCGCCACTACCTGTCCGACCGCAAGCTGACTCGCGCTGGCTGGTGCACCATTGACGGTCATCGGGGTGCTATCTTCATAATGCACTTCGAGGCCATTCACGCAGACGCTGGCAAACCCGGTGATGGTGCCGACGATTCCGGTCCCGCCCATTCCGTCGGCGATGTGATGTCCGGTACCGCCGATGCCGCCGTTGGTCTTGGCGCCGGTCCCGCCTATCGCTCCCTGTGCCGCCCCGGTCCCGTCGATGGCCCCGGCGACGGCCCCGGTCCCGCCTATCGCTCCCTGCGGCGCACCGGTGCCGCCAATGGCGCCGGCGACCGCACCCGTACCGCCGACCGCGCCGGCAACTGCGCCGGTTCCGCCGATCGATCCTTGTGGAGCGCCCGTCCCGCCGATGGCACCGGCCATCGCGCCTGTTCCCCCGACCGCACCTGCGACCGCACCCGTTCCACCGATAGCACCCGCTGGCGCGCCCGTTCCGCCGATCGCTCCCGAATAGCCAGCCGCACCCGTTCCGCCGATGCCCTTCTCCGGATCAACGCAGACGGGCGCGGAGGATGCCGGTACAGCGACCAACAGCATGGCGAATGCCGCGGCAGTCAGCGCGCAGCGTGAAACAGGTCGCCTTGGATTGGAAGGGAGATTACTCATGGCCATGCTTAATCTCAGTGTCGGCCGGCTCACTGTAGAAGTAAATGCCGAATGTGATGCGCTGCTTCGGTTCCGTGGAAGTGACGTCCCGCTTTTCCAGTTCCATCGCCTTGCGGTTTAACGTCAGCGCCGCTTGCATCCCCGCTCGTTCCGCCAATTCCGCCAAATCGAACATCGATCGCTCGTCCAACCCATCGTAGTGTACGCTGCGCTCGAGGTAGGGTGCGCCTTGGCCCATCACGTTGTGCGCAGCGGCCGCAATGTGGTCGTGGAGGTTGTGCCCGAAATAGAACATCTTCTCGTCAAAGCCCTTCTGCGGCACGAACGCCTCCGTATTCAGGATTACCCGATCCTCGTCGTCCAGACGCACGACGCCGAGTCTCAACCATTCGTCGAGTACGGCGCGGGAGCGGATGTCCTTGCTCACGCTCGCCACCAGACTCTCGAATGAGAGGTCGCCGGCGACGCTCGCCAGCCTGGCCAGGGGCAACGGGTGCCCATCCGGATCGAGGTATTGCGGCGATCCGGTCCACACCGCCACCAGTTGTGCGCCGAGCGAGATCGCCGCCGGAGGGGGTTCTGCCGGTCCGCGGGCGATTTGACGCAAGCGCCGGACGTCCTTGCGATGAACACCCGTAAGCAGACTGATTCGGCTGTCCGTCTGGGGCTTGTCGCCGATCCGGAACTCGCGCTCCGCCACGGCGACGAACACGCTCTTCAGCAGCTCAATAAGAAAAGGGTAAGTGACCCCATTCGCAAGCATGAGGCGTACCAGGGGATGGAGAACCTGACGTAGCGCCTTGACCAGCGTTCTGGAGGGGGTCGCGTTTTCCATAGGTAGCTATGAACATATGAGGATTTCATGCCAGTCTATCACGCGTGGGAAACTTTCACAGAAATGCTTGACATCGGCCGTCGCGCCACTTACATTGGGATTAGGTGGGAATATTTCCCACTACTCACACCGAAGGCGATGTCCTGACGATCAATTGGCGAGAGGGTGAAGATATGTTGAAGAAACAACACATTATGGCTGCAGCTGCTGCGCTTATGTGTATGGCTGGCGGTGTCGGCGCGGCGGAAAGCGACGTGAGAGGGGAGACCCGGTGGCTGCGGATTGCACAAAGCGCCAGCGACGACCTTTCTCGGGAAGACCGCCAGGAAGACCGACGCCAGGACGACGGCGTCGGTGCCCAGGTGAGCTTGCCGCGCAGCGCCGACGGGTCGGTGGACGTGGCCGCCCTTCTCAGCACGCTCGATGCGCGTTTCGATGCCGGCGCTCGGGAAATCCAGATCCGCGAAGCTTCCCTCGCGGAGCAGGAAGCCCGGGATCTGCTGCTCGCTCTCGGTCGTGATCAGAATCTGCTGCGCCAGATCGCAGACATCATGCCCGCTGGCGGGGGCGAAGCGACGGTGCGGCTGCGCGGTGTCGTGGATGCACGGATTCAACGAAAGCCCGACGGCAGCTTGCGTTTGCGCGTGGAGGACATTAACTTTAGTAATATGAGCGCGGTACAGCGGGCGGAACTTGCGCAGCAGTTGGTGCAGCAGACCGGTTTCGATCGTGTGCGGATTCAAGGAATTGACGCCGACGGCAAGCGGGTGCGCACGGAATTTCGCAGCGATCGCGGTTTGGTCGCCAACGTAGTGCAAGGCTCCGGCAATTTGGCGAAGCCGGGTGAAGCCGGGCCATCCCAGAGCGGAGCCAGGCAGCAGCGCGAAGACCGTCAATCCGAGCGTCAATCGGATCGGCCGGATAACCGCCCGGACGACAGGCGGGGCGACGGCGTATCCTCGGCGGATCGCCCGCAACGAATCGAGCGCGCCGAGAAAGCCGAACGTCCGGAGAAGGCTGAACGCCCGGAGAAGGTCGAACGTTCGGAACGGGCGGAGCGCCCGGAGAAGCTCGAACGGCCGGAGAAGGTCGAGCGCCCGGAGAAGGTCGAGATGGCCGAGAAGGTTGACCGTCCGGATCGCTCCCACAGCGGCAAAGGCCGGTAACGCACGGCTGCAGTCGGCACGCGGGCGAAGACCCACGCCCGAAGGGTATCAGGGCAGGCGAAGGATGATAATTCGGAGTAGTGCATATGGCTTCCCCTGCGCGAATCTTGCGACCCCCGTTCCACACCTTGGCGTCGTATTGGCGTAGAAAGGGCGCCGACCCGACGCGGGCGTTCGATCTTCGAGCGTGGTTCGCGGTCGTCGGTCTCGTCTCCATCACGGCGCTGAGCATCTTCGGCGCCGCCCTGCTTTCCCGCTTCATGACCGACCGCATGCTGCGCCAGGAGGCGATCCTGAGCATGGAGTTCGTGCAGACGGTGATCCTGGTCGAAAGCCCGGAGAAGGTGTTTTCCAACGGCCCCGATGCAGCGACAGACAGTACCCGCCAAGCCTTCGAGCACATTGCCCAAATGCCGGATGTGCTGCGCGCCAACCTCTATTCGTCGGACCGGCGGCTGGTCTGGTCCAGCGACGCCACCCTCATCGGCAAGCAGTTCGACGCCAACCCGGAACTGGATCGCTCACTTGCGGGGGAACTCACGATCAACGAGGAGGACGAGGAGAAGGATGCCGCCAATCCCAAGTCCGAACACGCGAATCTCTCCCATACCGTCGATTACTTCGTCGAATTCTACATACCGGTATGGAACGAGAAGCGCAGCAAGGTGGTCGGCTCCGTCGAACTGTACAAGAACCCCCGCCCGTTGTTCGAGGCGATCCAGGCCGGCAAGCGTCTGATCTGGGGCGGCGCGCTGGCCGGCGGGGTGTTTCTCTTTCTGGCGCTGTTCTCGATGATCCGGCGCGCCGACAACCTGATCCGCAGCCAGCAGGAGCGGCTGGTGGAAAGCGAGCGGCTGGCGGCGGTGGGCGAACTCGGGTCCGCGGTGGCCCACGGCATCCGCAATCCGCTCACGGCGATTCGCTCGTCGGCCGAGCTGGCACTCGAAGGGGATCCCGATTTGTCGCGCGAAGCTGCCCGCGACATCATGGCCGAGGTGGACCGACTGGAACAGTGGGTGCGGGAGCTGCTGAGCTATTCGCGGCCGGTGGCGGGCAAGCTCGACGCGATCGACGTCGTCCCCATACTGCGGCGTTGCGCCAACGAGTTCGGCCGGGAGATGGACAAGCGCGGCGTTGCCTGCACCGTCACGGTGCCGGACACCCTGCCGCCGATTCAGGCCGATGCGATGCTGTTGTCACAGGTGGTGACCAGCCTCATTGCCAACGCGCTCGAAGCGATGGCAGGCGACGAAGCCGGTGCGCCCGGCAAATTGACGGTTTCCGCGGCTCTGCGCGAGGGCCGCAAGGTCATGCGTATTGCCGTCGCCGACAACGGACCGGGCATGACCGGGGAGCAGCGGGAGCGCGCATTCAAACCGTTTTACACGACAAAAACAAAAGGACTGGGTGTCGGTCTGCCGCTCGCCAAGCGCATCATCGAGCGCTTCGGCGGCAGCATCTCGATCAACAGCCAAACAGGAAAGGGGACGACAGTTCTCCTTCAATTCCCTATCGTTCAGTGAGGTCTGAGAATGGGACAAGCGGTATTGATCGTGGAAGATGAAGCCACGATTGCGAAAAACATCAATATCTATCTGATGCGGCACGGTTTCGAGGTGCGTGTGGCGACCACCGCGGAAGAAGGCCTGGGACAGCTCGACGTCTTCAAGCCGGACGCCGTCCTGCTCGATTTCAACCTGCCCGGAATGAACGGCCTGGAGGCACTGGCCAAGCTCAAGACATTGGCTCCGGGCGTGCACGTGATCATGATCACCGGCCAGGGCAATGTGGAACTCGCGGTGGAGGCGATGAAGGCCGGCGCCTACGACTTTCTCACCAAGCCGATTTCTCTGGGCAAGCTGAAGATCCTGCTGGAGCGCGCCATCGGCGAGGAGCGCATCGAGAGCACCTTGTCGTACTTTCTGGAAAAGGACAAGAAGCAGTACGGCCTCGATACCCTGATCGGCGAATCCGAATCGATGCGCACTCTGAAGGACACCATGCGGCGCCTGCTTGACGCAGAGCACAGTTTGCAGGATGCCGATGCGCCAGCGGTGCTGGTGACGGGCGAGACCGGCAGCGGCAAGGAAGTCGTCGCCCGTGCCCTGCATTACAACGGCCCGCGCCGCGACAAGCCTTTCGTCGAAATAAACTGCGCCTCGATTCCGCAGCAGCTTCTCGAATCCGAGCTGTTCGGCCACGAGCGCGGCTCCTTCACCGATGCCAAGGAGCGCAAGCTCGGCCTGGTGGAAACCGCCGACGGCGGCACGCTCTTCCTCGACGAGATCGGCGACATGGACCTCGGCCTGCAGGCCAAGCTGCTCAAGCTGCTGGAAGAGAAGTTGGTGCGCCGCATCGGCAGCCTGCGCGATCAGAAGGTCAATGTGCGCATCGTCGCCGCCACCCACCGTCCGCTGGAACGTCTGGTGCGCGAAGGCAAATTCCGCTCCGACCTGTTCTTCCGCCTGCGCATCGTCCACCTGAACGTTCCGCCCCTGCGCGAGCGCAACGGCGACATCCTGCTGCTGGCGCGGCACTTTCTCAAAATTCACGGCAGCCGCTACGGACGAGCCGGCCTCAGCTTCACTCCGGCGGCGGAGCGGCTGCTGGCGAACCACCGCTGGTCGGGCAACGTGCGCGAGCTGCGCAACGTGATCGAGCAGGCGGTGCTGCTGTCCCGGGGCGAGGTGATCGACGCGGAGCAGATGAATCTCTGCGCACCCCTTGGGCTCCAGTCCGAGGAGCGGGAAAAGCAGGAGGAATACGACGCCAGCGTCAGCTACGAGATTCCGGGGGAAGGCATCCAGTTGGAGGACGTCGAACGCGGCCTGCTGCTCAAGGCATTGCAGAAGACGGATTGGAACGTGACGCGCGCCGCGAAGCTCCTGGGATTGTCGCGCGACACGTTGCGTTACCGCATCGAGAAGTTCGGGCTGTCGCAGGCGCATTGATGAACCGAATTAATGAACAAGTGGGCGCGACCGGAAGGTGATTTGACCCAAGTGGGTGGGGCATTTGCCCCGCGTCGCCTTGATGGATTCGACGGATCGCCGCAACTTTCGCCGATGATTAGCGTAATCAATAAGATACGTTCAAATTGCAGCGTGAGCTGCCTGGCACGGGGAATGCATAGACGGGCTAGGGATCGATTTTGCGTTTGACGCGGTTGCAGGACGAGCCGCCCGTGCGCAGAGCGTCGGAGCGATCCGGTATCGGAAATGCTGTACAGATTTGATGCGGCAGCAACAGCACTGGACATGCTGCGCTGCCGACTGATGTCCCGCCAAACCTCCGACTGTTGGCGGACACGGCCCGGCAAAACGGGGAGCCTTTGCCGGGCCGCCTTTTTTTCTGCGGCGCGATCGCTCGCTGTGCGCCCCGTCTCTTCGAACTAGGCCCGCAGCGCGAGCACCTGCACCAGTGCGATGGCCAGCAGCAGGCCGACCGCGAGCAGCAGCAACCGCGAGGTCCGCTTCTGTTCCGCCAGCAACCGGGTCAGGTCTTCACCGGTCTGCATGCCGCTGCGCTCCGTCAGAACCCGGTGCAGCAGGCGCGGCACTTCCGGCAGCGAGTTGGCCCACCCCGGCGCTTCCATGGCGAGATTCCGCAGCAGTCCGGCGACGCCGATCTGCTGCGCCATCCAACGTTCCAGGAACGGCTTGGCGGTCTTCCACAGGTCGAGGTCGGGGTCCAGTTGGCGTCCCAGGCCTTCGATGTTGAGCAGCGTCTTTTGCAGCAGCACCAGTTGCGGCTGGATTTCGACATTGAAGCGGCGCGAGGCCTGGAACAGCCGCAGCAGCGTCTTGCCGAACGATATTTCCTTCAGCGGCTTGTCGAAAATCGGCTCGCACACGGCGCGGATGGCAGACTCGAACTCGTCCACCCGGGTATCCTTCGGCACCCAGCCGGCATCGATGTGAGCCTGGGCGACGCGCTTGTAATCGCGCTGGAAGAAAGCCAGGAAGTTCTGCGCCAGATAGTTCTTGTCCACATCCGTGAGCGTGCCCATGATGCCGAAATCGAGCGCCACGTACTGGCCGGTATTGGTCACGAATATGTTGCCGGGATGCATGTCGGCGTGGAAGAAGCCGTCGCGGAACACCTGGGTGAAGAAGATCTCGACCCCGGCGCGGGCGAGGGTGGGGATGTCCACGCCCTGGGCGCGCAGCCGGTCCACCTGGCTGATCGGGGTGCCGTACATGCGCTGCATCACCATGACCGAACTCGAACAATAGTCCCAGTGCACCTCCGGCACGGCGAGCAGCGGCGAATGGAGAAAATTGCGCCGCAGTTGCGACGCGTTGGACGCTTCGCGCATCAAGTCCAGTTCGTCGTTCAGATGTTTGGCGAACTCGGCCACCACCTCGCGCGGCTTGAAGCGCTTGCCGTCCGACCAGACCGTTTCGACGATGCCCGCCGCCGTATCGATCAGCGCCACGTCGTTGACGATCACTCCGGTAATGCCTGGCCGCAGGATCTTGACCGCGACTTCGGTCCCATCGGGCAGCGTGGCGAAGTGCACCTGGGCCACCGAAGCGCTCGCAACCGGTTCCGCGGAGAAGGACTTGAAGACCGCGCTCACCGGCTTGCCGTATACCTTTTCCAGTTCGGCTAGCGCCAACTGGGAGGGAAAAGGCGGAACCTGGTCCTGCAGCTTGGCCAGTTCGTCGGCGATGTCGGCAGGCAGGAGGTCGCGCCGTGTGGAAAGCACCTGGCCGAACTTGACGAAGATCGGGCCCAGCGCTTCCAGCGCCTGGCGCAGCCGCACGGCGCGGGGCGCATCCAGCCGGCGCCAGAAGAACAGGGCATTGACCAGCCGCGCAAGGCGGCCGCTCGGCTCGTGCTCCAGGATCAGTTGGTCGAGGCCATACCGTATGCCGACGGTGGCGATTTTGAGCAGTCGGAGCAGGCGCAAGGGAAGCGGGGGAGGGCGGGCAAAGGAGTGAATTTACACAGATTCATGGCGCCGGTGAAGGCGGCGTGCGGGCCGGCTCCGGTATAATGCCCCTTTTTTGAACGGCTCACGCTGCGATGGTTGTCGATCTCAAGAGTACGGTGGCAGGGTTGTTGCGACAGGCCCTGTCCGTCGTCGCGCCCGAGCACGAGGATGCGGTGATCCTGCTGGAGCGGCCGAAACAGGCGGCCCATGGCGACTACGCCGCCAATCTTGCACTGCAGCTCGCCAAGCCGCTCAAGCTCAGTCCGCGCGAAATTGCGAACCGCATCGTTGCCGAGATGCCGGTTTCGGACTGGGTGGCGAAGGCCGAGGTCGCCGGTGCCGGTTTCATCAATCTGTTCCTGACCGATGCCGCCAAGCAAGTGGTCGTACGCAGCGTCTGCGAGCGCGGTTACGACTACGGCCGCGGCCGGCTCGGCAGCGGCAAGACGATGCAGGTGGAGTTTGTATCCGCCAATCCCACCGGGCCGCTGCATGTCGGCCATGGTCGCGGCGCCGCCTACGGCGCGAGCTTGGCGAACCTGCTCGATTTCGCCGGCTATCAAGTCACGCGCGAGTTCTATATCAACGACGCCGGCAGGCAGATGGACATCCTGGCGCTGTCCACCTGGCTGCGCTATCTGGAACTGTTCAGCGTCAACCTTGCCTTTCCGCCCAACGCCTACCAGGGTGACTATGTGCGGGGCATGGCACGCCAGATCCGGGACGCTCACGGCGATCGCTACGTCCGCTTCGGCGAGGCGGTCCTGTCGGGAGTGCCGCCGCTGCCGCCTGCCGAGCGCAAGGATGCCGAAGCGGACCGGGCGCGCGAGGAGCACCTCGATGCGCTCATCACCAATGCCAAGGAGCTGCTCGGCGACGACTTCGCCTACATCCATCAGCATGCACTGTCGGAACAGCTCGCCGACTGCCGCGAGGATCTCGCCGAATTCGGCGTGCATTTCGACCACTGGTTCTCGGAGAGATCGCTGTTCGACACCGGTCTGATCGATCGCGCCGTGGCCCAGCTGGAAAGGCACGGCCACGCCTACGCCCAGGACGGCGCCAAGTGGTTCCGCTCCTCCGCCTTCGGCGACGAGAAGGATCGCGTGATCAAGCGCGAGAACGGGCAATATACCTACTTCGCCTCCGACATCGCCTATCACCTCAACAAATACGAGCGCGGTTTCGACCGCATCATCGACATCTGGGGCGCCGACCACCACGGTTACATCCCGCGCGTCAAGGGCGCGCTGCAGGCGCTGGGTCTCGACGCCGCCAGACTGGAGGTCGCGCTGGTGCAGTTCGCCGTGCTCTACCGCGACGGCCAGAAGACGTCCATGTCCACCCGCGCCGGAGAGTTCGTGACACTGCGTCGAACTACGCGAGGAAGTGGGCAACGACGCCGCGCGCTTCTTCTACGTACTGCGCAAGTCGGACCAGCACCTGGATTTCGATCTCGATCTGGCCAAGTCCCAGAGTGCGGACAACCCGGTTTACTACGTGCAGTACGCCCATGCCCGCGTCTGTTCGGTGCTCCATCAGTGGGGCGGCAGGGTGTCCAACTTGTCCGGCGCCGAGCTCTCGCCCCTGACGTCGGAGCGGGAATTGGCCCTGTGTGCGCACCTGACGGAATTTCCCGATGTCATCGAAGCTGCGGCCCAGGAGTTCGCCCCGCATCAGGTGGCGTTCTACCTGAAGGAGCTGGCGGGCGAATTCCACAGTTACTACAATGCCGAGCGCATCCTGGTGGACGATCCGGCGCTGCGCCATGCCCGGCTGGCACTGGCGGCCGCGGTGCGGCAGGTGCTGCGCAACGGCCTTCAGCTCCTCGGTGTCAGCGCCCCCGAATCCATGTAAAGAACGCCTGCCTTGGCTCGTACAACCAAACCTCGATCCACGCGCCGGCAACGGCGCGGCCACGGCAGCACGGTGATCGGCGTGCTCATCGGCCTGGTACTCGGCGTGCTCATCGCGCTCGGGGTGGCGTGGTTTCTGAACAAGACGCCGCTGCCGTTCCAGAACAAGGGGCTCAAGCCCGCCGGCGAGAAGGCGGAACACGGGACGCCTGCGGAAAATGGTGCCGCGGTGGAGGCGGCGCCGGCGCCGCTGCCGGGCAAGCCCGGCGACAAGCCGATGGAGCGCCCGCGCTTCGATTTCTACAAGATGCTGCCCAGCGGCGAGGAAGCAGCCCCGGCCCCCGCACCAGCGGAGAAGACGGAACGGGTGGAAAGCGCTCCGACCGAGATTCTGTTCCTGCAGGCCGGTTCATTTCAAAAACCCGAAGACGCGGACAACCTGAGGGCGAAGCTTGCGTTATTGGGATTGGACGCCAGCGTGCAGCCGGTGAACATCCCGGAAAAGGGAACCTTGCACCGCGTGCGCATCGGGCCCTTCAAGAAGCCCGAGGAGATGAACCGCGCCCGGTCCCTGCTGGCGGAGAACGGTATCCAGGCACGGTTGGTCAAAGCGAAGGACGGCGCGTCGAACTGAGGCGCGCAACAATGGAGAGGACGGAATATGGATCGAAGAAAGTTCGTGGGTTTGGGGGTCGGCGGCTTGGCCCTGTTGGGGCTGGCCGGTCCGCTCGTGGCGGCCGTGACTGCGGGCAAGGAATACGTTGCCCTGGCACAGCCGCTGGCGGTGGAGACCGGAGACAAGATCGAGGTGACGGAGTTCTTCTGGTACGGTTGCCCGCACTGCTTCGATCTGGAACCGCTCATCGGCAAGTGGCTCAAGACCCTGCCCAAGGACGTCGAGTTCCGGCGCGTTCCGGCCATCTTCCGCGAGTCGTGGGTGCCCGGCGCCAAGACCTACTATGCCCTCGATAGCCTCGGCCAGTTGCAGCGCTTGCACGGCGACGTGTTCGAGGCCATGCATGTCGGGCGCGCCAATCTCAGCGAGGAAGCGGGACTGTTCGACTGGATGGCGAGCAAAGGCATCGACCGCAAGAAGTTCGTCGAAGCCTACAACTCGTTCAACGTGCAGACCAAGGTCAAGCGTGCCGAGCAGCTCACGCGACAGTCCAAGATCCAGGGCGTGCCGGCGCTGATCATCGACGGCAAGTACATGACCTCGGGCTCGCTCACCGGCAGTCACGAGGCCATGCTGGCGGCAACCGACGAGCTGATTCAGAAGGCGCGCTCCGAACGCAAGAAGAAGTAAGCCGCGGCGCCCCGCGTGTCCGCCCGCCCGCAGCGGGTCTTCCTCACCGGCGCGTCGAGCGGCCTGGGCGCGGCGCTAGCGGCCCATTACGCCGCGGGCGGAGCCCGGCTTGGTCTCGCGGCACGCCGCCCGGATTTGCTCGAATCCTTGGCCGCCAGCCTGCCGGGATCTCATCTTCGCTACCCGATCGATGTCACGGACCAGGGCGCCGTGGCGGCGGCGGCCGGCGACTTCATCGCTCGCGCCGGCGTGCCGGACATCGTCATCGCCAATGCCGGGATCTCCGTGGGCACCCTCACCGAGCACGCGGAAGACCTCCCGGCGTTCGCACGCGTGTTTCAGGTCAATGTGTTCGGCATGGCAGCGACGTTCCAGCCGTTCGTCGCGCCGATGCGTGCCGCGCAGCACGGCACGCTGGCCGGCATCGCTTCCGTGGCCGGCATCCGCGGCGTGCCGGGTGCCGGCGCCTACAGCGCATCGAAGGCGGCGGCCATCAACTATCTGGAGAGCCTGCGCGTCGAACTGCGCGGCAGCGGCATCCGGGTGTCTACCATCTGTCCCGGATATATCGAAACGCCGATGACGGCGGTGAATCGCTACCCCATGCCGTTCCTGCTCAAGGCGGACGAAGCGGCGCGCCGCATCGCCCGCGCCATCGACCGCGGCGCCAGTTACGCCGTGGTGCCGTGGCAGATGGCGATCGTCGCCAGGCTGCTGCGCCTGCTTCCCAATCCCGTCAACGATGCCTTGTTCGCCCGCGCCGGGCGCAAGCCGCGCGGCCTGCGGCTGTAGAGGACGCGCAGCGCCCCCGGCTCGGCGCCCCTGTTCAGCGGAAGATGACGGTCTTGCGACCGTTGAGCATGATGCGGTGCTCGGTATGCCATTTCACTGCGCGCGCCAGCACCACGCATTCCACGTCGCGGCCGATGGCGGCGATGGTGTCCGGGTCCATGGAATGGTCGACCCGCGCCACGTCCTGCTCGATGATCGGTCCCTCGTCGAGGTCGGTGGTCACGAAGTGGGCGGTGGCGCCGATCAGCTTCACGCCGCGCTGGTGCGCCTGCGCGTAGGGCCGCGCGCCCTTGAAACTGGGCAGGAAGCTGTGGTGGATGTTCATGGCGCGGCCCCGCAGTTCACGGCACACGTCCGCCGACAGGATCTGCATGTAGCGCGCCAGCACCACCAGGTCCACGTTCTTCTCGCGCACGATTTCGATCAGCTTGGCCTCCTGCTGCGCCTTGGTTTCCTTCGTCACCGGCAGATGGAAGAACGGGATGTTGTAGGACGCCGCCAGCTGGTAGAAGTCCATGTGATTGGAGACGATGGCCGGGATCTCCATCTTCAGGTAGCCGGCGCGGTAGCGGTAGAGCAGGTCGTTGAGGCAGTGGCCGTGCTGCGACACCAGGATCATCACCTTGGGCCGCACCGTCGCATCGTGGATCTGCCAGGCCATGGCGAAGCGCTGCCCCAGTTCCTCGAACTGCCCGCGCAGAGCCGCGATATCGACATCCGGCCGGCTGATGGAGAACAGCACGCGCATGAAGAACAGGCCGGTCTCGGGGTCGTTGAACTGGGCGGAATCGATGATGTTGCCGCCACGCTCCAGCAGAAATCCCGAGACGCTGAAGACGATGCCGGTGCGATCAGGGCAGGAAAGGGTCAGGATGTAGGTCGGCAGCGGGGTCGTCATCTTGATCGAAACGGGTCGGCGCCAGGGCGCGCGGCGGAAGGCGGATTAAACCACAAAGCGAACCGCGTGGCCGTGCGGCCGGCGGCCCCGTGCGCAACGAATCACCGTAGAATTCTGGCCGCATGAGCGGGGCCGGCCTCTGACAGCCGGCCGCTGGGACTCGGGGGGGCTGTGACCGAACGAAGCGCTGCCGGCGATTTCGTCTACACGGATGTGGAGTTTCGTCTGTACCGCCGCGGTCGGGCTGAGCGCCTGCTGCGCACCGGCGCGGTATTTCTACTCGCCTATGCGGTCGCCTGGAGTGCTGTCGCCCTGGCACGAGGCGATTGGGCGACACTGACGCTGCAAGGCGTCTCGTTCTGCGGGGCGGCCTTCGTGTGGTTCTCCGTGTCGCGCGGCCGGCTCGGACTGGCCAGTCATGCCTATTTCTGGATCGTCGTTCCGGCGGTGGTCGGCCTGATTGCGCTGGAGGGCGTGTCGGGCCCGTTCCGCAGCATGAGCCACTTCCATCTGCTGCCCTTGACCTTAGGCGCATACCTGCTCTTCTTCGAGCACAGCGAGCGCGGGCAGCGGATCTATGCAGGCGTCTGCCTGGCGATTTTCGTTTCCGTAGAACTCGGCGTGGTGACGCTGCCGCCTCTGGGCCTTGCCTACAGCCCGGATGAGCAGCGGACCGGGCGCTGGATCCTGTTCTTCGCCAACTTCGTTTCCCTCGTGCTGGTGGCCCGGCTTTTTCTTGCCGATCTGGCCGAGGCCGACCGGCAGCTCGCCAACGCCAACGCCCGGCTCGAAGCGCTGCTGGAGAACATGCTGCCGCCGAAGATCAGCCAGCGCCTGCGGCGGGAAGGACGCACCTTCGCCGACGCGTTCGGCGCCTGCAGCGTGCTGTTCGCCGACATCGTGGGTTATACGAACCTGGCCGAGTCGGTGCCCAACGTGGTCCATCTGCTGGACGCCATCTTCTCGCGCTTCGACGACCTCACCGAGCAGGCCGGGCTGGAAAAGATCAAGACCATCGGCGACGCCTACATGGTTGCCGCGGGCATCCCCGAGCCGCGTCCCGATCACGCAGTGGCGGTTACAGAGCTGGCCTTGCGCATGCAGGCGGCGATCAAGGAGTTTCCGGGGCTGGAAATCCGCATCGGCATCAATTCCGGCGCGGTAGTTGCCGGGGTGATCGGCAAGAAGCGCTTCATCTACGACCTGTGGGGGGACACTGTGAATATTGCCGCACGCATGGAGTCGCAGGGCATCTCCGGCGGGATCCAGATCAGCGAGGCCACCCGCGCGCTTCTGCCGCCCGAGTTCGTGTGCGAGGATCGCGGCGAGATTACGGTCAAGGGCAAGGGGCCGATGCGCGTCTTCCTGGTCAAGGGGCGCGCGCCGGCGGCTGTCTCGGACAACTGAGTCGGCCGCCCCATCCCTGCGTCATTGCGCCCCGCGGGACATGGGGTAGCCGACGGTCTGCGACAACAGAACCTGCTGATCTCCCTGTACCGGACCTTCACTGGAGTTCGCCAACAGCGGTCGGCGAGGTCGTCCCACGCCCCGCCTGACCGCGGATTCGCCGCGCAAGCTGTCGCTGAGGTTCGACCTTCGTACCCAGTCGCGACATGGGCGCCGATGACAAGGGTGAGTTCGGCGAAGCCAGCGAGCCGGAGACGACTGCCTTTCCTGCGAAGCGTCAATGACAGTCTCAAACAGCCGGCATAGTGTTGCTTCTTAGTCGGAGGTGGTTCGGGCTGAACATTAAGACTCAAGCACGCGGAAGCTGATCAGCTCGATCGTTCGGGCAACCGACAGTGTGGCGCGGCGCGGGCGCTACGGGCGCGTAAGCGGCACAGCTGGCGGGGCAGTCTGGTCTAGTCGGGTGATCGGGACCACAAGCTCGGCATCGTCACCGCGGAGGTCGAAATGGAAGAGCGCTGGAAGGTCGAAAGCAGTCCTGTTCACCAGGCGATCTGGAGGCACGGCGGGGTCGAGGCGTTCGACAGCTCACCACCGGATCTTCCAGGTTCCGTGCGTGCCGTGATGGACCGCAGCCTGGCTGCCGTCCGTCGGTACAAGCAGGCCGGAACGCGGTATGGACCCGATGGCATCATCGCGCCCGCGCTCGTCGCCGACCTCGCGCAAGCCGGGTATTGGGGTCTGCGCGCCAGCCCCACATACGGCGGCGCAGGGGCCAACATCCGGGCGCTTGCGCAGTTCATGACCGAGATGGCGGTAGTCGATCCGTGGGTAGCGGGGATGATGTCGATTCAGGCATGCATCGGGCCGGCCTTTCTGTTGGAAGCATTCGGCACAGCCGAGCAGAAGGAGCGCCTGCTTCCCCCACTGGCCGCGGGGCAGCGCCTGGGCGCCTTTGCGGTCACGGAGCGAGGCGCGGGGAGCGATTGGGGAGGCATCCGCACCGTGGCCCGGCGCGAGGGGGATTGGCTCTTCGTGTCCGGAGAAAAACTCTACATCAGCAATGCCGGCCCCGGACGAACGGTCGGCGTGCTGTGCCTGATCGATGGCAGGCATGAAGTGGTGATAATCGAGCTGCCGCAGCAGGAAGATGAGCGCTTCCACACGCTCACCTATCGCTTGAAAGCGCTCGCCCATATCAAGAACGTCGGGCTCGTATTCGACAACCTTCCGGTGCCTGCCGCGAACGTCCTTCGCCCCGCACATGGCGACGGGCGTTCGATCGCCTATTGCGCGCTGAACCATGGGCGCCTCGCCATGTGCGCCAACGCCGCCGCGCAGCTGCGCATCATCGCGGGTAGCCTCATTCCCTGGGTGCAGCAGCGGCAGACCTTCGGTGCCTTGATCGGCTCCCGCGAGCTCGTGCAGCGCCGCCTGGGCTGGCTGGCAGGGCGCATCGTCGCCTGCGATGCGATGACGGCCTGGGTGGCGCGCCTGCTCGAGGAGGGTTACCGTGGCGAGCTCGAATGCGTGACGGCGAAGGTCTTCAGCACCGAAGCAGTGAAGGAGGCCTGCGTTGACGTGCTGTTGAAGACCCATAGCGTACGTGCGTTCCTCGAAGGCAACGCCTTCGGCGATCTGGTGTTCGACTTGCTTATGCCGACCATCGGCGAGGGTGAGAACGAGATCCTGACCCTGGGTTACTTCCACGCGCTGGCGCGCGAACATGGCGAGCATTACCTGGCCCCGATCGCGGCCGTGCTGACCGACAGACCGCACGAGGGTGCACCCGGCCACCACCCGGGCGCGTCGGAACTGCTGGCCGCCGGCAGCCATGCCGCCAGTTACGCGGCGTGGTTGGTCGGCGAGGAACTGCGCCACGTGATCGGACGCTTCCAGCATCGCCTGAGCGCCGATCCGGCGCAGTTGTCCGGTGTTGCACACGAGTTGCTCGCTGCGATGGCCCTGGAGATCAGTGCGGCGTTGCGCCACTTCGGTGCCGCGATCGCACACCGGCAGGCACTCGCCTTCGACCTCGCGCGCCGTGCACAGCTGGCCACCGTGATGCTCGTCGTCAGCCGCTACGCCGCCCGGCAACAGGATCCGCTGGTTCGGCAGGCCGGCGCCTGCGCAGCGCTGGATCTCGGCACGCGCCTGACGGATTCGCGTCCGAGCGCGCAGATGTACCACCTGGTCACCGAGCTGGGGCGTGCGGTGGCCGAAGACCGCTTCGCACCGGTGCAGGATGCCGAGCGCGGGTCAGTGCTCATGGCCGAATCGGCCGCAGGGTGATTTCCGGTCCGACTGTCCCTGCCTCATCGGCCGGCTCGGCTGGGCGACGAATGGACGTGGGCAGCATGGAAGTGCTCGTCGAAGGCACGGGGCCCGAGGCGGTCGTGCTGATCCATGGCTGGCCCGACACCCATCGGCTTTGGGATCGGCAGGTCGCGGCGCTCAGGGACAATTACCGATGCGTCCGCTTCACCTTGCCAGGCTTCGATCCACGCAGGCCGCGGCAGGCCTACTCCCTTGACGAAGTGGTGGAAACGATTTGCCGCATCGTCGAGCAAACCTGCCCGGGAGAACAGGTCACCCTGCTGCTGCACGACTGGGGCTGCTTCTTCGGCTACCAGTTCGCCATGCGCTACTCGCAGCGCGTCAAGCGCGTCATCGGTGTCGATGTCGGCGATGCGGGTTCGCGCCGCCATCTGCAAGAGTTGAGCCCGAAGGCGAAAGCGATGGTCGTCGGCTACCAGGTCTGGCTGGCGCTGGCCTGGCGCATCGGCGGACGGTTCGGCGACTGGATGGCCCAGACGATGGCGCGTGCGTTGCGTTACCCGGGCGACCCGCAGTGCGTCGGTGCGCAGATGGGTTACCCGTACTACGTGCAGTGGACCGGCGCGCTCGGCGGCTACCGGCAGGCGAAGGCATTCGCTCCGGCCTGCCCGATGCTCTTCATCTACGGCAAGCGCAAGCCGCTCATGTTCCATTCATCGGCCTGGGCCGAAGAGATCGCCGCGAGATCCGGCAGCAAGGTGCTCGGCTTCGACACCGGGCACTGGGTAATGGTCGAAAAGCCGGCGGAATTCAACCAGGCCGTGACCGCGTGGATGAGCGCAGGTGACGCAGTGGCGCAAACGCGTTGAATCCCCATTCGGGAACGCCTCCATGTTCATGAGCGCACATTGAGACCGGCGTTCGCCAAAACCGACATCCCACCGGTAGCGATCCAATGACCTTCGCCGTTGCCGACGACGCGCTGGCCCTGCAGCGCCTGTATTACTGGGAGAAGATCGACCCGGAGCGCGTCGTGCTCACCCAGCCGGTGGGAGGCGGCGAGGTACGCGAGTTCACCTGGGCGCAGGTGATCGACGAGGCACGGCGCATGGCCGCCTATCTGTCGAGCCTGGGATATCCGCCCGAAGCACGCATCGCCATTCTGTCAAAGAACACCGCGCACTGGCTGATCAGCGATTTTGCAATCTGGCTCGCGGGATTTGTGTCGGTACCGCTCTACCCCACGCTCGCGGCAGGAACGATACGCCAGATCCTCGAGCACAGCGGCAGCAGCCTGCTGTTCGTCGGCAAGCTCGACGGCTGGGAGCGCATGAAGCCCGGCATCCCCGCCGAACTGCCGTGCATCAGTCATCCACTGTCGCCGCACGATGCCCTACAGAGCTATCCCAACTGGGACGAGATCGTCGCCAGAACCGAGCCCTTGCCGGGCGACCCCACGCGGCCGGGCGCCGAACTTTCCACCATCGTCTACACCTCGGGCACCACCGGCACGCCCAAGGGCGTGATGCACAGCTTTGCCACCTTCGCCTGGGCGGCCGAGGCGGGGCTCGGGCGCATGCCCATCGACGGCAGCACCCGCATCCTGTCCCATCTGCCGCTGTCGCACGTCGTCGAACGTACGCTGGTCGAGCACGGCCTGCTCGCCACCGGCATGCACGTGTACTTCGCCGAGAGCCTCGAAACATTTGCCGCCGACATGCGCCGCGCCCGGCCCACCGTGTTCATCACGGTGCCGCGGCTGTGGATCAAGTTCCAGCAGGGCGTATTGGCCAGGATCCCCGCGCACAGGCTTGAGCGCCTGCTCGGCATCCCGATCCTGCGCGGCATCGTGCGCAGGAAGATCCTCGGCGCACTCGGTCTGGACCGCTGCGGCTACGCCGGCGGCGGCGCCGCCCCAATGCCCCCCGAGCTGCTGCGCTGGTACGCCAGGCTTGGCCTGAATATCGTCGAGGGTTATGGCATGACCGAGAACTGCGCGGTGAGCCACATCACCTTGCCCGACGTCCCCCGCCCCGGCACCGTCGGGCTGCCGTACCCGGGCGTGCAAAGCCGCATCGATCCGGCCACCGGCGAGATCCAGATGAACAGCAGTGCCGTGATGCTCGGCTACTACCGGGAGCCCGAACTCACCAGGCAAGCCTTCACCGACGATGGGTGGTTGCGCACCGGCGACAAGGGTACGCTCGATCCCGAAGGTAACCTGACGATCACCGGTCGGCTGAAGAACCTCTTCAAGACCAGCAAGGGCAAGTACGTGGCGCCGGCGCCGATCGAGGACAAGCTGGCGATGCACCCGGCGGTGGAAGCCTGCTGCGTGACCGGCGCGAACCTGGCGCAGCCGCTCGGGCTCGCGGTGCTAACCGCGGACGCGGCCAAGATGGCCGAGGCCCCGACCGGGCGCAGGAATCTCGAACAGTCGCTGCAGGCGCACTTGAAGCAGGTCAATGAGACACTCGATCCGCACGAGCGGCTGGGCTGCCTGGTCGTGATGTCCGAGCCCTGGACGATCGATAACGATCTGATCACTCCGACCTTCAAGGTCAAACGCAATCGGTTGGAAGAACGGTTCGCACGCCATTATGCGCGCTGGGTGGGATCCCAAAGGGCCGTGGTCTGGCATCCCGCCTGAGCCAGGCCGCAGCTCGCGGCGCTGGACGGTGCAGATGTGCTGGTGCCGCCCTCTTGCGTGGCGGCTGGCGATACCCGGTGCAGCACAGCCCGCTGGCGCGACAACGATCGAACTCGAAACTGGATTGCGCGTACCCACCGGACTGCGCCGGCTCAGCGCAACGAAGCGACGGCCTGTTCAACCGCGCGGCGGATCGGCGTGTATGCGAGCCCCAGTTCGCGTTCGGCCTTGCTGCCGTCGGCCTCCAGGCCGTGGCGCAGGGTCTGCACCTGGTCCCACGCCATGCCCCACGGAGGCGCTCGGCCGGTCCAATCGGCAAGGCGCGTGAGGACCGCGTCGGGGAATAGCGTCGCCGGCAGCGATCGGGGAAATCGACGCCGGCAACCTACCGACGCATGCCTGCCGGCCTCAGTAGTCGCCGACCTCGATCGGTGCCTCGCCAGCTATCGCACTCAGGCGCTGGGCGTAATTCGCCAGCCACGTTTCGCGCTGAGCCTCGCTGGCACGCACCGGAGCGAAGTGGATCTGGGGCGCAAGCACGTCGAATCCGACGAATTGCAGGATGCCGCGCTGGATGGGCCGCAGGATCGCATCGATGTCGCCATTGAAGCCTCCCCTGCGGTAGGCCTCGGCCGGACCGCCGGTGGTGAGCGAGAGCAGCGCCCGCTTGCCCCGGAACTTGCCGGTTGCGTAGATGTTGCCGTAGCCGTAGGTACGCCCCATCGCCAGGACGCGGTCCACCCAGCCCTTGAGGATCGCCGGCAGGCCGAACCACCACAGTGGGAACTGCAGGATCATCAGGTCGCAGGCCTCGATCTTGCGGATCTCAGCCTCGATTTCAGGTGCGAAGCCGTCGTGTTCGCTGGCATGGGTCTCCTCGATCTGCAGCTTGAGGAACTCCGGATCCTTGACGGTTAGGAAGTTGTGGCGGTCCGAGACCGGGTTGAAGCCCATGCGGTACAGGTCACCGGTCACCACGGTGTGGCCGGCCGCGGCCAGCACATGCGCAGCGGTCTCAAACAGGGCACCGTTGAAGCTCTTCGGCTCCGGGTGGGCGAAAACGATGAAGGTGTTCATGTCCGGTTCTCCCTGGCAGTTGCGTCCTCAACGCCTTCCCGACCGCGGGGCGCTGGATTGCTCACGCCGCCATGCGGGCGCCGCCATCGACATCGAGCAGCGCACCCGTGGTGAAGCCGTTGGCAATCAGGAATTCGATGGCCTGCGCGATGTCGCTCGGCGTGCCGGTGCGGCCGACCGGCAGCGACTTGGCCGCGCCATCGAACATCGCAGCCTTGGCTTCGGCAGGAAGGCGGTCGTACGCGGGCGTATCCACGAGGCCCGGCGAGACGACATTGACCCGCAGGGGCGCCAGTTCCTTCGCCAGAGTCTGGGCCATTTGGGTGATGCCGCCGTTCACGGCGGCCAGCCCCGCCGTGCCGGGCAGCGCGGTGCGTGACGCCGCTCCGGTGAGCATGACGACGGAGCCATCGCGACGAATGTGCGGCAGCACAGCCTGCAGCGTCTGCCAGTAACCGATCAGCTTGCTCTCCAGGGCCCGGCGCAGCGCTTCGGGTGACGTCGCGGAAAATGCCCCCCACGCCGCGTTGCTAGAGGCGGCAAGCACCAGGTGGTCGATGCGACCCACACGCTCGAACAGCGCGGCAAGCGAAGCAGCATCGGTGAAATCGGCCACATATCCCGCGGCACGCCCTTCAATCCGAGCCAGCGCAGCGTCAAGCCTTGCCTGGGAGCGACCGGCAATCAGCACGTCCGCTCCAGCCCGGGCAAGGCGTTGGGCCGCGGCCAGACCCATGCCATTGGAGCCGCCGACGATCAGGATGCGTTGCTGGGCGAGGGACATGAACTTTCTCCCGGTGGGGTTGCAGTGCCTCAACTCTAGCCGGACCGTCGAAATCCATGAAATGGATTATTGTTATATGAGCTATCGGCTAAACGGATTGTCATGGACCTCAGTCGGATCGACCTGAACCTGCTCGTCTCGCTGGACGTATTGCTGGCGGAGTGCAACGTGACCCGCGCCGCGCAACGGCTTTCCCTCTCGCAGCCGGCGCTTTCCGCGCAGCTCAAGCAGCTGCGCACCTTGTTCGGCGACCCGCTGCTGCTGCCGGCAGGGCGCGCCATGACCCCGACCGCCCGGGCGATCGAGCTTCAGGTGCCGCTGCGCGAGCTGCTCGGGCAGATCAATGCCCTGGTTGCCGCGCGCCAGCCCTTCGATCCGGCCACCGCAAGCAACACCTTCCGTATCGCCACGACCGACGCGATCCAGACGGTGGTGTGCGCGCCGCTTGCGACGCGACTGCGGCGCGTGGCGCCCCAAACCCGGCTCGCCCTGCTGCTGCCCGACCGTCGCAGAACGGCAGAGCAGCTCGCCACGGGCGAACTGGATCTCGCGCTGCTTACGCCGCAGTCCATGCCCGAGTCGCTCAAGACCCGGTTGCTCTATGCGGAACGCTTTCTCTGCGTCCTGGGTCGCAATCACCCCGCTGCGGCGCGGCCGCTCGATCTGGACACGTTCTGCGCACTCGACCACGTGCTGGTCTCGCCCACAGGCGGCGGCTTTCTCGGTGCGGCGGATGGAACGCTGGCGGCGCTGGGGCGCCGCCGCCGCGTGGCCGTATCGGTGACGAGCTTTCTGGTGGTACCGGCGCTGATCGCCGCAAGCGAGATGATTTGCACCGTGCCCGCTCGGCTCGCCCAGCGCTGGGGCGACACGCTGACGGTCCTGAGCCCGCCCTGTGAGGTTGCCGGATTCGCCGTGCACATGGGCTGGCACGCGCGCAGCCATGCCGACCCGGCGCAGATCTGGTTGCGCGAGCAGTTGACGGCAGTGTCCCCCGCCCCGCAGCCCGAGGCGGCGCTCCCCGCTGTAGCGTGAAGAACGCCCGCGCGGCGGAGGAGACCCGGCCCCTGCAGGTGCAAACGTCAGAACGGTCTTGCGGCTGCGAAGCCGTCCGCGGCCGCAAACCCTGCCGATCGACGACCGGCTATACTGATCCGCGTCCGAAATCGAGCCTGGAGACGGCATGCCAACGAGAGTATTTCTGGTCCGCCACGGCGCAACATCGCTTACCGCCGAAGACCGATTCGCCGGCTCGTCCGATGTCCCGCTGTCGGAGCAGGGCCGCGCGCAGGTGGCCAGCCTGGCGCAGCGCCTCAGAGGGGAACGCATCGAGGCGGTCTATGCCAGCCCCTTGCAGCGGACCATGGAAACCGCGAGCATCCTGGCCGGCGCCCACGCGTTGCAGCCCATAGCCGAGTCGGCCCTGCGCGAGATCGACTACGGCCACTGGGAGGGTCGCAGCCGCTCGGAGGTCGAACGGGATTTCCAGACCGAATACGCCATTTGGGAGGAAGATCCGTTTACCATCGCGCCGATCGGCGGCGAGTCTGGCGTCAATGTCCTGAACCGCATCCTTCCGGTGATGCGGCGCATCGTCGAGCAGCATCGCCATCGCACCGTGCTCGTGGTGTCCCACAAGGGCACCAACCGCCTGCTGATCAGCAGCCTGCTGGGATTCGACATGCGCGGCTACCGAGACCGCCTGGACCAGAGCCCGGCGGCGTTGAACATACTCGATTTCATGAGCGAGGTTCGCCCCCGCCTGCGCCTGTTCAACGACGTTTCCCACTATGAGGGAATCCCCGAACGCATACTCAGCGAGCGCCTTTCGCGCTGGTGGGGGCCGAGCGGGCAAGCCTCGCAAGCCTGATCCGGAACGACCGCAGCCATCTCGGCCGGTCGGCCTGTCGGGCAATGGTCTCTCAACAGCGGCCGAATGGAACGGCGGTCCGGGACGCCAGGCGCGTCGGGGCGACGGTCCTCCGTGCGCATGGTGGGCGCGTGGTTACGTCGTCTCGATCCATGATCGGACGTGCCGAGGCGCAACGCAGGCATCCGCCTGCGCTTTCCACAACGGCGTTCTCCGGGATAATGCTTGGCGAAACCGCCGCCATATCCCTGTGGAGCCAACGACACGATCTATGGAAGACCGTACTCCCTCCCTGCCACCGACCGAACAGGAAGCAGGCAGTGGACCACGCGAGCCCGCGCGACGCGCTGCGCCGTGGTGGAACAAATGGAAGTTCATGCTGCCACTGTGGATCGCGGTCGGGGTCTTCGTCTGGCTGGGATTGCATTATCACGTCGATGCCTTGTTGATCGCCGGCGGCGTGTTCATCGTCGGCCTGCTGTCGAATGCCTTCGCCTGGCTCGTCGGCGTCATCGCCCTGGTACCGGTGATCGGCCCATTGATCGCCAAGGTCCTCTCCGTGGGCTTCGTCTGGCTGCTCAACGCCATCGGCTACCTCGTGTCGCTGATCGCGATCCGGCGCGGCTATACGAAGGACGTGCTGACCTACCGCGGCCTGACGATCGCGCTGATCGTCGGGATCGTGATCGGTTACGTGGTGTGCAAGCTGCTCTGAGCGCGTCGTCCCCTTCCACCTCGTAGAGGAGTGGCCGAATGCAGGGCGTGGAATCCGGCAAGGCCTACTGGAGCCACAGGGTCGAGGACCTGCTGGCCGAGTTGGGCTCGCGCCCGGAGGGCCTGAGCACGCAGGATGCGGCCGCACGGCTGCTGCGCCATGGGCCGAACGCAGTCGAGGACCAGCGCCAACCGACCTGGCCCGCCCTGCTGATGCGCCAGTTCGAGAGCCCGCTGGTGCTGATCCTGGTCTTCGGTGCCGGCATCTCGCTGTGGGTGCGCGACTGGGTGGATGCGGCGATCATCCTGACGATCATTCTGGGCAGCGCCGTGCTCGGCTTCGTCCAGGAGTTTCGCGCCTCGGTCGCGATCACGGCGCTGCGTCGCCGCCTGGCGCTGACCGTGGAAGCGCTGCGCGACGGACGCGTCGCCACGATTCCAGCGAGCGATGTCGTGCCTGGCGACGTTATCCGCCTGGCTGCCGGCAGCATGGTCCCGGCCGACGGGGTGATCCTCGATGCGGTCGACTTCCTCGTCACCGAAGCGAGCCTGACCGGCGAATCCTTCCCGGTGGAGAAGCGGGCAGGCGTCGTCGCGACGGACGCGCCGCTTGCGGGCCGCCTGAATTCGGCGTTCCTGGGCACCTCGGTGCGCAGCGGCACAGCCACCGTGCTGGTGGTGAAAACCGGACGCGAGACCGAATTCGGTGGAATCGCAGGGCGGCTCAAGGCGCGGCAGCCGGAAACGGAATTTGCCCGGGGCGTACGACAGTTTGGCTACCTGCTCGTGCGCATCATGATCGTCATGGTCGTCTTCGTGCTGATGGTCAATCACGCACTCGGGCGGCCGGCGATCGAATCCCTGCTTTACGCCGTCGCGCTCGCGGTCGGCATCTCGCCCGAACTGCTTCCTGCAATTGTGAGTGTCACGCTGTCGCACGGCGCACGCGCACTGGCACGCCGCGGCGTGATCGTGCGCCGCCTCGAAGCCATTGAGAACCTCGGTAGCATGGACGTACTGTGCACCGACAAGACCGGCACTCTGACCGAAGGCGTAATCAACTTGGTAGCTGCGGTCGACCCGGTCGGGGCCGACTCGGCATCCGTGCGCCGCCTCGGGTGGGTCAATGCCGCGTTCGAAACCGGGATCCCGAATCCGCTCGATGCCGCGATCGTCGCCAACGGCAAACGCGACGGTTTGACCGTCGAAGATTGCACGAAGATCGACGAGATCCCCTATGACTTCATCCGCAAACGGCTGACGATCGTCCTTGCCCAGCGCGGTGATGAACCCGACCGGCACCGCATTGTCACGAAGGGGGCGTACACGCATATGCTCGACGTGTGCACCAGCGTACTCATCGACGGCAGCGAACAGCCGTTTGGCGACGCACAGCGCGCCCGAACGGACGCCTATTTCCGCCAATGCGGCGAAGAGGGCTACCGCGTTCTGGCCGTGGCAACCCGGCAGGTACAGGCCCAGGCCAGCTACACACACGTTGACGAGATGTCGATGTGTCTTGTCGGCTTTCTGCTGTTCTCCGACCCGCCGAAGGCTGATGCGGGACGCGCCATCCGCGACCTTGCCAAGCTAGGATGCCGCACCAAAGTCATTAGCGGGGACAACCGCTTCGTCACCGCCCATCTCGCCGCCGGGATCGGTCTCGATCCTTCCGCCCTGCTCACCGGCGAGCAGATCGCGCGACTCAGTGATGAATCGCTCTGGCATCTGGCCGAACGTACCGACCTCTTCGTCGAAGTCGATCCGCAACAGAAGGAGCGCATCGTTCGTGCCCTGCAACGTACCGGCCATGCTGTCGGCTACCTGGGCGACGGTATCAACGACGCGGCCGCACTTCATGCCGCCGACGTCGGCATCTCGGTCGAAGGCGCGGTCGATGTGGCACGCGACAGCGCGGACGTCGTACTGCTGCGCAGGGATCTCGACGTGCTTCGCGCCGGCGTCGAAGATGGCCGCCGCACCTTCGCCAACACGCTCAAATACATCTCCATCACGACGAGCGCGAATTTCGGGAACATGGTGAGCATGGCGCTCGCCACGCCCCTGTTGCCCTTCCTGCCGCTCGCCGCCAAGCAGATCCTGCTGAACAATTTCCTGTCCGATCTGCCGTCCATGGCGATTTCCACGGACCGCGTCGATCGCGACCACATCACCCATGTACAGCGCTGGAACATCAACGAAGTGCGGCGCTTCATGATCGTGTTCGGGCTCATCAGCAGTTTGTTCGACCTGCTGACCTTCCTCGTCCTGCTGAAGTTCTTCGATGCTGACGAGGCCACCTTTCAGACCGCATGGTTCGTCGTGTCACTGCTGACCGAACTCGCTGTCCTGCTCGTGCTCCGCACCGAAAGGCCCGTATTGCGCAGTACACCGGCCGGACTGCTGCTGTGGGCAACAATGGCGGTCGCGGCGGTCGCGGTGGTACTGCCCTATATCGGGCCCCTTGCGTCGGCATTCGCATTGGTGCCTCTACCAGCACAACTGCTCCTCCTGCTGTTCCTCATCGTCCTCTGCTACATCGTAAGCACGGAAATTGGCAAGGTTCTCTTCTTCCGCTCCCGCAGGTAGTCCCCGGGCATCCGTGCGGACCGTTCATCATGCGAATCGGCATCTCGAAGGCAATCCAGATCCACGAACACCGAGGCGTTGGGATCAGGGGGAATTCGCAACTGCCGGATGTACCTGGACCGAATCACGAGTTGCTACTGAGAGACAGACACTCGTCGAAGGTAGGCCAAGGCCCACTGGCAGTACTCGCGGTGCAGCAATGGCCGATCACCTACTGGACCGCTGACGTTCCCGGCTAACTGCTCAACGCCAGGAAACTGACGAGCGCTGACACCGAAGTCGACCGGCCGGTCTGGGGCGCTGCAGAGTGAGCTGTGAAAAGATGCCGTTCATGAGCGGCAGCCGGGCCAACGTCCGGCGCTTAGAGCGACGGAATTGGCTAAGAGGCTGGTGCCGCCTATTGCCGAGGGGGATTAGACCGTGCACTCGCGAACGTCCACTGTCTGGGGTACTCCTGACGTTCGTTTCGGGGTATTTCGGCGGTCGCCAATGTCGGATCCTGGCCGGACGCTGCCCTTCCGGGTAGTGCCAGAAAGCCGACCTTCGCCGTTCCCAAATTTTCCATCGGCGGCTTTCGGGAAATATTCGGAACCGCGGCTCCCGGCCATTTGCTGTCATTGACCCGGGATTCGCGAGCGTCTGCAAAGGTTGATCGAGCTGTCGTTCATTAGGCGAACGCCATTCGCCAGCAGGCGCGCCAGCCCGGCCCGGTCGGGGCCGGCGAAGCGCACCGAGGCCTCGCGCGCAAAGCCGACGCTGGCTCAGGTGAGCCTGCCTCGAGCATCGTCACGGTCAAGCAAGTCGCAGCGGGCGAACCAGCGCAGCACCCGGCGACGCACCTGCTCGGTGATGACGTCGATGTCGTGCGCTGCCGGCGCTCGGGGAGACACAGTCGCACCTGCCCGTCGGCAAGACGCTTGAGCACATCGTGCAACGCTGTCGATGCAGCAAAACAATTCATTCACGAACGGCAAGTCTGTCGCAGTGCTGCGGAGTGGGCGAGCAGGCGCGCGTTCCTGGCCATCCCCCCGACCACGTAATGGACGTGATTGCGCTCGCACCCGGACAGCAGCAGCGGGCGGCAGAAACCGCTATCCCCCGGAAGATGATCCTCACCCCGGGCCAGGGCCTGGCGCAGCCGTTTGACCAGCAGCTTGAGGATCGCCGCCGCGTGCAGCGCCGCGTCGCGCTTGGCCGGACGCAGGTAGGCCACCAGCAGCTGCTCGGCGCAGAACACGTACAGCGGCAGGAAGCAGTAGTGGTCGTAGTGGTCGTGGTAGCCGCTGAAGTGCCGGCGTTCCTGCTGGCCGTGCACGGGATCGTCGGTGGCGTCGAAGTCGAACACCAGCTCCTCAGGCGTCCGATCGAAGCAGGCGATGAACTGGTCGATCAGGATGCGGTGGGTGCTGGCCAGCGCCGCCGCCCAGTCGGCGCGGTTCTCGAAGCGGCACAGCGTCGGGCTGGAGGCCGCTTCGTGCTTCTTCTCCAGTGCCGTTTGCAGCGCCAGATCCTGGCGCAGCCGGTCGTGGTCGTTCAGATCCTCGCAGCCCTGGCACAGCCCGAACACGCGCTGGCGCAGCAACTGCTCCGTGGTGTGGGTGATCAGGAAGGGATTGCGCCGGATCAGGCAGCACCTGGGCCACGGCCTTCAACAGGCCCAGCTTGCGGTCGACCTGGCGCAGCAGCAACACGCCAGCATCGAAGCTCACATCGCCGCCGTCGAATCGAACGTCGATCTTGCGCCGTCCCAGGCTCGGAAACAGCTGCGACAGCGCGGTACAATTTGGCATCGGCGCAGTCTCCGCTGAATCGGCTTCGACAACCAGATTCTATGTGGCTTGGCACGGTTGCGCCGACCCCTTTTATGACATCGAGGTGCAATATTCGGGCTCGCGATGATGAATTCGGGATTAGGAACCTTCTCAAGAGTCCCGAGTTTGTCCCCGGGACTGACCTCATGAGGCCAATCGGAACATCTCTACGTTACCGGGGTCTTGCCTTTCGACGATGAATTTCGCGAGGAAATTGCATTGGACGGCATTCAAGAGAAATTCGGGCAAGCTCTGGCGTAGCGCATTGGCGACAACGAACTCAGATGGAGGGATGCCGGGGCGAATAGTTCGCAGCCAAGAGCCGAAGCAGTTCCAGACGGACTTGGGAAAGGCGACTGCCAGGTACTGAAGCAATCCCTGACAGACGACGCCGGCCTGGATGAACACATGATAGGCGTGGATCTTGCGCTTGATGGCGTTGCGGTAGTCGAGCGACTCGCGATGAAGATGTTGATTACCGTTGCGGCGGCGAAGCGGCTTCATGTCTTGCATCCAGAAATGGTAGGCGAACGCACCGATCAGACGTACAGCCTGTTTGAAGCTGTGTTCGATCTTGAAGCGCAGCCCGTAGAGGCGAATGATCTCGATGGCGCTCAAGGAGGTGTCCGTGCACATCAACAGGCAGGAGCCTCGGGAAGGATGAATGACCGCCACGAAGCGCACCAGCCGGCCGGCCGGACGCCACAGTAGATCGCTGAGCCGATACTCGATCGTGACGTTGTGCTCGCCGTAGACGGGGCTCGCGGCCGATTGCATGGACTGCGGGTCGTTCAGCAGTGATTTGAGCTTGAGCTTCGTGCCGTAGAGCCGGGGCCGGCCTCTTTTGCGCGGGCCCGGCTGCAAGTACGGCGCATAGGCGACTGCATTGGATTTCACCCGGGTGACCAGGTGGTTGTTCTGATCGAGCAAACCGTTGACGATTTTGCGGGCCGCGTAGTACGCGTCGGCCACGAAGTAGAACGGATCCTGGATCGCGATGATCCCGAGCAGCGCGAGCATTTTGTCCAGCAGGGTACGCCGATCGCGATTGGTCCACACCAGACCTTCGTGGATGCGTACGGCCAGCGGTAGCGCGAAGACACTCTGAGCGGCCTGTACCAGCACGCTCACCGCCTGCAACGAATGCCCCATGATGTATTCCGGTTTGGTGTTCGACTCTGACTGTTGATGCAGCAGCTTCACGCCGGGCATCTTCTTGCCGCACTTGGGTGCCTTGATGCCGTCGCCGACCAGGACGCGCCGGCCGTTGATGCGCAGCGGCTCAGGCAACAAGTGCAGCACCGCCTGTGTCCACAGCGCCGAGAGCCGATCGAGCTGCACGGCGCTGCTATGAAAGCTATCGAGCAGCTTGTTGTAGAAGCGAGGCGTTAGCTTCAGCGCCCGCACGATGCTGGTCACCCCCAGCAGCTCGGTGCGCACCGTCAAGCCTGCCACGGCCGTGGCGAACCACATGAAGCTGCGCAGGCGCGAGAACGCCGGGCGCAGCAACCGAATTGCGTCCCACCAGGCCATCCACAGCGACATCGCCTCCTCCCGTCGGTAGTTGTCAATATGGTATAGCATGTGTATGCTATCCGTGTGACAACAAAACGACTCGCGCAGATCCAAAAGCGCATTGACAGGATCAAGGCAGAACTGGCGGCAATCGATGAGATGCGGCCGGGCTCGCTAACGCGCCAGTACAAAGATCCCGAGAGCCAAAGCGGGGCCTACTACCAGCTCAGCTATACACGGGAGATGAAGAGCCGCACCGAATACATTGCACGCGAGAGCCTGCGCGATGTGCGCCGCCAGATCGCCAACTACAAGCGCTTCAAGGCCCTGAGCGCAGAATGGATCGCCTTGGGCATTGAGCACAGTCGCCTGAAGATGAAACTGGCGCGCGGGCGCTGACCCAGCAGTGCTATGCTTACTTGATGGGCAAGCAGCATGACAAACATCCCTTCGAGGACGATCCTTTCCTCGAAGGCCTTGCCGGCTCGATGGACTCTGCCGAAGGGGAGCTTTCCAGTGAAGTGTTGGATGCTGTGTGGATGTTGCTAGAGAAGGTCGATGTCAACGCCAAGAATCGCAAGATCATCTGGGAAGATGGGAAACGGCTTTCGATTACCGAGTCCGTGCAACGCATTCACGCGGGCTGCCCAGAGTTTCCGCTCGAGCTGATCGAAACGCATCTGATCGGATGGCTCGAGATGGAATTCGCCCCACCCGCCTCTTCTCAGGAGCAATTGGACGAGCTAGATCGGCTTACCGAGAACTGGATCGATGAGCACGAGCGGCGAGCCGAGGCCGCGCGAAAACGGGGGAGAACTCGGCACTCTTGAGGAACCTTGATAGCTTGAGCCACGCTAATCGTAAGCTCGGTCCCGCCGTGTGGCGCGGTGTCGCGTTCAGCTCCCGCGGTCGCAACCAACGCACTTGGGGCACGGTGCTGGCAAGTCTCGGATTTGCAGTAGCGCTGGCTGTCTCGCTGACTGACCCGTCCAACGGTACTCTGTGGGCAGTCGCGGCTTGTGCGTCGATCGTCGGCGGGCTCGAACTGCTGACCCGTGGACGGCGCATGGGCCTGCGCACGGCAAAGGAAGCGTTTGAGACAGACCACAGACCGCCGGTCGTCTTTCTGCGCGCCTTTGCTTCGGATCCGCGTGGTGTCGCCGACTATCTGATCAATTCACGAGAGTTGCTGCACGACCACTTCGGATTTCTCACTCCGGACGAGATGCAGATGGGGTTTGCCGCGGCGATGAACCGAATTGGGCCATTTGTGGCACTCGAACCGCCGGTAGCGGAGTTGCCCGGCTTTGGAGCATCGCGGCTTCGCGTTGCAGACAGTCAATGGAAGGAGACGATTGACCGCTGGATTCACGACGCTGTGCTGACCGTGGTTTGGGCAAGGTTGCCTTCTAGCGCAGGAGGATTCAATTGGGAGCTCGAAAAACTGGTGTCGCTGAATCGACCCAACCGCCTGCTCCTGCTATGCCCTGCACAATCCGCCGAGTACCGTAACTTCAAGGAAGTCGCAAACCGAATCCTCCCACAGCCACTTCCGGAGAAGCCGCCAGAGAGCCGGATGATTGCGTTTCTTGCTGACTGGACTCCATGGCCGCTACTACATTGCGGGCCCAAGGGCGAGACGGGAGGATGGGACATCATCGGCACGCTAGGGCCATTGCTCGCTGAGAACGGCGTATTGGAGTCGATGCGCGACTGAATCCCTGAGGACACGACCATACGCGCCCTTTGCGTTCACAACTATGGGGCTCGCGTGTCGGAAGGGAGGTAATGTCAATTCTCCGAGCAACAGTCCGAGTACCGTGTGGAATGCCTGATGCGGGGAAGCTCTAGGGAGGGCGGGGCTGAGCATGCCTCGTCCCACGCGACTTCGGGGTGCCATGGGACCGGTACTTTGGGTCTACCGGACGTTGAGGGGAAGCAGGTCTCCGGTGCTTGGAGCCACCAAACCAAGTCCATCGGGGCAGCCGCGGATTCCTGCTTCTCGGCCAGCCGACACCCGGGTCTTGGTCAACTCCGTCCGCTTCAGATGCATGACCGGACATTGACCCGGCTGCCGCACATGAGCGACCGCTTCTTGCGGCTCGTACGGCAGACCCCGACCCCTATGCAAGCGACCCCAAGCAGCCCTTGGCGAGGCGGCGAAGCGGACGCTCGTGAGCCCGCGACCATAGGGTCGGCCTTCGCCGTTTATCGGCGCCGCCACGACGCCCGCCGCACGCGGCAACAGGCACGTCGGGGCACATCTAGACGAGCCGACCTCGGCGAGTATCTTCACGGCCAGGGCCTCGCGGGGCCGCCCGTCAGAACGTCAAGGCTTGGGGTTCGCCTTGAAGAATTCCCAGATCAGCTGAGACGCCGGCAGGTCGGCGGGGGTGGTCTTGTCGCCCTCCCTGACCGGACTCCCGGGCCAGGTGTGGCCGGCGTCCGTGAGGTACTGGACGGTAGCCGCCTTGCAGCCTTGGTAGGTCGCGCGGCGTACGTGCGGCGTGACTTGCTCGATCTGCGGTGCGCCGCTGCATCCGTTCACGCGCGCCCACTCGTCCATCACGGCAACGGCGCCGGGGAAGTTACCCAGGACCAGAATGTGCCCGCCGCCGAAGGGCACCATCGAATCGGCGCTGCCGTGGAACTCGATGATCGGGATTGGTGCGCACCCGGCCGGGGGCTCGTAGATCCCCGAGACGGGCGCGATCGCGGCGAACAGGTCAGGGGCGTTGCAGCCCAGCCAGCTGCTCATGAATCCGCCCTGCGACTTGCCTGCTGCATAAATACGTTTGGGGTGCACGCACAGGTCCGCGCGCAGGTTGGCGACGAGCTCGCGCACGAAGGCAGTGTTCGCGTCGCGCGCCGATTGCGCGAAACGCCAGCCGATGCCGCCGTCGGGAGTGGCGAGGATGAAGCCCTCGCGGTCGCTCATCGCGGCAAATCCGCTCGCCGCATTTTGCGTTTCCGGGTTGCTCATGAACCCATGAAAGCTCAGCACGAGCGGCGTGGGTTTGTCCTTGTCGTAGCCGGCGGGGACGTGCAGCAGGAAGGCGCGGTTACTGCCGTCGACGAGCACGGTGCGCGAGCCGGTCGTACCCGCGACGACCCCTGCGGGCAGCGCGGCGCCGCACCCAGTGCGGGCTGCGGTGCCCCCCCTGCGGGCTGGACCGAATCGGCGGCCGCGGCGCATCCGCACCACAACCCCGCAATGGCCAGCACGGCAATCGCGACATCCCCTCTCACACGGTGCTTCGAGTTCATGTCCGCCTCCGTCGATACATCGGTTCGACCCAACCGCGCTCCAGCGCGCGGGGACCGTGTCGTGCACGCCGGTCCCCCGACACGCCGCACTCGTTGTGCGCGACCCATGCAAATCACCATACCTCGGCCGCCGGCGGTCCACCATGACGGTTATCAATGCACCGAGCCCGGGCCGACCGCGCCCGCAAAGTCGGCGCCGCCGCAAGCCGCCCGTAACGTCCTCAGCGATCATCCACGCGCGTGCTTCTTAAGACCGCTACGAGGCCCACGATCCCGCCGAGCAACACCTGACGGGTCTCTGTAGGACTCAGCGCCCAATGTCCGCTATCGGCACTTTGACGATATGACTACTCCTGGCCGGGGGCTGCCTTCGGGGATCGTTGCCGTAAAGCAGCCGCTGAACCGTCCCGCCGATTTTGCCAACGTCGGTTTACCGGCGTAATCTTGGATGTCGCAGTCCGGCCAAGAGCCGACGTTGGCGGGCCACTGAAGTCGCCGAAACAAACGTCAGGAGTATCCCTGATAGCCGACGTTCCCGATTGCGCGGCGAAATGCCGCAGATTGGCCACGAAGCTATTGCAGCTGATCGCTTTGGAGCATCAAGTCCGCTGCCACGTTTGCACCCGGAGCGGCCGGATTTCCCTCGCCGAGCGGACGTTCAACACGCAATAGCGAGGAACACTGCCTCAGGAGTGTTCCTCAAGTGCCGCGGCGGGTACGGCTCGAACCAAGCGTCGGACCAGCAATCCGGAGTCACCGAAATCGGTCGAGGTGGCTGCGTTCACGGTGAACACGTCCGTTCGGCCGGCCTGCGCACCGAGACGCCCGAGTTCCGGACTCACGATGTAGCAGGTGCGCGGCAGGATCGGCGGCAGCTCGGTGGCCGGCTCTTGCTGCGGGGCGGGCAGGTTATAGAACGGCGCGAGCGCGGGGTCGGTCAGCAGCAGGGCACGTCCCGTGAGGTTCAGCAGAACAAGCGACTGGTCGTCCGAAGCAATCACCGCCCAGCCGGCCGCATAGACCAGCAAGCCGCAGCATGCGGTGAAGGCGATGACGCCCATGGGGGCCGTTCCCAGGTCTGAGCTCAGGATGGCCAACCCGACCAGGAATCCCACCCCCGCGTAGAGGAAGGTGCGCTTGGCAAAGGCACGCAGCTGCCTCGTCCTGTCGGCGTAGCCGCACCAGTAGAACCACGCCCCGCAGACGCCGAGGACTGCCAGGGTGAGCGCGATTCCCCAAAAGAGATTGCTATCCATGGGCTCGTGACGGCGCAACGGTTTGTTCGAAAAGCGCAGTGTAGCGCGCCGCTTTGCTACCTCCGAGTGCTCACCGCCTCGGATCCAGCCCTCTGGCTTTCTGCTTCGGCGGAAGCCGTCCCGAGCAGCAGCGCTTGGGCGCATCGGGTCACGCGCAGATGCGTCGGCTCCACCACAGCCTCAGGCGCTACGCTCGGTACGGCGCGTGCCTGTGCAATGCCGCCTCAATCGAGGTCGATGGAAGCGGACCGTGCGCAGGGATCGCTTCGCGGACGTGGCGAGTGCCACCAGACCGAGCACCGCCTGCACCCGTCGGGCAGCGCTCTACTCGGGGAACGGGACGGCCCCGCTCTTCACCCACCGGACGAGGTTCAGGTCGTGCTCGGCCGCCGGATACGAACCACCTGCCAGTTCGATGGCCTGCTCGTGGTACCGGTTGGCGTCGTCCACCTTGCGTTCGTAGAAACGGACCTTTCCCTTCCCGTTCACGGCGCCCGGGCCAGGTATTTCCTTCGCTGGTCCGGCGCAAGCAGATCGGCGCCGCCGGAACTCGCGCATACGTTCGTTGCCACATCGCCTGCCAGCGACTACAGGTAACAGCGGCCGCCGGGGACAAGTGGACGCGTCACGCTGTGCCGAACTCAATGCGGCGCGCCGTCGCTCCAGGACCAGCGTACTGTGCTCGACCCCGTGCCGTTGCCGTACCCCTTACCCATTGATGTGGCGTCGCCCAAACGTTATGATGCGCTGCAACATTCGGTGCAGCTTGCATCGCGGCAGACCGGACTTCGCTTCGACCAGGCTGACCGACCAAGGGAGGGCTTGGCGATGTCGGCGCATCAGAACAAGAACCGCTCGTCCACGCTGATCGTCGGCGCGATCGGGGTTGTCTTCGGCGATATCGGCACCAGCCCGCTCTACGCCCTCAAAGAAACCTTCGCCGGGCATCACACCATAATGGTCGATCCGGCGCGCATCCTCGGCGTGTTGTCGCTGATCTTCTGGACCATCATGGCGCTGGTCACGGTGAAGTATGTGGCCATCATCATGCGCGCCGACAACCACGGTGAAGGCGGCAGCCTGGCCTTGCTGGCCCGCGTGACGGAACTGACCAGGAACTCGCGCGCCACCTGGTTCGTGACCATGCTTGGCATCTTTGCTGCCGCACTGTTCTACGGCGACAGCATGATCACGCCAGCCATTTCGGTACTCAGCGCGGTCGAGGGGCTGGATATGGTCGCACCGCAGCTCAAGGGCTATGTGCTGCCGATCACTGCGATCATCCTAACTGCCCTGTTCTGGATTCAACGGCATGGCACCGGCGTCGTCGGCCGATTTTTCGGACCCATCATGTGCGCCTGGTTCGGTGTACTCGCGGTTCTGGGCGCGATCAGCGTTTGGGAGGCGCCGGCCGTGCTGGCCGCGCTCAACCCCGTGTATGCCGCCGAGTTCCTGATCCACGATCCCTGGCACAGCTTCCTCGCTCTCGGGGCGATCGTCCTTTCGGTGACCGGCGGCGAGGCGCTGTACACCGACATGGGTCATTTCGGTAAATTCCCGATTCGCGCCGCCTGGTTCGGCCTGGTGCTGCCGGCGCTGGTCTTGAACTACTACGGTCAGGGGGCCCTCCTGCTCAAGGATCCGACCGCGATCCAGAATCCGTTCTACCTGCTGGCGCCCGGCTGGGCGCTGATCCCGATGGTGGTACTAGCGACGGCGGCGACGGTAATCGCCTCACAAGCGGTGATTTCGGGCGCCTTCTCGGTGGCGCAGCAGGCCGTACAGCTCGGCTACCTGCCGCGGATGAGGATCGTCCACACCTCCCACATGGCAGCCGGACAGATCTACGTTCCGTTCACCAACTGGACGCTCTACCTGGCCGTGATGGCGCTGGTCTTCGGTTTCCAGTCCTCCAGCAACCTGGCGGCGGCGTACGGGATCGCGGTGACCGGCACGATGATGATCGACACGATCCTGGTGTCGTTTGTCGCGATCCTCGCCTGGCGCTGGCATCCCTGGCTGGCCGCGCCACTGCTCGGCGGTCTGCTGCTGGTGGATGTCGCCTTCTTCTCCGCCAATGCGATCAAGCTGCTACAGGGTGGCTGGTTCCCCATCGTCATCGCGATCGCATCCTTCACCACGTTAACGACTTGGCGGCGGGGCCGGAAGCTCCTGTTTCAGGAGATGGGCAACCTGACCATGCCCCTCGACCAGTTCGTTCGTTCGATCGAAACGGAGCCGCCGCAGCGGGTCAGTGGCACCGCCGTGTACCTGACCGCCCGGCCCGAGGGTGCGCCATCGGCGCTGCTGCACAACCTCAAACACAATGAGGTGCTGCACGCCCGCAACGTGCTCGCCACGGTACTGTCCGCGGAGTTGCCGTACGTGGAAGAGAACGACCGGGTCGAGATCAGCGATCTCGGCAAGGGCTTCTACCGGGTATTCGTTCGCTATGGCTTCATGGAGCAGCCCGACATCCCCAAGGCGCTGGAGGCGTGCGGCGAGAAGGGCCTCGCGTTCGACCTGAACAGGACCTCGTTCTTTCTCAGCCGGGAGATCGTCGTCCCCAAGCTCGCACCACCGATGGCGTTGTGGCGGGAGATGTACTTCATCTGGATGCTGCGCAACGCCCAGAGCGCCACCGACTACTTCCGCATTCCCACCGAGCGCGTCGTCGAGTTGGGTACGCTGGTCGAGATCTGACGCGAAAGATCGTACCGCTACGTTCCAGAGTCCCGAAGAAAGGGACTCTGGAAGACCGCTTTCCGCCGTGCCGCGACGATCGGCTGAAAGGCGGTCCGCGGCCAGTTCCAGTCGCTGGCCACTGGCGGCTTCCTAGCATCTCAGGAGGCCAGATTTGACACCTCAGCCGCGCGCGCCGGCGAAGGCGCACCGCGCCCCAGATGCTCGCCTTTATCTCGAGACGCTGATCGCGCTTGCAACAGCCTTGCGCCGTGACTCAGCTATTCCACTGCCACGATCACGTGTGCCTGAATCTTGCCGGCCACGGGACCTTCACTGCGGCGGCTGGCGATTGCTGCCGTCGCGCGGTCCGTCGCGAGTTGAAGCAGGGTGGCGTCGCGCGCCTCGATTTCGTTTCGCAGCGGCGTTCCCTGGCAATACGCGATAGCAGCGTGGCGTGCCAATGGCGCGCGACTCACGTCCTCGCGCGTCGTGATCCTGATGTCGGCGAACCCGGCGCGGCTCAACTCCTCGCGGATCAGTTCGATGTTGTGATAGCCGTGCGGTGTGCGGGCGAGGAATCGCGGAGGGTCGTGCGGAAACACTGTGCCGACAGCATTGGTCACGTCGTCGGCAAAGACGTTCTCCTCGATGCGGTCCCAAACGCTGAAGACAAAGCGTCCGCCCGCCCGAAGCACGCGCCGCGCCTCGGCATAGCCAGCGACTCGACTGGGAAAAAACATCACGCCGAACTGGCAGCAGACGACATCGAATGCGGCATCTTCGAACGGCAGGTCTAGCGCGTCGGCCTGCCGCCATTCGATACGCGCATCGGCCCCCTGGCGGGAAGCGGCATATTCAAGCATCGGCTGGTTTAGGTCGGTCACTACGTAGCGCGCTCCGACGCTGAGTTTAGGCGCAAGCGCTCGCGTGACCACGCCGCTGCCGGCCGCCGTTTCAAGCACCGAGACGGGCGACGTTTCAGCGACCAGTTCCGCCATGTTGTCGGCATAGGCCTCGAAGATCAGAGGGACCATCAGCTTGTCGTAGAACGTCGGTATTGACCCCGCGAACACCGTGTCGCTCTGAGCCATTAGACCTCCTTCAGAGCTCCGGAAGGAGCCCTTGATCGTCCACTCCAGAGCGGACCACGCACTCTCCAATGCGTGCGTCGCGTAGTCGCGCACGGGCGACGACGCGATATGGCCGCCACGCGTCCTTGTCAAAGTTGCCCTGCACTCTTCGGCATCATGCTCACCGGCTGAGTTGTCGGACACTGATGCACGCCCAAGGTTCCTCAGGCGCGTTCCGCCAATTCAGGATTAGGGGCGAAGGCAGCCGACACGGCGCTCGCATGGCAGCGCTGTTGTGTGGAAGTGATGCATCGAATGGCAGCTGTCTGGCGTGCAGACTCATCGGCCGTGTGGCCGCAAGGGGTCGGTAGCCGCAACTCGGAATTCAAGTAACGCGTTGCTGGGGCCATTACTGGCGACGTCCAGCGGCGGCTTCGCCTTCGATATGACGACATGCGACGGCGCCCTGACCGTAGGATGGCGGCCAGCGCTCCGGGTTTCGGATGGCCAACAGAAACGGGGGCGCAGCCGCCCCCGTCCAGACTTGCCGCGTACCGCCTACTTCTTCTTCTGCGCGTCGAGCCGGAACTTGACGTAGGACCCCGGCGCGTCCTCCAGCACCTTGAGCTTGCCCTTGTTCGGGTCGCGCGCGGGGACCTTCTCGTTGCCGTTCTGCTGCGTCACCCATTCCTGCCAGTCGGTCCACCACGAGCCGGGATTCTGGGTCGCGCCGGCGAGCCAGTCATCGGCGCCCGCCGGCAGCTTGGTGGCCGGGTTGATCCAATAGCCGTATTTGTTGGCGACCGGCGGGTTGATGATGCCGGCGATGTGACCCGAACCGCCGAGCGCGAAGCGCACCGGGCCGCTGAACAGTTGCGCGCCGAGGTAGGTGGTCTTCCAGGGCGCGATGTGATCCTCGATGGTGGAGATGAAGTAGGCGGGTGCCCTGATCTTCGTGAGATCCATCGGCACACCCGCAATCTCGAGCCCGCCCGGATCCTTGAGCAGATTCTTCAAATAGAAGTTGCGCAGGTAGAAGCTGTGCATCTTCGCCGGCATGCGGGTGGAATCGGAATTCCAGAACAGCAGGTCGAAGGGGAAGGGATCCTTGCCCATGAGGTAGTTGTTGACGACGAAGGACCAGATCAGGTCGTTGGCGCGCAGCATGTTGAAAGTGCCCGCCATTTCCGAGCCATCCAGATAGCCGCGCTCGGCCATCTTCTTCTCCAGGCCGGATATCGCCTTGTCGTCGATGAACACGCCCAGTTCGCCCGGCTGGGAGAAATCGATCATGGTGGTGAAGAACGTGCCGGAGGCGATGCGCTTGTCCTTTTTCGCCGCCATCCAGGCCAGGGTGGTGGATACCAGCGTGCCGCCGAGGCAGTAGCCGACGGCGTTCATCTCGTTCACGCCGGCCTGCTCGCAAACCTTGTTGACGGCGGCCAGCGCTCCCTTGGTCAGGTACTCGTCGAAGCCAGCCTGGGCGAGTTTCTCGTCCGGATTTACCCAGGAGATGACGAACACCGAATGCCCTTGGTTGACCAGCCATTTGATCAGGGAATTCTTCTCGCGCAGATCCATGATGTAGTACTTGTTGATCCACGGCGGAAAGATCAGCACCGGCCGTTTGAACACCTCCTTCGTGCTGGGGGTGAACTGCAGCAGTTGCATCAGTTCGTTCTGGAAAACGACCTTGCCCGGCGTGGTGGCGACATTCCTGCCCATCTCGAAGGCGGTGGTGTCGGTCATCTTGATGCGCAGGCTGCCGTCGCCTTCCTCGATGTCGCGCAGCAGGTTGTTGAAGCCCTTGATCAGGTTCTGGCCGTGGCTCTTCACGGTTTCGCGGAACACCTCGGGATTGGTGAGGGCGAAGTTCGAGGGACTGAGGGCATCGATATACTGGCGCGTGAAGAAATTGACCTTCTTCTGCGTGTTGTCGTCGAGCCCCTTCACGTTGCTCACCACGTCGTGGATGTGGCGTGCCGAGATGAGGTAGGACTGCTTGATGAAGTCGAACAGGAAGTGCTCCTCCCACTCCTCGTCCTTGAAGCGATTGTCGCCCTTGACGGGTGCGGCGACCGGCGTCCCTTCCACACCGATGAAGCGCAGCATGGAGTGCTGCCACAGGGAGAAGTAATCCCATACCAGGTTCATCTGCGCCTGGGCCAGTTTGTAGGGGTTCGCCAGCAGCTTGGCCATCATGTCCATGAAGGCCTGGGCGATGCCCAACTCGTCGGTGGGCGAGGACACGCCGCGCTTGAGCTGGCGCTGCATGTGCTCGGTGATCAGCTTGGAAGCGCGTTGCGCCACTTCGGCGTAGGTCTTGGCGACTTCCTTGGCATCGGGTAGTTCGGGTCTTGCAGCTTCTTGCGCGGGTGCAGACATGACATTCCACTCCTTGTCGGTTCAATGAAGCTTGACGTAACGGACGACGCCGTTCTCCTCGACGCCTTTCAATTCGCGCGCCTGTTCCAGGTAATTCAGATGGGCGATCGCCTCACCCATGGCAAACATGGTCTGGTGTGTGTCGAGTTCCCGCGGAAACAGCGTGGGGGCCAGTTCCCATGCCGTCTTCGGCGCGTCGCAGGCGGCCAGCAGGGCGTCGCAGCGCTCCCGATGATGGGCCGCAAGCTGTGCCACCCGCGCCTGCAGGCCGCGGAACGGCCGGCCGTGGGAAGGCAGCACCAGCGTGTCTGCCGGCAGCCGCGCATAGCGCTCGATGGAGCGCAGGAACAGTCCGAGCGAGTCGGCGTCGGGATTGGCGGCCATCACGCTGACGTTGGTGGAGATGCGCGGCAGCAGCATGTCGCCGGCGATGAGCACGCCGAGCTTCTCGCAGTACAGCGCCGCATGCTCGGCCGAGTGGCCGTGACCCACCATCACGCGCCAGTCCCGGCCGTCGATGGCAATGGCGTCGCCGTCCATGACGCGGGTATAGGTCTGGGGCAGCGCCGGAACGCCGCGCTTGTACGCGTTGCCGCGGCGGGACAGGGCGTCGAGCCGTTCCTCCGACAGGCCATGCCTGCGGAAGAATGCGAGCATCGCCGGCAGGCCGTATCCTGCGATCTGCTCCGAGACGGCGCACGCCATCAGATACTCGCCCTGGGTCATGACGACCGGAACGTCGAGGCGTTGCGCCAGCCAGTTGGCGAGGCCGAGGTGATCGGGATGGAAATGGGTGACGATCAGCCGCTTCACCGGATCGCCGCCGAGCTCGCTGTCGAAGATCTCGCCCCAGTGCTGTTTTACCGCGTCCAGTGAGATGCCCGAGTCCACCAGCGTCCAGCCTGCGCCGTCCCGCAGCAGCCAGAGGTTGATATGGTCGAGTTGAAAGGGCAGCGGCATGCGGATCCAGCGCACACCCGGCACGACCCCCACCGCCGTACCGGCGGTGGGCACGTGTTCGATCGGGTAATGCAGTGCTGCCGCTCGTGTCATGTCGGGTTGACGTGCCTCGGGCCTGTGGCGCAGTGCCGGCTGCGTTGCCATGCCGGCCAAAATCTGCTTAACTTGGGCGCCCTATCAGCGCGACGCTGGTGCCCATAAAAGTTTCTATTGTAATGGAACGGACGCGACGGTGGAGATGGCCATGTCCGAGGAACAGACCTTCACCATCACCGAACTCGCCCGGGAGTTCAACATCACGTCGCGCACCATCCGCTTCTATGAGGATCAGGGTCTGTTGTCGCCGCGGCGCGCCGGACGGGTGCGGGTCTATGGCAAGCGCGACCGCACCCGCCTCAAGCTCACCCTGCGCGGCAAGCGGCTGGGCCTGGCGCTGGCGGAGATCAAGGAACTGCTCGAACTCTACGACACGGCGCGCGACGAGTCGGCCCAGATCTACAAGTTCCTGGTTGTCCTGTCGAAGCGCAGGGCCGCCCTGGAACAGCAGCGCGAGGATATCGAGGCGGTGTTGTCCGAAATCTATGCCCTGGAGAAGCAGTGCCGGGCCCTGCTGGAGAAGGGCGGTCCCGAGGCGGCGTTGCGGCATGCCGGGCGCGGCGCGCGCAACGCGGCTTGAGGCTGCGGCTGATGGTTGACGTTCACGTAAACGTAAACGATGGCAGCGGTCCAGGGAGTGTCGTGCCCGCGGCGCGGACGGGGGGAAGGGCGTGACACGGACGGCCCGCCACTTCGAGGCGCCCGATCCGGCTTTCGCCGAGCGCATACGCGCGAGTTTCGGGCGCCAGAAGGCGATGGCCCTGATCGGCGCGGAACTCGCTGTCGTCGCCCCCGGCCGTTGCGAAATCCGCCTTGCCTACAAGCCTGAACTCTCGCAGCAGCACGGCTTTTTCCACGGCGGCGTGATCGGCATGGTGGCCGATTCCGCCGGCGGGTACGCCGCCTACACCCTGATGCCCGCCGACTCCTCGGTGCTCACCGTGGAATACAAGATGAACCTGCTGGCGCCGGGGGACGGCGATCTGTTGCTCGCCGACGGACATGTGCTCAAGGCGGGGCGCAACCTGGTGATCTCCCGTTCCGAAGTCTATGTGGTGAAGGGCGGACGGGAAACCCACTGCGCCACCATGCAGCAGACGCTCATGACCATGCATGGCCGGGCAGACGAGTGAGAACCTTCGAACAGCGGGTCGCCGGCAGGAGATCGGGTTTCGATCCGGGTCTTCCCGGGCGACCCGCCGACCGATGACCGCAATCGCAACGGATCGGAGTATCCATGGACTATCCCACCCTCGACTTCGGTCTCGGTGAAGAAATCGGGCTGCTGCGCGACACGGTACGCGCCTTCTGCGACAGGGAGATCGCGCCGCGCGCTGCCGACATCGACCGGGCGAACGTCTTCCCGGTCGATCTGTGGCGCAAGTTCGGCGGACTCGGCCTGCTCGGCATCACGGTGGAGGAGCAATACGGCGGCACCGGCATGGGCTATCTCGCCCATGTCGTGGCGATGGAGGAGATCTCTCGCGCTTCCGCCGCCGTCGGACTGTCCTACGGTGCCCACTCCAACCTGTGCGTGAATCAGATCCGCCGCAACGGCAACGCGGTGCAGAAGGGCAGGTACCTGCCCGGATTGATCTCCGGCGAGCAGGTAGGGGCGCTCGCCATGTCCGAGCCGGGCTCCGGCTCCGATGTCGTCAGCATGCGCCTGCGCGCCGATCGCAAGGGCGACCGCTATCTTCTCAACGGCAACAAGATGTGGATCACCAATGGCCCCGAAGCCAACACCCTGGTGGTCTATGCCAAGACCGACATGAGCGCCGGTCCCAAGGGAATCACCGCCTTCCTGGTCGAGAACGGTTTCAAAGGTTTCTCTACGGCGCAGAAACTGGACAAGCTGGGCATGCGCGGCTCCAACACCTGCGAACTGGTGTTCCAGGACTGCGAGGTGCCCGCGGACAACGTGCTCGGGCAGGTCGGCGGCGGTGTGCGGGTGCTGATGAGCGGACTCGACTACGAGCGCGCCGTGCTGGCGGGCGGTCCGCTCGGCATCATGGCCGCCTGCCTGGACGTCGTCGTACCCTATGTCCACGAGCGCAAACAGTTCGGCCAGCCGATCGGCGAATTCCAGTTGATGCAGGGCAAACTGGCGGACATGTACACCACATTTTCCGCCTGCCGCGCCTATGTCTATGCCGTGGCCCGCGCCTGCGACCGCGGCCAGACCACGCGCAAGGACGCCGCTGGCGCCATACTCTACGCGGCCGAGAAGGCGACCTGGATGGCGGGCGAGGCGATTCAGGCGCTGGGAGGCAACGGCTACGTCAACGAATATCCCACCGGCCGCCTGTGGCGCGATGCGAAGCTCTATGAAATCGGCGCCGGCACCTCTGAGATTCGCCGTATGCTGATCGGGCGCGAACTCTTCGCCGAAACGACGTGACCCTTTCGAAATGCCTGACCTGACCCATCTCCTGGAAAGCAACCGCGCCTGGGCAGCGGCGGTGAAGGCGCAGGATCCTGAATTCTTCGCCCGCCTGGCGCAGCAGCAGGCGCCACAGTATCTCTGGATCGGCTGTTCCGACTCGCGGGTGCCGGCGAACCAGATCACCGGCCTGGCTCCGGGCGAGGTGTTCGTCCATCGCAACATCGCCAACATGGTGGTGCACACGGACCTCAACTGCCTCTCGGTGATGGAATTCGCCGTTGACGTCCTGCGCGTGGGGCATATCATCGTGTGCGGGCATTACGGCTGCAGCGGCGTGCGCGTGGCCATGGAGCGCCGCCGGGTCGGTCTTGCCGACAACTGGCTGCGCCACGTGCAGGACGTGCATGTCAAGTACGCCACCCTGCTCCACCGCATGCCCAGGGATACGCGCCACGACCGGTTGTGCGAACTCAATGTGCTGGAGCAGGCGCTCAACGTGTGTCAGACCACCGTGGTGCAGGACGCCTGGGGGCGCGGTCAGCCGCTGGCCGTCCACAGTTGGGTCTACGACGTGGGCGACGGGCTGTTGCGCGATCTCGGTCTTACCGTGGACCGCGACAGCGAGTTGAACGAACGTTACCAGCAGGCCCTCGACGGCCTCGGCATGTAGGGCGCACCGCGCGCCGCAACGACATGACGAGCCTGCCCAGAGCAAAGGAGTGAGCCGTGACCTCTGATCCTGTTGTCATTGTCTCCGCCGCGCGCACGCCGATCGGCGGCTTTATGGGTGATTTCGCCTCCCTGGCGGCGCCGCAACTCGGCGCGGTTGCCATGCGCGCCGCCGTCGAGCGGGCAGGCATCGATCCGCAGCAGGTGCAGGAGGTGCTGTTCGGCTGCGTGCTCCAGGCCGGCGTGGGACAGGCGCCGGCGCGCCAGGCGTCGCTCGGCGCGGGGCTTCCCTTGTCGGCCGGCTGCACGACGGTCCACAAGGTATGCGGCTCGGCGATGAAGGCGACGATGCTCGCCCACGATCTGCTGCTCGCCGGCAGCAACGACATCATCGTCGCCGGCGGCATGGAATCGATGAGCAGCGCCCCCTATCTGCTGCCGAAGGCACGCGCCGGCTACCGGCTGGGTCACGGCGCGCTGATCGACCATATGTTCTTCGACGGACTGGAGGACGCCTACGAGAAGGATGAAACAGGCGGCCGCCGCCTCATGGGCACTTTCGCCGAGGACTGCGCCCGCAGTTACGGTTTCTCGCGCGCGCAGCAGGACCGCTTCGCCCTAACTTCACTCGAACGGGCCCGGACCGCCAACAGCGACGGCACCTTCGCCTGGGAAAGCGCCCCGGTCGCGTTAACCGGAAGGAAAGGCGAACGGGTGGTGGACAAGGACGAGCAGCCCTTCACCGCCAATCTCGACAAGATCCCGACCCTGAAGCCGGCGTTCAGGAAGGACGGTACCGTCACCGCTGCGAACTCCAGTTCCATCTCCGACGGTGCCGCGGCGTTGGTGCTGATGCGCCGCTCTACCGCCGAGAGACTGGGCGTCACGCCTCTGGCCACCGTCCTCGGCCACGCCGCTCATGCCCAGCAACCGGCCCTGTTTACGACGGCGCCGGTGGGCTCGATGCAGAAGCTTTTCGCCCGCCTCGGCTGGCAGGCGCGGGACGTGGATCTGTTCGAGATCAACGAGGCCTTTGCCGTGGTGACGATGGCGGCGATGAAGGAACTCGACCTGCCCCACGACAAGGTCAACGTGCACGGCGGCGCCTGCGCCCTCGGCCACCCCATCGGCTGTTCCGGCGCGCGCATCATCGTCACGCTCATCGGCGCGCTGAGGAAATACGGCCTGCGGCGCGGCGTGGCGAGCCTGTGCATAGGCGGCGGCGAGGCCACCGCCATCGGACTCGAACTGGCATGACCTTTTCTTCTCTTTGGGAGAACAAACATGACGCCTGAACAGGCCAGGGATTTTGGCGAGCAGTGGATCGCCGCCTGGAACGCGCACGACGTGAAACGGCTGCTGTCCCGCTGCGCGGAGAGCTTCGAGATGAGTTCGCCGTTGGTGGCGGACTCGGGCGCCGATATCTCCGGCACCATCAAGGGACGTGAGGCGGTAGGCGAATACTGGACGCAGACCCTGATCCGCGTGCCGGCGTCGCGCTTCGAACTGGTGGAAGTGCTGACCGGCGTGTCCAGCGTTGTGGTTCTGTTCCGCACCATGAACGGTCGCCTTGCAGCTCAGGTGCTGGAGTTCGGCGCCGACGGCAAGATCGTCCGCGGCGCCGCCCATTTCGCATTCTGATGCCGGCCGGCCGATCGGCAGCGGGGGCGCCGATGCTCTGGGCTATCGTCGTCCTCGGTGTCGCAGCGGCGGCGGCGCCGGCGCGCGCTGGCGGGACCGTCGAAGACGCCCAGAGCTATGTCGAGTTCATCGAGGATGACGAAGCCAACTGCGTCATGCGCGAGGGGCGGATGATCCTGGTGCGCAACCGCCATGCCTCGCGGCCGCTACGCGTATGGCTGGAGCGCTACCACATGGGCCGGCTGACCGGCGACCGTTCCCGCTCCGATCTCGCCCCCGGCGCGGAGGCGGAAAAACTCGGTTGCTCACGCACCGACTTCGGGCCCCAGGAATGGCGCGTGCTGCGGGCGCAGTTCGTCGAGCCGTGAGCGTCCACGCTCGTCGCGGCGCAGGAAAAAGACGCAATCTGGCGGCGAAGGAGCCGGCATGATTCTCGACGAGCAGCAGACGATGATCCGCGACACCATGCGCGAGTTCGCGCGCGAGCGGCTCGCGCCCTTCGCCGCCGAGTGGGACCGGAACTCCACCTTTCCGCGCGAGGCCTTGCGCGAATTGGCGCAGCTGGGCGCCTTTGGCATGACGGTGCCGGAGGAATACGGCGGCGCCGGCCTCGACTATGTCTCCCTCGCCCTGGCCTTGGAGGAGATCGCCGCCGGTGACGGCGCCACCTCCACCATCATCAGCGTGCAGAACTCCGTGGTTTGCGGGCCGATCCTGGCCTTCGGCGATGCGGTGCAGAAGGAGCGCTGCCTCAAGCCGCTGGCGAGCGGCGAATGGCTGGGCTGCTTCTGTCTCACCGAGCCCCATGTCGGCTCCGACGCCGCCGCCATTCGCACCACCGCCTCCCGCTCCGACGGCGATTGGGTGCTCAACGGCGTGAAGCAGTTCATCACCTCGGGCCGCAACGCGCAGGTCGCGGTGGTGTTCGCCGTGACCGACCGGCAGGCGGGGAAGAAGGGCATCTCGGCTTTCATCGTCCCCACCGACACGCCGGGATTCCTCGTCGCGCGCATCGAGGACAAGATGGGCCAGCACGCGTCCGACACGGCGCAGATCGTGTTCGAGAACTGCCGCGTTCCGGCCGCGAATCTGCTCGGGCGGGAGGGCGAGGGCTACCGCATCGCGCTCGCCAATCTCGAAGCCGGCCGCATCGGCATCGCCGCCCAGTCGGTCGGCATGGCGCGCGCCGCGCTGGAGGCGGCACTGCGCTACGCGAAGGAGCGCGAGGCCTTCGGCAAGCCCATCATCGAGCATCAGGCGGTGAACTTCCGCCTCGCCGACATGGCCACTCGCATCGAGGCGGCGCGTCAACTGGTGCTGCACGCGGCGAGCCTGCGCGACGCCGGCAGACCCTGCCTGAAGGAAGCGTCGATGGCGAAGCTGTTCGCCTCGGAAATGGCGGAGCAGGTCTGTTCCGATGCCATCCAGATCCACGGCGGCTACGGCTACGTAGCGGATTTCCCGGTCGAACGCATCTACCGCGACGTGCGCGTGACGCAGATCTACGAAGGCGCGAGCGACATCCAGAGGCTGGTGATCGGGCGCGCGCTGGCAGGCGGAGGCTAGCGCATGCAAAGCTGGCAAGGAGCGCGAAAACAGGTAATCTCTTGCGCACTCTCCCTGGCGCCCTCGCAGACGATGCGTGAACGAGGCAGTGCATGACGCCCATAGACTTCTATTTCGACTTTTCCTCGCCCTACGGCTATCTGGGGGCGGAGAAGATCGACGCCATCGCCGCGCGTCATGGCCGAGAGGTGAGATGGCGTCCGATCCTGCTCGGCGTCGTGTTCCGGGCCACCGGCGGCGCGCCGCTGAGCGAGATCCCGATCAAGGGCGACTACTCGAAGCATGACTTCGCGCGCTCGGCGCGCTTTCTCGGTGTCCCGTTCAAGTATCCCAGCCGCTTCCCCCTTGCCACCCAGAATGCCGCCCGTTCCTTCCTCTGGCTGGCCGATCGGGATCCGGCCCTGGCGAAAAACTTCGCGCGCGCCGTCTATCGCGCCTACTTCGCCGAGGACATCGACATATCGAACACCGACAACCTGCTCGGCATCGCCGGCTCGATGGGAATCGATCGCCCGGGCCTGCAGGAGGCGCTGGCGGATCCGGCGCTGAAGGAGAGGCTGCGTGCGCAGAACGACGCGGCGCTGGCGCGCGGCGTGTTCGGTTCCCCCTTCTTCTTCGTCGATGACGAGCCGTTCTGGGGTTCGGACCGGCTGCCGCAGATCGAAAAATGGCTCGAAACCGGCGGTTTCTAGGCCGCCGACGAGTCATCCCTGCCCGCGCGCCATGACCGCCATCAAGTCCGGAATCGACACGCGCAGCGGCGAATATCTGGCGAATTCCCAGGCGCTGCGCGCGGCGGTGGCCGATTTGCGGCAAAAGGTCGCGCAGGCGGCGCGCGGCGGCGCGGAGGAGGCGAGCGCAAAACATCTCGCCCGCGGCAAACTTCTCGTGCGCGACCGTATCGACGCGCTGCTCGATCCCGGAACCCCGTTCCTGGAGCTGTCCCAACTGGCTGCCTACGGCATGTACGGCAGCGGCGCCTACGAAGTGCCGGCCGCCGGCATCGTCACCGGCGTCGGCCGCATCCAGGGCCAGGAGTGCGTGGTGATCGCCAACGACGCCACGGTAAAGGGTGGCACCTACTACCCAATGACGGTGAAGAAGCACCTGCGGGCGCAGGAGATCGCGCGCGACAATCATCTGCCGTGCATCTATCTGGTGGACTCGGGCGGCGCCTTCCTGCCGGCGCAGGACGAGGTCTTTCCCGACCGCGACCACTTCGGCCGCATCTTCTACAACCAAGCCAACCTTTCCGCGTCGGGCGTGCCCCAGATCGCTGTCGTCATGGGCTCGTGCACGGCCGGCGGCGCCTATGTGCCGGCGATGTCCGACGAGACCATCATCGTCAGGAATCAGGGCACCATTTTCCTCGGCGGTCCGCCGCTGGTGAAGGCGGCCACCGGCGAAGTGGTGACGCCGGAGGACCTCGGCGGCGCCGATGTGCACACACGTGTATCGGGCGTGGCCGACCATTTCGCCGAGAGCGACACCCATGCCCTCTATCTGGCGCGGCGGGTGGTGGGCACGCTGAACCGGCGCAAGCCGTTGCAACTCGATCGGCGTGAACCGGAGGAGCCGCGCTACGATGCGGAAGAGATCTACGGCATCATTCCCGCCGACACGCGCAAACCCTACGACGTGCGCGAGGTGATTGCACGCATCGTCGATGGCAGCCGGCTCGGAGAGTTCAAGCAGCGCTACGGCACGACGCTGGTGACGGGTTTCGCCCATGTCCATGGCTATCCCGTGGGCATCGTCGCCAACAACGGCATCCTGTTCTCCGAGTCGGCGCTGAAGGGCGCCCACTTCATCGAGCTTTGCGCGCAGCGCGGCATTCCGCTGCTCTTCCTGCAGAACATCACCGGCTTCATGGTCGGCCGCAAGTACGAGAACGGCGGCATTGCCCGCGACGGCGCGAAAATGGTGACCGCCGTCGCCTGCGCCAGGGTGCCGAAGTTCACTGTGCTCATCGGCGGCAGCTTCGGCGCCGGCAACTACGGCATGTGCGGCCGCGCCTACTCGCCGCGCTTCCTCTGGATGTGGCCCAATGCCCGCATCTCGGTGATGGGCGGCGAGCAGGCGGCAAGCGTGCTGGCGCAGGTGAAGCGCGACGGCATGGAAGCGGCCGGCAAGAGCTGGAGCCGGGAGGAGGAGGAAGCGTTCAGATCGCCGATCTGCCGCCAGTACGAGACCCAGGGCCATCCCTACTACGCCACCGCGCGGCTGTGGGACGATGGCGTGATCGATCCGGCGCAGACGCGGCGCCTTCTGGGGCTCGGACTTTCCGCCGCCCTCAACGCGCCGCTGGAGGAGACGCGTTTCGGCGTTTTCCGCATGTAGGTGCCCTGCACCGGACCGGCAGGTCGGATCAGGCGCGGCGGAGCCGACCTGCCCAACGATGCAGCAACTTGAAACGAAGGGATGTGCATGGCAGATACCGTACTTACCGAAATCGACGCCGGCATCGGCATCATCACGCTCAACCGTGCCGAGCGCCACAACGCCTTCGACGACGTGCTGATCGGCGATCTCACGGCAGTGTTGCAGGGAATGGATGCCGACTCGGGCGTGCGGGTGGTGGTGCTGTCGAGCACCGGCAACAGCTTTTGCGCCGGTGCCGACATCAACTGGATGAAGCGCGCCGCCGAGTATTCGGAGGCCGAGAATTATCGCGACGCCATGGCCCTGGCGGAACTGCTGCGCACTCTGAACGAACTGGGCAAGCCCACGGTCGCCCGAGTCCAGGGCGCCGCCTACGGCGGCGGTGTCGGCCTGATCGCCGCCTGCGACATCGCGATCGCCACCTACGACGCCCAGTTCGCTCTCACCGAGGTGAAGCTGGGGTTGATTCCGGCCGTCATCAGCCCCTATGTCGTCGCCGCCATCGGCAGCCGCAAGACGCGCCGCTACATGCTCAGCGCCGAGCGCTTCTCGGCATCCGAGGCGTACCGCATCGGCCTGCTGCATGAGATCGTGCCGGACGAGGAAGGACTCGATGACGCGGTGGGGGAAATCGTGGACGCGCTGCTGGCCGGCGGGCCGCAGGCCCAGGCCGAGTGCAAGGCGCTGATCGGCGCCGTCGCCAATTGGCCGATCGACGAGGATGTGGTCGAGGACACGGTGCGCCGCATCGTCGCCGTGCGTGCCTCCGACGAGGGACGGGAAGGCATGACGGCATTTCTGGAGAAGCGCCAGCCGGACTGGATGGGAAATTCATGAGCGGTCTTTTGCACCGGCGGGACGACGCAAGGCTTGGCCGACAGAGACCGGGCGTCTGCCTTGTGTTCCGCCTACGCGATTGGTGAAGAATCGCCGATGTTCTCGAAGATCCTGATCGCGAACCGCGGCGAGATCGCCTGCCGCATTCTCAAGACTGCCCGGCGCATGGGCGTCCGCAGCGTTGCGGTCTACTCCGAGGCCGACGCGGCAGCGCGCCATGTCCGCCTGGCGGACGAGGCGGTGGCGATCGGCGGCGCGGCGGCGCGCGATTCGTACCTGAATATCGGGCGCATCCTCGATGCCGCGAGGCGAAGCGGGGCGCAGGCGATCCATCCGGGATACGGCTTCCTCGCCGAGAACGAGGAGTTCGCGCAAGCCTGCGCCGCGGCGGGCATCGTGTTCATCGGTCCGCCCGTGGCGGCGATTCGCGCCATGGGTTCGAAGGCCGCCGCCAAGCAGCTGATGGAGCAGGCGGGTGTGCCGCTGGTTCCGGGCTACCATGGCGCAAGCCAGGAGCTTTCCTTCCTCAAGGCACAGGCGCAGCAGATCGGGTTTCCGGTGCTGATCAAGGCTTCGGCGGGCGGCGGCGGCAAGGGCATGCGTGTCGTGGAGCGCGGCGAGGACTTCGAGGCTTCTCTTGCGTCATGCCGGCGCGAGGCCGCGTCCGCCTTCGGCGACGACCGCGTCATCCTCGAGAGATACCTCTCGCGGCCGCGACATATTGAGGTTCAGGTGTTCGCCGACACCCAAGGCAATGTGGTGCACCTGTTCGAGCGCGATTGCTCGGTGCAGCGTCGCCACCAGAAGGTGCTGGAGGAGGCGCCTGCCCCCGGCATGACGGCGGCGCACCGCGCGGCGATGACGCAGGCGGCCATCGCTGCCGCGCGCGCCGTCGGTTATGTCGGCGCCGGCACCGTGGAGTTCATCGCCGATCAGGATTTCGCCGCCGATGGCAGCTTTTATTTCATGGAGATGAACACCCGGCTGCAGGTGGAGCATCCGGTGACCGAGATGATCACCGGACTCGACCTGGTCGAATGGCAATTGCGCGTGGCTGCGGGTGGGCCGCTGCCCCTGGCCCAGGAGCAGATCGTCCTTCGCGGTCATGCCCTGGAGGCGCGCATCTATGCCGAAGACCCGGACAAGGGCTTCCTGCCTTCCACCGGCCGGCTGGTGCATCTGGCCCCGCCGGCGGAGTCGCTGCATGTGCGCATCGACACCGGGGTGGAGGAGGGCGACGAGATCACCCCTCACTACGACCCGATGATCTCCAAGCTCGTCGTCTGGGACGAGACGCGGGAGCGGGCGGCCGCGCGCATGCTGCAGGCGCTAGCGCAGTACCGCATCGTCGGCGTGGCCAACAACGTCGAATTCCTGTCGCGGCTTACGGCATGTCCGGCGTTTGCTGGCGCGGATCTGGACACCGGCCTGATCGAGCGCGAGCGTCGCTATCTGCTACCGGAGTCGGCCGAACCGCCGAGCGATGCCTTCGTCCTGGCCGCGCTTGCCGAATTGCTGCGGGAGGACCTTCTGTCACGCCGGGACGCCGCGAACGATCCCGACCCCCGCTCGCCCTGGCATCTGCGCGACGGCTGGCGATTGAACAGCAGGGTACGGCGCAGCCTGAAGTTTCGCGCCGGTGACAGCGATAACATCTTGTCGGTCGGCTACGCCGGCCGCGGCTTCGACATCACTTCGGCGAGCACACTACGATGGCGAGTGGCGAATTCGGCGCGAACGATGAACTGCGCGCGGAATTGGGAGGGCGGCGGTTGTCCGCCACCGTCATCGCAGCCGGAGAAAAGCGCCACGTCTTCCTGGACGGGCGCTGTTATCAACTGGCGGCGGTCGATCCCCTGTTCCACGTCGGCGAAGGCGGAGGACACGACGGCGGGCTGACGGCGCCCATGCCCGGAAAGGTCATCGCGCTGCTGGCCGAGGTCGGCGTCGCACTAGAAAAAGGCGCGCCTTTGCTGATCCTGGAGGCGATGAAGATGGAGCACACCATCTGTGCGCCGGCGGCGGGCAAGGTCGGCGCTTTTCACTTCACCGTCGGCGACCAGGTAAGCGAGGGTGCCGAATTGCTGGATTTCGTCGCAGCGGAGATGCCCTGATGCGGTCGCGGGTGAGGCTATGGATCGGCGCCGCATGGCGCATTGCCCTCGCCGCGCTGCTGCTTGCTGCCGGCGGTCCAGGTCACGCCGACGAGACGCAGCAAACCCAACGGGTGGCGGCGATCCGTGCGCTGCAGGAGCAGCACCACGCCCTCCCGGACAGTGCGGCGCTGGCGGACGCGCTGGTGGATTTCCTGGCGCGCCGAGCCTTCCTTTCTCTGGCGTCCGGCGACGGCCAGTGGAACGCGCGCAATCCGCGCTGGCAGACGCTGTTCCCGCAATTCCGGGGAGAGTTCGGCGAGGCGGTGGCGCGCATGGTTCCGGCCTACGAACTGCATTCGACGATGGACCCGGGGCGCAGGTTGAACAAGGTGCTGGCTTCGTTTTCAGCAAAGCAGCTCGAAGAGATCGAGACGGCGCTCGGCGATCCGCGGCTGCTGCGAGCGGTGGTGTCGGCCCAGCAGGCGGCGCCGCTGGCGCTGCGGATGATGAGCGCCAATCTGCTGCCGCAACTGTATTCGGAGCAGGAACTGCGCGAGATGTCACTCGAAGCGGAGGCGAAATTCGGCATCGATCCCGCTTCGCCCGACGCGCGGGAAGTGGTGGAACGACTGGAGCAGCCCACGCTCAAAGCCTACCGGGAGCGAGTCATGCCGGCGCTGACGGACGGCAGCGCTCTGCTTGCGCGCCTGGACAGTCCGGCGCTGCGCGCCGACTTCGACGCGCTGACCCTGCGCTGGCGCAGCAGTGTCGGCGACCGCTGACGGCGGCAGCGACTTTGACCTCTCCGCCCGTCGCATTAACTTGAGAGTCGCGCCAGCGACCCTCGAAACTCCCCTCTCCTGCGGGAGGGGCTGGGGGTGAGGGAACGGTTCATGGCGAGAATCTTCATCATTCGGGGCGGCTCGCATTCCATGACCGCTAGAGAACCGTGACGACGTTGCCGAAACGGGTCAGGATCGTGGAGGTCGGCCCGCGCGACGGCCTGCAGAACGAGCCGGCTTCGGTATCGACTTCGGTCAAGCTGGAACTGATCGAGCGCTTGGCGCAGGCGGGCCTGCGTTCGATCGAGGCGACGGCGTTCGTGTCGGCCAGATGGGTGCCGCAGATGGCCGACCACGACGCGGTGCTGCGCGGCGTCGTCCGCCATCCCGGCGTCAGCTATCCGGTGCTGGTGCCCAACATGAAGGGCTTCGAGGCGGCGCTGGCCGCCGGCGCGCGGGAGGTGGCGGTGTTCGGGGCAGCGTCGGAATCCTTCGCGCAGAACAACATCAACTGCTCAATCGCTGACAGCCTGGCGCGGTTCCGACCGGTGGTGGATGCCGCGCTCGCCCACGATATCCGGGTGCGGGGATATGTGTCCTGCGTCCTGGGCTGTCCGTTCGAAGGCGAGGTGGCGAGCGACAGGGTAGCGGAGGTGGCGGCGGCGCTGTACGCGATGGGCTGCTACGAGATCTCGCTCGGCGACACCATCGGCGTCGGCACGCCGGCCAGGACGCGGCACATGATCGAGGCGGTGGCCAGGGTGGTCCCGCTGGATCGGCTGGCCGGCCACTATCACGACACCTACGGCATGGCGGCGGCGAACGTGTACGCATCGCTCGAGATGGGGGTCGGTGTATTCGACAGCTCGGTGGCAGGGCTGGGTGGCTGCCCATACTCCCCCGGCGCCTCGGGCAACGTGGCGACGGAGGACATCGTCTATCTCCTCGACGGCCTCGGCATCGACTCCGGAGTCGACCTCTCCAAGGTGGCCGAAGCGGGCGCTTACATCTGCCATATTCTCCAGCGTGAGCCGGCCTCCAGAGTGGCGCAGGCTCTTGCGGCGAAACGCCGGCGACTTGCCGCGGCGTCTGCCTGAGGTTGCGCCGGCCGTGGTCAAGTCGCCCTGCATCAATGTCTGCCGCATGGACCCCGTCACAGGGCTTTGCGAAGGCTGCTGGCGTACGCTGGACGAAATTGCACGCTGGGCGCAGACCTCGGATGAAGACCGGCGGCGCATACTGACGTGGGTGGCGAAGCGTCGGAAAGAGACCGTCGATCCGTGGACCGGCGCCCTGCATTGCGATTGCGACTGAATCTGTAACCGGCCGGCGCGTGAACCTTCTTCCCCCACAGATTCAGGTTCTGGAGCGAGGTTGGCTGTCGTCGAACAACGTCCTGTTTCTGGAGGGCGAGCGGGCGTCGCTGATCGATTCTGGCTACGTCGCTCATGCCGAGCAGACCGTGGCCCTGGTGCGTCACGCGCTCGGCGACCGGTGCCTTGCCCGACTGGTCAATACGCACTCTCATTCCGACCATATCGGAGGCAACGCGGCCGTGTCGCAAGCCTTCGGTTGCCGCATCGCGATTCCGGCGGGCATTGCGCCGGCCGTGGCGGAGTGGGATGAAGCCGCACTGCTGCTCGAATCGACCGCCCAGAGCGCCGCCCGCTTCGCCCACGACGAGGAAATCTTGGCCGGCGATGACATGGAACTCGGCGGCCTGACCTGGCAGGCGCTAGCGGCGCCCGGCCACGACATGCATGCCCTGGTTTTCTACAACCCGGAGCGGCGCATCCTGATTTCGGGCGATGCGCTATGGCGCAATGGCTTCGGTGTGATCTTCTCCGAACTGATGGGGACGGCCCCCGGACTCAGGGCGACGCGCGAAACGCTGGAGGCCCTGAGCCGCCTGTCGATCGACGTCGTCATTCCCGGCCACGGCGCGCCGTTCGCGGAAGTGGACGACGCGCTGCGCCAGGCATTTGCGCGATTGGCGGCATTCGAAGCGGATGGCGAGCGGCTGGCGCGCCACGCCGTGAAGGTGATATTCACCTTCTGGCTGCTGGAGCGCCGGAGCATCGCAGCAGCCGACCTGCCTGGATTTCTTGCCGGCGTATCCCTCTACCGGGACGTCAACGCGCGCTATTTTCGCCAGTCTTTCGATGAGTTGGCTGACTGGTTGATTCGGGATCTGGAACGGGCTGGGGCTGTGCGCCGCGAACGGGATCGAATTGTCGCTGCGGGCGACGCTTGACGCGCAGCGATCGTTGCATCCGCAAGTACCTCATGCCGTAACCCTCCTGTCCTTGCTCCACGATACGATTAGTGGCATTGGCCCATCGAAACGGCACTTTCGGAACCGCTTCGATCATTCCCACGCCCGTTAGAACATCGCCCCTTCGGCAAGGTTCAACGCGGCATGCGGACAGTGCTCCGACTGCCGATCCGGACTGCCGGCCAGGATGACAAGATTGCGCGCATTGGCTATGCTTGCCCGATCCTTCGCGCTTTCCTGCAGATGCAATTGATCCTGATCAGTGGGCTGTCGGGCTCCGGCAAGAGCATCGCGCTCGCCGTGCTGGAGGACGCCGGCTACTACTGCGTAAACAATCTTCCCGCCACGCTGCTGGACCAACTCATCGACCATCTCCATATCGCCGGTTACGAGCGCGCTGCCGTGGCGGTGGACGTGCGATCCGGCGCGAGCCTCGCGGCCTTGCCGGCGGAGGTTGCCGGGCTGCGCGACCGGGGTGTGGACCTGCGCTTCATCTTTCTGGATGCGCGGGACGACACGCTGATCGCACGCTTCTCCGAAACGCGCCGCGGTCATCCCTTGGCTTCCGAGAAGGCGACGCTGGCCGAAGCCATTTCGCGCGAGCGCGAGGAGTTGGCAGAGATTGCCGAGCTTGGCCACCGCATGGACACGAGCGATCTCTCGCCCAACGCCCTGCGCGGCTGGATCAAGGACTTCGTTCGAATTGTCGGCAACGAGGGGCTGACGCTGTTGTTCGAGTCCTTCGGCTTCAAGCACGGCATCCCCCTCGACGCCGATCTGGTTTTCGATGTCCGCTGCCTGCCCAATCCGCACTATGACCCGCGGCTGCGCCCGCTCACCGGACGCGACGGACCGGTGATGAGCTTTCTCGAAGGGCAGCCGGAGGTGCGCCAAATGCTTGCAGACATTCGACGCTTCGTTGCCGACTGGCTGCCGTGCTACATGCGCGACAACCGAAGCTATCTTACGGTCGCTCTGGGATGCACCGGCGGCCAGCACCGCTCCGTCTACTTCGCCGAGTGGCTGGCCGACCGATTCCGGGAATCGGCGCGGGTATTGGTGCGCCATCGCGCCTTGTCGCAGTGATTTTCTTGCGCTTGATCCGACCCGGCGACTGGCTGGTGGTCGCTATTGCAGCGGCTCTTGTTGCACTGACGGTGCCGTTTGCACTGCGCGGAGGAAGCGCGGAGCGCGCTGTGGTGAAGCGTAGCGGGCAGGTGGTTGCCGAAATCCCTCTCAGTGCCGCTCGCACGGTGGAGGTGCGCGGCCCGCTGGGGGTGACGCGCATAGAAATCCAGCCAGGACGCGCACGCGTTGCGGCCGATCCGGGGCCGCGCCAATATTGTGTACGGCAGGGTTGGCTGACGCGCGCCAATGCCATAGCCATCTGCGCTCCGAACCAGGTGAGTCTTAACCTCGTCGGGCGCGATCCGGCCTATGACACAATCAATTACTGAGGAATAGGTTTCAGGGCCGTGCCCCTGCCCGTCCGGTGCGACACCGGTCGAGATTCTCCGTGGTCTAGGACTATTGCGTTCGCACGGCCACGCTGGATGCGCCGCGGACCGCGTTGGAATTATCCCGGAAGCGGACATATATCCGGTTGCCGGCCGGATCAAAAGGGATGGCGGCGCCAGTACCGCGCACGAACACCGCGAACGTGGGTGTTCCACCGTTGGCGATCGCAGTGGACACGGAACCGGCGGGAGGCTGCAGGCAAGCCCCGGTGCTCGGATCGGTCTGGCACAGTGTGAGGTTCACCGGCAGTGCCGTGCTGCCCGTGTCAGCAGTGGCGGTGATCGAGCCGGCGCTGCCGACATTGGCGGAAGCCACGGCGAACGCACCGGTGCCGGAGGCTCCGGGAATATTAGCGATGCCGTCTCTGGTGGTCGATGCGACGAGCGCGATGACATCGGGCGTCGCGGTATTTGAAGCGGACAGAAGCAGCGTGTTGATGCCGGTGAGAACGCCGGCGGGACCGGCATTGGCGCAACTGAATCGCAGTTGAACATCCGTGGGGCTGAAAGCGGCAGACGGCGTGAGGCTGACGACGAAGCTTTGCGCCGCACCCGGTTCGATGTCCACGGGCGTGTTGGCGCTGCCGGTCAGCGTATTCGTAGCCGAATTCGTCGCCTGATAGCCGAGCGTCGCCGGAATGCTGCTGCCCAGGCCGATCGAGCAGGCCGTACCGACCGCCGAGCCGGAATTGATCATCGTGGCATACACCGTGAGCGGCGAGCCGACCTGCACCGCTCGACTTGCCGGAAGAACCGCGCTCACGAGCGAAGTGGCGGGACCGATCGGGGGTGTTGCTGGCGGCGCCTGCCTGGTCGCAGTCACCGTGACCGATACGCTTGCCGGCGTCGCGTCGGCGAGACCCTTGGCGTCGCGTACCGTGAGTTTCACCGCATACGGCCCCCCTGGCGTGTTGAACTGGACCTTGGGGTTTTGCTGGACGGAGGCCGCAGCCGCGCCGCTGAAATCCCAGCTGTATGTCAAGGGTGTATTTCCGTCTGGGTCACTTCCGATACCCTGGAAGTCGACGGTTGTGCCGCTTTCGACGGTCAGGGTGTTCGATGGCGAAACGATACTGCCTTCCGGTGCCTGGTTGGAGGTGGGACTCGTCGCTCGAGCAGCAACGGTGATGCTTCCGGACTTGTTGCTGCTGCCGCCCGGCCCCGTCACGGTCAGCGAGACCGAGTACGTCCCGGCAGTCGCATAGGTGTAGGACGGATTCTGAAACGCGCTGGTCGCCCCGTTGCCGAAGTTCCACGCATAGCCGGTGATCGATCCAGTCGAGCTGTTGCTGAAATTGACTGCAAGCCCGGATATCGTGCTAGTAAAATTGGCGACCGGCGCCGGTGCCGAAGCGGTAATGTAGTTGGTCTTGCTCTCCGTCCTGCTGCCGCCTGGTCCGCCTACAGTGAGACTGACCGAGTACGGTCCGCCGGCGGCGTAGGAATGACTCGGATTCTGCAAGGTGCTGCCGGTGCCATCGCCGAAGTTCCATGAATAGCTGCTGACGGTTCCGGTGATCGTGCTGGTGAACCCGACCGCCAAGGGCGCCAGGCCCGACGTGACGTTTGCGCCGAAGGTGGCGTTGGGCGCGGCGTAGGGCACGGTCGAGCTGGTCTCGTTGGAAAATGCACTTTGATTGCCGGCGGCGTCGCGGGCGGAAACTGCGTAATAGTAGGTGTTTCCTTCCTGAAGATTGGCGACGGTGTAGGTGGTTTGCTTGCCGATGTCGCGCTTCGTCGTATAGCTCCTGCTGGTCAGCCCGTAATGGACCGAGTAACCGGTCACGGCGGGGTCCGGACTCGGGTCCCAGGCCAGCGTGGCTTGGCCGGCGAAGGCGCGACCAGCCAGTAGTACCAGGATCACAAGAAGGGTGAACGAGTTGACCAAGCCGGCCAGCCGGCGTGCCATGAACGCTGCGCACATTGCACTACTCTCCCAGAGTCCTGCAGACCGATCCCGATGCGCGCCTCAGGAGAGCAAGTCGTCCTTCCCTGATAGCGGGCTCCCTTTCTTGCTCGCGGGAGCTGGGATTGCGGCCGAACGTCTATTTATTTCGGGTCTTGTATTTTGTCGGGGCGACGAAAGGAGCCGACTCGGGTTACGTGGTGATTCCGATGTTGTATGAATGAGGCGAGGCCAGGTCGCACGAATCGGAAACCATTGTCAGCAGAATGTCGTCGCCATGCGACGTTAGCTCTAATAGCGGACCGGACTTTCGAAAACTTGAGCGCACCGTTTCGGGTTCGAACAAGGTCGGGATCGCGTACTTCCCATGTAGGGAGGTAGGATTTGGTCGATGACTGCCCCGAAACGCGGCGCGCAAGCAGCAATGGCGTTTGTCGATGAATACCGCAATGTCCACCGGAACGGGGCGGCGAATGGGAAACTGGGCTAACTTGCGAGCTCCAACGAATTCGAGGTGAGCGCAGAGAGAGCTCAAGTTGACGGCGGCGGAGCGGTACGACGGCCGGAAGATGATATTGTTTCGACACTGACCGGGAACCTCCGGAATCACGCGGTCGCCGATAAGAGCCATCGCTCTGCGGCGGGGGTGGATATGCGGTCGTGACGGCCATGAATGGGGCCACGGTGCCGTCGTGAATACAACAATGAACGCGGCACACCGACGCAACAACGACGTTGAGAGCGGAGGCATCGTTACACCCTCCACAACAATCGAGCTGGATGCCACTGCCGACGACCATCGCATCGCGCGCTACGCGGCGGCTGCGATCGCGCTAACCGTGGCGGAAGCAGCGATCCCCATGCCGCTGCCGGGCGTAAAGCCGGGGTTGGCCAATATCGTCCTGCTCGTGGTGTTGGAGCGCTATGGCTGGCGCGACGCAGTCTGGGTGTCGCTGCTGCGGGTAGTTGCAGGCAGCCTCTTGCTCGGTCAGTTCCTCGCCCCCGGATTTTTTCTGAGCCTGGCTGGTTCGGTGGCGAGCCTCGCTGCCCTTGGCTTCGCCATGCATCTGCCGCGACGCTGGTTTGGTCCGGTAAGCCAGAGCGTGTGTGCCGCATTCGCTCACATTGCCGGGCAGCTTGTCGTGGCCCGATTATGGCTGGTGCCCCATGACGGCGTGTTCTATCTGGTGCCGTTTTTCGCAGCGGCGGCGCTCGTTTTCGGATTGGCCAACGGACTCGCCGCGGCGAAATTGTTGCAGGATGACACGTGGCGGGAAGGGGCAATGGATGCCGCGGACGAACAGGGTCGGATCCGTTAGAGTCATGCTGATCCGATCGATTCAGGATTACCATTGAATCCATGAGCCAGAGTCTCATCGCCGTGGCGCTCACCGGCGCGTCGGGCATGCCCTACGGCATCCGTTTGGTTAACTGCCTGATCAAGGCCGGAGTGCGGGTGCAGATGCTTTACTCCCAGGTGGCGCAGATCGTCGCCCGACAGGAGATGGATTTGATCCTGCCGTCGCGCGCCGCGGACGTGGAGCGCGAGCTTGCCGCACGCTTTGGCGCGGCGCCCGGCCAGCTTGCGGTGTACGGGCGCGAAGAGTGGTTCGCGCCGCTCGCTTCGGGATCCAATCCCCCCGATGCCATGGTCATTTGCCCGTGCACCATGGGTACGCTGGCCGCGATCGCAGCTGGACTGGCGCAAAACCTGATCGAGCGGGCCGCCGACGTGGCGATGAAGGAGGGGCGCAAGCTGATTCTCGTGCCGCGGGAGACGCCGTTCTCCACCATTCATCTGGAAAACATGCTCAGGCTGGCCCGCGCCGGAGCCGTGATTCTGCCCGCCAATCCCGGCTTCTACCATCGCCCCGAGAGCGTCCAGGCGCTGGTGGACTTCGTGGTGGCGCGCATACTGGATCATCTTGCTGTTCCCCACGATCTGATGCGCCGCTGGGGCGATCCCGGCCGCCCGCCGCTGCTCGAAGCGTAGGCATGCAGACATTCGAACTGCCGATCTTCCCGCTCAACACGGTGCTGTTTCCGGGCGGAGTCCTGCCGCTGAAGATCTTCGAACAGCGATACATGACGATGGCGAAGGATTGCCTCAGCCAACAGACGCATTTCGGTGTATGCCTTATCGCCGAAGGTGCGGAGGTGGGCGCTCCGGCGACTCCCCATTTGGTTGGCACCAGTGCGCTCATCACGGAATGGGACATGCCGCAACTCGGCGTGCTGCAGGTCACCACACGCGGCGGGCAGCGCTTTCGTGTCCTGGAGTCGGAAGTCGATCGCCAGGGACTGCTTCGCGCCAAGGCCGCATGGATCCAGCTTGAGGCCGGGAAGCCGGTGCCCGAACACCTTCACGGGCTGTTGCCGCTGCTGCGCGCCATCGTGACGGACATGGGCACCGCGCGCATTCCCGAGCCTCACGCCTTCGACGATGCGACGTGGGTCGGATACCGTTATGCGGAGGTGTTGCCGATACCGCTCGGCGCGCGCCAGAAGCTGTTGGAGCTGGATGACCCCGTCAGTCGGCTGGAGATCATTTACCAGTTCCTGTCCCAGCGCCGGCTGGTGAGCTAATCATCCTCGTCGCTCCGCGCCATCAGCCTGAGTCCTCCCAGGATGCCGCGCAGATGTTCCTCGATCACGTCTTGTCGGGCAGGGGCATCGGTCGCCGGCGGGAATTCAACGTGTCGCACCTGAATGCGAGGCGGCAAACTCGGCAGTGCGTCGCGCGCGGCTGGCTCGAGGGTCAGAATCAAATCCGCCCACTCCGTTTCTCTCCGGCCGACTCTTGGGACTGCACGCGGCTCGATGTGATTTGCGCCGATTCTTGCGGCGGTGGATCGGGCTTCCTCCGCCCATTCCGGATGAACGGGAGCGACCAGCAGCAACCGCAACCTGCGCTTGTAGGGCACGGCTAGACCGGCGCCGTCGCGAGCTGCCGCAGCAGCTTTCTCACCGGAGCCGGCAACGCCCCCTTGTCAGCCTCGTGCAGCCGCAGCCAACGGAAGCGATCCTCGCGGACCTGGCCCCCGGCGGGCACGACGCGACACAGCAACGGCCTCATTTCGAGTTGGAAGTGAGTGAAACCATGGCGCAGCGGCGCCAGAGGTTCGACGGATTCCAGCCTGCAATCATAGCTTTCCGCGACTTGGGTATGAAGCGGGACGGTCGCGGCCTCGACTTCGGGCAAGCCCAGCAGACCGCCCCAGATGCCGGCCGGGGGACGTAGCTCGAGCAGAATGCGATCGCCGTGCAACAGCAGGAGGACCGATACCGTTCGCTGCGGTAGCGGGCGTTTCGGACGCGGCGCCGGCAATTCATGGACGCGCCGCTCGCCCCGCGCCACGCATTCGCTGCGCACGGGGCAGCACTCGCATAGCGGACGCTTGCGGACGCAGACGGTGGCGCCGAGATCCATGAGTGCCTGCGTGTAGATGTCCATGTCCTGGTGCGGCAGCAGGGATCGGGCGAGAGCCCATAGCCGCTTTTCGACCAGTTGGCTGCCGGGGAATCCGGCGACACCAAAGTGGCGGCACAGCACGCGCTTCACGTTGCCATCGAGGATGGCCGAGCGCGTGCCATAGGCGAAGGCGGCGATGGCGGCGGCCGTGGAGGGGCCGATACCCGGCAATCGTGCGATCGCGTCAACGTCGCGCGGGAACGCACCGCCGTGCTCGTCGACGATGCGCCGGGCGCAATGATGCAGATTGCGCGCCCGGGCGTAGTAGCCCAATCCGCTCCACAGGGCCATCACGTCGTCAACAGGCGCAGCGGCAAGAGCGGCGAGGTCGGGGAAGCGGGCGAGGAAGCGCTCGTAGTAGGGGATGACCGTCGCCACGCGGGTCTGCTGCAGCATGATTTCGGCCAGCCAGATGCGATAGGGATTGCGCCGCTGCTGCGACCACGCCTGCCACGGCAGGTCGCGGCGGCCATGGTCCTGCTGCCAGTTGATCAGCACCTGCGCGAAGAGCGGCGGATTCTTCATCGGTACCGGCGCGAACAGCCCCCGGGCGGCGCCTTGAATCAGGCCTGGACCGGCCGCACCTTGATCGCGGCGAGCTTGGCACGGGCGCGCGCTTCGTCGATGGTCCGGCCGGTGGCCAAGGCAACGCCCATGCGCCGCTTCTTGAAGGCCTCGGGCTTGCCGAACAGGCGCAGGTCCGAATTCGGGACCGCCAGTGCCTCGGCCAGGCCCTCGAAAGCGATGCCCTTTGCGTCCACGCCGCCGTAGATGACGGCGGAGGCGCCGGGTGCCCGCAGCGACACGTCTACCGGCAGGCCGAGTATGGCGCGGGTGTGCAGGTCGAACTCGCTCTGCACCTGGGAGCACATGGTAACCATCCCCGTATCATGGGGGCGCGGACTGACCTCGGAGAACCATACCCGATCGCCCTTGATGAACAGTTCGACGCCAAAGATGCCGCGTCCGCCCAGGTTCGACGTGACTTTGCCGGCGACCTCGCGCGCGCGTGCGAGCGCCAGCGGACTCATCGGCTGCGGCTGCCAGGATTCGACGTAGTCTCCCGCCACCTGGATGTGGCCGATTGGATCGCAGAAGTGAGTGGTTACCGCGCCGTCGGCCCCTTTGGCGCGAACCGTAAGCAGGGTAATCTCGTATTCGAAATCGATGAAGCCCTCGACGATGACGCGGCCCTGATTGACGCGGCCGCCCTGCGCCGCGTACGCCCATGCCCCGACCACGTCGCCCGGGGCCTTCACCAGCGATTGACCCTTGCCGGAGGAAGACATCACCGGTTTGATGACGCATGGGTAGCCGATGCCGCCGTCGCCGTCGATCGCCGCCTGGAGCTCGGCAAGCGAATCGGCAAACCGGTAGGCAGAGGTGGGCAGGCCGAGCTCTTCGGCCGCGAGGCGGCGTATGCCTTCCCGGTTCATGGTGAGGCGCGCGGCCCGCGCCGTCGGGATCACCTCGGCCAGGCCTTCCTTCTCGATGTCCACCAGCACGTCCGTGGCGATGGCCTCGATCTCGGGAACGACCAAGTGCGGCCGCTCACTTTCGATGAGAGTGCGCAGTCGCGCCCCGTCGGACATGGGGATGACATGGGCCCGGTGCGCCACCTGATGGCCCGGCGCGTCGGCATAGCGGTCCACCGCAATCACCTCCACGCCCAGGCGCTGAAGGGAAATGATCACTTCCTTGCCGAGTTCCCCGCTGCCCAGGAGCATGACGCGGGTGGCCGAAGGCGACAGCGGCGTTCCGATCCTCATGTTGTCTTCCTTCCGAAAAATTTTGCGCCGCATCATAGCATGCACCCCGATGCCGATTCCCCTGCACCGGTCATGGTTGTCCGGGCGCGCATGAGCGGCTACGATCCTCGGTTTCCGAGAAAAGCGCCAGCCGCCAGCGAACTTTCGAGCATGATTCCCAGAGAAATCGACACCCGCGCCTTTCGCGATGCCCTTGGCGTGTTCGCGACCGGCGTCACCGTGGTCACCACGCGCACGCCGGACGGGTCCTGCGCCGGGATGACCGTGAGTTCATTCAATTCGGTCTCGCTCAATCCGCCGCTGATCGTCTGGAGCCTGTCCCTCGATTCGCTGAATCTGGAAGCCTTCCTGAACTGCGACCGTTACGCAGTGAACGTGCTTGCCGCCGATCAGGTGGAGTTGTCGCGCCGCTTCGCCCTGCCGTTGATCGACAAGTTCGCCGGCCTCGATTTCGACCAGGGAATCGGGGGGGTGCCGCTGCTGCGGGACTGCTGCGGGTGGTTCGAGTGTCGCAACGCATTGCGCCACGACGGTGGCGATCACCTGATCTTCATCGGGGCGGTGGAGCGTTTCGCCTGGGAGAATCGGCCGCCTCTCGTGTTTCAGGGTGGCAGATATCGGGTGCTGGCGGATCTGCCGGGCGCGACGGGCGTGGAATGAAGCAACGCGGCGCACGCCGCGAACCCGCCGCGCCCCGTCGGCTCATCGCGGGGCGGTCGCCGGCAGCTCCTGGGGCGCAGGAGTGGGGGCGGTCTTGATCAGATCCCGCAACCGGTCCAGGATCGGCTGTTTGTCGGCTTCGATCTGCTTCACGCGAGCGTAGAACCACGTCGAGTTGGGCGTTGAGTGCGGCTTCACGCCGCAGCGCGGTGCGCTCCTGGCCAGCTACCTCCTCGTACGCGACCACGTCCGGCGACCTGCCCTGACTGAGCAGGGGAAACTGGGCATTGGATCGCAATGCCTCCTGCAAGGATCGGATGTGCTGGTACTCGGCTTGCAGCTCCTGGTTGAGGGTGTTGAGGATGGTCTGCAGGCGCTTCAGTTCGACCTCCGGCGCTTCGGCCAGGACGGGACGCTGGATAGAGAGCGTCAGCAGGACCATCAACAGGATCAGGCGCATGGGCATTTCCCTCCAGAGGCATGTCGGACAGGCGGATTCTATTGCCCGGTATGCAAGTCGGCCAGCCGAAACGGCCGGCGCCGCGCCGTGGCGCGAGGGCAAATGGAGCGGGTGAAGGGAATCGAACCCTCGTCTTAAGCTTGGGAAGCTTCGGCTCTACCATTGAGCTACACCCGCAGGATCGGGGATTGTACGTCCTCTGCCGCGCTTTGCTCAACCGGGTGCTGTGCCGCGTGCGGCATCAGGGCGATTCCCTTTCCTGGACCAGGGAGCGAACATAACGCAGGTCGTCGTTGTCCAGCAGGCCCTTGCGCAGAAGGGCGAACAGGGCCCACTGGAATAGCTTGCCGGGCGAGGTGGTGGCGCCGATGGCGCCGGCGGCACGCGCCATGATGTCGCGCTTCGGGTTGTCGTCGTGGTTGCCGTGATAGAAGATCACCGGCACCGAAGTGTATTGCTTGATCTGGCGCAGGTGCCGCAGGGTGACCCAACCGTCGTCCTCCGGGTCGTTCTCGCGCCCCATGTCGGAGACGATCAGGTCATAATCGTCGCGCCGCAGCGCATCGAGCGCTTCCCGCGTGCCGAGGCAATTGACGACCTCGATCCCCAGGGTGCGGAAGGCGCGGCGCTCGAACTGGTTGTCGTGGGGATGGTCATCGACCCAGAGGATGCGCCGGGCGCGGACGAAGGGTGCCGAGATCTGCGCAATCCGCGTCAGCCGCTCGCGCTCCTCGCGGGAGTGGGGCAGCAGGCGTCCGAGCCGGATCGCCGCATCCTCGGCCGCAGCGACCGTATCGACGGAGAGATCCACCCCCACGCCCGGTCCGGCTCCCGAGCCGGCGGAAAATGTGGCGACGAGCGCGCGCAACTCCCGTCGATACTCCCAGATGAACCCGACCAGCAGCACGGTCGCGAACACGTAAAGGAACGGCGGCAGGAGCAGCCTGGCCCAGTCAAGCATCGTGGCGTCCCGGCAGATTGCTCATCGGATCGATGCGGGCGAAATCGACGTCGGAAACGGCTTCAGGATCGGGCGCTGCGGGCGGAGCGAAAAGCCTGGCCGCCTCCCCGGCGCCTGCCGCGAACGGGCACGGCGTGCTGATCAACCTGTGTCCGGGACGAAATGTTTGCACCTTTCGCGGCGGACGGCAAGCGACTGGCTCGGCGCGGCTTCAGGGCCATGCAGTGCCGACGGCCATGAACGGGCGGCCATGGCCGCATGATAAGATTCCGCTTGATCTGACGCAGGAACAACTTTGATCGAACTGACCATAAACGGTGAGCGGCAGCAACTCGACGCCGTGCTGTCCGTGGCCCAGCTTCTGCAGCGGCGGGGGCTGGCGGGCAAACGGGTCGCGGTCGAGCGCAACGGCGAGATCGTGCCGAAGAGCCGCCACGCGGACACCCTGCTTGCCGCCGAGGACAGGCTCGAGATCGTCGTCGCCGTCGGTGGCGGCTGACCAACTTCATGCGGCGACGTGCACCTTGCCGGCGCCGTCGCGCTCCAAACCCTGAGAAACCGATGCCCAACGATCCCCTTGTCATCGCCGGAAAAAGCTACTCGTCGCGCCTGCTGGTCGGAACCGGCAAGTACAAGGATTTCGCCGAGACCCGCGCCGCGGTGGAGGCCAGCGGCAGCGAGATCATCACCGTAGCCATCCGCCGCACCAACATCGGCCAGGAACCGGGCCAGCCCAGCCTGCTCGAAGTGCTGCCGATGGACCGGTACACCATCCTGCCCAATACCGCCGGCTGCTACTCGGCCGAGGACGCGGTGCGTACGCTGCGGCTCGCGCGCGAGCTGCTGGACGGCCATGACCTGGTCAAGCTCGAAGTCCTGGGGGATTCCAAAACCCTGTTTCCGGACATGCCGCAGACGCTCAAGGCGGCCGAGGTTCTGGTGAAGGACGGCTTCAAGGTGATGGTCTATTGTGCCGACGATCCGATCCAGGCCAAGCGTCTCGAAGAGCTCGGCTGTGTCGCCGTGATGCCTCTGGCATCGTTGATCGGCTCCGGCATGGGTATCCTCAACCCGTGGAATCTGCGCCTGATCATCGACAATGCCAAGGTTCCCGTCCTGGTGGACGCCGGTGTCGGTACCGCCTCCGATGCCGCCATTGCCATGGAACTCGGCTGCGACGGCGTGCTCATGAACACTGCCATCGCCCATGCCCGGGATCCGGTGCTGATGGCGAGCGCCATGAAGAAGGCAGTGGCGGCGGGGCGCGAGGCGTTCCTCGCGGGACGCATGCCGAGGAAGCTGTATTCCGCCTCGCCCAGTTCGCCGACAAGCGGGCTGATCTCCTGAACCAGCCAAGGCCGATCATCGCGCAGGAGCCGGGCCGCACGCGACTGCAGCCCTCGCGATGGGCGGAGCGCCGATGTCCCACCCCCATCAGACCCATATCCGCAGCTACGTCCTGCGCCAAGGGCGCGTGTCGAACGCGCAGCAGCGCGCCCGCGAAGAATTGTTGCCGCGCTACGGCATTCCGTATGCACCGGTGGCATTGGATCTGAGCGCGGTCTTCGGCCGCAACGCGCCCAGGATTCTCGAGATTGGATTCGGCATGGGGGAGACGACCGCGGCCCTGGCCGCCACCCATCCGGACATCGACTATCTCGGCATCGAGGTCCATACGCCCGGCGTCGGGGCGCTGCTGAAGACGGCCGGCGAACTCGGCCTGACCAATCTGCGTGTGGTTCAGCACGACGCGGTGGAGGTGGTGCGGAGCATGATCGCGCCGGGCTCGTTGGACGGCATCCATCTCTTCTTCCCCGATCCCTGGCCGAAGAAGCGCCACCACAAGCGGCGTCTGGTGCAGCCGCCTTTCGTCGCCTTGCTCGCCAGCCGGCTCAAGCCCGGCGGCTACCTGCACTGCGCCACCGACTGGCAGGACTATGCGGAGCAGATGTTGTCCGTGCTTTGCGCCGAGCCCACGCTCGCCAATACCGCCGAGGCTTTTGCGCCGCGCCCGGACCATCGCCCCGAGACCAAGTTCGAGTCCCGCGGCCTGCGGCTCGGCCACGGCGTGTGGGATGTGGTATTCCGCCGCCGTCCCGATTGACGTGAACGTAGCGCCGGCGACTCCCGCAGCTCCCCTCTCCTGCTGGGCGAGGGGCTGGTTGTGAGCGAACCGGCTATGGCGAGGACCTTCACCGTTCGGGGCGGCTGGCATTCCATGACTGTCGGCCGCGCGGTGACCTCGACGCCGCCCTCATCGGCCCGGTGCGTCGAGGAAGATCTCCAGCAGATCGTTGAGAAAGCGCCGGCCGAGTTCCGTCGGCGCGATGCGATCGGCGGATAGCGAGAGCAGTGCGCGCCGCTGCGCTTCGCCGAGCGCGGTCCGCAAGGAATCCAGGGAAAGGCCGGTGCGTTCGGCATACAGGCGGGGTGCGAATCCCTCGATCAGCCGCAGCGCATTCATCATGAACTCGAAGGGCAGTTCCTGCCCTGTCACGACGCGGCGCTCCTGCAGCGGCGAGCCGGCGCGGACCGCGTCGAGATAGGCCTGCGGTTGCCGGTGACGCATCTCGCGCTCGATGCGGTCGTGGTAGGAGAGCTTGCCGTGGGCGCCGGCGCCGATGCCGAGATAGTCGCCGAACAGCCAATAGTTGAGATTGTGGCGGCAGCGCCGGCCGGGGCGGGCGAAGGCGGACGTTTCGTAATGCTGGTAGCCGTGGCTGGCGAGTAGCTCCTCCGCCATGTCCTGCATGTCGGCCGCGAGATCCGGGTCGGGCAGCGGCGGGGGGTTGCGCTGGAAGGCAGTGTTCGGCTCCAGGGTCAGGTGGTAGGCCGAGAGGTGCGGCACCCCGTAGCCCGCCGCCGTCTCCACGTCGCGGCGCGCTTCGTGCAGCGTCTGCCGCGGCAGCGCGTACATGAGGTCGAGATTGACGTCGGCGAAGTGCTTCATGGCGAGTTCGACCGCGGCGTGCGCCTCGCGCCCGTCGTGGATGCGGCCGATGGCCGCGAGATGTTTCGGCTCGAAACTCTGGACACCCAGCGACAGGCGGCTCACGCCGGCGGCGCGGAAACCCTGGAAGCGATCGGCATCCACGGTGCCGGGGTTGGCCTCGAGGGTGATCTCGGCGTCGGGCATCAGATGGAGCCGGGTGCGCACCGCCGTCAGCAGGCGATCCACGGCTGCCGGTTGGAGCAGGCTGGGCGTGCCACCGCCGATGAAGACGCTCGATACGCGACGTCCCCATACCTGCGGCAGGGCGAGTTCCAGATCCGCGATCAGCGCATCGATGTAATCGGCTTCCGGGAACCCCCCGCGCACTTCGTGCGAGTTGAAGTCGCAATAAGGGCACTTGCGCACGCACCACGGAAAGTGCACGTAGAGGGCGAGGGGCGGCGGCACGGCGACGCCGCCGGCCGCATTGCCGCGTCGCTGCTCGACATGCAGCGGGATGACGCGGCGGTACGCCATTCCTTCGACCCTAAGCCGGCCGGGCCGGAACCCAACAGCCTTGCCCGCTTCCTGCGGCCGCAAGACCTGCCATGTACGAACAAGGAGAGATTCCCCCTGCAATTCCCCCCAACCGGCCGGCCAGGCAATCCTTCGCCAGGATTATCACGACGGCATCCGTAAGCGGCTATTCGGGATGGGCTTTCAGTCGCCCCGCCATGTGCCGAAAGGCGGCGGCGCGGTGGGACAGCACGTTCTTCACCTCGGGCGGCAGTTCGGCGGCCGTCTGCTCCATGTCCGGCAGCCAGAACAATGGATCGTAGCCGAAGCCGTTGGCGCCGCGCGGGGCGGTCAGGATCTCGCCGTGCCACTCGCCGTCGGCGATGATGGGCTGGGGATCGTCGGCGTGGCGCACCAGCACCAGGATGGCGTAATAGTGGGCGCGGCGGTCCACGACGTCGCGCATCAGTTCCAGCAATTTGTCGTTGTTGCGCTGGTCGTTGCTCGGTTCGCCGCCGATGCGTGCTGAGCGCACCCCGGGCGCGCCACCGAGCGCCGTCACGCACAGGCCGGAATCGTCGGCGAGGGCAGGCAGGCCGGTGTGAGCGGAGGCGTGGCGCGCCTTCGCCAGGGCATTCTCGACGAAGGTGGCATGGGGTTCCTCGGCTTCCGGCACGCCGAAGCTGGATTGGGGCAGGACCTCGATCTTGAGCGGCGTCAGCAGTGAGGAAAGCTCGCGCAGCTTGCCGGGATTGTTGGAGGCGAGGACGAGTTTGTCGATGGTCATTGGGAGCGATGAAGATCTGGGAAGAACCCGAACGATACCAAATCGGCTACGACCCGTGATCTCCGCCGCTACCCGTTCGAACTCAGGGCCAGTTGTTGCGCCGCGACGATGTGCGCGATGCCCTGCTGTGCCAGAGCCAGCAGCGTGTCCAGTTCGGCGCGCGAAAACGGCGTGCCTTCCGCCGTCCCCTGCACCTCGACGAAGCCGCCGGCGCCGGTCATGACCACGTTCATGTCGGTCTCGCAAGCCGAGTCCTCGGCGTAATCGAGGTCCAGGATCGGCGCGCCGCGATAGATGCCGACGCTGACCGCCGCCACCATGTCGCGCAGCGGGCTGCCTTTCAAGACGCCGCTGCGGATGAGCGTGGCGATCGCATCCTGTACCGCGACGCGGGCGCCGGTGATCGAGGCGCAGCGGGTACCGCCGTCGGCCTGGATGACGTCGCAGTCGACCGTGATCTGCCGCTCGCCCAGGGCCTTGAGGTCGGTGACGGCGCGCAGGCTGCGGCCGATCAGGCGCTGGATCTCCATGGTGCGTCCGCTCTGCTTGCCCTTGGCCGCTTCGCGCTGGGTACGGGTATGGGTGGAGCGCGGCAGCATGCCGTACTCCGCCGTGATCCAACCCTGGCCGTGTCCCTTGAGAAATCCCGGAACCTGCTCATCGACGGTGGCGGTGCACAGCACCTTGGTGTCGCCGAACTCGACCAGCACCGAACCTTCGGCATGCTTGGTGTAGTGGCGCGTGATGCGCAGGCTGCGCAGTTGCTCCGGCTCTCTTCCGCTTGGTCTCAAGCTCGCGCCTCCCTGTCTATTTGGAATACTTGCGAATCGCCGTCTGGATTTCTTCGATGGCGCGCTCGATCTCTTCGTCGCTCAGGTCGCCCGGCGGCACACCCGCGTCGCGGACGCGGCTGAAGCCTTCCATCTGGGTCGTGAAGCCGTCCAACGGCATGGTCACGGTGGACACCAGCCCCGAGGTGTCGCCGGCGTAGGACTCCTCCCAATTCATGGCGATCATCGAGGCGTTGTCGCAGGTGTCGCCGCCGAGTTCTTCCGCCAAATCGAGCACGCGTGGAACCGTTTCCATTACGTTGGCGCCGTCCATGCCGTGGATCAGCCGTTCCTCTCCCAGCGAGCCCCAGGCACCGTCGGTCGCGAGCACGATGACGTCGCCGGCGAGCAGAGGCGTACGCGGCGAAAACTCGATCTGCGGCATGCGATTGCCGCCGAGGCAGCTGAAGACGCGGTTGCGCGCCGGGTGTACGGCAGCCTCGCTCTCGCTGATCAGCCCGTCCTCCACCATCATCCGCACCCGAGAGTGGTCGCGCGTCACCGCCGCGACGCGTCCGCCCCGGATCAGGTATAAGCGCGAGTCGCCGGCATGGGCCCAGAAGGCGACGTTGTCCTGCACCAGGCAGACGACGCACGTGGTGCGCGGCGCTTCCTCCAACAGACGGTCGCCGGCGTAATCGACGATGGCGTAGTGGGCGTTGTTGAGGATCTTGGACAGAAACAGGATGGGATCGTCGATCGTCGGCGCGGCTTCGGCCTGGAAGGTGTCGGTGATGTACTGCACCGCGATCTGCGCCGCGACCTCGCCGTGCAGGTGCCCGCCCATGCCGTCGGCGATGACCAGCAGCAGCGCGTCGCGCGAGTAGCTGTAAGCGATGCGATCCTGGTTGGCCCGGCGCCGGCCGATGCGGCTTTCCTGGTAGATCGTGAATTTCACTTCGCCACCAGGCGGCGGATGCGGTGCAGGAACGAGCCGAGCAGCCGTTCCGGCGGGCCGCCGTGCTCGCGGCTGGCGAGCGCCTTCTGCAGGGCAAAGACGCTCTGCGGGCGTTCGAGATGGTCCAGATGCATGCACCAGTCGATGGTGCGCAGAAGCTGCGGCGAGTATCGGCCGGCCCAGCGTTTCACCGCCGACCCGACTTCGTCGCGTTCGATGCGCGCATCGGCCGCCTGCGGCGCGGCGCCGGAAAGGCACGAGTACATGCTGGCGCCGATGCTGTAGATGTCGCTCCATGGCCCGAGCAGGTCACGACTGGAATACTGCTCGGGGGCGGCGAAGCCCGGCGTATACATGGGCTTGAGGATGGTTGCGCCGGATGCGACGAGGGTCTGGCGCGCGGCGCCGAAGTCGAGCAGCACCGGCGCGCCGTCGTGGCGCAGATAGATGTTCGAGGGCTTGATGTCCAGATGCAGCAGCTTGTGCGAATGCACCTCGCGCAGGCCGTTGAGCAGCCGCGTGAACACGGCGCGCATGAAACTCTCGCGGATCTCTCCCTTGTGCTTGCGGATGTAATCCTGCAGGTTGGTGCCGCGTTCGTACTGCATGACCATGTAGACGGTATCGTTGGCGCGAAAGAAATTCACCACGCGCACCACGTTCGGATGCTGCAGCTTGGCCAGCGCCCGCCCTTCCTCGAAGAAGCACTTCATGCCGTAGCGGAAAGCCGCCTGGTTTTCTTCGCTGATCTGAGGCAGGACATCGCCCTCCTTGCGCAGCGCGAGGGAATTGGGCAGGTACTCCTTGATCACCACCGGCGTGCCGTCCTGGTCGGTGGCGAGGTAAACGATGGAGAAACCGCCGAGGCTGAGCTGCCGCTCGATCCGGTACTGGTCGAGCTGGTGCCCCGCAGGCAGCGGCTGGTTGGCTTGAGACGACGGCATTCGAGTTGGAGCTGTGATAGATTGCCGGATTCTATAGCTTGTTCCGGCCCTGTAAAGCCGGAACAGACGCAAATAATGGCGACAATCCAGAGCATGACCGGTTATGCGGCGGCGTCGCGCGATGTCCGCCGGGCCATCCTCCACCTCGAGCTGAAGAGCGTCAATTCGCGCTTTCTCGACCTCGCCTTCCGCATTGCCGACGACCTGCGTTTCATGGAGCCGCAATTGCGCGAACTGATCGCGGGGCGGGTTCAGCGCGGCAAAGTGGAATGCCGCCTGAACCTGCTGCCGGCGGTGGCGGCGCCGCGCGAAGCGGTCCTCAATCAGGGGCTGATGTCCCAGCTCGCGTCATGGCAGAGCGCCGTCCACGGCGTCTTTCCGGATGCCGCGCCCCTCGCCGTGGCCGACGTGCTGCGCTGGCCCGGCATGCTGGGGGACGAAACGCTGGCCGCGGACAGCCTGCAGCAAGAATGCATGACGCTGGCGCGGACGCTGCTCGACGATCTCATCGCCAGCCGCGTGCGCGAGGGGGGCAAGCTGGCGGCGATGCTGTCGGAGCGGGTGGCGCGCATGCGTGAACTGGTAGCCATAGTGGCGCCGAAGATTCCGCTGCAGGTGGCCGAGTACCAGGAGAAGCTGGCGAACAGGCTGCGCGAGGCGCTCGCCAGTTCCGACGAGGAGCGCATTCGCCAGGAAGTCGGCCTGTTCGCCGCGCGCATCGACGTCGCCGAGGAGCTGTCGCGGCTCGCCGCCCATCTCGACGAAGTGACGCGCGTGCTCGATCGCGGCGGCGCGGCCGGTAAACGCCTCGACTTCCTGATGCAGGAGCTGAACCGCGAGGCCAACACCCTGGCGTCAAAATCCGTATCCAACGAACTCACCGCCATCGCCGTCGAACTCAAGCTGCTGGTCGAGCAGATGCGCGAACAGGTGCAGAACATTGAATGAGCCGCGCGCAGACAGGAGCAGAGAGGCTGCCCAGGCTGCTCGCGCGTTGCTGAGATGAGCGGCACTTTGCTCATCGTCACGGCGCCGTCCGGTGCGGGCAAGACTACCCTGGTGCGGCTGCTGCTGGAGCGCGACCCGGAAGTGCAGTTGTCCCTCTCCTGTACCACCCGCAAACCGCGCGCCGGAGAGATGGACGGCCGCGATTACCGGTTCATCGACGCGGCGACCTTTCGCGCCATGCGCGAGCGCGGCGAATTCCTCGAGAGCGCCGAAGTTCACGGAAACTATTACGGTACTGCGCGGGTCTGGTTGGAAGAGAGGATGAAGGCGGGCCACGACGTGCTGCTGGAAATCGACTGGCAGGGCGCGCGCCAGGTACGCGAGGCGTTTCCCAGCGCCGTCGGCGTCTTCATCATGCCGCCCTCGCTGGCGGAACTGGAGCGGCGGCTGCGCGCCCGGGGCAAGGACAGCGAGGAAGTGATCCAGCATCGCCTGGCCAACGCCGTGGATGAAATGCGGCATGTTGCAGAGTTTGATTATGTTATTATTAACAAAGAGTTGCCGGCTGCACTCGAGGATCTCGTGGTGGCGGTTCGCGCTTCCCGTCTGCGCTATCCGGCACAGCGCATGAACCACGCCGATTGTTTCACCTTTATGGAACAGGAATGAATCATGGCCCGCATCACCGTCGACGACTGCATGAAAAGGATTGGCAACCGCTTCCAACTGACGCTTGCCGCCACCTACCGCGCGCGCCAGCTCTCTGCCGGCTCGACGCCGCTGGTGGCCGCGGAGAACGACAAGCCCACCGTGATCGCCCTGCGTGAGATTGCCGCGGGCAAGGTGGGTCTGGAAGTGCTCAATCGCGGGCAGGCCTAGCCCGACCGTGATGCGTCGAGGACGGTGAATGGATATGCCGGCATCCGTTCCGTCCTCGGGGCTGTCCCATCCCCCGGCGTCCAGCGCCGTCTCGCTCGGCTTCGAGCAGTTCCGGAATGACATCGCGGTCTATCTGAAGCCCGAGGACATCGGGCGCATCGAGGCCGCGTATCACTTCTCCGCCATCGCCCATGAGGGGCAATTCCGCATCTCCGGCGAGCCCTACATCTCCCACCCGGTGGCGGTGGCGGAGATCCTCGCCCACTGGCACCTCGACCCGCAGGCGCTGACCGCCGCCCTGCTGCACGACGTGATGGAAGACACGACCATCACCAAGCAGGAGATTCACGACCGCTTCGGCAAGACGACGGCGGAACTGGTGGATGGCGTGTCGAAGCTGGACAAGATCGAATTCCAGTCGGCCGAAGACGCCCAGGCGGAGAATTTCCGCAAGATGCTGCTGGCGATGGCGCGCGATCTGCGCGTCATTCTGATCAAGCTCGCCGACCGCCTGCACAACATGCGAACGCTGGACGCGGTGCGACCCGACAAGCGCCGCCGCATCGCGCGCGAAACCTTGGAGATCTATGCGCCGATCGCCAATCGGCTCGGCCTCAACAACCTCTACCGCGAGCTGCAGGAGCTCGCCTTCAAGCACCTGTATCCGGTGCGCTTCGCGGTGCTGGCCAGGGCGATCAAGGCCTCGCGCGGCAACCGGCGCGAGGTGGTGGGCAAGATCCTGCACGCGATCCGGCAGAAGCTGGCGGACTGCAAGATCGAAGCCGAGGTGCAGGGGCGGGAGAAGAACCTCTACAGCATCTACCGCAAGATGCGCGAGAAGTCGCTGACCTTCTCCAAGGTGCTGGACATCTACGGCTTTCGCGTCGTGGTGAAGGACGTGCCGGCGTGCTACCTGGCCCTGGGGGCGCTGCACGGACTGTTCAAGCCGGTGCCGGGCAAGTTCAAGGACTACATCGCCATTCCCAAGGCCAACGGCTACCAGTCGCTGCACACCACCATCATCGGTCCCTTCGGCACGCCGCTCGAAGTCCAGATCCGCACCGCCGAAATGCACCACATCGCCGAGACCGGCGTGGCCTCGCATTGGCTATACAAGGATTCCGAGAAGACCTTCTCCGATCTGCAGCAGAAGACCCACAAATGGCTGCAGTCGCTGCTGGAGCTGCAGTCCGCTTCCGGCGATTCGGCGGAGTTCCTGGAGCACGTCAAGATCGACCTGTTTCCGGATGAGGTCTATATCTTCACGCCCAAGGGGAAGATCATGGCGATGCCGCGGGGGGCGACGGCGGTGGACTTCGCCTACGCCGTACACACCGATATCGGCAATCGCTGCATCGCCTGCCGCATCAACCACGAGCTGATGCCCTTACGCACCGAACTCAAGAACGGCGACCAGACGGAGATCATCACGGCGCTGCACGCAAATCCGAATCCGGCCTGGCTTACCTACGTCAAGACCGGCAAGGCGCGTTCCCAGATCCGGCATTTCCTCAAGACCATGCAGTACGACGAGTCGGTGACGCTGGGCGAGCGGCTGCTGGGACAGGCGCTGCGGCCCTTCGATCTGCACCTGCCCGCCATTCCCGAGGCGATCTGGGAGGCCTTCGTGCGCGACACGGGCGCCAAGTCCCGGCACGACATCCTGGCCGATATCGGCCTCGGCAAGCGGCTCGCCGCCATCGTGGCACGGCGGCTGTCGGAGGGCCACGAAGCCGCGGGTGCCACCCAACCGAAGCAGCCGTCGGCGATCCTGATCCGCGGCACCGAAGGCATCGCCGTGCAGCTCGCCAAGTGTTGCCGCCCCATCCCCGGCGATCCCATCCTCGGCGTGATCAAGAAGGGCCAGGGTCTGGTGGTGCATACCCACGACTGCCCGGCCATCGCCCGCGCCCGCGGCGACCGCGACAAGTGGATCGAGGTGCAATGGGAACTGGATTCGGGGAGGCTGTTCGACGTCGCGGTGCGGGTCGTGGTGGAGAACCGGCGCGGCGTTCTGGCAAAGGTCACGGCGGAGATCGCCGAGGCCGGTGCCAACATCCAGAACCTGAGCATGGACGACGAGCGGGGAATGTATACTTCCCTCTACTTCTGCCTTCAGGTGTCGAACCGCACGCATCTGGCGCGCATCATGCGCGCGCTTCGCCATCTGTCCGAGGTTCTGCGGATATCGCGCGCCAGGGGCGAAGTGAAAGGCGTGCGCATCGACGAGTGAGCTGCCGCATCCGCCGGTAGAATGGCGGCCGAGACTCTTTCCGGAGGGAAACATGGCGCTGTACGAATCCGATCACACGAAATTCATGCGCGAATGGCTGGCCAAGCACCCCGAGCAGATCGAGGAGCAAAAAAAGGGGCGCGGCCTGTGGTGGGACAAGCCCCAGGATCTGGAGACGCAGGAGCGCGCCAGGCAGTCGAAGGTGCCGCAGAAAGCCTACTACTACCAGTCCGAGTAGTTCGACGGCGCCGCAACGCTCGTTTCACCAAGTCCGCGGCAATCCGCGCCAGCGGCCGCCAATTCCTGAGTCGCGGTGTTCGATAGCTCGATCGTCTTCGTCGATCTCGAAACCACCGGTGCCAATCCGGTGGATGATCGCGTAATCGAGATCGGCATCGTCAAGGTCACTGCGGGTGCCATCGAGTACGAGTGGGATACGCTGGTGGATCCGCAGACTCCCATTCCGCCTGCGATTCAGGGTTTCACCGGCATCAGCGACGAGATGGTGCGCGGCGCGCCGACCTTCGGCGCCATCGCCGACGAACTGGCGCAGCGGCTCGGCGATTCCCTGTTCGTCGCCCATAACGCGCGCTTCGATGCCGGTTTCCTGAAGAGCGAGTTTCGCCGCCTCGGCCGGCCGTTCCCGTCGCGCGTGCTGTGCACCGTGAAGCTGTCGCGCGCCCTCTATCCCCAGCACCACCGCCACGGCCTGGACGCTATCATCGCGCGCCACGGCCTCGCCTGCGCGGCGCGCCACCGGGCGTTGGGTGATGCCCGCGTGCTGTGGGAATTCGTGCAGTTGATCGGGCGCGAGCATGCGCCGCAGGCCATCGAGCAGGCGGTGGCCAAGGCCATGAAGCGACCCAAGCTTCCGCCCGACCTCGTCCCCGATACGCTGGACCACGTGCCCGAAGCGGCGGGTGTCTACGTGTTCTATGGCGAGAACGAGTTGCCGCTCTATGTCGGCAGGAGCCTCAATCTGCGGTCACGGGTCCAGGCCCACCTCACCGGGGATCAAAGCGCCGGGCGGGCGATGCGCATCGCCCGGGAAATCCGGCGCGTGGACTGGATCGAGACCGGCGGCGAATTGGGTGCGTTGCTGCTGGAAGCGCGGCTGGTGAAGGAGAAGGCGCCGATCCACAACCGCCATCTGCGGGGCCAGGGCGAATCATGCGCTTGGCGCATCTGCGACGACCCTGGACCGGGGCCGCCGCTCGATCTGGTGTGGGCGGGCGACTTCGATCCGCGCGAACTCGGCCGCTTGCACGGCCTGTTCCGTTCCCGGCGCGAGGCCACCAATACGCTGCGCGAGATCGCTTCCGCCTACCAGCTTTGCCCCAGACGCCTCGGACTCGAAACGGGCCGCGGCGCCTGCTTTGCCGTGCCACTGAAAAAGTGCAAGGGCGTATGTGTCGGGCGCGAGAGCGCCGCCGCCCACGACCTGCGCCTGCGAGCCGCGCTGTCTTCGCTGCGCCTGAAAACCTGGCCGTTCGCCGGGCGCATCGCCATCCGGGAGGAAGATGGGTCGCGCGGACGGGAGTATTTCCATGTCTTCGACGCCTGGTGCCACGTCGGGACCGAGTCGAACGCAAAGCGGCCTGTTCGAGGCTGCCGCAAGCCGCACCGATCCGGTGTTCGACGCGGATACCTACAGGATCCTCACCCGCTATCTGGCCCGCCAACCGGACAGCATCATCGATCTGGCGCGCGCCGCGGTGTAGGGCAGGTCATGCCCGCCAGGGGCGGTCCGGCGGTCGCGGGCCGCCCTGCGAACCGAAGAATAGCAACCATCCCGTAGGCGGGCCGTGCCCGCCGGCCGGCTCCGGCCGATCAATGCACCGGATGAAAGGCCCGCGAAATGTAGGCGATGACGGCGTCGATCTCGTGCGGTTCGAGAACGGACTTCCATGCCGGCATCGAGGTCTCCGGGAGCCCGTCGCGAATCACCTGACGCAGCCTGTCGCGCGTCATGGTCGACATGAAGGCGGTGTCGGCGAGGTTGCGCGGATGCGGCTCCATGAAACTCCCGATCCAGTTCTTGCCGGTGCCGTCGGCGCCGTGGCAGAAGGCACAATTTCCCTGGAACAGGGTCTCGCCCAGTTGCTGCACCCGGTCGAGCCCGGCCAGGCGGGGCTTGACGTCGTGCACGGCGTAGGGGCTGGCGGAGGTCACCGCGTCCGCTGCGGTTCCGGGCTGGAACTGATTGCGCGGATAGGACAGGGGCCGGCCCTCCCAGACCAGGGCGTCCTCGGTGGCGCGGCCGCGGTCGTGGCAGGTGACGCAGGAAGTCAGGTACAGCCGCTTGCCGCGTTGCTGCGACGCGTCCAGCTGTTCCCACGGCGAGTCGAGAGTGATGGCGCCGGTGGCGAAGGGATAGGCGTTGCGATAGCGCTCGTGGTCGGGCCAGCCGTTTTCGGCGGTGTGATAACGGGTGTTCCCCGCCTGTCGTTCCATGAACTCGCGACGCACGAAGTCCACGACCAGGTGCATCTCGCCGGCGCTGAGTATGCCGGCGAAGGATTTCATTGCGGTGTCCGGCTTGCCGTCGCGCACGGCGGCAAGCATCGAATTCCGCGGCAACTGATGGGGACGGGTGGCGATGAAATTGCGCGGTGCAGGCGTCAGATAGGTGCTGGCCAGCGTCCGGGCGTCGCCGGAATAACCGTGACAGAAGTAGCAGCGGAAGTTGTAGATCTTTCTGCCGGCCTCGTGCCGCGCCTCGGCGACGGAGAGCGCATTGCTCGGGGCTGGTCCGCGCGAAGCGGCGCCGTAGTCGACGCCGGCATCATGGCAGCCGGCGACACCCGCCAGCAGCGCCGGCGCCAGCCATACCCGCCATCTCATTTGCCCGTTTTGCCAGCGCCCGGACGGATGTAGCGCCGGAACACGAACTCCGCAACATTCGCCATTTCCTGGTCCGTCAGCACGAATTTCCAGGCAGGCATCTCGGTGCCGACCTTGCCCATGGAAACTGCGGCGTAGAGAGCCGGACGGTTGAACAGGTTGCGCGAGGCTTGTTCGAGGAAATTGCGCGGCTTGGGATTGATGAAGTAAGCGCGGGGTCCCTTGCCGTCGCCCTTCCTGCCATGGCAGGTGGCGCAGTTGTCCATGTAGAACTTCTCGCCCTTGCCCGCGTCGCCCACCAGTGCGCTCGGCAGCGGCAGCGACATGTCCACCTTGATCGGCGCTGCCGCGGCCGGGACGTCGCGTTCCCGCCCGCCGTGGGCCTGTGTCCCCGAGATCCCGGCGGCAGCAGGCGCGGGCGGCGTCGCCTTGTTGACAAAGGTCGCCATCATGTAGTCGGCCAGCGCCTCGATCTCCTTCGCCGTCAGTTGCGATTTCCAACTCACCATGGCGGTGCCCGGCCTGCCCTCGGCCACGACGTTGACGATGTACTCCCGCGTCAGGTGCGCCGCCTTGGTGAAATCCTTCGGCGGCGGAACGAGACTGTTCTTGGCGCGACTGTTGCCGTCGCCGCGGTCGCCGTGGCAGACCGAACAGTAGTTGTGGTAGATGACCTCGGGCTTGATCTCACCGCCCTTGGCGGGGCGCTCGCCGGCAGGGGCCGGCCCAACGGACAGCCCAAGCCCCAGGAAAAGAACGGCTGCTGCTAGGTGTTTGGAAAAGTTGGTTTGCGTACCCATGGCGAGTCTAGTTTAGCCAATATCGAGTCCGCCCGCCATGCAAGAAACAGGCCTCTCGTCCCGCCGGCGCCATTTCAAGGGTATCGCGCCCATATGGCTGGCATGAGGGTTGCTAATCCCTTATCCTGATCGCGAAGGCTGCGCCCGGGCGTCGCCGCCCAAGGGCGTGGCCGAAGTGCGCGTCCTTGGCCGTGTGCACTAGTGATGCAAGGCGCGAGAGCGCGGTTGCGGACCCGGCGGAGAGATGCACATGAAGCGATACGGGCTGGCTCTGATGGTCGTGGCGATGGGCGCGTCGGCGTCGGGCGGGGTGAAGGACGGCAAGGCTGTGTACACCCAGACCTGCGCCGCCTGCCACGCTTCAGGTGTGGCCGGGGCGCCGAAGTTGGGGGATCGGGTGGCCTGGGCGGAGCGCCTTAAGGCAGGCGAAGGCGGACTCATCACGTCGGTCCTGAAGGGGAAGGGAGCGATGCCGCCCAAAGGCGGCAACGCAAGTCTGTCCGATGCCGACGTCCGGGCGGCCTTGGACTACATGATCCGGATGAACAGGTAGAGCGGCGGAACCGCGCCAGTCCGTGGGTGACATCCCGCTGGGGCTGCGCGCATCGCGGATCCGGCGTCCGATTCCTTGGCGTAAGCTACGCTTCCAACAGGTGGGGCAGACCCCGACGTTCGGGGAGATGGACCGCATATTGGCAGGGTTTGTACTGGAGTGGATTCGAAATTGGTTGCCGGCAACATACGACGACTTGCGCTGGGGGCTGCAATGGTCGCGCTCGTCCTCGCCATGCCCCTGCGCGCCGACATCCGCGACACCAAGCACAACCTTGCCCAACGTCTCGGCGTCCAAGTCACGGACGAGCGCGAGGTCTGTGTCTTCTGTCATTTTCCCGCCATTGCCGACGCACCGGGGTCCAGCCTTCCCGCGGCGGGCGTCGAGGCGCCGCTGTGGCAGCGAACGATGGCGGACGGCTACTCCTTCAGCATCTACGATGACATCGGCCGCGTCGGGCTCGACGGCGCCAAGCCGGTGGGCTCCCAATCGGTGGCCTGCCTTGCCTGCCATGACTCCAATCAGGCCTTCGTGGTGGCCGGCGGCCCGATGGACCATCCGTTCGGCGTTCCCTACCGCGGCAACCGCGCCTCGCAGCAGTCGGTGGATGCGGCCAAGGCATCCGCCCGCAGCGCCGGGACGCCAATGCGCGAGCGCGAGTTCGCGTACGATTTCGGGGCCGACGGTTACCGACCGGTGTTCGAGAGCGTGGTGGAGAACCGGCGCATCTTCTGGGCGTCCGCCTCCGGCAGCGGCTATCGCCGCGGCAAGGGCGACCTCCCGCTCTACGGCCGGCGCGACGCCGCTGGGGGAGAGGATGTGCCGTTCATCGAATGCACCTCCTGCCACGATCCGCACTCGACCAGCAAGCTGTTCCTGAGAGTGAGCAGTGACAACAGCCAGATCTGCATGACCTGCCATGACAAATAAGCGACCCACCCTGATCTGCGTTTCCGGCTGCCGCGCCCTGGCCTGCGCCCTGGCGGCGGCGCTGCTGCTGGGGGGCTGTGCCGCCACCCCAGAGATCGCAACCGGCGCAGCAGATGACCCTGGTGTTCCCGCCGCCGCCGGACGAGGCCCGCTTCTACTACGAGCGCAGCATCTACGGCAGCCACAGCATCGCCGATCTGGAGGATTCCAAGCTCAGGACCATCCTCACCGGGCAGGGCGTCAGCACCGAATTGCTGACCAAGCCCTACGCCGTGGCGGTGAGCAAGGGCCGGGTGTTCGTGTCCGATTCGGTGGACCGATACATCAAGGTGTTCGACGTGCCCTCGGGCGCGTATTTCCGGATCGGCGAGGACGATCCAGGGGCGCTGAAGAAGCCGCTCGGTATCGACATCGACGGCAGCGGCACGTTGTACGTGGCGGATGCCACCGCCAAGACTGTCGTGGTTTATGACCGGGACGGCAGGTTCCTGCGCAAGATCGGCGGGCCGAAGCAGTTCGACCGCCTGTCCAGCGTGACCGTGGAGCAGGATGGCTCGCGCCTCTACGTCACGGACATCGGCGGCGTGCAGTCGGAGAACCACCGCATCCGTGTGTTCGACGCGGTGAAGGGCGACCACCTGTTCGATATCGGCAAGCGGGGCGGCGGACCCGGGGAGTTCAACCTGCCGCGCGATGTCGCCATCGGCAAGGACGGCCGCATCTACGTGGCCGACGGCGGCAACTTCCGAATCCAGATCTTCGATCACGACGGCAAGTTCATCAAGAGTTTCGGCAAGGTCGGCAAGCAGATCGGCAACTTCGCGCGGCCGAAAGAGGTGGCGACGGATCGTGAGGGGAATGTCTATGTCGCGGACGCCGCCTTCGGCAATTTCCAGATCTTCACTGCGGAGGGCGACCTGCTGATGTTCGTCGGCGACCGCTCCGAGAAGGACGGTCCCGCCAAGTACATGCTCCCCTCGGGCATCGCCGTCGACGAGGATGGCCGGGTGTACTTCGTGGACCAGTGGTTCCGCAAGATCGACATCTACCGCCCCGTGAGACTGGCACCGAACCAGGGCTATCTGGTCAGGCAGACCGCTGCACCCAAGAAGTAGGGCGGGGTTTGACGCTCGAAGCATTCCCGGGATTGGGAAATTCCCGTTCCCGGCAACGGGAAAACGCGATCGGGGCATTTCACCCTGCGGCGGGTTATTTCCCCCACCCAATCCCCACGTAAGGCGTTCAAAGACAACGAATTCGCTCGCGAGTTCCACGGCCCCGCCGTTCGCACGCGGCTGCCCATCGCGCCCAGAATGTCATGGCACAAATGGTGCTTAAACCCCTCGCGTGTAGGGTTTTCGGGGCGGCATGGATTCAATGTCGCGCAGTCGGGGCAGTGATCGTTGAACTTTAAGGGGCGCTAACATGGAATTGCAGAAGCTGGGACAGCGGGCGGTGCGGGCGGCGAGTGCCTGCGCTGTCCTTTTGGGACTGATGGCGGCGGGTCAGGACGCGCTGGCCGGCATCGCCAACACGCGGCACAATCTGAGCAATCAGGCAAACCCGATCACGGGCCGGAACCAGGTCACGGGGACCAACACCGCGGGTACCGGCACGGAAGAAATCTGTGTCTTCTGCCACACGCCCCACGCGGCGGACGTTTCCAATCCCCTGGAAAATCCGCCCCTCTGGAACAAGCAGCTGCTTCCGGCCGCGGGCTATACCACCTACGCTTCGCTCAACTCCGCCACCATCGACGGCGAGATCCTGAATGTGGGCTCGACCTCGGTGGCCTGTCTCTCCTGCCACGACGGCAGCCAGGCCATGGACAACATCATCAATGCTCCCGGCTCCGGCGGCCTGCTGGCCAACGGCGGCGGCGTGAACGGCCGCGCCTGGACCTGGACCGGGGCGAATGTGACCGCGGAGGGATTGCTGACCGGCGTGGCCAACCTGACGAAGGACCTGAGCAACGATCATCCGATCGGTATCCAGTACTGCGGCGGCTTCACCACGCCCGGCAACGTCAATACCTGCCGGGACAGCGACTTCTTTATCGCGACATCGGCCACGCAGACGGTGAATGGCGTGACGCGTCCGATCTACTGGGTGGATACGTCGGGACGCGGCGGTGCCGCCACCACCACCCGCGACAAGACCGACATGGTTCTCTTCACCCGCGACTTCGCGGACGGCGCCGGTCCCTCGGTCGAGTGCGGCAGCTGCCATGACCCGCACGCCGATGGTACTGCTCCCGGAAGCCTGGCCGGCCTTACCTTCCTGCGCGTCAGCAACACGGGAAGCCAGGTGTGCCTGGCCTGCCACAACAAGTAAGCGCAAAGAATTCAAGAGTTAGACCCCGCTGGACGGCCAGACGCTTGCGTCTGGCCTTTTTTTTGCTGGAGTCGCCGGGAAGTGTTTTCAATTCAAACTACACTGGGGGAATGATGGGGTCGGCCTGGTTTGGTATTTCGCTTACGTGCGCAGCAGCATGCTTGTCGCTGGCGTCGGCCGTGGGGGCTCAGGAGAAGCCGGGCGCCAGCCCGCCCGCTGCTGCGGCCAAGCCCATCGTCACCGTCGGCACCCTGGCGGTGTCGATGCCGGAGTTCGAGCTTGCGGTGCGCCAGGCGATGCGCAAGAAGTTCTATCACGGCAAGGTGCCGGAGGCGCAGGTCGTCGAGCTGCAGCGCGAGGTGGCGGATCAGATCGTCAATCAGACCCTCCTGCTGGACGAAGCGAAGCGGCGCGGCATCCAGCCGCGCGCCGAGAAGATGAAGCAGGCGGTGAGCGGCTTCGACGAGCGCTACGGCAATAGTGCCAACTGGAAGGAAAACCGGGAGCGGATGCTGGGCCAGGTCGTTCCCGAACTCGAGCGGCGCGACGTGATCGAGCAGCTCGAGCAGAGCGTCCGTGAGGTTCCGGTACCCAAGGAAGAGGAGGTGCAGGCATTCTACGAGGCACGCAAAGACCTGTTCACGGAGCCCGAAAAGCTGCGCCTGTCCCTGATCCTGCTGAAGGTGGATCCTTCCTCCGGCAAGCTCGTGTGGGACAAGGCCAAGGAAGAGGGTCAGGCAATCCACAAGCGCCTGCTGGCTGGCGCGGACTTCGCCGAACTGGCGAAACTGCACTCGGGCGACGAATCGGCGAGCCGGGGCGGGGACATGGGTTATCTGCACCGGGGCATGCTGCCCGAGGATCTGCAGGTCAAGGTGGACAGCTTCAAGTTGGGCGAGATCCAGGAACCGATGGTCACACTCCACGGCGTGGCGATCCTGCGGCTCGACGAGCGCGTGCCGCCCAAGCTGCGCGCCTACAAGGATGTCAGAGACCGTGCCGCCGACCTGCTGCGCCGGGAGCGCGGCGATCGGGCGTGGCAGGATCTCATCGCCAAGCTGCGCAAGACCACTCCCTTCACCATACAAGAAGAGCGCTTCGCGGAGCTTGCTGCCCGGCTCCAGTAGCCCCACCGAAGCCGGTGCCCCAAGATGCATCTTTCGCTTCCAGCAAGCGGACTGTCTGTGCTGTCGATTTCCCCGCGCGATCTGGCGCTGCCGGCGCTCGCGGTCGTGTGCAGCGGAGCGATTGCGCCGCTGGCGGGGGGCACCGTATTGCTCGCTTCGGGATCCATTCCCGTGCTGGCGCGGGCGGTCGCGGACGAGGTCGACCTCCAGGCAGAGCAAGTTCCGGCGGGGCGCCCTGCGCATAGGCGCGCTCGAACCTGGCGGGTCGGAGGAGTTGCCCGCGGCAATCGCCTTGGCGGAGTCCGGTCCGGTCGCGGCAACGCCTGCGGAGCCCGAGGCCGGCGGATCGGGAATCTCGCCTTCACCGCGCCAGCCCGGACTGGATTCCGGGCGTATCCTGCTGGCCCAGGCGCAGCCTGCCATGCCGGTTGCGCCCGGAACTCCGATCGGGCCTGGCAGCCCGCTCGCACCGGGGACGCCAGTAGCGCCAGGTGCGCCGATCCCGCCTGGAACTCCAGTTGCGCCCGGCACCCCGGTTGCCCCGGGAACTGGGGTCCTGCCCGGCACCGCTGTTACGCCGGCGGCGCCGCTGTCGCCCGGCCAGGCCGCCGTCGCCGCCGCATCGAACACCGACATGAGCGGATTTCGCTTCCAGCTTGCGCCGGTACGCTGGTCCGGCACCCTCGCCGAGATCCTGTCCTGGAACCGGAACAGCGAGTCCCAGACCACCTTCCGAAATCTGCAGGCGGGCAACCTCTTCGGCAGCACCTACCTGTGGCAGCCCTGGTTCGCCCAGGTGGCCGGCAACGTCGGCTTCGTCACCGGCACCGAGACCGTCAAGGGTGGAACCGGTATCGATCTGCAACCCGACGAGGGGCGCGACAACACCCTTGTCGGCGGCGCCTCCCTGTCGCTCTTTCCCGTCAGCCGCTTTCCCTTCAGCGCCTCTTTCGAGGTGACCGACAGCCGCGGCACCGGTGCGATCACGACCCAGGATTTCCGGAGTACCCGCATCACGCTGCGCCAGGACTACGTGCCGATCGAATCGCCCTGGGCTTTCGCCGTCGGCGCCGACCGCAGCATCATCGAGAACACCGGCATCGAAGGGCGCGATACGGTGGACGTCTTGCAGGGGATCCGCCAGCCGCAAGAGCGATCGGCAGCAACTGCAGATCATCGGCCAGCACAGCGCCAACCAGGCCGGCGGCGGCGCCAGCGAGTTCAGCTTCGACAACCTCACCGCCACGTATAACCTGCGGCTGAGCGATCAGTTGAATATCGACTCTTCGGCCAGTTTCACGCGCTCCAACACGGTGACGAACACCGCAGTCGGCCAGTTCGAGAACCGGACCAGCGTCGTCGATGTCGGCAGCTTCGCCTATTGGCAGCCCGAAACCGAGAGGCCGCTCCTGGTTTCCGGGAACCTGCGGTATTTCCAGTTCGGTTTCGATACCCAGGACAGCGGCGAGAACCAGGTCCGGTCCCTGAGCGGCGGGGCGAACGCGAACTACAGCTACACGGACAACATCTCGCTGTTCGGCAACGCCCAGGTGAACCAGGTGCAGACCGAAACGCGCTCCGACATCCTGACGCTGCTGGGCGCCGGCGCCGCCTACAACTCCAACCTGATCAGCCTCGGGAAATTTTCCTATACCTGGAACGCCAATGGAAACGGCGCGATTCAGACCGGCGGGCAGGAGGGAAATCAGAACACCGCGGTGCTGTCGCTGGGACAAAACTTCTTCCGCAGCCTGGTGTCTGACGAACGCTCGGATCTTTCGATGAGTTTCGGCCAGAGCCTGACCTTCAGCTATGCCAGCCAGACCGGCAATCAGATTTCCCTGTTGAACAGCCTGAGCGGATCCTGGAGCATCCGGCAGAGCGAGAATGCGCTCACGACCTTCGTTGCGACGGCTTCGGATACGCATACCACCGGCGACACCGACAGCAGTTTCCAGCAGTTGAGTCTGCAGGCGATCGGCAACATCCTGTTCAGCCGCTATGCGACGGGCAGCCTCAACATCAGCGTCCAGTCCACGCGCCAGGACACGCCGGACACACCGTCCGAGGGATTCATTTCCGGCATCGTCGGCACTGCCAGCTACGAGCATCGGCGCGCCTTCGGCGTCGCCGGTCTGCGCTATACGGCGCTGTACACCGGCAACACGCTGCAACTCGGCACCCGGGCCCAGGGCAACATCGATGCGCCGACCAGCACGGTGACGCACGCGCTCGATCAGCGCCTCGATTACCGCATCGGCCGGCTCGATCTGCAGGGCCTGTTTCGCGTCGCGCAGATAGATGGCAAGAAAAATGCATTCATCTTCTTCCGGATCAGCCGCGACTTCGGAGCATTCTGAATTGCGGGACCGGATAACACACCATAACAGAGGGATCGAAATGAGCAGTCAATCAGGCCCGCGGCGAGCCGGGCCGGCATTCAGCCTGGTGCTGGCGGCACTTTTGCTGGCGCTCTTCCTGGGTGCCGGCAGTGCGCGCGCCGAATACGGCGACGTCGTCATGAACAACTATTCGGACGCGGCGGGCATGCGGCCTGTCGTCTTCCCCCACTGGTTCCACCGGGTGCGCTTTCGTTGCAAGGTGTGCCATGCCGACCTCGGTTTCGAGTTCAAGGCCGGGGGCAACAAGATCAACATGCTCAAGATCATCGACGGCCAGTACTGCGGTGCCTGCCACAACGGCGAAATCGCCTGGTCGGTGGAGAACTGCAACCTGTGCCATTCCGCCAAGCCGGGAACGGCGACCCAGGTGCATGAGAGCACGATCCAGAAGCTGAGCGTGCCGCAGGGCACGAAGTGAGGGGACGGCCATGAAAACACTCGCATTGATCGTCGCCCCCCTGCTCCTCGCGGTGTCCGCCGCCTCGTCGGCACAGGGCGCCGGCAAGGGCATCTACGACAAGACCTGTTCCGTCTGCCACGCCACGGGAATCAACGGCGCGCCCCGCTTCGGCAATGCCGCCGACTGGTCGCCCCGCATCGCCGGGGGAGCCGCCAAGCTCTACCAAAGCGCGTTGGCCGGCACGCCCAAGGGCATGCCGGCCAAGGGCGGCAACCCGAATCTGTCGGACGCCGAGGTGAAATCCGCGGTGGACTACATGCTGGCGCAGGTGTCGAAGCCGGCGAAGAAGGAGGATGCGGCCGCCAAGGACAAGCCCGCTGCCGCGGCCACCAAGAAGGACGAGCCCGCCGCGAAAGAACCCGCGGCGAAGAAGGACGAGGCTGCAGCCAAGGCGGACAAGCCGGCAGCGAAAGAACCCGCGGCGAAGAAGGACGACGCGGCGACAGCCAAGGCCGACAAGCCTGCCGCTGCGGCAGCCCCGGCGGCCGCTCCTGTCGCGGCGACCGCGCCGACCACCGCAGCCAGCGGCGACGTAAATGCATTCAACCGCCTGCTGCGCCCAATGGGACAGCGCAACGCGGCGCCAACCCAGGACGGCATCCATGATCCCGCCAACGACGGCACCCAGGCGCTGCAGCCGCCGCTGTCGGCCTTCGACAAGATGCCGAAGAGCAGTGCCGGCAATCGGGTGAACTGGGTGCAGGCACTGGCCGAGAAGAAGATCAATCCGCGCTGGGATCGCTCCGACGTCAAGGCCGAACCGGTGGTGATGGATCTGAACATCGTGCGCGAGGTCAAGGGCTCGATGCCCGACGTGGTCTATCCGCACAAGCAGCACACCGAGTGGCTCGACTGCTCCAACTGTCACCCGGCGATCTTCGTGCCGCAGAAGGGCGCCAACCAGATCAGCATGGCGGCCATCCTGCTCGGCCAGAAGTGCGGCGTCTGCCATGGCAAGGTCGCGTTCCCGGTGTCGGAATGCCGCCTGTGCCATTCGAAGAAGAAGGACGGCACGACGGAGCGCACGGCGGAGGCGCCGGCGGCCGCTCCTGCCGGGGCCAAGAAGTGAAGCGGACCGCCCTCATCGCCGCCGGCCTGCTGCTCGCTCCGGCGCTGCGGGTGGCGGCCCAGGACGCCCCGCCCGCCCCGGCGGCCGCCGCGCCCAGTTCCCAGGTCGTGCGGCAGAAGGAAACCCTGGTGCGCAGCCTGCTCGGCGATTCGCCCGTGTCCGCGCGCATCAACGCCAGCCAGAACGCCGACGCGAAGCGCCTGTTCGCCACTGCCCAGGACGGCTACCACCAAGCCGTGATCCACCTCCAGACCGGGGATCTGGCGCGGGCCGAGCAGTTCCTCAACGAAGCGATGTGGAACATCGGTCGCGCCCGTCAGATGGTGCCGGACCCCAGCACGCGTGCCATCGAGGACCGGGTCCGCTACGCGCGGCTGCAGGAAAGCGTCGAGGCGCTGCGCGGCTCCTATGCGCGTCACCTCGCTCGCGGCAAGCCGCAGACGTCGGGCGCTGCGCCGCGCGACCGGGAATTGGAACGTGTCGACGCCATGATCGAAGAGGCCAAGTCGGCGGCGAACTCGGAGAAGCTCGGCGAGGCGGCCCGTCTCATGGAGAAAGCCGAGAAGGACCTGCTGGTCGGGATCAACAAGGTGCTCGGATCGGCGACGCTGGAGTACGCGGAAAAGTTCGACACGCCGGCGGACGAGTTCGCCTACGAGATGGAGCGCAACCGCAGCTTCGGCGACCTGGTTCCGGTGGCCATCGCCGAACTCAAGCCCACGGCCGACGCGACGCGGCTGGTCGACCGCTATGTCGAGCAGAATCGCGGCATGCGCGAACAGGCGCAGCGCGAAGCGGAGCGGCAAGAATTACACGGCGGCGTTGAAGTCGATCCGGGCCGGCACCAGTCATCTGCAGCGGGCCCTGCTCGCCGCCGGGCTGGTGATGCCCAAGGATGCCGCCGCCGAAAAATCGGATTAGCGAACGGAGGTTCAGATGCAATTGTCCCATCTCACCGCCGCCTTGCTCGCCGGCGCAGTCCTGCTGGTTGCCGGCGTTCCCGCCGGCGCCCAGTCGGAACCCAGTGCCGCAGAGCGGCTCAAGCGCCAGGGCAGCGACAGCGATCGCACCCAGGTGGAGAAGCGACTGCAGTCGGTCGGTACCCTGCTGGAGAAATCCTCCGGCGCGCGCCAGGTGGAAGGCAGCGGCGACGACCAGGCGGCGCAAAAGCGCGTCAAGGCGCGCGAAGCCTACGGCCAAGCGCAGGAGGCCTTCAAGCAGGGCGACTATGCCCGCACCTCGAAGCTGCTGGACGAAGCCAGCGCGCTGATGTTCGAGGCGGTGCGCTCGGCGCAGCCGGAAAAAGTGGTCGCGGACAAGGCCAAGGTCGACTTCCAGACGCGCATGGACAGCGTGAAGGCGCTGCTGGCGGCGCAGCAGCGCATCGCCAAGGAGAAACCCAACGTCAAAGACGCCGCCGAGAGCAGCCGCAGCATCGAGAAGGCGATGCAGGAAGCCAACCGGCTGGCGGCGGAGAACAAGTACGCCGAGGCGCGCCAGACTCTGGACAAGGCCTACCTGGTGGCCCGCAGTTCGATCGGGTCGATGCGCGGCGGCGACACGCTGGTGCGCAGCCTGCACTTCGCCAACAAGGAGGAGGAGTACCGCTACGAACTCGACCGCAACGACACGCACCAGATGCTGATCACGGTACTGCTCGATGAAAAGCGCGGCGACAGCGACCGCATGGTGCAGGGATTCCTGGCCAAGGCGAAGCAGCTCCGGGGCGAAGCCGAGGCCACCGCGTCCCGCGGCGACCACGGCAAGGCAGTCCAACTGCTCGAGGATTCCACGACCGAGTTGGTGAAGGCGATACGCAACTCCGGAATCTACATCCCCGGCTGACTTCGAACGTATGGAACCGCCATGCAGATCAGCGATCGGGCGAGTTATTGCGGTCGCCGCACGAATCATCGGTCTCGCTGCGGCTCTCGCGTTTGTGCCGGCGTTCGGCGCCAATTGGCTGCCGCTCGAGCAGGACGGCATCCACGATCCGAAGAGCCCGGCGATCCGCGCGCTGCAGCAGCCTGGGGACGCCTTGTCGAAGTTGCCGCCGGATACCGCGGGCAACATGGTGCGCTGGGTCGAGGCGCTGGAGAAAGGCGCGATCAACCCGCGCACCAACATCCGGCCCGAGACCAAGATCCGCGTCCTCGACGGTGATATCCTGATGAATCTGAACGGCGGCATGCCGATCGTCCGATTTCCGCACCGGGCCCACACGTTGTGGCTCGATTGCAGCAACTGCCACGAGCACCTGTTCAAGTCCAAGACGGGCGCGAACAAGATTTCGATGCTCGCCATTCTCGAAGGCGAACAGTGCGGCCTGTGCCACGGCGCCGTGTCCTTTCCGCTGACGGAATGCTCACGCTGTCACAGCGTCGCGCGCAACGTGCAGCGGCCGGCCAGTGGCGCGCTGGTGCCCGCCCCGCCGCCGGCACCCCCGGCGGCCGCCGGCGCACCGAGATGAGAGGGGAAAGGGATGCGAACGGGGTCGGGCATCCTTGCCGGATGCGTCGTCGCGATGCTGATCCTGACGGGATCGGCCTACGGCGAGTACGGCGACGTGGTGATCAACAAGCGTTCCGAGCAGGAAGGCGTGCGGCCGGTGATCTTTCCGCACTGGTTCCACCGCATCCGCTTCCGCTGCAAGGTGTGCCACCACGAGCTCGGATTCAAGATGCGGGCCGGGGCCAATGACGTGCTGATGACCGACATCATCGACGGCAAGTTTTGCGGCATGTGCCACAACAACGAAGTGGCGTGGGGCCCGGATCGCTGCGACCTGTGCCATTCCGGCAAACCCGGCCTGCCCAGCGGAATCTATGGCGGACATTCGACCACCGGACCGGGACGCTGGTAGGGCGGCGGGAGGCGTGCCGCGCCGCGACGGCAGGCTCCGGCGCCGGCTGGGCGTCGCCCTGGCGGCGGGAACGCTCCTTCTGTCCGGCTGCGCATCGGGTCCGCCGGCGCGGCTGCATTTCGGCATGGAGGAAGCGCCGGAGGGCAAACGGGTCCTGTTCCCGCCGCAGCCGGAGGTTCCGCGCTACTTCTATGCCGGACAGCTCACCGGCGAGGGCAACTTCAAGCGCGAGGAAGGTGCGGGCGATACCGCCGGCTCGGTGTGGCGCTGGATCACGGGACTGGTGGCGGGCGAGGCGATCCCCACCGTGCTGCAGCGGCCGCAAGCCGGCGTCGTGGACGAACGCGGCCGCATCTATGTCACCGACGTCAGCCGCGGCGGCGTCTTCGTCTTCGACGAGCAGGCGGGGGAACTGCTGGTGTGGGAGCAGGCCGACGGCCTCAAGCGCTTCCAGGCGCCCATCGGCATCGCGCTGGGACCGGAGGGAACGGTGTTCGTTGCCGATGCCGATCTCGCGCTCGTCGCCCGCCTCGATGCCAAGGGCAACCCGCTGCGGCCGGTCGGCAAGGGCATCCTCAAGCGTCCGACCGGCTTGGCCTACGACCCGGCGCGCCAGCAGCTCTACGTCGCGGATACTTATGGCCACGACATCAAGGTATTCGATGCCGATGGCCGGCTGGAGCGCACCATCGGCAGCCGCGGCGAGGGCGCGGAGCAGCTCAATTTCCCGACCCACCTCGCGCTGGCCAACGGCGAGCTGTACGTGTCGGACACCATGAATGCCCGCATCGAGGTGCTGGAGGCGGACACCGGCAGTACCCTGCGCAAGATCGGCGCCCGCGGGCTCACGGTGGGCAACCTGGTCCGCCCCAAGGGTGTGGCGGTGGACAGCGAGGGCAACGTGTACGTCGTCGAGTCGTACTATGATCATTTGCTGGTTTTCAATCGCCGCGGCGAGTTTCTGATGCCGATCGGCGGCGTCGGTCAGGAGACGGGCAAGTTCTATCTGCCGGCGGGGGTATGGGTGGATGGACGGAACCGCGTCTTCGTGGCCGACATGTTCAACGGTCGGGTGATGGTGTTCCAGTTCCTCGGCGGCGAAGCGGAGAGTCAGGAATGAAGCACGCAGGCAACCGGATGGCGTCGGCGTTCGCGCTGGCGTTGGCAGCGATCCTCCTCATGGCGAGCACGGGCTGGGTGGCGGCGGCGCGCATATCCGATGTGCGCGGCACGAAGCACAACCTTTCCGCCGTGCCGGACGCGTCGACCTATACCTACATCGATCCGGCGACCCGGGCGCCGGCCACCGGCACGGTCCCGCCGCGCACCGTCAAGGCGTCCACCGAAACCCAGGTCTGCGTCTTCTGCCACACCCCCCATGGCGCCACCCCCGGCGTCACGCCGCTGTGGAACCGCCAGCTGTCCACCCAGACCTATACCCCCTACACCTCCGCCACGCTCGACGCCAACGTCATCGAGGGCCAGTTGCAGCAGCCGGGTGGAACCTCCAAGCTGTGCCTGTCCTGCCACGACGGATCGCTCGCCATCGGCAACGTGAACGTGATGAACGGCACCGGCTCGGCCACCACCCAGGGCACGGTCGCCATCGACATGCAGGGCACCGGGGCCGGCGGCACGATGCCGGGCGGCACCTTCGGGGAAATCAGCGGCTTCACGCGCAAGATCGGCATCGACCTGCGCAACGACCATCCGATCTCCCTCACCTTCACCGACCAGCTCGCCGTGCGCGACGGCGAGCTGCGGCGCCTGACGCCGGATCAGCGCTACCCGGCCGACGGCAGTGTGATCGGCGTGCGCACCCCGGGCGGGGTGAAGCCCAAGCTGCCGCTGGAGCGAACCGGTCCCGCAAACCAGGGGCAGGTGCAGTGCGGCACCTGCCACGACCCGCACCTGCGCGAAACCGACCTCGCCCAAGGCAACCAGAAGTTCCTGCGCCAGAGCCGCTTTCAGACCGTGGACCCGGCGACGACGCTGGCCACGACCTACTCGCCGGAGCAGGACATCATCTGCATCGGCTGCCACGAGAAGAACGTCACCCCGGGCGTGTGGGCTTATTCCGCCCACGCCAATCCGCTGGTGGCGGACGAGATCTACAAGGTGGCGGCGGCCCAGGTGCGCGAGTTTCCGGACAACACCCGGGTCTGGCAGGCGGCCTGCCTCAACTGCCACGACACCCACACGGTGCAGGGAGCGCGCCGCCTGCTGCGCGAGGGCACGGACAGCGTCGGCACTCCGAAACAGGGCGGAAACTCCGCCATCGAGGAGACCTGCTACCAGTGCCATACCCTGGCCGGCGACTCGGTGCTCAACACCTCGGCCCAGGTGCCGAACATCAAGACCGATTTCCTGAGCCCCCGGCGCATGCCCATCAGCAACGCCGACCAGGGCGGGACGGAAGTGCATGAGATCAGCGCCAGCTTCAACGATCCGGGTTTCATCGACTGCTCGAAGCTGACGGATGCCGGCTGCGGCGCGGATTTCCTGGAATCGCGCAATCAACTGGCGCGGCGCCATGCCGAATGCACCGACTGCCACAACCCGCACCGCGTGGTGAAGTTCCAGTCGGGCGTGCGCGGCGTACTCGCCGGCGCGCCTGAGAAGGCAGGTACCCATCGCCACGAGGACCTGGGTGGGTATGTCCACGACAACCTCATCTCGGGCGTGCTGCGCGGCGGCTTCGGGGTGGAGCCGACCTACGGCAGCGCCTCGTTCCAGGTGCTGCCGAGCAGCTTCATCGTCAAGCGCGGCGACCCCGGGACGACGACGGTGACCCCCGTCAGCGACAACCAGAACACTTTCAACTTCGTCACCCGCGAATACCAGATCTGCCTCAAGTGCCACTCGAACTACGGCTACAACGACGACAACATCTATCCCAACAGCCTGGTGCGGCCCCAGCTCGGCACCAGCGCCGGCCTGACGCCTTCCGCGCGGGCCAACGATGGGCGAATCCACACCAGCTACACCAATCAGGCCAAGGAGTTCCAGGCGCCCTTGGCCCATCGCGGCGATGCTCCCGCCGGCAACGGCCTCGACGCCGGAGCGGCGACCGCCTTCAGCACCAACAACCACCGCAGCTGGCATCCGGTGATGAATTCCACCGGCCGCACCTCCCGCGGCGGCGCCGCCCTGGCGACGATTTTCCGGGCGCCCTGGAGCAATGCCGGAGGCCCGGGCAATCAGACCATGTACTGCTCCGACTGCCACGGTTCCGACACCACCCGCGCCGCCGGGGCCGAAACGGCGATGCCTACCGGCAACACCAATGCCAACGAGGACGGCAACCCGTGGGGGCCCCACGGCTCGGCCAACAACTTCCTGTTGAAGGGCGTGTGGAACACCCTGACCGGTACCGGGCAGCAGGCCAACGGCGTCTGTTTCAAGTGCCACAACTACGCCAGTTACTCCACCCGCAGCGACAACCGCAACCGGCTTTTTCACCGACAAGGGCGACGGGCATACCATTCACGCCGACAAGTGAATACGGCCGCATGCGCTGCTCCTGGTGCCATGTGGCGGTGCCCCACGGCTGGAAGAACAAGGCGCTGCTGGTCAATCTGAACGATGTCGGGCCGGAAGTGGGCCTCGCCGCCGGCACCCAGGTGCGCAACAACGCCTCCGCCGGCTACACCAATGGCCCCTACTACATGAACGCGATGAACAAGATCCGCAGCTTCGCCCGCAGCGGGCAATGGACCGAGACCAATTGCGGATCCGCCGGCGCCCCCGGCAATGGCCAGTCAGGCCGGGACTGGATGCGGGACAGCAGCGAGAATTGCGCGAATCCGCCGTGATGGGACCTGCCTGCCCCGGTTTGCCACGATCCCCGATCGCCCGGTGACGATCGCGCTCTCCCGCATGAGCCTGGCGGATTCCCTGCGCTCGGTGCTGCGCGCGGCGGGTTCGCTCAAGCTCACCCTTGTGATCCTGGTTGCTCTGGCAATCGGGATCATCGTCGCCTACCACAGCGAGACGCGTACCACCTGGACGCTGGTGGTGCCGCTGACGCTGGCGGCACTCAACCTGATGGCGGCGGTCGCCACCAACGCCGTGTTCCGGCGGCAGAGCGCCCTGCTCGTTTTCCACCTGGCGCTGATCGCGATCCTGCTGCTGGTGGCCGCGGGCCGCCTCAGCTACTTCAAGGGTCAGATCGAGTTTAACGCAAGGGGAGGAATTCAACGGCGTACCGAGTTCCTCCGAGGCGGGCCCGTGGCATTGGTGGCGGCTGGACCGGGTGCGCTTCCTGAATGAAGGTTTCCGCATCGAGTACGCACCCGGCGTGCGCCGCGGCAAGACGCGCAATCCCCTGCGTTATCTCGACGAGGGCGGCAGGGTCGAGGCGGCGGTGATCGGCGACAACGACGCGCTGGTGCTGCACGGTTATCGCATCTACACCAGTTCGAACAAGGGCTTCGCCCCGACTTTCCTGTGGCGGCCGGCGAGCGGCGGGACACCTGAAGTGGGAAGTGTGCACCTCCCCGCCTACCCGGTGCACGAGTACCGGCAGGCGCAGGAATGGCAGCCGCCCGGGAGCGCCCACAAGATCTGGATCATGCTGCAGTTCGATGAGGTCATCCTCGATCCGGACAAGCCTTCGGAATTCCGTCTCCCCGAGCGCCACACGCTGGTGGTGCGGGTCGATGGGCAGCGGCGGGAGATCCTGCCGGGCGACGAGGTGCGGCTGCCCGACGGCGTGCTGACCTATCAGGGCCTGCGAGCGTGGATGGGTTACAGCGTATTCTCCGACTGGACCATCCACTGGCTGCTGGCCGCCGGCTTCATTGCCGTGGCGAGCCTCGCCTGGCATTTCTGGAACAAGTTCGCCGCCCGGCCCTGGAATTCCTGAACATGCTGCAGGAACTGCAATCGCTTTGGGCCGCGCTGGTGCTCTATGTGCTGGCGGGCTCGATCGCCATCGTCGGGCTGGTGCTCGGCCGCCGACCGGAGAAGACGGTGCTCGGGCTCATGCTGCTCGGTCTGGCGCTGCATACCCTGTCCATCGGCCTGCGCTGGAACCGCCTCGACCATGGTCCTTTCATCACCATGTTCGAGATCCTTTCGAGCAACATCTGGAGCCTGCTGCTGGTATTCAGCATCGCCTACTGGCGCATCCGGGCGATACGTCCGGCGGCCGCGGTCGTCATGCCGATCCTGTTCGTGATGATGGGCTGGCTGCTGATGACCAATCCCGGCGAAGGGCATTTCCCGGCCACCTACCACACCGTCTGGCTCTACATCCACATCGGCTTCGGCAAGGTCTTTCTCGGCGCGGTGCTGGTGGCGGTGGGCATCGCCGGCATCGTGCTGCTGCGCGGCGCGGATATCGGCACCGCCCGGCTGGCGCGCCTGCCGGACAACGAGCGCCTGGACGAATTGGCCTACCGCTTCATGGCCCTCGGCCTCATCTTCGAGACGCTGATGCTGATCGCGGGAGCCATCTGGGCGCAGGACGCCTGGGGCCGCTACTGGGCCTGGGATCCGTTGGAGACCTGGGCTTTCCTGACCTGGCTCGTGCTCGCCTTCTCGCTGCACCTGCGCTTCACCGTCAAGACCACGCCGCGTACCGGCGCCATCCTGATCCTGGGCGTGTTCGCGGTCGCCTTCCTCACCTTCTTCGGCGTGCCGTTCATCTCCAAGGCGCCGCACAAGGGGGCCGTCTGACGCTGCTCGCCGATGCCCGCAAGCACCGCTGGCATCACCTTTGCTAATAGCTTGCATCCTGCCACGCCCCAGAATTCGCCTGCCGCCCGTTACTCCGAATCCCGCATGGACCGTCAGCCGTTGATCCTCGCTCCCGCCGACCTCGCGCCGCCCGCTGCGGCCGGCGCTGGGGACAGACACAGGCCCCTGGTGGCGGCTTGGCTGGCGTTGGCGACGGTGGCCATCGGACTGTCCACGGTCTTTGCCATCGTGCTGGTGATCGCCCGCGTGCCGCAGGTGGCGAATGTCCTTCCGGCAGGCGACTTGTTCCGCGTCGCCCTCGTCCTGCACGTGAATCTCGCGGTGCTGATCTGGTTCCTGGCGGTCGCCTGCGGCTTGTGGAGCGCGCTCGGAACGCCGCGCGGGCGGACACTGGGCTGGGCCGGCTTCGGCCTGGCGGCGGCGGGGGTGGCAGCCGTCGCTCTTTCGCCTCTGGCCATGCCCGGAGCTGCGGTGGCCACCAACTATGTGCCGGTGCTCGACAGCAGCCTGTTCCGCATCGGACTCGTCTGGTTTGTGGCGGGCAGTGCGCTGGCGGCGGCGCGAGTCCTGTGGCCGGCCTGGCGTTCACGCCGGACGCCGGGCGATCCCGCGGCCTTCGGTCTCAAGCTGGCCGCGCTGGTGACGGTGGCCGCCTTCGCCTCGCTCCTGTGGTCGCTCGCCGCCCTGCCTTCCGACATCGATGCCGGCCTTTACTACGAACTCGTGAGCTGGGGGCCGGGCCATATCGCGCAGTTCGCCTTTACCCTGCTGATGCTGGTGGCCTGGCTCCATATGGCGCGAACGCTCGGGCTGCCGGCGCAGCGGCCGAACCCAACCTACCTGCGCGTTCTGTTCGCACTGGCGGCGGTGCCGGCACTGGCCGGCCTCGCGCTGCACGCGCTCTATGCACCCGACGGCATCGCCTTCCGCAAGGGCTTCACCTTGCTCATGGCCTATGGCACGTGGCCGGTCCCCCTGCTGCTGGGCGCCTACGTGGCGCTATGGCTGCCGCGTCTTCCCCGCACTGCGGACGGAATCGGAGTCCGCGCCAGCCTCTGGCTGTCGCTGCTTCTGTTCGCCGCCGGGTGCGTTCTCGGGGCCTTCATCCGCACCGACAGCACCATGGTGCCCGCCCACTACCACGGCACGGTGGGCGGCGTCACCCTGGCGCTGATGACGGTGACGCTGCAGACGATGCTGCGCCTGAACGGTGCAGCGCCCTCTGCGCTGGCGCGCTGGCAGCCCCTCATCTACGGCAGCGGTCTGCTGCTGATGGTGGCCGGGCTGGCGTGGCTGGGGGGTCAGGGCACGCCGCGCAAGACGCCCCATACCGAGTGGTCGATCGACGGCGCCAGCCACTTTGCGGCGAGCGCCCTGACCGGTGTGGGCGGCCTGCTGGCCGTCGCCGGCGGTGCCCTGTTCTTCGTGCTCGCCGTGCGCGCCTTGTGGCCGGGGGCAGCGGCACGACGGACACCTGCCGCCGCAGTCGCCTCGCTGCTCGTGCCGGAGTCAGCCGAGGGGCCGCACGCGGCCGCGCCGGCAAGCGCCGGCGTTGCCCGTCCGCGCAGCGACGCCCGCCCCCGTGCTCTGGTCTTTACTGTATCGACTGTCCTGCTGCTGGGGCTTGGCTTCGCCTATCTGCCGAGCCAGGCGCCGTCGCGTGCCTGGGTCAACTCCCTGCTCGCCGGTTTCAAGCCGGTGGACCAGGTCTCGCACGCCGCACAGAAGCGGCGCGAGGAGGTCGATCAGCGCTTCCTGCAGGGGGTAGCGATGCTTCACGCCCGGCAGTACGAGCACGCCGTCACGGCTTTCCACCGTGTGCTCGAACTGGCGCCGCAGATGCCCGAAGCCCATGTCAACATGGGTTTCGCCCTGATCGGCCTGGGTCAGCACGCTCCCGCCCGCGATTTCTTCGAGAGCGCACTGGCGCTGCGGGACGACCAACTGAACGCCTATTACGGCCTGGCGGAAGCCCTCGAGGGGCTCGGGGATCTGCCGGGCGCGGTGGGCGCCATGCGCACCTATGCACACCTGGCCGCGCCGGACGATCCCTACCGCCGCAAGGCCGAAGCCGCGTTGTGGGAGTGGGAGGAGCAGCTCCAGCGCCGCCGTGCCGCCGCGCCCGCTTCGCCCGACGGTCCGCCGCAAGTCCAATCCGCTGACCCCCAACGTGACCCAGCCCGCCGCCGGCCCTAGCCCCGCCTTCTTCGCGTTTCTGCTCGCCACCACGGTCATCACCGGGGCGCTGGTGATGGTGGTCGAGGTGCTGGGCTCGCGCGTGATCGGCCCATTCTTCGGCGTCAGCCTGTTCGTGTGGACCGCGCTCATCACCGTCGCCCTGCTCGCCCTGGCGCTGGGTTACGCGGCGGGCGGCCATCTGGCGGACCGGCACCCGGATCCGGCCTGGCTCTATGGCATCATCATGACCGCCGGCGTGCTGGTGGCGTGCGTGCCCTGGCTCAAGCCGCTGGTGCTCAAAGCCACGCTGCCGCTCGGGTTGCGCGCCGGAGCCTTCGGCAGCGCCCTGCTGCTGTTCGGTCCGGCGCTGTTCCTGCTCGGCTGCGTCTCGCCCTACGTGGTGCGGATCGCGGTGCGCGAATGGGGCCGGCTGGGCCGGACCGTCGGCATCTTCTATGCCGTTTCCACCGCCGGCAGCTTCGCCGGCACGCTCGCCACCGGGTACTTTCTGATCGCCTATCTCGGTATCGCCCAGGCCTTCTTTTTCGGAGGCATCGTGCTGATCGCCCTCGGTGGCGTCTATTTCGCCCTGTTCCGCCGCCAATGGGCGCTGCTGGCGCTGCCGGTTCTCGCCCTCGCCCTGGCGCCGCGCCCGACCCTGCCCAGCGTCACGGCAGCGGACGGCACCCGGGTTTCGGTGGTGCATAGCCGGGACAGCTTCTACGGCAGCATCAAGGTCGTGGACTATCGCTACGGCGCCACGCACAACCGTGAACTGATCATCGACGGCCTGGTGCAGGGCGGGGTGGACGTCGCCACCGGCCAGTCGGTGTACGAGTACTCCTACCTGATGCAGTTCATCCCTGTGGCGTTGCGGCCGGACGGCAGCGACTGCCTGGTGGTGGGACTGGGCGCGGGGCTGGTGCCGCGCTGGTATGCGGCGCGCGGCATCGCCACCGAGGTGGTGGATATCGATCCGCAGGTGGTGGAGGTGGCGCGGCAGCATTTCGGCTTCCCGCCCCAGGTGCCGGTCCATGTGGAGGACGCGCGGGCCTTCCTGGCGCGTCCGGGCAGGAGCTACGACTACATCGTTCTCGACGTGTTCAACGGCGACACGACGCCTGGTCACCTCCTGTCGCAGGAGGCGCTGCTGCTGACCAAGGCGCGCCTGAAGCCGGGAGGCGTCCTCTCCCTCAACCTCATGGGCAGCCTGCGGCAGCACAATGCGATGACGTTGTCGGTGGTGAAGACGCTGCGCAGCGTCTTCCGCGACGTGGCGGTGCATCCGGTGTTCGACGCGGACGGCGGCGACGGCTCGGGCAATTTCGTACTCATCGCCCGTGACGGCGCCGTCGGACCGGTGCCCCAACCGGAGCAGGAGCCGATCCATCGTCTGCCCGAAAAATGGGTCCGCCACGGTCTGTCGCATATCGTCACCGTTCCCGATGCGCCGGACGCGATCGTGCTTACCGACGATTTCAATCCCATCGACGTGCGCGACATCTGGCTCAAGGAGCGGGTGCGCCGCACCATACTCGACACTACCCATCCCGACATCCTGCTGCTGGGCGGCGGCTTTGGCGCGGGAGCTCCCCAAGACGACACGGGGGTCCCGGCAAGACGCCGGCAGCCCGTATAATGCCGTCTTTTTTCCATTCCCCCGAGGATGCTGGAAGCTGACGAGCTCGCCTGCGTGCGCGGCGACCGACCCCTGTTCCGCCGCCTGAACTTCTCCGTGGCTGCGGGAGCGGCGTTGCATGTGGCCGGAGCCAACGGCACCGGCAAGACCAGCCTGCTGCGCCTGCTGTGCGGCCTCAGTGCGCCGGCGGAGGGCGACGTGCGCTGGAACGGACAGAACATCCGATCCCTGCGCGAGGAGTTCTATCGCGATCTGGTCTATATCGGCCACGCGCCGGCCGTAAAGGACGACCTCACGGCGGTGGAGAACCTGATGACCTCGGCTACCTTGTCCGGTGGTCCGGTCGCTGCAGAGGAAGCGCGCGGCGCGCTGCAAAGGATCGGGCTCTCCGGTCGCGAGGATCTCCCGACCAAGGTGCTGTCCCAGGGCCAGCGCCGGCGCGTCGCGCTGGCGCGCCTGCTGCTGTCAACGCGGGTTCCGCTGTGGGTGCTGGACGAGCCCTTCACCGCGCTGGACAAGCGGGCGGTGGACAGCCTGCGCCAGACCATCGAAGCCCATATTAAGGACGGCGGGATGGTCATCTACACCACCCACCAGGAAGTGGAATTCGAAGCCACCAAGGCGCGCCGCCTCGATTTGGATGACGTGGCATGCTGAGGATCTTCCGCTGCGTGCTGCGACGCGATCTGGTGCTGGCTTTCCGTCGCCGCTCCGACGTGCTCACCACGCTGTTCTTCTTTGTCATCGTGGTGAGCCTGTTTCCTCTCGGCGTGGGGCCCGAGACCAACCTGCTGCGCCTCATGGCACCGGGCATCCTGTGGGTGGCGGCACTGCTGGCATCGATGCTGTCGCTCGGACGCATGTTCTCGTTGGATTACCTCGACGGCACGCTGGAACAGATGTTGCTCTCTTCGGAGCCGCTGGGCGTGATCGTGTTCGGCAAGATCCTGGCCCATTGGCTGGTGTCGGGGCTGCCGCTGGTGCTGATCGCTCCGGTGCTCGGGCTGCAGTTCGACCTGCCGGCAGGGCAACTCGGCGTGCTGGTACTATCGCTGCTCATCGGCACGCCCATCCTGAGCCTGGTCGGCGCGATCGGCGCGTCGCTCACGCTCGGCTTGCGCGGTGGCGGGGTGCTGGTGTCGCTGCTGGTGCTGCCCCTCTACATCCCGGTCCTGATCTTCGGCGCCGGCTCGGTGGGGGCCGAGGCGGCCGGCCTGGGTGCCGAGTCCCATGTGTTCCTGCTGGCGGCAGGGCTGGTCATGGCGGTGATGCTGGCGCCCTGGGCGGCTGCGGTGGGCTTGCGCATTTCGCTCGAATAGCCCAATATTTCAAGGTTTTGGCATGCGCTTTGCTTAATTGCGTGCGCGAAATCGGCGGCGGGGTTTGTCCCCGAAGGCTCAACCAAACGAGTTCCTTCCAATATGGGAACCATTAACTGGTTCAAGTACTCTTCACCTCAGACCTTCTTCCCCCTGGCCGGGAGGATGATTCCGTGGTTTGCCGTCCTGGCGTTGGTCCTGTGCATCTGGGGGCTGTACATCGGGTTCTTCGTCGCGCCCACGGACGCCCAGCAGGGGGAGGCGTACCGCATCATCTTCATCCATGTGCCGGCCGCCTGGATGTCCATGTTCCTCTATCTGGTGATGGCGTTCTGGGCCGGAATCGGGTTGGTGCTGAACACGCGCCTGTCGTCCATGATGGCGACGGCGCTGGCGCCCACCGGCGCGATGTTCACCTTCCTTGCCCTGTGGACGGGGGCGCTGTGGGGCAAGCCGACCTGGGGCACGTGGTGGGTATGGGACGCTCGGCTGACTTCCGAGCTGATACTGCTGTTTCTGTATCTTGGGTTCATGGCGCTGCAGGCGGCGATCGATGATCCGCGCCGCGCCGACAAGGCGGGGGCGGTGCTGGCATTGACCGGGGTGGTGAACATCCCGATCATCTATTTTTCGGTGAAGTGGTGGAACACGCTGCACCAGGGCGCTTCGGTGAGCCTGATGGCGGCGCCGACGATGGCGAAGACCATGCTGCTGGGCATGCTGATCATGGCGCTGGGATTCTGGATGTACTCCCTGGCGGTGGTGCTGACCCGGGTGCGCAGCATCATCCTGGAGCGGGAGCGCCACACGGAATGGGTGGCGGAGTACGTCGGGGCACGCAAATGAACTGGGGCAGTTGGTCGAATTTTTGGGCGATGGGGGGGTACGGGCTCTATGTCTGGGGTTCGTACGCGGTAACACTGCTCTTCATGCTGACGGAGATCGTGCTGCTGCTGCAGCGGAAGAAATCGATCATGCAATTTCTCGCGCGCATGCCGCGCAACCACTACGGCGGGGTGAAGGATGAAACCGAGACATAAGCGATTGGCGCTGGTCGGAGGCGGACTGGCGGCGATAGTCATCGCATCGGCGCTGGTACTGTCGGCGTTCCAGAAGAACCTGGTGTTCTTCTTCACGCCGACGCAGGTGGCCAACAACGAAGCGCCCCAGGGTCGCTCCTTCCGCATCGGCGGCCTGGTGGAGCAGGGCAGCGTGAAGCGCCGGGAGGACGGCGTCACGGTGCAGTTCATCGTCACCGACACCGCCAAGTCGATACCGGTGCAATACAAGGGCGTGCTGCCCGATCTGTTCAAGGAAGGCAAGGGAGTGGTGACCCAGGGCAAGATCGGCCCCGACGGCGTGTTCGTGGCGGAGGAAGTTCTCGCCAAGCACGACGAGAACTACATGCCTCCCGAAGCCGCGGACGCCGTGAAAAAGGCCCACGAGGCCGCGGAGCAGTCCAAGAAGACCTTGGTGACCAGTCAGGCGGGGGTGGCGAAGTGATCCCCGAACTCGGCCAGTTCGCCCTCATCCTGGCATTCTGTCTGGCCCTGGTGCAGGGCGTGCTGCCGCTGGCCGGGGCCGCGCGAGGAAACTCGGTGCTGATGGGCGTGGCGCGGCCGGCGGCTCAGGGGCAGTTCGTGTTCGTGGCGATCGCCTTCGGCTGCCTGATGTATTCGTTCATCAACAACGATTTCTCCGTGGTCAATGTGATGACCAACTCCAACTCCAAGCTGCCGCTGCAGTATCGAGTGGCCGCGACCTGGGGCAGCCACGAGGGTTCGCTGCTGCTGTGGGCGCTGATGCTGACGGTGTGGACCCTGGCCGTGACCGTGTTCTCGCGCCATCTGCCGCAGGAAATGGTGGCGCGCGTCATCAGCGTGATGGGGCTGGTGAGCGTGGGCTTCCTCGCCTTCATGCTGATCACCTCGAACCCGTTCGCCCGCATCCTGCCAGGAGCGCCCGACGGACGCGATCTCAATCCCCTGCTGCAGGATTGGGGCATGGTGTTCCATCCGCCCATGCTCTATATGGGCTATGTCGGATTCTCGGTGGCGTTCTCCTTCGCCATCGCGGCGCTGATGGGCGGCAAGCTGGATGCGGCGTGGGCGCGCTGGTCCCGACCCTGGACCACGGTGGCCTGGATATTCCTGACCCTCGGCATCGCGCTGGGCAGCTTCTGGGCCTACTACGAATTGGGCTGGGGCGGCTGGTGGTTCTGGGATCCGGTGGAGAACGCCTCGTTCATGCCCTGGCTGGTCGGTACCGCCCTGATCCACTCCCTGGCGGTGACGGAGAAGCGCGGCGGTTTCAAGAGCTGGACGGTGCTGCTGGCGATCTCCGCCTTCTCCCTGTCCCTGCTCGGCACGTTCCTGGTGCGCTCCGGCGTGCTGACGTCGGTTCACGCCTTCGCCACCGATCCCGAGCGCGGCATCTTCATTCTGGCCTTCCTGGCGGTCAGTCATCGGCGGCTCGCTGTTCCTGTTCGCCCTGCGCGCTCCCAAGGTGGGCCTCGGCGGAGGCTTCGGCCTGATTTCGCGCGAATCGCTGCTGCTCACCAACAACGTGCTCCTTTCCGCGGCGGCGGCTTCGGTGATGCTCGGCACCCTCTATCCCCTGTTCCTCGACGCCATGAATCTGGGCAAGATCTCGGTCGGCCCGCCCTACTTCGAATCCGTGTTCGTTCCCCTGATGGCGCCGCTGGTGTTCCTCATGGGCGTGGGGCCGATGGCGCGCTGGAAGCAGGCGACCGTGCCGGATCTGGCGACCCGGCTGAAATGGGCGCTGGCGGTGGCGATCGTTTCGGCCGCCATGCTGCCCTTCGTTCTCGGCAGTTGGAAGCCGCTGGTGGCCTTCGGCCTGTTCCTGGCGTTCTGGGTGATCGCCGCCAGTGCCACCAACCTGATCGGCCGCATGCGCCAGAAGGAGGTCCAGGACCGGAGCCTGTTCCAGCGCCTGCGCTCGATTCCGCGTTCCTACTATGGCATGCTGCTGGCCCACTGTGGCGTCGCCGTCTTCGTCATCGGCGTCACGCTGGTGAAGGGCTACGAAACCGAAAAGGACCTCAAGATGCAGGTGGGCGACACCGCCGAGGTGGGCGGCTACACCTTCCGCTTCATGGGCGTACGCGAACTCAACGGTCCCAACTACGTCGCCGCCCGCGGCACCCTGGAGGTGACCCGGGACGGCAGCCCGGTGGCCACCATGACGCCGGAGAAGCGCGTCTATAACGTGCAGCGCATGCCGATGACCGAATCGGCGATCCTGCGCAGCGTGTTCCGTGATCTCTATGTGTCCATGGGCGAGGCGGTGGGTCCCGACACCTGGATCGTGCAGATCCGCAACAAGCCGCTGGTGAACTGGATCTGGGTCGGTTGCATCATCATGGCCCTGGGGGGATTGCTGGCCGCCTCCGACCGCCGCTATCGGCTCGCCATCCGCCGCCAGGAAAAGACGGAGGCGGCGCCGGCCAAACGGGGCGCGGCCGGCGTCCCGGTTCACGCACGCTAAGAAAAGAGAACAATGAGTCGATTCCTGCTGCCGCTCGGCATTTTCATCGTACTGGTCGTATTTCTCGGCATCGGTCTCAACCGCAATCCGCGGGAAGTGCCTTCGCCCCTCATCGACAAGCCGGCGCCGACGTTCCAGGTGCCCCAGCTGCACGAACCGGACAAGACCATTTCGCAGAAGGACATGGTGGGCAAGGTATGGCTGTTCAACGTCTGGGCCTCCTGGTGCGTCTCCTGCCGCCAGGAGCATCCGGTGTTGGTGGAGTTGTCGAAGAAGAATGTGGTGCCCATCGTCGGTCTCAACTACAAGGACGGCCGCGAAGACGGCATGAAGTGGCTGCGGGACTGGGGTAATCCGTACGTGCTGTCGGCCTTCGACCAGGACGGGCGGGTCGGCATCGATTACGGCGTCTATGGCGTGCCGGAAACCTTCGTCGTGGACAAGAGCGGAACCATCCGCTACAAGCACATCGGTCCGCTGACGCAGGACGTGGTGGAAAAGAAACTATTGCCCTTGGTGCAGGAACTCAATGCGAAGTCTTAAATCTCTCTTGCTCGCCCTGCTGCTGGCGGCGGCGCCGCTGGTATACGCCGGCGAGGCCGCTCCGGCCGCCGACGATCCCGTGCTCGAAAAGCGCGTCCTCAAATTGTCGGAGGAACTGCGCTGCCTGGTCTGCCAGAACCAGACCATCGCCGACTCCCATGCCGACCTGGCCGTCGACCTGAAGAACCAGATCCGAGAGAAGCTCAAGCAGGGCATGAGCGACAACGAGGTCAAGGACTACATGGTGGCGCGCTACGGTGACTTCGTGCTCTATCGTCCGCCGGTCAAGGCCACGACCTGGGTGTTGTGGTTCGGCCCCTTCGCCCTGCTCGTGATCGGCGTCGTGGTGCTGTTCGCCAAGCTCAAGAGCCGTGCCCGGAAGGTGGCCGCCGAAGCCGGCCTGTCCGAGGCTGACCATCAGCGCGCGCAGTCGCTGCTGAGCGCCGAAGAAAAGCGGGAAGGCGCATGACGACATTCTGGATCATCGCCGGGCTGCTGCTCACCGGCGCGCTGCTCTTCGTGCTGCCGCCGCTGCTTTCCGGACGCAGGCGCGGTGCGCTGGCAGCGTCGCAGGACGAAGCCAACGTCTCGATCTATCGCGATCAGTTGAAGGAACTGGAGGCCGATCTGGCGGCCGGCACCATTCCCCGCGACCAGTACGAGCAAGCCAAACGCGAAGTGGAGAGCCGTCTGCTCGAGGATGTTTCCGGCGGCGGCGGGCAGGCGGCGCCCGAAGCGCGGTCCGGCAAATTGGCGGCGATCGTGGTCGGACTCGCGGTGCCGATCCTCGCCGTCGCCCTCTACCAGGCACTCGGCAACCCCAAAGGGCTCGATCCCAAGCAGGTCGCCGCCGCGCCGGCCGCCGGGCAGCAGCACGAAGTGACGCCGGAACAGATTCAGGAGATGGTCGGCGCGCTGGCGGCACGCCTGAAAGACAACCCGGACAATATCGAAGGCTGGGTCATGCTGGCGCGCTCGTACACCGTGCTGGAGCGATTCCCGGAGGCGGCGCAGGCCTATGCAAAGGTGGTGGAGCGCATACCGGACAACGGACAAATCCTGGCCGACTACGCCGACACCCTGGCGATGGCGCAGGGGGGCGGCCTGCGCGGCGAGCCGGAGCGCCTCATCGCCCGTGCGCTGAAGGCCGATCCGAACAACATCAAGGCGCTGGCGCTGGCCGGCACCGTCGAGTTCGACAAGAAGAATTACGCCGCTGCGGTCGAGCGCTGGGAACAGGCGCTGGCGGGCGTGCCGCCGGAATCGCAGTTCGCACAATCGGTAAAGTCCAGCATCGCCGAGGCCAAGCAATTGGGCGGAATCAAGACCGCGGCGCAGCCAGCGAAGGCGCCGGCGGCGCCGGTCGCCGGCGCAGGCGGAAGCGTCACCGGCACGGTGCAGCTGTCTCCCGCCTTGGCCGCGAAGGCGGCACCGACCGATACCGTTTTCGTCTTCGCCCGCGCGGCGACGGGACCGCGCATGCCCCTTGCGATCGTACGCAAGCAGGTCAAGGATCTGCCGGTCGCGTTCACCCTGGACGACTCGATGGCGATGGCGCCCAACATGAAGCTGTCCTCCTTCCCGCAGGTCGTGGTCGGAGCGCGGGTGAGCAAGACCGGCAATGCCACGCCGCAGGCGGGCGACCTGGAAGGCCTTACCCAGCCGGTCGCGGCGGGCGCCAGCGGACTGGTGGTGACCATCGACGCGGAAGTGAAATAGGGCGGCTCGAAACCGAAGTCTCGACCATTCCGGCGACGGCTCCGAATTCCCCCGCGCATTCCCGGGATTGAGAGCCGGGCAACGCCTGTTCTCGCTTGCGAGACTGCCTATGGATCACTGCACGCTTAGCGACTATCCTCGAACCCTCGACTTCCGCCGGGATTGGTCATGACTCCAAGAATCCTGTTCGGCCTCTTCGCAGCACTGCTGGTCCAGGGCGCGCCGGCCCAGGCTCCCCACGACGAGGATTTCAAGAACATGACGGAGGAGGCGCGCAAGGTGGCCAACCAGTTGCTGGCGCAGATCCGGGGCGAACTGCTGAAGGAAATGGAACACGGCGGTCCGCTGCGCTCGGTGATCGTGTGCAAGTACAGCGTACCCGAGATCACCTCCGGTCTTTCGCGCAAGTCCGGCATGCGCGTTTCCCGCGTGACCCTGAAGGCACGCAACCCCTCGCTGGGTTGGCCCGACCCCTGGGAGCAGAGGGTGCTGACCGAATTCGACAAGCGCGCGGCACGAGGTGAAAAGGCGGAGAGCCTCGAATTTGCCGAGGTCGTGAGCGAGCCTCAGGGGAAATTCCTGCGCTACATTAAAGCCATCCCCATCGTGCCGATGTGTCTCACCTGCCATGGCCCCACCGAATCCCTCACCGATGCCATGAAGGCGCAGATCGCCTCGGAATACCCGTTCGACCAGGCCATCGGCTACAGCGCCGGCCAGGTGCGCGGCGGCGTCACCGTGAAGCGCCCGCTTTAGCGCCTTCGGCGAACCGGTTCGCAGCGGCGGCGGTAGCGCGGTGCGGCGCGGTCAGTGGTTCGCGGCGATCGTCGCGGTGGCGCTCGCCGCCTGCGGCGACTCGCCCCGGGCGCCGGCCGTCGGCGCGCCGTTGCCGCCCGTGTCGGTCGTGCGCCTGGAAGGCGGCTCCGGGACGCTCCAGGAATATGCCGGCCGCGCTCTGGTACTCAACTTTTGGGCGACCTGGTGTCCGCCGTGCCGGGCCGAGATGCCCAGTCTGCAGCGCCTGGCGGACGCATTCCCGGGAGGCGATCTGGCTGTGATCGGCGTCAGCGTGGACGATGATCTCAATCTGGTGCGCGAGTTCGTGCTGCAGCACGGGATTCGCTTTCCCGTGGTGGCGCAATCGCCTGCCTCTCCTGCCGCCGCGCAACTCGGCGTGACGGTTTTCCCGACGACGATCCTGGTTACGCGCGAGCGAAGCATCGCGGCGATCGTCGCCGGCGAGCGCGACTGGTCAAGCGAAAACATGGTGGCCGGCATCGAAAACCTGCTGCAGGTGAAGCGGCGCGCCACCGGGCCCCGCGATGGAGGCGGGTAGGCGACAGGAAGGTCGGGCCAGGTGTCCGACAGCGCGCGATTATTTGTGCGCGGTGTCCACGCCCTTGACGAAGTTTTCCGCTTCGCGGTGGCCGAGGGCTGCGGCACGGCGGATCCAGGCGACCCCTTCCTCCTGGCTCTGCACCACTCCCTTTCCTGCCAGGAACATCAGTCCCAGGGCGTACTGCGCATCGCGATGGCCGGCACGAGCGGCTTCGAAATACCACTTCACCGCGTCGACGTCGGCGTCGGGCGAAAGCTTTGCCGTATCGGCGGCGAAGGTGAGAATGTTTCCGATGTGATACATTGCGTCGAGATTGCCCTGCGCCGCGCTCATCTTGAGCCAGGAAACCGCACGCGGCTCGTCCTCCGGAACACCGTAGCCATAGTAGTAAAGCATCCCGAGTTTGAGCTGGGCGACGGAATCTCCGCGGTCCGCCAGCGGTCGAAGCAGGGTGACCGCCTTCTTGTAGTTGCCCGAATCATAGGCCTTGAGCGCATCGCCCAGCGGGTCGGCGGCGCTCACGCAGGCGGCCGCGAACCAGGCGAAAAGCAGGAAAACGATCCGTCCTGTCACACTAGACTCCTCGATAACGCAGGCCCCTCGCGTGCATCTTCGCTGAGGGGCGGGGTTGGAATGAATTGCTGCGCCATGTGCTTTACACTGGAGATGCCTCGTGCGCTGCGCGGCACCGGCCGCTCTGCGGCCATCGCAATGGCCGCGCAGGACAGACACTACCGTACCCGCCACCGTCTTGGCAACGCCATGCATCTTAGCAACATTTGCGCCGTTTCCACCGCTGTTTCCGCCGCTGTTTCCACCATTCCGCGCCGCGGGACGGTGACGCCGTGAGCGCGCCTGCTGCCGGAACGAAAGCCGTCCACTTGACGTCGCCGCGGGCGCTGCATCGCCTGTCGCTGCGCGCCAAGGGCGGCCTCACGTTGATCGGGCTGGTGATCTACGTCATCCTGGTCGGTACGGTCATCTCCCACAGCCGCGACAAGCAGTTGTTGATGGTGGAGGAACTGGAACGTACCCACCGCCGCGAGGAGATGCTGGTGCAGGTCAACATGGCGGTGGCCCGCGCCATCCTCACGCTCAATGACAACTACAACGCGCCGGAGCCGGCGACTGCGGTGCAGCCGGTGGGAATCGAAATCGAGGCGGTACAGTCGAACCTGTCCGGGCTCAAGTCCGATTTCCCTGCCGTCGACGCCAACATCGCCGCACTGCAGGCCGCCCTCGATCATCTGCGCGATACGCCCTCGCGCGGCGACATGGCGGTACTGCGCAACGAGCTGCACGACCTGGTGGGGGTGCTCGACGGCATCACCAGCGGTGCGCGGGCGACCAAGGAGAGGCTGCTCGCCGGATACCGCGTGGTTCAGGACACGGTGACGCTGGAGATCATCGTCTTCAGCCTGGTCGGGCTGATCGTGCTCGGCGCCGTGACGGCGCTCTTCTTTACCCAGCTGGCATGGGACATCCGCAACGTCGCGGCGCGCGCCATCGCCATCGTTCATGGCTACCGCGGACAGCATCTGCCCATCAGCCGCGGCGACGAGGTGGGGGAGCTGATGGAGGCGCTCAACAACATGCAGACCGAGCTGCGCGAGCGCGAAGCCCAGCTCGAACTGTCCCGGCAGCAGCATTTCCACAAGGAGAAGATGGCGGCCGTCGGTTCTCTCGCGGCGCAACTCGCGCACGAGATCAACAACCCGATCGCCGCCATCGCCGGCGTGGCGCAGTCCATCAGCGACGTGCGCCAGACCCATCACTGCCCCAACCAGGGCGTGGTGTGCCAGCCCGAACTGATCATGGAGCAGGCGAAGCGCGTCGCCCTGATCACGCGCCAGATCGCCGAGTTCACTTCCCCCCAGTCCGCCGAGCCGCAACTGCTCGACCTGAACGGCTTGGTGCGCAGCACCTGCAATTTCGTCAGTTACGACCGCCGCTTCAAGCACATCGAACTGCGCACGGACCTCGATCTGCAACTGTCCGCCATCAACGCCGTCGGCGACCACCTGACCCAGGTGCTGATGAATCTGCTCATCAATGCCGCCGACGCCATGGAGGGCGTGCGCGGGCGCAAGCCGACGATCACCGTGGGCACGCGCGCGGCGGCTGACGGCGTCGTCCTGACGGTGGAGGACAACGGGCACGGCATGAGCGATGAAGTCCGCAGCCGCGCCTTCGACGAGTTCTACACCACCAAGTCAGTGGGCAAGGGCAGCGGCCTCGGCCTTGCCCTGTGCAAGAATCTGGTGGAGACTTGCGGCGGGTCCATCCATCTCGATTCCCGGCCCGCTGCCGGAACCACCGTGACGATCGAGCTGCCGCTCGCCTTCGAGGCCAGGGCCGCGGCCTGACATCCCTATGCATGTTCTTGTGATCGACGACGAGCCCGCGGTGCGCCAGATTCTGGTGGCGGCGGTGACGAAGGGCGGCTATTCGGTCGACCAGGCGTCCGGCGTCATCGAGGCCGCCGCCAAGCTCTCCCGCGGCGACGTGGATGTGGCGCTGTGCGACATCAAGATGCCCGACGGCGACGGCGTCGAACTGGTGCGCAACATCAAGGCCGCCGGCGTCGAAACCCAATTCATCATGGTCACCGCCTTCGCTTCCGTGGAGAGTGCCGTGGAAGCCCTGCGCGCCGGTGCCAACGACTATGTGGTGAAGCCGGTGCGCAGCGAAGAGCTGTTGCACCGGCTGTCGCAGATCGAGGCCTTGTGCGGCCTGCGCGAGCAGAACAAGGTGCTGCGCAAGTTCGTGGACGAGTTCGACCTCCCACATCTGTCGTTCCAATGCCCCGGCGATGCTGGACGCGGAGCGCCTTGCCGCCAAGGTGGCACCGACCGACAGCACCGTGCTCATCACCGGCGAGAGCGGTACCGGCAAGGGTGTCGTGGCACGCCGCATCCACCAGGCCAGCCGGCGCGCCGACGCCGTTTTCCTGCCGGTGAACTGCAGTGCCATTCCGGAACACCTGCTGGAAGCGGAGTTCTTCGGCCATACCAAGGGCGCGTTTACGGGTGCCGAGAGGGCGCGCAAGGGCCTCTTCCTGCAGGCCGACAAGGGCACTCTGTTCCTCGACGAGATCGGGGAGCTGCCGCTGCACATGCAAACCAAGCTGCTGCATGCGATCGAGGACAAGGAGATCCGCTCCCTGGGCAGCGAGCAGGGTCGCCACGTCGATACGCGGATCATTGCCGCCACCAACCGCAATCTGGAGGAGATGGTGCAGCAGGGGCGCTTCCGCGAGGATCTGTACTTTCGCGTCAGCATGTTCCAAATCCACCTGCCGCCCCTGCGCGAACGCCAGGCGGATATCCGCCAGCTCATCGATTTCTTTCTCGGCGCCATGCGGGCCGGTAACGACGGGCGTGCGCCGCCGGCCATCGACCCCGCCGCCGAGGATATCCTTCTCGGTTATCATTGGCCGGGCAACGTGCGTCAGCTGGAAAATGTCATCAACCGTGCCCTGATCCTGTCCGACGGCGGCCGCATCACGATTGCCGACTTGCCGCCGGAAATCACGCGGTCAGCCCATGGCGCCTCTGGCACGCCGATTGCTAACGACGGATATCTTCGGGATCAGTTGAGAAAAGTGGAAGCCAGCATCATCTCGCGTGCTTTGAAGGAGAATGGCGGCGATCGCCGCCTCGCCGCGCAACGCCTGGGCATCGGCCTTTCCAGCCTGTACCGCAAGCTGGAAGAATTCGAGGCCGGCGATGTGGTCCGGATCAGCGCCCGCAACGGCGTGGAAGCCGATTGAGCGTCCATTCATGCCGCGCGCCGCGTTCTTTCGCTCCCACATACTGAAGCGCCTTGCCTTGGCGGTGATCGCTTCGATCCTGCTCGGCGTCCTCGCGACGCGCACCGCCGCGGCCGCGCCCGAGGACGAATACAAGGAGGGGCAAAAGGCCTACGGCAGGGGCGATGTCACCCGCGCCATGACCCTCCTGCGCAAGCCGGCCGACGCCGGCAACGCCAAGGCCCAGGCGCTGCTGGCCGAGATTCTCGACCGCTCGGAGTTCAACGAGGAGGCCTTCGACTACTATCGCAAGTCGGCCGAGCAGGGCGACGCCGACGGCGAGTACGGACTGGCCGGCATGTATGCGTCGGGCGAGGGCGTCAAGAAGGATCCGCAGGAGGCGCTCAAGTGGTTCATGAAGGCGGCGGAGCAGGGCCATGCCCAGGCGCTCAAGGTGGTGGCCGGCGCATACATTTTCGGCGACCTCGGTCTGGACGACGCGGCGCGCAGCAGCGACCAGGCGGCGAAGTGGATCAAGCGCGCCGCCGAGGTGGATTTCCTGCCGGCGGTGGAAACGCTGGCCAAGGCCTATCGCAGCGGCGGCAACGGCATCGAAGGGGACGCCAAGCAGGCGGAGGTGTGGGAGGCGAAACTCAACAAGCTGCGCCCGCCGCCGCCGGGACGCAGGAACGTGAAGAAATAGGAGGCGCGATGATGGCAGCGATCACGACACAGCGAAGGCGGGCACGCTCCGCAGGATATGGCATGGCCGGCCTGCTGCTGGCGGGGCTGTTGATGAACACACCGAGCTTCGCTGCGGACCGCGGCAACGGCACCCGTGTCTATCAGACCCGCTGCGCCGGTTGCCACGGCGTGGACGGCAAGGCGATCAATCCCAGTGCCCCGAGTTTCGCCGGCACCAACAAGCCGATGCAACCCGACATGGCCCTGCTGACGCGCATCAAGTCCGGCAAGAAGCAGTGCCCGCCGTTCTTCGGCCTGCTCACGGACAAGGACATCCTCGACGTCATCTCCTATATCCGCACTCTTCCGTAGAAAAAGAATGATTCGACAACTCCGCCCGCTCCTGGGCGCCGTCCTGCTTGCCGGCCACCTCGTCGCCGGTATGGCGCTGGCCCAAACCGGGACTGCCCCGCCCGCCAAGGACGAACCGAAAGTCATCGAATCCTTCGAGGTCGGAAAGAACGTCTATGTGCGCGCGCTCGGCGTCGAAGCGAAGACCGGCACGCTGTGGGTCGGAACGTCCTCGGGCGTGAACGAGGTGGATCTGGCGAGCGGCAAGCTGCGCAACACGTTCATGCGGCAGCACGGGCTGGCCAACGAGTACGTGTTTGCCATCGGCGTCGATACGCAGGGCTACAAGTGGTTCGGCACCAACGCCGGCGGCGCATCGCGCTACAAGGACGGCAAGTGGAAGACCTACTTCCCGATGCACGGCCTGGCCGACTACTGGATCTATGCCTTCGCCAACGACAAGCAGGGCAACCTGTGGATCGGCACCTGGGCGGGCGCCAATCACTTCGACCTGAAGACGCAGAAGTTCAAGACCTACGTCAAGGAACTGGTGAATGAATGGGTCTACGGCATCGACGTCGACCAGGACGGCCGCGTCTGGTTCGGCACCGAAGGCGGCGTCTCCATGTTCGATGGCAAGGCCTGGAAAAGCTGGACCCACAAGGACGGCCTCGGCCATGCCAACGACAGCGAGCTGCCGGCGAGCTCCAATACCGGCCTCGGCACGCGCTCCCGCCACGATCTGAACGTGTCAACCGAAGGGCGTGCGACCTACAACCCGAATTACGTCTTCTCCATCCTCGCCGCGCCCGATGGCGCAGTATGGGCCGGCACCTGGGGTGGCGGCGTCGCCCGCTTCGACGGCAAGAAGTGGACCAACCTCACCACACGGGACGGTTTGGCCGGCAACATCGTCTATTCCATCGCGCGCGACGCCAGCGGCGTGTTCTGGTTCGGCACCAACAAGGGCGTCTCGCGCTACGACGGCAAGACCTTCCGCAATTTCACTCCGCACGACGGCCTGCTCGACGCCCACGTCTACGCCATCGCCATCGCCCCGAGCGGCGATGTGTGGGTCGGCACCAAGCGCGGGGTGGCGCGCATCGGCCGCAAGGCCTGAGAGAACCGAGGAGATCGCTGTGCCCCTGAGTCATACCAGTCTGGCCGTCGGTGTGATCGCCGCCGGCGCGCTCATTGCCGGCGCCTACACGGTGGGCAAGAAACAGGGTGAATCCGAGCCAGCGACGCAGGCCCAACCGGCGCGGCCGTCCGCGGTGATGCCGGTCCAGGCCCAGGCCCAGGCTCCGGTCGAACCCCATCCGCCGATCGGCGCACCGGCCGCCGCCGCGAACGGCGGCGGGCAAGAAGGACAGGTGGCGCCGCCCGTACCCGGCGACAAGTTCTCGCACTTCCGCGTCGGCAACAAGAACGTCAAGGGCATCTATGCCGAGGGCAAGGTGGTGTGGGTGGGAACCTCGGGCGGGGTCATCCGCTACGACACGGCCGCCGACCAGTACAAGGTATTCGACGCGCGCAACGGCCTCCTGTCGAACGGCATCTTCTTCGTCGGCAAGGTGCAGGGCCGCGTCACCGTCGGCACCTACGGCGGCGGCATGTCCATGTACGACGAGGCCGGCGGCAAGTGGGAAACCTTCAACATTCCCGACGGCCTCGGCGACGCCTTCGTCTATGACGTGCTGCAGGCCAGGAACGGCGACCTCTGGATCGCCACCTGGTCCGGCGTCAATCGGGTGCGCGGCGGAGCGCTGCGCGACCGCTCCAAGTGGGATCTGTTCACCGTCGAGAACACCAAGGGCGGTGTGCCGAACGACTGGGTTTACGGCCTCGCCGAGGGCAAGGACGGCGACATTTGGCTCGCCACCGAAGGCGGCCTCGCGCTGTATCGCAATGACAAGTGGAACAACTGGAACCACACCAAGGGCCTCGGCGCCCCCTACGAGAAAGTGAAGGACGACATCACCTTCAAGAACGATCCCGGCAAGGCCTCGGTGCACCACGCAAAGCAGAAGGAAGAAATGGGGCTGCAGGGGGTCGATGTCGCCTTCAACCCGAACTACATCGTGGCGCTGGAGGTGGACCGCAACGGCGTGGTGTGGGCGGGAACCTGGGGCGGCGGTCTGGCGCGCTTCGACGGCAAGAACTGGAAGAACTACACGACCGCCGACGGCCTGCCCGGCAATCACGTGTTCTCGCTGCACATCGATCCCAACGGCAAGTTCTGGATCGGCACCAACAACGGCGTCGCCATCATGCAGGCGGACGGCAGCTTCAAGAACCTGAACACCAACGACGGCCTGTTCGCCAACGCTGTGTTCTCGATGGCCACCGACGAAGACGGCAGCATCTGGGTCGGCAGCTTCGGCGGCGTCGCCCACCTCTATCCCAACAAGTAAACTGCGGGTGCGCGGCCAGACGTAGGGCGCGCCGTGCGCGCCAGACGTTTGATCGGCGCGCGCAGCGCGCCCTACGGGAAAGCCCTGGGCGAAGCGGCAAACGCCGTCCGCACCGGATCCGCTTCAGTGCATTTCTACTATCCCAACAAGTAACGGCGGCTGCGCGGTCAGACGTAGGGCGCGCCGCGCGCGCCGATCAAACTACGGGCCGATCGAGCCGTCGCCTGACGCGTGGGGTACGGCGTGGCAGCGGTCGCAGGAAAAGAAGGTGAGGAATGCGACGCGGTCGTGGCACACCCCGCAATGGCGGCCGCGGAAGATCTCCGCCATGGTGATCTGGTTCGCGCCGGCCTTGGGCTCGAACAGGGCCGGGTGACAGTTGCTGCAATCCAGCCACAAGGTGTGCGAGCGGTGCGGGAACCGCACATACGGCATGTCCCGCGTGTTCTTCATCACGATGTCGAGATCGAGCGGCTGCATCTGCGTCTGGCCGTGCAGATCCGCCAGCGGCTTGATGCGTCCGCTGGAGAGCGCGGCCATCCAATCCACGTTGCCCTTGGCGTCCACCGGAAACCCGGCCAGCGCCTCGTTCGCCTTCTGCAGTGCCGCATAGGCGGGATTGGCCGGATCGTAGAACTTGTTCTGTTCCGGCTGTTCCTGAGCGCCGCGGGCGCTGGGAAGCTGCTCGTGGACTTTGGGCGGGGGTGCCGGGGCGCTCTCGCGCTTGGGCGCACCGGGTACCGGCCGCAGGAACGCAGCGGCATCACGGACGGCGGGCACCACCGCCATGCAGATTGCGATGCAGAGCAGCGCCAGGACGCGCGCCCGGCGCGGGTCAAGGATGGTGCGTGATTTGCCCCGGGTCATATCCCCCAACAACCGGTTTCAGGATGGACTACGGGCGCACGCAAGTGCGATGCCATGGGGTGGCGCTGCATCCGATCTCCGCATATGTATCGACGTGAACCAAAATGGTGCGAGATGGCATGCTTCTTGTGTGTTCCCTTCTACAAGCCCGGTGCGCGATGCGGATAGGAGGTTGCATTCCGCTGCCTACCGACATCATAGAACGACATGGCCGGAGGAAGGGGGCACCCGATGCTGTTCCGCTCGCTGCTGCTGCTGTTTGGGTTTCTTCTGGGGGATGGCCTGGCGCTGGCCGCGGACGCGGGCTATGCCGCGGCAATCAATCAGGCCGGGCGCCAGCGCATGCTGACGCAGCGCATCGTCAAGGCGTATTGTCAGCTCGGCCTGGGCGTCACGCGGGAGGCTTCGAAGGCCCAACTCGAGGAATCGGTGGCCTTGTTCGAACGGCAGTTGGCGGCGCTCAAGCCGATGGCGACGTCGAAGGAAACACGCGAGGCCACGACCCAGATCGATCGTCTGTGGGTTCCGTTCAAGTCGGTCGCCAGCGGACCGGTACACCGCGCCGGCGCGCAGCAGCTCATGGGATCGAGCGAAGAATTGCTGCGCGCCGCGGACGAACTGACGAAACTGCTGGAAGGGCAGTCCGGGTCGCCGATCGGGCGCCTGGTGAACATCTCCGGCCGTCAGCGCATGGTCTCCCAGCGACTTGCCAAGCTCTACATGCTGCAGGCCTGGGGATTCGACTCCCCCCAACTGCGCAGCGACATGAGTGCCGCCGCCGCCCTGTTCGCCACCGCCCTGGCCGAACTGCAGCAGGCGCCGCAGAACACCGACGCCATTCGTGCCCAGCTCGAAGCCGTGTCGATCCAGTGGGAATGGTTTCGCCACGCCCTCGAACTGCAGGGCGAAGAATCCTTCCGCCAACTGGTAGCCGACGCCAGCGAATCCATCCTGCGCAGCCTGGAAATGATTACCGCCCTGTACCAGGAACGCGGATCGAACTGACCCTGGAACCAACGCCGGACCGCGCAGAACGCGATAGCGGCGCCGATGGCGGGATGGCGCCCTTACGGTTCGTTCGGATCGTTGGACGTGACGCGATGAGGGTGTGCCACCGAGGCAGCGGAAGCGGAACGTCGCGACCAATCCGGACGGCTACGGAGTGTCGGTCGAAGAGTTCGAAATCGATAGCTGCTTGTCGGCCATAGGAGTCATCAAGCCTCGCGCGCTCCGACCGCAGTGTAGTCGACACCGGTCACTGGCTCGTCCGGCCAGCGTGAACGGCGGCTTCGGTGATGTCAGTCGTTCGGAATCGACCCACAGCCGACATCGAACTCACGAATCTGGCTTCCGCAGAGCCGCCAGCCAACCTGCCACTGCATGAACTCCATTAGCGTCATCGCCAAGTGCGTGGCGCCATCGCGCCAGGCTGTCTCGCGCTTGAGCACCACCTACCCGGCGGCGCTGGTCTGAACACGCTCGTTGGCCAAAGCGGGGCGGGTGAGGTAGCGGCACAGTTGTTCCAGCGCCTGCCGGTCGTCGGCGCCGCAGCGCACGGCGGCGTGCAGGCTGAAGCCGTCGATGTCGGCGCACAGCGTCTGCTTGAACTCCGTCTCCCTGGGCATGGCGCCCTGGAGCGTCAGCACCTTCTGGCCAGCGCGCGGGCCGAAGGCAATGCGATAGGTACACGCTGCGGCCTGCAGCGGCCTGAGCGTACGGGCCTCGTCCGAATCACAGTCGTTGTCGGCCATGTAGGTCGAACCCTCTTCTTCGACCAACACCCCCCGACGGGTGAGCAGCTTCATCGTGCGGGTGATGATCTTGCGCAACACCGACTGCAGTGCTTCGTCAGTTGGCTCGGGAACTTCGACGAACTCCGGCGCCCCGTCAATGCCGCGCCTGTACACGCTGTTTGGCGACAATTATCTTGGCCGGCCAGGATAGTTGACGCCGGACAACACGCCGTCCAGGACCAGGCAGTGAAGGTGCACGTTGAGGTTGGCGGCCGAGCCAAAGCGCTGAATCAGAGTGACCGCACCGCTGTCAGCCTTGTCGGCCTTGAGCCCGGCCTGACCGAGCAGGTGGCGCGTGATGACACGGTGCACCACTTGCAGCACGAGCGTCACCAGCTTGGCTTGTGCAGCCAGCAGCAGGCGCAGGGGGATGGGTAGAGAGAGCACCCACTGGCGCACCGGCACATGGGGGATGACGTGGTTGACCAAGTGGGCAGCCGTATGTGCCATGCGCCGGGCGCCGCAGGAAGGGCAGAAGCCGCGCCGCTTGCAGCTGAACGCCACCAGCTTGTCGTGGCCGCAGTCGCCGCAGCGCAGGCGCAGGAAGCCGTGGGCCAGGATGCCGCATTCGAGGAAGGCGTCGAACTCGTCTTTGACAAACTGCGGCAGATCGGCGCCGGCCTCAGCCTCAGCCTGCGCGAAGAAGGTCGCGGCGTGCAGCTGGACCAGGCGGTACAGCGTGGTCTGTTCCGAGCGGTGGCGCTCGTAGTGGACCGAGGCGCCATCCGGCGCCCGCTGGGGCTGCCGGCCAATGGCTTGCACGCGAGGCTCCCGAATTGGTGAGCCCGCACAGTCTCAAGCCGTGCGCTGTCCCTCAATCGCCCAGAGTGCCGCCTACCTGTGTATGCCCACTGCTGCGGGACCACCTTCGGAGGTGCCGGGGCAGCTCGTACTGGCGAAAGAAGCCCTTGACGGTGGAATAACCCTCGCCCTTCTCCTTGTGCGTCTCGGTCAACACCGCCAGCTGCTCGCCGCCTTCGAAGGCGAAACTGAGGAAGATGTGCGCCACTGCCGGGCCCATCCAGTACGTGGCCACCAGGTCCACGCCTTCGAGCTTGCGCAGGTCGAAGCGCTTGTCATAGTAGGCGGGCGTGAAGTCGTTTTCGCTTCGGTAGCTGAAGTTGCGGATGTTGTGCACGGTGACAACGTCGCCTTCGGTCGTGGCGTAACCCAGGTTTAACACGGGCAAAAAACATTCACACAAATCAGCTTGTTGGCGCGTACTGGTGTTTTGAGTCGCGCGTTTGCTCGTTGTTGAGTCGTCAGCTGATCAGTTTTTTGGTTCCTCCCGGTGCCGGATTGATTGCCAGAGCCTCATAGATCGCCATCAATGCCGGTTCGGCCTGGGTGCTCTTGCGCACATGGATCGTCCGTCCGTCCTTGCGGCGAAGGCTGGCGGTCACGCGACGCTGAACCGACATCGTCTGTCTCAGGCTGACCCAGGAGTCGTTGATCCCGGCCGCCTTCAATTGCACCCGCACGACCTGCACGCACTGATACGCCAGGACCGTGATGAACAGATGCCCGTCCGAACGATCCTCCTTCTAGTGGTACACCGGACGCAAGCCCAACTCGCTCTTCAGACTGCGGACACGCTCTCGAGATCGGTCAGCATCGTGTAGGTGCGCCACAGCCGCTCCTCGTCCCAGGCCGTCTCACTGCTGCGCAGGCAATACACCCCCGGGTGGGTGGCCATGGTTCCGGCCACCAGCGACTTCTCCCAGGGCAGCAGCGCGTTCTCTGCCACCCATTCGCGGTCGTTGCGGGGCTCGAGGCTGAAGAACCAGACCAGTACCCCGGCAAACAGGGCAACGAAGAGGCCCAGGCCGCGCCAGCGCCAATGCTTCAGCGCCAGCGACACCAGCGCAGCCACCGCCGCCGCACCGAAACCCGCCGCCAGCGCCAGCCGCAGGGTCTCGGCCTGCGGGCCCGAGATGGCCAGCGCCAGCACACCCCAGCCGCCCGCCGCAGCGACGAGCAGGCCCAGCAACAAGAGGCCGACGAAAGCCGCGACGCGTTTCATAGCTGCGACTCGATCGGCAGCAGGCCGAGGAACCAGACGCTGAACCGCTGCCAGGTGCTGACCTCGGGCTCGTCCTGGCGCTGCACGACGCCGCCGGGCGTGCTTTCGTTCCAGACCAGGTGCGTGCGGCCGTCGGGCGCGACCACCCGTTCGACCCGCCACGCCAACTTGTCGAGCTGGCCCTCCAGGCCGCCGGCCACGGCCTTGGCCAGCGCTTCGCTCTCGCACACGACGCCGATCTCGGTGTTCAGCTGCACCGAGCGCGGGTCGAGGTTGAGCGAGCCGATGAACACGGCCCGCCGGTCGAACACGAAGGTCTTGGCGTGCAGCGAAGCGCGTGAACCGCCGGGCGACGAGGTCTTGCCGTCCTTGGCGCGGTCAGTCTCCCTGACCTCGGGCTTCAGTTCGTACAAGCGCACGCCCGCGGCCAGCAGCGGCTCACGGTACTTCTTGTAGCCGGCGTGCACCGCGCCGACGTCGGTGGCGGCGAGCGAGTTGGTCAGCACCGTCACGCGCACGCCCTCCTTCACCTTCCGGCCCAGTGCGCTGACGCCGGCATCGCCGGGCACGAAGTACGGCGACACGATGAGCAGCTCGCTGTGCAGCTCCGAGCTGATGCGGCCGAACTGGCGCGAGATATGGCCCTCGGTGTCCTCGGGCGCACGCGTGACCTTGGCCGGGTCATCGACCACCAGGTGCACCTCGCCCCAGAACACGCCATCGATGCCCGAGGCCAGCGACTGTGCCGTCTGCGAGCGGGCATTGCGCACGTAGGCGCTGTCGCTCTGCGCCTCGACAAAGGCGGCCAGCTGGGCGCGCAGGGTGTCCAGGCCCGCGGCACTGCCGCGGCGCCCGGCCAGGGCACCGATGGGAATGGACATGGGCGCGTTCCAGAACATGTCGAAGGCCTTCGAGACCTCGCTCACGGCCGGGCCCAGCACCACCACGTCGAGATCGCGGAAGGTGACCTCGCCGCTGGCCGCAAAGTACTCGTCGCCGATGTTGCGCCCGCCCAGCACCGCGCGCTGGTTGTCGGCCACGAAGGCCTTGTTGTGCATGCGGCGGTTGGTGCGCGAGAAGTCGGTCAGCAGCCCCAAGCCGCGGAAGCTGCGGTTTGCCACCGGGTTGAAGAGGCGGATCTGGATGTTCGGATGCGCAGCCAGGCTGAGCAGCGTGTCGTCGTTGGTCTTGGTGCCGACATCGTCCACCAGGATGCGCACGCGCACGCCGCGGTCGGCGGCGCGCAGCAGCGCGTAGGCGAAGAGTCGGCCGGTCAGGTCGTGGTGCCAGATGTAGTACTGCACGTCGAGCGAGCGCTCGGCCTTCTCGGCCAGCACCATGCGCACGGCCAACGCGTTAACACCGTCGGGCAGCGGCCGGCATGCGCCCTGCCCCGGGTGCGCCTTCAGCGCATCACGGCCGACCTGGCCGAGCAAGGTCGATGCCGTGTCCTGCAGCGCGTAGGACTCGGGGCGTTCATAACCGGTGGGCAGGCTGGCACAGCCACCAATCAGCAGCAGGGCTGCGATGAGGACCAGACGCCGCATGATCAGCCGCCGCCGCAGGAGATGCGGATGCCCGAGTACTCGCCGACCGCCTTCTTGCCGGTGTTGTCGGTGTCGGTCATCACGGCCACGCCCAGCACCGGGCCGGGCTCGGCGCCGTACGCCAGCTTGTAATCCTCGACCAGGTTGCGCTTCACGGCCTGCCAGTTGCCCAGGCCGGCGGATCCCGAAGCGATGGCCAGCATTTTCACCTGGCTGGTGTGGGCCGAAGGGATCACCGTGCCCACCGCGACCTGGTCGGTCCAGATGTACATCAGCACGGCGTAGGGCGGCTGCCGGCCGGAGAGGTTCTTCGCGCGCTTGAAGCGCGACTGCTCCTCCGCGGTCAGCTTGTTCACGTCACCGTCGAAGGCAACGAGCACGCGCAGCGGCGCATCCTCGAGCGACTTGTCACGGTTGTCGGCGCCGGGCACCAGCGCGTCGGTCTTCCACTCCCAGCTCAGCGTCATCGGCGTGCTCATCGCCGACTTCAGCGGCGCGACGTAGAGCGAGGCCGAACCGTCGGCGCTGGCGCGCAGCACGCCGCTGCGGTCGCCTTCCTTCACCACCGCGTACTTGGTGTCGCGCTTGAGCTTGGACAGCGGCTGGTGCTTCCAGCCCGCCTCCTTCACGTCGAAACCGAAATTGCGCGCCTCGCAGGGCACTGCGGCGGCGCTTGCAAGGCCGCTGGCAGAAGCGGTGACGGCGAGCAGGCAGAACACGAGGACGTCTTGTAGCGTTGACATGGTGGCAGTGGCTTCCGGTGGTCTTTCGAATGGCAAGTATGCCCCTGCGCTTGGCGCGCAAACACTCAGAGCCTGTGAATTTTTCAATTCCCGCAGGCGCCATGGGCGCGTCGGGATTATTCACCCAGCCACGGGATAGAATATGTAATTCGCATCACTTTGCTCGCTATCGAGTGTCTATTCGACGATTTCCGAGCATTTTCTGCCTTCAGCCAGCCATTTCTGGAATTCCGGACGTGCCTGTCCCTATGCCGATCAACTCGGGTGCCAGTCGCACCATGCGCATCAGGTTGTGCGCCAAGACAAACAGCAGCGCCACCGCCTTCACTTTCTTCAACCCACGCACCGGCAACAGCACCAGGCCACGGTTCCTGGCCTGGGCATTGACGCATTCGGCCGTGGCCGCGCGCTGCTTGTAAAGTTCCTTGGACTCATCGGTAGCCATCCGCTCCCGCCAGTCTCCCACCGCAGGGCTGTCTCCTGGCTTGCGCTGGTGCGCATCGACGGGCGCTTCGGGCGTCGCTTGAACATCGTCCGGCGCGTTGGTTGGTGCCGTGGCGTCCTTCGTCTTGGCTTTCGGCTTGGGCACCGGGGCAATCACCCGCGTCTGTGAGGCGACGGCATCAATCTGGTCGTGTGCCGGAAACCCGCCATCCACCAGCCAGTCGTCCGGCGCCTGTCCGCAGCGCTCCACGACCTGCTTCACCATCGGGGCCATCTGCCCCATGTCACTGCCGGTGGTGACGACATCGACGCCGACAATGACCTGACTTTCGGTGTCGCTGCAAAATTCGATGTTGTAGGCTGGCCGGAATCCGCCATCGCCCATCTTCATCACCGTCGCTTCGGCGTCGGTGGTCGAGGCGCGTGCTTCTTCAGGCTTCTTGCCTTGCCGCTGCTTGATGTCGGCCAGTTCCGGCAAGCGCGCCAGGGCGGCTTCGATGCGGGCTTCCCGGGCCACTGCGGCGCGCGCTTGGGCCGCCGCCTGGCGCCGAGACTCGGCACCAGGTTCGTCATCGACTTGCTTCTTGAGGGCCGCGACTCGCTCGCGGGCGGTGGCCAAGAGACTCTCGAGTTTCTCCTCCCGGCGGAACGAGGCGGCTGCGGCGCTGGCACGCACGCGCACGCCGTCTTGAGCCCCAGCCTTGAGTTTGACCACACCAACCGCCATCAGGCTGGCCAGGTTGTCGGTCAGCAGATCGTCCAGCACGTCGCCTTGCTGGCTGCGGAAGTCGGCGACGGTGTGATAGTTAACCTGGACGCCGCCACAAATCCAGCGGTAGGCGTCGTGTTCCTGAGTCAGTCGCGTGATCGCACGGGCGCTGCCGATGCCTTCGAGCGTGGCGTACAGCCACAGCGCGAACAGAATCTCCGGGGCAATCGCGCTACGCCCGACGCCACCTTCGACGGCTTTGATGCCCGCATACAGGCCCGTCAGGTCCTGACGTTCGACATAGCCCCAGACAATCCGCGCCCGGTGCCCTTGCGGCAGCAGCGACTCCAGGTCGCTGGGGCGTAGTTCCAGTTGCTTGCGGTTGGGCTTTTGCACCCGCGCTATCCCGACCGGCCTGGCCTTCTGTATCGGCAATGCGCTGCCCGATGTTTCGTTTCCGTCAGCAAACAGGTCGTGGCGTGGATCCATGGTCAGCGCGATCAGAAAACATGACCTTAGCATCATAGCAGGGCCACTCCGGTCTTGGGCCGTAGCAGACGGACATTTTTTCACAGCTTCTCAGGCCAGCAGCCGCACGCGCCCCGTCGCCAGATCGCACACAGCCCCGACCAGCCTGATGCGACCGTCGGCGACAGCCGCGCTGCCTTCGGGCGTCTGCAGCAGCTGATGCATGGACCAGCGGACGTTGGCCTCGACCGCGCTGGTGAGCTGCTGCGGTTCCACCGCGTCCAGCCCCGGGAGAATGACCTGAAGCAACAGCTCGATGCGCGAGCGCTCCTGTGCGCCCTGGAACTTCGCCGCAAGCGCGGCCTGCACGGCGCCGCAGCCTTCATGTCCGAGCACCATGATCAAGCGCGTCCCGAGGTGCGTGCCGGCGTACTGGATGCTGCCCATGACTTCGGGCGAGATCACGTTGCCGGCCACGCGAATCATGAACAGGTCGCCGAATCCGGCTTCGAAGATGATCTCCGGCGGGACCCGCGAATCGCTGCACCCCAGGACGGTGGCGAATGGGCGCTGGCCCTCGGTGAGACCGGCGAGGAGGATAGGCTTTATTTCAACGCAGGGCGTGCAGCGTTCTATTCGCCGTTAGCCACCCCACGCTGACGTGGTCGGGGCGGCAGCAGGCTCGCAGGTCGCGGGTTCCGGACTCAGCTATTTACCGCTGGCAAACGGGCCATCGCCGGTGAGAATCACGCCGTTGGTTTTCACGTACTCATCCCACAGCGCGAGCATGGCCTTGACGCGCTCCGGCTGCTCTTTCGACAGGTCGCGTAGTTCCGCCGGATCATTGCGCAGATTGAACAGCTGCCATTCACCCGGGCCGCCCGCGGCCTTCAGCAAGTACAGCAGCTTCCAGTCCCCCTGGCGCACAGCACGATTGCCAAACAATTCCCAGCCGATCCAGTCCTGCTCCGTACGTACCGCCTTGACATCACCACCCAGCAACGGCACCCATGACTTTCCGGTGATCGGCGCGAGCGTGCTACCCGCCTGCTGCGACGGATGGGTGGCGCCGGCCACCTTCAGCAGGGTCGGCATGATGTCCGTTACGTGCAGCACGGCGTCGCTGACATCACCCTGATGCTTGACGCCGGGCCCCGCGACAATCAGCGGCAGGCGGATGCCACCCTCGGCCACCTGATGCTTGAACGCGCGAAATGGCACCGAGCCAACTTGCGCCCAGGCCGCGCCGTAATCGCAGATCGACAATTTGCGCCCGCAGCTTTCCGGCCTGGCGTCCCAGTTCTTTTCCAGCCAGGTCTTGAACCCGGGGAACTTTGCCGCCAATTCGAGCAGTGCCTGCGGCTCGGCGCCATTGTCGGAAATGAAGATCACGAGCGTGTTGTCCAGCTGGCCATTGGCGCGCAGGTGATCGAGCACGCGGCCGATGTGATGGTCCATGTTGGAGAGCATCGCGGCATACACTTCCATTTTCCGCGCCGAGACCTGGCGCTGTTCCGGCGTGAGCGTGTCCCAGGCAGGGATCGTCGGCAGCCGCGGAAATCCCGTGGCATCCTTGCCGACGAGGCCCATGTCTTTCATGCGCGCGAGCCGTTCAGCGCGCAGCACGTCGTAGCCCTTGTCGTATTGGCCCTTGTACCGGTCCAGCCAGTCGTCCGGCACGGCAAACGGGCTGTGCACGGCCTGGAAGGACAGATAAGCGAAAAACGGCTTGCCATCGCCTTTCTGCTCGTCCACTGACTGGATGATGAAGTCGCTGAACGCAGCCGATGAAAAATGATCATCCGGCAGTTTGTCGATCAACTGGCCATTGCGCGTATACGTCAGGCGCGGATGCGCCGGATCCGGATAACCCATGTCTGAGTGCGCCGTGATAAGGCGCTGTTTCTCAGCGGGTGCGAATCCCGCCCGGCAACTTTCGCTTCGGCCGGTAGCAACTGGAGCAATTGTGGAGGTAACGAAGCAGTTGAAGCCTCTGGTGTAAAGGGTCCTGTAGGGACTCCGCGAGCATGCAGGCCGTAACGTGAGTGAACGCTGAGCAGGCCTCGAAATGGGTGTTGCGGAAGCCGACCTGGCTCAAACACAGGGAAGGCTGACATTGCAGGGGAAGAGAGCGAAGAGGGCACCCTGTGATTCCGCCGGGGTAGTGGCGATGGCATGCATGAAAGAGGGAGACAGGCGCAACACGGGAAGCCCCATCGCGTGGTCGAGCGTGAGACCAACCGGAATCCCGTGAGGGACAGGCCGGGCGCGGTGGGGTGGCGGAGAGGCCCGTAGTATCCGATGAAGCCGGTGTAATGCCGGTGGAGGGAAGGAGCCTCAGTTCAAGACAGACGCAAGAAGTGGCGAGGGACGGGAGATTGGGAAACCTGACAACTCCGGGTAGTGTTCAGAAACTACAGACGGTGTTACATGCAAAAGCGAAGGAAGAACCCGGGTACCGGTTCTATCTTCTGTACGACAAGGTGTATCGAGGTGACGTGCTGGAATTTGCCTATCGCTGCTGCAAGGCCAACAAGGGGGCGGCGGGGGTGGACGGCCAGGAATTCGACGACATCGAGGCGTACGGGGAGGGGCGCTGGCTCGGGGAACTGGCGGAACGGCTCAAGCGCAAGGACTACCGACCGGAAGCGGTGCGGCGGGTCTGGATCGCCAAGCCGGGCAGCAGCAAGATGCGTCCGCTCGGTATACCTCGGATCGCGGATCGGGTGGTTCAGACGGCAGCGATGCTGGTGCTCGATCCCATCTTTGAAGCCGATATGCAGCCTGAGCAGTATGCGTATCGGCGGGACCGGGGGGCGCATGATGCAATTCGAGCGGTCCATCGCTTGCTGAACACGGGGCACACCGAAGTCGTGGATGCGGATCTGTCCGGGTACTACGACAGTATTCCGCATGCCGAACTGATGAAGAGTGTGGCGCGCCGGGTGGTTGATCGGCACGTTCTGCACCTCATCAAGATGTGGCTGGAGGCCCCGGTCGAGGAAGATGACGGCAAGGGCAATCGGAAACGGACGACCCCGAACCGGGACAGCAAGCGCGGCACCCCTCAGGGTTCTCCCATCTCACCGCTATTATCCAATCTGTACATGCGGCGCTTCATACTGGGGTGGAAGCAACTGGGGATGCAGCACAGGTGGTCGGCACAGATCGTCAATTACGCGGACGACTTCGTCATCTGCTGCAAAGGCTCGGCCGGACAGGCCATGGAGGCGATGCGGGAGATGATGGGGCGGCTGAAACTGACGGTCAATGACGAGAAGACCCACCTGTGCCGGATACCGCAGGAGCGGTTTGACTTTCTCGGCTACACCTTCGGACGCTGCTATTCAAGACAGACCGGGCGCGCCTATCTGGGGACCCGGCCCTCGAAGAAGAGCATCCGGCGGATGGTGGAGAATATCAGCCGGGAGACCGACCGCAGCAGGCTGTTGCTGAACGCCGAGGATGTCGTGGGGCGACTGAATCGCAAGCTGGTGGGCTGGGCCAACTACTTTTGTTTAGGCCCGGTCAGCCCGGCGTATCGGACGATCAATGACCACGTCACGAAACGGCTCCGTCGGTGGTTGTGCAGCAAGAACAAGGTTCGAAGCACGGGGACGACACGCTACCCCAACCAGTACCTGTATGAGCAGTTGGGACTGGTCGATTTGCCCAAGCGAACCCGCAACCTTCCGTGGGCGAAAGCATGAGTGCTTGTCCGAGAGCCGAATGCGTTAATAGCGCCCGTTCGGTTCGACGAGCGGGATGTGGAAACGGAGCTATGGTCAGGCTAGTGAGGCACCGCCCGACGAAAGAGGCGGCAACGGATATGCCAGACCTATGGCCACCGCGCCACATTCCGACTCTACCCAATTGCTGCCACCGCCCTGCATCAGCGCGAAGTCGCGCTCGAATCCGCGGTCCGCAGGCCGGTTCGGCGATTCTTCGCCGAGGTGCCACTTGCCAGCCATGTACGTGTGATATCCGGCATCGCGCAGCACGCTTGCGACGCTCACAACCCGCTCATTCAGGTGCCCCTCGTATCCGGGTTTGCCCTTCTGGCCGGGACCAAGGAATTCGGCCATGTTGCCAAGGCCCGCCACGTGATTGTCCGTTCCCGTCAGCAGCATTGAGCGGGTCGGCGAGCAGGTTGGAGCAACGTAAAAATTCGTGGCTTTGAGGCCGCGCGCCGCAAGCGTATCGAGATTCGGAGTCCTGATCTCGCCGCCAAAGGCGCTGATGTCCGAGTAGCCCATGTCATCGGCCACAATGAGCAGGACATTGGGACGTCGGGCCTCTTCAGCCGAGGCGGGAACGGTTGAGATGTCTTTCTTGCTGCCGCAACCAGACAGGGTCAGAACGCTGGCCACCAGTGTCGCCAGAACCACATTTCGCGCAGTCATATTGGTCATATCCGAGGATGAACGTTCCAAACCCTCTTTGTACCTCATTTTCCCTCCCCCATGGCACCCCGAACACGACGTGAAGATTCTGCGCGAGACCGAGAAGGTCGATGTCGTGATCGCGCTCAGCCACGGCGGCGTCGAGAAGGGCCCGGATGGCCGCTATGTCGGTGGTGAGGACGTGCAACTGGCCAAGGACGTGCCGGGCATCGACGTGGTGATCAGCGGCCACAGCCACACCGAGCTGACCGAGGCGATCGTCGTGGGCGGCCGCACGCCGGTGGTTCAGACCGGCAAGGAGAGCAACAACCTCGGCGAACTGGTGATCCCGCTGGATGGCAACAAGCTGACCGTCACCTCGTATCGGCTGCTGCCCATCGACGACAGCATCGCCGGTGATCGGGCCATCGGCAAGGACATCGAACGGCTCAAGAAGTCGGTCAGCGCAGCCGCGTTCGCATCGCGCGGCTACAGCATCGACCAGCCGCTGGCCATCGCCCCGCGTGACCTGCCCAACACCTACACCGACATCGCTGCCGGCACCCTGCTGGCCAACCTGGTCACCGACTCGTTTCGCGCGGCCACCAAGGCCGACATCGGGTTCACCGCCAACGGCATGATGCGCGCCGGGATCTTGCGCGGCAAGACCGGCGTGGTGACGGTCTACGACGTATTCGCCGTGGCGCCGCTGGGCTCCGGCGTGGTCGATCCGACCCCCGGCAGCACGCTCGTGACCGGCTACTTCAACGGCCCCGATCTCAAGAACCTGCTCGAATTCCTGCTCATCGACAACGCGGCCCATCCGGGCGAGTACTTCCCACGCGCTTCAGGCATGCGCTTTCGCTACGACCTCACGCGCCCCAGGTTCGACGTGGTGACGGCCATCGAACTGGGTGATCTCGACCGCGGCTACCAGGCGATCGACACCAGCGGCAAGGACGCGCGTCTGTACAGCCTGAGCTGCCCGCTGATGCTCGGCCCGATCATCGTGGCCATCCCCAAGTACACGAAGGGCAAGCTGGCGCTGGTGCCCAAGAAGCAGGACGGCACGCCCCTGAAGTCGAAGGTGGATGCGCTTGAAATGCCGCGCGAGAACACCGGCTACCTGCTGCCGCCGCCCGGCACGACGGATGTGGCGAGCGTCGCCAAGGGCGTGGGAAAGAACGCCGGCCGCGAGATCAAGGAGTGGCAGGCGATCATGGATCACTTGCGCCGGCTGCCGGTCAAGACCAAGGGTGAACTGCCCCTGATCCCGGTGGATGAGCGCGCAGCCGAGGTTCGAGCCATCAAGGCAGGCTGAGCCGGGCCCGATTCGACTCGCTGGCATCCCACCTTGCCCAAAGCCAAAGCATCCGCTCCGCACCGGGACACGCCGCAGCGCCCGCACGCCGGCGGCGGCGGGAACCCGCCCGCCCCTGCGCTGGCGCCAGCCATGGCCTCGGGCCACCCGCTGCGCTGGCTGGTCGCGGGCATGGTGCTGCTCGCTGCCGGCTTGGCACTGTGGTGGATGCAGCCGCCCTCGGCACCAGGCGCGGACGGCGCCGCAGCGGCGGATGCCTCGACGCGCGCGCACCAGCCGGCCGCCTACGTCGACAACAAGCTCTGCCTGGGCTGCCACGAGGAGCGGGGCCGGCAATGGCAGGCATCGCACCACGCCAAGGCGATGGCCGCCGCCAGTGCAGACACGGTGCGCGGCAGTTTCGACAATGTCAACTTCAAGCACCAGGGCGTCACCTCGCGCTTCTTCAAGCGCGATGGGAAGTTCTTCGTGCGCACCGACGGGCCCGACGGCAAGCCGGGTGACTTCGAGATCGCCTACACCTTCGGCTTCGAGCCGCTTCAGCAGTACCTGATCGCGATGCCCGGCGGGCGCCTGCAGCCGCTGCAGATCGCCTGGGACGCGCCGCGCCAGCGCTGGTTTCACCTGCTGCCGCACGAGAAGGCGCCCGCGGGCGACGTGCTGCACTGGACCGGCCGCTACCAGACGGCCAATACGATGTGCATCGCCTGCCACACCACCGGATTCGAGAAGCGCTACGACGCGGCCAGCGACAGCTTTGCCTCGACCTGGAAGGAGCCCAACGTCTCCTGCCAGTCCTGCCACGGGCCCGGCGAGCGCCACGCGCAATGGGCCCGGCTCAAGGCCGAGGGCAAGCCGCCCACGACGCTGGCCGGTGACCGCTTGGGCCTCACGGTGGATCTGAAGGGCGCTGCCGCGGCCACGCAGGGCGAGGTCTGCGCCGCCTGCCATTCGCGGCGCAGCGAGCTCAGCGCGGCGCCGCAGCCGGGCCAGCCCAGGCTCGACCACTATCTGCCCAGCCTGCTGCACAGCGGCCTGTACCACGCCGATGGCCAGCAGCTCGACGAGGTCTTCGTCGACGGCTCCTACCGCCAGAGCAAGATGCACGGCCGTGGCGTAGGCTGCGGCGATTGCCACAACGCCCACAGCGGCAAGCTCAAGCTGCCGGGCAACGCGGTGTGCACGCAATGCCACCTGCCACAGGCCAACGCGCGTTTCGCCAGCGCCGCCGGCAACTTCGACACCCCGGCACACCACTTCCACAAAGACGGCAGCACCGGCGCGCAGTGCGCAGCCTGCCACATGCCGAGCACGAACTACATGCAGATCCAGGCCCGACCCGACCACAGCCTGCGCGTGCCGCGGCCGGACCTGTCGGTGAAGATCGGCACGCCCAATGCCTGCACCCAATGCCATGCCGGCAACACGGCTCAGTGGGCCGCCGACCAGGTGGCTGCCTGGTACGGCCCGAAGCGCCGGCAGGAGCCGCACTACGGCGAGGTCTTCGCGGCGGCGCGGGCCGGCCAGCCGGGCGCGGGCGAGGCGCTGGCCCGGCTCGCCGCCGAGGCCCGCATGCCGGCCATCGTGCGTGCCACCGCGCTGGCGTCCCTGCGCAACGACCCCCGCAGCGGCGACGACATCCGCATCGCCGCCACGCGCGACGCCGACCCCGAGGTGCGCGCCGCCGCCGCCGACAGCCTGGATGGCCTGTCGCCGGCGCAGCGCCTCTACGCCTTGGCGCCCCTGCTGCGCGACCCGCTCCTGGCCGTGCGGATTGCCGCGGCGCGTGGCCTGTCGGCGCTGCCCGCACAGCAGATCGACGCGGCCCTGCGCCCCGCATTCGACGCTGCGCTGGCGGAGTACATCGCAGCGCAGAAGGTTTCGCTCGACATGCCCGGCGCGCAGCTCAACCTGGCTGTGGTCTACGAGAACACGGCCCGGCCCGATCTGGCCGAGCGGCACTACCTCGATGCCCTGCGCATCGACCCCGACTTCACGCCGGCACGCGCCAACCTGAGCCGGCTCTACAACGCCAGCGCACGCAACGCCGACGCCGAGCGCGTGCTGGCCGAGGGCCTCGAGCGCCTGCCGGATCAAGGCGAGCTGCAGTATTCGCTCGGCTTGCTGCTGGCCGAGGAAAGGCGTCTGCCCGAGGCCGCCAAGGCGCTGACCCGGGCGGCACGGCTGCTGCCCGGGCGCGCCAAGGTGCACTACAACCTCGGCCTTGCGCTGCAGCAGCTGGGCCAGCGCAAGCCGGCCGAGGCGGCCTTGCTGCAAGCCCAGCGGCTCGACCCTGGAGACGCGGCGACGGCGTACGCGCTGGCGGTGTTCTACGCCCAGGCCGGACAGCAGGCGCAGGCGCTGGCATGGGCCGAACGGCTGCAGGCCCTGGCGCCGACCGACCCCCAGGTGCGGCAGTTTGTTTCCGGACTTCGCCGCCCGCCTTGATGGCGCCCTGCGGGGCGGCCCGGTCGCGATCGAAGCGCCGCCTTCGCTGGCGGCAGAATGCGCCATGCCCGCGGAGGATAAGCTTTTCAAACGCCCTTTTTCCGTCATTTTCCCTCCCCCATGGCACCCCGAACACGACAGAGCACGGCGCTTGGTGCGCTTGAATCTGTCTTCGGAGGCGGCTGCAGTCTGTTGAGCGTTGACGCCGCCGCCGAAAATCGTCCTTCGCGGCCGCCGTTTGCGGGTTATCCCTGGCCCACAGGGCACTTCCACATATCCCGCAAACGCTCGGACGCAGCCGACTCCAGCGGCCCGGGGTGCTGGGTCGCCTGAACGGTCACGGTTGGGCAGCCTCAGGCCGCTTGCAGCGCCTGGCCACGGGCCGGAGCCCGAGGCGGTGCGCGTGCCTGCAATCCCAGGTGCGTGAGGATCTTCTCGATCACCAGCTGCTCCAGGATGGCCGCAATGACAATCAGCTGGCCGCCGCAGTTCGGGCAGTGCTCCGTCGGCAGGATCTTCACGGATTCGCCGAATGCCCGACGAATCAGACGACCCCGAAGCGGCCGCTGCCGAATACCCGCTGATGGCCGGTGGCTGACTTTACGGGGAGGTTTCGGAAAGCGGACCTTCGCTGATCCCAACTTTCCACCGTCCGCTTTCGGCGAGCATAGCGAACCGCTGTTGCCGGCCATGATCTGCCGTCCACGACAGTCGGCGAGGAGGATCCACGACCTCCCTCGCGGCGCCTCGGGTCAGGTTTCGACGGGGAAGATCCGGAACCGCTTGCGACCACCGACGCGAAGTGCTTGGAAGTGACGCAGGTCCAGGGTCAGGATCTCAGTGGTCCCGAGCCGTTCGGCGAGCACGACGATCGAGGCATCGGCAAGCCCGATCTGCAGATCGCCGTAGCGGCGCATGATTTCACCGGCTCGCTCGACATCATCGGCCGTGAAACTCTCCAACCGATATGCGCCTCGCACCACCTCGTCCAGCAGCGCCGCTTGCGCGTGCGCGCCGACATGCCGCATCAAGAGGTAATCCAGTTCGGCCAGAACAAAGGGCGACAGCAGCAACGGCCCCTTGGCCGACTCCAGGGCCGCTCGGCATGGCGCATGCTTGCGCTGGCTGGCGTCCAGCGCGGCCAGCAGGCCGCTCGTGTCGAGCAGGATCACGGGCTGCCGAAGCCCTCGAGAGCTTCATCGAGGTGCTCGGCGAGCATCGGCTTGCCGCTCTCGATCAGCGGCAGCCGAGGCCGTGGCGCGGGCGCCTCGGCAACGATCTTGCGCAAGGCCTCGCGGATCAGCTCGGCTTCGCTGGTGCCGCGCGCGCTGGCCAATCGGCCGAGTGCACGCTTGACCTCCGCCGGCACATAGACAGTGGTTTTCTCCATGCCATACAAGATACCATATGCGGGGTCGAGAGGGGGGCGGTGTCGCCTCTTGTGGTCGTGTTCCTTTCCATGCCTTGATCGGCTGGTTCGCGCTGAGCCAGGGCGCGATCAACGAGGCGTTGGCGACCCGGGACAAGGCCGCGCTGGGCTGATCGAGCTGCCGGCCGATGGACTGCACGCGAGGCTGTCGGGGTTGTTGACCTCGGTCAGTGTCATGGAGGCGTGCTTCGACCCGATCGCTGCGACTACTGCTTGCCTGTGTCGGCCCGTCGCAGAGGCCTCCTCCGGGCGACTCCATACGAGCCCGACCGCCCGCTTCGAGGCAACGAGCTGAGGATGGCGGATGTCTCCTCAGAGTCGGGCTCGGCCGTGCGAGCCGCGAAAACCTGCCGTTCATGATTGGCAGGGGGTCAATGTCCGGTCATGCATCGGAAGCGGTCGGAACTGGCGCAAGACCGACTGACTCCTATGGCCGAGGCAGAGTCATTCGACTTCGTTGGAGTCAGCGGCGCGCTATGGTCGATCACTGTTACCGACCGGCCGCTTCGGGGCTACTCACGACGATGGTCTGGGTTATGCCGTTGAAATGAATCGCCACGTAAGTTCGTCACGAAATCGATGATCGCGTGTGTCGGGCGTGTGCAGGCGACGCGAGGCATGCACACGAATGGAGTGCCGGGAAGATGGGCTGCGCGCATTCTGACGATGATGCTCACTTGTCCGCCGTTTTCCCCTGCGCTCGTGATGCCCTGCGCGGCCCGACTGCCCCTTGCCGGTTGATTCATGCGGGTGCCTGAGCGGTGCCTCGCATCGCCGCTCGTTTCCTCGCTCCTCAAGCGGCACCTTTCACTCGGTCTCGATGCCCAGCGTCTGCTCGCGCTCTGCGATCTGTTCCTCGGCCTGGTCGAGCTTCTTCGCGGCGACGAGGCGATCGATGTCCGAGCGCCATTGCCTCCAGGACCGTTCGGCGAATTCCTGGATCGATCCGCCGCGGCCCGTTGCGCCGAGCGCAGCCTGCTGTCGGGCGCGCGTTTCGTCGATGACCTGCAGCCGCTCCTTGAGCCGATAGGCGTGCTCGATGTCCTGCTCGGTCACGCGGCCGGCCGGAAGGCGCGGGAACAGGGCCAGTGCTACTGCCGCTCCGGTCGCCGGTGACGGCGGGTGCTGCCGGCGCCGCAGCGGGGGCGGCCGGCCTTCCCGCCTGCCGGCCCTTGACCGGTCTGGCGGGCTGGCGGGGCGCGTCGCCCGTGGCCAGGGCGTCGAGCCTGGCCCTGGCCAGTTCGGCGAAGTCGCCGTTCGGGTAACGCTTGAGATAGAGATCGAACTCCTGCGGATTCTGCGAATTCCTGATGCTGTTCCAGAACGCCACCTCGGCGCTGGTGCCGGTATCGACCGCATGCCGGCGCGGTGCCGTCTCCCGGCACGAAGTAAAACTCCCCTTCGATGGAACTGTTGTCCCAGGTGATCTGCCGGCCGTCGGTATCCTGGCGCACGGACGAGCGCACGCGCTTCAGCACGTCCTCGATGCGCAGCCCGGGCGTCTTGATGGTCGAGGCCAGATAGCGGGTGTACGGGCTGTTGCCGGCGCTGCCGTCCTCCGCCACGCTGCCGGGCGCGGTGGCGTAGGAGATCAGCATGCCCAGCGCGGCATCCATCTTCGCCAGTCCCTGCGCTGCGCCGCGCGAACTGCGCGGGAAAGGATCGTTGCGGCAGGCATCGAGGAACACCAGGTTCAGTCCGTTGCGGGCGGAGGCCATGCGATCCAGCACCTCCTGCGCGTTCACCCCGCGGGTGCGGATTTCCTCCTCGCGCGTGATGGTTACGTCCACCGGCAGCAGATAATTCTCGCCGCGCACCTGCACGCCGTGGCCGGCGTAATAGAAGACGCCGACGCCGCCTTTCTCGATTTCGTCGCCGAAGTCCGAGATCGCCTTCAGCATCGCCTCGCGCGACGCGTTTTCCAGTTTGATCACCTTGAACTGGGCCGCCTTGAGCGCATCGGCCATGAGCCGCGCGTCGTGCGGTGGATTGGTCAGCGGCGCGCTCTTGTAGGTGCCGTTGCCGATGACGAGTGCGCTGCGCCGCCCCCATTTCGCCGCATCGGCCGCGCCCTGCTTGTCGGCGCCCAGCGTCGCTGTGGAGGCGGCCAAGAACGCGAGCAGAAGAATGAGTAACGCTCGAACCATGATTCCCGCCAGGAGCATGTCCTTTACGCGCAATTCTATGCGCCTGAGTGCGGGACGCCATCTCACCTTTGGCCTAAGAGCCCGGTGCCAGACCAGCCAGGAGAGGCGGCCTCATCGGAGGGCTCCGATTCGGGGATAATGAGCCGCTTCGGCAACACCGGTTCCTGCTTTCCATGGCCCAGATCTTTCTCTACGACACGACCCTGCGCGACGGCACCCAGCGCGAGGACATTTCGCTTTCCGTCGAGGACAAGCTCACCATCGCCCGGCGGCTGGGGGATTTCGGCATCCATTACATCGAATGCGGATGGCCGGGCTCCAACCCCAAGGATGCCGATTTCTTCGCGCGCGCCAACCGCATGAACCTGGGCCGCACACGCCTCGCCGCCTTCGGGAGCACCCGTCGCAAGGACACCCAGTGCGCCGCCGACGCCAATCTCAAGGCGCTGCTCGATGCCGGTACGCCGGTGGTGACGCTGGTGGGCAAGAGCTGGGACTATCACGTCACCCATGTGCTCGACGCCACGCTGGATGCGAACCTGGCCATGATCGGCGAGAGCGTGGCCTACATGAAGAGCATGGGACGCGAAGTGGTGTTCGACGCCGAGCACTTCTTCGACGGCTTCCTCGCCCATCGCGACTACGCTCTCGCCGTGCTGCAGGCGGCGGCCGGCGCCGGCGCGGACTGGCTCGTCCTGTGCGAGACCAACGGCGGCAAACTCCCGTGGCAGGTGGAGGAGATCACGCGCGAGGTCGGCCGGCGTATTTCCGCCCCCCTCGGCGTGCATTGCCACAATGATTCCGGTTGCGGCGTGGCCAATACCCTTGCCGCAGTGCGCAGCGGTTGCACGCAGGTGCAGGGGACGATCAACGGCTATGGCGAACGCGTAGGCAATGCCGATCTCGTCACCGTGCTGCCCAACCTCCAGCTCAAGCTGGGGCACGAGGTCGTGGCGCCCGGGCGGCTGGCAGAACTCACCTCCCTCTCGCGCTTCGTGGCCGAAGTCGCCAACCTCAAGCACGACGACCACCAGCCCTATGTCGGACACAGCGCATTCGCGCACAAGGGCGGCATCCATGTCGCCGCCATGCTCAAGGCCAGCGACACCTATCAGCATATCGAGCCGGCCCTGGTGGGAAATGCCATGCGCTCGGTGACTTCGGAGCTTTCGGGGCGCGGCAACATTCTGTTCCAGGCGAAAGCCATGGGCATCGACATCGACCGCGAGGCGTCGCAGCGGGTGCTGCATCAGATCAAGCACCTGGAACACGAGGGCTTCACCTTCGAGGCGGCGGAGGCCAGCGTCGAACTCATGTTCCGCCGCACCCAGCCCGGCTATGGCCGCCCGTTCGAGCTGATCGATTACTTCGTCATAACCGAGCACCGCCACAGCCGGGGCCTGCTGGCCGAGGCGACGGTCAAGGTGAAGGTCGCTGACACGGTCAAGTTCACCGCGGCCGAGGGCAAGGGTCCGGTGGACGCGCTTGCCGCCGCGCTGCAGGAGGCGCTGGTCGGTTCCTACCCGGTTCTGCGCACGGTGCGGCTCACCGACTACAAGGTGCGCATTCTCGACAGCACCACCGGCACCGCGGCGACGACGCGGGTGCTCATCGATTTCCAGAGCGGCAGCGAAAGCTGGACCACGGTCGGGGCCAGCGCCAACATCATCGAGGCGAGCTGGCGCGCACTGTCCGACAGCATGGAGTACGCCCTGCTGCGGCTGGCGACGGCGGGGGCGGGCGGCGCCTGAGCCGCCGGCTGCGGTGCCGGCGTCTCAGGCGCGGGCGCCTTCGTGACATGGCGCACGGACGCTCCGCGCATTCGATCACGCAGCGGCCGACACAGCCGCCGCAATGCCAAATGGTTCATGGGCTCCCGCCTGGGGCACCTGCTATTTTCCGGATCGACTCAATTCGAAACCGGGAGACCCAGATGCGCCACGCCCTTGCCTTCGCCGCCGCCATTTCCGCCATCGCCCTGCCGTGTTCCGCTGCGCCTGACAGCGGGGGCAGCGGCGCCCCCATCGTCATCGGCCAGTCGGTTCCTCTCACCGGAGCCTCGGCCGAACTCGGCAAGCAGATGCGCGCCGGTGCGCAGGCGTATTTCGATCAAATCAACAAGCGCGGCGGCATCCATGGCCGCAAGGTCGTGCTCGACACGATGGACGACGGCTTCGACCCGCAACGCGCAACGGCGAACTACAACGCCCTCATTCAGCAGCGCGGGGCCTTCCTCATCTTCGGCTGCATCGGTGCGGCAACGTGCAATGCCGCGGTGCCGGTGATCAGCCAGGCCAACGTGCCTTTCGTCGCCCCGGCCAACGGCAACGAGATCATGCGCACGCCTTTCAACCGCAACATCTTTCACACACGCGCCAGTTTCGCCAACGAGGTCGAGCACATCATCGACCATCTCACGACAGTCGGCGTCAAGAAGATCGCGGTCTTCCATCCGGACCATGCGCCGGGGCGGGCAGCCCTGGCCACCGCCGAAGCGGCCCTGAAGAAGCTGAACCTGCGGGTCGCGGCCTCCGCGACCTATCCGGGCGAGAACGTGCACGAAATCGATGCCGGTGTGCGCGCCATCGGCCAGGCCGACCCCCAGGCCGTCATCATATTCGGTCCCTACAAGCTCGCCGCCAAGTTCATCGCGGCGATGAAGAACGCCGGCCATGAGCCGCAGTTCATGACACTTTCGGTGGTGGGTCCGGAAGCGCTCGCAGCCGATCTGGCGGAGGCGGGGCGCGGCGTCGGCATCTCCCAGGTCGTGCCCTATCCCTGGGTCGACACCCTGCCCGTACTGGCCGAGTACCGCGACATCTACGTGAGGGGGGCCAAGGGCGTGCCATCGTTCACCAGCCTCGAGGCCTTCATCGGTGCCAAGGTTCTGGTCGAAGGCCTGCGCCGTTCCGGCGCGCAACTCACGCGCGAGAAGTTCGTGTCGGCGATGGAGTCGATGCGTGAATACGATGCCGGCGGCATGACTTTCGCCTACGGCCCGGGCAGCCATGCCGGCTCGAAGTACGTCGAGCTCACCGTCATCGGCAAGGATCGCAAGATCCTGCGCTGAGACGGACTGCGCCGACCCGCGGATCGTCTGCCCGGAACTTCGCAGTGCCCTTGACGCCAGGGGCGAATAGGAAAGCCTGCTTCGCGATCAGGGTGCCGTTGCCCAAAGGGGAACGGCACCCGCCGCCTGGCTTCGCTGCGCGTCCTGGGAAGAAGTCGCTTCCCCCCGCCTAACATCAGCCTGCCGGACCCGGCAGGTGTTCGTACCCCCTGTTCAGTCGCTTGCCGTCCGGCGTCGTGTCCGCCGAATCCGCTCTGACCGGCCTCACCCGTTCGGTGTGGGCGAGGCAAAAAAAAATAGCCCCGCGCTGGGCGGGGCCAATGTCTCTTCCGGGAGGAGTATTGAGACGGCTGCAGTATCTCAGACGAGAGACTTGGCGGCACGGGCATATGTCACGAAGGGGACCGCCAGTTGCAGGGCATCGTGACGGAACTCACGGGGTGCCGGCGCTATGGGCGGCGCAACGATGTGGCGGGTGCGTGTAATTGATTGCGGAGTGACTTCGTGCGTCGGCCGCGCAGCCGACAAGCCGGCCGGCTGCGGCGCGTGTTGGCAGCGGCGCCTTCGACTACACTTTCAACGTGGCATCCAGAGAACGAGTCGGAATCATCCCGCTGCGCGGCCCCCTGCTGCGCGGCGAGCGGCGTCCGCGCGTCGCCCTGGTGGGGCGTCGGCGCACCGGCAAGAGCACCATCTTCCAGGCCGCGGCCAGCCCGGCGGTGCGCCACGAGCGCCTTGCGGGTGTCGGCGGGGCGTACGAGGAGTGCGTCGTCGACGTCGGGCTCGATCAGATCTCGCTGGTCGATCTGCCGGATATCGAGTCCCTGCACCGCTTGCGGGAGCACGACCGCATCGTGCTCATGTATCTTCTGTGGGGCGACCGCTGGCCGGCGATCGCCGGCCACGAAGCGGAGCAGCCGACCGCCGCGTTCCCGGCACCCGACGTGCTGGTTCAGGTGGTCGACGCCACTTCCCTCGAGCAGGACCTGGAACTGAGCCTCGAACTCAGCCTCCTCGGCCGCCCGCTGGTGATCGCGCTGAATCGCATGGACGAGGCGCGGCAGAAGGGCCTGTACATCAACGTCACCCAGTTGAGCGAGCGTCTCGGCGTGACCGTGGTGCCGACGGTCGCGCACATGGGCAAGGGCATTCTCGCTCTGTTCGAGGCGGCGGTGAATGCGACCCGGGAGCAGGCCTGCCCGCTACCGCAGCCGCCGAGCGCCCACCTCGCGCAGAGCCTCGAAGCCCTGAGTGCGGTCGTCGGCCGTCCCGAGATCGAAGCCGCGTTTCAGGTGCCGCGTGCGCTGCTGGTCACGCAGTTGGCGGAAAACGACGACTACTTCTGCCGCGAACTGGGCGAGCACTTTCCGCAGTGGGTGCCCGAGGTCATGGCGGCGCGCGCGGCGGCGCAGCGCGTGCTGCCGCGCCCGCTGACCGACGAGATGCACGCCGATCGCCACCACCGCGCGGCGCTGCTGTACGAGAGCGTGACCAGTCTCAGCGCGGCGCCGGATACGGAAGGCTGGCGGCGCTGGCTCGATGAACTGTTCCTGCATCCGCACTGGGGCCTGATCGGCAGCCTCGGCGTATTCGCCCTGGTGCTGATCTTCGTGTTCCAGGTCAGTTCCGCGATCGATGCCGCCACCTCGGCGCGGCTGGCGCAATGGGTGCAGCAGTGGCAGCCGACGTCTACCGCCGGCGTCGTCGGCCGCGCGGTGGCGGACGCCCTGGTCGGACTCGTCGGCATCGTCGTGCCCTACATGATCCCGCTGGTCCTGCTGCTGGTTGCGCTGGAGGAATCGGGCGTCATGCACCGGGTGGCTTTCGTGGTCGATCGCGGCTTCCACCGCATCGGCCTGCACGGTGGAGTCGCCGTGCCGTTCCTGATCGGACTCGGCTGCAATGTTCCCGCGATCTCGGCCGCGGCGGCCAGCGTCTCCGGCCGGGAGCGCGTGGTGGCCGCGCTGCTCATCACCTTCGTGCCCTGCTCCGCCCGCTCCGCCATCATCCTGGCGCTCGGCGGCAAGTACCTCGGCGGCATCGGCGTGTTCGCGATCTTCATGCTCACGCTGCTGGCGATCGCGCTGCTGGGTCGTGTCCTGGCTCGCCGCTACGCCGACAGCGTGCCCGGCCTGGTGCAGCCGATTCCGCCCTACCGCCTGCCGTCCCGGGATGCCCTGTGGCGCAATACCTGGTCGCGCACCCAGGACATCGTCACCATCGTCACGCCGCTGCTCGTGGCCGGCAGCATCGTGCTGGCGCTGCTCGGCCACTTCGGCGCCGACGCCGTGATCAACGCGCTGCTCCGACCCGTGACCGAATGGTGGCTGGGGCTGCCGCTGGTGCTCGGCGTTCCCATCCTGTTCGGCGTGCTGCGCAAGGAACTGTCCCTGCTGATGATCTATCAGGCCCTGGGCACCCAGGACATCGTGCCGCTACTCGACGGGGTGCAGATCTTCACCTTCCTCGTCTTCCTCACCTTCTACATCCCCTGCGTGTCCACCTTTGCCGTGATGCTGAAAGTGGTCGGCCGAGGCCCGGCCCTGTTTTCGGTGGCGCTGTCGGTCACGGCGGCGCTGGCCATTGCCGGAGCGACCCGCGCCGTGCTGGAACTGCTGCGACTGATCGTCTAGCGGGCGCCGGCGCACGCAATCGGCGCGCGCATTCGTGATGTCCTGCGTCGTATCGTCACTTGTCGGCCTGTTTCTCGATGTGCCCGCCGAACTGGTAGCGCATGGCGGAGAGCAGCTTGTTCTGGAAGTCCGCAGCGCCGCGCGAGTTGAACCGCTCGTAGAGCGCGGTGGTGAGAACTGGCGTGGGAACGCCCTCGTCGACCGCTGCCTTGATCGTCCAGCGTCCCTCGCCGGAATCGGAGACGCGGCCGGCGAATTTCGCCAGCACCGGATCTTCGAGCAGTGCCGCCGCGGTGAGATCGAGCAGCCACGAGGCGATCACGCTGCCGCGCCGCCACACCTCCGCGATGTCGCCGAGAGCCAGGTCGTAGCGGTAGTGCTCGGGATGGCGCAGCGGCGTAGTCTCGGCGTCTACGGCGTGCGACTGGCTGCCGACGTTGGCGGCGCCCAGGATGCCGAAACCCTCGGCATAGGCGGCCATGATGCCGTACTCGATGCCGTTATGGACCATCTTGACGAAGTGGCCGGCGCCGTTCGGCCCGCAGTGCAGGTAGCCCTGCTCGGCGGTGCCGCCCGTCTTGTAACGGCCGGGGGTGCGGTCGATATTGCCGGTGCCCGGGGCCAGGGTGGCGAAGATCGGGTCGAGGTGTCCGACCACTTCCTCTTCGCCGCCGATCATCATGCAGTAGCCGCGCTCCAGGCCCCAGACTCCGCCGCTGGTACCGACATCGACGTAGTGGATGCCCCTGGCGCGCAGATCCTCGGCGCGGCGGATGTCGTCGACATAGTGCGAATTGCCGCCGTCGATGAGAATGTCGCCCGACTCGAGCAAGGGCAGCAGATCCCCGATGCTGTCGTCCACCGCCGCCGCCGGCACCATCAGCCACACTGCGCGCGGCCGGGTGATCTGGCTGACGAAATCTGCGAGGGAGGACGCGCCGCTCGCCTTCTCGCCGGCGAGCGCCTGCACGGCGTTCGGCGATCGGTCGAAGACCACGCATTCATGGCCATTCTTCAGAAGACGCCGAACCATGTTGGCACCCATCCGCCCCAAGCCGATCATTCCGAGTTGCATGAGTGGCTCCTTGAATTCAGTTGCAGTTCAGCGTTCTTGTCGTCGAGGCGATCGCGTCCAGGGGATCGCTGCCATGGTCACCGCTCTGAGCGGGCGTCGTGATGCCGAAGCCACGCGCGGGCCCAGTCTACTTCTTGGCGTTGGGGAAGAACAACTGCTCGCCGCCGATCTTGTAGCCGGCGATCGCGGTCTGCCCCTCCGGCGAGACAACCCAGTCGACGAACTGCTGGCCCAGTTCCTTCTTCACGTGCGGATGCTTGGCCGGATTCACCAGCATGACGCCGTACTGATTGAAGAGGCGCTGGTCGCCTTCCACCAGGATGTTCAGCTCGCCCCGGTTCTTGAACGACAGCCAGGTACCGCGGTCGGTCAGGACGTAGGCATTGATCGACGATGCGGTGTTCAGCGCCGGCCCCATGCCGGAGCCGGTCTCCTTGTACCAGGGGCCCTTGGTCTTTTCCAGGTCGATGCCGGCCGCCTTCCAGTAGCGCAGTTCCGCCGCGTGGGTGCCGCTCTTGTCGCCCCGCGACACGAACGGCGCCTTGGCTGCCTCGATCTTCTTCAGGGCTTCGAGGATGTCCTTGCCGCCTCCGATCTTGGCCGGATCGGCTTTCGGACCGACCAGGACGAAGTCGTTGTACATCACTTCCTTACGTTCCACGCCGAAGCCCTCGGCAACGAACTTCTCCTCCGCCGGCTTGTCGTGCACGAACAGCACATCGGCATCACCGCGGCGCCCGGTATCGAGCGCCTGGCCGGTGCCCAGCGCCACCACGCGTACCTGGATGCCGGTCTTGTTCTGGAACAGCGGCAACAGATAGCCGAAGAGGCCGGACTGTTCGGTGGAGGTGGTGGAGGCTACGGTGATGAACTTGTCCTCGCCTTGGGCGAGTCCTGTGCAGAGGCAGGCGGCCGCCAGCAGTCCGAGCGTCAATCGGCGTTTCACATCCATGGCAATTCTCCTTTCATGAAAGCGTGGGCTTCGGTGGATCGGGGTTTGCGAAAGAATTCGTCGGCCGGCGTGTATTCGACGACCCGGCCCTGATGCAGAAAAATCACTTCGTCGGCAAGCCGCTTGGCCTGACCGAGATTGTGGGTGGTCATCACGATCTTGGTGCCGGAATCGGCGATGTTACGGATCAACGCCTCCACTTCCGCGGAGGCACCGGGGTCGAGGCTCGCCGTCGGCTCATCGAGAAACAGGATCTGCGGTTCAAGCGCCCAGGCCCGCGCCAACGCCAGACGCTGCTGCTCGCCGCCGGAGAGCACGCGCGCGGGGCGGCCGGCGACCGCCGCCAGGCCGACCCGGGACAGGGCGAGCCGTGCCCGCTCCAAACGTTGCGGGCGTGCCATGCCGGCCAGCTTGAGGGCGTAGAGGACGTTGCCCAGTGCCGATGTGCGCAGCATCACCGGCCGCTGGAACACCATCGCCTGTTGCCGCGGCCGCTCCTCCCGCCCGCACCAGGTAATCTGCCCCGCGGTCGGCCTGAGCAGGCCGTGCATGAGGCGCATTAGCACGCTCTTGCCCGCGCCGTTGGCGCCGATGATCACGCTGCGCACGCGGGCATCGATGGCCAGCGAGACGCCGTCGATGATGTTCTGCCCGTTGCGGGCGAAGCTCAGCCCGTGCAAGACGAGTGGGAAAACCGATTCGTGGCCGTTCGTCATCCGTACCGGCGCACTGCCCATTGGCGCGTGACATGGACTCCGGCATTGAGCAGCAGCACCAGGGTGATCAGAATGAAGCCGAGGGCCAGCGCCAGGGGCAGGTCGCCCTTGCTGGTCTCGAGCGCGATGGTGGTCGTCATGACGCGCGTCACGCCGTCGATGTTGCCGCCGACGATCATCACTGCGCCGACTTCGGCGGCGGCGCGGCCGAAGCCGGCCAGCACTGCCGTGAACAGCGAGAAGCGCGCATCCCAGAGCAGGGTGAAGGAAGCGCGCAGCGGCGTGGCGCCGAGGGAACGCAACTGCTCCTGATACTCGCGCCATGCGTCGTCGATGACCTGGCGCGTGAGCGCGGCGATGATCGGCGTGATAAGAACGGTCTGTGCGATGATCATCGCGCCCGGTGTGAACAGCAGGCCATACTCTCCGAGCGGCCCGGCGCGCGACAGCAGGAGATAGATGAGGAGGCCAACCACCACCGGCGGCAGACCCATGAAGCCGTTGAGCACCACGCCGATCACCTGGCGGCCGGGAAAGCGGCCCACCGCCAGGGTGGCGCCGATCGGCAGCCCGATCAGCGTCGCCAGCAGCGTTGCCGTCAGGCTTACCCGCAGGCTTAGGAGAACGACGGCCGCAAGTTTCGCGTCCATCGCCCCGATCAGCGCGAATGCCGTCGAGAAACTCTCCGTCAGAGTTCCCATCCGGCGCTTGGGCGCGGTCCGCTACCGTCTCAGTGCTCGATGCCCACCATGACGCTGTCGGCCTTGATGATGGCATAGGCTTCGCCGCCTTCCTTCAGCCCGAGAGCGTGCACCGATGCCGTGGTGATCTGGGCCGTGATGTCCAGCCCCGGCGCGAGCTGGATCACCACCTCGCTGTTGACCGCGCCATGGGTGATGCGGGTGATGCGGCCCTTGAGCTGATTGCGTGCGCTGATCTTCATGAGTCACCTTTCCGTGGAAGAAGTTGGCCCGCACCACTCGCACCGGCGTCGGCGGCAGGGACTGCCAATCGGCGAAGACGGCTGCGGACACCGGTTCTGCTGCTGCGGTGCGCCTGGCACCACCCACCCCAACATGGAGGCGGCGCCGATGCCCGGCCGCGGCAGCGCCGAACGAGAATGAGGAACGCGCCGCACGCCGCCCATGGGCATCAGCATGCGCTGCGCACGGACGCTGATCCGTAGGCGCATCGCGTCCAGGAAACGATCCGTCCTGCCCTTCATGTTTCGCTGTCCAACATGCCTACCGGTGCACATTATAGTTCCCTGCAACCAACGATTAGCTGGCCGTCGCATCCAAAAGTTAATTATGCCTTCATCGGCATATAGCGCTGCCTGCGGAAACGGCAGGGCGCGCTTGCCGCGGCGCGGACGGCTCGTTCCTGCCTGGGAGAAGTTACCTCGACTGTCCTGCCGGAAGGACTAGGGCTTGGCGCAGTTGCGCAACTCCAGCATCGCACCGTCGAACATGGGAACTGCGCCGGTGATGACGTCACGCAGTTCGCGACGCGATTCCGCGTCGCGGGCATGGCGCACCTGAGCGGAAGCGGCCTCGAACTTCGCTTGCGCCGGCGCGCAAGCGCAGCGGGTCGCCACGCCGGCCAACTGGTCGAGCCCGCGTCGTGCGCGGTCGGCGAAGTCCTGGGCCGTGGCCAGATCGCCCTCGGTGGCTGCCCGGCGCAAGTCCTCCCGCGCGAACTGGCTCTGCGGCGGGCGCGGATCGCAGCGCTGCGCCTGGGCCGGTGCCGTCACCGCGCACAGCACTGCCCCGAGCACGGCACGGATCAAGTTCTGCCGCAGCGTTAGCCGCTGCGAAGCCATCTTCGAATTTCTGGACGGATATTGTCGCTGGGTATCCATATTGGTTCGCCCCGATTGAGTTTGTCGGTGCGACCGGATTGCGTGAAGGATGATTATCTCATCCGCTTTCTGCGTGTCGTGATAAGTGAGGGACGGAACTTCGGAAATCAGACGTGGACCGTTCAATCCCGATCCGCCTGGCTTGGCCCTTATGCGGCCGTTGCCCTGCGAATTCTGGCAATGACACGGCAACGGGTTCTCGGGCCGCAAAAAGCGAAGGGCTTACGGTAACCGTAAGCCCTTGGATTGTTGGTAGGGGCACAAGGGATCGAACCTTGGACCTACGGATTAAGAGTCCGCTGCTCTACCAGCTGAGCTATACCCCCGAAATGACTGGATTTGTTGCGCTATTCGAGCTGAGTCAGGTCGGCGAGCGCGTCTTCAGGTTTCGGTGACTCGGCGGTCGGAGTTGTTGGTAGGCCGTGCAGGATTCGAACCTGCGACCAACGGATTAAAAGGCGCACTTGGCACCAGTACAGTATAGTAAAATCAGTCACTTACATCGCTTGCCCGTGTCAAGATCAGTATCACTCGTCATGAAATCAGCGATTCTCGGCCTTGCCGCGTCACAATTTCGGCACAGTCCGAGGTCAGTACGCATTACGACTCTCGTAGTCGCCATGGGCGATGTGATGCCCCCCTACTCGGGTTCGCTCCGTGGCAGTGGTCCGATTTGTTAGCGATACCGAGCATTCGTTAGTTCAAGCTCGTTCTGCACCAGCAGCTTGTCGAGCCGGTCCTGATCGCTCTCCTTGAGCTTGTCGCGATTGGACAGCAGCAGGTAGAGGCCGCCCTTGATCGCCTCCTGCCCACTCAGGTCACCCAAGCTCTTGGCGGCCTTGAACTCCGCACTGCGGCAATCGCGAATCACCGTCGAGAACATCTGCATGATGTGAAAGCGGTCGAAGACGATGACGGCGCTGGCAAGCTCGCCTTCGTGGCGGCGATGTAGGCGGCCCCCATGTCCATCGCCACAGCCTCGATGCCAGCGGCGCATTGCTCGCTCAGCGCATCGAGAAACTCACACAGCACCGCGCTATCGCGCCCCTCCTTGATCCACATAATCCGCCCTCAGTTCGCGCCGGTCGACAGATCGTATACCAACGTCAGGTAGTCCTGTCCCTTGGCGCGCGCCACCTCGTCAACACCGAGATAGCGAATGCCTTCCAGCGTCTGCGGCGACACCGGCTTGATCGAATGTTACGGTTGGCGCCGCACCTGAGTCTGCCACGAAAGACGTTCGATGATGATGCAACTTCGAAATTCGAACGACGGGTTCATGCCGCTGATGCCAAACTGGCGCTACCGGCCAGGAGCATTCATAGACGGGACGGCGAAATCATTGCGCCGGCTGACCGGTACCCGCCATATACCTGACACTCGATCTGTGCTCCGAAGCCGTGAATGGCTCTCGGCAATGACGGGTTCCAAGGGTGGCGGATCTGCCCCGGTATCGAAACCGCATGCATTCACGGGGCATGCGATAGGTTGAAATCGCTACTTGCGACCGACCGGGGCTTCGTGAGATCACCGAGCGCTCGAAGCTCGCCGCGCAATCGAAACCTCGTTCGCCGGTTGGGCGCCAGTCAGGGCAAGTACCGGTGAACAAACGACGTCCACTGCATCAGGCGCAGGGCGCGCCTTCGCCTGCACTGCGGGACCGGCAGCCGGTGTCTGCCGGAAACAGACTGTGCGGCCAGCGCCTGCGCGCCGGTCGGCGGCGGAAGCCGGGCCAGCGTCGTTAGCAAGAGAGCAATCGGAATGGACAGTTGTTTCATGGGCGGGGCCGCTCCCAGTCCGCCGCCTGCGATCAGGGCTGTCGGAGTTTGTTCAGGTGTGCGGATACTGCCTTCGCCCACTTCAAGCGCCGCGCGACGCGAGCGTCGCGGGTGACGGGGGTGTGAATCCAGACCACAGCACTGCGGCCGGTCAATCCCCGGCGCTGCGCAAGCGCACGACCAGAGCGTACAGCTCGTCTCGCTGGCGCTGCGCCGCTTTGAGCTTGAACTCAACCAGTGGTGCGGCCTGTCCGTCCGGCGCCGACCGATGAAGCCGGTGCCAGTCGTTTTGGGCCGACCAGAAGCGGGTATAGGCCACGTTGTACTCGGGCGTGACTTCTTGTAGAGGAAGGTCGGGAATCAGCGACTGGATCGGCCGGCCGAGCATCTCGGCGGACCTGCCGTCGAATAGCTGCGCCGCGCCATTGCTGCAAAACTGCACTGCGCCGCCCGCATCCACGATGAGCACGGCCCGCTCATCGGCCAGGCGCCGCTCGGATCCAGGATGCTCGTGTCGCGCGTCGGAAGGAAGACCAGCCCGTTGCGCCGTGTCGGGTACCTCGGGTCGCGAGTCTGAGGTCATATGGCGCCTTCGGTCAACTTGCAGCGACGGAATTGGCCATGCAGCAATCAGGGCCATGTTGACGTCATTCTAATCGGCGGCAGTTGAGGCACGGCGACCGCATCCGGACGAACAAGACAACGCCGTACACGGTTAACGACATACTGTATTGCTCTAGCGCAGCCCCGGTCAAACTACTACGTGTCGCGCCGGAGCGCATGTGCAAGTCCGCTCCTAGTGTGCACCGCCGATCGGCACGGGCGTTGCGGCCGGTGTGCTCGACCCCAACGGCCGGATTGCAGAGTTGATCCAGCGCCAGCGCGATGCCGCTGCCGCGCTACCGCTTACCGAGCCGCTGCTCCTGTAAGTCTGAAAGCGCCCAACGGGCGGCGCGCCTGGGCGCCTCAGGCCAGCCGGCCGGCAGATCGGGGAGGCGCCTTGAGGCGCAGGTCCGCCCCAATCATGTGACAAGGCCTTCTCTTTCGAGGCTCCAGCCGCAAGAGACTACGACTCAAGTCCCTTTCCCAGAAGCCGATCTTGCAGGAAACTGGGGGACGACCAAATGGAACGGTACTACATCGACACCGAGGGACAACGCCAGCCGGATCGGCGAACTGAGTTCCAGCTGCGGGAGATTTTCGAGCGTGCCTGCGACGTTGTGTCGCCTTTCATGGATCCGAAGAACAGCTGGGGTGGGCAGTCGCTTAGGCGCCTTGCGTTTCACGCGGTGCGGGACCGCTTTCCCGAACTCCCTGCCGAGGCGGTACGCCTTCTGGTCGATGCTTGCTTGCGGCGCGGTCACTACCGGCACAAGAATGTCGCAGTTGAGAGATTGCCGTGATCTTATGTGGTGGCTGACAGTAAACTCCTCGAATCCAGCAACTGCGGCGGGTTCAGTCGTTCTTCCTGCACCGAAGAACGGACGGCGGAAGGGGAAAGCGGGGCCGAAAGTACGGAAGTACGGGGCTGGTAGCGAAGAACGACAGGAATCTTCGCGCCGGCACGAAGACGGTCCGATCTCGTTCGTCGGGGACCGCTCGTCCCATGGGTCACCGCGGCCATACTCGGGCTGCGATTCTGCGGAGGCTTTCAGGCTCCGTCGGCACGCAATTCCCGAATGACGACTGCTGTCAGGGTCTGTCGGGGCTTGGGATGCTTGCGGAAGTGGCGTTGAATCTGCTTCTATCGCTCGCTCCCTCCCAAGGGAATTCTTGCAGCCTCAGTCTCTCCCTCCCTGCGTCGATATAAGCCGTGATCGGCGACGCCCGTCGGCGCCGTGCCTGCCAGATGCCAACCGACATCCCGTCCAAGATCGAATCCCGTGTGCTTGCCGAGCAACTCGCGCTCGTGCTTGCGAATACACGAGGCACGCTCTTCATGGCGGCGGTGCTCGCGCCCATCGTGTGGTACCTGCTGCGGCCCGCCGCTACGCCCTTCGCAATGGACGGTTGGTTTGCTGCGCTCAGCCTCAGCTATTTCCTGCGCTTCCTGGTATTGCGCGCCTATCAGCGTTGCGATCGACCCGAGGGGCACCTGCGAATGTGGGTGGTGGCGTATGTATCGAGTGCTTTCCTTTCGGGCACCATCTGGGGATTGGTGGGCACCGTGCTCTTCCCGCACTCCTCCGCCGCCCTCCAGGGGGGAGCCATCCTCGTGATTGCCGGGTTGCCGGTTGGCGCCCTCTACGCGCTGTCCCCGCTCTTCTGGGCTTTCGCCGCCTTTTCCTTGCCCATCCTTGTACCGGCAACCCTGTATCACCTGTTGGCGGACGTGACGGAGCCGCGCATTGTGGGCTTCGGTCTGGGGCTGCTCACTGCGACGTTTATTGCGACTGCCTTCAAGCTGCAACGCGTTAACACCGATTCGCTTCGTCTGCGCATCGAACGCGAAGACATCGCGGAGGAGCGCGAGCGCGCCAGGCAGGCGGCAGAGACGGCCAATCACGCCAAGTCCCAGTTCCTGGCCACCATGAGCCACGAGATCCGCACGCCGATGAACGGCATTCTGGGCATGACCGAGCTGCTGCGCGGCACGGCGCTCAACGCCCAGCAGAGCCGCTTCACCGATGCCGTGTATCAGTCCGGCGAGCATCTGCTGAGCATCATCAACGACATCCTGGATTTCTCCAAGATCGAGGCCGGCAAGCTGGAGATCGAGAGCATCAACTTCAACCTGCGCCAACTGGTGGAAGACGTGGGCTACATGTTCGCCCAGGCCGCCGAGGCCAAGGGGCTGGAGATGGTGTGCGCGGTTCCCCATGACGTGCCGGTGGCGGTGAGGGGCGATCCGGTGCGGGTGCGCCAGGTCATGACCAACCTGGTGGGCAACGCGGTCAAGTTCACCCGCCGCGGCGAAGTGGTGGTGCGCGTGCGCCTGCTGCACGAGAACCCGCAGCAGGCGCGGTTCCGCTTCGAAGTCCAGGACACCGGCATCGGCATCGAGGAGCCGGCGCAAAGCCGCGTCTTCAGCGCCTTCGCCCAGGCCGACAGCTCCACCACGCGGCGCTACGGCGGCACCGGTCTGGGGCTGGCGATCGCCAAGCGCCTGGTGGAGATGATGCACGGCCAGATCGGCTTGGACAGCGAGGTGGGGCGCGGGTCCGTGTTCTGGTTCGAAATCCCGTTCATCAAGCAGGATGCCCATGCCCGCACCGTGATCGACATGGCCGAGCGCCTCACCGGCCTGCGCGTGCTGGTGGTCGATGACAACGCCACCAATCGCGAGATCCTGGAGCACCAGCTGCAGGGCTGGTCCATGCGCTACACCGGGGCCGAGGGCGGGGCGGGGGCGTTGCGCGAACTGGAGTACGCGGCTGCGCGCCGCGAGCCGTTCGATCTGGCCATCCTCGATCTGCACATGCCCGGAATGGACGGTTTCGAGCTGGCCCAGGCCATCAAGTCGGATGCGCACCTTGCTGCGATGCCGCTGGTCATGCTCTCCTCGGTGAGCGTGGGCTCGGATCATCCGCAGCGGCGCGCCGCACCCATCGACTACTATCTGACCAAGCCGGTGCGCCAGTCCGATCTGTACGATGCCATCTCGACCGCCATGTCGTTCCGCAAGGTCGCCGCGCCGGTGGCGCCGCCCCCATTGCCGGGGCCGCCGGCGCTGCCCGCCAGCCTGGGCGGGCGGGTGCTGGTGGCCGAGGACAACCCGGTGAACCAGCAGGTGGCCGCGGCCATGCTCGAATCGCTGGGGGTGGCCTACAGCCTGGCCGGCAACGGGCTGGTGGCGCTGGAACGGGTGTTCCACGAGCAGTTCGATCTGGTCCTGATGGACTGCCAGATGCCCGAGATGGACGGCTTTGCGGCCACGGCGCAGATCCGTGCCCGCCAGCGCGAGGGCCGGCTGCGGCGCAACCTGCCGGTGGTGGCGCTGACGGCCAACGCCGTCGAGGGCGATCGCGAGCGCTGTCTTGCCGCCGGCATGGACGATTACCTGAGCAAGCCCTTCACGCGCGAGCAGCTTGCCGCCGCCCTCATGCGCTGGCTGCCCCAATCCCGCCCGGTTCAGGCCGCTGCTGCGGCCGATCCACCACTCGCCTCGTCGGTCGGGACCGAGCCGGCCGCAGGGCGCGCGCAGTCGGTGGCTGGCGAGCCCGCAGCCCCTGGTGCGGACGAGCCGATCAATCCCCGGGCCCTGGACGCGATCCGCCACCTGCCCGGCCCCAATGGCGCGGCGCTGGCGGATAAGGTGATCCGTGCCTACCTCACCGATACCCCGGCGCGGCTCGCGCAGATGCGGGCGGCCCTGGACGCGGGCGATGCGCAGGCGCTGCGCAAGAGCGCCCATGGCCTGAAGTCGAGCAGCGCCAACGTCGGTGCGGAGCAGCTGGCGGCCCTGTGCAAGGAGCTGGAGGGGATCGGCCGCAGTGGCAGCCTGCAGGCTGCGCCGACCCTGCTGAAGGATGCCGAAGTCCAGCTGGTGCGGGTGGTCGCCGCGCTGGAGGCTCAGATCGAAGGGAGAACCGAACATGCGCTCGCCTGAGCGGTCCAGTCTGCCGCGGGTGCTGATCGTCGACGACGACGACGTGATGCGCCTGCTGGAGCAGGAGACGCTGGTGCAGTTCGCGTTCGATGTGCGCGAGGCGGCCGATGGCGAAGCGGCGCTCGAACTGCTGGTCGAGCCCCCGCCCGATCTGGTGCTGCTCGATGTGGACATGCCGGGCATCGACGGCTTCGAAGTGTGCCGGCACATTCGCCAGCGCTGGGACGCGACCGAGGTGCCGGTGATCATGGCCGCTATTGCCGTGTGACCGGCGACTCTATTGGTCTGAGCTGGTTCCGCAATGAGGTGGTCCGGATGTGACACAAGTGGCTCAGCCGTCGTTCCCAGAGGGCCACGCTAGCGGCCGTCGCAGGACGATTGGCTGAACGAAGATCACCTGGCGCGGTTCATTGTTGAGGTGATCGATCAGCTCGATCTGTCCAATCTGACCCGGCAATACGCGGGACGGGGCTCCAAGGCGCACCATCCGGCGACGCTGCTGGCGATCCTGGTCTATGGCTACGCCACCGGTGTGTTCTCCAGCCGCAAGCTGGAGCAGGCGACCTATGATTCGGTGGCCTTTCGCTGCATCGCGGCGGACACTCACCCCGATCACGACACCCTGGCCACCTTCCGCCGCCGTTTCCTGGACGAGCTGAGCGATCTGTTCGTGCAGGTGCTGGAACTGGCCAAGGAGATGAAGCTGCTCAAGCTGGGTAACGTCTGCCTGGACGGCACCAAGATCCACGCCAACGCCTCACGTCACAGCGCGCTCTCGCATGGCCACATCGAGAAGCTGGAAGTCCAGCTCAAGGCTGAGGTACAGGAACTGCTGGCCCTGGCCGAGCAGGCGGATCAAGCCGACATCCCGGATGGGGTCAGCCTGCCCGAGGAGATCAAGCGGCGCGAGGACCGGCTGGCGGCGATGGCGGCGGCCAAGGCCAAGATCGCGGCCCGGGCCGAGGAGCGCTATCAGCGGGAGAAGGCCGAGTACGACGCAGAAAATGGCTGCGCCGTGCCGCCAAGGAAGTGGAGACCGGCAAGAAGCCGGCAGGCAAGCCGCCCCAGGCGCCGCAGCCCGGGCCACGGGCCAGTGATCAGGTCAATCTTACCGACGAAGAATCGCGCATCATGCCGGTGGCCGGCGGCGGGTTCGAACAAGCGTACAACGCCCAGGCGGCGGTCGATACGGTCACGATGCTGGTCGTGGCCACCGGGGTGACCCAGGCCCCCAACGACAAAGAGCAGATCGAGCCGATGCTGGCGATGCTCCAGGGGCAGGCCGAGGCGCTCGGTGACAAAGCGCGCGCAAACCGCATCGTCCCCGCCAATCTCGGCCTGGGCCGTGCGTTCACCTTGTGAGGCGATCCGTCACACGGCCGCGGGATCTTCCACATCAAGCGCATCGGCTATAGCGATGCCGAGTTCATGTTCTTCGGCTGGAACAAGGATATCCGCCACAACGCAAACCAGCTGGTCGAGGTGCGCAAAGGCGACGACAGCGACATTCGTATCGCGGTGGTCCGCAAGATGACCGTAATCTTTCGAGAGCATGCATCCGGGGACTTCCTCGGGGAATCGTGGCGCTTGGGCCGCCAGATCACACTGTCCGCTCGTCCTGCAGACAACGCAGGGCTCGAAGAGGTCATGATGAACAAATTCTTTGATGCAGCACGCCCACAGTGGTGAGGGCGAGCAGGATCGCCTTCGGCTTCTCGCCTGCTGCAGCCCGGTCCACCGCGGCCGATTCTGCTAAGTCTGCGTGACGTGCAAGAAAAGGGGCCGTCCACGCGTGCGCAGGCGACCTCAATCCCTATTGTTCGTTAGGGCCGTCGGCTGAAGGTCGGCATTGGCCCCGTAGGGCAGGGGGAGAATCGCGACCAAGCACGGACGGTTAGGAACCCATGAAAGCGGTGATCGACCGGCGGCAGGCCGTCGAACAGCGGACGCTTGAACATGCGCTCAATAGCCGTCACTGATTTGTGGCCGACGTTTCGAGAAGACCAAGTGACGGTTCAGCCGTGATCGCCGACAACATTAGCGCGTACCCTTCGCAAGTAGCTTTTGCCTGCTCCCTACGGGCGGTCATGGGCGGCGTTGCGCGCGGGTGTTCGAAGAACTTCAACGGCGGGTGGCTGAGCGCCCGCGTCATCTGCCGGCCAAGGCCCCCAACACCGTCGGCCTGCCGCCGCAGCGATTTCATCGAGAGACGCTCTCTGCAGCGGCGTTCCCCCAAGAATAAAATACCGGCTCGGGCGCTGATTCTCTCGAAGCTCTTCGCGCCTGTCAGAGTGCGCATCCTCCACACACAGCGCTTGCCCAGTGCCAGCGCAGCCAGTCGGACACCCGTGACCGGTATCACAATGGCGTATCGAAAGCGTGGACATTCGTGAGGAATTGGCACTCGTCCCGGACGGCGTTGGGTAATCTCCCCATCACATTTTGATTACCTCATAGAGCCTTGCGGCAGGGAGAACGGGAAATGATGTGGTCGTTGGTATTCGTGGTTCTGTGCCTTGGAATCGCCGTGATGGGTGCAATCTGGCACCGCCTGACGCCTGCCTCGCGCGTCGTGTCGAGCGCAGGCGTGGTCCTGTCCGCGCTCGTGTTGCTCGGCGGTGTGCTGGTGTAGCCTTTGCCGCAGGCGCTATGGTTCTACACCCCCTGCAAGGAGTCCAACAAGTGCCGCCCGTCGCGACCGAAAAGCGCCGTGCCCTGCGCTACAAGCCCGCCGTAGCCGTGCGGGCGGCGTATGAGTGGTTCGACGCGGTACCGATGAGTATCGACGGGGCCATCACCGACTTTTCGGTGGCCGGCGTCGCCCTCCAGTATGCCGATTCGTGCGGGCAGCCCGATCTGGCGGATCGCGGTCGCCTCGTCTTGAGGCTCGGCTACGAGACCGAGCATTTCGACGTCACCCTGGTCCGGCTCATGCGCAATTCCGGCGGGCATTGGCTCGCCGGTTTCTCCTTCGCGAAAAGCAAGGAATCCCGCAGCCGCGCGCACGGGGTGATCGAACACCTCAAGGCGGCCTACCGCGCGGGGGCCGTGCAGGCGAAGGAGACCGAGGTCGGCCAGGTCGCCACCGTCGTCGGCAACCTCAATTTCAACGTCGTCGTGAGCCTGCACCGGATGCTGCGCGCTCCGCAGCCGCCGCGGCTCATCGATCTCGATCAATGCACCGGGGCCGACTACTCCGGCATCGAGTTTCTGATGCTCGCGCGAGAACGCGGTGTGAATCTGAAACTGGACAGCAGCGGCCGGATCGCCGGGCTGATTCAGCGCCAGTGCGCAATACGCCAGCTCGCAGCGGAACAAGCGACAAGGTATGCGCTGGAGAGATCGCGGTGAGCAGTCCTGCCGTGCTCGTGGTGGACGACGACGAGATGGATCGGTTGCTCGCCCGCCTGTTCCTGGACAAGGCGGGTATTGCGACCGAGGTGGCGGATAACGCGGCGACGGCGCTCGCTGTGTGCGCGCAACGGGCATTTGACGCGGTCGTGCTCGATGGATGCCTGGGAGGGATCGACGGGTGCGATCTGTGCCGAACCCTTCGCGCGCACCCGGCGCTGAGGAACACGCCCATATTGATGCTCACGGGCAACGAAGATCCATCCTATGAGAGAAGGGCCTTCGAGGCCGGCGTGGATGATTTCCTGGTGAAGACGGGCAACTGGGCCCTCGTCGTCTCGCGCATCCGGCGACTTGTTGTGGGCATCTCTCGGCATTGCGAGCGCTCCCGGGGGCAACCCCCGCGAGAGTCGAGCCTTCAGTAAGCCAAGAATGTACGACGATGCCGCAGCCTTCCTGGCGGACTCCCGGTGCCAAGTCCGGTCTGTGGAGGGCCACTGGAATGCGACTCGCGGCAAGCCACGAATACGTGACGTCCGCTGCCCGAGATCCTCTTGTGTCGATGGGATGATTGGTGGAAGCGCCCAAGTGCTTTCGTCGCCATCTTCGCGTCGCGTTCGCGCGTTCTAGGTAATCGCGTGAGGCGGCGCGATCCACTGTTGCTGTAGAAAATCTTGGTTGGTCGAGACCATGCACGACATACCGAACCCGCGGCTTGAACCGGTAGAGATCGCCCGCATCGCGCTATACCGGATTGCGCGGGACAAACTGCCGCCCACTCCGGAGAGTTATGCGCGGGAATACCGCCGCGCCGCCGGACTTGCCGCCGACGATTCGGCCATGGCCCAGCCGTGGGCGCCCGCTCCGCAGACCCTCGAGATGGTGAGGGCAATCGTGCAGATCGTGAGCGAGGTGACGGCAGGCCTTGCGGTGGGCGTCGATCAGTTCGATGCCGATTCCAAGCGCGCGCTGGCGAGGATTGATCAAATCCGCGACGCGGACGAACTGGCGCATCTGCTGCGCACGGTCACGGCCTCGGCGATGTCGCTGAACCAGGTGATCGATGCCTCGAGCAAGGAGCTGCGCGAGACTCGTCAGCGACTCGAGCAGGTGAGCGTGGAGCTCGAACGCACGCGCGCCCAGGCGCGAACGGACCCGCTGACCGGTTTTGGCAATCGGCGTGCGATGGTCGAACTGGTGACCCGGGAGATCGCCCGATCGCGCCGCACGAAAGAGCCGTTCTCGTTGGCCGTGATGGATTTGGATCGCTTCAAACGCGTCAATGACGAGCACGGCCACGAAGTGGGAGACAGGGCGCTAATCCATGTGGCGAGCCTAGCGAAGGCAACGTTGCGGGCAACCGACGAGATCTGCCGCTACGGCGGAGAGGAGTTTGTGGTCACGCTTCCGGGCGCGAACAGCGAGGGTGCGTATTTCGTGGTGGACCGGATGCGACGGCTCGTGGCGAGCACGCCGCTCGTCATCCGGTGCGCTGCACTCACGCTGCGCTTCAGCGCCGGAGTGGCGCAACTTGCGCCGGGAGAAAGCCAGGAATCGCTGTTGCAGCGCGCCGATGCTGCCCTGTACGCGGCCAAGAGGGCCGGGCGCAATCGCGTGCGCGTCGCCGACGAACCGACGCAAGATGCATGCAGTGACGATGGCAGTCCCATCGCGCCGCGAATGTCCGCGGCGAACGGGTAACGCGCGGCGGCATAGCAAAGAGCATGGGGCGAACCGGCCATTTCGGCAGCGGCGCCACTGCATCTGGATGTCTACCCGCCTCCGCCCTGGTTGATCCGCTCCATGTCGCCGATGGACGAGAAACAGGATTCGAAGTCGTCCGTTCCTATCCGCGAGTCCACAGGCGGCCAGAGTCAGGCGAAGCCGGGCAGCGGTGCTTCGATCACACGCTGCAACGTGTGGGGCGCATCGCCCCGACCGCGTGGACGAGTGATGCCCGTTCGACAGACCGTGGGCGATTGCGCTGGGCCGAGCAGCCGGCGGGTCGGCCGATGCCATGCATTGACCGAAAATGATATGTGAGTCAAAATTTCGCTCGATGACCAGTGCTCAACCGGTCGCGAGGATGCGCAGATCGCACGCTCGTCGAGGCTTGGCTGGGTGGGTTCTTCCCCGACGCCCGACCGGCCACACGCCGCATTCAATTCGCTTCAACTTCTACCGTGAAACCCGATCCTGCGCTTGAACGTTCGGTGATCGACGCCATGCCCGAGCTCATTGCCCTGCTGGACCGGGGCGGGACCATCGTCGAGGTTAATCACGCGTGGCGCCAAGCGGCCACAAGGAACGATGCGCCGGGGCCGGTAGCGACCGGGGCCGGACTCAACTATCTGGATGTCTGCCTGCGCGCCACCGGAGAGGGGGCCGAAGATGCGCGGCGGTGCCACGCGGGACTGGAGGCCGTGCTTCGGGGCTCGCTGGCCGAGTACGAACAGGAGTATCCGTGCCCGTCCGCCACTGGAGAGCGGTGGTTTCTGCTGCGTGGGCTGCCGCTGGCATCGCCCATGGGCGGAGTGCTCGTCGTGCACAGCGAAATCACCGAGCGTGAGAGGCTGGCGAGGACGCTGCGCCGGGCCAATCGAGCCCTTCAAATGCGCAGCGAATGCACCCGCGTGCTGCTTCGGGCCAAGGACGAGACCGAAGCGCTCAGCCAGGTGTGCCAGGTCATCATCGATACCGGCGGCTATCGCTTCGCATGGGTCGGATTTGCCCGGAAAGACGGCACCAAGAGCGTTCAGCCGGTCGCGCAAGCGGGCCGCGGCGACGGCTACCTCGAGTCCCTGGTGATCACTTGGGGGGACGACGAGTACGGACGCGGGCCGACCGGCAGCGCGATTCGTGCCGGCGCGCCGTGCGTCGCGCGCGACATCCGCACTGACGCTCACTACGCGCCCTGGCGCGACGAGGCGATTAAACGGGGCTACGGTTCGTCGGTGGCGCTGCCGCTGGATGCGGGTTCGGTCTTCGGCGCCTTGAACATCTATGCCATCGAAGCGGACGCCTTCAGCCAAGAGGAAGTCGGCTTGCTGCAGGAACTGGCAGGGGACCTGAGCGTTGGAATCTCCGGTCTGCGCGCCCGCGCCGAACGCGATCGTGCCGAGGAAGCGCTCAGTCGGTCCGAAGACAAGTTCCGCAAGGTGTTTCACGCCTTGCCGGACGGGTGCGTCATCACGCGCATTGGCGATGGGGTGATCCTGGACGCCAGCGAAGGGTTTGCCGAGACGACCGGATTCTCGCCTGACGAAGCGGTTGGCAAGACCGCTCTCGAACTCAGTCTTTGGCGCGAGCCTGCCGAGCGCAATCGCATGGTGGCGGCGCTTCAGGCGCGCGGCGAGGTCCGCGGCATCGAGTTCGAGTACGCTCGCAAGGACGGCAGCACCTCTGTCGGGCTGCTCTCCGCGAAAGCCATGATCATCGACGGCGAGCCGTGCATCCTAACGATTGTGCGCGACATCGCCGAGCGCAAGCGGATGGAGGCCGCACTCAGGGAGGGCGCGCGACAGCGGGCGGCGATCCTGGACAGCGTTCCGGACATCGCCTGGCTGAAGGACCGCGACGGCAGGTTCATCGCGGTGAACGAGCCCTTCGCCCGAGTCTGCGGCTGGACGCCCGATGCGCTGGCCGGCAGGACGGATTTCGACATCTGGCCCGTGGAACTCGCGCAGCGCTATGTCGCGGACGACGACGAGGTGATGCGCACGGGTAAGCGCAGGCGCGTCGAAGAGCGCCTGGTCAATGCCGCCGGCGAGGAAGCCTGGATCGAGACAATTAAGACGCCGATCAGCGACGAACGCGGCGAGGTGGTGGGCACCAGCGGCATCGCGCGCGACGTGACCGAGAGGCGGCGCATCGCCGATGCCCTGTTGCGCGAGAAGGAATTCTCGGACACCGTCATCAACAGCCTGCCGGGCATCTTCTACATGCTCGACGAGTCGGGTTCGCTGGTGCGCTGGAATAAGCGGCTCGCGGAGATTTCTGGCGTCGAATTCGACGAGATTGGGCGCATGGGGGCCCTGGATTTCCTGCATGAGGAAGACCGGCCCCGCGTGGACGGCGCGATCCGCACGGTGTTTGAAGCGGGCCATGCGGACGTCGAGGCCCGCCTGCGCACGAAGGCAGGCCTGGATATCGACCACGTTTTTGTCGGAAACCGGACGCGCATTGAGGGCAAGAGCTATCTGGTCGGCGTCGGCATCGACATCACTGACCGCAGGCGCGCCGAAAGAGCCCTCGAACAAGCCCATGAGCGCCTACGTCTCGCCTTGCACGCGGCCAGAGCCGGCGCGTGGAGCTGGGATCGGGTGACCAATCAGGCGGTCTGGTCGGAGGAGAACTACCAGGTCATGGGGCTCGAACCGGACTCCTGCGAAGCGTGTTACGAGAACTGGCTGGCGCGGGTCCACCCCGAGGACAGGACGGCGGCCGAAGCCGCGGTCGGCGAGGCGATGGCGCGCAAGAGCGACTTGAATGTCGAGTTCCGCGTCATGTGGGCCGATGGGAGCGTCCACTGGATCAACGACGTCGGCCGGATGGTCCTCGACGCGAAAGGCGAGCCGGCGGGGATGTATGGCATTCAGGTTGACATCACCGAGCGCAAGCTCGCCGCGGAAGCGATTGCGCGCAGCGAAGGGAATCTGCGCGTCACGCTCCGCAGTATCGGCGATGCGGTGATCGCCACCGACGGCGAGGGCCGGGTCACGCTGATGAACCCGGTCGCACAGGCACTGACCGGATGGCCGGAGGACGAGGCCCGGGGCCGCCCGTTGGACGAGGTGTTTCGCATCGTCAATGAGGAGACGCGGGCCAGCGTGGAGAGCCCGGTGCGTCGCGTCCTTTCGGAGGGGACCATCGTTGGTTTGGCGAACCACACCTTGCTGATCGACCGCCACGGTGTCGAGCGTCCGATTGCCGACAGCGGGGCACCGATCCGCCTGTTTTCCGAGAGCCGTATCCTCGGCGTGGTGCTGGTGTTCCGGGACCAGACGAGCGAGCGACAAACCAGGCGACGCCTGGAAGAGGAGGAGGCCAGGTACCGCAGCCTGGTGCAGCAGGTTCCGGCGGTGATCTATGTCGCCGCCCTCGATTCGGCCAGCAGTTCCGTGTTCGTCAGCGCCCATGTCGAAGACATCCTGGGCTTCACGGTCCAGGAGTACGAGAGCGATCCCGGACTCTGGCTGCGTTCGCTTCACCCCGAGGATCGCGAGCGGGTGCTGGCGGAGCTGGAGCGTACGCGCGCCGCACAAGAGGGGTTCGCTGCGGAGTACCGGATGTTTGCCAAGGACGGCCGCGAACTGTGGATCTCGGACCGTGCAACGATCGTGGTCAACAGCGCCGGCAATCCGTCTTTCCTGCAGGGTCTGATGTTCGATGTCACGGACCGCAAGCGTGCCGAACAGGAGGTTCGACGGCTCAACGATGAACTGGAGCAACGGGTGCAGGAGCGTACCGCTGAGCTGGCGGCGGCGGTGCGCGAACTGGAGTCGTTCTCCTATTCGGTGTCGCATGACCTGCGTGCGCCGTTGCGGGCGATCAATGGCTATTCGAATCTGCTGCTCGATGCGGAGAAGGACCGTATGGGTGAGGACGGTAAGGCGTTGCTCCAGCGCGTGATGGTCAACACGCTCAAAATGGAGCGGCTGATCGACGACATCCTCCAATACTCCCGCGCCGGTCGGCTGCCCTTCGACCTCGGGGAAGTCAGCCTGGATGCCTTGGTGCGCGGCATCGCCCGTGACCTGTCGGAGACTTACCCCGGGGCGCAAATCGTCATCCGTGGGCTGCCTCGGGTGCGCGGCGATCGGACGATGCTGAGGCAGATCTACGCCAACCTGATCGGCAATGCGCTCAAGTTCTCTTCCGGCCGCCATCCTGCGCTGATCGAGGTCGGAGTACGAAACCAGAACGGACAAACCGTATTCTTCGTGAAGGACAACGGCGTCGGGTTCGACATGCGCTATGCCGATAAGCTGTTCGGCATGTTTCAGCGCATGCACCGGGATACCGAATTCCCCGGCACCGGCGTCGGGCTCGCCGTGGTGAAACGGCTGGTGGAACGTCACCACGGCCACGTGTGGGCTGAGGCGGAACCGGACCACGGAGCGAATTTCTGCTTTACGCTGGCCCAATAGACTCGTTCGGGGGGGCGACGCCTTGAAGCGATTTCTTGAAGTGGCGGCCGGCCGCCTTCCTGTCTCGATGGGGCCGCACAAGAACGTCCGTCCCGCTGGCCTCATGATCGATGGCGGGCCGCCGACAGGCGCAGGAGCCGCCTTCGTCGGCCCAGTGCGTCACGAGTCGGCACAGCCTGGCAGAGCGCCGTCGTCCATCGGGAATTGCCATGACGAAGCGCTCCCAGTCATCGCGTGCCGAAAACTCTGGAGCCTGGGCATCGATTCCCGCCGCGCGAGCAGCGCGGTGCGCGGGACAATGGCCATGCAGCAAGAGCGATTCCTCTCCATAGTTCAGGTGGCCATGCAGGTCGTTGAAATGCTTGAAGTGGTCGACATCGGCGAAGTGGAGCGAAAGCGGGAGATCCGCCCGCGCGCAGCGCTCCAGTTGGCGCGGGAACGCATCGTCGAGCCAGCGCCGATTGCGCAGTGCCGTCAGGCCGTTGACGGTGGCCCTACGTTCGACGTCACGGCGCTGGCGTAGGCTCGCGAGCAGCACAGCGTTGTCGCGACGCACGCGACCCGAGAAGTCCAGCAGTAGATTCGGCGCTGCGGATTCGGTCGCACCGACCAAGTACAACGATCTTACCGTTTTCGGCGAGGAAATTGCGCTGCCAGCGGCGATGGACTTGCGATTCCTGGGCGGTTTGGCTGGCGTAAGTGTGGCGGTTTTCATATACCCTCCTCAAGTAGAGGCGCATCAGTAGGGCTACCCTGCTGCAGCCCGCCAGTGGGCGTGCTGCGCTCCGCATGCGTTTGGACCCAGTCTGGCGGCCGACCACGCCGATAGGATTAGTCCGGCACTTGTCTCGCCGCGGCGACCTCGATGAGATCCGAACCACCAACGAGTGCAGCCTCCCTCACGCAGCCCGCTCACCTGGCCGCCGTTTGGGCGGCTGCCGAACTTCCACCTCGGCCTGGGGGAGGCCGCGCTCGCCAGTTGCGACCCTGGCCACCCGGCCGGCAAGCGTCAGCGTGCGGCACAGCGATGCTTCGTTGCCCTCACCCCACTCGGTCACATCAGCTCGGGTGTCGGCCGAGCAGAGCGCTGCCCACAAGATCACCAGATTCACCTCCGGCGGGGATCGTGCAGCTCTACCGGCCCGCGGTCGCGGAACTTCCAAGCCGACAAGGGACTGCGCCAGTGCCGTCCCCACCCTCCCGGCGATGGCCGAGAGCAGAGACGAGTCTTCCTTTCTCCACAGTATGTTGTGATGCATCTCCTCGGCATGAACGACTATTCCTGGGGTTGCCGGATCGGCGAACTTGGCCGCCTCGAGGGCGGTATCGTCCGTGCGGAAGCGGGCGGGTCCCTGGCTCATCCCCTCACAGATCTGGCATATTCGACAACTGAGAGTGACCGGTATGCTCCCAGGCACGGGGAAAGCCGGTCTCGGCCGGTCAAGCTCCGTATTCTATTGTCGTAAAGCCATGTTGTTGCATCCGTACTTCGATCTCTCGCCAGACAACCGCCGCACGATGGACAGGACCTAATGCTGACTGCATCAGAAATAGTGGCGCAGGCCGAGCGGCTGCCGTCGCTGCCGGCGGTGTACTTTCGGGTAAAGCGCGTGATCGACGACCCGAATGGCTCGCTTGTGCAGCTCGCCGAAGCGATGGCGACCGACGCGGCGATGACGGCGCGCGTCCTGCGTGTGGTGAACTCGCCATTCTTCGGTTTCCCCGGGCGCATCGAAACCGTCACGCGGGCACTGAACATCCTCGGCATGCAGCAGGTGCACGACCTTGTATTGGCCTGGGCGATCAGTTCGGCCTTCGCCGATGTTCGCACCTCGGTGGTGCCGATGCAGGAGTTCTGGCGGCGGAGCGTTGCCCGGGCGATCGCGGCGCGCGAGTTGGCGCGACAAGCCCGGTTCGTGGACGCGGAGCGGCTGTTTGTCGAGGGGTTGCTCAGCGACGTCGGCCACCTGGTCATGTATGTCCGGGTGCCGGACCTGTCCATCCAGGCCATCGAAGCCAGCAGCCAGACAGGTCGCCCGCTGCACGAGGTCGAGCGCGAGACGATCGGGTGCGACTATGCCGAGGTCGGTGCCGCGCTGGTCTCGGCGTGGGCTCTGCCCGAAGCTTTCAATGAGCCGATTGCGTGCCAGATCGAACCGTCGTCGGCGAGCGGCCACCGGTTGGAGGCAGCGATCCTGCACGTCGCCGGCATTATGGGGGAGTGGTTGCGTGCGCCCACCAGCCGCCGCCCCGACCCGTTCGCCCTGGCGACCTTGGATCTGGACGATGCCGCACTTGCCGGCGTGCTTACAAAGGTGGGCCTCGAACTGGAGAGCGCTGTCGCCACCTTGTTTCCTTACCTGGCGGCGGCATGACTCAATCGTCTTGCGGCTCCCAGACGGTCACCCGGTTGCGTCCGTTTTCCTTCGACTTGTACAGGCCGTTGTCGGCCTGATCGATCAGCTCCTCGATCCGCATGGCGCCCTGGAGGATCGAGGCGACGCCGAAACTCGCGGTGATTCGGTCCAGGCGCGTGGAACGGATCCCCGAGGTGGCGGACGTCTCGATGGCCGCACGCATGCGCTCGGCGATTGCGCGGGCTTCCTCGAGATCCGCGTCGGGCAGCAGGATACAGAATTCCTCCCCGCCGTAGCGACACAGCAGGTCCTCGACGCGTGTATTGCGCGACAGTGTGCGGGCCACGATCTGGATGACCTGATCGCCGACGGCATGCCCGTACAAGTCATTAAACGTCTTGAAGTGGTCGATGTCCGCCATGATGCAGGCCATGTCGCGGTTCGTGCGCAGCCGCTCGTCGAACAGTTCAGCAGCGCTGGCGAAGAAGGCTCTGCGGTTCAGGCACCCGGTCAGCGGATCCCGCGTGGCGAGGACCTGGAGCTTCTCGTTCTGCTTCTGGATCTCCTCGCGCGAGCGCTCCAGATCGGCGAGGGTCTGGCGCAGGCGCTCGTTGGCTCGGTGGATTTCAGTGACGTCGTCGAACGTCACGAGGCAGCCGCGCACACGGTTGTCATTGTCCGCGATCGGCGAGCATCCGACGATCATGTCGATCGACTCGCCTTGCGGCGTTTCGATCGACAGGGGATAGCCCGCAACCGGCCTGCCGTCCCGAAAGACCGTGTCCCAAGGTGGGCTCGCCTTCTCGTTGCCTCCTTCGGCGGTCCGCAGCCAGGCCAACTCGGACAGTTTCCGCCCGTGCAGGTCCTCGCTGCCGTCAGGGAGCACCCGCCGGAAGGAGTTGTTGGCCAGCACGATGCGGCCATCCCGGTCCACGACCACCACACCGTCCGCGAGTGCGTCGAATGCCTTGCGCACGCGGTCTGGGATCGCGGCCGACGGATCGAGAAAGTGCAGGGCGCGACGAAGATAGGGGTAGAAGAGAACAATACCGCCCACGCAGAGCGCCCCCAGCAGGAGCAATGTCGGTTCGCTCATCCACTCGCGGGCCCCCTGAGGTGTCGCGGGCGCGAACGCAATTTCAATGTCTCCCCAGTGCTCCCGGTCCGCATGAATGGGTACGCGCACGTGATCCAGGGTCGAGCGCCCCGTCTCCGGTGCGATCCAGTGCCGCGCATGATCGCCGCGCTGGACGACGACGTACCCAGTGGCCTGCCGCAGCGCAACCGAAAGAACCTCCGGGTTGCGTGTGGCGACGAGTTGCAGGGTCTTGCCGAGCGTTCTTTCGTCACCGGCCTCGGTCAGCGAGGCGACCTGGACGGCAAGGCTCTCGGCAAACCGCTGCCTCAACGCTCGTTGCGTGGCTTCGCGGTTCGGAATGAGGTCGAACGCCAGATCCAGTGCCATGACCAGACTCACCACCAGCGCCACCAAGCCGAGGGTCAGCCGTGCCACCGGACCCACGCGCAGAGCCACGGGCACGCTCATGGGCGCACCCCCGCGTCAGCGCCGGCGAGCAATTCGCTGACCGCCGCTTCGTCGCGGGCCGCCTCGTCGTCCTCATCGAGTCCCCAGGCCCGTTCGCGCTTGTCTTCGTCCGGCAGAATCAGCAGCGGGTCCAGATGCCGCCACGCCGGCAGGGTTGCGAGCAGGCTTGCCAACAAGCCGCTGATGCGCAATGCCCACCAAACCGCACCCACCGTAAGTGAGATCCCGAGCATCTGCGCCGTCTGAATCGATAGCTCATGGACCGCCGCCTCGTCGCGGGACGACGGATCGATGTCGCTCGCGCTGACGTCGAATTCGCGGCCGGCGCTCCCGTGCGCGCTCTCGGCAAGCTTGAGGGAGACCAAGCGCAGCAGGTACTCGTCGAGGCTGACGCCTTGCGAGATGTCGATTTCGGCTGTCCGGCCGCCCGCGTCGACAAGTACGACCGTCGCCGACGGCGGCGGTTGAACCGAAGGCGGCAGGGTCGCGGGGCTGGCGAGCACCTGTTGCTCGACCGATACCGTTGGCTGTGTCGATGCTGGCCGCGCCCCGCCATCGATGGCGACGGGTTGCGGCGCCTCCTCGGCCGGCGTTGCGACGGTGGGCTGCATGGGAGTCGGCCCCTGCGCGTCGGTGTTGTCTCCCCTCGTTCCACTGCCAGCGGATCCGTCAATTCCGCCTGGGACTTGGCCGCCGGCGCCGGCGGTTCCCGTGTCGAATGTGACCTGTGCGACGATCGCGGCACTGCCGCTCGTGCCGTCGCTGACGCTGATCTGGAACGTCGGTGCAGCGGCGCTTCCATCATGGACGAAGCGCACGTTGCCTGCGTACAGATCCCCGTAGCCGAACGAACTGATCCCCTGCCCAGGCTGCGCCGCCAGCTCGAACCTGCCGCCTGACAAGCTGGTCACCGAATACACCAGGCTGCCGGTTACGCTGTCGATATCCTGGGCGCCGATGTTCGCGGTACTGAGTCCCAGGCTCTCGCCGATCCTCAAGCGTATCGACGCCGCGGTCATCGTCGGCGCGTCGTTGACCGGGGTGACCGCGACGGTCACTATGGCTGTAGCCGTGCTGTTGTGGCCATCCGACAACGTGTAGGTGAAGCTGTCCGACCCGTTGAAGTTGCCGTTCGGGGTGTAGGTCACCGACCCGCCAGCGAAGGTGACCGTGCCGCTCGCGCCCTGGGTGACGGCAGCTACTGTCAGGGTGTCGCCCTTGACGTCGCTGTCGTTGGCGACGACATGCAGTGTCACTGCTTGGTCCTCAATCGTCGAAGTGGAGTCGTCGTTCGCCAACGGCGCGTCGTTGGCGTTGCCCACGACGATATCGAAGCTGTCTCTCCACCCACGCTCCAGCGCCGTCCGTGGCGCGCACGGTGATCGTCGACGCTGCCGACGTCGGCATTGGCCGGCGTGCCGGTGAAGGTTCTCGTCGCGGCATCGAAGCTCAGCCATGCGGGCAGCGCCGCTGGCCCTGTAGGTCAGCGTGTCGCCGGCATCGACGTCGGCGAAGGTGTTGGCGGCGAACGGCGAAGCTGAACGCGGCTGTCTTCGGTGGCCGACTGGTCGGCGATCGGGGTGGCCACGGTGGGCGCGTCGTTGGCGTTGGCCACCGTCAGCACGAACTGGTCTTCGACGAAGGCGGCTGAGCCGTCCGTGGCGCGCACGGTGATCGTCACCGGGCCGACGTCGGCGTTCGCCGGCGTGCCGCTGAAGGTTCTCGTGGCGGCATCGAAGCTCAGCCAGGCGGGCAGCGCCGCTGGCGCTGTAGGTGAGCGTGTCGCCGGCATCGACGTCGGCGAAGGTGTTCGACAGCGAACTGGAAGCTGAACGGCGCGTCTTCGGTGGCGTTCTGGTCGGCGATGGCGTTGGCCACGGTCGGCGCGTCGTTGGTGTTGGCCACCACGAGTCGAACTGTCTTCGACCGAGCGCGCCTGGCCGTCGGTCGGCGCGTACGGTGATCGTCACCGTGCCGACGTCGGCGTTGGCGGGCGTGCCGCGAGAAGGTGCGCGTGGCGGCATCGAAGCTCAGCCAGGCGGGCAGCGCCGCTGGCCGTGTAGGTCAGCGTGTCGCCGACATCGACGTCGGCGAAGGTGTTCGCGGCGAACTGGAAGCTGAACGGCGCATCTTCGGTGGCCGCCTGGTCGGCGATCGGCATTGGCCACGGTGGGCGCATCGTTGGTGTTGGCCACCACAGCACGAACTGGTCTTCGACGAAGGCGGCTGAGCCGTCCGTGGCGCGCACGGTGATCGTGACGCTGCCGACGTCGGCGTTGGCCGGGGTGCCGCGAGAAGGTGCGCGTGGCGGCATCGAAGCTCAGCCAGGCGGGCAGCGCCGCTGGCGCGTGTAGGTGAGCGTGTCGCCGACATCGACGTCGGCGAAGGTGTTGGCGGCGAACTGGAAGCTGAACGGCGGCGTCTTCGGTGGCCGCTCTGGTCGGCGATCGGCGTTGGCCACGGTGGGCGCGTCGTTGGCGTTGGCCACCGTCGAGCACGAACTGGTCTTCGACGAAGGCGGCTGAGCCGTCCGTCGGCGGTACGGTGATCGTCACCGTGCCGACGTCGGCGTTGGCCGGCGTGCCGCTGAAGGTTCTCGTGGCGGCATCGAAGCTCAGCCAGGCGGGCAGCGCCGCGAGCCGTGTAGGTGAGCGTGTCGCCGGCATCGACGTCGGCGAAGGTGTTCGAAGCGAACTGGAAGCTGAACGGGGCATCCTCGGTGGCCGACTGGTCGGCGAGCGGGATTGGCCACGGTGGGCGCATCGTTGGCGTTGGCGACCGTCAGCACGAACTGGTCTTCGACGAAGGCGGCTGAGCCGTCCGTCGCGCGCACGGTGATCGTCACCGGGCCGACGTCGGCATTCGCGGGGGTGCCGCAGAAGGTCCGCGTGGCGGCATCGAAGCTCAGCCAGGCGGGCAGGCCGCAGGCGCGTGTAGGTCAGCGTGTCGCCGACATCGACATCGGCGAAGGTGTTGGCGGCGAACTGTGAAGCTGAACGGCGCTGTCTTCGGTCGCGTTCTGGTCGGCGATCGGATTGGCCACGGTGGGCGCGTCGTTGGCGTTGGCGACCGTCAGCACGAACTGGTCTTCGACGAAGGCGGCTGAGCCGTCCGTGGCGCGCACGGTGATCGTCACCGGGCCGACGTCGGCATTGGCCGGGGTGCCGGAGAAGGTCCGCGTGGCGGCATCGAAGCTCAGCCAGGCGGGCAGGCCGCAAGCGGTGTAGGTGAGCGTGTCGCCGACATCGACGTCGGCGAAGGTGTTCGAAGCGAACTGGAAGCTGAACGGCGCATCTTCGGTCGCCGTTCTGGTCGGCGATCGGGTTGGCCACGGTGGGCGCGTCGTTGGCGTTGGCCACCGTCAGCACGAACTGGTCTTCGACGAAGGCGGGCTGAGCCGTCGGTGGCGCGTACGGTGATCGTCACCGGGCCGACGTCGGCATTCGCGGGCGTCCCGCGAGAAGGTTCTCGTGGCGGCATCGAAGCTCGAGCCAGGCCGGCAGCGCTCCGGTAGCGGTGTAGGTCAGCGTGTCGCCGGCATCGACATCGGCGAAGGTGTTGGCGGCGAACGGTGAAGCTGAACGGCGCTGTCTTCGGTCGCGTTCTGATCGGCGATCGGCATTGGCCACGGTCGGCGCGTCGTTGGCGTTGGCCACCGTCAGCACGAACTGGTCTTCGACGAAGGCGGCTGAGCCGTCGTGGCGCGCACGGTGACGGTGACGCTTCCGACGTCGGCGTTGGCCGGCGTGCCGCTGAAGGTTCTCGTGGCGGCATCGAAGCCCAGCCAGGCCGGCAGCGCCCGGTGCGTGTAGGTGAGCGTGTCGCCGACATCGACGTCGGCGAAGGTGTTCGAGGCGAACTGGAAGCTGAACGGCGCATCTTCGGTGGCGTTCTGGTCGGCGATGGCGTTGGCCACGGTCGGCGCATCGTTGGTGTTGGCGACCGTCAGCACGAACTGGTCTTCGACGAAGGCGGCTGAGCCGTCCGTCGCGCGCACGGTGATCGTCACGCGGGCCGACGTCGGCGTTCGCGGGGGTGCCGCAGAAGGTTCTCGTGGCGGCATCGAAGGTCAGCCATGCGGGCAGCGCCGCAGGCCGTGTAGGTCAGCGTGTCGCCGGCATCGACGTCGGCGAAGGTGTTCGAAGCGAACTGGAAGCTGAACGGAGCATCTTCGGTCGCGTTCTGATCGGCGATCGGCTTGGCCACGGTGGGCGCATCGTTGGCGTTGGCGACCGTCAGCACGAACTGGTCTTCGACGAAGGCGAGGCTGGCATCGGTGGCGCGCACGGTGATCGTCACCGGGCCGACGTCGGCATTCGCGGGCGTGCCGCGGAAGGTTCTCGTGGCGGCATCGAAGCTCAGCCAGCCCGGCAGCGCTCCGGTCGTGTAGGTCAGCGTGTCGCCGACATCGACATCGGCGAAGGTGTTGGCGGCGAAGGTGTAGCTGAACGGGCTGTCTTCGGTCGCGTTCTGGTCGGCGATCGGATTGGCGACGGTGGGCGCATCGTTGGCGTTGGCGACCGTCAGCACGAACTGGTCTTCGACGAAGGCGGCTGAGCCGTCGGTGGCGCGCACGGTGATCGTCACCGGGCCGACGTCGGCATTGGCCGGCGTGCCCGCTGAAGGTTCTCGTGGCGGCATCGAAGCTCAGCCAGGCGGGCAGGCCGGAAGCGGTGTAGGTCAGCGTGTCGCCGACATCGACGTCGGCGAAGGTGTTCGAGGCGAACTGGAAGCTGAACGCGGCATCTTCGGTCGCGTTCTGGTCGGCGATCGGATTGGCCACGGTGGGCGCATCGTTGGCGTTGGCCACCGTCAGCACGAACTGGTCTTCGACGAAGGCGGCTGAGCCGTCCGTCGCGCGTACGGTGATCGTCACCGGGCCGACGTCGGCATTGGCGGGGGTGCCGGAGAAGGTTCTCGTGGCGGCATCGAAGCTCAGCCAGGCGGGCAGGCCGGAAGCGGTGTAGGTGAGCGTGTCGCCGACATCGACGTCGGCGAAGGTGTTCGAAGCGAACTGGAAGCTGAACGGCGCATCTTCGGTGGCGCTCTGGTCGGCGATCGGGATGGCCACGGTGGGCGCGTCGTTGGTGTTGGCCACCGTGAGCACGAACTGGTCTTCGACGAAGGCGGCTGAGCCATCCGTCGCGCGTACGGTGATCGTCACCGGGCCGACGTCGGCATTCGCGGGGGTGCCGGAGAAGGTGCGTGTCGCCGCATCGAAGGCGAGCCAGCCCGGCAGGCCGCTGGCGCTGTAGGTGAGCGTGTCGCCAGCATCGACGTCGGCGAAGGTGTTCGAGGCGAAGGTGTAGCTGAACGGGCTGTCTTCGGTCGCGCTCTGATCGGCGATCGGGGTGGCCACGTGGGCGCGTCGTTGGTGTTGGCCACCGTCAGCACGAACTGGTCTTCGACGAAGGCGGCTGAGCCGTCCGTCGCGCGTACGGTGATCGTCACCGGGCCGACGTCGGCATTCGCGGGGGTGCCGGAGAATGTGCGGGTGGCGGCATCGAAGCTCAGCCATGCCGGTGCGCCGCTGGCCGTGTAGGTCAGGCTGTCGCCCAGGTCGACGTCGGCGAAAGTGTTCGAAGCGAACTGGAAGCTGAACGGCGCATCCTCGGTGGCCGACTGATCGGCGATCGGGTTGGCCACGTGGGCGCATCGTTGGCGTTGGCCACCGTCAGCACGAACTGGTCTTCGACGAAGGCGAGGCTGGCATCGGTGGCGCGCACCGTGACGGTGACGCTTCCGACGTCGGCGTTGGCCGGCGTGCCGCTGAAGGTTCTCGTGGCGGCATCGAAGCTCAGCCAGGCGGGCAGGCCGGAAGCGGTGTAGGTGAGCGTGTCGCCCAGATCGACATCGGCGAAGGTGTTCGAGGCGAACTGGAAGGAGAACGCAGAATCTTCGGTCGCACTCTGATCGGCGATCGGGGTGGCCAGCGTGGGCGCGTCGTTGGTGTTGGCCACCGTGAGCACGAACTGGTCTTCGACGAAGGCGAGGCTGGCATCGGTGGCGCGCACGGTGACGGTAGCGCTTCCGACGTCGGCATTGGCCGGCGTCCCGCTGAAGGTTCTCGTGGCGGCATCGAAGCTCAGCCAGGCGGGCAGGCCGGAAGCCGAATAGGTCAGCGTGTCGCCGACATCGACATCGGCGAAGGTGTTGGCCGGCACGACGAAGTTGAAGGTGCTGTCTTCGGTCGCGCTCTGATCGGCGATCGAGTTGGATACGGTGGGCGCGTCGTTGGTGTTGGCCACGACGATATCGAAGCTGTCCTCGACCCAGGCGCCGGCGGCATCGGTGGCACGCACGGTGATCGTCACCGGGCCGACGTCGGCATTCGCGGGGGTGCCGGAGAAGGTGCGCGTGGCGGCGTCGAAAGTGAGCCACGCGGGCAGCGCTCCGGTGCTGTAGGTGAGCGTGTCGCCGGCGTCGACATCGGCGAAGGTGTTGGCCGGCACGACGAAGTTGAAGGTGCTGTCTTCGGTCGCGCTCTGATCGGCGATCGAGTTGGATACGGTGGGCGCATCGTTGGTGTTGGTGACGACGACATCGAAGCTGTCCTCCACCCACGCCCCGGCCGCATCCGTGGCACGCACGGTGATCGGCGCGCTTCCGACGTCGGCGTTGGCCGGCGTGCCGCTGAAGGTTCTCGTGGCCGCATCGAAGCTCAGCCAGGCGGGCAGGCCGGAAGCCGAATAGGTGAGCGTGTCGGCGACATCGACATCGGCGAAGGCGTTGGCGGCGAAGGTGTAGCTGAACGGCGTGTCTTCGGTCGCGCTCTGATCGGCGATCGGATTGGCGAGCGTGGGCGCATTGTTGGTGTTGGTGACGACGACATCGAAGCTGTCCTCGACCCAGGCGCCGGCGGCATCGGTGGCACGCACGGTGATCGCCGCGCTTCCGACGTCGGCGTTGGCCGGGGTGCCGCTGAACGTCCGGGTTGCCGAATCGAAGCTGAGCCAGGCCGGGACACCGCTGGCGGAGTAGGTCAGCGTGTCGCCGGCATCGACGTCGGCGAAGGCGTTGGCGGCGAACTGGAAGCTGAACGGGCTGTCTTCGGTGGCGCTCTGATCGGCGATCGGGGTGGCTACGGTGGGCGCGTTGTTGGTGTTGGTGACGACGACATCGAAGCTGTCCTCCACCCACGCCCCGGCCGCATCCGTGGCACGCACGGTGATCGGCGCGCTTCCGACGTCGGCGTTGGCCGGCGTGCCGCTGAAGGTTCTCGTGGCGGCATCGAAGCTCAGCCATGCCGGTGCGCCGCTGGCCGTGTAGGTCAGGCTGTCGCCCAGATCGACATCGGCGAAGGTGTTCGAAGCGAACTGGAAGGAGAACGCAGAATCTTCCGTCGCGCTCTGATCGGCGATCGGGGTGGCGAGCGTGGGCGCATCGTTGGTGTTGGCCACCGCCAGCACGAACTGGTCTTCGACGAAGGCGAGGCTGGCATCGGTGGCGCGCACCGTGACGGTGACGCTTCCGACATCGGCATTCGTGGGGGTGCCGGAGAATGTGCGCGTGTCCGCATCGAAGGCGAGCCAGCCCGGCAGGCCGCTGGCGCTGTAGCTGAGCGTGTCGACGGCATCGACATCGGCGAAGGCGTTGGCCGGCACGACGAAGTTGAAGGCGGTGTCTTCGGTCGCGTTCTGGTCGGCGATAGCGTTGGCCACCGTCGGCGCATCGTTGGCATTGGCGACCGTCAGCACGAACTGGTCTTCGACGAAGGCGAGGCTGGCATCCGTGGCACGCACGGTGATCGGCGCGCTTCCGACGTCGGCGTTGGCCGGCGTGCCGCTGAAGGTTCTCGTGGCGGCATCGAAGCTCAGCCAGGCCGGTGCGCCGCTGGCCGTGTAGGTCAGGCTGTCGCCCAGATCGACGTCGGCGAAAGTGTTCGGAGCGAACTTGAAGCTGAACGGGGCATCCTCGGTGGCCGACTGATCGGCCATTGGATTGGCGACGGTGGGCGCGTCGTTGGTGTTGGCCACCGCCAGCACGAACTGGTCTTCGACGAAGGCGAGGCTGGCATCGGTGGCGCGCACGGTGACGGTGACGCTTCCGACGTCGGCATTCGCGGGCGTACCGGAGAATGTGCGTGTGGCCGCATCGAAGCTCAGCCAGGCCGGTGCGCCGCTGGCCGTGTAGGTCAGGCTGTCGCCCAGATCGACGTCGGCGAAAGTGTTGGCCGGCACGACGAAGTTGAAGGTGGTGTCTTCGGTCGCGCTCTGATCGGCGATCGGATTGGCCACGGTCGGAACGTCGTTGACGTTGGCCACGACGATATCGAAGCTGTCCTCGACCCAGGCTCCGCTGCCGTCGGTGGCACGGACGGTGAGGGTCGCGGTACCTACGTCGCTGTTCGCCGGCGTGCCGCTGAAGGTACGGGTCCCGGCATCGAAGGCGAGCCAGCCGGGCAGCGCCCCGGTGCTGTAGCTGAGCGTGTCGCCCAGATCGGCATCGGCGAAGGTGTTCGAGGCGAACTGGAAGGAGAACGCAGAATCTTCCGTTGCGCTCTGATCGGCGATCGGGTTGGCCAGCGTGGGCGCATCGTTGGCGTTGGCCACCGTCAGGACGAACTGGTCCTCGACGAAGGCGAGGCTGGCGTCGGTGGCTCGAATCGTCACCGTGACCGAGCCCATGTCACTGTTGGCCGGGGTGCCGCTGAAGGTTCTCGTGGCGGCATCGAAGCTCAGCCAGGCCGGGACACCGCTGGCTGAGTAGGTCAGCGTGTCGCCGGCATCGACGTCGGCGAAGGTGTTCGAGGCGAACTGGAAGCTGAACGGGGCATCCTCGGTGGCCGACTGATCGGCCATCGGATTGGCCACAGTCGGGGCGTCGTTGGCGTTGGCCACCGCCAGCACGAACTGGTCTTCGACGAAGGCGAGGCTGGCATCGGTGGCGCGCACGGTGACGGTAGCGCTTCCGACGTCGGCATTGGCCGGCGTCCCGCTGAAGGTTCTCGTGGCGGCATCGAAGCTCAGCCAGGCGGGCAGGCCGGAAGCCGAATAGGTCAGCGTGTCGCCGACATCGACATCGGCGAAGGTGTTGGCCGGCACGACGAAGTTGAAGGTGCTGTCTTCGGTCGCGCTCTGATCGGCGATCGAGTTGGATACGGTGGGCGCGTCGTTGGTGTTGGCCACGACGATATCGAAGCTGTCCTCGACCCAGGCGCCGGCGGCATCGGTGGCACGCACGGTGATCGCCGCCGCTTCCGCCGTCGGCGTTGGCCGGCGTGCCGCCGAAGGTTCTCGTGGCGGCATCGAAGCTCAGCCATGCCGGTGCGCCGCTCGCCGTGTAGGTGAGGCTGTCGCCCAGATCGACATCGGCGAAAGTGTTCGAAGCGAACTGGAAGCTGAACGGCGCATCCTCGGTGGCCGACTGATCGGCGATCGGGTTGGCCAGCGTGGGCGCATCGTTGGCGTTGGCCACCGTCAGCACGAACTGGTCTTCGACGAAGGCGAGGCTGGCATCGGTGGCGCGCACCGTGACGGTGACGCTTCCGACGTCGGCGTTGGCCGGCGTGCCGCTGAAGGTTCTCGTGGCGGCATCGAAGCTGAGCCAGGCCGGGCACGCCGCTGGCGGTGTAGGTTAGCGTGTCGCCGGCATCGACGTCGGCGAAGGTGTTGGCGGCGAACTGGAAGCTGAACGGGCTGTCTTCGGTCGCGCTCTGGTCGGCGATCGGGATGGCCACGGTGGGCGCGTCGTTGGTGTTGGCCACCGTGAGCACGAACTGGTCTTCGACGAAGGCGGCTGAGCCGTCCGTCGCGCGTACGGTGATCGTCACCGGGCCGACGTCGGCATTCGCGGGGGTGCCCGAGAAGGTCCGCGTGGCGGCATCGAAGCTCAGCCAGGCGGGCAGGCCGGAAGCGGTGTAGGTGAGCGTGTCGCCGGCATCGACGTCGGCGAAGGTGTTCGAAGCGAACTGGAAGCTGAACGGAGCATCTTCGGTCGCGTTCTGGTCGGCGATCGGCGTTGGCCACGGTGGGCGCATCGTTGGCGTTGGCGACCGTGAGCACGAACTGGTCTTCGACGAAGGCGGCTGAGCCGTCCGTCGCGCGTACGGTGATCGTCACCGGGCCGACGTCGGCATTCGCGGGGGTCCCCGAGAAGGTCCGCGTGGCGGCATCGAAGCTCAGCCAGGCGGGCAGGCCGGAAGCGGTGTAGGTGAGCGTGTCGCCGACATCGACGTCGGCGAAGGTGTTCGAAGCGAACTGGAAGCTGAACGGGGCATCTTCGGTGGCGTTCTGGTCGGCGATCGGGTTGGCCACGGTGGGCGCGTCGTTGGCGTTGGCCACCGTGAGCACGAACTGGTCTTCGACGAAGGCGGCTGAGCCGTCCGTCGCGCGTACGGTGATCGTCACCGGGCCGACGTCGGCATTCGCCGGCGTCCCGCTGAAGGTTCTCGTGGCGGCATCGAAGCTGAGCCAGGCGGGCAGGCCGGAAGCGGTGTAGGTGAGCGTGTCGCCGGCATCGACGTCGGCGAAGGTGTTCGAAGCGAACTGGAAGCTGAACGGGGCATCCTCGGTGGCCGACTGGTCGGCGATCGGATTGGCCACGGTGGGCGCGTCGTTGGCGTTGGCGACCGTGAGCACGAACTGGTCTTCGACGAAGGCGAGGCTGGCATCGGTGGCGCGCACGGTGACGGTGACGCTTCCGACGTCGGCGTTCGCGGGGGTGCCGGAGAAGATGCGTGTGGCGGCATCGAAGCTCAGCCAGCCGGGGACGCCGCTGGCGCGTGTAGGTCAGCGTGTCGCCGGCATTGACGTCGGCGAAGGTGTTCGAAGCGAACTGGAAGCTGAAGGGCGCATCCTCGGTCGCCGATCTGCTCGGCGATGGCATTGGCCACGGTCGGCGCGTCGTTGGCGTTGGCCACCGTCGAGATCGAAGCTGTCGCTCGACCGTGCCGCCATGGCCGTCGTCGGCGCGTGACGGTGATCGTGACCGTGCCGACGTCGGCGTTGGCCGGGGTGCCGCTGAAGGTTCTCGTGGCGGCATTGAAGCTTAGCCAGCCCGGCAGCGCTCCGGTCGTGTAGGTCAGCGTGTCGCCGGCATCGACGTCGGCGAAGGTGTTCGAAGCGAACTGGAAGCTGAACGGAGCATCTTCGGTCGCGTTCTGATCCGGCGATGACGTTCGCAACGGTGGGCGCATCGTTGGCGTTGGCGACCGTGAGCACGAACTGGTCTTCGACGAAGGCGGCTGAGCCATCCGTCGCGCGTACGGTGATCGTCGCGGGGCCGACGTCGGCGTTGGCCGGAGTGCCGGAGAAGGTTCTCGTGGCGGCATCGAAGCTCAGCCAGGCGGGCAGGCCGGAAGCGCGTGTAGGTGAGCGTGTCGCCGACATCGACGTCGGCGAAGGTGTTGGGCGGCACGACGAAGTTGAAGGCGGCATCTTCGGTGGCCGCTCTGGTCGGCGATCGGGGTGGCCACGGTGGGCGCATCGTTGGCGTTGGCGACCGCCAGCACGAACTGGTCTTCGACGAAGGCGAGGCTGGCATCGGTGGCGCGCACGGTGATCGTCACCGGGCCGACGTCGGCGTTCGCGGGGGTGCCGCTGAACGTCCGGGTCGCCGAATCGAAGCTGAGCCACGCCGGCAGCGCTCCGGTCGTGTAGGTCAGCGTGTCGCCGGTATCGACATCGGCGAAGGTGTTGGCCGGTACCACGAACGAAAAGGCGCTGTCTTCGGTCGCGCTTCTGATCGGCGATGGCGTTGGCCACCGTCGGCGCATCGTTGGCGTTGGCGACCGTCAGCACGAACTGGTCTTCGACGAAGGCGGCTGAGCCATCCGTCGCGCGTACGGTGATCGTCACCGGGCCGACGTCGGCATTTGTGGGCGTGCCGGAGAAGGTTCTCGTGGCGGCATCGAAGCTCAGCCAACCCGGCAGCGCTCCGGTCGTGTAGGTCAGCGTGTCGCCGACATCGACATCGGCGAAGGTGTTCGAAGCGAACTGGAAGGAGAACGCAGAATCTTCGGTCGCGTTCTGATCGGCGAGCGGGATGGCCACGGTGGGCGCATCGTTGGCGTTGGCGACCGCCAGCACGAACTGGTCTTCGACGAAGGCGAGGCTGGCATCGGTGGCGCGCACGGTGATCGTCACCGGGCCGACGTCGGCGTTCGCGGGGGTGCCGCTGAAGGTCCGGGTCGCGGCATCGAAGCTCAGCCAGGCCGGGACGCCGCTGGCTGTGTAGGTCAGCGTGTCGCCGGCATCGACATCGGCGAAGGTGTTGGCGGCGAAGGTGTAGCTGAACGGGCTGTCTTCGGTCGCGTTCTGGTCGGCGATCGGATTGGCCACGGTGGGCGCGTCGTTGGCGTTGGCGACCGTGAGCACGAACTGGTCTTCGACGAAGGCGGCTGAGCCGTCCGTCGCGCGCACGGTGATCGTCACCGGGCCGACGTCGGCATTGGCCGGCGTGCCGGAGAAGGTGCGCGTGGCCGCATCGAAGGCGAGCCAGGCGGGCAGGCCGGAAGCGGTGTAGGTGAGCGTGTCGCCGGCATCGACGTCGGCGAAGGTGTTGGCCGGCACCACGAAGTTGAAGGCAGTGTCTTCGGTTGCGTTCTGGTCGGCGATCGGGATTGGCCACGGTGGGCGCATCGTTGGCGTTGGCCACCGTGAGCACGAACTGGTCTTCGACGAAGGCGGCTGAGCCGTCCGTCGCGCGCACGGTGATCGTCACCGGGCCGACGTCGGCATTTGCGGGCGTGCCGCGAGAAGGTGCGCGTGGCGGTATCGAAGCTCGAGCCAGGCGGGCAGGCCGGAAGCGGTGTAAGTGAGCGTGTCGCCGACATCGACGTCGGCGAAGGTGTTTGAAGCGAACTGGAAGCTGAACGGTGCGTCCTCGGTGGCCGACTGATCGGCGATCGGATTAACCACGGTGGGCGCATCGTTGGCGTTGGCGACCGTGAGCACGAACTGGTCTTCGACGAAGGCGAGGCTGGCATCGGTGGCGCGCACGGTGATCGTCACCGGGCCGACGTCGGCATTTGTGGGCGTGCCGGAGAAGGTGCGCGTCGCCGAATCGAAGCTGAGCCAGGCCGGGACACCGCTGGCGGTGTAGGTCAGCGTGTCGCCGGCATCGACGTCGGCGAAGGTGTTCGAAGCGAACTGGAAGGAGAACGCAGAATCTTCGGTGGCGTTCTGATCGGCGATCGGATTGGCGACGGTGGGCGCATCGTTGGCGTTGGCGACCGTGAGCACGAACTGGTCTTCGACGAAGGCGGCTGAGCCGTCCGTCGCGCGCACGGTGATCGTCACCGGGCCGACGTCGGCGTTCGCGGGGGTGCCGCTGAAGGTCCGCGTGGCGGCATCGAAGCTGAGCCAGGCCGGGCACACCGCTGGCTGTGTAGGTCAGCGTGTCGCCGACATCGACGTCGGCGAAGGTGTTCGAAGCGAACTGGAAGGAGAACGCAGAATCTTCGGTGGCGTTCTGATCGGCGATCGGATTGGCGACGGTGGGCGCATCGTTGGCCGGATTCACCGTGATCGTCACGGTCGCCGGGGCCGAATCCAGCGACCCGTCATTGGCCTTGTAGGTGAAGCTGTCCGTTCCGTTCCAGTTCGCGTCTGGCGTATAGCTGAAGGTGCCGTCGGCCTTCAGGCTCAGGCTGCCGTGCGCCGGTCCGGAGACCAGCACGGCGCGCAGCGCGTCGCCTTCCACGTCGGTGTCATTGCCGAGCACGCCACCAACCCCGGGCGCGCTCTGTTCGCCGCCGAAGCTCACGAACGTATTCGCCATCGACTTGTACTGGGCCTTCACCCAGGCATCGCTTCTGGCGACGTTCTCGATGCGGACTTCGTCGATGGAACCGGGGAAGTCATAGGTCGCATTCGGGTGCGAGATATAGACGGGGCCGGTATTGCCGGTGATCGGCCCGGCGTACGTGCCCGAGGCGATCTGAGTGCCGTTCAGGAACAGCTTGGCGGTCCCCGCGCTGGTGTAGGTGACCGTCGCCTGCTGCCAGGCTCCCACCGTCAGTACGTTGTCTGCGGTGTCAAAAACCTCTGTGTTGTTCAGGTAGAAGGTCAGATCGTTGCTGCCGTTGCCGCCGCCGAAGTAGTAGGACGTCTGATAGCCCCACATGCCTTTCTCGACGACCCGATTGAAGGTGGTCGTGTTTTCCGTCGGCTTGATCCAGAACGAGATGCTCATCTCGCCCTGCAGGTTTAGACTCGCGTCGTGGGGCACCTCGATCCACTGGCCCGTCCCCCCGAACTGCTGGCCGGCGCCGATCTGTCCGTCTTTGCCGGCGGCGGCGACGTTGTCCGTGCCATCGTTCGACGGTGAGGTGGAGTCCTGATAGACCCCCGCATTACCCGTCCCGGTCTGAGCCTCAGAAAGGTGCCAGACACCGGCATAGCCGCTGTTCCATACCGCCGCCGGGGTTTCGCCGCTGGCGCAGGTCGCGTTGCCGTAGTACATCCAGATGGAATCGGCCGCCGACCCCGCATCGATCCGCGGCACCTTGACCCAGACGTAGGATGTCCCGGCCTCGTTCCACTGCTCGATCTCGTAGGCGAGCGGCGTGCCGTCGGCATCGAAGAAGCGCAGATCCTGGCCGCCGTCCTGGGTTATCGAGTAGTCGATGTTGCCGCTGTTCAGCACCACGAGGACCGGGAAGTCGGTCAGGTTCTCGGCCTGCGCGGAGTTGTCGAAGGTCAGCGCCTGGCGACGGCTCCAGTCGGTGTCCCACCAGCCCACCGTCAGGGTCTGGTCCTCGTCGATCGTATAGGTGTCGTTGCTGGCGACCGGGGCGTCGTTGACCGCGGCGACCGTGATCGCGACCGTGTCGGTGTCGCTCCGCGCGCCACCGGTGCCACTGTTGGCGAGGTCGTTGGTGACGATCTGCAGGCTCGCGGCGCCGTTGAAATTGGCGGTGGGGCTGAAGCTCATACCCGCCAGCGCGGCATTGATGCTCGCCACGCTACCCGTGAACGTCATCGTCGCGTCGGCCGCGCCGTCGCCCACTGTGAAGCTGAGCCCGGTGGTGCCCGCGAGCGTAAGCGTGCCGTTCGTCCCGGTAAGCGTCACCTGCAGCGTATTGCTGCCGGCATCGGCGTCGCTGATCGAAATGAGGTTGCCGTTGGCTACCGAAAAAACCAGGGTCCCGTCCTCGTTCATGGTCTGAGTGGAGGGAACGGTGTTGACCGGAGCCAAGTTCGCCACCGCCAGGTTGGCCAGCACCACATCGGCCGGGTCGAGGCCGTTGTAGTTGGGATCAGCGCTGCTGGCCGTGCCGGTGAGCACGCTGAAGATGATGTCGCCGTCGTTGATGAAGTCCTGCAGGCCGGTGACTGTCACCACCTGCGGCGTATTCCAGTTGGCGGCGGTGAAGGTCAGACTCGGCGTCGAAACCGTGGACTCGGTGGCGTCGCTGGTGGCGATGGCGATGGTGACGTCGTCAGTGGGCTGCGAGTCGAGCACCACGGTGAAGGTGGTGGTGTGGCCAGCCTCGGTGGTGAAGGTCGGCAGGTAGCGTTGCAGGAACACGCCCGAGTCGTCGCCCGGTCCGTTACCTGCCCAGGCCACCAGCAAGCGGCCCTGCTGCCCGAAGGCCACGGACGGCTCGCGCTGGATGTCAGCCGAGGTGGTGTTGATCCGGAACTCTGTCCCAAGGGTGGCACCAGCGGCCGAGAACCGTTGGCCGTAAACGCCCATCGTGCCGTTATCCTGGTTCATACTGGTCCAGGCCACCACGAAACCGCCGGCCGGATCAAAGGCGACCGCTGAACCCAACTGGCTGCCGGTGGTATAGGTGTTGGCCCGGATCTCGGTGCCGACCTTGTTGCCGGCCGCGTCAAAACGTTGCAGATAGACCCCCTGGGCGCTGCCATCCTGGCCATTGCTATCCCAGGCGACTACAAAAGCGCCGCTATCGTCCATGGCCACGCTCGGGTTGTACTGATCCCCAGTCGTGTAGGTGTTGACTTGGAACTCTGTGCTGATCGTGTTGCCGGCCGCATCGAACCGCTGACCGTAGACGCCCGCTTCGTTGCCATCCTGGTATTTGCTTTCCCAAACCACCACAAACTGGCCTGAGCCGTTCATGGCGATGACCGGATCAATCTGATAATTGCTTGTATTGGTGTTAACGCGGGTTTCACCGCCTTGTGCCACGCCCGCCGAGTTGTAGCGCTGAAAATGGACATCGGGGTCGGAGCCTGTTGCGGCGTCATAGCTGGTCCAGGCAATTACGAAGTTGCCGGTATCATCCATGGCGACCACAGGTCCGGACTGCTCGCTGGCCGTGGTGGTGTTGACCCGGAATTCCCCTCCCTGGGCCACACCCGCCGAGTTGAAGCGCTGGCAATAAACGCCGTAGCCGTCGCCGTCCTGGACGTCACTGGTCCAGACCACCACGAAGTCGCCGTTGGCGGCCATGGCCACCGCCGGCTCGAACTGTTCGGGAGTTGTATTGGTGTTAACCTGTATCTCGGGGCCAACCTTGGCACCACTGGCATCCAGCCGTTGGGCGTAAATGGCAAAGGGAGCTGCACCGCCGCTGGCCCAGACGATCACGGCATTGCCGCTGGCATCGGTGGCCAGCGATTTGGCCGTCCAGGCATACTGGGTATCAGCGGTGGTGGTATTCACCCGGGTTTCCGCGCCATCGCGGGTGCTGACCGTGATGCCGGCGGTGTCGGTGTCGTCAAGGTTCACCAACGCCACATCAGCGGCGGTGAGACCGTTGTAGTTCGGGTCGGCGCTGCTGGCCGCCGCCGTGATCAGGCTATAGGCCACGTCACCATCGTCGAGGGAATCGTCGAGCCCGGTGACGGTGACGATCTGGGGTGTGTTCCAGTTGGCGGCGGTGAAGGTCAGGCTCGGGACCGAGAGGCTGGCCTCGGTGCCATCACTGAGGCTCAGGCCGATGGTGACATTGGCGACCGGCTGGGTGGCGAGCGCCACCTGGAAAACGGCCGTGCCGCCCGCCTCGGTGGTCACCGGCTCGTAGCGGCGAAGGAAAACGCCGTCGGTATCCCCGGCGCCGTTCCCGCTCCACACCACCACGAACCGGCCCAGTCCGTCCACGGCCACCGAGGCGTCGATCTGATTGCCCGAAGTCGTGGTGTTGACGATGAACTCTGCGCTCGAGGGTGTCCCGTCGGCCGCGAACTGCCGCCCGACCACCGCTGAACCATTCCCATCCTTTTGAGAACATGACCAAGTGATGACGAAATTCCCCAGGGGATCCAGCGCCACATCGCTGTAGCCCTGGAAGGCCAAGGTGGTGGTGTTGACCTGGATCTCTCCGCCCTGCGCCACGCCTGCCGAGCTATACCGCTGGGCGAAGACGCCGTAGCCGCTCCCGTCCTGGCCGTCACTCGACCAGGTGATGACAAAGGCGCCGGAGGCGCTCATGTCCACCGATGCGTACCGCTGGTCGCCGAGTGTGGTGGTGTTGCCGCGGAACTCGCCGCCCTGCGCGACGCCGTTGGCATCGTACCGCTGGGCATAGACACCGCCGTTGTTGCCATCCTGGGTATTGTCCGTCCAGGCGATGACGAAGTTGCCCGCCGCATCCATCGCCACCGAAGCGTCGATCTGATTGCCGAACGTCGTGGTGTTGACGCGGAACTCGCCGCCCTGAGCTATGCCGGCCGCGCTGTAGCGCTGGCCGTAAATGCCGCTGCCGCTCCCGTCCTGGTTGAAGCTCTCCCAGACGATGACGAAGTTCCCCGCCGCGTCCATCGCTGCCGACGAGTAGTATTGATTGTCGGAAGTGGTGCTGTTCGACGCGGAACTCGCCGCCCTGGGCTACTCCAGCCGCGTTGTAGCGCTGGGCGTAGATGCCATATCCACCCCCATCGGCCGTGCTGTCGCTCCAGGTGACGACGAACTCGCCGGTCGGCGCCATGGCCACGGTCGCATACGTCTGGGTCTGCGCGGTCGTGGTGTTGACGCGGAACTCACCACCCACTGCGTTGCCTTGGGCGTCGTAACGCTGGGCGTACACGCCGTCCGAACTGCCGTCCTGATTGGCGCTGGTCCACACGACGACCGAATTGCCGGCCGCGTCGCGAGCCACACTCTGATGCTGTGTGGCGTAGGTGCGCTGCACGTCGGTGGTGGTGGTGTTGCCCCGCACCTCGTCACCCACCGGAGTCAGCGGCGAAACTGCCACGATCTGGATGCTGGGCGGCGCGTCGTAGACCGGGGTGATGCTCGTCCCAAGCGTGACGGCGTTGGCGGCATCGCTGTACCGGCTGGTGCCACCGCCGGTACCAACGTTAACCGTGCCGCCATTGGTGACCGCGCCCGAGGAATCATCGACGAGGCGAACGGTCAAACCGCCGGGGCTGCCGTTGTAGTCGGCGTTCGGCAGGAAACGGACGAGGGTGGTGGGTGCCAGGGTCAGCGCGCCGGAGGTTGAACACCGAGGTGCTGATGTTGACCCAGCTGGTGCCGTTATGCCACTGCCACTTGCCCTGGGTCGCGGCATCGGCCGTGTTGGCGACGATGGCCATTCCGGCGAAGTTGTTGGCGGAGGAACCGCCCGTGACCTGGTCCTTGGCGTCGCTGAAGGTGGCGGCGAACAGCGTGGACACCGTCGCCCCGGCCGGGTCGGCCGTGTCCTCGGCAATCGCACCGAGGCTGACGCCCGCAGACAAGGCCGTGGGCGCGTCGTTGACGGGAGTGACCTGCAGGGCTGATCCCGATGTCCCGGAGAACGCCGTCGTTCCGCCGCTGACACTTGCATCGACATAGGTGCCGGCGGTGCCGGTGGTCTGGTCCCACGCCTTGTACTGCAGCATGCCGGTTGTGCCGTTCCAACTGGCGTTGGGCACGAAGCGGAATGCCGACGTCGCATCGGCGGCGAGCAGTAGCGCATTGCTGGTGGAGACGCTGCCGACGGCGAACCAGTCTGTACCGTTCAGCGTGTACTGCCAGGTGCCCTTGCTGTTGTCGGCGCCGACGATGGCGAGCCCTTTCAGTGCGCCCGTATCCGCATCCCAGGCGCCGCTGGTGAAGGTGGAGACCAGCCAGGTCTTGGTGGCATCCTCGCTGGTCGAGCCTAGCGACACGCCCGGCATGCCGGGCGCGTCGTTGACCGGGGTGATGCTGACGGTGGTGCTGCCGGTGACGGCGAATGCTCCGCCCGGGCCCTGTGCGCCGCTGTTGCCGTCGCTGAACGTCCAGTTGATCTGCGCGGAAGCCGGCGGGGCGTCGCTGCTGTTGGCGTAGGCTATGGAGCGCAGGGTCTCGTTCACCCGCGCCTGCGTGGCGTTGCCGTTGAAGGTCAGCAGCAGCGTGCCGCCGCTGTTGGTCGTCACGGTGCCGATGGTCACCCCGGAGAGGACCAGGTTGGCGCCCTGCGTCAGGGACAACAGGTTGCCGGTGGCCGAGAAAGTGTCCTGCGCGTTGGCACCGCCGTGGCGACTGAGCGTGAGGATGGCGCCGCTGTAGTTGCCGGCCGCGCCGAGCTCGGGATCGATTACCTGGACATCGGCGTCCAGTACCACCGCCGCGCCATTTTCGACGTACGTGGGTGCGCCGTTCAGCGTGCTGGTGGCACCGAAGCTCGTGTCGAGACTGCCGTTGGCGTTGTACCGCACCAGCGCCGTATAGGCGTCGGCGAAGGTCGCATAACCGGCGGCCACAATCTTGCCGTCCGACTGCACCGCCACGCCGGAGGCCGTATCAATACTCGACCCGATGGCCGTCGTCAGTTTCCCGTCGGAGTCGAAGGTCGTGTCGAGACTGCCGTCCGAGTTGTACCGCACAACGGCGATATCGTTGTTGGAGCCGTTGAACGACTCGCCCACGACCACGATCCGGCCATCGGATTGGATCACCAGCGCCCTGCTGTAGTCGCTTGACCCGCCGACCGCCGTGGTCGCGATGCCGTCCGAGTCGAAGCTGGTGTCGAGGCTGCCATCGGCGTTGAATCGCATCACGGTGAAATCGGGAGTTCCCAAGATCAGCGAATCCCCGGCCACCACGATCTTGCCGTCGGACTGCAGGGCCACGGCATTTGCCGTGTCGTAGCCCGAGCCGACGGCCACCGTGCGTTTGCCATCGCTGTCGAAACTCGTGTCGAGGCTGCCATCGGTGTTGTAGCGCACCAGCGCCACGTCTTCGTTCGTGCCGTTATGGCTGTAGCCGGCGAGCACGATCTTGCCGCCGGTCTGGATCGCCAGCCCCCGGGCTTCGTCGGCGCCGGCACCGATCGCCGTGGTGACTTTGCCGTCGGTGTCGAAGGTCGTGTCCAGGCTGCCGTCGGCATTCAGCCGGACCACGGCGAAGTCGTTGTTGCCGGCGACCGCGGCGACGCCGGCCACGACGATCTTGCCGTCGGACTGCACGGCGATCCCTCGCGCGGTGTCGTCGCCTCCGGCGATGTCGATCAGCCTGATTCCGTCGCTGTCGAAGCTTGTGTCGAGCGTGCCGTTGGTGTTGAGGCGGACGACCGCGAAATCGTTGTTCAACCCGTTGTGCGCATAACCGGCGACCAGGATCTTGCCGTCGGACTGAAGTGCCATGGCATACAGCCCGTCGTTGGACGGCTGGATCGAGAAGGCGAAGACCCCGTTGCCGGCCGGTCCGAAGCCGGGATCCAGCGTGCCGTCCGCGTTGTAGCGGGCCACGTAGGGCTCGGTCGTCGAGCCGTTATTGAGAGATCCCGCGATCACGATCTTGCCGTCAGGCTGGATCAGGGTCGCGGACGCTCCGTCCCAGAAGCTCGACACGTTGGTCGTGACCTTGCCGGTCCCGGCGCCGGTGGTGAAAGTGGGCGCCTCGTTCAGATTGGTCACTGTGACCGCGATGGCCTGGCTGTCGGTCCCGCCCGTCTGGTCGCTCGTTTTGATGATCACGTCGTAGACATTGTTGCCGCCGGAATCAGTCGGGCTATCGAAATCAGGCGGCGTGAGGAAGGACAGCACGCCGGTGTTCGCCCCGATGGTGAACTTGGCGGCATCGGCCCCGCCGATGATGGAATAGGTCAGAGGATTCGCGTCCGCATCGGTCGCCACGGCCGTGCCCACCGTCGCGATGTTTTCGGCCGTCGAGAAGGCGGTCGTGCCGATCACCGGCGCGCGGTTGTTGTCTTGCCAGACGAAATCCAGCGGCAGGCCGGTCGTCGTCCCGGAATCGGTGGTCCTCTCGGGTCGCCGCGCCCCAGGCGGAACCGTTCCAGAAGGTGTAGTTCACGTCGCGGCCAGCGTCGTGCGAGCCCAGCATGATGTCGTCGGAGTTCGGATCCGGGACTCAACCGCAGCGCGTTGGGTACGGCACCGACGTTGGGGCCTGCCGCGGCGGTTCCCCAGCCGCCGGCCGCGCTCCAGGTGTTGTACTGCACGGCGTTGTTGCCGCTGATGCCCCAGACGGCGAGCAGTTGGCTGTTGCTGCTCTCGAAGGCCACCGCCATGGCCGGGGCTGCGTTGGTGGCGGCCGTGGTGGTGGCGGTGATGCTGGATCCCCAGGTGGAGCCGTCCCACACCGAGAACCAGACTTCGTTGTTTGCGCTCAGCACGCCGACGGCGATCCGGTCGCTCGTCGGGTCCGAGGCCAGCGTCGTGAACCTCACGTCGCCGTTAGACCGGCCGACAAGGTCGACTCGCCGCTCCACGTCGCGCCGTCCCAGGTGCGTATACGCGAGCTGTCTTGCGTTGGCTGGATCAGCAAACAGGACGAGTGCGTCGCCGCTGTGGCTCTCATACGCCACGCTGGCGTCGTACAGGTCGGCCCCCGTGGCGCTGTTGTCGAGGATCTGGGAATTGCCCCAGCTTGTTCCGTTCCAGACCAGCGCGTAGGACTGCTTGGCCGAATTGGTGGCCACCAGGACCAGTTCGTTCGACCCGGGATCGGCGGCGAGCCGCAGTTGCCGGGCCTCGCCGGAAAGGGGCGTGGTGATCGTTTGAGCGCTGGACCAGGCGGCCCCGTCCCACACGCGATAGGAGATGCTGGCCGAACCGGTGGTGCCGTTGTCCCAAACGAGCAGCGCCCGGCCGCTCTGCTGCTCGTAGGCGACGTCGAAGCTCCAGTAACTGCTGACGCTGAGATCGACCAGGTTGCCGAACGGCAGGGCGCTCCAGCTGCTGCCGTTCCACATCTGACCGGCGATGACGCCCGCGGCATCCATGCCCACCGCGATGATCTCGGTCCGCGTGGGCGCCTCGGCGGTTTCCACGATTACCCATTGGCCGACCGCTTGGGAGTTGGCATCGGTACCGAACGCACTGCCACTCCAGACGGCGTATTCCGGGGTCGTGTTGTTGTTGGCCCAGACACCCATGCCACCCTTGACGGTCACGTAGGTGTCGTAGTTAGCGCTCGTCCCGCCGTCGCCATCGGTCAGCACGAAACGCACGGTGCGAATGCCGCCGGTGGGCGCGCCCGTGTCCGTGTTCTGGTAGGTGATGTTCTGGACCAAGGCCGTCGCGGCCGCGGGGGTCGAGTTAGCGTTGAAGGTGACGACCAGGTTGCTGCCGCCCGAGCCGCCGGTTAAGGTGCCGATGGTGGTGCCGCCGTAAGTGACGTTGGACCCGGAAACACCAATCTGGCCGGCGCCCGTACCTTGGCTGCGAATCCCCAGCACGTCCTCAGCGCTGTCGCTGCCGGCCGTGAACGAGACCGTCAGGGTCCCTGAGTTGAAGTCCAACGAATCAACGTCGATGACGCTGGAGTTGCCGTTCAGGTCGATGGGCGTCGCGATGGCCCCTTCGGTGTAGTCCAAGCGGTCGCTCGCCAAGTTCGTGATGATCGGGGCGACATTGGTCGTCGCAGGGGTGATGTTCTGGGCAAACTCACTTGTGCTACCGTAACTGCCTGCGCCAAGGTCCACCGTAGCGGTCGCGGAGACCGCATGGCCCGTGGTGACCGACACGCCGGCCAGCACGGTGGCGATCGAGGCATTGCCGCTGCTGTCGGTGGTGACCGTGGCTGCGCCCAGGTATGTCTGGCCTTCCCCGTAACCCGTGCCATCGCCGGTCGGGCTGCTGAAGAACTCGATGCGGAAAGTGGTGTTGGCCGTGCTGTTCAGTGAGCCGACAACCAGCGTGTTACCGCCCGACGTCTTGACGGTAGTCAGCACCGGAAAGTTCTGCAGGTTGTTCGCGCCGGTGTCGGCGTCATTGGCGTCGTTGGCGGTGACGCCAGCGGTGCCCAGGTCGATCCCGGAATCCGTGTCGCCGTAGATCGAGTTGCCCAGGATCGAGTTGTTTACCGCCGACGCATCGTCGATTGAAACACCGTCCTTGTTGTTGAAGGCAATCACGTTGCCTTCACCTGGATTCGCGCCGCCAATGATGTTTCCGGTCCCGCCGACGGTGACGATGACGCCCCAACCGCTGTTGCCCCAGTTCAGGGTGCCCGTGGGATCGGTGCCGATGGTGTTGCCCTGTACCTTGTTGCCGCTGGCTCCTGCGCCCCAGATCGTGATGCCGTCGTTGCCGCTGCCGACAATGACGTTGCCCGCGCCGACGCCACCGATGGTGTTGTTCGGGGCGCCGCCGCCGATATCGACGCCGTTGCTGCTGTTGCCGATCAGGACGGTTCCGGTGGCGTCCGTCCCGATCAAATTCCGCACGACCACGTTGCCCGAGGCTCCGCTGCCGCTGAACAAGACGCCGGCCCAGTTGCCGGAGATCACGTTGCCGTCGATCGTGTTGTTGGCGCCGAGGATGTTGATGCCTTGGCCGGTGTTGGCTTCGGCGGCGCCCACATCGGCGCCCGTCGCGGTTAGCCGGCCGATGTAGTTGCCGGCGATCGTGTTGTTGGTGGAGCCAGCCTGGATTTCGATGCCGTCGTGCGAGGTGGTTGTGCCGAAATCGCGGATTACCAGACCGCGGATCGCGCTGCCGTCGGCGGTGCCCGAAAGCACCAGGCCGTCGGCGGCGAGGCCGTTGCCATCGAGCACCACGATCGGCCGGTTGCCGTTGGTCACGTAGTCGGGCTCCGAGGACCCATCGATGATGAGCGCTTGGCTGATCGTCGGGAGCGCGCTGCCTACGTTGATCGTATGGGGCCCGCTGCCGTCGATCGCGAAGACGATTTTGTCCGGCGTGCCGCCGTTGGCGGTGTTGTTGGCCGCGGCGATCGCCTCGCGCAGGCTGATGCGCCCGTCGGCGCCGCGGTTGTTGCCGAGGTTGGTGATCGAAGTGGTGGTGCCGTCGCTCGTGTCGCTGGTCGTGTTCGACGACGATGATGCCCGGTCGAGGTCGGCGGTGACGTTGGCGGCGAACTCCGACGTGCTGCCGTAGTTGCCGCCGCCCAGATCGACCGTCGCGGTAGCGGTGATGCGGTCGCCGCTGTTGACCCAGACGTTGGCAAGCGTGGTGTTGATCGTCGCGTTGCCCGAGCCGTCGGTCGTGACTGGTGAGAAGCCGAGGTAGCGCTCGCCTTCGCCGTTGGCCGCATCGGCGACGCTCGGCCGGTTGGCGAAGAACTCGATGCGGTAGGTGGTGCTGGCGTTGCTGTCGAACGTGCCTGCGATCGTGGTGCCCGCCGCGTTGGCGTTGGCGCTGGTCAACACCGGAAAGTTCTGCAGGTTGTTGGCGCCGGTGTCGGCGTCGCCCGCGTCATTGGCGGTAATGCCGTTGTCGATGAGATCGATCCCGCTCTCGGAGTTGGAGTAGATGCTGTTGCCGAGAATGGCGTTGTTCGCGCCCGCATCGTTACGCAGCTCGATGCCGTCTCCGGCGGTCTGCCCCGCGATCATGTTGCCGCTGCCTGCCGCCGTGCCGCCGATGGTGTTGCCGGCCGCACCGGAGTTGAGCCACACGCCGGCCCAGGTGTTGCCCAAGGTGGTCGCGCCGCTGGCGTTCAAGCCGATCCAGTTGCCCAGCACGCGGTTGCCGGTGGCGCCCGCTCCCCAGAGCTCGACACCCGCCTCGTTGTTGCCCGAGATCAGGTTGCGCTGGCCCGCGCTGGTGCCGCCGACCGTGTTGTTGGCCGCTTCGCCAATGCCCACGCCGGTGTAGGTGTTTCCCATGTCGACCGTGCCGGTCGACGTCGGTGCCGATGTAGTTGCCAATGACGAGGTTGCCCGTGGCCGTGCCGAACTCGATGCGCACGCCGTAGGAGCTGTTGCCAGAGATCACGTTGCGGTCGGCGGCCGTCGTGCCGCCGATGGTGTTGTTGGCGCCGACGACCTATATGCCTTCGTAGTCGTTGGCCTGGCCCGCGGCGCGGTTCCGCCGGTGTTGAAACGGCCGATGTAGTTGCCGGCGATCGTGTTGCCGTCCGATCCTGCCTGGATCTCGATGCCATCCGCCGCTGAAGTCGCGGATCACGAGGCCGCGGATCGTGCTGCCGTCCGCGGTCGAGGTGACACCAGGCCGTCGCAGGTGAAGCTGCCGGCGCGTTCGCGCCGTCGAGAATGATCGCCGGCCGGTTGGCGTTGGCAGCAAAGCTGTCGTCGGTGGTGGCGTCGAGCGTCACCGTGCCCGTGATCCCGGCAGTGCCGAGGTCGGGGAGATGGTGTGCGTGCCGGTGCCGGCGATGTTGAAGGTGATGTTGTCGGCCCCGGCATTGACATTCGCATCGAGGATCGCCTGGCGGAGCGAGCCTGCGCCCGAGTTGTTCGTGTTGGTGACGGTGTAGGTTGCAACACGCCCTGCCAATTCATCTGGTCGTAGGAATTGATGGCGAGCGAGGACTGAATGACGCCGGAGTGGTATTCGAAGTTCCAGTCGCCGCCCAGCGCGGCTGAACCGGTCGGGTCGTCGCTCGCCGCCACGTCCGCGCCGGTGAGTTTGGACAGGGCCGTGATCAGCGCCTGGCCATCCTGCGTGGCCGCGACATCGCAGCCGTAGATCAGCAGGTCGGCGTTGTCGGTCAGGGCATCGCCCCAGGCCTTGACCTGTGTGGCCCGTGTGAGCAGGGTGTCGAAGTCGAGCGCGCCGCTGCCCAGTTCGACGTTTCCTGCGCTACCGTGCGAGATCAGATGCACCGCGCCGATGCCCTGGCGCTGGCCGAGCACTTCGCTGATCTGCGCGACGCCATCGCGGTGCGGATCGAGCAGGAAGATCTCTACCTCGCGCGAGCCGTCGTTGTGGCTCACCAGTTCGTTGACCAGCGCCTGCCAGTCGGGCACGCGCTCATCGATGAAGACGATCTCGTGGCTGCGCCGCTGCGCGGCCTCGACGCGGTTCGTGGCAGCGGCAGGCGTCTACGCCGGCTCC